>CAVZAR010000003.1:0-970903 GCA_963773305.1 uncultured Pseudomonadota bacterium
GGAAATTCCGTCGGCAGGGTTTTCTTTGTCCTTGTGGTCATGCAGGAAGCGAGCGATCTGTCCTCTCAAGGCGGTCGTTTGCAACACGTCTCCCAGCGAACCTGCGGTATCGAACAGCTCGCGTTGGAGTTTCGTCGGGATTGTGTTCCACTGCATGATGACTGCCGCTCCAAGACATCGAAGGATATGCTCTTCGATTTCTGCGACAGTTCTGCGCCTGGCACTTCTCCCGGCAACTTCATCCTGCGGGTGCATGTCTTGCGACTTGATTATTCTATCGAAATTGTCCGCAAGCCAGTCTTCGTTTTGCGCCAGCGCATTGAAGCTTTGCTCCGATCGCTGAAGCGCGCGGATTTCGCTCGGAACATTAGTATGTTTGAGTGATTCGGTACTTTCGGCCGCTTTTGCGCGAAATTGCTCTGCCATGAACATGGGAAGTCACCTCCGCGACACAGGGCGAGCGGTTTCCCGCTCGACGGTGCCGTAATGTCTGCTTGTTGGACGTTGTTAAAGCGTATATGGGGACGATCAAGTCGAATTGCGACGACTATTGCGCGATTCCCGGATTGACCGGTCATGCCTAAATTGGTGGTTGATTTGCTCACCCAGACGAGCGCGGGAGGTGAAGGCGAGAACCCGCGAAGCGTGAGCGCAGCGAGCCACGACGGATGAACGGCTGCTGATTCACGAGAGCCATTTCGCCGTGTACACAGTTCGCGACACCTGTCACGAATAGACCGCCGCCACCCTGATGTGCCCCTCGTTGCGCAACACCTGGAGTGACACGTCGTTGCCGTGTCGACGCAGCATCAAGTCTACGACCGATTGGCCAAGACGCAGGTTGCGGAGCGTCACCTCCTCGAGAAACGTCGGCAGTCGGGGGTTGCGCAGCAAGATTTCGTTGCGATCCGAATCGAATTCGAGACCGAGAGAAGACTGTAGAAGTAAAAGTGGCGTGCCTGCGGCCCAGGCCTGCGGCGAGCAGGCGACTGGATAGAGGGTCGGCCCGCGCTGGCGTCCGCGCTGGAAGCCGCAATACAGTTCCGGCAACCGCCTCAGGTCCATATAACTCGCTGCATCGAACAGGCCCTGGAACACGCGAGCGATAGCGTCCTTGTGCCCGTAGCGCGCGAAGCCCGCTGCGATCAGCGCATTATCGTGCGGCCAGACCGAGCCATTGTGATATGACATCGGATTGTAATGCCGCTCCTCGCGCGCCACCGTGCGGATGCCCCATCCGGAAAAGAACGATGGCCCCATCAGGTCGCGCATTACCGCTTCCGCGCGCTCCGGTGCGGCGATGCCGCTGAACAGCACCTGCCCGGCGTTCGAGGTCCGCACGCGACACGGCCGCTTCTGCCCATCGAGCGCGAGCGCATAGGTGCCGATTTCCTCGCACCAGAAAGCCGCTTCAAATCGTTCGGCGAGCTTGGTCGCCGCCGCATCGAGCATGTCACCGCGCGCATGATTGCCGAGCCGGCGCGCGCCGCGGGCCGCCAGGCGCTTCGCCGCATAGACATAGCCCTGTACCTCGCAGAGCGCGATTGGCCCCTGCGCGAGCGAGCCGTCTGTGTGGAAGATCGCGTCTTGGGAGTCCTTCCAACCCTGGTTGACCAGTCCCGTATGGTCGGCGCGGTGGTATTCGACGAAGCCATCGCGGTCAGCATCGCCCGGCCCGTCGATCCAGCCCAGCGCCGCTTCGACGTTGGGCCACAATTCCCGCAGCGTCTCGATGTCGCCGGTATGCTCGGTGTATAATCCGGCTAGCAGCACGAACAGCGGCGTCGCGTCCACGCTGCCGTAATACAGGCCGAATGGCACCTCGCGCAGCGCCGCCATTTCGCCACCCCGCATCTCATGCAGGATTTTTCCGGGCGCGGCGTCGGCGAGCGGATCAAATTGGCTGGCCTGATAGGCGGCGAGACGCCGCAGCACGCCTTTGGCAATAGCGGAGTTGCACCATAACATCTGCAGCGCCGCGATGATTCCGTCGCGGCCGAACGTGGTCGAGTACCAGGGAATTCCGGCATAGGGGTACGGACCCTGCGGCGTGCTGGTCGTCAGCATCGCGAGATCGGCCATCGAGCGGCATACCACCTCGTTGAAGATATTGTTCGAGCTGACAATGGTGGCGATGCCACGACTCGCAGTCTTGTGCTCGTTGAACGCCGCGCGCAGGCCCTTGCGGAATGGAAGTGGATTGATTTCGCCGAGGTCGTGGTCGCACTTTACCGTCACGTAGATCGACCGGCTTTCGTTGGGCTGTAGCTCGAACGCGTAGGATGCCATGTTGCTGGAGAGTTGCTCCGGGGCAGGCTCGAACAGCATCATCGTCTGCCGCCGATTGCCATCGAGACCCAGGTAATTCAGTGTAACCTTGGTATTGCTGCAGATCTCGGTGGTTGAGGTGCCGCGGCGTTCGCGGCGTAACCCGCGCACCTCGAACAGGTCGGCGAAATCGCTCGCGAAAGTGAGCGAAAGCCGGACATCAAACGGCACGTCGCCGTGATTCTGCATGCGCAGGCGCTGATAGGCGGCGCCGTGCCAGAGAAAAATCGTGCGCACGATGTGCAGAATGTCCTTCCGTTGCACGAGTTTCTGATCGACATAGATGTCAGGGTTCGTCAGGTCGACGGTGAGGATAGAGTTGTCGTCACGGATGTTTGAACCCAGTAGCAGCGGATGCTTGCCGTTGAGCCGCATCTCCAAATTCGAGAGATGACGAGTATCCGAAAAGAAAATGCCGTCCGGTCCACCAGGGGACGCCCCGATGTCGGCATGGCTGTCGAACACGGCAAAACAATCGCCATCCTTGAGGGTGCGGCGGGGCCGCGTGGAGGCTCCTGTTCCCCGAACATAGAAGGGGGTCTCCGGAGCCTCCTCGACCAGCCTCGCGGTCGAGTCCTGGCTAGGCAATTTGAGGCCTCAGGATGATCGCATCCTTACCGTTCCGTAAGGGATGCTTGACAATCTGCTCTTTAGAGTCGAGCGACATCGACGACGCAAGTAGCGAGCGATAGACACCGACATAATCGTTTGCCATCCGCGTGGCGGAAAAGCGCTGCTCGAAACGCTGACGCACTTTTTTCCGGTCGAGGGCGATGACGTGCGGTAAAGCCGCGATCGCCTCGTCCATGGTGTCGATGATCGCGCCGGTGAGGCCGTCCTCGATAACTTCCGCCACCGAGCCGCAGCGGAATGCTAAAACTGGAGTGCCACAAGCCATGGCCTCGATCATGGAGAGGCCAAATGGCTCTGGCCAGTCAACGGGAAACAGCAATGCCTGCGCTTCGCCAAGGAATTGCGTCTTTTGATGTTCGTTGATCTCGCCAATGAACTCGACGCCCGGGCCGTCAAGCAGCGGCTCTATCTGCGTGCGGAAATAGGCGTCGTCGGCACGATCGACCTTGGCTGCGATCTTGAGCGGAATACCAAGCGCTCGCGCAATCGAGATGGCGCGGTCGGGGCGCTTTTCCGGCGATATGCGGCCGAGAAAGGCAACATAGCCGCCACGTGGATGCGCTATGGGGCGGTGCAGAGCTGTCGGGAGGCCGTGGTAGACGGTGGCTGCGAAGTTTGCATTCGGCACCGGACGGCGCTGATCGTTGGAGATAGAAACCAGCGGCATGTTGTCAAAGCCCAGATAGAGCGGAAGCAGATCGGGTAGATCCTGGCGACCATGCAAGGTGGTGACGGTGCGGCCCGCGATCGATCGGAACAGAGGGAATTGAAACTGGTCAATATGGAAGTGCATGATATCGAAGTCGTCGGCGCGCTGGCGCACGCGATCGAGCATTAGCATGTAATAGGGGATTGGATCGCGGACGTTTGCGTTCAGTCGCAACGCCGTAGGCACGCAGGGCACAAGATTGGCCGCCGTGATCGAATCTCCACTTGCGAACAGCGTCACGTCGTGGCCGAGCGCTACCAATTCTTCGGTCAGGTAGGAGACGATCCGCTCGGTGCCCCCATAAAGCCGTGGGGGGACGCTTTCGATCAGGGGCGCGATTTGCGCAATTTTCATTATATACCTTTGATGACCCCAACAGGACTCAGCACCTTGAAGACCCTTGTTAAGGCATGCACCTGGAGGCTTTTAGTGATCTATGAACGAAACGGCCCGCTACAAGGTGTAAATGTCCGTCGCGACCAGGGCGCGGCCAAGCTTTACCCCTTTATTTGTCCCTGATGGAGCTTTTTCCCCCGAGGCAGCCGGTAAGCACCAACAACAGCCGCAGCACCGGATCGATGATTAGGACTATGCCACCGCGTTTCATCGCGACAACCAAAAAAACCCGGACCTTGCGGCCCGGGGCTTTCGTTTGGAGCAGCGAGCACAGCCGGGCTCGCTCAAGATGTCCGCTGCTGCCGAAGCGCGGGCCGCGCGGATAGGGCCTGTCGTCCTGCCGCGCTTTCGCTCGTCGAGTGCTCGCCTAGTCGCAGACGCGAACGCGCCGAACGTGCCAGTAGCCATCGTGGCCGATGTAGCGGTGCCGCACGGTGTGGCATTCCTCGTAGCCGCCGCGATAACCGGAACGCTCGTAGTAGCCCGGCCCGCCGTAATAGGGGCGATTGACCTGCGAGCCGATGATGGCGCCGACAGCCAGGCCGCCGACGACGCCGGCCGCCACCGCGCCGCCATTGCCGCCCGCGAAGGCGGGTTGCGAGGTGGCCGTAACCGCCAATGCCAGTGCGGCAATGGCGCTCAGTGAGATGACTTTCAACATGGTTTGTCCCTTCAGTGTTGGATATCAATCGATGATCTGAACGATGCGCCGCGTGTGCGGATCGACCAGCACCGCATGGTCGTTCACGTAGGCGTAGCGGTAGCCCTGAACGTGGTACTCGCCGGGAATCTCGTAATAAGTGATGCCATCTTGCGGCAGCACCGCGCCGACGCGGAAGTCTTGCTCGTAGCGATAGGACGGCAGCCGCTGATCGACGACATAGGCGCGGAAGCGCGGACGCTCCTCGACGCCGAGAATGCCGCCGACCGTGCCGGCAACCGCGCCGACCGTGCCGCCAACCACCGCACCGAGTGGGCCGGCAGCCCGGTCACCCGCCGCCGCGCCTTCTTGCGCCCCGCGAAGGGTGCCTTGCGCCTGCGCCGCCACCGGCAGCGCCAGCAAAGCGAGAGTCGTCATTGCCGCCAAAAATTTGGTTTGCATAATTCGCTCCATTTGGTTGGATTGCCAACCGCCTGGGGTTGGACGCAAAGAGCCAATCCCCCTCGACCCCTTATAGTTCCCTCTGACCAGGATCTTTCGGCCGCTCGCGTGGTCCCATCTGCCACTTTAAAAGGCGTACCTCAGCGGATGCGAAGGAACGAAACGTCAAGCCGCGCGTCTGCTTTGCGAGATTGCGGCCGTTCCGATCCGGCCGCCGTTTAGGCCGATTGAGAACGGCGCGAAAAGCGCAGTCGAAAAAGCCATCGAGCGACTAGGTAATGTTGTTGGATGACCGGGCTAGGGCAACGAAATTAAGCTTGCGTGTGGGAAATTTAGACACATATTCGTTGGTATGACTGATATTTTAGAGAATGCTCCAATTCGCCAAAATGAGCCAAGACTGATTGTCAGGCAGGCATCCCATGCCAAAATATGGTCCGTATGGGCGACGCTCGAAGGCGCCGCTTCGGAAGAAATTTTCGAGGGAGTTTCCGAGGAAGAGGCGTTGAACTGGATCAGTATCGACGGTCAAGCTTGGCTTGAGGAACGTAGGCGAAAACGCAATAGCTAACCGTCGATCGTCGCGCCGGCCACTATGCTTGCCTTGATCGCCGCGCTTATGTTTTATCGGCATTTTCGTTGACGCCTGAACCACGCGCGTCTACCGCGTCAGTCCCTTAATCGTGATCGACATGTCCTCGACTCTTCACGAATAAAGGCGTAAGGTTTCAACAATTCGACGCTCAATCGGAGCGTCCCGGCGTTCACGCCAACTTAATGAAAATTCGCGCGGCCTTGCCTACGCTCGAAAGCGGGGCGAAAGGTTCACATGTTAACTTCGACGCTGTCGAAGGAAGCGCCATTCGTCGACGTTCAAGACGGAATTACGCTTGCGCATGCCATCGTCGATACCGTCCGCGATCCCCTCGTGGTGCTCGACCACGATCTCCGTGTCATCGCCGCGAGCCGATCCTTCTACAAGACCTTTCGGCTCGTCCGTGAGGATGTCCGTGGCCACCTGCTTTATGAGATTGATGGGGGTCAATGGGACATCCCGGAGCTTCGTGAGCTGTTAGGCACGATCTCAAACGGTCAAGCAGCCGTCGAGGGCTATGAGGTCGACCGTAAGTTTCCGGCGATCGGCCGGAGAGTCATGCTCCTTAATGCGCGGAAGGTTTTTTACGAGAAGGGCGCACACGACAGCATATTGCTGGCATTCGAGGATATTACTGATCGGCGCGCCATAGAGCGGCAGGTACAGGAACTGCTGCGGGAAAAGGACATGCTGCTGGAGGAGATGCAGCACCGTGTCGCCAATAGCCTGCAGATCATCGCCAGCATCTTGCTGATCAAAGCACGAACCGTGCAGTCGGAAGAGACGCGGCTGCAGTTGGAGGATGCGCATCAGCGCGTTCTGTCAATTGCCGCCGTCCAGCAGCATCTGCATGTCGTCGGTGGAGGCAAGCCGATCGAGATTGGCAATTACCTCACCAAACTGTGCGAAACGCTGGCGCAATCGATGATCGGCGATAGCCGGCCGATCTCGCTGAAAGTCGAAGCCGATACTGCTACCGCGATATCTCGCGACGCCGTGAGCCTCGGACTGATTGTTACCGAATCGGTGATGAATGCATTGAAGCATGCATTCCCCGGCGACAAGCCGGACGCGGCTATCGTCGTTTCCTACAGAGTCGCGGGGACCGATTGGAAGCTAACGGTGTCCGATAACGGCATCGGCAAGCCGGACGTGAGCGCAAGCCAGACCAAGCCTGGGCTCGGGACCAGTCTTGTTAAAGCGCTAACGCGGCAGCTCGAAGCGGTCGTGGATACTGCCAGCGATTCACACGGCACAGCCGTGTCCATCACTCACGCGACGTTCAAATCAAAACCGTCCAAGGCGGATGAGATCGTCCTTCCTAATCGTAGCGTCTCGGAAAGGATCCAATGAGCACGCGAACAACTCGAAAGATTGTGCAATTCAACAATCCATTTTCAGTTGATGGTGTTGGCCGAATGTTGCCCGCCGGCAGCTATGAGGTCATGACCGACGAAGATCTGATCGAGGGATTGTCGTTTCCCGTCTATCGCCGTGTCGCGACGACGATGCTGGTGGCGGCGCAGTCTTACCCGGGCTCGATCGAGATGCTGACCATCGACCCGGCCGACCTCGTGGCGGCGATAGACGGCGACGCAGTGGTGACCTCTCACAAAGCCGTTGGCGTTGCGGCCAAGGTGCTCTGATGTGGTTTTCACGGTCTTCGCAAGATCGAAATCCCAGGAATATGGCGATCAATTTTCCCAACAGCTGCCGTAGTTACGATGCGACGCGACGTGCGGTCCACTTCTGGGGGCATGACCGCTCGATGGAGAGCTCGTTCTTTGTAACCGCTGATGCCCTCAAGCAAATTCAACCGAACCTGCGGTCCGATGCGGTCGATCTGCTGCGCGCGTTCGATATCAACCGCGACCGCATCTACGCGATTGCCGCCAAGGTTTACGCCCGTGGGCGCAGAGGCTCCTACGATCTCAACGTTGCTGACGTTTGACGTTGCAGTCTTGCGCCGCGGCTCAATGACAACCTCACTAACAACCTCAATAACAACCAAGGAACGCACATGAGCAAAGAGCCAAAGAACCTGGTGCTGAAGAACCAAGAACCGAAAAACCAAGAGCCAATAAGCCAAGAGCCAAAAGCCCAGGAGATGATGCTTCAAGACACCAAGAAGCCGACAAATCTACGCGCCAATGCCGTGCCGGTCGACGGCTATGTCTTGTCGGTCGACGGCAAGTTGAAAACGCGTTACGAGAGCGCGAAGGACGCCAATGCGGCCGGCGCGAAGCTCAAACAGAACTACCCGGTGATTCAGGTCGCGGTCTATGATGCCGTCGAACGCAATTATACGCCGGTGGAATAGTATGAGCAGGCGAACCAGGTCGCGCCCGCATAAATCGCGTTAACGGTAGCCGCTAATTAGCAGTTACGCGCCGTGATCCGGGATGATGTGCAAGGCCACGAGGCGGTGCCAGACGAACAGAATAATCATCGCGCCAACGGTTGCGCCAATAATTCCGGCGGCTTGATGGAAACGATACAGGCCGACGGCATCACCAACAAAAGTTGCGAGGAGTGCTCCGGAGATGCCGAGCACAGTGGTGAGGAGAAAGCCGGTCGGCGTGTTCGGACCGGGCATGAGCAAGCGCGCGATGGTTCCGCCAATACAGCCGATAAGAATGATTAAGAAGAGCAAAGGCATTGTCGTCGTCCCTTCATGCCAATTGGTCGGACTGAATTGCTGTACGCTCCCTCAAGTGCCGCCTAGCGAAGGGCGATGACACGAACGGTGCGCGCTTTGCCGGCGGGCTCTCTGACATCGAATTGACATTTCGGCTCGAAGTTCGGCCAGCCGTGCACTGAGCATGCGGCCCCCTTGAGCGGGACGCGAAGGCGGTCAGCCTTTGCGAACGGCAGCGCCTGCTTGGCTTCGGAACCCTGCGTGGCTTCGTGGTCGTTTGCCGCTGGGGCGACGGTTAGCGCGAAGGCGATAGCGCCCGCGACAAGAGCGGCAGCGGCAATCCTCATGATTTGTTTGAACATTTTGTCCCTATCTATCATTGGGCGAACGTATCCATAACGCGCGGAAAGGTTGAAAGTTCCAGCTTTGCCAAAGAAAAACACAATAATCGCTAGAAGTACGAGGAAATCACTTAAGTATACATTGACGGAAATATTATCTTGAAACTGTGGAACTTTAAGTGGTGCCAGAGGTTAGTGAGTTAGATCGGAAAAAATACATCATGTATTGTTCATCAAGCCTGCTCAAAACCACTGTTTTTCTTGCAGTCGTCGCTCTATGGAGCGGTTCCTCCGTCGCGGCCCCATTGCCGCTTCTGGACGCCGTAAGGGCGCCGGCCGCCGCCATCCAGCCCATGGCTGACGAAGCCAACGTGACCGAGCTTGCGCCCAACCTGCGCCGTCAGCTGGTCGACTATTCGGCCAATGTCGACCCCGGCACCGTCATCATCGATACCGCGCGCACCTACCTCTACTTTGTGCTCGGCGGCGGCAAGGCGATCCGTTACGGCATCGGCGTCGGCCGCCAAGGCTTCACCTGGTCCGGCGTGGAGCGCGTCACGCGCAAGGCCGAGTGGCCCGATTGGTACCCGCCCGCGGAAATGATCGCGCGCCAGCCTTATCTCGCCCGCTTCACCGCCGGCGGCGAAGGCAATCCGCTCGGCGCCCGCGCCATCTATCTCGGCAATACCGTCTACCGGATTCACGGCACCAACGCGCCGGCGACGATCGGCACCAACGTATCGAGCGGCTGCATCCGCCTGCTCAATGCGGATGTGATCGACCTGTATAGCCGCGTGAACGTCGGCACGAAAATCATCGTGCTGCCCAATCACGCCGCCGTTGCGGCGGTCGCCGCACCGGCGCGCGCGTCTTTGCCGCAGACATACAATATGCACCCGTCGAATATTTACTGAGGCCGACTCAGCACAATGTTTTCAAGGGGGCCGGAGCAGTCGGTTTGCCCGGGCCCGCAGATACTCACATTGATACCTTAACCAAGGAGTTTTTCATGCGCTCGATCCTCAAGACAGCAATGCTGGTTGCGATGTTGGCGGCAATGCCCATCGTGGCCCAGGCCGGAACGCTGGAAGGCGTCGCCATCGGTGCGGGCACCGGCGCGGTTATTGCCGGCCCGATCGGCGCGGTGGCCGGCGGCGTCATCGGCGGCGTGGTTGGCGGTCCGGATGTCGTTGACCACCGGCGTCATCGCCACTGCTGGATCGGCCGCAGCGGCTACCGTCATTGCGCATGGCGTTGAGCGTCTACTTCGACGTTCGCGCCGGCGCTACCCGGGGCGGCCAGTCGCCGCTCCGGGGTTCTTCGTTGAGATCGCAACCGCTTGAGTGGGGGCCGGGACATGACCGTGGATTCTCTGGCGCAATTGGGACCCGCCTTTCTGCGGCTGCAGGCAAGCCGCTGCCAGCGGCTATCGCGAAGCTGCATGGATCTAGGAATCGCGCGGGATCTTAAACTCATGTCGGAGGAATATTTTGCCGAGGCTGCGAAAAGGGACGCAACAAGTTCGCACCGGCCGGAAGACAACGCATCATGAATCGCAACGTTCTCTATCTCGTTATTGCAGTACTCGGCGTCACCGCCGTGGTGACCGGCTATCAGCTCTATCACGAACGGCAAAAGACGACCGGAGTCGA
The DNA here is from genome assembly GCA_963773305.1 of uncultured Pseudomonadota bacterium. Taxonomy (GTDB): domain Bacteria; phylum Pseudomonadota; class Alphaproteobacteria; order Rhizobiales; family Xanthobacteraceae; genus Pseudolabrys. Next base: position 10,395 of record CAVZAR010000003.1, read on the forward strand.
AATCAGCATCGGCGACCGGGGAATTTCTATCGAGAAAAAATAGCGCGGCGTACCACTGAAGACACAGTCGTAGATTCGCTTTACCACTGGAGATTAAGTCATGTCACTCGGGCTCATCCTCATCATCATTCTCGTCATCTTCTTGTTCGGCGGCTTCAGCGGCCGCTTCGGCGGCTATGGCTACGGCTTCGGTCACGGCGGGGTCGGCATCATCGGTATCGTCCTGATCATCATCGTCGTTCTTATGTTGCTCGGGCGGATCTGACCTGAACGGCGGGTCGTCCGATGAGCCATCTTCACCTGCGCAATTCCTCACCTGATTGAGAAGGATAAACCATGCGCGCCACCGACCCCGCAGTCATCTTTCTTTTGGTTCTCGTCATCGGCGTCGCCGCCGGCTTCCTCTTCGACCGGCTCGCTGGGCCGTCGTGGCTTGCCCGTCAGTTCTCTGGATCGACCCGCGGAATCGTAACTAGCGCACTCGTGGGTGTTGCTGGCGCGTTCATCGGCTTTAACGTCGCTGCGCTGCTTGCGCTCGGCGGCGGGCTTCTGATGTCGCTCGTTGCGGCGGCGGTTGGCGCCGCTGTCGTGCTGTTTGCTTGGCGGATGGCCAAGTGACAAAATATATAGCCTCGGCTCGCTTTCGCTCCGGTGGTCGTGCTCTACCCGTATAAGTGGCATAACCGTAAAAGCACAAAACAATTCATGATCACCAAATCTAGTCTGCTTCTGGTTGCGTTGCTGCCGGCCGCTTTATTGCAGCCAACGCGCGCAGCCATTAAGAATACGGATGAGTGCGGTATTGCCTCGGTCTATTCATCCGCAAGCGAAGTGACGGCGAGCGATGAAGACACTCTTTCCGAGATCTGCCCCCGGGGGGTAAAATGTCTACGTCCGCGCGCCTTCCGGACCGGCGCCTCTCCCACGCGCAGATTTTTTATACCGGCACCGGATTTTTCGTCTTTGAAACATAATTAAAAGACCCAAAACCCGAGTCATTTCAAAGGCGAACGGGCTGGCGCCCTACTGAATTGGATTGTTTATTTTCAACGGCCCCGGGGTGGCCAAAAGCTTTTCGCTTTCGCATCGCGAACGAGCGGGCAATGTATTGTCTTGCCGCGCAATTTCATTGGCTTCAAAGGAGCGTATTCTGGGTTCGAATCCCAGCCCCTCCGCCATTCTTGCCTTGTAACCAGTTGAGATGATGGGGCTTCAGCGAGAACAAACCGCGGGCATCCCACATTCCGTCCCACATCCAAATCGAGATGGCAGCAGACGCGGCGATACGATTTTTTTCGTCCGAAAAAAATCATTGCTGGGGCTGAATAGGCGCGTCGCTGCCGCCCTCCTGCCGTCCGTTGGCTCGGACGGCCGGTTAGGGACCGCTTAAACTATTCGCGCGAGGATGTAGGTGCAGTCTCCGCCAAGCCCACTTCCTCCCACGGGCGACCGAGAGACAAGCAGAAGTCCTTGAGGCCGCGCCCGGTAGCGCGGCCGCCTTTTTCAACGCCCACATTGCTCGACGCATGTCCGCTCGCGGGGGCAGAGCCGACCCATTGCGGACATGGGCGCACGGCAGCCATGACCCAGCAGCGACATTGTCCGGCGTTTTGTGTTGCAGCGCGAAGCAAGTCTCAGCTCTATCAAAACATTTGCTTGAGCCGGTACGATGCAATCTCCTCGGCAGCTGGAGGGCGGTCATAGCGGCATTATCGCCATGGCTTCGGCAAAACTGAAAGCCAAAGTCCTCGTCAAATAGGAGACAACCCAGCATCGAGAGCCGCGACTATCTTCGTGACGTCGGCAGCGCTGATGACGAGCGGCGGCGACAGGATGATGTTGTTGCCCGAGATTCGTACCATCACACCGCTCTCGTAGATCGTCTCGAACACCTGCGCGATCACCTTCTTGTCGATGGGCTTCTTGGTCGCACGGTCGGACACCAGTTCGAGCGCCACCATCAATCCCTTGCCGCGCACGTCACCGACGGGCTCGTGTTTGTCCTTTAGTTCCATACAGCCGGTAAGCAGTTCCTCGCCGCGCGCCGCGGCATTCGCCGCCACGTTGGCCTTCTCGATCTCCGGCAGGCAGGCGAGCGCGGCCGCGGCCCCGACCGGATGAGCCGAATAGGTGTAGCCGTGGCCGATCGCGCCGAAGGAGGTCTCGTCGTTCTCGAAGACGTCCGCGACCTTCTCGGAGATCATGACGGCGCCGAACGGGAAATAGCCGTTGGTGATGGCCTTGGCCGTCGACATGAGGTCGGGCTTAACGCCCCAGAGCCGAGAGCCTGTCCAGGCACCGGTGCGGCCGAAGGCGGTGATGACCTCGTCGGCAATCAGGAGCACGCCGTGACGGTCGCAAATCTCGCGCGCCAGCGGCATGAAGCTCGAGTGCGGGGGAATGACGCCTCCGGCGCCGAGCACCGGCTCCATGATGAAGGCGGCGACCGTGTCCGGGCCCTGGAAGACGATTTCGTCCTCGAGCGCTGCCGCGCAGAATTCGGCGAGCCGCGCCGGGTCCGTCTCGTCGAACGGGTTGCGGTAGAGATAGGGCGACAAAATGTGGAAGCAGCCGGGAAGCAGCGGCTCGTAGTTGCGACGGAAATTCGTGTTGCCGTTGATCGAGGCGCCGCCGAAATGGGTGCCGTGATAGCCCTTCTTGAGGCTCAGGAACTTGGTGCGGTCACGATCGCCGCGGATCTTGTGGTACTGGCGCGCGAGTCTGAGCGTGGTCTCGACGCTATCCGATCCGCCGGAGGTGAAAAAGGAACGGACGAGCCCGTCGGGTGAGAACCATTCCGCCAGCCGGTAGGAAAGCTCGATTGCCGGCCCCGTCGAGGTGCCGCGGAAGGCCGAATAGTACGGAAGCTCGTTCATCTGGTCCGCGATCGCCTTTTTGATCGGATCGCAAGAGTAGCCGAGATTGACATTCCAAAGTCCGCCTACCGCGTCGAGCGTGCTGTGACCGTCGACATCGGTGACGGTGACGCCTTCCGCCGCTGTGATGACTTTGGGTGGGCGGGCCCGCATGTCGGCCGGGTGCGCCATCGGGTGCCATAGATACCGGGCGTTGTTCTCCTTCAGGAAGTTGCTGTCGAAAGCGGTCATCGACTGTCCTCCATTTGTAATTCAATTCCGATGAGGGCGAGTGCCCTTGCACAACTTTCGCCTGGCGCGCGCACGTCGAAATGGACGGTCTGCATGCCGGCAGCTTCCGCACCGCGGATGTTCTTAAGCTGGTCGTCGACAAAGACGCAGCTTTCGGGAGCGAGCCCGAGCCCGTCGGTGACGAAGGCATAGGCGCGCGGGTCGGGCTTGAGGATTTTCGTGTAAGTGGCGTCGATGATGAGGTCGAAATCTTTGAGGAAGGGGAGCTTGTTGCGAAAGCCGGCACCGTAGAAGAGGTCGAGTTCGTTGGAGAGGATCGCGAGACGACACCCGGCGCCCTTCGCGGCCCTTATCGCGCGGAGCGTCTCGGGGCGGGTCGCCGCGGCCGGATCGTCGCCTCGTATGCGCCGCAGGAATTTCGGTAAAGTGTCCCAGACTTCGCCGACGAGCGCGCCCGTCTCTTTCGCGCGCTCGTACCAGTAGTCGCGTTCGGTGATCTCGCCAGCTTGCATCGACCGCCACAGCGGGTCGCTTTCGGGCTCGAGCGGGCCGCGCCAGGTGAGCGTGCCGGGTTCGAGCCCGAGCACGCGTTCGCTGTCGCGGTGCGTCTCGAAGACTGTGCGCGAGATGACGCCGCCGAAATCGAGGACGAGGACTTCAGCCGGCGGGCTCATGGCGATAACGCCTTGACGGCCGTCATGAAGTCGGGGCTCGGTTCCGCGCCCATGGCGCGTGTCACCTCGATAGCCGCCTCGATGACGGCGCGCGTCGCGACAAGCCGCAGTTCTGGTGTCAGGCGGGCGGCGATCGATGCAACGGCGATGGCACCGTTTGCGTGCCCCGACCAGTCGAAGATCGGTGCGGCAACGCCGATGACATCGGCCTCGAAGCTGCCGATGGCGGTGGCATAGCCGCGCGCCCTTGTCTCGGCGAGCTGCGCCGAAAGCGCTTTGGCGCTCGTGATCGTATCGGGTGTGTGGACGGAGAAGTCCTGCACCTTGAGGATATTGTCGACCATCTCCGGCGCTGCGAAGGCAAGCGTGGCGATGCCTGAGGCCGTCGCGTGATAGGGCAGCGCTTCGGATGGGTCGACATGGACGCGCGTCGTGCGCTGCGGTTCGGCAACGCCGATGGTGAGCAGCGATGGGCCGGAGGCGAGCGAGCCATGTGCGGTCTCGCCCGTTTCCCGCGCCAGGCGGTCAAGCACGGGCTGGACGACCGAGGCAACGGGAAACGACGCCTCGCGAACGCGGGCAAGCTTCAGCAGGGTCTTTCCGAGACTGTATTTCTTGGTCTCCGGGTGCTGCTCGACCAAGCCGTGGCGGGCGAGCGCCGACAGCATCCTGAGTGTCGTGGCCTTGTCGATGTCGGCCGTCCGCGACAGTTCGCTCAACCCGTGTTGTGGTTGAGCGACGGTAAAATGCTCCAAGAGATTCAAGGCCTTGTCGACGGTTCGCATCGCTCTTTGTCCCGGCGGCCGGTCGTTTCCGACAGTCTCGAAACCCTGCGGTTTCGATTGATCCTTGACAGAAGGAGCGGCATCTTTCAAGATTTTTGAGCCACTGGTGATAATAATGAACCGAATAGCTAATGGCGGCCATCCTCATCGCGCTCGTTGACAGAGATGGATCAGGAACAGGTCGACCGCCTTCGCAGCGTTCCGGTGCCCGCGCAGGGGCATTTCATCGACGGCCGCGCGCAGCTCTCGGCGTCGGGCGCGACGCTCGATGTCGTCTCGCCCCTCGACGGCAAGGTGATGACGACGATCGCGGCCGCCGGCGTCGGCGATGTTGACAGTGCCGTAGGCGCCGCACGCGTCACCTTCGACAAGGGAACATGGTCGCGCAGCGCCCCCGCGCACCGCCGGAAGGTGATGCACCGGATCGCCGACCTCATCGAGAAGCGCGCGCTGGAGCTTGCGGTCCTCGGCGTGCGCGATAACGGCACCGAGATTTCCATGGCCTTCAAGGCCGAACCGATGAGCGCCGCTGGCACCTTTCGCTATTATGCCGAGCTCATCGACAAGGTTTATGGCGAGATCGCGCCTGCCGCGCCTACCCATCTTGGCCTTGTCCATCGCGAGCCGGTCGGCGTCGTCGGCGCCATAGTTCCATGGAATTTTCCAATGATGATTGGCGCCTGGAAGATCGCGCCAGCGCTTGCGGCCGGCAATTCGGTTGTCGTCAAGCCGGCCGAGCTCGCCTCGCTTACGCTTCTCCGCCTTGCCGAGATCTGCGCCGATGCCGGGCTGCCCGAAGGCGTTCTCAATGTGGTGACCGGCGAAGGCGCGGTCGCCGGTGAGGCGCTCGGGCTTCATATGGACGTCGACGTATTGGCCTTTACGGGTTCCGGTCCGGTCGGACGGCGGTTGCTCGAATATTCCGCCCGCTCGAATCTGAAGCGCGTCTATCTGGAGCTCGGCGGCAAATCGCCCAACATCGTTTTTGCCGATGCGCCGGATCTCGACCGCGCTGCCAAGGTCGCGGCCTATGGCATCTTCCGCAATTCCGGACAGGTCTGCGTCGCAGGCTCCCGCCTCCTGGTCGAGAAATCGATCCATGACGAGTTCGCTGAAAAAGTAGCCGCAATCGCTTCGAAGATGAAGGTCGGCGATCCGCTCGCCCTTTCGACCGAAGCCGGCGCGATTTCCAGCGAGGCGCAGCTTGCCAAGAACCTCGGCTACACGGACGCGGCCGTATCGGAGGGCGCGGTCATCCGCACCGGCGGAAAACGCCTTCTCGAAGAGACCGGCGGCTACTTCATGGCTCCGACGGTGCTCGACAATGTGAACCCGGACATGAGGATCGCACGCGAGGAAGTATTCGGGCCCGTCCTCGGCATCATGACCTTCGAGGGCGAAGAAGAGGCCGTGCGGCTCGCCAATTCCACCGTCTACGGCCTCGCTGCGGCCGTCTGGACGTCGAATCTGTCGCGGGCGCACCGCATGATCCGCGCCGTGAAAGCCGGGGTCGTACACGTCAACACCTACGGCGGCACCGACATCACCGTGCCGCTCGGCGGCGTCAAGCAGTCCGGCAACGGCTACGATAAGTCGCCGCATGCGCTGTCGAAATATCTCGACTTAAAGACCGCCTGGATAGAGCTTTAAGGTTATGGCGCGCGGCATGGCTGCGCGAAGGTCGGCTATGGGGCACCCCCCGGATGTCCCGAGCGAGGCGCAAGTTGAAGAGGTTAAGCCATGGTGATCGTCATGGGTCGCTCCGACCAGTCGACTGGCGCAGCCGTTCATTTCGCCCAAAACATTCTTGATGCGACGGCAACCGCATTCTTCGAAATCGACGAGAAGCACGACCTCAGGCGTTTCTATCTTTCCGGCATTCCGGAACCATTTCATCGCCAATATCTCGAGGGCATGAGCCGGTTCGATCCACAGCATCCTCGCCATGCGGCCGGCCTCGAAGTCGCTCGCCTCAGCGAGGCGCACGAGGCCAGCCAGGCGCGCGAGACGGCTCTGTTTCGGTCCTTCGCACGTCAGTGCGGTATCGTCGACATGATCAACTTCTTCTTTCGGCACGATGACCAGATTGTCGCCGGAATGACCATCGCGTGGGGGCCGGGCGTCAAGATCCCCAAGGACGCGATGGCAACCGCTCGGAAGATCCATCAATATCTAGAATTCAATCTGGCGGGTTGCTCGCCGCTACGCGATCACGGCCAACGCTATGGGCTGACCAGCCGCGAGATGGATGTGGTGCAGCTCTTGTGTCGCGGACAGACCAACCGCGAGATCAGCGAATGCTTGGAGATTAGTCAGGCGACGGTGAAGACCCACCTGATCCATATCTTCGAGAAGCTTGGCGTAGAAACTCGCTCCGCGGTGGTCGCGCTGATGGCACGTCAGCAGTAACGACTTTCGACCAAACCGGATTTTCGTCAGGCGGCAGAGAAACCCGGGCTGTTCCCATGCATCATCGCGGTCACGCCCGGTGCGACCTTCCGGCGCCGCGCATCCGATGAAGCGCCGATACCATCTGCCTCGGTGACAAACTCACCGGAAACCATGCTCACCCCTTCGGAAGCGTGCCCGCAGGAACAATTCCAGCCACGACCCAGCGATCGAAGATCTCCAGCACCTCTTCGACGAAACCACGATCGTTGATGTGGCTGTCGATCTCGTGAATCTCGACCGGAGGGCGAATCGCCGCGCGCATCTCCGTGATGAAGGCGTCGAGCCCTTTCGGATCATGCAGCGGCTCGCCTTGCCGATCCCACTCCTGGATGCCGCCGCGGGGCAGCACGAAGGCGACGGGCCCCCTGGCCGCGGCGAGCTTGTCTGCGATGGCGCGAGCGATCCGGCGCCGATCGTCCGGATGGGAAGTTGCGGACGCCAGCAGCCGGTTGTGGGCATGGAAGGGGCGATCGGCGAGGCCCGCCGGCACTGGCAACCAGGTCGGGAAGTCCACCATGTCGATAGCGCCGGGGGCCACGATCTGCGGGATTCCGCTTTGGCCGGCGCTCATCAGCCGATCCGGGCCGGAATTGACGACAGAGCCCATCAAATGGTTGGCAACCTCCTGTAGGCTCAGGTCGAGTACGGCGGCGAAGCCCCGCTGCGCGGCGATCGATTCCATCGCCCTGCCGCCCATGCCCGTGGTGTGGAAGACCACGACTTCGTAACCGCGTGCCTCGAGCGCCGGCCTGAGCGCGACCATGTATTTGAGACAGCTCTTGCCGAGCGACGTCATTGCAACGACGGGACGCTCGGGCCTCAGGCCTGATGGCGCTTCGCGACGCGCCGATGACGGCGCCACAGGCCTGCGAAAGCACCGCCTTGCAAGTGCCATTGAGACCGTAGAGGCCGCCGGCCCACAGAATCATCATGAGGTCGGCCGCGATTCGCTCCGGCGGGATCAGGTGAGAAAAGGCGATCGTCGACACCACAAGCTTGGGAAAGCCGAGCGGCAGGGCCTGTGCCACGTCGAGCGCGAGGTCGGTGCCCATCGTTCCGCCAATGGCAATCATGCCGTCGATTTCTCCCGCGTCGCAGAGCCGTCTGGCGAGCCGTGAGGCGCCGAGCGCCATAAGCGTCATCGACGAATTCTCGTCGCCGCTTGCGATAACGGCGTCGATCGTCGTGCCCGCGGCGGCGGCGACGGCGCGTTTGTCGTGACGCACCTCATAGAGCGGATCGCCCAACACGCTGATATCCATCATCACCGTTTCGGCGCCGGCCTCGTCCATGCATTTCCGCATAAACAGAAGCTCGTCGGCCTTGGTATCGCCGGTTCCGATCAGCAGGATGCGGGGGCAGGACGTATCGTTCATGCTCTCGATGACCGATCTCGGGGGCCGTCTCAGTGCGTTTCTCGGTTCGCGGAGTGTGCACGACATTTAGCGAGATGGCACGAGGCCGCACACGCTGCGAATGATGCCCGCGATGTTACGGCTTCGCGGCCGCACGGGACATCAACCTATCGGTGGATTGCGAGGATTGTCCCACCGGGGCTGAATGGCCGGCCATGGTGCACGCCTTCTACATGAATGAGGGCATCCTGATCAGGCCGTTCCATAGCATGCTGCTGACCTGCGCGGCGACGGCGGAGGTCGACGTCGCCGCGCATGGCGGCGCGTTCGAACGCTTTGTCGGACTGATTTGCGACGCCGGGGTGCCTTGACCATGTCGAAGTCGCCTTTCGATCTCAGCGGGCGCGTCGCACTAGTGACCGGAGGCGGTCGCGGCATCGGAGCCGCGATCGTGACGCGGCTTGCGGAAGCGGGGGCGGATGTCGTGATCGCTAACCGTTCGCAGGACGTGGCCGACGCGCTGGCGGCCGAGTTGAATAGCCGCGGTCTCCGCGCGAGCGTGATAGCCTTCGAAAGGCTTGAACGTGGTAATCTGTGCGCCCTTGTCGATGATCTCGCGCGAGGCTTGGGCCGCCTCGACATCCTTGTCCACAACGCGGGCGGCTGTCCCTGGGCAACCATAGAGGAATTGGACGAGGAGAAGCTCGAGAAGGCGCTTTCGATTAATGTCCGCGCAGCTGTCTGGCTGGCTCAGGCGGCCGTGCCACACATGCGTGCCCGACAATTCGGCCGCATCCTTGTGACGTCTTCGATCTCCTCGCGCTTCGCGATGGGAGGAGGGGCGCACTATTCGGCTGCCAAGGCCGGCATCAACGCCTTCATTCGGGGGCTCGCCTTCGAATTCGCGCGGGATGGCATCACGGCCAACTCAGTCGAGCCCGGCTTCATTGCCAAGCCCGGAAGGGGAACGCTGAGTACGGCGGAAAACCTGTCGCGCATCGCCCGCTACTTGCCCTTGGGCCGGGTCGGTTCGGCCGATGACGTCGCCTATGCCATGCTCTACCTCGCATCGGAACAGGCCGGCTACGTCACCGGCCAGACGATCGTGGTGGACGGCGGGGCGACGCTTCCCGAAACCGGATTCGCCGTCGAGAGACAATGGGTCTGACCGGGGCTTCGGTCCGACGCTGCGGGCGGCTGCGATCGGCTCATCAACCGAACGGTTGATTGTGACGGGAGCGCGGGCGCCTCAAACTTCGACGGCAACAGGGGTTGCATAATGAGCGAAATCAAGACGGGCGCGGACACGCTATTTCGAAACGGCCGGCTCTACACCGTCAACAGCGCGCAACCCTGGGCCAGCTGCGCCGCGGTCAAGGCGGGGCGTTTTGTTACGGTCGGCGATGAGAGCGACGCCGAGTCCTTCTTGGGGCCCGACACTGCCGTGGTCGACCTCGGCGGCCGCATGGTCATGCCCGGCATCATCGACATCCACAACCACATCTTGATGGGCGGCCAAGCCGACCTCTATGAACTGCGCTTTCCGTCGAATTTCTCGATCAGCCAGATTGCCGCGGTCGTGAGGGAGGCAGCCGCTAAGGCGTCACCCGGCGCTTGGGTCGTGGGTGGCCAGTTCGGCAATGACCTTCTGCCCAAACTCGGCACCGATGCCGCCTTTGCCGAACTCGACGCAGCGAGCCTCGGTCATCCCGTCCTACTTCGCGATGACAGCCATCACAATCGTTGGGTGAGCGGGGAGGCTATGCGGATTACAGGCATCACCGCCGAGACGCCGAACCCAACCGCAGGCGAAATCGTAAGGGATCTCGATAGCGGTCGATTGACCGGTCTGTTGGTGGAAGCCGCTTCTCGCATCGTCGAGCGCGCGCTGACCGACGCTGGTCACTATACCCCTGAAATGGACCGGGCCGCGGTCGCTCGGTCGATCGGCGTCCTGAACTCCTTCGGCGTCACCGGCTTCGTGGACGCCGCCAGCATGCAGCCGATCCTTGCGGCATTGAAGGGGCTTGACGATCGCGGCGAGTTGTCGGCCTGGGCGGTGTGCGCCATGCCCGTCGTCGAACCCGGATTCATATTCGGGGCAGCCGGCGAGGAGTTGTTTGCCTTGCGCGACAACTACCGCTCGGCCCACGTCTGGCCGAATTATGCGAAGATGTTCCTGGATGGCGTGCCGGGCGCCAAGACAGCGGCATTTCACGAGCCCTATGTCGCGGATCCCGTTCGCGGCTGCTGCTTCCGCGGGACGTCCCTACTCACGGTGCCCGAACTGATTCGCTGGCTCGGCAAATGCGAAGAGATCGGGCTTGCCGCCAAAATCCATTGCGCGGGCGATGCATCGGTCACACAGGCGCTCGATGCGATCGACGTGGTTCGTACGTTCAACGGGCCGACCACTCTGATCCATCATATTGCACACGCTAGCTACATCGCTCCGGACGACATCCCGCGATTTGCGGAGCTTGGCGTCGCCGCAGATTTGTCGCCGATTATTTGGTTCCCGACCGTCTTCCTTGAAGCGCACAAGGCTGCGATGGGGGCTGAGCGGGCGCAGCGCTTCTGGCCGAACCGCGACCTGAAGGCCGCAGGCGTGCTCATGGCCGGCGGCTCCGATTGGCCCGTCGTTCCGAATCCGGACCCCTGGTACGGCATCGAAGGCATGGTGACGCGGCGGAACCCCGCCGGCGACTTCCCCGGCGCGTCCTTGTGGCCGGAACAAGCCCTCGATCTCGAAACGGTGATGCGGATCTACACGATTGACGCCGCCCGCGCGGCGGGTCTCGACAAGGTCACGGGTTCGATCGAGGTCGGCAAGTCGGCCGATATGATCGTGCTCGATCAGGCCTTATTCGACATTCCGGTCGACCGGCTCGCAGAAACCAACGTGGTCGCGACCTTCTTTGAAGGTCGCAAAGTCTACGAGCGAGGCTAATGACAGGCGAGCCGCTCATTCCCGTCACGGTGCTGACCGGCTTTCTCGGCAGCGGCAAGACGACGGTTCTGAACCATCTGCTGCGCCAGCCCGGCATGGATCGGGTGGTGGCGATCATAAACGAATTCGGCGCGGTCGGGCTCGACCATCTGTTGGTGGAGGCGAGTGAGGAGCGCTTTGCTCTGCTCGACAACGGCTGCGTTTGCTGCTCGGTGCGCGAAGATCTGGTTGCGCTGCTGACCGAGTTATCGTCGCGCCAGACCGCTGGCGCTGCGCCGATTCGGCGTGTCCTGATCGAAACCACCGGCCTGGCCGATCCAGTGCCGGTACTGCACACGCTCATGACGGCGCCGTCCGTGGTCGAGCGCTATCGGATCGATGGTGTCATCGTCACGGTCGACGCGGTCAACGCGGTCCGGTCAATCGACGCGCATGCCGAGGCGGCCAAGCAGATAGCGGTCGCGGACCGGATCCTCCTGACGAAGGCGGATCTCGTAGATGAGGCTTCGCGCGTCACCGTCGAACGGCGGATCCGTCTCATCAATCCGACGGTTTCGATCGCCCGGGTCGCGCATGGCCGCATCGAGCCGGCGCGCATATTCGAGGCCGGCCTTTTCGCGCCGCAGGGGCGGTCCGAAGAGGCCGCACAGTGGTTCGCCACCGCCGCCAAGGCGACAGGATCGCATTTGGAGGGGACCTCCGATCATGCTTCCGATCATGGGCCCCATGACCACGGGCCCCATGACCACGGGCATGGGCTGCACGCGCATGGAATGCACGGACGGGGCATTTCTTCATTTAGCTTGATCGTGCACGAGCCGATCCGGTGGGCCGCCTTTTCACGCTGGCTCGACTATGTCGCTGCGCTGAAAGGCGACGACCTTTTGCGCCTCAAGGCGCTGGTCAACTTGGCCGAGCGGCCGGAAGGGCCGTTGGTGGTTCACGCCGTACAGCATGTGATGCACCCGCCGATCGAGATGGACGCCTGGCCTTCGCAGGACCGCAGCTCGCGCCTTGTTTTCATCGTCCGCAACATCTCTGCAGAAGCGATCGAGCGGACCCTGGCGAGGTTCGGCGAGATCGACCGTGACAGCATTGCGCGGGCGGCAGCGTGAGTGAGCAAAATTTCCGATCAACCAGAGGTGATGCAGGAGTATGGTCATGAGCGAGCAGACTAAGTTCTCTACCACGAACTGCGGCGCCGGGGGACTGAGCCGGCGCACCCTTCTCAAGGCTGCAGGCACGGTCGGCCTTGCGGCAACCGGCAATTTGCCGCTGGTCAACATCGCCGGCGCCGCGTCGAGCACGATCAAGATCGGGTGGTGCGGCTGTCTTTCCGGTGTTCGCGCGAATTTCGGCGAGCCGGACCCGTGGATCCACGATCAGATGAGGGGCTTGGTCAAGAACGGCCTGAAGATAGGCGGAAAGACCTACACCGTCGAGTTTGTCATCAAAGACAATCAGTCTGATCCCAACCGTTCGGCAGTCGTGGCGAGCGAGCTCGTGCTTCGCGAAAAATGCGACCTCATCCTGGTCGAAGACGGTGACGCAGAGATTCCGATCGGTCAGCTAGCCGACGCGCGCGGCGTACCGACGATCTCGACCATGCTGCCCTGGCAGGCCTGGATGTTCCCGCGCAAGTCGACCCCCGCTAAGGGCTTTCCCTACACCTTCCATTTCTTCTGGGGCGCTGACGATGTGACAAAGAACTACGTCGGTATGTGGAAGTCGGTGCAGACCAACAACAAGGTCGGAACGCTTTTCATCGACAACCCTGCCGGCAAGGCCTTCGGCAATCCGAAGCGCGGCTTGCCCGCCGGGATTAAGAAGGCCGGCTTTGAGGAAGTCCCGACCGGCTTTTTCCAGATTGCGACCGACGACTTTTCGAACCAGGTCTCGACTTTCAAGAATGCCGGCGTCGATATTGTGTCTGGATTTACCTATGCAAACCATTGGGTGACGCTGTGGAATCAGGCCGCTCAGGCCGGCTTCAATCCGGAGGTCTGCACGATCGCCGCCGCCTTCCTGTTCCCGAGTGCTGTTAATGCGCTTGGCCCCCGCGGTAACGGTATGTCGACCGAGGTTTGGTGGACCCCGGCCTATCCTTTCAAGTCGTCGCTGACCGGACAGACTGCCGCCCAGCTCGCGGCCGCATGGGAGAAATCGACCGGCAAGCAGTGGACACAGCCGATCGGCTACGCGCACGCCCTGTGGGAAGTCGGATTCGCGGCGCTACGCAACAGCGATCCGAAAGACAATAAATCGATCCGCGACGCAATTAAGAATCTCAATATGGAGACGGTCGTGGGGCGCGTAAACTTCAAGAGCAGCCCGATCAAAAACGTTGCGGTCACGGCGCTTTCGGGCGGGCAGTGGCGCAAGACGAAGGGTGGCAAATTCCCGTACGAACTGCTGATCGTCAACAATGGCACCGCGCCATTCATTCCCAAGCAGGCCGACCTCGTCCTGCTGTCGAAGCTCTCTTGAGCGACGCGACTGCCCGAGGCGGAGGCCGAAGACGTGGATGAAGTGCTGCGCGTTGCCGGTCTGAGCAAGAGTTTCGGGGCCATCAGCGTTGCTGATGGCCTCGACTTTGCGCTCGGGCTGGGCGAATGCCTGGGTGTGATCGGCCCGAACGGCGCCGGAAAAAGCTCGGTGCTCAATCTGATCGTTGGCCTGCTCAAGCCGGATGCCGGGTCCATTAGGTTGGATGGTCACGAGATCACCGGCCTGTCTCCGCATCGACGCGTCCGGCGAGGCATCGGGCGGGCCTTTCAGATCCCGCAGCCGTTTCCTCATCTGACGGTCTACGAGAACGTGATGGTTGCGGCGATCTATGGCGGGGGGCTCCATGGCGCGGCGGCGAGCGACTGGGCGATGGACGTGCTCCGCCGGACCTCGCTCGACGGCAAGGCGGACCGCGTCGCCGGCGCCGTGCCCCTGATCGACCGCAAGCGGCTCGAATTCGCCAAGGCACTTGCCTCGAAGCCGCGCCTCGTCCTGTTGGACGAGATCGCAGCCGGGCTGACCGAACCCGAAGTCGAGCAACTGATCGAGTTGATCGCCAGCGTCAAGGCCGATCACGCCACGATATGGATCGAGCACATTCCCCACGCGCTACGGGCGGTGGCAGATCGGATTCTCGTGCTCGACTTCGGCCGCAAGGTGCTCGACGGGCCGCCGGGCGAGGTGATGGAGAGCCGCACGGTTAGGGAGATCTACATGGGGCTCGCGGTCGATGACGTTGCTTGAAGTTTCCGCCCTCAACGTCTTCTACGGTGACCTGCAGGCGGTATTCGATCTGGATTTCACCGTGGCCGAGGGCGAGGCGGTGGGGCTTGTGGGCGCCAACGGTGCCGGCAAGACGACTTTCTTGCACACCCTGGTCGGGCTGGTCGACAGCAAACGGGGGAAGGTCCTGTTCGACGGCCGCGACATCCTCGACATGCCGGCCGAACGCATCGCGCGCCTCGGGCTCGGCATGGTTCCGGAAGGGCGCATGCTGTTCGATACCCTGACCGTGGAGGAGAATCTCCTGATGGGAAAGCTCACCAAGCGGCCCGGATCATGGACGCTGCCGCGGGTGTTCGATCTATTCCCGGCGCTTGCGGAGCGGCGCAACAGTCCGCCGCGGCAATTGTCCGGCGGACAACAGCAGATGGTGGCGATCGGGCGCGCGCTGATGTGTAATCCGCGGCTGTTGCTTTGTGACGAGATCTCTCTGGGCCTGGCGCCCGTGATGGTGGAGCAGATCTATGGCGCGTTCGAGGATATCCGCCGAGAAGGGACGGCGCTCGTCCTGGTCGAGCAGGACGTCCAGCGTGCTGTCCGCGCCAGCGATCGGATCTATTGCCTGCTCAAGGGGCGGGTTTCGCTTACCGCCGCGGCGGGCGAGGCGAGCGTCGCGGATCTGACGCACGCGTATTTCGGCACCTGAGCCGAGACGGAGACGACATGGACTGGGTCGAAACGCTGGTGAACGGAGCTCTGCTCGGCGGCCTATATGGCCTTCTCGGCATCGGACTTGCGCTCGTCTTCGGCGTCATGCGGGTGGTTAACATTGCGCACGGAGAGTTCATGGTGCTTGCGGCCTATCTTGCCGTCATGCTGGTCAGTCTTTTCCCGCAGGTCCACCCGCTGTTCGTGTTGATCCCCGTCATTCTCGCCGCCTTCGCGGTCGGGTATGTCTACCAGGCGACAATCGTGAACCGGGTGATTCGCGCACCCGACCCGCTTGCGCCGCTGTTGTTGACGTTCGGAATCTCGATCGTCCTGCGCAACCTGATGGTGGTCGTCTTCGGTGCCGACGTTCGGAGCCTACAACTCGGCGCGCTCTCGCGCTCGGGCGTCAATCTGTTCGGCATACGCATCGGCGTCATGCCTCTCCTGACGCTGTTTGCGGCGGTGGTTCTGTTTCTGCTGCTGCAATGGGCGCTGAAGCACACGACATTTGGCCGTGTCGTTCGCGCCACCGCCGACCGCAGCGACATCGTCCGGCTGTTCGGCGTCAAGCCCGAACGGGCCTACAACTACGTGATGGGATTGTCTCTGGCGCTCGGTGCGATCGCCGGCGTTCTGCTGGCCGCGCGGTCGAGCTTCACGCCCTTCTCTGGCGTGGAACGCCTGCTCATCGCCTTCGAGGTCGTCGTGCTTGGTGGCCTCGGGTCGTTCTGGGGAGCCTTGCTCGGGGGCATCATGCTCGGGATGGCGCAACTCGCCGGCCTGAAGTGGGATCCAAATGCCGGCTTGCTCTATGCGCACCTTCTGTTTTTCGTGATGCTGCTGATCCGGCCGGCAGGCCTCGTTGCAAACCGGGCCTGAACTCATGTCGAAGAGACTTGTCGCCGGCTATTGTGTGCTCGTCCTGATGGCGGCAGCGGCTCCGCTGGTGCTGGGCCAAGGAGCATTGCGTTTCGGGACAGAGTGCCTGCTGGTCCTGAGCATGGCGCAGATGTGGAATCTACTGGCGGGCTATGCCGGACTCGTCTCATTCGGCCATCAGGTGTTCGTCGGCATCGGGGCCTACGGGCTTTTTCTGACCTCAAATTCGCTGGGAATCTCCCCCTATTGGGTGCTGCCGCTCGCGCCGCTCGTCTGTGCCGTAGTCGCGTCCGTAATCGCCTTGCCGCTGTTTCGCCTGCGGGAAGCCTATTTTGCAATCGCGATGTGGGTGTTCTCTGAGATCGTCGCCGCCTTGGTGACGAAATCGTCGTGGCTGGGGGGCACCTCCGGTCTGCCGCTCACCACGAGTAACCTGATCGACTTTGATTGGTTCGAGCCCGTGATGTTCTGGATCGCGGGTGGGCTGGCGCTGGCGTCGATCGGCGGGCTGTTCCTCTTGATGCGGTCAAGCTTCGGTCTCGGACTGATGAGCGTGCGCGACAACGATCTTGCCGCGATGAGCGTCGGTGTCGATGTTCAGCGCAACCGGTTCATCGTATTTCTTCTGTCGGCAGCGGGCTGCGGGCTTGCCGGCGCAGTATCCTTTCTAGGCAATCTTTATGTCGTGCCGTCGGCCGGTTTCGACGTCAATTGGGTTGTCTACATGATGTTTATCGTCATCATAGGCGGGATCGGTACGCTCGAAGGCCCGGTCATCGGAACGGTGATCTTCTTTAGCCTGCGCGAGATTATTACTGACCAGCTCGGCCTTACGGCCGGATGGTACTTGGTTGCCCTTGGAGCCGCCGCCGTCCTCGTCATGCTCTGGTCGCCACGCGGGCTCTGGCCGCCGCTGCGCGACCGCTTTGGTTGGCAACTGCTCGGTGTCGGGCAGAAGGCGCCAAGCCTCGACAAGTTCCCCACGAAGGCCAGACAACCAGGATAATTCGAGCTATGTCCTCTAACGAGACGTACTACCTCACCGCCACCGAACAAATGGGTCTGCTGGCATCCCGCCGCATGGGTGCGCTTGAATTGCTGGAACTGCATCTCGATCGCATCAGGCAGGTCAATCCGACCGTCAACGCGGTTGTCACCCTCGACGAGGAGGGCGCGCGCCGCCAGGCGCGGGCGGCCGACGACAGATTGGCGCGCGGCGAGCCGGTCGGCCCGCTCCACGGTTTGCCGATGACGATCAAGGATTCCTTTTCGGTCATGGGCATGACCGCGACCTCCGGGCTCGAGGCGCTGCGCGACTATGTGCCGCCGCAGGATGCCGTGGCTGTCGCCAAAATCCGCGCGGGCGGCGCGGTCATCTTCGGCAAGACCAATTTGCCCGCCGGCGCGGCCGACCATCAATCCTCCAACACGCTCTACGGGCTCACCCGCAACCCCTGGGATCTCGAACGCACCGTCGGCGGCTCCTCAGGCGGTTCGGCCGCGGCGTTGGCGTCGGGAATGACCTCGCTCGAGCTCGGCAGCGACATCGGCGGGTCGATCCGCGTGCCGGCGCATTTCTGCGGCGTCTACGGTCACAAGTCGAGCTACGGTCTCGTCAGCGCGAAAGGCCATATTCCACCGCCGCCCGGCTATCTGGCGCCTACCGAACTCGCGGTCGTTGGTCCGCTGGCGCGCAGTGCCGGCGATCTCGAGCTCATGTTCGACGTGTTGTTGGGACCGGACGATCTGGATGGGACCGACGCCGAGCTGCGGCTTCCGGCAGCACGGCACGAGGATCTTCGCGGTTTTCGTGTCGCGGTCTGGAACGACGCGAAGGCCTATCCGCTCGACGAGGCCTACGCCGCCACGATCGACGGGCTGGTCGACGATATCAGGCATCTCGGCGTGAAGGTCGACATGACGGCCCGGCCGGCGATCGACCCGGCCGAAAGCCATCGGATCTATCTGCAGACCCTGTTCGGCATCATCGGCGCAGGATTGCTTCCATCCGAGCGCGAGACGGTGATCAGGGAAGGAGAGGCGGCCGAGGAGGGCAGCTATGCGCGCCGTGTGGCCGATGCGGTCCGCCAGTCGCTGGCGCAATATTTCGCTGCGAAGGAAGAGCGGTATCGGCTCTTTGGCGCCTGGCATGCGTTCTTCGCCGACTATGACGTCCTCCTGTGCCCGATTACGCCGACGGCAGCCTTCCCGCACGATCTGGAGCGTCTTGATCTGGCCGCCCAGTTCACGCGTCGGCTGACGGTGAACGGCAGCCGGATCCCCTATATGGACAACCTCGCTTGGCCGGGTCTCGTCACCGTTGCCAATTTGCCGGCCACGGCCATCCCGACGGGCCGGATGGTCGGAAGCGTTCCTGCCGGCTTGCAGATCGTGGGGCCGTATCTCGGCGATCGAACCACGCTGAGGTTCGCACAGCTCCTCGAGCGCGAATTGGGCGGTTTCCGCGCCCCGCCGGGCATCTGACGCGAAATCCGGGGCACAGGACGAACGCAGACGGGACGCATGCGCAACTTCATGGATATCGGACGGTCCGTCGCCGTCGGCGAAAGGGGCATGACGGCGACCTCCCATCCGCAGGCGACGCTCGCTGCGGTCGAGATGCTGAAGGCGGGCGGCAATGCGGTCGACGCGGCCGTGGCCGCGGTTTCTATCCAGGGCGTCGTCGAGCCGCAGATGACGGGCATTGGCGGCGATTGCTTCGTGCTTTACGCGCCGCGTGCGAGCCAGCCGATCGCCCTGAACGGGTCGGGACGGACGCCGGCGGCCACCGACATCGCGAAATATTCAAACAGCCTCGAACGGGACATCCCACCGACCTCGCCGGAATCCGTGACCGTGCCCGGTGCCATCGATGCCTGGTGCCGCCTGGTGGCCGATCACGGCAGCAAGCCCCTGGAACAGATCTTTGCTGCGGCGATCGCCGCTGCAGAAGACGGGTTTCGCATCACGCCGCGGGTCGCGGCCGATTGGGAGCGTTTCCGTTCGCGCCTGGAACACCATGCGCCGGCCAAGACGCAATTCCTCCCTGGCGGAGAAGTGCCGCGGACCGGCGACAAGCGCGTCCAGCCGGCGCTGGGTAGGACTTTGCGCAGAGTCGCACGCGAAGGCCGCGGCGGCTTCTACGGCGGTGAAGTTGCGGAGGAAATCGTGGCTGTGCTTCGGGATCTCGGTGGCGCGCATTCGCTGGATGATTTCGCGGCGCAGACCTCCGATTACGTGGCGCCGATTTCGACCGGCTATCGCGACTACAAGGTCGTCGAATGCCCGCCGAACGGCCAGGGGCTTGCGGCGCTGATGATGCTGCGCATCCTGGAAGGCTTTCCAGTCGGCAATCTGTCCGAGCTTGACCGCATTCATCTCTTGGCGGAAGCCACCAAGGCGGCCTATCGCGCCCGCGATGCTTTCTTCTGCGACCCGACCAAAGGGGAAATCAATTCCGCCGACTTCCTCGCGGACCGTTACATCGATCGGCTTCGCGGCAGAATCAGCATGAGCAATGCCTCCTCCATAGAAGCCTGGGACGATATCGAGCATCGCGACACTGTCTATGTCACCGTGATCGACCGCGATTTGAACACTGTGTCGCTCATCAATTCTCTGTTCTATCCCTTCGGCAGCGGCATCTATGCCCCGCGATCGGGCGTTTTACTGCACAATCGCGGCTGGAGCTTTCGCGCCCGGCCCGGCCATCCAAATTCGCTTGGATCGCGCAAGCGGCCGATGCACACGATTATCCCGGCAATGCTGATGCGTGACGGCCGCGTCACCATGCCTTTCGGCGTCATGGGCGGCCATTATCAGGCGGCGGGACATGCCAACTTCCTGTCAAACTTGCTCGACCTTGGGATGGATATACAGGCCGCCGCCGAGGCGCCGCGCTCGTTTGCGTTCGACGGCATCCTCTCGCTCGAGACGACGATTCCCGTCACCATCAAGGACGCACTCATCGCAAAGGGTCACGACGCCCGTTTCTCCGACGAACCGATCGGCGGATGTCAGGCGATCCAGATCGATCACGAGCGTGGCGTATTCCTTGGAGCGTCCGACCATAGGAAGGATGGACTGGCTCTGGGCTTTTGAAAGATTTTGGGACCACTTCCGAGCGGAAGGAGACCGCGCACAGATCCCGCAAGCGCCATACCACGGTGCGCCGAGAGCAACCGGAACGGTACCAAGGCGGAGGCGGCGGGGTTGTCATCCATTTCGGCGGCATCGGCATTGGCTTCTAGGCGGTGCGGCCGAGATCGGCGCGGGGTCGATTGACCTGCCAGGAGCATTCGCGGGATATCGGCGGCGGTTCGAATGGCCAGCCGAGAACCGGCGCATAGCATTGCTCCTTGCTTGCCCGAGCGGATGCCAGGGAGACCGCTGACAGCCACGGTGCCGGGGCACCCCAAATGCAGGTTGTGACAATCATCTCGACGAAGTTGACCGGATCTCAGCCGCACTCTCTCAATCGGCGATCAAAGAATCTCCCTGCGGTTCGGTTTCGTAATCAATTGAAAGGGCGGGAGAATTTCGGAGAATGTTAGTTCCCGGTTTCTCTCCCTCCGCCACCCTCTGCTGCGGCGCGTTCTCTAGCGGCTGAGGCGGGCTATAGAAAGCGCAGGATCGGCGCTGCTTTATTGCCGAAGCTCTGGACCTCCGGCGGCGTGGCCGGTAGCTGTACGAAAAAAAGGTTTTGGATCTAATGGCCATACGCAAGATCGAAAATATTGACCGTTCACGCCTGGAGGGCGGATGCCTTCTTTGCAGCGAAGATAAGCCGCATCACTGCCATCGTCGTCTTGTTGCCGAATACCTCAAAGAAAAGTGGGGCGATGTAGAGATCGAACATCTCTAAGCGTGTAGGCCTCAGTGATTAAACGGCTATAGGCACTTTTGAAAGCAAATCAGCATCAAACAATTTAATAATGGCAGGCATGGCCTTCTAAAATGACTCGTAGTTATTCTGCTCAACACCACTCGCGGCAGACGTTAGCAATGTACCACACGAGCGCATCTTCAACCGCTCGGGCATGCCGAATGGCGTGCTCCTGCTTTACCGGCGCGAGCGCATGCGCCACCCCATTGCGAGCAAGATATGCAGCTTTCGCAGCAGCGAACTCGGCTGATGGCAGTTTCGCTACGTAGAGCGGCAGTACCTTATCTAACCGACTGAGGAATTCAGATTTGCCGAATGCCGACTTGACGACTGTCGCATTTGCGCCTCGCGGTGGACGATTTTGCCGTCTTTTTTGACCACGATTTGGGCGGTGAATGCCTTCGAACCGTCTTTGCGGGTCCGTTCTATGATTGAGCCCATTTTTGTCGTACCGGTGTTGTGGGTGCGTCGTGCCTGTCGGTCCCATAAAAAATCCGGTACGACACGAGCAAAGAGGTACGACAATGTCGTACTACAGGCGTCAAAATAGGGCAAAATGAGCCCAAAATAGTACGACATGGGCCGTGGATAAAAACGTGGAAGCCACTGTAAAATCTGAAAAAGCGCCGCTGAGTCGGTCCCGCCGATTCTGTGTCGCCCCAATGATGGACTGGACCGACCGGCACTGCCGGTTCTTCCATCGTCTGCTGACGCGGCGCGCGCTGATCTACACCGAGATGCTGACCACCGGCGCCGTGCTCCACGGCGACCGCGCGCGGCTCTTGGGCTACGACCCGTTCGAACACCCCGTGGCCTTGCAGCTCGGCGGCTGCGAACCCGGCGCGCTCAGCGCGTCGGCCCGCATCGGCGCGGATTTCGGCTACGACGAAATCAATCTCAATGTCGGCTGCCCCTCCGACCGCGTGCAGGAGGGCCGCTTCGGAGCGTGTCTAATGGCGGAGCCGGCCTTGGTCGCCGACGGCGTCGCCGCCATGAAGGCGGCGGTCGAGGTGCCGGTGACGGTGAAGTGCCGCATCGGTATCGACGATCAGGATCCGGAGACGACGCTGTTCGGTTTTGCCGAGGCGGTGAAGGCGGCCGGCGCCGACGCGCTGATCGTGCACGCGCGCAAGGCCTGGCTTAAAGGTCTGTCGCCGCGCGAGAACCGCACCGTGCCGCCGCTCGATTACGCGCTGGTGCGTCGGCTGAAGGCGGCGCATCCCGATTTCTCCGTCGTCCTCAACGGCGGCATCGCCAGCCTCGAGCAGGCGCAGGCCGAGCTCGGCTCGCTCGACGGCGTGATGATGGGACGCGCCGCCTACCAGGAACCGTGGCGGCTCCTCGCGGTCGATCCGCTGTTCTTTGGCGAGGAAGCGCCCTTCGCCTCGGCCAAGCAGGCGGGCGCGGCGCTCCTCCCCTATATCGAGCGCGAGCTGGAAAAGGGCGTGCGCCTTTCCGCCATTACCCGCCACGTGCTCGGCCTTTTCCGTGCCGTGCCTGGCGCGCGCGCCTACCGGCGGCATCTGGCGACCGAGGCGGTCAAGCCGGGCGCCGGTGCGCACGTGCTGGCCGACGCGCTCGCGCTGGTGCTGGACACCGGGCCGGATTTGGCGCACATCGCGGCTTAGAGCTAATTCCGCTCGGGCTCCACACACACTCCGTTCATTCCCGCGAAAGCGGGAATCCAGGCTACGATCGCTCGGCTTCGGACCGCCGCCCCGGGTCCCCGCTTTCGCCGGGACGAACGGGTGATCCCAGCTAAACGAAGCCCACGCTAGTTCTCTCCGTTGGGACGCCATTGGTGCTCGGACATTCGCTCGGCGAGATCGCGCTGCTTGCGGCCTGGATTGCCGGCGCCGGCGTCGTCGTCGGCATCCTCGCCGGCCTGTTCGGCATCGGCGGCGGGGCCGTCATCGTGCCGGTGCTGTACGAAGTGTTCCGCGTGCTCGGCGTGCCGGAGGACGTGCGCATGCAGCTGTGCATCGGCACCTCGCTCGCCATCATCGTTCCGACCACCGTCAGCTCCTATCTCGGCCACCAGAAGAAGGGTGCGGCGATCGCCAGCGTGGTGCGCATCTGGGCGCTGCCCGCGGTCGTGGGCGTCGCCATCGGCTCGGTCACCGCCTCATACGCGCCCGCCGCGCTGTTCAAGGTCACCTTCGTAATCTTTGCGACGTTCATCGCCGCGCGCATGCTGTTCGGAGCCGAGCGCTGGTCGCTCGGCAAGGAACTGCCGGGCCGCGGGCTGCTCACGCTTTACGGCTTCGTCACCGGGCTGTTTTCGTCGCTGGTCGGCGTCAGCGGCGGCGCGGTGTCGAACGCGGTGCTCACGCTCTACGGCCAGCCCATGCAGCGCGCGGTCGCGACTTCCGCCGGCGTCGGCGTGCCGATCACCATTGCCGGCACCCTCGGTTACATGCTGGCGGGCTGGCGCCACATGGCGGTGCTGCCGCCTTTGTCGATCGGCTTCGTGTCGCTGATCGGCTTAGCGCTAATGGCGCCGGTGTCGAGCTTCACGACGCGCTACGGCGTGCGGCTGGCGCATTGGCTGCCGCGCCGCCGGCTCGAGATCGGCTTCGGCATTTTCCTGGCGATCGTGTCGGTAAGGTTTTTGATCAGTTTATTCTGAGGCAATTGCGCGGCATTCACGAATGTCTGTTTTCGAAGCGAAGCGGAAGTGAGCGGCTGGTCGAATTTGGCGGCCTCGACCGAAAATGACCCTCAGCCGACGTGACGCACCCAACGTCGGATTTACGCTTTTGGGGGGTAAAGCCGACCCACGGCGGACATTATGCGATGTCGTCTGATGACCCATTTCGTTGAAAAAGTTTTCAGTTGCGGCGCATGAGGTTTGTTGATTTAGTCGTGGCTATAGCCAGGACTGAAGATCATGCTGATCGTCGGCTACTGCTTCGGCATCCGCTCGGAGCGGCGACTGTGCGAGGAAGTCCACCTCAATCTGGCGTACCGATGGTTCTGTCGGCTCGGGCTCGATGGCCCGGTCCCGGACCATTCCACCTTCTCCAAGAACCGGCATGGGCGCTTCCGCGAGAGCGATCTGCTGCGTCGGGTATTCGAGACGGTCCTGCGACGCTGCATTGTCGAGGGCTTGGTCGGCGGCGAGGGCTTCGCGGTCGATGCCAGCCTGATCAAGGCCGACGCCAACCGACAGAGGGGCGTAGAGGGCGAGAAGGGCCTTGCTGCGGAAGTCAGTGGTCGCGCGGTCGAGGAGTATCTGACGGTGCTCGACGATGCGGCCTTCGGGGCGGCGACCGATGTGACGCCCAAGTTCGTGTCGCCGGCCGATCCGGCGGCGCGTTGGACCGGCGCCCATGGCGGGCAGGCCTTCTTCGCCTACTCCACCAACTATCTGATCGACGTTGAGAACGCGATCATCGTGGATGTGGAGGCGACGACGGCTATTCGGCAGGCCGAGGTTGTGGCCGCCAAGCGCATGATCGAGCGCGCGATGGATCGCTTCGACCTCTATCCCGCCCGGCTCATGGGCGACAGCGCTTATGGCTCGGCTGAGATGCTCGGCTGGCTGGTCTATGAACACGGCATCGAGCCGCATGTCACCGTGTTCGACAAATCGAAGCGCCAGGACGGCACCTTCTCGCGCGACGACTTTACCTACGACCATGCCGGCGATGTCTACTACTGCCCAGGCGGCAAGATGCTGACCACGACCGGCTCACGTATCAACGACGGCGCGACGTTACGCTACCGCGCGAGCAAGTATGATTGCGAAGGCTGCCGCCTAAAACCGAGATGCTGTCCGAACGAACCGGCCCGATACGTGCCGCGCTCGATCTATGAAGGTGCCCGCGACATGGCCCGCCAGATTGCAAACTCATGGGAAGGCCGCACAGCGAGACGGCTGCGCAAGAAGGTCGAGATGTTGTTCGCCCACCTCAAGCGCATTCTCAAGTTGGACCGCCTCCGACTGAGAGGCCCCACCGGTGCCCACGATGAGTTCCTTCTCGCAGCGACCGCTCAGAACCTCAGGAAGCTGGCCAAGTTGGTCCCGGCACCGAACCTCAAGCCAGCCTGAGATCGAGGAAAAACGATTGAAACGCCCCCGCGCGACGACCTGTGCCCCAGATCTACTGCCTTCTATTGAAGGACTTCTTCAACAGAATTGACCCTGAGCCGACATTGGCGGTTCCGTTAGGGTGGAGGTGACAGTGGCTGCTCCAATGCCGCCCCGGTCGGAGTAGTCGCTTGAGTGCGGAATTTATCGCGGTATTGCGCTGGCGATTCCCCAAGCCTGCGCATGAATATCCGTCGCAGACTGGCCGCAGACCCGATGCCGCAGCGCGAGGCAATCATCTTGACCGTGAGGTCGGTGTCTCCGAGCAGCCGGCAGGCCGCCTGCAAGCGCGCGGACTCCACGAACTCCGCCGGCGTTCGGCCGGTATCCTCATGGAAGATCCGAATGAAGCTGCGCGTGCTCATCGCGGCTTGCTTCGCGAGCGCCGCGACGCGGAGATCGCCGTCGAGATGGTCGTGGCACCAATGCTGGATCTTCTGGATGGCGGGAACGGAAGAGAACTGCGCCGCCAGTTGGGTCGAGAACTGCGCCTGGCCGCCGGAGCGCTTAAGAAACAGCACGAGATACCGCGCGACGGCAAGCGCGAGGTCGCGGCCGTGATCTTCCTCGACCAGCGCCAGCGCCAGATCGATACCCGCGGAAATTCCGGCCGACGTGTAAAGATTGCCGTCGCGGATGAAGATGCAGTCGTCGTCGACGATGGCGCTTGGATGGCGCCGAGCAAGCTCCGCGCCGAACGCCCAGTGCGTCGTCACACGCTTGCCGGCGATGAGACCGGCGGCGCCGAGCGCGAAAGCGCCGGTGCAGATCGAGCCGAAGCGGCGCGCCCGCGGCGTGGCGTGCTTGAGCCAATCGAGGATCGCGGGCTCGCAGCCTGCGTTCGGCCCGCCGCCGCCGGACACCAGCAGGGTATCGACCGGCAGCGGCAGCGCCGTCATGGCGCAAGTCGGCATGAAGGCAAAGCCGAGCGGCGTGGGCACCGCCGCGTCGCTGGGCGCCAGCGTAACGACGTCGTAGCGCTTCCGCTGACTGAGGAAATTGGCGACCCCGAACACCTGCAGCGGGCCGGCGACGTCGAGCGGCGCCACACCCGGATAAATCAACATCGCCACGCGCCGCGGTGCGTCGGCCGCCGCCAACCCCCCATCCGCCATTGTCGCCCAGCCCCCCGTTACGTCGGCTTGCCTCCGACGTTCCACACCGCCCGTCTTGCAGAATACGCCAAAACTCGCCCAAATCACGCCAAATATCGCTTGGCCAGCGCCAGCTCTGAAAAGGGACCGCGGGTGCCGTGCTAGATCTCGATACAGGCGTTGCATCGAGATTGGGGGCCAAGAATGACCAACTTGATCTTGTCCGCGGATCGCTCCGGCCTTCGGGCCCAGGCAAAGGGCCGCCATTGGCAAGCATTGATTGCCGCACTCGCAGTGACGATGCTCGCCAACAACCCGGCCAACGCGCTCGATTGCAGCGCCGAAGCGACACTGAAAGCCGTGCCGTCGTCGGCCCAAACCGAGATCGATTTCCGCAACGCCTCGCCGCAGACACGCCGACTCTATTGGCTCGACGCGAACGGCGAGCGCAAATTCGTCGCCCTGGTCGCGCCCAACAGTATCTTGAAGCAACCCTCGTCGGTGGGGAATTCCTGGGTGGTGACCGATGAAATGGAGAAATGCGTTACCGTCGTGACCGCCGCGAATGCGCCGTTCACGGTCGATGTCGGTCCTGTGACGGTGGCCGCGCCGATGGCACCGGTGCCCGGTGTCGCGGTGCCGCTCAATCAGGCGCCGGCGATGCAGGCGCAAACCGCGCCGCAACAGATGCCCGTTCCGCCACAGCCGCAAGCGGCTGCCGCGCCGGTGGCGCAGCCGGCGCCGCAGCAGGCCGCCCAGACGCCGGTGCCCGAGCCCGTCGAGCAGTTCGATCTCACGGGCAGCTACCGGCTTTATCCGCGTGACGACCCCAAGAAGGCGCTCAACAACGAAGCGAAAGGCACGGTGGTCGTCACGCGCGTCAAGGACAGGTGGGACAGCGCCAAGTGGTCGTTCGCGCAGGTGCCGGGCGAGCCGTTCGTGCGCATCATCAACGACTGGAAGAAGACGGCTCTGGCCGACGTCGATGGCAAGCTGCGCACGGAGCGGGCCGGCGACGATGCGGACAGCGCGCAATGGAGCTTCGAACCCGTCGACGGCACCCCTTTCGTGCAACTGCGCAACCGCGCCAGCGGGCGCTATCTGCTCACCATGTACGGCGAACCGCAGCTGGTCGAATCGGTTCCGAAAAAGCTCGCGCACCGCAGCTATTGGAATGTCATTTCCGCCAGCGAACCGGTGACCGCCAGCAGGCCGGCGCAGGGCGCGCGCCTACGCAACAGCTATGCGGCGGCCGTCGCGGAGTGCCGCGGCGCCGGCGGGGAGTGGACCGGCGCGACATGTTTCGTGCCACAAGCACGGCAATTCGCTCCGGCGCACCATTTTCATCGCGCGCCGGTGGTGGTCTTCGTGCCGCCGCATCGTTGGCATGGAAACCAGGGCGGGCAAGGGCCGCAGCGGCAGTTCAGCGCCGGGCAGGGCCAGCGTAATACGGCGAGCACCGCGCCACATTTCAATAAGAATGCCCAATCTAAAAGCGCAACGACGACGCCCAATGGCACGTACCATCTGACCGTGACCCCTGGGGCCGCGCCGTCCAATACGGCGACCAATGCCGCCCAGTCCAACCGGCAAGGCGGCAAGTTCGGCCAAATACAGCATGGCAACGTCACCAGAACGAAAGTGACGACGCCGTTGGGCAAGGGCGTTCAGACGACCAACGCAAAGACGGGTGTTGCGAAAGTCACCGTTACCGTGCCAACCGGGCAAGCTGGTCAGACCGGCCGAATCACCAAAATGACCAACGCGAAGACCGGGGTGACGACGACCGTGATTTCGGGGCCAGGTGGTAAAACCGTCACAACGACCAACGCCAATACGGGCACCACAAGAACGATTACTGCAACGCCAACCGGCAAAAGCGTCCTGACGGGTAACGCGAAAACCGGAGTTGCGAAATTACGCACGACCACCGCGAATTCGAAGACGACAATGACCGAAGTCAGGGATCCAAAGACCGGGCAGCTGATTCGCGGAACCTCGAACAATACCTCCATCGATCCTAAAACAGGCGTGGTTACAAGAACCAAAAATGTCGTTACGCAAGGTCAAACCCCGGGTCTCTTAAACGCCAAAACACGGACGACGACGATCGACCCGAAAACCGGAACGGGGACGGTCACGAAACAAACCAGCACCATAAATACCGCGACCCTAAAGCAGACAGTAAATTCGAGCTCTACCAAAACGCGTCAGGTCAAGACGACGTCCGGCGGCAAGAGCGGCAGGACCCAAACCGCCAACACGAATACGCCGGGGGGCAAAGGCAGCCACAAGAGCTGGCAGCACAACGGGAAGCAATTCGGCGGATCGAACAAGAATGCCTCTCAAGCCAACAATTCCGGCGGCTGGAAGAACAAATCCGGCAAGGCCGGCGGCAAGAGCGGCAATACGCAGACTGCCAACACGAACGCGGCGGGCGGCAAAGGCAGCCACAAGAGCTGGCAGCCCAACGGGAACAAATCCGGCGGATGGAACAGGAACAAGTCGCAAGCCAATAATTCCGGCGGCTGGAAAAACAGGAGCGGCAAGGCCGCTCAGTCCAACCAGGCGGCGCGCAATAGCGGCAACCACAATGGAAGCCACCACTGGCAGCATCACAATGGCGGACAGTTCCAGAGCCAAGGCGTTTTTGGTGGCGGCGGGAGCGTCGGAGGCAATTGGGGAGCGGTCGGCAACGCCGCCGTTGGCGCAATATTGTCCGACGTACGCCTCAAGCACGACATCGTCCTGCTGAAGCGGCTCGACAACGGCATCGGCCTCTACCGCTTCCGTTACAATTGGAGCGATCAGCAATACGTCGGCGTGATGGCCCAGGAGGTCGCGGCAATCAGGCCCGACGCGGTGACGCGCGGCACGGACGGCTATTTGCGGGTCTATTACGGGCGGCTCGGACTGCGCTTTATGCCCTGGAGCGAATGGAGCAAGCGCAAGCTGGCGGCGCACTGATAGGCGCCCACGAACGCCGCCGTTTGGCACCTAGCTGAGTTACTAGAGCGGGCTTCCGTGAGTTGGATCATGGCCCTAAGCTTCGGCGTCAGCTGACCGCTTTGACTTCGGCTATCAGGGGCTAAGCCGACCCATCTCGGACATCGCGAATATGACGCTCCTGACCCATTGCTGTCTTACGCAGAGACGCAAAAATTCGGCCGCTTTCGAATCGAAGCGGACATCGATTTCGCCTGCCGGTTCAGCGTCTCGTATGAGTGCTCACCCCAGCTGCCTCACGGCACCCCGCGCATCAGCAGCCTGTCTCCGCGCACTTCCCAGCTCGCCAGCCGGTTAAGAAAGTCATGCCGAGCAGGTTGTTCTTCATCTGCCCGGATTTCACGACCAGCGCCGGCACGGCGCGCTCGGTCAGCCCGCCGACCGCCAGCCGGTCGAGCGTGATCGGCGCCGCGCTGGTGCGGCCGTTGGCGGTCTCGAGCTTGACCGTATAGTCGAGCACTTCGATCGGCAGGCCGGCGGCCTTGGCCGCTTCCTGCGTCAGCACGACGGAACTTGCGCCGGTGTCGAGCACCATCGGCACCCGCGCGCCGTTGACGTGCGCGGCCAGCGCGAATTCGCCGCCGCGCCCGCGCACCACCTCGACATTGCGCCCGCTTCCTGCCACGTGCCCCGGCACCAGTTCGGCGATCACGCGGTCGCCGGCGTCGCGCAGTTCGAAACGATAAGTATAGCCGACCACCAGCAACAGCCCGACCATCGCCCAGAACAGCATGGCTTCGAGCGCCTTGCTCAGCTTCTCGCGGAACATCACCAGCACCAGCCCGCCGGCGAACACCACGAGCGCCACCTTGATCACCAGCCCGCCCATGTCGTGGCGCAACAGTCTGGCGATGGCGTCGTGGTCGCCGCTGGTCGCGACCACCACCGCGAGCGACAGCGCGATGCCGAGCATCAGCGACCAGGTGAGGCGGCGGCTCATGCGCTCACTCCGCCGCCGCGCCGCGTTGGGCACGCGCGCGCCGCGCGGGCAGTTCGTCCATGATGCGGGCGCGCTCGTCCGCGCCCATGCTCGCCCAGCGCGCGATCTCGTCCACCGTGCGGGCGCAGCCCAGACAGCGGCCGGAAGCGGCGTCCAGCGTGCAGACATTGATGCAAGGGGTCTCGATCATCGCGCGTTTCGGTTCCGAATCGTGCCCGAACATAAGCGCGCGGCGCGCCAACGCAATCGCGGTCTTGTCGCACGGCGAGAGCGGTCACGTCCCCGCCCGGAACAGCGGGCGGCGCGAAAGCCGTTGCTTCTCCTCGGGCGTGAGGATCGGCTCGCCCGGCTGGATCGGCGGCGCGTGCATTTCCCGCACCGGCGCCATGGCCGCCACCACGCGCTCGGGCGGGAAGGTCGCCACCACTTCGGTGCCGATGCGCAGCTTGGATTTCAGCGTGAAGCTGCCGCCGTGCAGGTCGATCAGGCTCTTGGCGATCGGCAGGCCGAGGCCGGCGCCCTGTTCGGCCGATTTGATCGAGTTGGAGCCCTGGCCGAACGAGGCGAGCACCACCGGGATTTCCTCTTCCGGGATGCCGGGGCCGCTGTCCTTCACGTTCATGTATTGGCCGCCCGAGGCGGTCCAGCCGACCTTCAGCCAGATGTCGCCGCCCTGCGGGGTGAACTTGATCGCATTGGACAACAGATTGAGGCAGACCTGGCGCACCGCGCGCTCGTCCGCCCATAGCCGCGGCAGGTCGGGCTCGAACATTTCGTGGATGGTGATGCCGCGGTTGGAGGCGCGCAGCTTCAACAGGTGATGGCAGTCCTCCACGATGGCCGCGAGCGAGATCGATTCCTCGTTGAGCTCGTAACGGCCGGCCTCGATGCGCGACAGGTCGAGGATTTCGTTGATCAGGCCGAGCAGGTGGACGCCGGAATTATGGATGTCGGCGGAATATTCCTTGTAGGCCGGAATCGAGTGCTCGCCGAACACTTCCGACTTCATCACCTCGGAAAAGCCGAGGATGGCGTTGAGCGGCGTGCGCAGTTCGTGGCTCATCTGCGCGAGGAAGCGCGACTTGGAGATATTGGCCGCTTCCGCGCGCCGGCGCGCCTCGTCGGAGATCGCCTTGGCCTGTTCCAGCTCGCCGATCAGCGCGTCCTTTTCGGCGCGCGCCTGCAAGGTGGCGAGCGTGGTGGAATAGAGCCGGTAGGACAGGACGGCGAAATAGCCTTGCGCGGCCAGCGCCATGATGGCGAGGATATAGTCGCGCAAGGTGCCGAGCAGGGCGAAGTGCAGCGCGATCGCCGCGGTGACCGGAAAGGTCGCGGCGAAAGCCGCGATCGGCAGGCTCGACGCCAGCATCGACGACACCGCCACCACCAGCAGCATCACGAACAGCATGTAGGTGCCGGAATTCGCGTCCGCCCCGACCGGGTTGATCAGGATGAACATCCAGGCCAGCCCGTAGAACAGGTCGAGCACGATGAAGCGCATGCGCCAGTTGCGCGCCGTGGTTTCGGCGATCGGCTGGTCGAGGAATTGCCGGCACTTGGTGATCATCACCGCGTGGATCACCAGCACCGAGGCCGTCCACAGGCCGGCGTTGACCGCGCCGGTCCACAGGCTCGACAGGAAACCGACGGTGCCGACCAGCAGCAGGATGACGAGCGAGGCCGACAGCCGGTTCTGCGCGTAGAGGCGCAGCAATTCGTAGTCGAAGGCGGGGCGGGTGCCGCTGGAGGAGATCAGCCGGTCGCGCGCGTCGCGCACGTATTGCGCGGCGAGCCGCCGCTTCACCGGCGAGCTTTCCGGCGGCAGGGCGGAGAGGTCGGGCTGTTCGCCTGGAACGGGCATGAAACGACTGCGGTTACGCTGGATACCGGCGGTTAACCTCGCCCATAATCCTTAAGACGTTGCTTAAAGCCCGGCTAAAATCCCTGGTTAACGATTGTTACCGGCCCTTTGACAGGGCCTCGCGCCCGTGGTCCGTTGCCGTCCCAAAGGGACGGACCGGACCGGGAGGCTCGAGAAAATGAAGCTTTACGACGCAGGCAGGGCGCCCAATCCGCGCCGCACCCGGGTTTTCCTGGCGGAAAAGGGCATCGAGGTGCCCTCCGAGCAGGTCGACATGATGGCCAAGCAGCACAAGACGCCGGAATACACGGCCATCAACCCGCTCCAGCGCATGCCGGCTTTGGTGCTCGACGACGGCACGGTGATCGCCGAGTCGATCGCCATCAGCCGCTATTTCGAGGCGGTGAAGCCGGAGCCGCCGCTGTTCGGCGTGGGCGCGAAGGAGATCGCCGAGGTGGAAATGTGGAACCGGCGCTGCGAGCTCAATCTGATGTTTCCGGTCGCCCAGGTGTTCCGCCACACCCATCCGGCCATGAAGGACCTGGAAGTGCCGCAGGTCGCCGAATGGGGCGAGGCCAACCGGCCGCGGGTCGCGGACTTCCTCAAGATCCTCGACGACCAGCTCAAGACTCACCATTACGTCGCCGGCGAAAAGTTTTCGGTCGCCGACATCACCGCGATGGTCGCCATCGATTTCATGAAGCCGTCCAAGATCCCGATGCCGGAAGGGCTCGACAATCTGCAGCGCTGGTACGCCGAGGTGTCGGCGCGGCCTAGTGCCAAGGCGTGAGGAGCCACAAACTCCGCTCGTTCCCGCGCAAGCGGGAACCCAGTGCCACAATCGCGTAGTCGGAGATCGTTGCCCTGGGTCCCCGCTTGCGCGGGGACGAACGGGACGATTGATCCCGAATGGATAGATCCTGAATGAAACTCACGATTGTCGGCTGCGGCGACGCCTTCGGCTCGGGCGGACGCGCCAACACCTGCTTCTGGCTGGAGACGGCCAAGGCAACCGTCGCGGTCGACTTCGGCGCCACCGCGCTGCCGGCGCTGAAGGCGCTCAAGCTCGATCCCAACCGTATCGACGCGATAATCCTTTCGCACTTGCACGGCGATCATTTCGGCGGGCTGCCGTTCCTGCTGCTCGACTATCAGTTCCTGGCGCGGCGCGAGAGCCCGCTGTTGATTGCCGGCCCGCCCGGCACAAAAGCGCGGCTCGACGCGGCGCTCGAAGTGTTCTTCCCGAAATCGACCGGCACGCAATGGCGCTTTCCCTGGCGCGTGCAGGAAATCGCCGTCGGCGTCGAAACCGACGTGCTCGGCCACACGGTATTGAGCGCGGAAGTGTTGCATCAGTCGGGCGCGCCGTCGACCGCGCTGCGCCTTTCCGACGGCGACAAAACTTTCGCCTATTCCGGCGACACCGAATGGACCGAGGCGCTCGTGTCGGTCGCTCGCCAGGCCGACCTGTTCGTCTGCGAGTGCTACGCCTTCGCCGGCACCAAGATCGCCGGCCATATGAGCTGGGAGATTCTGAAGCCGAAGATTCCGTCGCTCGGCGCCAAGCGCACCATGCTCACCCATATGAACCCGAGCGTGCTGGCCGAGCGCGCCGCGCTGAAAGGCGAGGGGGTGTTGCTGGCCGAGGATGGGCTGCGGCTCGAATTTTGAGATGCTCTGGGGGTCTTTGGTCGGTCCAAAATAGCCCGCTCAGCGGACATGCCGCGGACCTCCCGCCCGGGCCGCCTTTGACCCCACGCAGACATTGGGCCCTGACCGACATCTGAGGCCAGTTGCGCCGACGCCTTAGCTGACTATTCGCTGAGCTTTAGCGAGCTGATTGCTTCTTTTTCCAGCGAGTGGTCACCGCCTTTTTTGCTATTGCAGATCGGCGGTTGGGAGTGCATAGAGCGGTCGCTCTCTCGCTTGGGTCGTGGGGGCGGCGCTTGCGATCATCAGGCATTGCGTTTCCGCCTGCGTTCTTCAACCCATGTTCGACCGCCAGTGTTAATCCAATTCGACGCCTCCTCTTCTGACGATCCTTCAAAGATTTCCTCCGAGGGGGTGCCTTCAAGTGTGGCCCATACGGACCATACAGAGGCATGGGGCGCCTTCCTGACGGTCAAGGTTGGACTTTCGTAGGTCATAGGAACGCTATCTAATATATTGGCCATACCTACTACGCGCCTGTCGTTTTAAGTGAGAGCGCCAACCGAAAGTCTGAGATCACTTTCAGCGGCGACCCGTTCATGTTTTTCGGCGGTGCTCTTGATGCGGTAGCAGGGGTCGCCGGGGTCTCGCTCCGTTGCGGGAACGAGATGACGAATTTCATAGGAACCCGGGGCTGACGATCGAAGCACCCTCGGTTCGAGTTCGACGATTTGACCGACGGTGAACTTATGAGCCATGGGGCATTCCTCTCGTCACTTCGGATTTAGAAACGCTATCCGCGGGATTATCCTCATCTTTGTGCATATGCAGGAAGCGGGCAATCTGCCCCCTCAACTCGGATGTCTGCAGCAAGTCGCCCAGCGATCCGGCGGTATCGAACAGCTCGCGCTGGAGTTTCGTGGGGATCGTTTTCCACTGTATGATGACGGCCGCCCCGAGGCATCGAAGAATATGCTCCTCGATCTCTGCAGTAGTCCTGTGGGCGGCAGGCTTTCCGGCGACATCGGCCTGCGAATGGATGTCTTGTGACTTGATGATTTTATCGAAATTATTCGCAAGCCAGTCTTCGTTTTGCGCCAACAGGCTGAAGCTTTCCTTCGATCGCTGAAGTTCGCGGATCTCGCTCGGCACGTCGGTACGTTTGAGTGATTCGGCGCTCTCCGCCGCTTTTGCGCGAAATTGCTTTGCCGTGAACATGGGAAGCTCCCTCTGTGACACGCCACGAGCGCTCTCGCGCTCGACGGTGCAGTAATGTCTGCTTGTCGGCTGTTGACCGTATATGGGGAGGATCAAGCCGAATTGCGACGATTGTTTCGCGTTTCCCGCAATTGGCAGGCCGTGGGCCGACTTACTGGCCGATTTGCTCACCCAGGCGCGAGGCCGCCGATCTTTATTTCAAGCCAGCGATCACCTGCCCCTGTGGTCGCCGCAATTCATCACTATGTAAGGTCATAGTTTGAATGATGCACATTCAAATGATGTTTCATCGATATTTAGGAGATAATACTAATGACCCCCGTAACCCCGAATACCGTGTCGGCGAGCACCGGCAATCCGGTTGAGAACAAGCAGATCCTTCTCAAGGACATCGGCGCCAAGTGGAACAAGTTCTCCGAGCTGGAGCTCGGCGCGCTCAAGAACCGGGACGACCTCGTCACCCAGGTGGTGGCCAAGTACAGCATCGACAAGTCGCAGGCGCAGCGTGACGTCGACGCCGTGATGAAGGGCCGCCAGATCTGATCTGGACGCAATGCGTGCGAGGCCGCCCGCTGGGCGGTCTCGTCGTCTACCGAATCTTTTCTATCTGCGTATACAAGTCTGCTCGTCGCCAAGAGGCGGGCCATGCTCGCCTTATCGTGATGACAAGACGCTCGACTATCCACGGATAATGGCGCATCATAGCTTCAATTCGGCGCTCAACCAAAGCGTCCTGGGCGTTCGCGCCAACTTAAGGAAAATTAGCGCTGCTTTGCCTACGCTCGAAAGCGGGGCGAAAGGTTCACATGTTAGCTTCGACGTTGTCGAAGGAAGCGCCGTTCGTCGATATCCAGGACGGCATCACGCTCGCGCAGGCCATCGTTGATTCCGTCCGCGATCCGCTTGTGGTGCTTGATCACGATTTTCGCGTCATCGCCGCGAGCAGATCCTTCTATCAAACTTTCCGGCTCGGGCGTGACGATGTCCGCGGCCACCTGCTTTACGAGATCGACGGCGGCCAGTGGGACATCCCGGAGCTTCGTGATCTTTTGCAAGCAATCGCAAATAATCAGGCGATGATCGAGGGATATGAGGTCGACCGCGAGTTTTCCGCGATCGGCCACCGCATCATGCTGCTCAACGCCCGCAAGGTTTTCTATGAGAAGGGCGCCCACACAACGGTTCTGCTGACATTTGAAGACATCACCGGCAGGCGCGCGGTCGAGCGCCAGGTGCAGGAGCTGCTGCGGGAAAAGGACATGCTGCTGGAGGAGATGGCGCACCGCGTCGCCAACAGCCTGCAAATCATCGCCAGCATCCTTCTTCTCAAGGCGCGCACCGTGCAGTCGGAAGAGACGCGGCTGCAATTGGAGGACGCGCATCAGCGGGTTTTATCGATCGCCGCCGTTCAACAGCATTTGCATGTCACCGGCGACGGCAAGGCGGTCGAGCTTGGCAATTACCTTACCAAACTATGCGAAACACTGGCGCAATCGATGATCGGCGACAGCCGGCCGATCTCGCTTAAGGTCGAAGCCGATGCCGGCACCGCGCTCTCGCGCGAGGCCGTGAGCATCGGGCTGATCGTCACCGAACTGGTGATGAACGCGTTGAAACATGCATTCCCCGGCGAGAAGCCGGACGCGGCGATCGTCGTTTCCTACAAGGTCGCGGGAACCGACTGGAAGCTGACGGTTTCCGATAACGGGATCGGCAAGCCCGACGTAAGCGCCGGCAACAGCAAGCCGGGGCTCGGCACCAGTCTCGTCAAGGCATTGACGAGGCAGCTCGAGGCCGTCGTGGAGATCGCTAGCGACTCGCGCGGCACGGCCGTGTCGATCACGCATGCGACCTTCAAGTCGAAGTCGTCCCAGGTGGACGGAAATGCCGCCGGCCTCATCGTGGCGGCCTAGGAAGAACCCGATGCTCACGCGAACGCACCGCGAAACCGTAACATTCCATCGTCCCTTCTCGCTTGAGGGTGTCGGCCGGCCATTGCCCGCCGGCAGTTATGAAGTCGTGACCGACGAAGAGCTGATCGAGGGATTGTCGTTTCCCGTCTATCGCCGCGTCGCGACGACGATGCTGGCGCCGGCGCAGTCTTACCAGGGCTCGGTCGAGGTGCTGACCGTCGATCCGACCGATCTCGCTGGCGCGATCGAGCGCGATACGTCGGCGGACGGCGCCGGCACCGCTTCGACAAAGGCGCATTGATGTGGTTCCCGTGGCTATCTCAAGAAAAGAAGGCCAGCGACATGACGATTAATTTTCCAAACAGGAGCCGCAGCTACGATGCAACGCGGCGCGCGGTTCGCTTCTGGGGCTATGACCGCTCGATGGAGAGCTCATTCTTTGTGACCGCGGATGCCCTCAAACAAATTCAGCCGAACTTGCCGTCCGACGCGGTCGATCTCCTGCGGGCTTTCGATATAAACCGAGACCGCATCTACGCGATCGCGGCGAAGGTCTATGCGCGAGGGCGAAGAGGCTCTTACGATCTCAACGCGGCTGACGTTTGAGGTTCATGTTGCAATTGAGGCGCTGACATTAACGGCGGCTCGAGCGGACATTCACAGAACGCTCGGGGCCGAGAATGCGAAACGATTCATTCGGTCGAAGTGGGAGCCGGCTATGGATATCGTCCAAGCGAATATCGAAAGATTTAAATTGCTGCTGAAGACTGAAACCGACCCGAAGAAACGGGCAATGGAAATACGCTTGCTTGCAGAAGAACAGGAAAAACAAGTGCCCAAGCCTGAGCAGAAGTGATACCACGTAGCGCATTGACCCAAACCAACATTGTCACACCGAATGCAATCCAACCCGGGCTGTCGCGAATTGAATGTCTGCTTATGGCCGATTTCGTTGAAAAAGTCTTCAGTTGCGGCGCATGAGGTTTGTTGATTTAGTCGTGGCTATAGCCAGGACTGAAGATCATGATGGGACATCGGCAAGTCGAGCAGGCTGCGTTGTTCTATGAGTTTTCGCTCGAAAAACACGTTCCTCCCGATCACCTTTTGAGGTCGATCGACAGATTTGTCGAGCTGGGAGAAGTCCGGCGGGAGCTGGCCACTTTCTACAGTACGATGGGCAGGCCCTCGGTCGATCCCGAGCTGATGATCCGGATGCTGATCGTCGGCTACTGCTTCGGCATCCGCTCGGAGCGGCGGCTCTGCGAGGAGGTCCACCTCAATCTGGCGTACCGATGGTTCTGTCGGCTCGGGCTCGATGGCCCGGTCCCGGACCATTCCACCTTCTCCAAGAACCGGCATGGGCGCTTCCGCGAGAGCGATCTGCTGCGTCGGGTATTCGAGACGGTCCTGCGACGCTGCATTGTCGAGGGCTTGGTCGGCGGCGAGGGCTTCGCGGTCGATGCCAGCCTGATCAAGGCTGACGCCAACCGACAGAGGGGCGTAGAGGGCGAGAAGGGCCTTACTGCGGAAGTCAGCGGTCGCGCGGTCGAGGAGTATCTGACGGTGCTCGACGATGCGGCCTTCGGGGCGGCGACCGATGTAACGCCCAAGTTTGTGTCGCCGGCCGATCCGGCGGCGCGCTGGACCGGCGCCCATGGCGGGCAGGCCTTCTTCGCCTACTCCACCAACTATCTGATCGACGTTGAGAACGCGATCATCGTGGATGTGGAGGCGACGACGGCCATCCGGCAGGCCGAGGTTGTGGCCGCCAAGCGCATGATCGAGCGCGCGATGGATCGCTTCGACCTCTATCCCGCCCGGCTCATGGGCGACAGCGCTTATGGCTCGGCTGAGATGCTCGGCTGGCTGGTCTATGAACACGGCATCGAGCCGCATGTCACCGTGTTCGACAAATCGAAGCGCCAGGACGGCACCTTCTCGCGCGACGACTTTACCTACGACCATGCCGGCGATGTCTACTACTGCCCAGGCGGCAAGATGCTGACCACGACCGGCTCACGTATCAACGACGGCGCGACGTTACGCTACCGCGCGAGCAAGTATGATTGCGAAGGCTGCCGCCTAAAACCGAGATGCTGTCCGAACGAACCGGCCCGATACGTGCCGCGCTCGATCTATGAAGGTGCCCGCGACATGGCCCGCCAGATTGCAAACTCATGGGAAGGCCGCACAGCGAGACGGCTGCGCAAGAAGGTCGAGATGTTGTTCGCCCACCTCAAGCGCATTCTCAAGTTGGACCGCCTCCGACTGAGAGGCCCCACCGGTGCTCACGATGAGTTCCTTCTCGCAGCGACCGCTCAGAACCTCAGGAAGCTGGCCAAGTTGGTCCCGGCTACCGAACCTCAAGAGCCGCGATAGGACGAGACCAGATTGAAACACCCCACACGCGCCGACCAGGGCGGCGCAATCCGCTGCGATCTACTTGCGGACTAAATCAACAGAATCGGCCCTTCTCGGACCCTGCGCGGCGTCCGCATTGA
This sequence comes from uncultured Pseudomonadota bacterium, assembly GCA_963773305.1. Taxonomy (GTDB): domain Bacteria; phylum Pseudomonadota; class Alphaproteobacteria; order Rhizobiales; family Xanthobacteraceae; genus Pseudolabrys. The sequence goes on from CAVZAR010000003.1 coordinate 49,699, forward strand.
GTCCGCAGTCCCCCTCCGAACCGGACATGCAAGTGAATCGTCAGCTATCTCGCAGTCATGAGACGCACCCTGCTGGCTCGCCGCGCCGTCACTTCCGCTCCAACAGTGCAATCAAACTCGACGTATCCCAGCGATTGCCGCCGATCGCCTGCACCTGCGAATAGAACTGGTCGACCAGCGCGGTGACCGGCAGATGCGCCTTGTTGCTGCGCGCTTCGCCGAGGCAGATGCCGAGATCCTTGCGCATCCATTCGACCGCGAAGCCGTGGTCGAACTTGTCCGCCGTCATGGTCTTGTAGCGGTTTTCCATCTGCCAGGACTGCGCCGCGCCCTTCGAGATGGTGGCGATCACCTTTTCGACGTCGAGGCCGGCGCGCTTGGCGAAGTGAATGCCTTCCGACAGGCCCTGCACCAGGCCGGCGATGCAGATCTGGTTGACCATCTTGCAGAGCTGGCCGGCGCCCGGCTCGCCGATCAGGTTGCAGGCGCGCGCGTAGGCCGCGATCACCTTCTCGGCCTTGCCGAAGGGCGCGGCCTCGCCGCCGCACATCACGGTCAGCACGCCGTTTTCGGCGCCGGCCTGGCCGCCCGAAATCGGCGCGTCGATGAAGTCGAAGCCGGCCGTCTTGGCCGCCGCGTGCAGTTCGCGCGCGATCGAGGCGGAGGCGGTGGTGTGGTCGACGAAGATCTTGCCCTTGCCCATGCCGGCAAAGGCGCCGTCGGCGCCCGAGCGTCACTTCGCGCAAATCGTTGTCGTTGCCGACGCAGGCCATGACGAAATCCTGGCCTTGCGCCGCCGCCTTCGGGGTGGGCGCCGATTTGCCGCCGTATTGCTTGACCCACTTCTCGGCCTTGGCGGCGGTGCGGTTATAGACGGTCACCTCGTGCCCGCCTTTGTTCTTGAGATGTCCGGCCATGGGGTAGCCCATCACGCCCAAGCCCAAAAACGCCACCTTCGCCATCGGTTCCTCCTTGCTCGAAATCCGCTTATGCCTTGGCGCGCGGTCGCCAATGCCTATCTGCCCCATAGGTCACTGCCGGGCCGGCACGTCAACCTCGCCGGGGCCCCGCATTGACCGGTCAGGGTCGGCGCTTCATAACGGCGCCCACGGCAGCGGAAAAGGGTAGTCAAGGTGCGATCATGGCGGTGAGCAAGGAACAGGTGCTGGCGGCATTGGCGAAAGTGCCGGCGCCCGGCGGCGCCGCGCTCACCGGGACCAAGGCGCTGTCCGATATCGTCGTTTCCGACGGCAAGGTGTTTTTCTCGATCACCGCCGATGCTGCCGCGGTGAAAGACTGGGAGCCGGTGCGCAAGGCCGCCGAAGACGCCGTGCGCGCCGTTCCGGGCGTGCAGTCGGCCTTGGTAGCCTTGACGGCCGAACGTGCTGCCGGTGCGGGCAGGGCGCCGCCGCAGCAGGCGCCACAGCCGCCACAAGACGGCGCGCCGCGCCGCGCCGCCCATCCCGCCGACAAGGTGCAGCCGGGCATCCCCGGCGTCGAGGCGGTGATCGCGGTCGCCTCCGGCAAGGGTGGCGTCGGCAAGTCGACCACGGCGGTCAATGTGGCGCTGGGCCTGCGCGATCTCGGCCTCAAAGTGGGCGTGCTCGACGCCGACATCTACGGGCCGTCGATGCCTAAGTTACTGGCCATCAAGGAGAAACCGCAGACCATCGGCGGCACGCGGCTCAAGCCGATCGAGCGCTATGGGCTGACCGTGATGTCGATCGGCTTCCTGATCGACGAAGAAACGCCCATGATCTGGCGCGGGCCGATGGTGATGTCGGCGATCACCCAGATGCTGCGCGAGGTGGAGTGGGGCAAGCTGGACATCATGGTGGTGGACATGCCGCCCGGCACCGGCGACGCCCAACTCACAATGGCGCAGCAGGTGCCGTTGAAGGGCGCGGTCATCGTTTCGACGCCGCAGGACCTGGCGCTGCTCGACGCGCGCCGCGGCGTCTCGATGTTCAAGCGCGTGAACGTGCCGGTGCTCGGCGTCGTCGAGAACATGAGCTACTTCGTGTGCCCGAAATGCGGCGAGCGCTCCGACATCTTCGGGCACGGCGGCGCGCGCAAGGAAGCGGCGCGCCTCGGCGTGCCGTTCCTCGGTGAGGTGCCGCTCGACATGGAGATCCGCGAGAAGTCGGATACTGGTCTGCCGGTGGTCGCCACCGAGCCGGACGGGCCGCACGCCAAAATCTACCGCGACATCGCGACCAAGGTCTGGGAGCAGATCAAGCCCGGCGCTGCGTCGGGGCGCACCGCGCCGAAGATCGTGATCGAAGCCTAGGTCCTCCACCATCATGCCGGCCGCGTAACGCACAGCAACCGCACATTTTTTTTCGAAAGTTCGACTTGCGCCGGTTGCGCCGCGGACGCATGGTGCGTGGCAATTGTGGTACCCGTCCACCCTGAGCCAGATAGCAACCGTATTCCACCAGGGAGTATCCGATGAAACGCCGTAATTTCCTGACCGCCATGGGCGCAGGCGCCGCCGCTGCGGCAATCGCAAAGCCTGCGATCGCACAGTCGATGCCGACGCTCAAATGGCGTTTGACGGCCAGCTGGCCGAAGGCGCTCGACACCCTGTTCGGTGCCTGCACTTTGATCTCGAAATACGTCTCGGAAGCGACCGACGGCAAGTTCCAGATCCAGGCCTTCGCCGCCGGCGAAATCGTGCCGGGGCTGCAAGTGCTCGAACTCGGTGCAGAACGGCACCGTCGAGCTCGGCCACACCGCCATGTACTACTACATCGGCAAGGACCCGACCTGGGCGATCTTCTGCTCGGTCCCCTTCGGGCAGAACGCGCGCCAGCAGAACGCCTGGTTCTACCATGGCGACGGGCAGAAGCTGATCGACGAGTTCGGCGGCAAGTTCAACGTGAAGTGCCTGCTCTCCGGCAATACCGGCACGCAGATGGGCGGCTGGTTTCGCAAGGAGATCAAGACGGTCGCCGATCTCAAGGGGCTCAAAATGCGCATCGGCGGCTGGGCGGGCAAGACCATGTCCAAGCTCGGCGTCGTCCCGCAGCTGATCGCCGGCGGCGACATCTATCCGGCGCTGGAGAAGGGCACCATCGACGCCACCGAATGGGTCGGCCCCTATGACGACGAGAAGCTCGGCTTCTACAAGGTCGCGAAATACTACTACTACCCCGGCTGGTGGGAAGGCGGCACCACCAACCATCTGTTGGTCAATCAGGCGAAGTGGAACAGCCTGCCGAAGGCCTACCAGGAAATCCTGCAAGGCGCGGCCGCTTACGCCAACGTGAGCACGCTCGCCAAATACGACGCGGTCAACCCGCGGGCGCTCAAGGAGCTGCTGAGCAAGGGCGCACAGTTGCGGCCGTTCAGCCAGGAGATCATGGAAGCCTGCCTGAAGGCCTCCAATCAAGTGAACGCCGAAGAGTCGGCCAAGAACGCGAACTACAAGAAGGTGCTCGCCTCGATGCAGGAATTCCGCGACAACGAAAATCTGTGGTGGCAGGTCGCCGAATACACCTTCGAGAACTTCATGATCCGCACCCGCGGCCAGAAGGGCTAAGCGGAGCGCATGCCCAACGTCGACCGGGGCCGGCCTACCACGCCGGTCCCGGCGCCGTTTTAAGCCTAATTTCCGCGGTTCCCCCACTTACAACTTTCGTCGAAGCGGTGCAGACTGGCGCCAAGGGGCCGGCTCGTCCATGATTTCAACCAGCCCCAAAAGGGGTAGTACACTCCGCGCGGGGGGAGGCTCCCGCCAATCAACATTTGCGAGTCCAGAGGGAGGATGACAGCATGAAACGTCGCGAATTCTTGAAGGCCGCCGGCGTCGGCGTTGCCGCCAGCACGGTCATTGCCGCGCCGGCCGTTGCGCAATCGATGCCGAAGCTGAAGTGGCGCATGACCGCGAGCTGGCCGAAGTCGCTCGACACGCTTTACGGCGGCGCGGTGGTGCTGGCCCAGCAGGTGGCCGAAGCGACCGACAATAACTTCCAGATTCAAGTGTTTGCCGGCGGCGAGATCGTGCCCGGCCTGCAGGCGCTCGACGCGGCCTCGAACGGCACCGTCGAGATGGGCCACACCGCCTCGTATTACTATTTCGGCAAAGACCCGACCTTCGCCTTCGGCACCTCGGTTGCCTTCGGCCCCAACCAGCGCCTGAACCAGGGCTGGTACTATCAGGGCGGCGGCAAGGAAGTGCTCAACGAGTTCTACAAGAAATACAACGTGACCATGCTGCTCGCCGGCAATACCGGCTGTCAGATGGGCGGCTGGTACCGCAAGGAGATCAAGACCGTCGCCGACCTGAAGGGCCTGAAGCTGCGCATCGGCGGCTTCCCGGGTCGCGTGCTGGCGAGGCTCGGCGCGGTGCCGCAGCAGATCGCCGCCGGCGACATCTATCCGTCGCTGGAGAAGGGCACCATCGACGCCGCCGAGTGGGTCGGACCCTATGACGACTACAAGCTCGGCTTCTACAAAGTCGCGCCGTACTACTACTATCCCGGCTGGTGGGAAGGCGGTTCGATGCTCTCCGCGTTCATCAACCTGGACAAGTGGAATTCGCTGCCGAAGCACTATCAGGCCATCCTCACCAACGCGGCCGCCTACGCCAACGACTGGATGATCTCGAAATACGACATCCTCAACCCGCAGTCGCTCAAGCGCCTGCTGGCCGGCGGCACCAAGCTGCGCGCCTTCTCGCCGCAGATCATGGAAGCCTGCTGGAAGTCGGCCAACGCGGTGCACGACGAGATCTCCAAGACCAACGCCAGCTTCAAGAAGGTCTACGATTCGATGAAGGCCTTCCGCAACAACGGCTACCAGTGGTTCCAGGTGGCGGAAGTCACCTACGACGACTTCATGGTCCGCCACACGCGCGGCTGATCGCCGTCGAGACGACAACGGCCCCGGAGCGCTCCACGCTCCGGGGCCGTTATTTTTGTCCGCGGCCTTTTCGCTATTTGAAGCTCGGCGTGACGTTGAACTCGACCGGCGGCGGCGCCGCGATCTGCGGGATTTCGATCTTCACCTTGTTGAGATCCACATTGGTCTCGGCGCCCTTGTAGTGCATCACCATCGCCGGGAAGAAGATCACCAGCAGCACCATGAATACTTGGATGAATACGAAGGGTATGGCGCCCCAATAGATCTGTCCGGTGGTGATCGGGTCCATCATTTTGCCGGTGATGCGGTCGATATAGGACTCGCGCGGCGACACCGAGCGCAGATAGAACAGCGCGAAGCCGAACGGCGGATGCATGAACGAGGTCTGCATGTTGACGCCGAGAATGACGCCGAACCAGATGAGATCGATGCCGAGATGCTCGGCAGCCGGGCCGAGCAGCGGGATGACGATGAAGGCGATCTCGAAGAAGTCGAGGAAGAAGGCGAGCACGAACACGAACAGGTTGACGAACACCAGAAAGCCGACTTGCCCGCCGGGCAGCGACACCAGCATGTTCTCGACCCAGATGTGCCCGCTGACGCCGTAGAACGTGAGCGAGAACACGCGCGCGCCGACCAGAATGAACAGCACGAAAGCCGCGAGTTTTGCGGTCGACTCGACCGCCTGGCGGATCAGGTCCCAGTTCAGCCGGCGCTTGGCGAAGCCGAGCAAGAGCGCGCCGGTCGCGCCCATGGCGCCGCCTTCGGTCGGGGTGGCGACGCCGATGAAAATGGTGCCGAGCACCAGAAAGATCAGGAACAGCGGCGGCACCATCACGAAAGTAGTCTGCTGTGCGATGTGCGACAGGAAGCGGAATCCGGTTATTCTGTGGACGACCCAGTTCACTACGGCGATCGCGAAAGCGAACAAGATGCCGTAGAACAGGTAGAAAACCACGTAGTCCGCGCCATGCGCGCTCGAACTGCGCATGACCGTCCAGGCGAAGACGCCGCTGGCGATCGTCAGGAAAAGCAGCGAGAGCAGGCCGCGCTCGTCGTCGCCCGCCGAGAGGAAACGAACGCTCGTGAACAGAAGACGGAACACGATGACGATGGCGACGGCGTGCACCAGCAACAGGCCGTATTGCCCGATTCGGTCGAACACGCTGGACTTCGCGGCTTCCGCAATCTCAATCGGCGCGATTTCGTACAGATGGTAGGCGAGCCAGGCGATTGCCGCGAGCGAGCAAATCGAGATCAGGGCGGCGTTGATGCGGGTGAGCGGCCGGCGGACGCGCGGCTCGGTTTCTTTGAACCCGACTGCGTCTGCTGGCAGGCCCGGCGCCGCACCCGGTGAGACGTTGGTGACGAGGAAGACGTAGCTGGCATAAAGCAGGGACAGCACCAGCCCGGGAATGAAGGCGCCCTCGTACATGTCGCCGACCGAGCGGCCGAGCTGGTCGGCCATGACGATGAGCACGATCGATGGCGGAATGATCTGGGAGAGCGTGCCAGACGCCGCGATGATGCCGGTCGCCACGCGCCGGTCGTAGCCGTAGCGCAGCATGATCGGCAGCGAGATCAGACCCATCGAGATCACCGAGGCCGCCACCACGCCGGTGGTCGCGGCGAGCAGCGCGCCGACGAACACCACCGCATAGGCAAGTCCGCCGCGCACCGTGCCGAACAACTGCCCGACCGTGTCGAGCAGATCTTCGGCCATGCCGGAGCGTTCGAGGACCAGGCCCATGAATGTGAAAAACGGAATGGCGAGCAGCGTTTCGTTGCTCATCACGCCGTAAATTCGGTCGGGCAGGGCTTGCAAGAAATCGGGAGCGAATTGACCGAGCTCGATACCGATGAGCCCGAAGATCAGGCCGATGGCGCCGAGCGAGAAAGCCGCCGGATAGCCCAGCAGCAGGAAGATCACCAGGGCGCCGAACATGATCGGCGCCATGTTGTCGATGAAGAATGCTTCCATGCGAAACCCCGGTTCCCCGACTGCGGACTGTTCTTCTTGTCCTCGTTACGGCTTCTTATGTTCCATCGCCTCGATCACCTCCTGGGCCTCGACTTCGAGCGAGCTTTTCTGGCTCGCGTGCGGGTCGGGGATGAGGTCTCGCATCACCGCGATGCGTTTGACGAGTTCGGACAGGCCCTGGATCAGCAAGAGGCCGAAACCGATCATGACGAGCGATTTGGCCGGCCACTGCGGCAGGCCGCCGGAATTCCAGGACTGCTCGTTGATCGCAAAAGAGGAGAAGAAAAACGGGATGCCGGTGATAACCATCACGACGGTGAGCGGCAGCAGGAAGAACGCATGGCCGACCAGTTCGATGATATTGCGCGTGCGGCTGGGCAGCAGGTTGTTCAGGATGTCGATGCGGATGTGCTCGTTGGCCAGCAGCGTCCAGGGCGAGCACAGCAGAAACACGGCGCTGAACAGCACCCATTGCAGCTCGAGCCAGGAATTCGACGAGGTGTCGAACACCTTGCGGACCGTGGCGTTGACCGCCGAGACCAGCACGGCGAGCAGCAAAAGCCACGCCACGCGCTTGCCGATCCAGGTGTTGATTGCGTCGATGACCCGCGTTGCCGGCAGCAACGCCTTGAGAACCGCGTCGAGCGCGCCCACCTTGCAAACTCCCCTCTGTTCCGCAGGCCGTACGCGGCCGGCGGCGCCTTTTCTTGCTTTTTCGACCCCCACGTGGCCCGGCCGCCAAGCCGAGCCAGCCACCTTAATCCGATAGCGATATCAGGCGTCAAGGCGAAGTTGTGGGCGCGCGGCAGACGGCTGGGCGCCCGGCCTGGCAGGCCGGCAACCTATGGTTAATAGTCGCTAAACCCAAGGTTAACCGGCCGGGCCCTATCATGAACAACGGACTACCTCCGGCGCCGGCATCCGAATTCTGCCCGGCGCCGTGGGGCGCGAGGGACAAGGCATGCGGCAACTCACGATCGCCGAACGGCTGTTTGCGGCCGTCATGCTGCCGCTCGCCGTGATGTTGGCGATTGCTTACTTTGCCGTCTCATTCGGTTCCGGCTATGCCGGCCCCATCGCACTCGCGCTCGCCGTAGCCGGGCTCGCCGGCGCCGGCGCTTGGGCGGTCGCCCAATCGATTGCACGCCCCCTTGCCGACGCCGCCGACGCCATTGACGCAATGGCGTGGGCCGAGCTGGAATCCGCGCTGCCTTTGGTGCGGCAGCGCAACGAACTCGCGTATCTGACGGCGGCGACCGAGCGCCTTGCCGAGGTGCTCGGCGAACGCCAGCGCCGCGAAGTCGTGCACGGCGACCTCGATCGCACCTGGCAGGCTCTGCGCCGCGTCAATCTGTCCAATCTCGCCGGCGAGGTCGAGGTCGCGACCGTGCACGGCATCCAGCCCATCGCCGACGGCGCGGCGACCCTGCAGTTGAAGGCGCGGGACATGATCGCCGCACTCGAAACCGCACGCGGCGCTTTCGACGAAACCGCGCGCGCGGCCGAAGGCTCCCGCGCCGTAAGCGAGGCGGCCGGGCTTTTGTCCGACCAGGTGATCCAGGCGGTGTTGGAGATTTCCGAGCAGATGCGACGCGGCAACCGTCTCGGCCGCGAGGCGGTCGAGCGTGCCGACGCTTCGCGCGCGGCCATTGACGCGCTGACCAAGGCGGCCGACCAGATCGGCGACATCGTGACGGTCATCAACCAGATCGCGGCGCAGACCAATCTGCTCGCGCTCAACGCCACCATCGAGGCCGCGCGCGCGGGCGATGCCGGGCGCGGCTTTTCGGTGGTCGCCTCCGAGGTCAAGACGCTGGCGACCCAGACCGGAAAATCGACCGAGCAGATCGGCGCCAAGGTCGGCGAGATTCAGTCCACCACGCGCGATGTCGTGGCCTCGCTCGCCGGCGTGGCCGAGGTCATCGACCAGCTTTCCGGCGTCACCGAGCAGGTCTCCGCGGCAATCGAGCAGCAGCGCGGAGCGAGCGAAAATTTTGCGGTCAGCGCGAGCGACACCAGCAGGACGGTGTCGAACTTTACCGGCCGCATGAGTGAGATTGCCGAAATGATGGACCATTCGAGCGCCGCCGCGCAGGACGTCGCCGCGGTCGCAGGCGCGATGCAGGAGACCTCGCATTCGCTGTGCCGCGACATTCCCGAAATCGTGCGGCGCGCGATCAAGGCAGACCTGCGCGAATTCCCGCGTTACGAAGTCGATTTTACCGCGCGCATCGAGCATGGCGGCCGGGTATTCGAGGCTCCGGTTCGCGACGTGAGCATCGGCGGCGCGCGTGTCGGCGCGGTGGAGGGGCTCGCGGTCGGCGATGCGGTTGCGGTCACCTTCGCCGGCAGGCAGCCGATCGGCGCCGAAATCGTGCGGGTCGGCGAGACGATCGGCTTGTGTTTCACGCCGGCGCGGCTGCGCCCGGAAGAGCTACGCGAATTGGTAACGCTGCCGCAAAAAGCGGCCTGACCGCGATCAGCCGCCGGTCACGCTCATGTGCCGCGACAGCGCCGGCCGCCGGTGGCGGCGGTCGATGACGAAGTCGTGGCCCTTGGGTTTGCGGGCGATCGCTTCGTCGATGGCGGCATATATCAGGTCGTCGCTCTCAGAGGCGCGCAAGGGGCTGCGCAGGTCGGCGGCATCCTCCTGGCCAAGGCACATGTAAAGCGTGCCGGTGCAGGTGATGCGCACGCGGTTGCAGGACTCGCAGAAATTATGCGTCAGTGGCGTGATCAAGCCGAGCCGCCCGCCGGTTTCCTTGACGCGCACATAGCGCGCCGGGCCGCCGGTGCGGTAGTCGATGTCTTGCAGCGTATAGCGCTCCGCCAGCCGCGCACGCACCATCGACAGCGGCAGGTATTGATCGAGCCGCGTTTCGCCGACATCGCCGAGCGGCATCACCTCGATCACCGTGAGGTCCATGCCGCGCCCGTGCGCCCAGGCGAGCATGTCGGCGAGCTCGTCCTCGTTGACGCCCTTGAGCGCCACCGCGTTGATCTTCACTTTCAGCCCGGCGGCGAGCGCGGCGTCGATGCCGGCAAGCACCTTGTCGAGATCGCCCCAGCGGGTGATGGCGCGGAATTTGTCCGGGTCGAGCGTGTCGAGCGAGACGTTGATGCGCTCGACGCCGAGCGCCTTCAGCTCGGCGGCGTATTTGGCCAATTGCGAGCCGTTGGTGGTGAGCGTCAGCTCGTGCAGCGCGCCGCTTTCAAGATGGCGCGACAGGGAATGGAACAGCGTCATGATGCCGCGCCGCACCAGCGGCTCGCCGCCGGTCAGGCGCAGCTTGTTGACGCCCTTGGCGACGAAGGCGCTGCACAGCCGGTCGAGTTCCTCCAGGCTGAGCAGATCGGCCTTGGGCAGGAAGGTCATGTTTTCCGACATGCAGTAGACGCAGCGGAAATCGCAGCGATCGGTCACCGACACCCGCAAATAGGTGATGGCGCGCTGAAACGGATCGACCAGCGGCGCCGGCCGCGGGGCCGTGCGCTCGTGTTCCGACAGGGAAACGCCGTTTTCAGCCATGATCCTCCCGGGGGCCTTGCGGTTTATGCGTGCCGCAATCGCCATATAGTCATAGTGGCGGATAATCGCCATGGCGTCCACCCGCGCGCAGAGCCGCGCCGGCGCACGCTTGTGCACCGCGGAGGCGGGAACCGGCCGCCGATTTATTGCTTCGGCATCGGTGGCGGCGGCGCGGCCGGCCAGGGGGAGGGCGACTGCTGCGTTTGCGGCTGAGGAGGCGGCGGTGCGGCTGGCGCCGGTGTAGCGGGTTTAGGTGCGGGCTTGTGTGCAGCCTTGGGTACCGGTTTGGCCGCCGGCTTGCGATGCGTTACCCGGCGGTGGATCGCGCGCTTCTTCTTGGGCGGCGGCGCCAGGGGGGTGAGCTCGGCAAGCACCGGGTTAGGTCGCAATTTACTCGTGCCGTCACCCAACGGAAGCAGTTGCACCTTTTCGACCGCGGGCTGGAAACCGGCAAGCGTGAAAGTAACGTCGAACGGCTTGTCGCCCGGCAGCGCCAGCGCGCACGGCGTCTGGCAGGTCTGCCCGACGGAGGTCGCTGCCTGCGCGCCCGGCGGCTGCGATTCGAAGCGGACGGTCTCGAGCTGCGGCTCGCTTTTGAATAGATGCGATAGGTCGGAGTTCGTCGAACACCCGACGAGAGCGAGCGCCGCGCCCGCAACGGCGATGACTCGATACATGGTCGCTAACCCGTCCGCTCAGGCGGCCATAAGCCGCCCGCCCATCCAAGCAGGATAGGGAGACGGCCGAGAGGGTGCAACAGCCCAGCGCAGCTTAAGGTTAACGGCGTTAACCATGAGGGCGGCGCAAACGTCAACGCGCGACGCGAAGGTCCGCGATGGCCGCCGGCAATTGCGCGAACCGGCTGATCACCCGATCGGGTCCGAGCTCGGCCACCGGCCGGTCGGTGTAGCCGAAATCGACCGCGATCACCGGCACCCCGGCCGCGCGCGCGGTGCGGATATCGGTCAAGGAATCGCCGATCATGACGGCGTGCCCCGGCTCGCCGCCGGCGGCCGCGATCGTGCGGCGTAGAATTTCAGGATCTGGCTTCTGCACGCCAAAGGTATCCTGGCCGCAGATCGCGGCGAAGCGTCCGGCCAGCCCCAGCGCTTCGAGCAGCGCAAGCGACAGACCCTCGAGCTTGTTGGTGCAGACTGCGAAACGGTGCCCCTGCGCCGCGAGCGTATCGAGCGCTTCGCTCAAGCCCGGAAAGGGGCGCGAGCGGTCGGCGATGTGCGCGGAATAATGCGCGATGAAATCCGCGAACAAGGCGTCGAGCTTGGCCGGCGAAAGATCGCGGCCCTCCGCTTCCACGCCGAGCTTGATCATCATGCGGGCGCCGCCGCCGATCATGGTGCGCGCCACGTCGTAGGGCACCGGCGGCAGCCCCTCGCGCTCGAACACCACGTTGAGCGTGTCGATGAGATCGGGCGCGGTGTCGATCAGGGTGCCGTCGAGGTCGAAGACGAGGGTCGGGGAGGCCATGACGCGCAACCGATAATGGGCGTGGCGGGCCAAGACAAGGGACGCGGCGCCGCAGCTGGCCAAGACGAATGGCTCGGAGGATTTTCGGCTATTCAGGCCCGGCATTCGCGGCTAGATAGACGCGACGTAACGCTTAGCGCCACCCCGACCACGGCCGGTCAAGCATGGACGCCGAAGCTCAAAAACGCGCAGCCGCCGCGCGCGCCGTTGAATTCGTGCGGCCCGGCATGCGGCTCGGGCTCGGCACCGGGTCGACCGCGCGCCATTTCGTCGATCTCGTCGGCGAGCGCGTGCGCGGCGGCCTCGACGTGGTCGCGGTACCGACGTCGCGGGAAACGGAAGCGCAGGCCAGGCGCTTAGGGATCGCGCTCGCCACCCTCGACGAGGTGCCCGCGCTCGATCTGACCGTGGACGGCGCCGACGAGATCGGCCCGGACCTGAGCCTGATCAAGGGCGGCGGCGGCGCGCTGCTGCGCGAAAAGATCGTAGCCGCGGCTTCCGCTCGCATGATCGTGATCGCCGACCGCAGCAAATGGGTGGAGGCGCTCGGCCGCTTTCCGCTGCCGATCGAGGTCGCCCCCTTCGGCCTGGAGGCCACCCGCCGCGAGTTGGAGCGGGCCATAAAAGCGCTGCAGGCCCCCGGCCGGTTGACGCTGCGGCGGGGCGCCGACGGCCATGCTTTCGTCACGGATGGCGGTCACTGGATCGTCGACGCCGCGCTCGGCCGGATTGACGAGCCGCGCGCAATGGCGCAGGCACTTTGCGGCATTCCCGGGGTCATGGAACATGGCCTGTTCATCGGACTTGCAAGCATGGCCATATTGGCGGGACCGGACGGCGTCGAGATCGTCGAACGAGCCTAATTTCTCTTCAAACACGGAGCTATCTCATGAGCGTTTTCCAGGCCCTCCGACGCGCCGTTCTCCCGGCGGCGGTCGCCGTCGCGCTGGCCGCGCTCGGCCCGGCCGCTCATGCCCAGACCAAGACGAAGCCGCCGCCGGCGGCTTCGCTGGCGGTCGCCCAGGAGCTGATCAGGGTCACGCGCGCAACGGTCGTATTCAATCCGTTGATCGCCGGCGTGGTCGAGCAGGCAAAGCTTCTGTTCCTTCAGCAAAACCCCGGCCTGGCCAAGGACCTCAACGAGGTCGCTGCCAAGCTGCGCAAGGATCTGCAGCCGCGCTTCCACGAGGTCACGGACGAAGTCGCGCTGCTCTACGCGCGGAATTTCACCGAAAAGGAGCTCAAGGAAATTCTGGCGTTTTATAAATCGCCGGCCGGTCAGAAGCTGCTGGAGAAGCAGCCTCAGGTGGTCGACAACAGCATGTCCTTTGCGCAGAACTGGGCCAACAAACTTTCAGAGGAAGTTGTCTCGAAGATGCGCGAAGAGATGAAGAAGAAGGGGCACGACCTTTGATCGCGGGCGCCGGCGCTTCCGACGCGGGCTGAACGGCGATAACGGGTGATGGCGGACCACGAGGTCGATCTTTTCGTCATCGGAGCGGGCTCCGGCGGAGTGCGCGCGGCGCGCGTCGCGGCCGGTTACGGCGCGCGCGTGATGATCGCCGAGGAATACCGCGTCGGCGGCACCTGCGTCATCCGCGGCTGCGTGCCGAAAAAGCTTCTGGTCTACGCCTCGCGCTTTGCCGACGATTTCGAGGACGCCGCCGGCTTCGGCTGGAGCGTTCCGCAGCCGACGTTTCACTGGCCCTCGCTGCGCGACAATGTCGCGCGCGAAGTCTCGCGGCTGGAGGCTGCCTATACCAACACGCTCGACAAGTTCGGCGCCCGGCTGGTCAAGAGCCGCGCCGTGATCGAAGACGCCCACACCGTGTGCCTCACCGAGAGCGGCGAGCGCGTCAAGGCCGAAACCATTCTGATCGCCACCGGGGGCTGGCCGCATTACGGGCCCAAGATTCCCGGTCTCGATCACGTCATCTCATCCAACGAGGCGTTCCATCTACCCGATCTGCCGCGGCGCATCGTCATCCAGGGCGGCGGCTATATCGCGGTCGAATTCGCCTGCATCTTCGCGGGACTGGGCAGCGAAGTGACGCTGGTCTATCGCGGCGAGAACATCCTGCGCGGCTTCGACGATGACGTGCGCGAGCATCTTCGCAACGAACTGCGCACCCGCGGCATCACCGTGACCTGCGGTCACACGGTCTCCGCAGTGGAGAAGTCCGGCGACGAATACGTCACCAGGCTCTCCGACCGCAGCAGAATCGTTTCCGACAAAGTGATGTTCGCCATCGGCCGCCGGCCGAACATCATGGGGCTCGGGCTCGAGAAGCTGGCCTGCGCGATCGCCGAGCACGGCGGCATCAAGGTCGACGACTATTCCCGTACGAGCGTGCCGAACATCTACGCGGTCGGCGACGTCACCCACCGCATCAACCTCACGCCGGTGGCGATCCGCGAGGGCCACGCCTTCGCCGATACGCTCTATGGCGGCAAGCGCACGCCGGTCGATCACTCTAACGTTCCGACCGCCGTGTTCTCCGAGCCGGAAGTCGGGACGATCGGCCTCACCGAAGCGCAGGCGCGCGAACGGTGCCCCAGGCTCGATGTCTACAAGACCACCTTTCGGCCGATGCGGGCGACGCTGTCCGGCCGCGACACCCGCTGCTTCATGAAGCTTCTGGTCGACGGCGACACCGACCGGGTGGTCGGCTGCCATCTGGTCGGGCCGGATGCCGGCGAATTGATCCAGGTGGTCGGCGTGGCGGTGAAGATGGGCGCCACCAAGGCCGATTTCGACGCCACCATGGCGGTGCACCCGACGGCTGCCGAGGAGCTGGTCACCATGCGCGAAAAGGCAGTCAGTTATGGGCGGGCCGCGGCGGAATAGCTCCAAATAAGGGCGTTTTCTGGAAGAACTGGTTTTTGCCCCGCGGCCTCGTGTATAACCCCCGCGAGCCGTGGAGTGACTGGAAATGCCCGAACGCTGGACGCCCGATAGCTGGCGCGCAAAGCCGATCCTGCAGGTGCCGGACTATCCGGACCGGCAGGTGCTGGCCGACGTCGAAAAGCAGCTTGCCACCTTCCCGCCGCTGGTGTTTGCCGGCGAGGCGCGCAACTTGAAGAAGGCGCTCGGTCAGGTCGCGAGCGGACAGGCTTTCCTGCTGCAAGGCGGCGACTGCGCCGAGAGCTTCGCCGAGCACGGCGCCGATAATATCCGCGACTTCTTCCGCGTGTTCCTGCAGATGGCGATCGTGCTCACCTATGCCGGCGCCTCGCCGGTGGTCAAAGTGGGCCGCATCGCCGGGCAGTTCGCCAAACCGCGTTCATCGCCGACCGAGAAACGCGACGGCAAGGAACTGCCGAGCTACCGCGGCGACATCATCAACGACATCGAGTTCAACGACGCCTCACGTCTGCCCGATCCGCGCCGCCAGCTTGCGGCCTATCGCCAATCGGCCGCGACGCTCAACCTGCTGCGCGCCTTCGCAAAGGGTGGCTATGCCAGCGTCGAAAACGTACATCAATGGATGTTGAAGTCGGTGAGCGGCTCGCCGCAGTCGAAGGCCTATGCCGATCTCGCCGACCGGGTGTCCGGCGCGCTCGATTTTATGCGCGCCTGCGGTCTGACGTTCGCGGTCGATAGTGCGCTCGGCACCACGGATTTCTACACCAGCCACGAAGCGCTGCTGCTCGGCTACGAGCAGGCTTTCACCCGCATCGATTCGACGACCGGCGACTGGTACGCCACCTCCGGCCACATGCTCTGGGTCGGCGATCGCACGCGCCAGCACGATCACGCGCATATCGAATTCGCCCGCGGCATCAAGAACCCGATCGGCCTCAAATGTGGGCCGTCGCTGAAGACCGACGATCTCCTGCGCCTGATCGACATCCTCAATCCGGACAACGAGCCGGGTCGGCTCACGCTGATCGGCCGCTTCGGCGCCGAAAAGGTGGGCGATCACTTGCCGGCTTTCATCCGCGCGGTCGAGCGCGAGGGCAAAGTGGTGGTGTGGTCCTGCGATCCCATGCACGGCAACACCATCTCGTCGGCGAGCGGCTACAAGACCCGGCCCTTCGACCTGATCCTGAAAGAGGTGCGCAGCTTCTTCGAGGTGCACCAGGCGGAAGGCACCTATGCCGGTGGCGTGCATCTGGAGATGACCGGCAAAAACGTCACCGAATGCACCGGCGGCGCCCGCGCCATCAGCGATGCCGACCTCAACGACCGCTACCACACCGTCTGCGACCCGCGGCTCAATGCCGAGCAGGCGATCGATCTCGCCTTCCTACTGGCCGAATTGCTCAAGAAGGAGCGGGCCGGGCGGGCGATCCCCATGCCGGCGGCGGCCGGGCTCTAGCGTCGGCATGGCAGGGCGGCGCTTGCGCGATTGCCGGACGGCAGGGCAGGCGATAGACGTGTTGCCATGAACGGCCGTCCCGCCGATAGGCTTGCGATTTGCGTCGCGCAGCTCAATTGCACTGTCGGCGACATCGCCGGCAACGCCGAGAAAGTGCGCAGCGCCCGTGCGCAGGCGGCCGCGCAGGGCGCCGACATCGTCGTTTTCCCCGAATTGTTCATTTCGGGCTACCCGCCCGAGGACCTGGTTCTGAAGCCGGCGTTCCAGGCCGCCTGCCGCGTCGCGGTCGAGCAGCTCGCGCGCGAGACCGCCGCGCCCGGTCCCGCGCTGGCGGTCGGCACGCCCTGGCTCGACGGGGGCAAGCTCTACAACGCGGCGGCGCTGCTCGATAACGGCGTGATCGCCGCGCTGCGCTACAAAGTCGATCTGCCGAACTACGGCGTGTTCGACGAGAAGCGCGTGTTCGCGCCCGGCCCGTTGCCGGGACCGGTGAATTTCCGCGGTGTGCGGCTCGGCCTGCCGGTCTGCGAGGACGTCTGGGGGCCTGAGCCGGCCGAGTGCATCGCCGAAACCGGCGGAGAAATCCTGCTGGTGCTCAACGGCTCGCCCTATCGTCACAACGTCGCCGACCAACGGCTCAACGTGATCGTCCCGCGTGTCAAGGAAACTGGCCTGCCGCTCATCTATGCCAACCAGGTCGGCGGGCAGGACGAACTGGTGTTCGACGGCGCTTCGCTCGCGCTCAACGGCGATTGCTCGCTCGCCTTCCAGCTCAGTTCCTGGAAGGAAGAAGTGGCGACCACGCGATGGGAGCGGCAGGAGCACGGCTGGCGTTGCGTCGACGGGCCGAACATCGCGGCGCTCGACGGCGAGCGCGCCGACTACGCGGCTTGCGTGCTCGGCCTGCGCGACTACGTCAACAAGAACGGCTTTCCCGGCGTGGTGCTCGGCCTGTCGGGCGGCGTCGATTCCGCGCTCTGCGCGGCGCTCGCCGTCGATGCGCTGGGCGCCGAGCGCGTGCGCTGCATTATGATGCCTTACAAATACACCGCGCAGGAGTCGCTCGACGACGCGGCGGCCTGTGCCAAGGCGCTCGGCGTCCAATACGAGATTTTGCCGATCGCGCCGGCGGTGGAGGGCTTTCTGGAGGTGCTCAAGCCGGCCTTCGCCGGCCGCCCGCGCGACGTGGCGGAAGAAAACCTGCAGGCGCGCGCGCGCGGCACCACGCTGATGGCCGTTTCCAACAAGTTCAACCTCATGCTGGTCACCACCGGCAACAAATCGGAAATGTCGGTCGGCTACGCCACGCTCTACGGCGACATGAACGGCGGCTTCAATCCGATCAAGGACCTCTACAAGACGGAAGTGTTCCGCCTGGCGCGGCTGCGCAATTCCTGGAGGCCGGAAGGGGCCATGGGCCCGGACGGTCCGGTCATCCCCGAAAACATTCTGGTGCGCCCGCCGACGGCGGAATTGCGTGAAAACCAGAAGGACGAGGATTCGCTGCCGCCCTATTCAGTGCTCGATGGTATCCTGGAGCGGCTGGTCGAGGGCGAGCAGTCGGTCGCCGATATCGCGGCTGCCGGCTTCGACCGCGATACGGTGATGAAGGTGGAGCGCTTGGTGAACATCGCCGAATACAAGCGCCGTCAGGCCGCGCCGGGCGTGAAGGTGACGATGAAGAATTTCGGCCGCGACCGGCGCTACCCCATCACCAACCGCTTCCGCGATCCCGGCACGCCGCTGCCCAAGCCCGATGAGACACTCGTTGCCGGCAAGCCGGCCAAGAGCGAGGCGTTCGACTTTTAGGCGTCAGTGCGACGGCAGGAATTTCGGGCCGACCTCGCGCACCTTGCGCTTGGTGTTGTCGACCTTGCCCGGCGCTTCCACCATGGCCTTGGGCGGCTCGGCCTTTGCGCTTTCATTTGCGGGCTTGCCGGCGGGCGCGCCCTGCTTGCCCACCACCACGTCGCCGGGGGCGAGGGTCGTATCCGTGCCATTGCCCACCAGCGCCTCGTACCAGCTCTCGCCGGGACGGCGGCAACTGCAACTCGGCACCAGCGATTTGCGATACTGGAAGGCGGTCGGCAGCTCGGTGTAGAGCCGTCCGTTGAGCGAGACCGCCTGCGATATCTCCTCGCCGGGATTGTGATAGGTGTAGAGCTGCACGTCGGCGGCCGGGCACATACGCTGACAGGTTTGCGCGTCCTCGCGGAAGTGGTCGGGCGTAGTCTCGAACGCGATCGGGAAGTAAAAGCCGTCGCAAGTGCGCACGCAGACGGTGCGGTAGGTGTTACCCATCGGGCCGGAAGGCTGCGGCGAGAAGATGGTGCCGCCGCCGAACAGCCGGTCGAAGAAGCCGCCGCGCTCGCCGGAGCGCGCGGCCGCGCGGTATTGCTGGCCGCAGCCGTTGTCGGCAAGCGCGATCAGCAGCGACTGACGCTGCGAGGCGCGCTGGGCGGTGCCGCCCTGCAACTGCTCGAGCTGGTTCTGCAGGCGGTCGAGCACGTCGCGCTGCTGCTCGATGCGGCGGTTGAGGGGCCCGCATTGCGCGGGTGGGTTGCTGAAGATCGAGAAAAAGCCGCGATTGCCGCAGCCCATGCGGCGCGCCTGCGACACCAGCTTGTCGACCTCGAATTGCTGGCGGTTGACCGCGTCGTCGGCCTGCTGGATCTGGCCGGCACGCGCCGGATCCGAGTTGCCGCGGTCGAGCGACGTGAGTTGGGCCTCCAGGCGCTGGCAGGTGGGATTGGACGATTGCGACTGCGCCCAGGCCGCGCCCGAGCACAGGACGACCGCCGCGGCGGCGAGAAACTGACGAACGGCTCCCCTCATGGCCGGCACTCTAACCCGGCAATTATGGCAAGGCGAGGATCAGCCTCACGGAAAAAATCAGGCAATTTGGCGAACTCTGGCGGCTTCCGAGCGCAGGTTCCAGAACACCCCGACGACGATGATGAGCGCGCCCAGCAGCACGAACACGTCGAGCGATTCGCCGTAAAGCGCCCAGCCGACCACCGCAATCAGCGGGATGCGCATGAAATCGAGCGGCACCACCAGCGTGGCGTCGCCGGCGCGGAAGGCGTTGCTGAGGCAGTAGTGCGACGTCAATCCCGCGGTGGCTACCCCGAGCGCCGGCAGCAGATGCCGGAGGTGCAGGTGAAGGAACACGTGCAAGTCGCTGCCCAACAGGGAGAGCGGGAATTGGATGACCATCATCCAGAACACGATGCCGAACGTGCTCTCGCTCATGGTCAGCTTCTTGGTGCTGATCATGGTGATGGCGTAGCCGAAGGCCGCCGCCAGTACCAGGAACACCGCGGGATGGAAACTGTGGATGCCCGGCCGCAGGATCACCAGAACGCCGGTCAGGCCGAGCACCACTACGCCAATGCGGCTCGCAGACATGCGCTCGCGCAAAAGCCACACCGCCAGCAGCACCGTCCAGGCCGGCATGGTGAATTCCAGCGCGAACACCAGCGCGAGCGGCAGCATGGTGAGGCTGGTCGCCCAGGAATACTGCGAGACGTAGTGCACGACGTTGCGGAGGAAGTGGAGTTTCATGCGGCGAGGGAGTGTGTAGCGGCGCAACTCCGGCCGCAGCAACAGCAGCAGCAGCAGAACCAGCAGCCCCCCGCCGCCGCGCACCGCCAGGATCTCGAAAATCGTCAGGCCCGCGCGCGACAATTCGCGGATCGACACCGCCATGGTCGAGAACGAAAGCAGGGCGCCGACCATCCACAGGACGGCACGAAGGACGTTGCTTTTGACCACGGAGTATCTTGCCGGCGGCTGTTGAAAGGCGTTGCGGAGCAGCGCGGTCTAGCAGGCTTGAACGCCGCCGTCACTCCGCATCCGGCTGGTTCTCCGGCCGCGCCTTGTCGAAGGCGGCAAGCTTCAGGCAGGCCTGCTCGGCCGCCACGATTTTCGGGAAATCGTCGAGCGGGATCTTGAGCCGGCGCGCGTTGAACACCTGCGGGACCAGGCAGAGATCGGCCAGCGTCACATGCGCGCCGCAGGCGTAAGGCGCGGGCGAAATCATCGCCTCGATCGCCTTGAAACCGGCCATCACCCAATGATGATACCAGGCGTCGATCTCGGCCTGCTCGTGCTTCAGCGTGTTCTTGAGATATTGCAGCACCACCAGATTGTTGAGCGGGTGGATGTCGCAGGCGACCGCCTGCGCGATGGCGCGTACATGCGCGCGCGCGAGCGCGTCGGGTGGCAAGAGCGGCGGCTCCGGCTCGATCTCGTCGAGATACTCGATGATGGCGATCGATTGCGTGATCACGTCGCCGGAGGACAGCGCCAGCGCCGGCACCCGCATCTGTGGATTGACCGCGACGAAGTCCGCCTTGCGCTGATAGCCGCCGTCCTTGGTGAGATGGACCGGCACCATGTCATAGGGCACGCGCTTGAGGTTGAGCGCGATGCGCACGCGATAGGCGGCGGACGAGCGAAAATAAGTATAGAGCTTCACGGATGAACGCCCCCGGCCGGCGTGAATGCGGGGCCCAATCTAGCGCAGCGCCGACGCGGTGGCGATACCGACGCTCAGCTGCTTGGAGCGCTCGATCAGCTTGCCCAGCACACGGTCGAGCGCGGCGCGGTCGGCCGGATCCACCGTTTCCATGAGCTGGTGCACGAAGTCGAGCGCGGCCGGCGCGAGCTCCTCATAGACCGCGCGGCCGGCCGGCGTCAGCGACAGGAAGGTCTCGCGCATGTCGGCGCGGTTGGCCTTGCGCGCGACCAGCTTGCGGCGCTCGAGCTGGGCGACCGCGCGCGACACCTTGGTCTTGTGCATGTGGCTGTGGTTGCCGATCGTCTTGGCGGTCATCATGCCGAACTCGCCGAGCGTCACCAGCACGCGCCATTCCGGCACGCCGATCTTGTAACGCCCGGCGTAGATGCGCGAGAGCGCCTGCGTCACCAGGCTGGAGCAGACATTGAGCCGGTAGGGCAGGAATCCGTCGAGCTTGAGCGGGGCGTGGTCGGCCGGCTCGGGCGCTCGTTGAGCGGTTTGGTCGGTCGTGGCCATAAAGGGAATCCGCCGTCGCGCGAGGCGGCGACTCTGGCCCAAGTTGCGACCGGGCGCAACGAGTTTGCAACTATTCTAAACTACTGGCGCGGCGGGAATTTTCGCTGCGAACACCAGCCCTGCAAGGCGGCGAGCCGGCGCGTAAGGTCACCCGGCGGCTCCACCACCACGAACAGCGTCCCGAAAACATTGATCAAAAAAATCTTCATCACGGCGCAAACCTTGTCGGCCGCACAACGCGCGTGCGCCAGCCCGGGTTCCCGATTTTTCCACCGGAAATGTCGGGCGTCGGAAAGCCGACTTAAAACGCGAACGCCCGGCCGGAGCCGGGCGCGAACAGGGGAATGCCGAGGCGCGCGCTTAGCGCGTGCAGACGATCGCCACGAGATTGTCGCAGCGGCCGCCGCGGCAGCCGCCGGAGCCATCGTTCGGGATGGCGCCGGTCACCTCCTCGCGGTCGACCTTCTGATAGGCGGCGGCGGCCTTGTAGCGCTGGCCGCGGCAATAGGCGTCGGCGGCGGCCGCGCCGCACTTGGCGCCCTCGGCCAGGCAGCGGTCGACGCGGTAGCCGTCGGCATTGGCGCCGATGATGAACATGTGCCGCTCGCCCGCCTGCGCGGCGCCCACGAGGCTGAGGCACAGGACGGCGGCAAGACTGACCACAAGTGTGCGCATGGCTTCGCCCGCTGATCTCTTGGAGCGCGCCTGTTCGGCGCCGATGGCGAGAATGCGAGCAAAACCGTTAAGGCGCGCTTAACCGGCCGTTTTCGCCCCGTTTCGGGGGGGCGGGAGGGCCCTGCCGGGCCTTGACGGGGCCCGGCCGACCCACCATTGTGCCGGCCATGAACGGCCTTAACCTCATCTGCGGCATTTGCCGCGAGATTATTCGCTAGCGCCCAACGCTGGCTGCGGCCGTCTTTTCTCAACTCTCGAGCTAAAAGGACGCCCGGCCAGCGGGGCCGATGGGTGTCTACGCGCGTGATCCCGAAAAGTGGGAACCGGTTTTCGGAAAAGATCATGCGCGAGCAAGATGTGAGGGAAGCACGGTGATTCAGTCAGGGAGCACGCTCTAGATCATGGAGCTGAAGCTCTACGATACGCTGACGCGCGAGAAGCGGGTATTCACCCCGATCGATCCCGCGCGCGTGCGCATGTATGTGTGCGGGCCGACCGTCTACGACTTCGCCCATATCGGCAATGCGCGGCCGGTCATCGTATTCGACGTGCTGTTCCGGCTGCTGCGCCACATCTACGGCGCCGAACACGTCACTTACGTGCGCAACATCACCGACGTCGACGACAAGATCAACGCGCGCGCGGCCGAGCGCGGCGTGTCGATTAAGCAGGTGACGGACGAGACCTACAAGGATTTCAAGGCGGACGTTGCAGCGCTCGGCTGCCTGGCGCCGACGGTCGAGCCGCGCGCCACCGAGCACATCGCGGCGATGAAGGAGCTGATCGAAAAGCTGGTCGCGGCCGGCTGCGCTTACGTCGCCGAAGACCACGTGTTGTTCGCCGTGGCGTCGATGCCGGACTACGGCAAGCTGTCGAAGCGCTCGCTTGACGAGATGGTGGCCGGCGCGCGCGTCGAGGTGGCGCCTTATAAGAAAGCGCCGATGGACTTCGTGCTGTGGAAGCCGTCGAAGCCGGGCGAGCCCTCCTGGGATTCGCCTTGTGGGATCAAGACGCCCGGCCGGCCCGGCTGGCACATCGAATGCTCGGCCATGGCCTGGAAGCATCTGGGCGAGACCTTCGACATCCACGGTGGCGGCATCGATCTCGTGTTTCCCCACCACGAGAACGAGATCGCGCAATCGCGCTGCGCCTTCCATAGCAAGGTGATGGCGAACTACTGGATGCACAACGGCTTCCTGCAGGTGGAAGGCGAGAAGATGGCGAAGTCGGCGGGCAACTTCGTCACTATTCGCGAATTGCTAAAGGATTGGCCGGGCGAAGTGCTGCGCCTCAACATGCTGCGCACGCATTATCGGCAGCCGATCGACTGGACGGTGAATGGCCTGGAGGAAAGCTCCAAGATATTGGACGGCTGGTACGACATCATCGGCGATGAAACGAATTCGAGCGGGACCCCCGACGCCGATTTTGTCGGCGCGCTCCGCGACGACCTGAACACGCCGAACGCGCTGACCCAGCTTCATCGTATCGCCGGCGAAATTCGCGGCCCGTCATCGGGCTTGGCGCAGGTCGAGCTAAGGCGGATCCTTAGGGCGTCCGGATTGCTCGTCGGCCTCATGGTTCAATCGCGGCGCAAGTTCATGCAGGGCTATCCGCGCCGTACGATCGTGGACGAGGCGAAGGTAATGTCTCTCATCGAGGCGCGAAAGGAGGCCCGAGCGGCCAAGAACTTCGCCGAATCCGACCGCATCCGCGACGAGCTCGCCGCCATGGGCGTGGTGCTGAAGGACTCCAAGGACGGCACCACCTGGGAGATCGCGCGATGACTGTCCTTCGTCATGGCCGGGCTTGTCGCGGCCATCCACGTCTTACTTCGCGCGCGCCCTGCAAAGGCGTGGATGCCCGCGACAAGCGCGGGCATGACGACGTGCCGGGGGAAGGTCACTGATGGCCACCGCGCATCCGACCTTCGCGCTGCGGCCGTTTCTCGCCGAGGATACGCCTTTGCTTGCGGAGATCTTCCGCGCGGCCATCGCCGAACTGGCCGCCGAGGACTACAGCGAGGCGCAGCAGGAGGCCTGGGCTTCCGCCGCCGACGATGACGCAGCCTTCGGCAAGAAGCTCGCCGGCGAGTTGACGCTGATCGCCACCATGCAAGGCTCGCCGGTGGGTTTTGCCGCGCTCGCCGGCAAGGACAAGATCGACATGCTCTATGTGCACCCGGCGGCGGCCGGGCAGGGGGTCGGCAGCATGCTCGCCGACGCGCTGGAGAAGCTCGCCGGCAACCGCGGCGCCGCAACGTTATTAGTCGAAGCGAGCGACAATGCGCGCGGCTTCTTCGAGAAGCGCGGCTATGTCGCGCGCCAGCGCAATTCCGTTTCGCGCGCCGGCGAATGGCTCGCCAATACCACGCTGCAGAAACAGCTCGCCGCAGGAAAGCCGTCATGAAGAAGCCCGACACGCCGTTCCCGCGCCATTGGAAATACTATCTCGTGCTGAAATACATCGTGCTCGCCGCAGCCTTCCTGCTGGCGCTCTACGTTTTCAGCCGGCTTGCCTGAGGATCGCACAAGGAGCGCATATGCCCCGCGAACGCCTCTATCTCTTCGACACGACGCTGCGCGACGGCGCGCAGACCAACGGCGTCGATTTCACGCTCGCCGACAAGCTCGCGATCGCGCGCATGCTCGACGAGCTCGGCATCGATTACGTCGAGGGCGGCTATCCCGGCGCCAACCCGACCGACAGCGAGCTGTTCGCGGAAGACCGCCATCTTAAAGCAACCTTCACCGCCTTCGGCATGACGCGGCGGCCAGGGCGCTCGGCTTCCAACGATCCGGGGCTGGCCGCGCTGCTGGAAGCGAAGGCGAACGCCATCTGCTTCGTCGCCAAGTCGTGGGACTATCACGTCAAGGTGGCGCTGCAGACGACGGAAGAGGAAAACCTCGCCTCCATTCGCGACAGCGTGAAGGCCGCCAAGGCGCGCGGCAAGGAAGTGCTGCTCGACTGCGAGCATTTCTTCGACGGCTACAAGGCCAACCCGCAATACGCGCTCGCCTGCGCGAAAGCCGCCTACGACGAGGGCGCGCGCTGGGTCGTGCTCTGCGACACCAATGGCGGGACGCTGCCGCACGAGGTGGAAGAGATCGTGGCCGAGGTGTGCAAGGCGATCCCGGGCGATCACGTCGCCATCCACGCCCATAACGACACCGAGCAGGCTGTGGCGAATTCGTTTGCCGCGGTGCGCGCCGGCGCCCGCCAGATCCAGGGCACGCTCAACGGCCTGGGGGAGCGCTGCGGCAACGCCAATCTCGTTTCGCTCATCCCGACGCTGAAGCTGAAGAAGGAATATGCCGAACGCTTCGACATCGGCGTGTCGGACGCGGCGCTGCAAAAGCTCGCCCATGTCAGCCGCGCGCTCGACGAGCGGCTCAACCGCGCGCCCAACCGCCACGCCCCTTATGTCGGCGAGAGCGCCTTCGCCACCAAGGCCGGCATCCACGCTTCCGCCATCGCCAAGGACCCGGCGACCTATGAGCACGTCGCGCCGGAAGCCATCGGCAACCGCCGCCGCGTGCTGGTGTCGGAGCAGGCCGGCCGGTCCAACGTGCTGGCCGAGCTCGAGCGCATCGGGCTGAAGGTCGACAAGGACGACCCGCGCGTCACGCGTCTCTTGGAGATCGTCAAGGAGCGCGAGACCATCGGCTATGCCTATGAGGCGGCCGACGCGTCTTTCGAGCTGCTGGCGCGCCGCACGCTCGGCAGCGTGCCGGCTTATTTCGACGTGACGCAGTTCGACGTCAATGTCGAGCAGCGCTACAACGCCAAGGGCGAGCGCGTCACGGTCGCCATGGCGGTGGTCAAGGTCAAGGTCGGCAACGAGGACACCATCTCGGCGGCGGAAGGCAACGGTCCGGTCAACGCGCTCGATCAGGCGCTGCGCAAGGACCTCGGCAAGTACCAGAAATATATCGAGGGGCTGAAGCTGTCGGACTACCGCGTGCGCATCCTCAATGGCGGTACGGCTGCGGTGACGCGCGTGCTGATCGAGAGCGAGGACGAGCAAGGCGAGCATTGGAGCACGGTCGGCGTCTCGGCCAATATCATCGACGCCTCGTTTCAGGCGCTGATGGATTCGATCATCTACAAGCTGGTGAAGTCCGGCGCGCCGGCGTGACTTCATGATCGACCATGTCTCCATCGCCGTGCGCGATCTCGCCCCCGCCACGCGCTTTTATGAAGCGGTGCTCGGCGTCTCGGCTACACGCGGCTGGAGACGCGGCCGGAAACGATCGGCTTCGGCAAGCAATACGCCGAATTCTGGCTCAACCTGCGCGCCGACACGACGCCGCTCGCGCCCGGTGGCGGCGCCCATGTCGCCTTGCGCGCGCGCTCGACGGAGATGGTCGATGCCTTCCATGCCGCCGCGCTTGCCAATGGAGGGACAAGCGACGGCGCGCCGGCTTTGCGCCCGCAGCACGGCGAAGGCTACTACGCCGCCTTCATCCGCGATCCGGACGGCAACCGCGTCGAGGCGGTGACGTTTGTGAAGGTCACGGGCTGACGATCACGATGCTGATTGGCTGGGCGGTGAAGCCTGCACGCTTCACTTTCCCCCTCCAGGGGAGGGTGAAGTCTACAGCCTCTCGGCGTCAGCCGCGCTCATCTTCTTGGCTTCGTCCGGCACCTGCTCGAGCGCCTTGTGCAGCAGCGGCAGGATGTCGCGCACCTCGTCCGCCACCAGGAGATCGAAGGAGAGATCGCGGCGGATAAATTGCAGCTCGCGCATGTGATCGAGCAGCGCGCACAGCGGTTCCCAGAAGCCCTCGATATTGGCGACCAGCACCGGCTTCTTGTGGCGGCCGAGCTGTGCCCAGGTGAGCTGCTCGACCAGTTCCTCCAGCGTGCCGATGCCGCCCGGCAGTGCCACGAAGGCGTCCGCCATCTCGAACATCTTGCGTTTGCGCTCGTGCATGTCGCGCGTGACGATCAAGTCCTGCCCGTTTTTGCGGGCATGCTCGCGATCCTTCAGGAACTCGGGAATGATGCCGTGCACTTCGCCGCCATGTTTGATCACGGCTTGCGAAAGCTCGCCCATGATGCCGACCGAACCGCCGCCGTAGACGAGCCCGATGCCGTTCTCGGCAAGAATTTTGCCGAAGTTCCGCGCAGCCTCGACGAAAGCGGGGCGGGTGCCGGGGCTGGAGCCGCAGTAAACGCAGATTTTCTCGATTTTGCTCAATTTCTCGATTTTGTTCATGGTCGTGGATGTGCCCCCGAGCGTCGGCGCCGTCAAGATAACGTCTGCAATGCCCTGTGGTTGCGGCGGGGTATGCCGGGCGCGCCGGGGTGATTACCGGCCAGAATCCACCTATATGAAGCCTCCATGAGCCCCCACCGCGGCCACCATCAGAGCCCCTCCGAGCCAAGCATTAGCGTCTCCGCCAGCCGCGGCGCGCTGTTTTCGACGCTCGTCCACCTGTGGCCCTATATCTGGCCGGCCGACCGGCGCGACCTGAAACTGCGCGTGCTGGGCGCCATGGCGCTGCTGGTCGTCGCCAAGCTCGCGACCATCGCCGTCCCCTTCACCTTCAAATACGCAACCGACGCGCTCGCCGGCAACGCCACGCCCGGCACCGGCTGGCTCGGCTGGGCGATCGCCGCACCCATCGCCATGACGCTCGCCTACGGCGGCATGCGCATCCTGATGGGCGCGCTCACGCAAAGCCGCGACGCCGTGTTCGCCAAGGTGGCGATGCACGCGGTGCGGCGCATCGCCTACCGCACCTTCGTGCATATGCACGCGCTCTCGTTGCGCTTCCATCTCGAGCGCAAGACCGGAGGCCTGACGCGCGTGCTCGAGCGCGGGCGCAACGCCATCGAAACCATCGTGCGCATGGTCATCCTGCAGCTCGCGCCGACCGTCATCGAGGTGTCGCTGGTGGCCGCCGTGCTGATGGTGCATTTCGACTGGCGCTACGTCGTTCTGATCGTCGGCACGGTCGCGCTCTACATGGGCTGGACCTACAACGCCACTGAATGGCGCATCGGCATCCGCCGCCGC
The DNA here is from genome assembly GCA_963773305.1 of uncultured Pseudomonadota bacterium. Lineage (GTDB taxonomy): Bacteria > Pseudomonadota > Alphaproteobacteria > Rhizobiales > Xanthobacteraceae > Pseudolabrys. The sequence continues at coordinate 77,620 of CAVZAR010000003.1, forward strand.
ATGAACGACAGCGACACCGACGCCAACGTCAAGGCGATCAACTCGCTGCTCAACTACGAGACGGTGAAATATTTCGGCGCCGAGCAGCGCGAGGCCAGCCGCTACGACCGCGCCATGGCGCGCTACGAGGATGCCAGCGTCAAGTCCTACACCTCGCTCACCGTGCTCAACGCCGGTCAGACGCTGCTGTTCACGCTCGGGCTCGCCGGCGCCATGGTGATGTGCGCCTACGAGATCAAGGCCGGCACCAAGACGGTCGGCGATTTCGTGCTGATCAACGCCATGATGATCCAGCTCTACCAGCCGCTCAATTTCATGGGCATGCTTTATCGCGAAATCAAACAGGCGGTCACCGACATCGAGAACATGTTCGCGATCCTGTCGCGCCCGCCCGAGATCGAGGACGCAGCCGACGCATCGCCGCTCGAGGTGACGCGCGGCGACATCCGCTTCGAGAACGTCACATTTGCCTATGACAAGGAACGCCCGATCCTGAAAGGCGTCAGCTTCCAGGTGCCGGCCGGCACGACGGTGGCGGTGGTCGGGCCTTCCGGCGCCGGCAAATCGACCATCTCGCGGCTCTTGTACCGCTTTTACGATCTCTCCGGCGGCAGCATCACGATCGACGGCCAGGACATCGCGCGCGTGACGCAAGCCTCGCTGCGCGCGGCGATCGGCATGGTGCCGCAGGATACCGTGCTGTTCAACGACACCATCCGCTACAACATCCGTTACGGCCGCTGGGAGGCGAGCGACGCCGAGGTGGAGGAGGCCGCAGCGCTGGCGCAGATCGACGCCTTCATTCGCCTATCGCCCAAGGGCTACGACACCGAAGTCGGCGAGCGCGGCCTGAAGCTGTCGGGCGGCGAGAAGCAGCGCGTGGCGATCGCGCGCACCATCCTGAAAGGGCCGCCGATCCTGCTGCTCGACGAGGCGACCTCCGCGCTCGACAGCCACACCGAGAAGGAAATCCAGGACGCGCTCGAACGCATCTCGTCCGGCCGCACCACGCTGGTGATCGCGCACCGGCTCTCGACCATCGTCGGCGCCGACGAGATCATCGTGCTCGACAACGGCGCGATCGTCGAGCGCGGCACGCACGGGCAATTGCTCGCGGCCCGCGGCCTTTACGCCAGCATGTGGAACCGCCAGCGCGAGGCGGAGGAAGCGCGCGAGAAGCTGGCGCTCGCCGGGCGAAGCGCGCGAGGCGCCCAACCGCAATCCGCCCGAGGTTGCGGAAGAGCCGGTGCCGGCGGAAGAGCCGGTCAACGACGTGCCGGCCGACGCGGCGGAGTAGCCGCGGCAGCGTCAGCGCGCGGCGTTTGCATACATGCTTTTCAGCCGCGGCCGGTCGATCTTGCCCATGGCGTTGACCGGCAGTGCGTCGACCGTGACGATGTGTGCTGGCACGAACACGACCGGCATGCGCGGCCGGCAATGCGCACGCAGCATTTCGGGATCGATCTTCTCGCTGCAGACGAGGGCGGCCCAGACTTCGTCGACGCCGAGCTTGCTGGTCGCCATGAAAACCGCGGCCTCTTTCACGCCCTTGAACGAGAGCAGGGCGGCCTCGACCTTTTCCGCCGCCATTTTGCCGCCGCCGGCGTTCAACACGTCGTTCTGCCGGCCCAAGATGATCAGCAGGTTGTCCGCGGTGAGAGAGCCCAGGTCGCCCGGATAGAACCAGCCGTTTCGGAAGACCTTAGCGGACTCGGCCGCGTCGTCGATATAACGCTCGATGCCGAATTCGCTGGCGACGCGCACGATCCCTTCGGTGCCCGGCGGCAGCGGGCGGTCTTCCTCGTCGACGATCTCGATGCGGATCCCCGGCGTGACGTAGCCGGCTGCGCCGTCGATGTGGGCGATTTCGTGCGCCGGCGCGGTGGCGCTGATCGCGGTTTCGGTCGAGCCGTAGCCGGTGATCAGGTGCTTGCACAGGCGCGGCCGCACCCGTTTCACTAGCGGCCGCGGCAACAGGCTTCCACCGGAAACGATGGTGTCGAGATCAAGTTCGATCGACGGGTGGCGGTCGCAAGCTTCGAGCAGCTGCGACAGCGTGACCGGCGTCGCCAGCATGGCCTCGATGCGGAAGATTTCGAAAGCGCGCAGCGTGTTTTCCATGCTGTCGCCGCGGAAGAACATCGTGCCGCCACGCGACAGAAGATAGATCAGGAATTGAAAGCCGAGCGCCGCCGCCAGCCCCATGTTCAGGTAAACCCGCGCGAAGGTCGGGTGCCGGTTGCCTACTGCGTATTCAAAGCGGGCATTTCGCGCCATAACTTGCTCATGCGTGAGCGCCACGGCTTTCGGATCGCCGGTGCTGCCGGAGGTGAGAACGATGCGTGCCGTATCGCCGCTCGCCGCCCAGCCGCGCGGCGACAATTCGACTGCGGTGCCGTCGCCCACGAGCCAGCCATGGTCGATTGCGAGGTGCCGCGCCTGCGGTGCGTGGGCGTATTTCGTATTCTTGACGACGGCGTCGAACCTGAGGCCCGCCGGCGGTTTGTGCATGTCGACCGAAACCGTCACAATTCCCGCTTGCGTTAGTCCGAGGATAAGCACGGCGTGCAGCAGCGGGTCTGCGATCGACAAGGCCACGATGTCGCCGGACTTGAGGCCGCTCGCCAGCGCGCGGCGGGCGACGTTGTTCATCTGGGCGATCAGGCGTTCGTAGCTGATGACGTCGATGCCTTGTGCGCAGAGCGCGGGGGCGCTCGGCTGATACTTCGCCTGGAACAGAATCGGTTCGACGATATTCATGGCTCAAGGCAAGCATTCTGGGCGACTTGGCGCGCGCAGACTGCCCGCTCAGAAAGTGGCGGTCAATCGCAGGAACGGACCCCAGTAGAAACGGTCTATGTTGTGAAGGCCGCCCGTACCGACGTTATAGGTCGTCAAAGCGTTGTTGTAGTAATCGCCGCGCATGCCGCTGCTCAGTTTGAACTGTGGGGTGATCAGATAGCTGACGGCCAGCCAACCGTCGGCATTAAAGACGAATGCCGATGAATGGGTGTCGACGGTGAGCCCATAAAATTTATGCCAACCGAACAAGGCGGCGATACCGGCGCCGTAATCGAACGACCACTCGCCGACAATCGGAATGCCGCCGACGATTGCCAGCCGCGGGCCGACACCGAAAAAGCGGCTGGTCCAATCGGCGGTGGACGATTGTGCACTGGTGATCGTTCCGGTGCCCGAGTAAAAAGTGCGCTTGGCGAATACCGTCGCATGGACGGCCGCATAAAGATCGGCGATGCGAATGCCGAATTCGAACTCGGGCCGGTCGCTGCCGACGCCGAGATCACGGCCAATCATGAAATCGCTAACCAGGTGATATTCACGCTCGGTGGCGTTGCTGCTGGTCGAGCTGGTCTGTGTGACGAAAAGCGATCCAGTGGGGTTGACCACAGAGGACTGGAAGCTGGAGGAACTTGCCGAGCGGCTCCGGGTCTTTCCATAGCGGAAATCGAAAATGAAATGCCAAGGCCGGCCGGTCCAGCGGTAATCGAAGCTGAACGCGCCTTCGATGCCGACCGGCGGCTTGAAGGAGGTGTAGCCCGGTCCGAAAATGTTCGGGATGTTGAAGCTGCTGCCGCCGGTCCAGAACGCGGCGCCTTCACCCCAGATCGTCCAAGTCGGCGGCGTATCGGGCGTGGCGGCCTGGCCGGACGAGGCGGCGACCGAAAGGGCTACCGCAGACGCGCCGGTCAGCAAAGAAGCGCGCAATGACGGCTGAATTGGCGGCACTCGACTTCACCCCAAACCAAACGCGGCGCTCCATGACAGTCGCGTGAACCTACAGGTGAGGTATCATGAAGTAAATTAGCGGTCCGGCGATGCGAACAAGCCAAGGCGATGCCGTACGTGAAGATTCGCCATGAAACAACCAGTGCGGGTATTCCGGCCGGCTCGCCGGCCGGCTCTGGCATTGTCTGGATCGCGTCTTATCCGAAATCGGGCAATACCTGGGCCCGCGCATTCCTGCATAACCTCGCAAAAGCGCGAAATTTCGAGGGGAAGGCGCAAGACATCAACGCGATGAGCCGGTTCTCGACCTGGGACCTCGACAAGCAGCGCTACGCTGACTTCCTGGGCTTCGAGCCCGACAACGCCGTCCATCGTCGCGAGATCGCCGCCACCCGCCACGCGGTCCACCACCAAATCGCCGATTCCGCGGAGGGGCTCGTGTTCGTCAAGACGCATAATTGCCTGGTCGTGGACCGCGGCCATTCCACAGTCAATTTCGCGGTGACCGCGGGCGCGATCTACATCATCCGCAATCCGCTCGACGTCGCGATTTCCTTTGCGCACCATTCCGGCGTTTCGATCGACGACGCGATTGCGCGCATGGCCGCCACCGATGCCGAGACGCCGGGCAACGACAAGGCGGTGTATGAAGTCCACGGCTCCTGGAGCCAGCACGTGTGGAGCTGGACGCGCAACCAGCACCGCGCGCTGCACGTCATGCGTTATGAGGACATGTCTGCCGATCCCCAGAAGACCTTCGGCGCGCTGGCGAAGCACCTGCGGATCCACGCGAGCCGCCGGCAGTTCGCCAAGGCGATCGAGCGGTCGTCGTTCGCGCGCCTGCAGGCGCAGGAAAACGAAAGGGGATTCCGCGAGCGGTCGGCGCGCGCCGACGGCAATTTCTTTCGCGAAGGCCGTGCCGGGCAGTGGAAGGAAGTGCTGACGCCCGGTCAGGTCGAGCGCATCGTCAACGATCACGGCGAGCAGATGCGGCGATTCGGCTATCTGCCGCTCGATTGAGCCTGCGCGCGGCGTTAAAACGCGCTTAGTTGCTCCGCATCTCCTCCTTCAGGGGATCTTTGACGGCGTCGAACTTGTCGATTTCGACGTTTTGCAGTTTGCCGTTCACAAGTTCCAGACGGCGGACATAGATCGTCTGCACGATGTCACGGGTGCGCGGGTCGATCTCGATCATGCCGCGCGGGCTTTGCCAGCGCATGCCCTTGGCGGCCGCGATGAAGGCCTCGCCGCCGCTGTCGCCGCCGGTCTTTTTGAGAACCGCATAGATGAGGTGCATGCCGTCATAGCCGCCGACGGTCTGAATGTCCGGATTGAGGCCCTTGTGACGCCGGCGGAAGGCCTTGACGAATTTTTCGTTCAACGCCGAGCGATGCGTGTGATCGTAATGATAAGCGGTGAGGATGCCGGCCATCGAGCGGTCCATGCCTTTGAGTGCGCTGTCGTCGGTTAAATTGCCCGAGCCCAGGATCTTGACCTTGTCGGGCGTCATGCCGTGGTCGCGCAGGCTCTTCATCATGGCGGCCGGCGGGCTGCCGGCGGGAACGAAAACGAACACCGCCTGCGGCTTGGCGTTCTTCGCGCGCTGCACGAAGGAGGAAAAATCGGTCTCGGCCGGCGGCATGCGCACCGAGCCCACCACTTTTCCGCCGTCGGCAGTGAACGTGGCGGCAAAAGCCTTCTCGGCGTCGTGGCCGGGGCCGTAATCCGAAACCATGATGTAGACGCTTTTGCTGCCGTGCCTGGCGACCCAGGTGCCGAACGGAGCGGCGATCTGCGGCAGCGTCATCGACACGCGCACGGCATAGGGCGATTTGGTCGTGATGATGGAGGTCGCCGCGTTCATGATCACCAGCGGCACCTTGGCCTTGCGCGAGACGTCCGCCGCCGCGATGGCGTTCGGGGTGAGCGCGAAGCCGGCCAGGATGTCGACGCGGTCGCGCACCACCAGCGCCTGCGCAATACGCTTGGCAAGCGACGGATTGATGCCGCCGACGTCCCTGCGCAGGATCACGATCTTCTTGCCGGCGACCGTGTCGCCGTGCTGGCGCATGTAGAGCGCGAGCCCGGCATCCATCTGCCTGGCGGCGTCGGCGAACACGCCGGAATAGGGCATGATCAGCCCGATCTTGACGGCGGCCGTGTCCGCGTGCGCGCCGCCGGCGAACAGCATGGCCGCGGCGGCGCAGATCGAAAGAGCGCGCGGCATCGTCGCTCCTGTCCGTTTTGGTGCCCGCAAGCTATGCGATTCAGTCGATGTCACGATAGGGGCCGCGAACGGCGCGCCCGCCCGTCGAGGCGCGTGCGCTTGCGTCAGCGCGCGAAGTCCCAGAAATGGTCCGGCAGCGGGCGCGAGAGGCTCAAGCCTAAGAAGGCGCGCGGCTGGTCGTCGTCGCGCATTGGGCTCAGGCCCGACGGTGCCGGCGCGCTCGCCATGCGCGGCTCGTCGGTCGCGAGCTTGAGCGCATAGTCGCCGAGCTGCATGGACGGCAGGGCAAGCTCCTCCTTGCCGGCCGCGGGCTTGTCGGCGGCGCGGGCTGGCGTCACCGCGCCGGCGAACAGGAGCGCTGCGCAAAAAGCCCCGACAAAGCCTGTTTTCATTGCTGATCCCCGCGGCACAGTGCTTGACGAGGTTGAGTTTGGCAAGAATTTCTTACCGAAAAGTGGGCGCCATATGGCGGCCGCAGAAAGGGGCGGGGGTGGCCTAGCGCCGGGCCTGCCGCTATATCCCTTGCCGGCGCGAGCAGGACGCCGGGGGGTCATTAGAATCTTCGATGTCGATTATCGATTCCATCCGCCGGCAAATGGTGCCGATCACGCCGGAGGGCTATCCCTTCATCGGCGCCTTCGCGCTGGTCAGCCTGCTGCTGTTCTGGCTGTGGCCGCCGCTCGGCTGGCTCGGCACGCTGGCGACGCTCTGGTGCGCCTATTTCTTCCGCGACCCGCCGCGCGTGACGCCGGTGCGCGACGGCCTGGTGGTGGCGCCGGCCGACGGACGGGTGAGCCAGATCACGACCGCGGCCCCGCCGCACGAATTGGGCCTGGGCGCGACGCCGTTGCCGCGCGTGTCGATCTTCATGAGCGTGTTCGACTGCCACGTGAACCGCAGTCCGGTGGCCGGCACGATCGAGAAGATCGTCTACCAGCCGGGTAAGTTCTTCAACGCCGACCTCGACAAGGCGAGCGCCGACAACGAACGCAATTCGCTCGTCATCGCCACCGCCGGCAGCCGCATCGCCGTGGTGCAGATCGCGGGTCTGGTGGCGCGGCGCATCGTCTGCTTCGTGCGGGTCGGACAGGCGATCGGCGCCGGCGAGCGCTTCGGCATGATCCGGTTTGGCTCGCGCCTCGACGTCTACCTGCCGGAGGGCGTCGCGCCGCTGGTGGCGGTCGGGCAGACGGCGTTCGCTGGCGAGACCGTGCTGGCCGACTTGCGCCTCTCCGATACGGCCCGCGCTTTCCGGCTCGGCTAGCGCCATCAATCCTTAACGCCGTTGCAAAACGGGCCTGCGCGGCTTATGGCGCGCGCGGGCGCAAACGCCTATATTGCCCGTCATGGTGTTTCCGCCCTTCGATCCGACGCCGCCCACGTCGCCGCACCGCCGTCGTCGCTTCAAGACGATCCCGGTGCGCGTGCTGCTGCCCAATCTGATCACGCTTTTGGCGCTGTGTGCGGGGCTGACCGCCATGCGCATGGCGGTCGAGAGCAACATGCAGCTTGCGCTCGCGGCAATCGTGTTCGCGGCGCTGCTCGACGGCATCGACGGACGCGTCGCGCGCCTGCTCAAGGGCACCTCGCGCTTCGGCGCCGAGCTCGACAGCCTGGCCGACTTCGTCAATTTCGGCGTGGCGCCGGCGCTGATCCTGTATTTCTGGGGTCTGCATGAGCTGAAATCGGCCGGCTGGATCGCCGCGCTGGTGTTTGCGATTTGCGCGGCGCTCAGGCTCGCGCGCTTCAACGTGATGATCGACGAGCCCGACCGGCCGCTCTGGGCCGGCAATTTCTTCACCGGCATTCCGGCGCCGGCCGGCGCCATCACCGTGCTGCTGCCGATCTATCTCGATCTACTCGGCCTGCCGGTCAATCTGGTGGTGGTGTGGGTGGCGTTCTTCTACACGCTGGCGATTGCGCTTCTGATGGTGTCGCGCCTGCCGGTGTTCTCGGGCAAGCGCGTGGGCAAGAGCGTGCCGCCGGAGATGGTGCTGCCGGTGTTCGTGGTGGTGGTGTTGTTCTTCGCGCTGCTGATCAGCTACCCCTGGGCGGTGCTGGTCACCGGAACGCTCGCCTATCTCGTCTTGCTGCCGCTCGGCTGGCTGTCCTATCGCGAGTATCAGCGCAAGGACGCCGCCGCGACGGCCGGCACGGCCACGGCCAGCGCGAGCGAGGCGCATGGCCCGCCGCCCGGTGCCGGCGCCGACGAGGGCGAGCGTCCGGCGCGCCTGAACTGACCGGTCATCGGCAAACCGACATGCCGCGCGCCACCCGCGTCCTCAACGCCGCCGAGCGCGCCGGCCGCGCGATCTCCGACACCGTCATCCTCGATTACGCCCAGCGCAGCGCGCAGAAGATCGCCGTCACCGGCGTCAAGGGCACCCGGTTCGAGATCGCTCTCGCGCAAGCCGCGCGCCTGCGCACCGACGACGTGCTCGCGCTCGACGACGGCAACTTCGTCGAAGTGGTGGCGGCACCGGAGCCGCTGATCGAGGCGCGCGCCGCCGATCTTGCCGCGCTCGCGCGCCTGGCCTGGCATCTCGGCGACCGCCACGTGCCGGCGCAGCTTTTTGCCAACCGCCTCCGCGTGCGGGCGGAGCCTGCTATCGAAGAGCTTCTGAAGGCGCTCGGCGCGCGACTGGCCCGCATCGAGGCGCCGTTCGAGCCGGAAGGCGGCGCCTACGAGTCGGCGCATCACCACGCGCACGGCCACGATCACGATCACGCGCATGGCCATGATCATGCGCACGGTCACGATCACCACCACGATCATTGAAGCGCTATCTTTGAGTTTGAATCGCGTCGCCATCCGCAGGCGCGCTTCACCTCCCCCTGGAGGGGGAGGTCGACCGTCGTCGCGAAAGCGGCGGCGGTTGGGAGGGGGTGAATCGCGAAGCGAACCGCCGAGCAGAAGCCCTATTGCAGCGCTGTCACCCCACCCCGGCGCCTCGCTAACGCTCGGCGCCGACCGTCCCCCTCCAGGGGAGGGTGAGCACTGTGCTTGCCGCGCCGCTGAAAATATCCCGCTTTGATCACCGATTGCGGTAGCCCTGCGTGCCGAACGGATAGCCCGGCATGATGTCGTAAGGGTGCGCCCAGCCGGGCAGGGCCTCGATGCGCTTGAGCCAAGCCGCGATCGCTGGGTGCTCCTTGGCGATGTCGAAGCCGAACTCCTCGGGCGGATAGTAGAGATAGGCGGTCATGGAAATGTCGGCGATGGTCGGCTTGTCGCTCACCAGGAATTGTCGCCCGGTCAGCCGCTTGTTGACGATCGCCAGTGCGCCGTCGATGCGCCCTTTCATGAAGCTCATTACCGCCGGATCGCCCGGCTTGGGCGCGAAATTCTTGAGAAACCTGTAGGGGCCGAGAAAGCCGTTGACCTTCTGGTTGTCGAAGATGATCCAGCGCAGGCTTTCAAGCTCCTCGTCCTCTCCCTGCGGTTTGTACTTTCCTGAATGGTTGGCGAGGTAGGTAAGGATCACGCCGGACTGGCTGAGCTTCTTTGTCCCGTGCACCAGCACCGGCGCTTCGCCCATCTCGTTGACGCTGTCGCGCCAATCGGGCGAGCGCTGCGGCGCCGTGCCGAAGAAGTCGTACCAGATCGGCTCCCAGTCGGCGCCGATCAGGTTGAGCATCAGCGCGGCGCGATAGGCGTTGCCGGACTGGGCGAAGCAATAGAGCTGGTATTCGGACATGGCGTTTCCTGTCTATGAGCGGACGCGTGTCGCTTCGTAAGCCCAGATGGAGCGAAGCGAAATCCGGGGCAGGCCACCCGTATACGCGATGATCCCGCATTTCGCTTCGCTCCATGCCGGCTACTCGTTCAACGTTTCAGCGTGACCGGCAGGCCGGCGGCGGAGCTGCCGCGAAAGCCGCTGCCGGCGTGGCTGAGCGTCGCCAGCGGTCGGCCTTTATCGTCTCCGATCGTGAGCGTGTCGTTCGCCAAGGCCCAGCTTCGGCTCCTGAACATGTCGCCCGGGCAACCGCCGTCCGGCACGACGCTGCCTTGTTTGGCGCCGGGCTCGCCGTCGAAGCTCATGTCGCAGAACGGCGCGTTGGGGGCCGTCAGCTTCCAGCGGCCGGCCATGGCGTTCGGCGTCGCGAGGGGCGTGCTCGCGCAAGCCGCAAGCGTCAATGCCATGGCGATGCTCCCCGCGGCGCGCCGTCCCGTCATCGATCCCCGTGTCTTATTTCCTCATTTCATGGTCGGGATGACGAATTGCGCGCCTTCCTTGGCGCCGCCCGGCCAGCGCGACGTGACGGTCTTGGTCTTGGTGTAGAAGCGGATCGAATCCGGTCCGTGCTGGTTGAGATCGCCGAAGCCGGAGCGCTTCCAGCCGCCGAAGGTGTAATAGGACAGCGGCACGGGGATGGCGAAGTTCACCCCCACCATGCCGACCTCGACGCGCTTGACGAAGTCGCGCGCGGTGTCGCCGTCGCGCGTGAAGATGGCGACGCCGTTGCCGTATTCGTGCTCGGTCGGCAGCCGCACCGCTTCCTCGTAATCCTTGGCGCGCACCACCGACAGCACTGGCCCGAAGATCTCGTCCTTGTAGATCTTCATGTCGGGCGTGACCTCGTCGAACAGGCAGCCGCCCATGAAGAAACCCTTCTCATAGCCCTGCATCTTGAAGCCGCGTCCGTCGACCCTGAGCTTGGCGCCTTCCTTGATGCCGATGTCGACATAATCGCGCACCCGGTTGAGCGCGGCTTGCGTGACCAGCGGGCCGTAGTCGGCCTTGTCGTCGGTGGAGGGGCCGATCTTGAGGCTTTCGACGCGCGGGATGAGCTTTTCCATCAGCAGGTCGGCGGTCTTCTGGCCCACCGGCACGGCGACCGAGATCGCCATGCAGCGCTCGCCGGCCGAGCCGTAGCCGGCGCCGATCAGCGCGTCGACCGCCATGTCCATGTCGGCGTCGGGCATCACGATCATGTGGTTTTTGGCGCCGCCGAAGCACTGCACGCGTTTGCCGTTGGCGCAGCCGGTGGCGTAGATGTATTCCGCGATTGCAGACGAGCCGACGAAGCCGATCGCCTGGATGCGGCGATCGTTGAGCAGCGTGTCGACCGCCTCCTTGTCGCCGTTGACGACGTTGAGCACGCCTTCCGGCAGGCCGGCTTCGAGGAACAATTCGGCGATGCGCATCGGCACCGACGGGTCGCGCTCCGACGGCTTCATGATGAAGGCGTTGCCGCAGGCGATCGCCGGCGCGCATTTCCAGAGCGGGATCATGGCCGGGAAGTTGAAGGGCGTGATGCCGGCGACCACGCCAAGCGGCTGGCGCATGGAATAAAGATCGATGCCGGGGCCGGCGGCCTCGGTGTATTCCCCCTTCAACAGGTGCGGAATGCCGCAGGCGAACTCCACCACTTCCAGCCCGCGCTGCACGTCGCCGCGCGCGTCGGGCACGGTCTTGCCGTGCTCGGAGGACAAGAGCTTGGCCAGGTTCTCGTAATCCTTATTGGCCAGTTCGAGGAACTTCATCATCACGCGGGCGCGCCGCTGCGGATTGGTGGCGGCCCAGCCCGGTTGCGCCGCTTCCGCATTGGCGATGGCGTGCTCGACCTCGGAGCGTTTGGCGAGCGCGACCCTGGCCTGCACCTCGCCGGTATTGGGGTCGAACACGTCGCCGAACCGTCCGGATGTCCCCTTGACCGACTTGCCGCCGATGAAATGGCCGATCTCGCGCATTGCACGCTACCTCCGATTTTAAGGGGTCGTTAACCTCATCCGCCCGGTTGCGGCCGAACGAAGCGATATTTGCAGCTTTTGCCGGCCCGGTCACGAGGTCGCGGCGGCGAAGGCTGAGCGAATATCTTTCACCAACGGTTAGGCTTTACCGCCGATTAACGCCGCCCGTCTAGGGTCGGTGGCGCGCCGCAGCTCTGCACGTCACGCGCAGGACGGTAAGCGTTTGGGTGGGGTCTGAGTCATGGATATTGCGACGAGTCTGGGTCTGCTGAGCGGCATCGGGGTCGTTTGCGTCGTGATCCTGATGGGCGGCGATCTGCACATGTTCGTCAGCGAACATGCGTTCATCGTCATCTTCGGTGGGTCCTTCGCCGCGACGCTGATCCGCTTCCCGCTATCCTCGATGATGCACGGTCTGCCGCTCGGCGCGCGATTCGCGTTCACCATGCGCCGCATGACGCAGCGCGACCTGGTCGACGAGCTCGCCGGCCTCGCCGAGGTCGCGCGCAAGCAGGGCCCCGTCGGGTTGGAAAAGGTCGAAATCGACGATCCCTTCCTCGCCAAGGGCATCCGCTACGTCGCCGACGGTTATGACGGCAACTTCATTCGCGACAATCTCGAGCGCGACCGCGACAACTTCCTCACCCACCTCGACGAAGGCCAGAAAATCTACCGCGCGGTCGGCGACTGCGCGCCGGCCTTCGGCATGATCGGCACGCTGATCGGCATGGTGCAGATGTTCGCCAACATGACCGACCCGTCCAAGCTCGGCCCTTATATGGCAACCGCGCTGCTGGCGACCTTCTACGGCGCCGCGCTCGCCAACCTGTTCTGCCTGCCGATCGCCGACAAGCTGCATCTAAAGCTGGTCGACGAGGAGATCAACCGCACGCTGATCATCGACGGCATCCTCATGATCCGCGAAGCCAAGAGCCCGACCTTGGTGCGCGAAATGCTGCTCGCTTACCTGCCGGAGAAACACCGCCACAGCGAGGGCGCGAGCGACGAAATCGAAGAGGCGGAGCCCGCCGCCGCTTGAGCGAAGGTCGGTTTGTAAAGGCGTAGCGCGTCATGGCGAAGCGTAAAGAGGCACACGGCGGCGGCCACGGCTGGTTCGTCACTTTCGCCGACCTGATGGGACTGCTGGTCAGCTTCTTCGTCATGCTGGTCGCCTTTTCCACGCAGGATCAAGCCAAGCTGCAGGTGGTGGCCGGCTCCATGCGCGACGCCTTCGGCGTGCAGGACCGGGTGCGCTATTCGGGCATCATCGAGGTGCTCGGCCTGCCGACGCGGCCGCGCCTGAAGAACGCCGCCCATATCGATCCCAAGGACGCCTCGGCCACGCCGACGCCGGACGAGAACGACCATCAGCGCACCTTTGGCGCCCGCTTCAAGAACGACCGCAATTTTGCGCTGGCCGCGGCCTCGCTGCGCCAGGCACTGCAGGAAATGCCGGACATCGCGCAAGAGTCCAAGCACATCATGGTGGAGGAGACCAAGCAGGGGCTCAATATCGAAATCACCGACCAGGATGGCCGCTCCATGTTTGCGGACGGCAGCAAGGAGCCCAATCCGCGCACGCGGCGTCTGATTGAGCGGCTGGCGCCCGCGCTCAAGGCCATGCCTTACCGCGTCTCCATCACCGGCCACACAGCATCCAGCAAAGTTCCCGACAAGCCCGGCTATGGCGCCTGGGACCTGTCCGCCGACCGGGCCAACGCGGTGCGGCAAATTCTCGAGGCCCAGGGGCTTCCCGGCGGCCACATTTACGAGGTGGCGGGGAAGGCGGACACCGATCCCTTGTTCCCGGACAACCCCTATCTGGCCCCGAACCGGCGCGTGACCATCACCCTGATGCGCGAAGCGCCGCCATTGCCGGCCGATTTCAAGCCGTAACGCGCTAAAAAATCCGAATTTTTCAAAGGCCGGCGGCCTGGGTATTGCGTTGATGCCCTGTATTGTGCCGGCCTTTGCGGTGATATAAGCCGCGGCTTCATAGCCCTATTGGCGGGTCAAGCGAATTCAATGAGCGAAGGCAAAGGAACGGCCTCTTCCGCCGAAGCCGATCTCGCGGGTACCGGCCAAGAAGCACCGCCGAGCTTCGTGGCGCTGGCGCTGGGTAGCGTCGGCGTGGTCTACGGCGATATCGGCACCAGCCCGCTCTATGCCTTCCGCGAGGCGGCCATCGCGGCGAGCCAGGACCATCCGGTCAGCCGCGAGATCGTGTTCGGCGTGTTGTCGCTCATCCTGTGGGCGCTGATTATCGTCGTCACCGCCAAATACGTGCTGGTGCTGCTGCGCGCCGACAATAACGGGGAGGGCGGCACGCTCTCGCTGACGGCGCTGGCGAGCCGCGCGCTCGGGCGCCGCACCGCCTTTGTCTTCGTGGTGGGCGTCATCGGCGCCTCCATGTTCCTCGGCGACAGTGTGATCACGCCGGCGATCTCGGTCTTGTCGGCGGTCGAGGGCCTCAAGCTCGCCACGCCCGCTTTCAGCGAGTACGTGGCGCCGATCGCGGTCGGCATCCTGTTCGGCCTGTTCGCCGCGCAAAGCCGCGGTACGGCCAAGGTGGCGGCCATGTTCGGGCCGGTCATGGTGGTGTGGTTCGTGTCGCTGGCGATATCGGGCGGGATGCATATCCGCGACGATCCGCACGTGCTGCTCGCCATCAATCCGCTCTACGGCATCGAATTCCTGCTCAGCCACGGCGGCATCGGACTGGTGACGCTCGGCGCCGTGTTCCTGGCGGTCACCGGCGGCGAAGCGCTCTATGCCGATCTCGGCCATTTCGGCCGCAGGCCGATCCAGACCGCCTGGCTGTGCCTGGTGCTGCCCTCGCTGTTGATCAATTATTTCGGCCAAGGGGCCAAGGTGCTGGCGGATCCGGCCGCGATCGAGAATCCGTTCTACCGGCTGGTGCCCGAAGCGGTGCTTGTGCCGATGATCGTGCTGGCGACCGCGGCCACGGTGATCGCCAGCCAGGCGGTGATCACCGGCGCCTATTCGCTGGTGCAGCAGGCGATCCAGCTCGGCATGCTGCCGCGGCTCGCCATCCTGCACACCTCGGCCTCGCATCACGGGCAGGTCTACATCCCGCGCGTGACGGTGGCGCTGCTGCTCGGCGTCTTGCTGCTGGTGGGCCTGTTCCGCACCTCGAGCGCGCTTGCCTCGGCCTACGGCATTGCGGTGGCCACCACCATGGTGGTGGACGGCGTGCTCGGCTTCATCGTCATCTGGCGCCAATGGCAATGGCGGCTGTGGCAGGCGGGCCTGCTGATACTGCCGTTCTTCATCGTCGACTTGACCTTCTTCTCGGCTAATTTCCTCAAGCTGTTCGAGGGCGCCTGGGCGCCGATCCTGTTCGGCGCCACCATGGTGCTGGTCATTCTGACCTGGCGGCGCGGTACCGGCATTCTCGCCAACAAGACGCGGCGCACCGAAGTGCCGCTCGACACGCTATTCCGCAACATGGAGAAGAAGCCGCCGCACACCGTGCCGGGCACCGCCGTGTTCCTCACCAGCGATCCCGATTTCGCGCCCACCGCGCTGCTGCATAATCTCAAGCACAACAAGGTGCTGCACGAGCACAACGTCATCCTCACCATCATCACCGCCGACACCCCGCGCGTGCCCGAGGAGGATCGCGTGAAGATCACGCCGCTGTCGCAGCATTTCTCCAAGGTGGCGCTGAAGTTCGGCTATATGGAGCAACCCAACGTGCCGAAGGCGCTTGCCGTTGCGCGCAAGCACGGCTGGCAGTTCGACATCATGTCGACCTCGTTCTTCCTGTCGCGGCGCGCGCTCAAGCCGTCGCCGACCTCAGGCATGCCGTCCTGGCAGGACCACCTGTTCATCGGGCTCGCGCGCTCGGCGAGCGACGCCACCGACTTCTTCCAGATCCCGACCGGCCGCGTGGTGGAGGTCGGTACGCAGGTGGCGGTATAGCCCCTGTGCAAAAGTCGGCGCGCGGCGCCTCCCGGCTTGACGACTAACCTACTGATTTAGAAAGATAAATCGTCCACGCCGGCTTGCGCTTTATGCATGGCCCGCGCCGCCGCATTGCGCAAATCGCGCTGCTGGTGGAACCGGAGCGGCGTTATATCGGCGCTCTCTTTTGCACCGCAACAATTTCAGGCAACACTCATGTCACAGACTGCGATTGCCGAGCCCGCGCCGCAGGGCGCCGGCGAACCCTCCCATGCGAGCAGTTTCTGGACGCTCACAATCGGCAGCATCGGCGTCGTCTATGGCGACATCGGCACCAGCCCGCTCTATGCCGTGCGCGAGTCGGTGATCGCGGCGGTCGGCGAGAATTCGCCGGCGAGCGAACCGGTGGTGCTCGGCATCCTGTCGCTGATCATCTGGGCGCTCTTGCTGGTGGTCACCGCCAAATATGTGATCATCCTGCTGCGCGCCGACAATAAAGGGGAGGGCGGTACGCTGGCGCTGATGGCGCTCGCCTCGCGCGCACTCGGTCGCACCGCCGGCGCGCTGATCCTGCTCGGCATCATCAGCGGCGCGCTGTTTTACGGCGACGCCATCATCACGCCGGCGCTGTCGGTGTTGTCCGCCATCGAAGGCCTGAAGGTGGCAACGCCCGCCTTCAACGATTACGTGGTGCCGATCACCGTGGTGATCCTGGTCGCCCTGTTCTCGGTGCAGTCGCGCGGCACCGCCAAAGTGGCGGCCTATTTCGGGCCGATCACGCTCGTCTGGTTCGCCGCGCTCGCATCGATCGGCGTCTGGCACATCGCACAGAACCCAGTGGTGTTGCTGGCTTTCGACCCCTGGCACGGCGTGCACTTCCTGATCCATCACGGCATCGTTGCGCTCTTTACGCTCGGCGCGGTGTTCCTGGTGGTGACCGGTTCGGAAGCGCTGTACGCCGATCTCGGCCACTTCGGCCGCGGGCCGATCCGCTTTGCCTGGCTGACCGTGGTACTGCCCGCGCTCACCATCAACTATCTCGGGCAGGGCGCGCTGGTGCTGGCCGATCCGAAGGCGATTAAGAACCCCTTCTTTCTCATGTTTCCGCACTGGGCGCTGCTGCCGATGGTGGCGCTCGCCACCGCCGCCACCGTGATCGCCAGCCAGGCGGTGATCACCGGCGCCTATTCCATAACGCGGCAGGCGATCCAGCTCGGGCTGTTGCCTCGGCTGGAGATTCGCCACACTTCGGAATCGCTGTTCGGGCAAATCTACATGCCGCGCGTCAACACGTTGCTGCTGTTCGGCGTGTTGATGCTGGTCGTTTTGTTTCAATCTTCCAGCGCACTCGCTTCCGCTTACGGCATCGCCGTCACCGGAACCATGGTGGTCACCGCCATGATGGCCTTCGTCGTGATCTGGCGAGTATGGCGCTGGCCGATGTGGGCGGCCGGCGCGCTGATCGTGCCGTTCCTGTTCATCGATCTCAGCTTCCTGTCCGCAAACATGCTCAAGGTGATCGAGGGCGGCTGGGTCCCGCTGCTGCTCGGCGGGCTGATCATGATCGCAATGTACACCTGGCGGCGCGGCACCCGGCTGTTGTTCGAGAAGACGCGCCGGGCGGAAATGCCGCTCAGCGCGCTGGTCGCCAATCTGGAGAAGCACCCGCCGCCGCGCGTGCCCGGCACGGCAGTGTTCTTGACCAGCGATCCGGAGTTTGCGCCCACCGCGCTCCTGCACAGCCTCAAGCACTACAAGGTGCTGCACGAGAATAACGTGATCCTCACCATCGAGACCGCCGACAGCCCGCGCGTCGATGCGGCGGAGCGGGTGCGCATCGAGCCGATCGGCGAGACCTTCTCTCGCGTCTTTCTTCGCTTCGGCTTCATGGAGACGCCCAACGTGCCGCGGGCGCTGGCGATCGCCCGCAGGCTCGGCTGGCAGTTCGACATCATGTCGACCTCGTTTTTTCTGTCGCGCCGCTCGCTCAGGCCCTCGCCGACCTCGGGCATGCCCGGCTGGCAGGACCGGCTGTTCATTGCGCTAACGCGCGTCGCCAACGACGCCACCGACTACTTCCAGATTCCGACGGGAAGGGTGGTGGAGGTCGGCACGCAGGTCACGATTTGAGGCGCCAGCGCGGCTTTGCAAAAGCTTCATGGCGCCTTAAATTAAATGATGATGCGAGCGCCCTGAATTCGCGTTAGAAGCGGCGCCGCCTCGACGGAGTGTCGAAACGATGTTCGGCCGCAGCCCGGGCGCCGGGAGCGTGGAAAACCTGACCCCGCAGCAGGTCGCCGAAGGCCTGCGCGAAGGCCGCATGCTGCTGGTCGACGTGCGCGAGCCGAAGGAAACCAATGCGGAAAGCTACCCGGACGCGGTAATCGTGCCGATGTCGCGTTTCGACCCGGCCGCTATTCCCGACCCGCAAGGCAAACAGGTGGTGTTTGCCTGCCGTTCCGGCCAGCGCTCGGTGACCGCCTCGCTGGTCGCCCAGGACCGCGGCTTCCCATACAAATCGCACCTCGCCGGGGGTATCATCGGCTGGAAAGCGGCCGGGCTTCCCACCAAAAGACCTTGAATTCCGAGGCTTCAACATGCGCCGTGTCCTGCTCATCGCCGCGCTCACCGCGGCTGTCGCCGGCTTGGCCGTGCCGCGCGCACCGGCGCAGGAAAAGGTCGTCAACGTCTACAACTGGTCGGACTATATCGATCCGGCGATGCTCAAGCTGTTCACGCAGCGCACCGGCATCCGCGTGGTCTACGACACCTTCGACGCCAACGAGACGCTGGAGACCAAGCTGCTGGCCGGCCGCTCCGGCTACGACGTGGTGGTGCCGACCGCCTATTTCCTGCAGCGCCAGATCGTGGCCGGGGTGTTCCGCAAGCTCGATAAGAGCAAGCTGCCGAACTTGAAATACGCCTGGCCGGAGATCGACAAGCGGCTCGCGGCCTACGATCCCGGCAACCGGTACGGCGTCAATTACATGTGGGGCACCACCGGCATCGGCTACAACGTCAAGGCGGCGCACGCGCGGCTGGGTGCAAACGCGACGATCGACAGCTGGGACGCGGTGTTCAAGCCGGAGATCCTTTCCAAGTTCAACGACTGCGGCGTCCACATGCTCGATTCCGCCGACGACATCCTGCCAGCGGCGCTGCATTATCTCGGCCTCGATCCGAACTCGACCAAGCCGGACGATCTGGAACGCGCCGCAAAGCTGCTCGGCAAGGTTCGCCCCTACGTGCGCAAGTTCCACTCCTCGGAATATCTCAACGCACTGGCCACCGGTGAAATCTGCCTGGTGGTCGGATGGTCGGGCGACGTCAAGCAGGCGGAAAAGCGCGCGGACGCCGCGCATAACGGAATCGACATCCGCTACGTCATTCCGAAGGAGGGGGCGCAGATGTGGTTCGACAATCTCGCCATTCCGAAGGATGCGCCTCACCCGGAGGCGGCCTACACCCTCATCAATTTCATGCTCGATCCGCAGGTAGCGGCCGCCAACAGCGACATGGTCTCTTACGCGAACGGCAATCTGGCGAGCCAGAAATTCATGGCGAAGAAGATACTGGAAGATCCCGGCATCTATCCGAGCGCGGCCACCATGGCCAAGCTCTATACGGTGGGCGCGCGGGGCCCGCGCGAACAGCGCCTGATCAACCGTATCTGGACGCGGGTGAAGACAGGGCGTTAGCGCATGATCTGGGCCCTAGGCGGCGGGAGCGGCTGCCAGATCAGCGCCAGCGCCGGTGCTGCCAAAGCCACTGCTCGGGATATTCGCGGACCCAGCCTTCCACGACGTCGGTGACGATCTGCATGGTGGCCTCGATGTCGATCTTGCCGTCGGCGTCGCGCGCCGGCTTGATCTCTTGCGTCAATTCGGGCTTGAGCCGGTGGCCGGGCAGGCGGACCACGCGCGCGCCGTAGATCGGGCAGTCGAAATGCCGCGCCAGCCGGGCGATCAGCGGGTTGGCTTTGGTGCGGCGGCCGAAGAAGGTCACATCGACACCGCGCACGTAATATTGGTCGACCAGGATGCCGACATGGGTGCCGCGCGCGAGCGCCTCGGAAATTTTCATGGGCGCGTCGAGCCCGGTGGCGATCAGCATGCCCATGCTGGCTTCGCGCGTCTCGTGCAGCCAGCGGTCGAGCCGCGCATTGTTGGGCCGGCGATAGAGCACCGCGCTTTCCATTCCGTAGGTGGCGGCGCAGATCGCCGGAATTTCCCAATTGGCCAGATGCGCGGCGAACACCAGCGCCGGCTTGCCGTCATTGGCAATCTCCATATAGCGCTCGATCTGCTCGCGCGTGATGATGATGCGCTCGCAATGGTCGGGATTTGCCGGATCCCAGTCCCACAGGCGGTCGAGATGGGCGAATTCGGCGCCCATGCGGCCGAGATTGTCCCAGGCCCCGCGCAGGATCGTCTCGATTTCCTGCGGCGATTTCTCCGGAAAGGCGGCGGTGAGGTTGTCGCGCGCCAGTCCGTTTTCCGGCAGCCAGGGCCCGAGCCTGCGCATCGTCCAGCCGGAAAAATCGGCGAGCTTGTCGGGATCGAACAGGCGCAGAAAGCGCAGCAGGCCGACGGCAAGGGCGCCGACGACCGTGTCGCCCGCGCGCTTGAGGCCGCGCTGGATCGAGCGCCTCGCCATCAGAAATTCACGATGACTTTGCCGAAAACCTGCCGACTTTCGATGCGCGCGAGACCCTTCTCGAAATCGGCAAGCGGAAACTCGCTGTCGATGATCGGCGCCATGCCGGCCGCGATCTTGGACAGGCTGTCGCGGATGTTGCGCATCGAGCAGCCGAACGAGCCGAAGATCTTGTACTGCTGCTGGAACAGCTGCATCAGATTGAGCGTCACCGTCGGCCCCGCGGTCGAGCCGCAGGTGACAAGCCGCCCGCCGCGCTTCAAGCAGAGCAGGGAGCCGTTGAAGCCCTCGCCGCCGACGTGCTCGAACACCACGTCGACGCCTTTCTTTCCCGTCAGTTTGCGGGTGACGCCCTCGAAGCGCTCGGTCTTGTAATTGATGACGTGATCGGCGCCGAGCGCCTTGGCCTTCTCCGCCTTGGCGTTGTCGCCCACCGTGGTGATGACGGTGCAGCCCAAGGCCTTCGCCATCTTGATCGCCACCGAGCCGATGCCGGAGCCGCCGGCGTGCACCAGGACGGTTTCGCCAGGCTTGAGCTTGGCATTGTCGAACAGCATATGCTCGGTGGTGCCGAAGGCGATGGGCGCGCAAGCCGCGTCGCGCAAGGAGACGCCGGCCGGTACCGGGACGACGAGCCGCGCCGGCATGTTGATCAGGTCGCGCGCGAAGCCGTCGATGTGGAAGCCCATGATGCCGCCGACGTTTTCGCACAGATTGTCGCGGCCTTCGCGGCAGGCCGGGCAGACGCCGCAGGTGCGGGCGCCGTACATGACCACCTTGTCGCCCGGCTTGAATTGGGTGACGCCGCGGCCGATTGCGGCGATCTCGGCGGAGGCTTCCGCGCCCACCACCAGCGGCAATTGCCGCTTAGCAAAGGCCATGCCGCGAAAGCCCCAGAGATCGAGATGATTGAGCGCCACCGCCTTGACGCGCACCTGCACCTCGCCCTCGCCGGGCGCGGCCGGGTCGGGCAGTTCGCTCAGTTCGAGCTTGCGGTCGGCGACCAGTCTGAGAGCACGCATGACGAGGTTTTATCCATCCGTTCGCCCCCGCGAAAGCAGGGACCAGGCTAAGTTGTTACTGGGTTCCGGCTTGCGCGGGAACGAACGGAGTGTGGAACAGCGCACGCAATATCATAACGGGCAAAGAGATCGCTCACGCCGGTTCGCGGCCCATCACGAGCGAGACGTTTTGCCCGCCGAAACCGAAGGAGTTGGACAGCGCGTGCGTCACGCGTGCGTCGCGCGCTTCATTCGGGACGACGTCGAGCGGGATCGCCGGATCGGGCACGTTGTAGTTGATGGTGGGCGGAATGCGCTGATGCTCGAGCGTCAGCAACGAGAACACCGCCTCGACCGCGCCGGCCGCCGACAGCGTGTGGCCGATCATCGACTTGTTGGACGAGATCGGGATACCCTTCATCTTCTCGCCGAACACCGCCGACAGGCCGACAGATTCCATCTTGTCGTTTTCGGGCGTGCTGGTGCCGTGCGCGTTGACGTAGTCGATCTCGTCCGGATCGAGGCCGGCATCCTTTAGCGCATTCTTGATGCAGCCGATGATCGGCTTGCCGTCCGGGCTCGAGCGCGTGCGATGAAAGGCGTCCGCCATTTCGCCGGCGCCTTCCATGACGCCGAGGATCTTGGCACCGCGCGCCTTGGCGGATTCATAGCTTTCGAGCACCAGGGCGCCGGCGCCTTCCGCCATCACGAAGCCGTCGCGGTTCTTGGAGAAGGGCCGGACGGCGCCTTGCGGATTATCGTTGCTGGTCGACAGCGCCGACAACAGCGAGAAGCGGATAAGCGCTTCCGGGTTGATCGAGCCGTCGGCGCCGATACAGAGCGCCGCATCCGTGTCGCCCCGCCTTATCGCCTCGACGCCGAGCTGGATCGCGCTCGCGCCCGAGGCGCAGGCGGTCGACAGCGAAATCGGCGAGCCCTTGGTGCCGAATTTCTCGGCCAGATTGTCGGCCACCGAGCCGAACAGGAAGCGCGGGTGATAGTCGGGAAACTGACGACTTGCGCGCAGGATATCGTCATAGGTGATTTTATCGTTGGCGCCGGATTTGGCGGCGAGCGCCAGGCGCTGCGGCCATTCGATTTCGATCGGCGGCACGGCCAGAAACAGCGGCCCTGGAAAATCGCCGCGGGCGCCGATGGCGGATTGCGCTATCGCTTCTGCGGCGGCGAGATCGGCGAATTTCTCCGACAGCGCGGCGGAGGATTCCTGTGGACCTAAGAAGTCGACGGTGCCGGCGATGCGGGTGCGCAAGCCCTCGGTGGGAAAACGGGTGATATTGCGGATGCCGGATTCGCCGGCGGTGAGCTTTTTCCAGTTGTCGGCCTGGCCGGCGCCCAGCGAGGTGACGACGCCCAGGCCCGTCACCACGACGATCGGGCGGCCCATCTTGTCCTTGATCGATGCCATCGCCTTACGCCTCCCTCATTCCACCCGCTCGACCAGCGCGAGCCCTTCGCCGCGCCAATGTCCGACCCCCGTCACCAGCAACTGGCTCAACCGCCCGCTCATCGGCCGTTCCAGTCCGGTCGCGTCGCAGGGCGGAAACAGATTAGCATGGCCGAGCGCCACCACGGCCAGCGCTATATTCATGGGAAATTGCGGCTCCAGCCCATGCCCGAGATAGGACCCGGTGGCGCGCACGGCAAGGTCGCCATGCGCTTCAAGAAAAGCGCGCTCTTCCGAAGTGGCGGGTTCGGCGCCGGTCGCGCCTGACAGCACCGCAGCCTCCCCCGGCTTGACGCTGTCCTTGATCGTGTCCCACAAGCCGTTAAGCCCGGCAGTGACGCTGCCCGCCGCACGCTTGGAGCGGTCGGACATGACGGCGGCGAGCTTGGCCAGCGGCTTGGCGCCGCGGGCTTCGGCATAGTCGCGGCCTTCGATCACCAGAAAAGCGCCGAGCGAGCCGAGCGCGAAGCCGCCCGGTTTGCCGCGCTCCCACACCGGCGCATAGCGCTCCTTCAGATTGAGGCCGCCGAACTCGTACAGCATGAACAGGTCGGGCCGCTCGCCGTTATGCGCGCCGCCGACCAGCGCGATGTCGCTCTGTCCGGACACGATGCGCGAAAGCGCGATCCGCATGGCGTCGACGCCGGCCGATTCCTCGCCCATGAAGGTGCGCGAGGAGCCGGTGACGCCGTGCACGATCGAGATATTGCCGGCGAGCAGATTGGACAGCTGCGCCAGAAACAGCGTGGGGCGCAGGCCGCCCATCAGTTGCTCGTTGAGGAAGGCGTCGGGATCGGCCGCTTGCGCGATGCCGGACAGGATTTGGGAGTCGACATTGTAGTCGCGCTCGCCGCCGCCGGCCGCGACGATCATGTCCATGTGCGAAAGGATGTCGGTGTTGCCCTTGACGCCGGCCGAATCGAGCGCCAGCCCTGCCGCATAAGTGCCGATGCGCTGCCAGGGCTCCATCTGGCGCTGGTCGCCCCTCTTCGGGATCTGCGCGTCGAAATTGATCGGCGCCAGCGGATGCACGATGTAGGGCGCGAACATCTCCGTATTGGCGCTCGGCTGCGCGGCCATCAGCTTCTGCCAATGGGCGTCGGCTCCTTCGCCCAGGCAGGAGACCATTCCGATACCGGTGATCCAGGCTTCGCGCGCGCCCTCAGCCATCGGCGGGCGCCCCCATCGGAAAGCCGATTTCGCTCGCGCGCTCGCGCATCTGCTTGTTCATCTCGGCATTGGGGAAGGCGACCACGCTGAAGGTAAGGGTCGCGTCGCACACCGTCTTGCCGGCGCACGCGATGCGCGCCTCGGCGATCGCGTAGCCCGAGCCCTCATGCTTCAGTTCAGCCGTCACGTCGAGGAACTCGCCGGGTTTGACGAAAGTGCGCAGCTTGGCTTCCTTGACCGCGGCGAGGAACGGCATGCGCTGGAAACGGTTGGCGGCAACCACCAGCCAGCCCGAAGTCTGCGCCATGGTCTCGATCAGCAGCACGCCGGGCATCAGCGGATAACCGGGGAAATGCCCTTCGAAGACCGTGCTTGCGGTAGGAACCGTGGCCGCGCACTTGATCGTTAAGCCGGCGATGTCGAGGTCGACGATCCGATCGATCAGCTGGAAATACTCGATCCGCATGGACGCTGCAGGGTTAGGCTCCCTTGGCAGCGACGAGCTCGTCGATGCGGGTGCTGAGGTTCTGAAGCACGAAATACTGATCGGTGGTGGCCTTGCCGTCGTTGACTTCCTGCGTCCACTGCTCGAGCGGCAGCTTGATGCCGAAGGCCTTGTCGATGGCGAAGGCGATGTCGAGGAAGTCCAGGCTGTCGATGCCGAGATCGTTGATGGCGTGGCTTTCGGGCGTGATCGACTCGCGCGGAATGTCGCACGTCTCGGCGATAATATTGGCAATGGTATCGAATGTCGAAGACATGTTAACTCTCTGATTGAGTTGGCGTTCCGGCATCCCACGGCCGCGCGCGGGTATCGCGCACAGCCGACCCCTGGCTGAAAGCCTGCCGCCGGCGAGCGGTCGGCAGCCCGTATAGCGAAGCGCCGCCCCAAGTTCAATGGCGGGCGGGTTTTGGCGGGAAAACTGGCTAACGGAGCGTCCGGGCGCCGTTTGGGGGCGGGGCGGCCCGTAATTAGCGCGCTTTTTCGGCCGCGATCGGCGCGCAATCGCGGTGGCCGGCCAGCACGCAGTCCTGGGTCCGGCGCAGTTCCGCCATCGATTGCGCCAGCCACAGCCCGGCACCGATCAAGCCGAGCACAAAAACGAAGGCAGCCGCATTGACCAGCATACGGTGGCGATAGTCGTCGGGCTCTGCTCCGCCCTCGAATTTTGCAAGATCCGCGACCGGGGAGCGTGCGGAAAAGCGCCGGCCGATGCCGGCCGCGCGCGGGCGCAATGTCACCACCCGCTGCTCGCCGTCGCTTGTCGCCCGCTGGTCGCGCATAACAACAAGTCTAGCACAGCGGTTGCGGCCTTTCGACGGCAGGCGAGGGCGGCCAAGTGGGGCGTGCCGTGGACGCGTTGTGGACGCGCTTTCGGGTTCCGCCTAGTCTGAAACCCATGCATCGAATGCCTTCCCGCCGGATCGTCGCCCTCGCCGCGGCCTATGTAATCGGCCTGCAGGCCCTGCTGCTGCCCCTGTCGGTAGCGGCCGGCGGCTTTTTGACGCCGCTTTGCTCGGGCCAACTGTCGGTCGGCAATGCGCAGGTGCCTGGCAGCCACGACAATGGCTGCCCCTGCGCCGCCGGCTGTGGCATGCAGTGCGGCGTGCACGCGCTGGCCGGGCCGCCGCAGACCGTCATCGCGTTCGGCACGCTCGGCACGGCCAGCCGGCTGGCGCCGCCTCGAATAGAGCCGGCGCCCCGCCCCGCCTGGCACACCCCGCGGCTTGCCCGCGCGCCGCCGGCCGCCTGAAACAGCGCTTCCATCCAATCCAATTTTCCAATCACGTCGCCCGCGGCGCTTTCCAAGCGCGCATGGGCGAAGGGAGCTATGAAATGTCTCGCATCGTTATGATCGCTGCCATGCTCGGCCTGCTGGCCCTGCCGGCTCGGGCCGCCGACGTCATGGTCGGTAAACTCAAGATCGGCGCGCCGTGGGCGCGCGCCACGCCGAAAGGCGCGCAGGTCGGCGGCGCCTATCTCACCATCACCAACACTGGCAGCACCGCCGACCGCTTGCTGGGCGGCTCAAGCGCCGTCGCCAAGGAAGTGCAAGTGCACGAGATGACCATGTCCAACGGCGTGATGAAAATGCGTCCCGTTGCCGGCGGGCTGGAGATCAAGCCGGGCGCGACCGTCACGCTCAAGCCGGGCGGCTTTCACATCATGTTCGTCGGGCTCAACAAGCCGCTGAAGCAGGGCGAGCACTTCAAGGTGACGCTCGACTTCGCCAAGGCCGGCAAGGTCGATGTCGACTTCACGACGGAAGGCATCGGCGCCATGCATGGTGACATGCCTGGCGGCGGCCACGGCGATATGCCCGGCATGCCGGGCATGAAGATGAAATAGGCTGCGCAGGGCTATCCCGGCTCGGCGAAGGGCAGCTTCTCGTTTTCCGGCGGCAGCATGTGGAAGACGTTGAGCGTCATCGAGATCAGCGTGTAATAGCCGAGGATGCCGACCAACTCGACCATGGCCTTGTCGCCGAGCAGGGATTGCAGGCGCTTGTAGGTGCGCTCGCTCACGCGACGCGTCTTGTAGAGCTCCTGCACGAAGGCATAGATCGCGCGCTCGTCCTTGGGCGCCGCTTTCGGTTCGCGTCCGCCCTTCAGGTCGGCGACGGTCTTCGGCTTGACGCCGGCGTCGAGCGCCATCGGCGCGTGCGCGTACCATTCGTATTGCGCGCGCCATTGGCGTGCCGTGCACAGGATGGCGAATTCGGACAGGCGCTTGGAAAGCTGCGTGCGGTAGCGGCAATGCGCGCCGAGCGCTTGCGCGAGCTGGCCCAATTCCGGCGCGTGCATCCAGGCGGCGAACGGGCCGCGCGGCGTGATCGAGCGGCCGCGCGGCCCCGAGCGCAGCGAGGCGAGCAGCGCGCGCTGCGCCTCGTTCATGTGGTCTTCTTCGATCAGGGCAAGGCGCGGCGCGGGGCGCTTTCGCGGCATGGTGCTTTCCTTGAGGTTCGGCCGGGGAAGGCGGATAGGGGTGGGTTGCCGCCTACTATAGCCGAACGGGAGGGCGCGCGCGCTAGCGTCGATACCGTTTAGATTGAATCACTGTGTCATTCTAACATTTTGTTTGCGCATGATCTTATCCGAAAACCGGTTCCCATCTCCGATCAAGTCTGGGACATGCTTTTCGGGATCATGCGCTAACGCTCATTCTCGGACAGCAGGTCGCGCAGGTGGATCGGGCGCGGCCGTTCGACCTGGGCGGTGACCTTCGCTATGCCGCGGCTGCCGACCTGCAGCGCCTTGGCGGCGGCCTGCGACAGGTCGAGCACGCGGCCGTCGACGAAGGGGCCGCGGTCGTTGACCACCACGGTCACGCGGCGGCCGTTGCTTAAGTCGGTAAGGGTGAGCAGCGTCCCGAACGGCAAAGTTCGGTGGGCGGCGGTGAACTGCCTGGGATCGTATTGTTCGCCGCTGGCCGTCGGGCCGCTATAGTCCTTGCTGTAGAACGAAGCGAGGCCAGAAAAGCGCGCGATCTGCGTTGGCGCCGGGGCGCCGCTCTTGGTCTCGTGCGCGGCCGCTCCCCCGACGCCGCAAAGCGCTACCGTCAGCGTCCCACCCAGCAATATCCCCATCCTCGTCATTACCGGCTCGCATCGAGAAAACGGAGGAGCTCTGCGCCTGATGTGGCGCAACTCCCCTCGGCGGTTCTGCAATTTTCTTGTTTGGCGTGCGTGTCGCGCGGCGCATGCGGTAGCGCGGTGCGCTGACGTCGTTTCCGTCCGGACGATCAACGCCGGTGTTGCGCGAAAGTTCCCGTCAGCGGCGCCGCGGGCGCGGTGATTTGCGGGTCTCGTCCCTTGCGCGCTGTGCGGCGGCCGGCGGCCGCTTCTTGCCGCGGCGATCGAGATGACGCGCCGTCATTTCCGCGCGCTTGTGGCAGTCCTCGTGCAGTTCCTGTAATTCCTCGTCGCTCAGGTCCTCGATCGCAGCGAACTTGTTCTCGGCACCCTTCATCGCCAGCACCAGCTCGGACAACTTGAGCTGCACCGCCATGGTGTCGCGGTTCTGGGTGTTCTGGATCAGGAACACCATAAGGAAGGTGACGATGGTGGTGCCGGTGTTGATGACCAGCTGCCAGGTGTCGCTGTAGTGGAATAGCGGCCCGCTCACGATCCAGACCAGCACGACCGCGACCGCCGCGAGGAAGGCGGCCGGGTGGCCGCTGCCTTGCGCGGTTGCCTGCGCAAAAACGGAAAAGCGCTCGGCCAGCGTCGGCGCGGCGGTTGTTCTTGCGCTCGCATGCCCGCGTTTTTTGCATTTCATGACTTAAGCCCCACGGCCGGTTTAGCCGCCGCTCATAACGCGCCAGCGTGTTCCGCTGTTCCATGAGCGAAACTCGGGGCTTCTTGGCATGAAACAGGAACGGCCGGGCGGCCTGCACGTTGCTGCAACGCATGCCGCGCCTCGCGGCTTGCCAAAAGTTTCAACGAATAACCGGAGATGCGGCAATGAAGACGATGGACGAACTGTTCACTGACCTGATGCAGGACGTGTACTACGCCGAGAAGGAACTGACCAAGGCGCTGCCCAAGATGGCGAAGGAGGCCAAGGACAAGGAACTGCAAAAGGCTTTCAGCGACCACCTGAAGGAGACCGAGGGCCACATCCAGCGGCTCGACAAGGCCTTCGAGATGATCGGCAAGCCGGCCAAGGGCAAGAAGTGCGACGCTATTCTCGGCATCGTCGCGGAAGGCGAGGAGGTCATCAAGAACGTCGATGACGAAAGCACGCTGGACGCCGGTCTCGTCGCGGCCGGCCAGGCGGCCGAGCACTACGAGATCGCGCGCTACGGCACGCTGTGCGCCTGGGCCAAGCTGATCGGCAAGCCGCAGGTCGCCAAGCTGTTGCACGAGACCCTGGAGGAGGAGAAGAAGGCCGACTCCCTGCTCACCAAGATCGCCGAGCGCTCGGTGAACGAGCAGGCAGTCGCTTAAGTCACGCCGATGTGCAAACCGGAAAGGCCCGCCGCGCGGCGGGCCTTTTCATTTGAACTTCGGCAGCGCCTGGCGGTGGCGGCCGAGCCCGGCCCAGGGGTCTTTGCCGATCTTGGACAGGCGCTGCATGATGTTGCGCACGGTGTACTGGTTGGCGCTCTTGAGCGAGGAGAGCTCGTTCCAGCCGACCGGCACCGCCACCGGCGCGCCCGGTCGCGCGCGCGTCGAATAGGGCGCCACCGCGGTCGCCTCGCGGCTATTGCGCAGATAGTCGACGAATATGCGGTGGCGCCGCCGGCTCTTGGTCGCGGTCGCGAGATAGCGGTCGGGCTCATCCTTTTCCATGCTGAGCGCCACCTGATGGCTGAAGTCCTTGGCGACGTCCCACGGCACAGCCTTGATCGGCACCACCACGTGCAGGCCCTTGCCGCCCGTTGTCTTGACGAAGCTGGTCAGTTTGACGCGCTTGAGCCGCTTGCGTACTTCGCGTGCCGCCTCGACCACGTCCTTAAATTCGGTGCCGGGTCCTGGGTCGAGATCGAAGATCAGACGGTTGGCGCGCTCGCGGTCGTCGACCGTCGAGCCGCGCGCGTGCACTTCCAGTACGCCGCCCTGCACCAGCGCGATAAGCCCGTCGATACGATCGAGCGCGATGATCTGCTCGCCCTTCTCCTGTACTTTATTGAGAAACTCGGTGGGAATGCCGGCGCGGGCGTGCTTCTGGAAAAAACATTGGCCGTCGGCGCCCTCCGGGCAGCGCACCAGCGCCAGCACGCGGTCGGCGACATGCGGGCGCATGCGCTTCCAAACCTTCTTATAGTATTCGGCCAGCTCCTCCTTGGTGACGCCGGCGTCGCTCCAATAGATGCGGTCGGGATGGGTGAGGCGCACCTTGCCGAACATCGCCGCGCGGCGCTTGCCGCGCGCCTTGCGGCGCTTCGCTAGGCTTTGCTTTTTGCTCGGCATTAATGCTTCACCTCGCGCACAACATCCTCAGCCGCCTTGTCGCGCCGCACGCCCTGGAACGATGCCTGCCGGACCCGGGTGGTGTGGGTCCAGCCGTGGAAGTCGACCTCCACCACCATGTTCGGTTCCACCCAGACCGGCTGGCGCCGGCCGGTCTCGTCCTTGGGCACCGGCTTGAACGGCGAGGTCTTGCGCGCGCGCGCTTTCAGGCTGCGATAGAGGGTGCGGGCGGTCTCCTGGGTGAAGCCGGTGCCGACACGGCCGGCATAAGTGAGCTTGCCGCCCTTATAATAGGCGAGCACCAGCGCCCCGACCGCGTGGGCGTCGGCCGAGGAGGGCGCAAAGCCCGCCACGACAAGTTCCTGCCGGTCGGAGCACTTGGTCTTGACCCAGTCGCGCCCGCGTCCGGACCGGTAGGGCTTGTCGGTCAATTTCGACATGATGCCTTCCAGGCCCATCTTGCAGGCCTGCTTCAACAGAGCCGGCCCGGGGCGCGCCAACGACCGGCTGAGCCGCAGGTGGCGGCCATGGCCGCGCCGCATCAGCTTGGCCAGCGCGGCCTTGCGCGCGGCGAGCGGCTGCCGCCTCAGGTCGGCGCCGTCGAGATGCAGTAGATCGAAGGCATAGAGCACCATGCGGCCGTGGCGGTGGGCGGTCAGGTCCTGCTGCAGGAGCGAGAAGCGCGAAATGCCCTTGTTGTCCTCGACCACCACTTCGCCGTCGATGAGCGCGGTCCTGGCTTTGAGCTTGGCGACCGCCTGCGCCACGCTCGGAAACCTCTCGGTCCAGTCCAGCCCCTTGCGGGTGAACAGCTTCACCTTGCCGCGGTCGAGCCGGGCCTGGAGGCGGTAGCCGTCGAACTTGAGCTCATGCTCCCAGCGCTTGCCGTCGGGCGCGCGCTCGACCAGCGTGGCGAGACACGGCGTGACGAAGTGGGGCAGGGCGCTCTGCGGCGCTTGCGCCAGCGCCTTGCGCGCCGCGTGCTGGCCGCGCCGCGGCTTTTTCGTCTTGCGCATCAGGCGGCGGTCGCGGTTGGCCGGACGCGTGCGCCTGCCGGTCTTTTTTCGCTTGACGCTTCGTTTGGCGGGCGCGCGGCTCATCGGCGCTTTGTCCGTTTGGTCTTGCGCTTCGTTTTTTTCTTCTTGCGTTTGGGCTTGGCGGTTTTGCTTTTGGCTTTTCGCTTGTGCCGGGCGATCTCGTCCATCGTCCGGCCGGTCTTCACCGAGCGCGGCCGTTCGACCAGGATGTCGCGCTGCTTTTCGGTGCGCGCGGCGTCGTCGTGCTGCTTGATCAGCAACCAGTTGTCGCGGGTTTCGCCGCGGCGCCGGCGCATGCGCACCAGATGCCAGCCGCCGTGAAGCTTCTTGCCCTTGAGCACGAACGAAAGATGGCCCTTGTGCAGGCCTTTTTCGGGATCGCCTTCCGGCTGCCAGCGCCCGCGGTCCCACACCATCACCGTGCCGCCGCCGTACTCGCCCTGCGGAATGGTGCCTTCGAACGTGTTGTAGTCGATCGGGTGGTCCTCGACCTGCACGGCGAGCCGCTTCTCTCCCGGCACCAGACTGGGGCCGCGCGTCACCGCCCAGCTTTTCATGACGCCGCCGAGTTGGAGGCGCAGATCGTAGTGCAGCCGGCGCGCGGCGTGCTTCTGGATCACGAAGGCGTGGCCGGTCTTGCCGAGCCTGCCGCGCGGCTCCTGGGTGACGCCGAAGCGGCGCTTGGCGTGATAGCTGCGCAGGCTCGCCATCGCGTCATCCGATCAGCCGGCGCGCCGGACTTTTTTGCGCGAGGAAGAAGAAGCGCGCTTGCGCGAGCCGGTGCTCTTGCGCCGCGTCGACGTGCGCCGGCTCCCGCTGCGACCGGAGCCGCCGCCGCGCGCGGACTGCCGCAGCGCGTCCATCAGATTGATCACGTTGCTCGGCCGCTCCTCGCTCACCACCGGCGGCTTCTTGCCGGCGCGCTTGGCCTTGATCAGATCCATCAACGCGCTCTCGTAGCGGTCCTCGAACTTGGACGGATCGAAATGGCCGCGCTTGCTTTCGAGAATCTGCGCGGCCAGCTTGAGCATGTCGGCCGGCACCTTGATGTCCTCGATGTCGTCGAAATAGCTCTTCTCGTTGCGCACCTCGTTCTTGTAGCGTAGCGCGGTCGCCATCAGTCCCTTGCCGCGCGGCGCGAGCAGCAGGAGGTGCTCGCGCCGGTAGATCACCAGGCGCGCCAGCCCGACCAGGTCGTCCTTGCGCATGGCCTCGCGGATCACCGCGAAGGCCTCCTGTGCCATCTCGTCCTGCGGCACGATGTAGAACAACTCGTCGAGATAGACGCGGTCGACCTCTGCAATCGGCACGAACTGCTCGATGTCGATCGTGTGCGTGCTCTCCAGCGCCACATTGTCGAGCTCTTCGTCCTCGATCAGCACGTATTGGCCCTTCTCGAACTGGTAGCCCTTGATCCGATCCTCCGGCTCCACGGGATCGCCGGTCTCGGCGTCCACCACCTCGTTGCGGATGCGGTTACCGGTCTGGCGGTTGAGGATGTTGAAGCGGACGCGCTGGCTGGTGCTCGTCGCCGGATAGAGCGCGACCGGGCAAGAGACCAGCGAGAGTTTGAGATAGCCCTTCCAGTTGGGGCGCGGTGCCATGGACGCAATACTCCTGAATACGCGACTGGGACTGCAACGAACGATGAATTGAACCGGTTCCCCCGGCAAGCAGCTTTGATCTTCCACAAGTTGCTAAAAATACGACGTTATATCAATGGCTTGTCCGGAGAGTCGGCGCTGCGCCCGGCGTGCCGGAGGAACCATCGCGGCGGCCCGCGCGTTTTCTTCCCGACACCCACGGCATCGCGCCGTACACGGACACAAAGCAACGCGAGGACACCATGCTGGGTTGGGCTCTGACGTTTCTCATCGTTGCGGTGATCGCGGCCATCTTCGGCTTCGGCGGCATCGCGGGCGTGGCGGTCGAGGCCGCCAAGATCATCTTTTTCGTGGCGCTCGTCCTGTTCGCCATTTCCGCCATTTACGGGCTGATGAGAGGCCGCTCACCGACGGTACCGTAGCGTAAGCGTAAAGCACCTGCGTAAAGCCTCGCGCGGTTTCCGCCGCGCGAGGTTTTCGCATGCATCACGATTGCAGGAGGGCCTACCCCCAAGCCTTGCCTTGCGCCGCTTCACGCGTCACCATGCGCGCCATGCCGGCCAGGACTTGCGCCAGAATTTTCGTCGTGAATTGCGTCATGATTGTCGCCATGATTGTCGTCGTGGCGCTTGCGGGTGCGCTGCCCGCCGTTCCGGTGGCCGCGCAAGGCAACAAGGCATCGCAGGCCACGGCAGCGCAGAAGATGACGCCGCCCGGCGAGGGCGATGCCATGCGCGCCTGCAACAAGCTGGCGATGGATCGACACGTCAAAATGGAAGAGCGCGCGCGCTTTGTGCAGGACTGCGTGGCGAAAAAAATGAAAAAGAAGTAGCGGCGCGCGCGTCAGCGCTCGTTCAACTCGCGCAAGCCGGCAATCCATGCTTCCGGCAGCACCCAGGAGGGCAGGGTGCTCATGCCCATGCCGTGCGCCACTTCGATGGCGAAGTCGTTGCAGTTGGCGAACAGCAGGCTCCAGTGCTTGTCATTGGCACTGACGCGGCGGATCACCGCGCGCAGCCGCGCATAGCGCGCCGCCGACAGCCGCAGCCGGTAGATATTGCTTGGCCGCAGCTTGTAGTCCTCCTCCACGCCGCGGATCGAGGAGGGCACCGGAACCACCGAGCCGACGATCAGTCCGCGCTGGCCGTCGAGCGGATAGGAGCCGGCATATTTTTCGGTGACCGGCCGCCCGTGGGCCCCGAGCCGGCCGTAGACCAGGTAGGTGTGTCCGAACAGGTAGCCGGGCCGACTGCGGAACTCGACGAAATAGTCGCCGTCGCCCGCGCGCCGTGGCGCAAGCGCGGCGCTTTCCGGCAGGCTCGCGCGCGCGCTCAAGGCACTATTGGCACTATTGGCGCTATTGGCCGTTTTGGCCCGATTGCGATGGCCCGCATCGGCGCTGCTCGCACCGGCGAGCAGGAAAAGGGTGCAGCACGCCGCCCCCAGCATCCACGCGATAGCCGCTTTCGGCCGACTCCCCCTACGCACGCAGGCCTCCCCGAACAGCTCTCGATTCGCGTGCAAAATTACCACAGCCCCGGCGCGCTTTCGGCTTCGGCCTGCGTTTACCGTTAATCCGGGGCGGCTTCTTCGCTTTGCGCGGACCGCATCGATCTATTGCAAGGCGCTAATGGCCCGGCGCGACTCGTCGTGCGTTAACCGCTTCGGGGGCGTTAAGGCGTGCGGAGTTCCGCCATGATGTGGCCGACCCATCGGGACTCCATTGAAATCTACGCCCGCTTCTATCGCGCGCATTTCGGTGCTGCCGCGTCCGCAGCCGTGCGCGCCAGGGCGTCGGAGCTCGAAAAGCGGGGCGACTTCGAAGGCCAGCGGGTCTGGAACGAGGTGGCCGGCGAGATCGACAAGCAGCAGCGCGCGCACTGAGCGAGACGCACGCGCGCTATGGCACCGAAAACGGACGAGCCGGTAAAGGCTCGCCCGTCTTTTTGCCTTTGGCCGCTTTGCTTCCGGCTGCTTGGGCCGTTACTGCGGATTGACGGGGGCCGTGGTGGCCGGCGGGGGATTGGCCGGGGCATTGGCCGGCGCGTTGGATGCGGGCGTATTGGGAGCCGGCGTCACGTTCTTGGCCGGCGTATTGGCCGGATTTGTCGTGGTGGCCGGTGCGGGTGCCGGCGTAACCGGCGCGGCGCCCGTCGTCACGGCCGGACGCATCGGCGCCGTCGCCGTTTGCGGCCCGGTGCCCCACCAGGCGCCCCACCACCAGATGCCGAGCCCGATCAGGACCAGCACGATCAGGCCGATGAGCCAGCCACCTGCGCCACCGCCACCGCGGGGACGGCGTCCGTTCGGATCGTAAGTCGTCATGTTTGCCTCATTCGCGTTCGGTGAAAATCTTAATGTTAACGTGGAGCCCGCGCGCTCTGTTCCGTCGGGGAACCGGCGAATTGGCGGTCAGCGCAGCTCGATATGGTCGTCGGCGCGGGCGGTGTGCTCGAGGCGCGCCCCGGCGGGCGGCAGGTTCGCTTTGGCCTGCGCGGGCGGGCGTTTGGCGTGCGCCAGCGCTGCCTGCCCGGCCTGCCGCATCTCGGCCGCCTCGCGCGCCAGCGCGGCGCGGTCGTGGATCGTTTCGGCAAAGCTGTGAAACATCGGCGGCTGCGGCGGCGTGACGGCCGACGCCCATAACAGCCCCGCCAGCACGAGCGGCGTGGCCACCGCGAAATAGATCAAGTACTGCATGACAGTAAAACCCGGAACGCGCCCCTGCGGTTCCGGCCGCAGATGCGGCGTCATCGCGCCGGCAGTAAGGCGCGCGCCGGGAGCCGGGATCCAGGAGCCGGGACCATCCGGGAGCCTTGGCCTCGCCCGGTCGACGGTTGAAGCAATGGCCGGCAACGCTTGCGTCTACCGCAAATTGCGCGGCGACCGTCAGCGGTCGCGCGCGTGAACGACCGGCGTGCGCCGTTTCCGCCTTGCATGCCGACCGCGCCCTCGCGTCCCACGATCGAGGTCTCGATCGTGTTGCCGTCCGCGGTGACGATCAGCAGCGAGATCAGTCCGGTCTGCGGAAAATAGATGGTGTCGATGGCGTTGCCGGGCTCATAAAGAACCGGGCCCTGCGCTATCGCGACCTGCCGTAGATCGCCCGCCATCGCGGCGAGCGTATCCGTGGGTAATGCTGCCAGCAGCCGATTAGCTCTGTGGTCGAGCGCCTGACTGTCGTTCAATAAGACCTCATCATCGCTCCCACGGTGCAGCAAATAGCGTCAGGTGTGCGTGCCGGAGCGCGGCGCACGCTTCTTCTCATTTCTCTTTCCGTCCAGGTACGCGATTGCCGGGATATGCGTTGGTCGTTGAAACGTATCGCGTCGCTTATTTATTGCGCGAATTTATCAAATAAGCCGGCACTCGACGGGCATTCGCTTGAAGCTCCATCTTAACCGGGATGGCTGCGAAAGATAGGAGACAAGTTAGCCAATATCTCAATTTGGGATCAACAGGGTGCATTGCCTAACGTGCCAAAGGGTTAGGGCTGCGCATGCTGCCTGTGTCGGCAAGCGTACGGAACGACGACGCCGCAACCGCGTTTCGAAAATGTCGCGCACGTCGGATATCGTCGCCCCCACTAGCATGCGCGACGCTGCTGCCTCAGAGGCCGCGTTTGATCGGCAAGCGCGGCCTCTTTCTTTGCGTGCGTAGCAGGAACCAAATTGAGCGCTCGGTGCTTGACAAGACGATCGCCTGGCGAACCGGCGTTTACGTCATGGCGGTCTATTTCAAATCAAGATGAAGCCGCGCCCCATAGCGCGGCTTCATTTTTTTGCGCACGGAGTCCGGCAAGCAACTCTTACGCCGGTTGCTGCAGTTGCGGCGAATTTGCCGGTTGCGCCTCTCCAAAGTTTGCCGCGCGCCGACGCTATCGCCGGGCTTTCCGCGCGCCGATTGTTGCAGCAAAGGATTTTTGGACGCCGGAGTCACCGAACGAACAGACAAGGCCCGTCATTCGGTGCATACTCACACTATGAGCGAACAGCTTCCTAGCCCCGACCTGCCGAATATGTCGCCGATCCGCTGCGAGAAGTGTGGCGGTGCCGCCAGGCTCGTGTCGTCGGCGCTGGACGCTTTCAGCCGCGGGCTGCGCGAGAAGTGGACCTACAGCTGCGCAAGCTGCGGCCACGAAACGGTGCGCGAGGTTGAAAGGTGAAATTGTCGGGGTGGCTTACTCGCCGCTCGCCAGCACGGCGCGCGTGGTCTGGTCGGGGCCGAACTCTTCGGCGCTTTCCACGCCCATCAGCTCGGCGAGCCGCGTGCGCGCGCGGTTGACGCGCGACTTGATGGTGCCGACCGCGCAGTCGCAGATGTGCGCGGCTTCTTCGTAGGAGAAGCCGGAGGCGCCCACCAGCACCAGCGCCTCGCGCTGGTCGGCCGGCAGCTGCGCCAGCGCCTCGCGGAATTCGCGGAATTCCACCTGGCCGATCTGGTCGGGCTGCGTCTTCAGGCTCTCGGCGTAGTGGCCGTCGCCGTCCTCCACCTCACGCCGCCGCTTGCGGTATTCCGAGCGGAAATGGTTGCGCAGGATGGTGAACAGCCAAGCCGACATGTTGGTGCCGGGCTGGAACGAGTCGATATTGGCGATCGCGCGCAACAGCGTCTCCTGCACCAGATCGTCGGCGCGGTCGACATTGCCGCACAGCGAAATGGCGAAGGCACGGAGGCTGGGCACCGCGCTGAGAATGGCTTTGCGGACGGACTCGTCCATTGGCATTAGCGCCTGTCCTTGTTTCCGTCGCCGTCGATGCGGTCGATGAGGTCGGAGAAGCGATCCGGCACCCCCTGGCTCACGACGTCGTCGTATATCGCGCGCAACTGTTGCCCGAGGCGCGCTTGCACCTCGCGGCTGAGCTTGGCGGACTTGGCGCCGCCTTTCCTGTTCTGTGTCGCCGCGGTCTCCATGGCCTTCTGCTGCCCTGCCGGCTTACGTTCGTTCATTGGCGATCCCAAAATCGTCGGGCTCGGGTTCTGCCGCCCGGGCTCGTCGGTCCCCTCATCTAGCGTGGTTTCCAATCCCAACGCGGGCCATATGGTTCCCGCCTGCGGGAACTTTTTGCAAATTCCGGCGTTGCTTGGGCTAAGGTTGAGTGAATCTTGCGGGGGGTGTCACCCGGCCCGGCCGGGGTCTTCTGCACATTCGGGAGGGATTCTTGTCGACATCTCAAGCAGTTGCCCAGCATTTGCCCTATCTGCGCCGCTACGCCCGGGCGCTTGCCGGCTCACAGCAGGCCGGCGACGGATATGTCGCGGAGACGCTGGAAGCGGTGGTGGCCGACCCGGGCGTGCTGGAGGAGACGGGCGCCTCCACCCGCATCGCGCTTTATCAGCTTTTCACCAAGATCTGGAATGCGCTGCCGGTGAACGAGCAGGCGACCGGCGCCACCGGCGGCCAGCCGGTCGAGCGCCATCTGGCGCAGATCGCGCCGCTGCCGCGCCAGGCATTCCTGCTGGTCGCGCTGGAGGGCCTGTCGGAGGACGATGCCGCCAAGGTATTGGACGTCGACGTGCCGAAGCTGCGCGCGCTGGTCGAGGAATCCGGGCGCGAGCTTGCCGAAGAAATCGCCACCGACGTGCTGATCATCGAGGACGAGACCTTCATCGCGCTCGACCTGGAATCGCTGGTGGAAAGCCTCGGCCACAACGTGCTGGGTGTCGCGCGCACCCACAAGGAGGCGGTCGATCTCGCCCGCGCCAAGCGGCCGGGCATCATCCTCGCCGACATCCAGCTCGCCGACGGCTCTTCCGGCCTCGACGCGGTCAACGAAATGCTCGCCTCGTTCCAGGTGCCGGTGGTGTTCATCACCGCCTATCCGGAGCGTTTCCTGACCGGCGAGCGCCCCGAGCCCGCCTTCCTGATCGCCAAGCCGTTCCAGCCGGCGACCGTGTCGGCGGTGTTGAGTCAGGCACTGTTCTTCGAGCGCAACGCCAAGCGGAGAGAGCGCAAGGCGAGCTAGGCGCGCTCGCAGTTCAAACTAGACGGTTTGCGGAGACGCGCCGGCGGCTTGGGTCTTTGCCCGACGCTTTTTAGTGGCGCGCTCGCGCAGCAGCGACTCGAAGTGAGTTTCCGGCATCGGTTGTCCGAGCAAATAGCCCTGGCCGTAATCGCAGCCCATCGTGACGAGAGCCGCCGCCTCGCCTGCGCTTTCGATGCCGATCGCGACCGCTTTCCGTTCAAATCGATGCGCAAGCTCGATCATCGCCTTGGTTCGTGGCGCATTCACCCGATCGGTGCCGCAATTTTGAATGAACATGCGGTCGAGCTTGATCTGCGCGAAAGGCAGTTCTTTGACCTTGATCAGCGACTGGTAACCCCTGCCAAAATTGTCGATCGCCAAATTGACGTTGAGGCGCGCCAGATTTTCAGCCAACCGCGCGGTCAATCCGAGATTGGCGAGAATTTGCGCTTCAGCAACATCGACGATGATACCGGGCCACTCTTTTGGGTTCGAATGATGTTCTAGAACGAGCTTGTCGATCGGCAACTTCTCGAGGATCTCGATCGGAACGTTCACGCTGATCGGTACTTCCAACCCGAATTTCTTGAAGCTCTCGCCAACTCTCAAGGCGTTTTTCATCGCGATTTCGGTCAGCATTTCGAGCGATGTCGGGGATGCCTTTGCCACAAATCCTGCCGGCAGCACGATACCGGCTTCGGGATGATTGACGCGGGCAAACATTTCGGTTCCCACCAATTCCTTTTTCCGGAGATCGATGATCGGCTGGTGCCAAAACTCGATCCAGTTCCCGCTAATGGCTTCTTCCAAATTGGCCGTGGCCGCCGTCGCCACGGACAGACCGAGTCGCAGCTCCCGCATGAGTTGGACCACGGATTCCGCGGCAAAGGGCTTTTTGAGCGCCGGCAGCATGTTGAGCTTGTGTTCGAGCCCGACCCCGCGGACGTGATCGAGAACCGCCGCACCACGACGGCTTATCAACTGGATGGGGCCGTCATGTTTGCGCTGGTGAAGGCGCAACAGGGATTCGATGGCATCGACGGAATCGAGTGAGACTTCATGGATAATCAAGGCGGGCGCGCGCGGTACGCGGGCCGCGCGTAGCGCGGCGCCGTCGGCAAGCTGAATCGTGTCTATGCCCAGGCCATGCAGAATGAGCGATATGAACTGGCGCGTGCTGCTTTCCGAATCCACGACGATGCAAAGAGGGGCCCCGGCGGTCTTGGAGTCCTCCGGTGGCCCGGCAAGCGGTGGCGATCCGGTGTCTGAGGCGCGCGACTCGGTCAACATCGGATTTGCCGGCCTTGATCTGTCTAGGGTTTAGGCTGTCAGGGATGTGCCTGGAAAACGTGCTTTGCCACCTTTTGGCGGCCCTGCCAGAAGCGCAACAGGCGCTGGGCAGATTGAACTGAGAGCGCTGCGAACTGCTCTTGCAACTCTTCGAGCGGCGAAGTCGCCGCACTTAACGTGATAATCGAGCCCGCGGTCAGCCAATCCAACGACAAGGACTTGCAAAGCGCCATCAGGCCGAATCCATTGGCCGCGTGAAAGAGGCGGTCCACGTCCTCCGCCGGCGTGCCGCTTAAGATCGAAATGCCGACCACAACTTCCGCCCCTCGTTTCACGTTCGCATACTCAAAGATCTTCCGCTTGAGGATATCCATGTCCTGGGCGTACGGCTGCATCGTTTGTTTGGCGGCCGTGTATCGGTGCATGGTGCCGCTTTTTGGCGCGACCTGGGTGGAGATCTCACTGATAACCTTGTTGATTTCGTGCTGGTGACGGGACGGGACCGCTGCCAGCAATTTGCTGCGAACGGCGCCGGTCGCCTGCGCCACGAGCTGACCGTAGATATGGGCAGGTATGTCGTCTCTGCGGGCGAGCGTTTCCGTCAGCCGGGCGTCGCCGTCCGCGTGCATGACGAGCTTAGCCATGCCGATCTTGGAGAATTGTGCGCCGGTATTGATTGCCAGTGTGTTGGCGACGTCGGAATCGCCATGATCGACGAGCACGTCCGTGACCGTCTCGGTGAGGCGGGAACGGTTAGCGATCTTGGCGAGATGGGCTTGGCTCTTGCTCTTGGCGATCGCAACCAGATCGTCATCGGTCAGCCGGTCGGATTTTTCCAGGATGGGCCCGGAGACTTCAATATCATCATGGTCGGCAAGGTGGCGCACGGTCTGGAGCGGCGCGTTGGCAATAGGTGCAAGCCGCTTGCTGAGCTCGACGGCGGCTCTGCTCTCGATGTGCGAGACCAGCTGCCCCATCACGTTGTCAAACAGCGCCGTTTGATCGGAGGTGTAGTGCTCCGCTTCGCCGACAAAAAGATCGGTCACGCGGCGTAAAACATCCATCCGCTTGTCGGCCGTTGCGTCAAGCAACGCCAATTCAAGTTCGGTGACGATACCGACCGCGACAGACATGGGCGCACCGCGTTCTGCGTGCAAGCCGTTCCTTTGCATTCTGCAAAGGCCGAAGGGCTGCAACCTAAATGCTGATTTCTCTACGATAGGTCGCATTCGTTAAAAAATTTCTAGTACGTAATTACCACAGATTAGCGCTGCTACTCAACTATTGGTAGCGGCTTTTACTTTATACAATTACCGAATAAGGCTTGGGGGCGAAGGTTTTCAGCAGCAGCTTTCCGCGCAGACGGCAAAAGGCTTGCCGATCATCGAGGACACGGCACCGCCCGGGCCAGCCGCGTTGGGCGACGCGTTTTTTCACGGTCGGCAACTCCGGCCGGAATTCTTCCAGCCGGTCGTGAAACACTCTAGAATTCACCCACTTACCGCCGGTGGATTTTCATTGGCCAGCGACCGGCCACCCGAGCGAACAGGAGTGAGAGGGAAACGATGCGATCCAAGTTTGCGTTTTTGACTATTCCTGCGCTTGCCGCAGCGTTGCTGCTGGCCGGGGCGCCTCAGGCCAAGGCCGCCACCATCGGTTATGCCGAGGCGCTGGGCGATCTCGCTTCCGCTTGCGGCCGCGACATCGACCGCTATTGCCGCAAGTCGACGCTGTCCAATGGACAGGTGGCGCAGTGTCTCGATCGCCACGGCAACCGGGTGTCGGCGGCCTGTAAGGCGGCCGCGGCCGCCACGGCTGCGCTGTTGGTCAAGCGCTCGCGCGCGCGCGCCGCCGTGCACAAGGTGTGCGAGCTCGACCGGCTGCGCTTTTGCGGCGGCATCCAGCCGGGCGACGCTCAAATTCTCGGCTGCATGTACCAGTCGCGCAACGCGCTCAGCCAGCCGTGCCGGCAAGCGCTCGTCGATTCCGGCTACGAGGCCGCGCTCGATCCCGGACCGCTCGGCTCGCAGATTCATCTGAGCGGGAGCAATATCGTCACGAGCCTGGTCGGCATCGAGCACACCAATATCGGCATGAGCGTCGAGCGGCTGCGCGCGCTGGCGGCGCAAGCCGTGAAGGATCCCGCGCGCGCCAACCCGCTCAACCGGCCGCCGCTGTTTGCCCAGCTCAACAGCCTTGCGCAGCTCACCATCGCCATCGAGTTCGACTTCAACTCCGCGCGCATCAAGCCGAAGTCCTATCGCGCCATCGGCCTGATGGCGGACGCGCTCTATCATCCCGCGCTCTACGGCTATTGCTTTTTGATCGTCGGGCACACCGACGCCACCGGAAGGCGCGGCTATAATCTGCGGCTCAGCGAGCGGCGCGCGCGCGCGATCCAGGCGGCGCTCGCCAATCCGTTCGGCATCAGCCCGCGCCGTGTAGACGAGGTGGGGCTGGGCGAGGAGCAGTTGCTCGACCCGCGCCATCCCAAGTCGGGGGTGAACCGGCGCGTTCAGCTGATCAATATCGGGCAGATTCCCAACAATCCGGAGTGTCCGCCGGTGGGGAATAAGGACATCAAGTAGGGGTTGGGCGACTTAACGCTCGCTCACGGTGCTCGCTCGCGCTTGCGCGCGAGCGAATAGCCGAGCATGACCGCCTCTACGATCATGATGAGTTGGACTTCGCGCGAACTACCGGGCGCGGGCGCAAGCGCGCTCTTGCCGTTGCGGCGCCCCCGCGCCAGCAGAAAAGCCAGCGCAACCAGTGCCAGCGCGGCATAGACCCCGCCCACGATCAGCCGCGTGTCGAGCGCGCCGACTTGCCCGTCGAGCGCGATCATGCCCGCTATCGTGAAATGATAGACGGCGACGACCGCGAAAATCAGCAACGCGACTGCCGCGACCGCGAGCCGGAGGAGGCGCGCGATGAAGTGGCTGGCCGCAGCGGCGACGATCTGATCGACGCGCATCGGGTCAGCGGCGACTGGAGAGCCCGGCAAGGAAACCGAGCCCGGCGGCGATCGCCAGCATGAAGAACGGACGCGCCTCGACCTCATCGGTCACTCGCTTCAAGGCGTCGCCGCCCAGGCGCGTAGCCTCGTCGGCGACCGACTGCGTCATGTCGGACGCGCTGTCGCGCACGCGCGTTGTGATGCGCTCGAGCGCCTCGCTGACGAAGTCGCGCACGTCGCCGGAGGCGCCGGCGGCCTCGCCGCGCGCCGCGCCCGACAGGCGGCGCAGCCGCTTCTCGAGATCGGTCATCAGGTCTTCGATAGCCGCGATTTCCTCGGCGGCTGCCGATTTCGCTGCACGGGTCGTCATTTCTGCTCCTCGCTGGTTTTCGCCAGAACCTTTGTCGGGTGTCAGAGGAAACGTGACGGCACGGCAAAAAGTTCCATGCGTGCAAGTGAAAGCCCTGTCGGGCTTTTTTCCGCCGGCCTGCAACGGAATGGCGCGATCCATGTTAAGCCGTTGCAGGCGAAACAGCTTTGTCGCCTGCGGCCGGCGCGGGAGAGCCGGTCGGCTTCGTTGACAGGCACGGCGGCGAGCGTGTTCATTGAGGAACCGTCGCAGCACGCGTGCGCGTCGCCAGCGCGGTGTGCGCGCGCGAGCGGGTTCTTTGGATTTCGCCGAGGCGAGCGGCATGTCGCATCTGGATGACAATAGGCACACCGCGATGGAAGAGGAGCGCCGACGCCTGCAGCAGAGGCTCGACGCGCAGGAGCGCGAGCTGAGCCTCCTGCGCGCGCGCTTCGCGCCCTACGAGACGGCGTTGCGCGGCTCGCACGTCGCCGTGTTCACGCAGGACCGCAATCTGCGCTACACATCGATCAGCAACGCCATGTACGGCCGGTCGGTCGAGGAGATTCTTGGCCGCACCGACGAGGAGATCCTGCCGTCCGACCGCGCCGCCGCGATCGTTGCGCTCAAGCGCGCGGCGCTCGCCTCGGGCGAGCCGGAGAGTGCGGAATTCGCCATCGGTGACGGACCGGGGGTGCGCTGGCACGACCTGCATGTCGAGCCGTTGCGTAATGAAACCGGTGCCATCGTTGGGCTGACCTGCGCTTCCGTCGACGTCACCGAGCGCAAGGAAGGCGAGGCGCATCTGCGGCTCTTGCTGCGCGAACTCACGCACCGCTCGAAAAATCTGCTGGCGGTGATCCAGGCCATGGCGCGCCAGACCGCGCGCCACGCCGGCTCCATCGACGGTTTCCTCGGCCAGTTCAGCG
Organism: uncultured Pseudomonadota bacterium; assembly: GCA_963773305.1. Lineage (GTDB taxonomy): Bacteria > Pseudomonadota > Alphaproteobacteria > Rhizobiales > Xanthobacteraceae > Pseudolabrys. Next base: position 121,551 of record CAVZAR010000003.1, read on the forward strand.
CGCGCCTGCAGGCGCTCGCCGCCTCGCACGATCTCCTGGTGCGCGAAAGCTGGTACGGCGCCTCGCTCGGCGAACTGGTGCGCTCGCAGCTTGCCGGCCATGTCGATCCTGGCGGCGGGCAGGTCGCGATCGAGGGACCGGAGGTCGGGCTCAAGCCGGAAGCGGCGCAGAATCTCGGGCTGGCGCTGCACGAGCTGACGGTCAACGCCGAGAAGTACGGTGCGCTCTCGGTGCCCGCTGGACGCGTCACCATCGCCTGGCGGCGCGACGGCAATGCCGTCGCGCTCGACTGGTGCGAGCGATCGGGCCCGCACGTAGCCCCGCGGCGCGAGGCCGGCTTCGGCAGCATGGTGATCGAGCGCAATCTCGCGCGCGCGCTCGAGGCGCAAGTGGATCTCGAATTCGCGCCGGACGGCGTGCGCTGCCACATCGTCATACCGGCGCAGCAGATTCTCGCCGCACGCTGAGCGCGGAACGTTTTTCCCCGCGCGCCGTTACTTCCATCGTTCCCATGATGCGTCGTTTGCGTGCGGCAAGTCGTCCGTGCAATTCGGCGGAAAGGTGACGATGCGCGGCTTCGCAGGATATCTGTTGATCGGAACCTTCGCCGTGTTGGCCATGGGCCTGGCGACGGTCGCCGGCCTCGGGCTGGCGGTCGGCGCGCGGCCGCTGGGCGCGGGCGGGCAGGTCATCCAGCATGTCGACCGCACCCATAAGGGCGACCGGCTCGATCTGAAGTCGACCGCCGGCACCCCCTGGCTGCGGCCGGTGGCCAAGCAGCCGGCCAAGACGATGCCGCGCGGCTGCGAGCCGGCTTTCAGCACGCTGGCGGTATCTGCGGATGCCAATGTTTCGGGCCGCTGCCTTGCGCAAGGCCCGCTGCGGCGGCTCGTGGGCTAACAGGGTTTCCCGCGCTGGTGGAACCAATCGTTTTCGGCTAAGTTCCCTTTACGACAATTGCTCAAGAAAAGGAGTACGACATGCATCGGCGCATGATCGGATTTGCCGTTTTGACCCTGGCAGCAGCGCTTGCCCTTCCGGCGGCAAGCCGGGCGGCCGACCGGACCAAGGTCGGAACGCTATCTTGCGACATTTCCGCCGGTATCGGCATGATCATCGGGTCGAAGAAGGACGTGACCTGCATGTTCACGCCGGGCCAACCGGGCCCGCGCGAGGTCTATGTGGGCGATATCACCAAATTCGGCCTCGATCTGGGCGCGACCACGGGCGGCCAGATGGTGTGGGCGGTGTTTGCGCCGTCGACTGCGCATTTCGGCGCGCTGTCGGGCGACTATGTCGGCGCCACCGCGGAAGCGACCGTCGGCGCAGGCCTCGGGGCCAATGTGCTGGTGGGCGGCTCCAACCGCACCATCACGCTGCAGCCGCTCTCGGTGCAGGGGCAGACCGGCCTCAACGTCGCGGCCGGTGTCGCGGGCTTGAGCCTGCGACCGGCCCGCTAGCGCTTTCGGGCACCTCAGAAAAAAGCGGCCGCCCGTCTGGGGCGGCCGTTGCTTTTTGCGGGTCCGGTTAGCGCGCAGGCAGCGCACACGGTAGAATTTTCGGCGAATTTGCCGAAAGCCTGAGCGCGCTCAGATCGGGCCTTCCATCTCGGTGGAGTAGGGCCGGATGCTGTCGGCGACCGAATCGGCGATGTGCTCCTTGGAGATCATACCGACGATGTTACTGCCGCGTGGCACGCCGCGACCGCGGGTGACGATGGACATGCTGGCGTTGCGTCGCCACATGCGCTCGACCACGTCGAACACCACGTCCTGCGCGCGCGACACCGTGAAGTTCTTCTGCGCGATGTCGCCCAGCCGCACGCCGGAATAAGCGCTTTCTAGGCCGAGGCGTAGCTCCGTGTTGACGCGCAGCACGCCGACGATGCGCTCACCCTCGGTGACCACGATGTGCTTGAAGCCGCCGGCGGAGGTCTCGCGCAGGAAGGCGGCGAAATCGGTTTCGGCTGGCAACACCAGCACGCTCTTGTCCATCACCTCCTCGGCGTGGCGCACCAGGAACATGTTGGCGTGCAGCGCCTTGGGGATGAGGTGGCCGCGGTCGACCAGCTTGACCGTATAGATGTTCTCGCGCGAGAGCAGCCGCCGGATGCCGATCGCTATGGCGGTCGCCACGATGATCGGCATGATGATGTCGTAGTCGCGCGTCATCTCGAAGATCATGGTGACGGCGGTCATCGCCGCGCCGGTGCCGCCGCCGACCATCGCCGCCATGCCGATGATGGCGCAGTTGACCGGATCGACGCCGTGCACCGGCCCGAGCGCGGTGACGATGCCGCCGAAGGCGGCGCCCAGCGTCGCGCCCATGAACAGCGAGGGCGAGAAGATGCCGCCGGAGGCGCCGGAGCCGAGGCTTACATTGGTCGCGAACAGCTTGGCGACGAAAAGCCCGAGCAGAAGCCCGATGCCGAGCAGGTGTTCTTCGAGGATGGCCTGGATGGTGGCGTAGCCGACGCCTTCGACAAAGTAGTGGCCCTGAAAGACGAGCAGCGCGTAGATCAGCGTGCCGACCATCGTCATGCCGATGACGTGCCGCACGTAGGGGTTCTTGACCTTCTCGAACACGTCTTCGCAGAACACCAGGCCGCGGATGAAGGCGACGGCCGCCAGCCCGATCAGGATGCCGAGCATGGCGAAGACGAGCAGCGCCGGGATCGGCGCCTGCTCGTTGTGCAAGGCGAGCGCGGCCGGCACCGAGAAGGCGGGCTGCAGCCCTAAGAACACGCGGCCGACGAAGGTGGCCGCGCCGGTTGCGAGCGCGACCGGCAGGAAGGTGCGCGCACTGATCTCCGGCAGCATCAGCTCGATGGCGAACATCACGCCGCCGATCGGGGTGTTGAAGGTGGCGGCGATGCCGGCGCCGGCGCCGGCGGCAACAAGCGTGATGCGCTGCCACGGCATCATCGAAATCCATTGGCCGAGCGAGGAGCCGAGCGTGGCGCCGATCTGAATGATCGGGCCCTCGCGGCCGACCGCCGCGCCGCTGCCGATCGAGATCGCCGAGGCGAGCGATTTGATCACCGCCACCACCGTGCGGATCTTGCCTTCGCGGTAGTAGATGGCGTCGAGCACTTCCGGCACGCCGTGGCCGCGCGCTTCCGGCGCGAAATTCTCCACCAGGAACACCACGACCAGACCGCCTAAGACCGGCACCAGGATGATCCACGGGCCCCATGGACTCGCGGCGATGAACTGGTTGGCGTCGTAGAAGATCGAGATCTTGCCGTTGAACCCGATATTGACGATGAGGGCGATCAAAGCGCGGAAGAAGACGGCGCCGAAGCCGGTGACGCAGCCGATCACGAGCGCCAGCAGCGAGAGATAGAACAGGCCGATGCTTGCGGGCCTGGCAGCGGAATCGGTGGGGGTCGACTGCATCTCAAAAACCGATAGTCACAGCCGGCGCGGGCGCGCCGCGCGGGAGCTTAAGGACTACCGGCCGGCTGAATTCTTGATCGCGAAGGGCTCGCGATACGCGATTGATGGGCAGGGAGTACCCCACATCGCCAGCAGGGGCAAGTCTGGCTTAGTCGGACGGCCATAGGCCTTTCGGCGGGCGGGCCGCGGCTTTTCGTTTCGATGCGCGAAAGCGGAAAGGGGGATGGCTGGGGAACTAGGATTCGAACCTAAATTCTCGGAGTCAGAGTCCGATGTTCTACCGTTGAACTATTCCCCAGCAAGGTCGGCGGCGTGGCAATGCGAAGCCGGCCGGAAGCGCCCCTGACATGCGTCCCTGACATGGGGCAAACCGGCCGATTTGACAAGACCGCGCCCGCGGGAGGGCCTTACGCCGGCCGCCGCTTGGGCCGGGTCGCCACCGTGACGATGGCGACGAGGCTGCAGGCCGCCACCGTCAGGAACACCAGGCGGGGCGAGCCGTGGTCCATGATGGCGCCGAACAAAAGCGGCGCGATGATGCCGCCGATATTAAAGCCGGTGGTGACGAAGCCGAACACCTTGCCGAACGAGCCCGCCGGCGTGACCTCGCGCACGATCATGTCACGCGAGGGCATGATCACGCCGGAGAAGAAGCCGGCCGCGGTCATGGCGGCGATTAGCCCCAGCCCGCCGAGATCGACCTCCGAGATCAGCGCGAACATGACCGTCATGGCGACCAGGCCCGCCGACGCCACCAGGCCGTGCCGGCTGGTGCGGCCGACCAGCAGCCCGCCGACCAGGACGCCCGCGGCCGACAGCATGAGATTGCCGGTGAGCGCGGCATTGGCAGTGGCGACCGGGGTGGCGTGCAGCGCGCCCAGCGCCACCACCGAATAATTGTTGGTGCCGCCGCTCATCATCGCCAGCAGCACGAAGAACACGAGGTTGAGCAGGATCGCCGGCGAGATGAGCAGGCGCCAGCCGACCTGCGTCTTGTCGTCCGTCCCGCCGCGCGGGCTTTGCACCGGCGCCGCCGCGCTCTCCGTGCCCTCGCGCATGGCGACGAGCAGCGCCGCCACCGCAAAGCCGATAAGGCCTGCGCCGACAAAGGCGCCGCGCCAGCCCCACAGGCTCTGCATCATCAATAGCGTCGGCGGCGCCACCGCCGAGCCGAGCATGCCGGCAAATGTGTGCACCGAGAAGGCCTGGCCGATGCGCTGCGAGGGAACGTGATGCGACAGCAGCGAATAGTCGGCCGGGTGGTAGACGGCGTTGCCGACGCCGGCGAGCGCAAACATGGCGACCAGCACCCAGAAGGAATGCACCAGGCCGCCGATCACGAAGGCGCCGCCGCCGAGCACGAGCGCGCCGATCAGCGGAAGCCGCGCACCGATCCGGTCGACCAGGAAGCCGGCCGGCGCCTGCAAGGCCGCGGTCACGACGTTGAAGGCCGCGAGCGCGATGCCGATCTCGGTATAGCTCACGCCATAGTCGGCGCGCACGAAGGGCAGCAGCGGCGCCAGCAGCAGGATGTAGTAATGCGAGACGAAATGCGCCGCGCTCACCGCGCCGACCACGCGGGTGTGGGGCGCAACGCGCGCGCCGAGGAGTTCGCTGGCCTGGCTCATTTTTGTCCCGGCAGGGAGGCTGTTACGCGCTTTGCCGCCCCTTGGCCTCCTCGATCGCCCGCCAGATGCGCGCCGGCGTCATCGGCATTTCGATATGGCGGATGCCGAAATCCGAGAGCGCGTTGACCACGGCATTGGTGACCGCGCACAGGCCGCCGGTGGTGCCGGCCTCGCCGCAGCCCTTGGCGCCGAGCGGGTTGCTCTTCGTCGGCACCGGGTGATTGGCGAGCGTGATCGTCGGCACGTCGTGCGCGTGCGGCATGGCGTAATCCATGAACGAGCCGGTCAGCAGTTGCCCGTCGCTGTCGTAGACCGCTTCTTCCAGCAGCGCCTGGCCCAAGCCCTGCACCACGCCGCCCTGGATCTGGCCCTCGACCAGCATCGGGTTGATCACGGTGCCGAAATCGTTCACCGCGTTATAGCGCACCACCTGGGCGCGGCCGGTGTCGGGATCGATCTCGACTTCGGCGATGTGGCAGCCGTTGGGGAAGGCGGACGGCACCGGATCGTTGCCGACATGGTCGACGTCGAGCGTGTCGGCCACGCCTTCCGGCAGCTTCAGGCCGCCGTGCAGGCGCTGCGCCAGATCCAAGAGGCCGATCGAACGGTCGGTGCCGGCGATAGTGAAGCGGCCGGCCTTGAACTCGATGTCGCCGGGAGAGGCCTCCAGCACATGTGACGCGATCTGCTTGCCGCGCTCGATCACGATCTTGGAGGATTCGCTGAGCGCGGTGCCGGCGAACATCACCGAGCGCGAGCCGCCCGAGCCGCCACCGAAGGCCATGCGGTCGCTGTCGCCCTGGACCAGGCGGATGCGGTCGAAAGGGATGCCCAGCATGTCGTCGAGCATCTGCGCAAAGGTGGTGGCGTGGCCCATGCCGAAATCCATGGTGCCGGAGACGATGGTCACCGTGCCGTCCTTCTCGAAATGGATGGCGCCCAGTTCCTTGCCGCCGCCGGCGGTGACTTCGAGATAGCAGCCGATGCCGATGCCGCGCAGCTTGCCGTTTTTCTTGCTCTCGCGCTTGCGCTTGTTGAAGCCGTCATAATCGGCGAGTTCGAGCGCTTGCTTGAGCACGCCGAGGAAATCGCCCTCGGCGTAGGTCGTGCCCGAGGCGGTGGCGAACGGCAGGTCGCTCTTGCGGATCATGTTGCGCCGGCGCAAGTCGATCCGGTCCAGCCCGAGCTCAGCCGCCGCGATGTCGAGTGCGCGCTCGACATAGTAGTTGCCTTCGGGGCGGCCGGCGCCGCGATAGGCCGACACGTGCGATGTGTTCGTGAACACGCATCTGGTCGCCACTTCGATCAGCGGCGTGCGATAGAGGGAGGCGACGTTCTTGACGATGTTGAGGGTCGGCAGCAGCGCCCCGAAGGCGGACAGATAGCCGCCCATGTCGCCGAAGCCGGTGACGCGGAGCGCCGTGATGTGCGCCTTGTCGTCGAAGGCGATCTCGACGGTCATGTCCTGCGCGCGCCCGTGATGATCGGACACGAAGCTGCCGGAGCGCTCGTCGGTCCATTTCACCGGGCGGCCGAGCATGCGGGCGCCTTGCAGGATGGCGACGTATTCGGGATAGACCGCGGCCTTCATCCCGAACGAGCCGCCGACCTGGCCGGTAATCACGCGTACCTTGTCGGCGGGCTTGCCGAGCACGTCGGCCAGCATGGTCTTCAACCCGAACACGCCCTGGCTCGACGAGTGCAGCGTCCATTTCTCGCTCGCGGCATCGTATTCGCCGATTGCCGCGCGTGGCTCCATCGGCGCCACGATCATGCGCTGGTTGGAGGTCTCCAGCCGCGTAATGTGGCTCGCCTTGGCGAAGGCTTCGTCGATCTTCTCGGTGTCGCCGTAGTGGTAGTCGAGCGCGGTATTGTTGGTGATCTCGTCGAACACCTTGGGCGCGCCCGGCTTCACCGCCTCGGCCGGCGTAAGCACGGCCGGCAAGGGCTCGATGTCCATGGCGACCGCTTCGGCGCCGTCTTTTGCCTGGTTCACCGTCTCGGCGATGACGCAGGCGACCGGATCGCCGACGAAACGCACCTTGTCTCCGGCGAGCGCCGGGCGCGGCACGTAATGGATCGGCGAGCCGTCGCGGTTCTTCAGCGGCAGACCGCTTTTCAGACCGCCAAAGCCGGCAAGGTCGGCGGCGGTGAGCACCGCCAGCACGCCCGGCAAGCTCTTGGCCGCCGCCGTGTCGATGCTGCGAATGATGCCGTGCGGTATCGCGCTGCGCACTATCGCAGCATAGGCTTGTCCGGGTCGATTGAAGTCGTCGGCATAGCAGCCTTCGCCGCGCAGGAGTTTCGGGTCCTCGCTGCGGCGTACCGGCTGGCCGATGCCGAATTTGGTAATAGAAAGCGCGTTTTCGGAAGTTCTATCGTCCATGCACAGGATCACGGGATTTGGGGGCTGGAATGCCCCAGATAAAGCAGCAAAGCCGGCTCTACAAGGCGGGTTTCGGCAGCCCCCGGCTTGGCCTGCTGCATAGCGGCTGTTAGACTTTTTCGCGATTATAGGAACATCGCTGCAACCTGAGCGCTGGAGGCTGCACGGGGGCGGCAGGAAGGCTTGTGACAATGAGCGGCGAGGCCGGGGATAGCCCAGGCCTCGACCCCGTGATCGATCGGGCACCGCCGGCGCGGGCCCGCAGGGGTCGGCGGTCGTCTGGCCGGCTGAATGGCGCCCTTGGCACCGACCGGGGTGCGCCGACCTATGCCGCGCTCGACCTCGGCACCAACAACTGCCGCCTGCTGGTCGCGCGCCCGGCCGCCGACGGCTTCCGCGTCATCGACGCCTTCTCCCGCATCATCCGGCTGGGCGAGGGCGTTTCCGTTTCCGGCCGCATCAGCGAGGCGGCGTTCGAGCGCGCCATCGGCGCGCTCGCCATCTGCCGCAGCAAGATGCGCAACCGCGGCGTCACCCGCGCCCGCCTGATCGCCACCGAGGCCTGCCGCGCCGCCGAAAACGGCGAGGAGTTCCGCGCGTATGTCGCCGACAAGCTCGGCCTCGAGCTCGAAGTGATCGACCGCGAGACCGAAGCGACGCTCGCCGCCACCGGCTGCACGCCGCTGATCGACCCGCAGGCCGAAGGCGTGGTGCTGTTCGATATCGGCGGCGGCTCTTCCGAGTTGGTTCGCCTGGCGCGCCCGCAAAGTTCGCAAGCGGCGCAAGGCGGTCCGCCGCTGCCGCAGATGCGCGGGTGGATTTCCCTTCCGCATGGCGTGGTAACGCTGGCCGAGCGCTACGGCGGCCATCGGGTTACGCCGGAAACCTACGAAGCCATGGTGCGCGACGTGGCGGGATTCGTCGCGCCGTTTGCCCGCGAGCATGGCGGCGACGGCTTGCGCGGGCTGCATATGCTCGGCACGTCCGGCACCGTGACCACCATCGCCGGCGTGCACCTCAATCTCCGCCGCTACGACCGCAGCAAAGTGGACGGCTGCTGGATGAGCGCGCAGGAAATAACGGCGGTGGTGGAGAAGCTGCTCGCCATGAGCTACGAGGAGCGCGTTGCCTCGCCTTGCATTGGCGTCGAACGCGCCGACCTGGTGCTGGCCGGCTGCGCCATCCTGGAAGCGATCCGCCGCGCCTTTCCCTGTCCGCGCCTGCGTGTCGCCGACCGCGGCCTGCGCGAAGGCATGCTGGTGCAGATGATGCGCGAGGACGGCGTGTGGGGCGCGCCCGCGCAAGTGGTCGCCTCGTGAGCGAAGCGCGGCAAGCGCGGCGAGGGGCGCGCTTTGAAAGTACGCGTCAAGGATGGGCGCAAGTCGACGTCTTCGCGCCGCTGGCTGACGCGCCAGCTCAACGACCCTTATGTCGCGCGCGCCAAGCGCGAGGGCTATCGTTCGCGCGCCGCCTTCAAGCTTTCCGAGATCGACGACAAGGCGCGCTTCCTTAAGAAAGGCGCGCGCGTGGTCGATCTCGGCGCGGCCCCCGGCGGCTGGGCGCAGGTCGCGGCCAAGCGCGTGGGCGCGCCCGAGAACGGCCGCGTGGTCGCCATCGACATCCTGCCGATGGAGTCGGTTCCCGGCGTCGACTTTCTTGAGCGCGATTTTCTCGACCCGCGCGCGCCCGACGAGCTCAAGGCGCTGCTCGGCGGGCCGGCCGACGTGGTGCTGTCCGACATGGCGGCCAACGCCACCGGCCATGCCAAGACCGATCACTTGAAGATCATGGCGCTGGTGGAGGCGGCGGCCGATTTTGCGCGCGAGGTGCTGGCGCCGGGCGGCGTCTTCCTCGCCAAGGTGCTGCAAGGCGGCACGGAAGCCTCGTTGCTCGCCGCGCTCAAGCGCGACTTCGCGCAAGTCCGCCACGTCAAGCCGCCGGCCAGCCGCGCCGACTCGGCCGAGCTTTATCTGCTGGCGACGGGGTTCAGGGGCGCAAAGAAGGCTTAACGCCACACGCGGTCGAACGAGGTCTCGGCGCGGTCGCGGCGCGTGCCGCGCCGGTCGCTCTCGTGCAGCAGCCGTTTGATCTCGCGCACTTCATGCGCGCTGAGCGGGCGGCCGTGCTCGTCGGTCCATACTTCGTTGCCGGCGTAAGGCACGTGCTTGTGCTCGCGCGCCAGGTCCCGGACATAGATGTCCGGCGCAACGCGCTGATATCCCGCCTCCTTGGGCGGGGAAGTCTGCGCCGGCTGTTGAGTTGGCGATGCGGATGCGAGTTGCGGCGCCTGCGGTTTCGGCTGCGGCAGCGGCACATGGGGCGCAGGTGGCGCGGTCTGCGCGGCGGCAAGCGTGGCTTGCCGGTCGGACGCGACCGCGGGCCGTTGTGGCGGCATCGGTACCGCCGCCATGACCGCCGGCACTTTGGTCTGGGTCGCATCTGCGGACGCACGCTCGCTTTCGGCCTGTATCGCCGCGAGCGCGGCCTGTGCCGCCGCGAGTTGCTTCTCGCGCGCCGCGCTGGCGCGGGCCAGCGCCGCTTGCGCTTCGGCAAAGTCCGCATGGCCCAAAAGCGCCAGCTTGTAGTCGGCGATCGCCTTGTCGAGCTGGCCGAGCCGCTCGTAGGCCAGGCCGCGCCGGTAGCTGCCGTGCGGGTCGGTCGGATCGAGCTGGATGACGCGGCCGTAGTCTTCGGCCGCGCGCGCGTAAGCCTTGCTCTGCATGAAGAGCGCCGCGCGCCCGCGCAGGGCCGCGAGATTATCGGGATCGCGCTTGAGTGTGGCGTTGTAGTCGGCGAGCGCGCCGTTGTTGTCGCCGCTTTTCCGTTCGATCTCCGCGCGCGCCATCAGCGCCTTCAGGTCGTCCGGATCTCGCTTGATCGCCACGTCGAGGTCGGCGAGCGCGTTCTTGGCGTCGCCGAGCTTGTCGTAGATCGTGGCGCGCGTGCGATAGGGCGACGCGCTGAAGGTGCCAAGCGCGATGGCGCGGTTGAGATCGACCAGCGCGCGCTCATTGTCGCCCTTGGCGAAATAGACCTGTCCGCGTGCCGCCAGCGCCAGCGCGTCGTGCCCGTTGACCTGCAGCGACTTGTCGAGCGCGGTGAGCGCCGCCGCGTAATCCTGCTTGTGGGCCAGTACGGCGCCGTGCAGGGCCATCGCGTAGGCGTCGCTCGGCTTGAGCTTGAGCATGGCGTCGGCGTCGTGCGTGACGCCCGCGATATCGCCGTCGTCGAGCCGCAGCTCGCCGCGCACGCGCAGCAGGTCTGCCTTCCAGGTGAATTTGAGCGCGCGCGAGATGTCGTCCATGGCGCGCTCACGCTCGCCCATGGCGGCGTAGGTCTCGGCGCGCAATTTGTAGGTCTCCGGTCGCGCGTTATCGAGGCCGAGCGCGCGGTCGTAGACGGCGATCGCCTTGTCGTAATCGCCTTTCTTGCGCCACACGCCGGCTTGCGCGGTCACGGCCGCGATGCGCATGGGATCGAGCCGCGCGGCTTCCTGGAAGTCGGCGATCGCAGCCTCGTATTCGCCGGCGCCTTCGTGCGCGCGGCCGCGCAACATGTAGTCGTCGGCGTTCGGTGCGAGCGCGAGCACGCGGTCGAAATCGGCGACGGCGTCGGCATTGTTGCCCTGGCGCAGGTAGAGTTCGCCGCGCGCCCGGTAGGCGGCCACGTGCTGCGGGTCGAGCTTGATCGCCTTGTCGAAATCGGTGAGCGCCCCGCTCACGTAGCCGAGATCGCGCCGCAGCGTGCCGCGGTTCACGTAAGGCGAGGGCGTCTCGGGATCGAGCGCGATGGCATGGGTATAGTCGGAGAGCGCCTCGCCGTAATTGCCGCGTGCGTACCAGGCATTGCCGCGGTTCTGGTAGGCGGGGACGAAGTCGGGGGCGAGCGCGACCGCCTTGTCGAAGTCGTCGATGGCGTGCGGGATGTCGCCGCGGTCGAGATAGGCGAGCCCGCGTAGGGCGTAGGCCACGCCCCTCGGCTTGCCGGCGAGCCGCTTGGATTCGATGAGGTCGGTGCAGGCGCCGATGCGCCGGCTGGCCTGGTCCGGCGTCTGGGTCGCGCATAGCTGCGCTGCCTGCGGGATCGCGCGGGCGGGGGCCCCGGTGAGCGGCCCAAGCGCAGCGCCCGCCAGCAAAGCGGCCCGGAGCATCCTGTCCGGCGACAGCCGCACGCTACCCATACGCCACCAACCGACTTTCACGTTAACCATGATTTGTCAGAAAACTACAGTTTTTCGCGGCGGCTTGTCCATAGTCGAACCATTTCGTTAAGATTTATGGTAAATTTGCCCTTAACGCGATCGCGACCTAGTCGGTTTGGCCTTCGGCGACTTCAGCCTGCGACGGCGGACGATTGGCCATTTCGGCGCCGGCGTGGGGCGTAAGGCGCATGAAGATGACAATCGAGCAGGCTGAGATCGCCGCCACCACCAGGAAGGCGGGGCGGAAATCGGCCGCCTGCAAGGCGCCGCCGCCCTTGAAATGCTGCGTCAGTTCCACCGCCAGGGCGCCGACCGCGACACCGCAGGAGATCGCCAGTTGCTGCGCGACGCTGGCGAGCGAGGTGGCGCGGCTGACGCGGGCGTTCTCCACCTCGGCATAGGCGATGGAATTGACGCAGGTGAATTGCAGCGAGCGGAAGAAACCGCCGACAAACAACAAAGCGAGCATGACGACGACGGGCGTTGCGATGGTGAAGGTCGCGCAGGCGCCCAGGAAGGCCGCGCTCACCACCGAATTGATCACCAGGATGGTGCGGAAGCCGAACCAGCGCAGGATGGTCGTCGCCGCCCATTTCATGCCCATGGCGCCGAAGGCGCCGGCGAAGGTGATGAGGCCGGACTGGAACGGCGTCATGCCGAAGCCGATCTGCAGCATCAGCGGCAGCAGAAACGGCAGCGCGCCGATGCCGAGGCGGAACACGAAGCCGCCGGTAATGGCGGCGAAGAAGGTCGGCAACCTGAACAGCGTGAGATCGAGCGCCGGGTTTTCGACGCGGCGGGCGTGCACGAGATAGGCGGCGACGAACAGGGCGCCGCCCACGAGCAGCGCGGCGACCACGGTCCAGGGCAGAAAGTCGAGCCCCAGCACCGACAGACCGAAGGCGAACCCGCCGATCCCCAAGCCCGCCAGCACCATGCCGGCAACGTCGAAGCGCTCGTGCTGCTCGGCGCGCAATTCCGGAATGTAGCGGGTGGCGAACAGGATGCCGATGAGCCCGATCGGCACGTTGATGATGAAGATCCAGTGCCAGCTTGCGTAGGTCGTAATGAAGCCGCCGACCGGCGGCCCCAGGATCGGCCCGATCAGCGCCGGCGTCGCCACCCAGGCCATGGCGTTGACCAGTTCGCGCTTGGGGATGCTGCGGATCACCACCATGCGCCCGACCGGCGTCATCATGGCGCCGCCCATGCCCTGCACCACGCGGGCGATGACGAAATCGGTGAGCGAGCCCGACAGCGCGCAGCCGATCGAGCCGATGACGAACACCGCAATCGCCGCGCTGAACACGGTACGCGCGCCGAAGCGGTCGGCGGTCCAGCCGCTCGCCGGGATGAAGATGGCGAGCGAGAGCAGATACGTGGTGATGGCGAGCTTGAGCGCCAGCGGATTGGCGCCGATATCGGCGGCGATCGCCGGCAGCGAGGTGGCGATCACGGTGGAGTCCATGTGCTCCATGAACAGGGCGACCGCGATGATCAGGGGAATAATGCGGTCGGCGCGCATGGCAGACGGAACCCGGAGGAGGGAGCGGTTTTCGAGGCTTCTTCAACAGCAAACGGCGCCCCGACGGAAGGGTGCCGCAGGCACGCTCGCGTTCATAACAGGCATTCGGAAAATCCCTAGGAATCGGGACAAACCCGTGCTACTGACCCACGCCAACCCAAAAGCGGGCCGTGACGTCGGGCGAGGACCCCTCGCAACGGGCTTATTTTAAGCCTTCGGCACCCGGTCTTGCTGCCTATATGCGGGGTGAGACGGAGTTGGCGATGGCACCAAAAAATAACGGCAATCCGCGCGAAGCGCTCACCTTCGACGACGTGCTGATCAGGCCCGGCCTGTCGGAAGTGATGCCCTCCGATGTCGATATCCGCTCGCGCATCACGCGCTCGATCCCGCTCAATATCCCGCTCATGGCCTCCGCCATGGACACCGTGACCGAGACGCAAATGGCGATCGCCATGGCGCAGGCCGGCGGCGTCGGCGTCATCCACCGCAATCTCGAGCCCGAGCAGCAGGCGAGCCAAGTGCGCCAGGTCAAGAAGTTCGAATCCGGCATGGTGGTGAACCCGCTCACCATCGCGCCCACGGCGATGCTGCAAGAAGCCCTCGACCTGATGAAGGAGAACCACATCTCCGGCATCCCGGTCGTCGAAGGCGCCAGCAACGGCAAATCCGGTCCGATATTGGCCGGCAAGCTGGTTGGCATCCTGACCAACCGCGACGTGCGCTTCGCCACCAACCCGCGCCAGCGGGTGGCCGAACTGATGACCAAAGAGAACCTCGTCACCGTGCGCGAGGGTGTGAGCCAGGATGAGGCCAAGAAGCTCCTGCACCAGCACCGCATCGAGAAACTTCTCGTGGTCGACGAACAGTATCGCTGCGTCGGCCTGATCACGGTGAAGGACATCGAGAAGGCGGTGGCCAATCCGAACGCCTGCAAGGACGAGCAGGGCCGCCTGCGCGTCGCCGCCGCCACCACGGTCGGCGACAAGGGCTTTGCGCGCACCGAGGCGCTGATCGCGGCCGGCGTCGATCTCGTCGTGGTCGACACCGCGCACGGCCATTCGCGCCACGTGCTCGACGCGGTCACGCGTATAAAGCGCCTGTCGAACGCCGTGCAGGTGGTGGCCGGCAATGTGGCGACGAGCGACGGCGCCAAGGCGCTGATCGATTCAGGCGCCGACGCCATCAAGGTCGGCATCGGACCGGGGTCGATCTGCACCACGCGGGTGGTGGCGGGCGTCGGCGTGCCGCAGCTCACGGCGATCATGGACTCGGTCGAAGCGGCGAAAGCCGCCGGCATCCCGGTGATCGCCGACGGCGGCATCAAGTTCTCCGGCGACCTCGCCAAGGCGCTGGCCGCCGGCGCCGACTGCGCCATGATCGGCTCGCTGCTCGCCGGCACCGACGAGACGCCGGGCGAGGTGTTTCTCTATCAGGGCCGCTCCTACAAGAGCTATCGCGGCATGGGCTCGGTCGCGGCCATGGCGCGCGGCTCGGCCGACCGCTATTTCCAGCAGGACATCAAGGACGCGCTCAAGCTGGTGCCGGAAGGCGTCGAGGGCCAGGTCGGCTACAAGGGGCCGGTCGCCAACGTGCTGCATCAGCTCACCGGAGGCTTGCGCGCCGCCATGGGTTATGTGGGCGCCAAGACGCTCGCCGATTTCCACGCGCGCGCCGAATTCTTGCGCATCTCGGGCGCCGGCTTGCGCGAGAGCCACGTGCACGACGTGACGATCACGCGCGAGAGCCCGAATTATCCGGGGCGGGTTTAACTGCTAGGCTGCGGTCGGCATTCGTAATTGCAGGAGTTCGTCATGGCCGAAGCCGCCCGCCGCATCGTGCTTGCCTCGCGTCCCGTCGGAGAGCCGAAACCCGGCGACTTCCGCCTGGAGGAGTATCCGGTGCCGCAGCCGGGATCCGGCGAGGTCTTGCTACGCACTTTGTGGCTCTCGCTCGATCCCTATATGCGCGGGCGCATGAGCGATGCGCCGTCCTATGCCAAGCCGGTCGGCATCGGCGAGGTGATGGAAGGCGGCACCGTGAGCGAGGTCGCCGCTTCCAACACTGACGGTTTCACCCGCGGCGACATCGTGCTCAGCCGTGCCGGCTGGCAAACGCACGCGCTGTCGAACGGCGCCGGCTTGCGCAAGCTGGATCCCAAGCTCGCGCCGGTCTCGACCGCGCTCGGCGTGCTCGGCATGCCGGGCATGACCGCGTATTCGGGCCTGCTGGAAATCGGCAAGCCGCAAGCCGGGGAGACGGTTGTCGTGGCCGCGGCCTCGGGAGCGGTCGGCTCGGTGGTCGGTCAGATCGCCAGGATCAAAGGCGCCAGGGCCGTCGGTATCGCGGGCGGAGCGGACAAGTGCCGCTACGTCGCGGACGAACTCGGGTTCGACGACTGCATCGACCATCGGGCGCCGGATTTCGCCGCGCGTCTGAAAGGTGCCTGCCCGAAGGGGATCGACGTCTATTTCGAGAATGTCGGCGGGGCGGTGTTCGATGCCGTGTTGCCGCTGCTCAATCCATTCGCGCGTATTCCGGTGTGCGGCTTGATCGCGCAATATAACGCCACCGAGCTGCCGCCCGGACCGAACCGGTTGCCGCTCTTAATGCGTAACGTGCTCACGAAGCGACTCACCGTCCGCGGCTTCATCGTCACCGACTTTGCCGCCCATCTCGATGATTTCCTGCGCGACGTGTCGCAATGGGTGAGGGAAGGCCGCGTCAAATACCGCGAGGATATCGTTCAAGGGCTCGAAAACGCGCCGGCGACCCTGATCGGCCTGCTGAAGGGCAAGAATTTCGGCAAACAACTCGTGCGCGTTTCGGAGTGAAGCCGATGACCATCAGGGCCGTGCTGCTGCCGCTGTTCGTCGAAGTCTTCCTCACCTTCGCGCTGGTGTTCTGGACCGCGAGCGCGCGCACCGGCGCGCTCCGTTCCGGCCAAGCGAAAATGAAGGACACCGCGCTCGGCCAGCCGAACTGGCCGGTGCGCGTGACGCAAATCGCCAACAGTTACAACAGCCAGTTCCAGATGCCGGTGCTGTTCTACGTGCTGACGATCCTCGCCATCGTCACGCGGCACGCTGACTTCCTGTTCGTCGTCATGGCGTGGCTGTTTGTCGTCTTGCGGGTCGTCCACGTCTATATCCACACCGGCAGCAATTACGTGCCCAACCGTTTTTATGCGTTCGCCGCCGGCGTCTTCGTGCTGCTGGCGATGTGGGTCGTCTTCGCCGTGCGCATCCTGGCCGGGTTGCCATGAGCCTGCCGAGATGACGCCGGGCGCGCGCCTTGCCGCAGCCATCGAGGTATTCGCGGCGATCGAGAACGAGCGCCGCCCGGCCGCCGACGCGCTGAAGAGTTGGGGGCTGGCGCACCGCTTCGCCGGCTCCGGCGACCGCGCGGCCATCGCAGGTCTCGTCTATGACGCGCTGCGTCGGCGCTCGTCGAGCGCCTGGCTGATGGGCGCCGAAACCCCGCGCGCCATCCTCCTCGGCATGCTCAAGCGCGAGCGCGGGCTCGACATAGCCGCAATCGAGAAAGCTTACGGACGGTTCGCGTCATGCGCCGGCGGCACTCAGCGACGAAGAGCGCCACGAGCTCGACACGTCCAGCATGAAGGGCGCCCCGCCGCATGTGCTGGGCGACTATCCCGATTGGCTGGAGCCGCAGTTTGCCGCGGCGTTCGGCGACGACCGGGTCGAGGAGGGCGCAGCGCTCGCCGCCCGCGCGCCGCTCGACCTGCGCGTCAATACGCTGAAGGCCGAGCGCGACCGGGCCGCCGAGATGCTGGCGGACTTGCGCCCCGAGCCGACGCGCTGGAGCCCCTGGGGTCTGCGCATTCGCCTTGGCGCCGACGCCAAGAGCCCGGCGATCCATGCCGAGCCCGCCTTCATCAAAGGCGCGATCGAGGTGCAGGACGAGGGCTCGCAGCTCGCCGCGCTGTTCACCCAAGCCAAGCCGGGCGAGCAGGTACTCGATCTGTGCGCCGGCGCCGGCGGCAAGACCTTGGCGATTGCGGCGATGATGCAGAACAAGGGGCAACTCTACGCGACCGACGACGACAAGCGCCGGCTGGCCCCGATTCATGACCGGCTCAAGCGCTCGGGAGCGCGCAACGTGCAGGTGCGCACGCCGAAATCGGTCGGCACCGAACTGGACGATCTTGCCGGCCATATGGACCTTATCCTGATCGACGCGCCCTGCACCGGCACCGGCGCCTGGCGGCGCAACCCGGACGCCAAATGGCGCATGCGGCCGGGCGCGCTCGAGCAACGCCAGAAGGAGCAGGTGGCGGTGCTCGACCGCGCGGTGCCGCTGCTGAAATCCGGCGGCCGCATCGCCTACGTCACCTGTTCGGTGCTGGAGGCGGAAAACACGGCGCAGGTGCGTGCATTCCTTGCCCGTCATGAGGGCTTCGCCATCGTGCCGCCGGCGCAGGGTCTGCAGGCGCTGGGCGAGCGTGCCTTCATGTTCGGCAAGGCCGCGCGCATGTTCGACGAAGGTCTCATGATGACGCCGCGGACGACCGACACCGACGGGTTCTTCGTCGCGTTGCTCGCACGTTCGTAACGGGCCGTTTACACAAAATCCTCGATTGCGCCTCAATCCCGGCCAAAATTCTCCCCGAAATCGGTGTGTCTGACCTCCGCGACGCATTTCCCCGGGGGTTTTTTCGATGTTGACGGCCAGACGCGATCCCTTGCTTCACCCGGGGGCGTCCGAGGTCGCGCACGGCGCGCACCATCCCGCTCACGTCCACAGCCCCGGCTTCAACCGCTTCATGACGGTTCTGCAAGTCGTCGGCTCGATCGTCGGTATCCCGCTTGGCCTGGCCAGCGGCTATTCGATCTATCACGCCAATTTCTCGGTGGAGGCGCGCTGCCAGGGCCTGCGCGCCAATATCGTTTCCATGCTCGACAAGAGTGCCGATGCGTCCACCCTGCGCGTCCTGGTGCGGCGCGACGTAGCGAGCTTTGAGACAAGCTGCGGCACGGTCGATCCCGACGCGGTCGCCGCTTTCAAGACGCTGCTTGCGCACAACCGGCACACCGTTGCGCGCAGGCCCGAGCCGGCCAAGCACGCGGTGCCCGCGCCGGTGGCTCCGGTCAAGGAAGCGGCAAAGCCGGCGCCGGCCAAAGCGCCCGCCGTCGAAGCCAGGCGCGTTGAGCGCGATACCGCGCGCGCCGACGCCAATTGGGTTGCCTCGGTGCGGGCGGCGCTGATTCACGCCCCCGCGGAAGAAAAAGCCGAAGCCGCCGAAGCGCCGGCCGCGCTGCCGGTGCAGCCGCGCCCGCTGGCGCGTGCTACGGTGCGCGCCGATGGGCCGGCGCCGATAATACACGCGCCGGCGCAGTCCTTGGCGACGCCCGCGCCCGCGCCACGACCGGTGGCGCCTGCGCTACCGCCCGCCACCTCCGTCGTCGCGCCGCCGAAAGCTGCTGCCGATCACCCGGTGCCGCCGGCGTCGATCCCCGAGGCCGTGCAGACGATACCTGCCGCGGCCGCCGCGCCGGCTGAAAAGCCCGCGCCGAACGGCATTCGCGGCGCACTCGCCGAGATTCCGCTGCTCGGCCGGATGATCGGCAAGTAGCCGCTAAGTCTCGCTCAACGGGTGGCTTGCGGCCGGCCGGCCTCCGGCAGCCAATCCGCGACCGCGACCGCGTCCGCCTCGATCTGCCAGCGCCCGCTCTTGCCCGGCGCCTGCACTGCCTCGGCCAGCCGCGCGAGGAATTCGCGCCGCGGGATTTCGCGAAAGCCGACGCTGCGCCACAACGGCCCAGTCAGTTTGCCGTCGTTGAAGCGATAACCCCAGTTCGCCAGATGCCAATTCAACACGCTCATGCCGAGCTTGGAGGCGTTCGGCTCATGCGTGAATTGCGACTCGAACGAAAACGCCGCGCCGGTCGCGATGCCGTAGCCGCCGGCGACCAGGGTGCCTTGCGCGTTCCAGACTTCGAACGAGTGCGCGTAGCCGGCATCGAAGGCTTCCGCATAGAGCCGCATGACGCGCGGCGTGATCCACGTGAGATGCCAGCGGCCTTCGCGCGGGCCTGCGCAGCCCGCCAGCACGCCTTCGAAGTCCTGGTCGAAGGTGACCTTGTAGCGCGCCTGCCGCATCAACCGGCGCAGGTTGTTCGACATGTGGAATTCATTGAAGAACAGTACCGAGCGGTTGGGCGGCGACCACCATTTCAGCGGCCCGACATGCGCGAACGGGAAGAGGCCGCGGCGGTAGGCGGCGAGCAAGGTCGGCAGCGTCAGATCGTGCGCGATGCCGGTGAGGCCGGGCGGCCGGTCGAGGGCGCGCGTGGGATCGGGCAGGGCGTAGTCGGGCGCCAGCAATTCCTGGAAGCAAAGCTTGAGCAGGTTCGGCAGGCCGCGGATGCGCTTGGGGCTGAGCGCCCAGGCCGTCCCCAACAGCCACCGCTCCACCGCGCCGATGAGCGGCTCGCGGAACAGCGCGGCGCGGCGGTCGGCGCCGGCCGAGAGGAAATGCATGCGCTGGGTTTCGAAAGCCATCGGCGCCTGTGTACAAGCCCGTTTTCCGGCCATTTTCTAAGCATGATCGGAGCTAACATCGGGTTACCCGTCACCTGCGTGAAATGCTTGACCGGGAACCGCAATGCCCGCACAAAGCCGCCCCGTACGGCCCAAACCACCCGATTCCGATCCCGTCCGGGCGGTATCGCCGTCCATGCACGACAAAATTCTCATCGTCGACTTCGGCTCCCAGGTCACCCAGCTCATCGCGCGCCGGGTGCGGGAGGAGAAGGTCTATTGCGAAATCGCGCCCTATCAAAAGGCCGAAGAAGCCTTCCGCGCCATGCGTCCCAAGGCGGTGATCCTGTCGGGGGGGCCTGCCTCCGTGCTCGACAAGGACGCCCCGCTCGCGCCTAAGGCGATTTATGAGGCGGGCTTGCCGGTGCTCGGCATCTGCTACGGCGAGCAGGCCATGGCGCAGCAACTCGGCGGCAAGGTCGAGGGCGGCCATCACCGCGAGTTCGGCCGCGCCGAGGTGCAGGTGGCCGCCGAGTCGCCGCTGCTCGAGGGCGTGTGGGAGAAAGGTCAGAAGTATCCGGTCTGGATGAGTCATGGCGACCGCGTCACCGAGCTGCCGCCCGGCTTCAAGGTGCTCGGCACCTCGCCCAACGCGCCCATTGCCATGATCGGGGACGACGCGCGCAAGTTCTACGCCACCCAGTTCCATCTCGAAGTCATGCACACGCCGCATGGCGCCGCGCTGTTGCGCAATTTCGTGCGCAAGGTCGCCGGCTGCGCCGGCGACTGGACCATGCGCGCCTTCAAGGAAGAGGCGATCGAGAAGATCCGCGCGCAGGTCGGGAAAGGACGCGTGATCTGCGGGCTGTCGGGCGGCGTCGACTCGGCGGTGGCGGCCGTGCTGATCCACGAGGCGATCGGCGAGCAGCTCACCTGCGTGTTCGTCGATCACGGCCTGCTGCGGCTCGCCGAGGCGCAGAAAGTAACGGCGCTGTTCCGCGATAGTTACAACATCCCGCTGGTGCACGTCGACGCCGCGGACGCGTTCCTCAAGGCGCTCGACGGCGTCGACGAGCCGGAGCAGAAGCGCAAGATCATCGGCGGCTTGTTCATCGACGTGTTCGACGCGGAAGCCAAGAAGATCGGCGGCGCCGAATTCCTCGCGCAGGGCACGCTCTATCCGGACGTGATCGAGAGCGTGTCGGTCACCGGCGGGCCTTCCGTCACCATCAAGTCGCATCACAATGTCGGCGGCCTGCCCGAGCGCATGCATATGAAGCTGGTCGAGCCATTGCGCGAACTGTTCAAGGATGAGGTGCGCGCGCTCGGCCGCGAGCTCGGCCTGCCGGAGGCCTTCGTCGGCCGCCATCCGTTCCCGGGCCCGGGGCTGGCGATCCGCGTGCCCGGCGCGATCACCAAGGAGAAGCTCGATATCTTAAGGCTCGCCGACGAGATCTACATCGAGGAAATCCGCCGCACCGGCCAGTACGACAACATCTGGCAGGCCTTCGCCGTGCTGCTGCCGGTGAAGACCGTCGGCGTCATGGGCGACCACCGCACCTATGAATACGTCGTCGGCTTGCGCGCGGTCACCTCGACCGACGGCATGACGGCGGATTTCTACCAATTCGACATGAGTTTCTTAGGGCTGGTGGCGACGCGCATCATAAACGAGGTGAAGGGCGTCAACCGTGTGGTCTATGACGTGACGTCGAAGCCGCCGGGGACGATCGAGTGGGAGTAGGGTTGACGGTCCCGTAAACCCCAAAGAGCCCGGTGCCGCTCAAGCGGGCGCCGCCGTCTTGTCTTGCGTCTTGGTCTCGAAGTCGCTCGCCTCGTGGCGTTCGTGCAACTGCTTCGACGGTTCGCCGTTGATGCGGTTGACCATGCGCCCGCGTTGCACCGCCGGCCGCTGCCAGATCGTGTCGGCCCAGCGCTGGACGTTTTTATAGTCCTGCATGCCCAGGAACGTGGCTGAGTCGTTGTAAAGCCAACCCTTGGCGAGGCCGCCGTACCACGGGAAGATCGCTATGTCGGCGATAGTGTAGCTGTCGCCGGCGATATAGGCGCTCTCGGCCAGCCGGCGGTCGAGCACGTCCATCTGGCGCTTCACCTCCATCGAGAAGCGGTCGATTGGGTATTCCATCTTGGACGGTGCGTAAGCGTAGAAATGGCCGAAGCCGCCGCCGAGATAAGGCGCGCTGCCCATCTGCCAGAACAACCACGAAAGGCACTCGGCGCGCGCGGCGGCTTCCGTCGGCAGGAAGGCGCCGAATTTTTCGGCGAGATAGGTAAGGATTGCGCCGGACTCGAACACCCGGATCGGCTTAGGCCCGCTGCGGTCCATGAGCGCCGGGATCTTGGAATTCGGGTTGACCGCGACGAATCCACTGCCGAACTGGTCGCCGTCGCCGATCTTGATCAGCCAGGCGTCGTATTCGGCACCGGCGTGCCCAAGCGCCAGCAACTCTTCCAGCATGATCGTTACCTTCTGGCCGTTCGGCGTCGCCAGCGAGTAAAGCTGCAGGGGGTGGCGGCCGACCGGCAGCTCCTTGTCGTGTGTCGGCCCGGCAATCGGGCGGTTGATGCTGGCAAAGCGGCCGCCGCTCGGCTTATTCCAGGTCCAGACTTTCGGCGGCACGTATTCTGAGGTGTCATTCATTTCCATTTCTCCAGACGTCGATTTGTGGGCGCGGGCGGCGCCGCTGTGGCGGGCTGCCGAGGCCGGGCTACGCGCGAAGGACCCTTATGGGCCGAACCGGCCGCCCAGCGACGGAAGCACGCTTGGTCGGTGCGGCTGCGGCTGCGGGCTTGCGTGGCAGGTCTGGCGCGCACGCCGTGAGCCAATCGCACATCGCGGCGACTTCCCGGTTGATGAAGGCCTCGTCGTGGAAGGCGCTCGCCAGTGCGGCGACGCCCTGGCTGCGGGCGAGGAGATGCATCGCGAGCATATCGGCGTCCGCCTTGCGGCCGAGCAGAACGAACTGCCGGCGCAGCCATGTGCGAAACAGCGCGAACAGCTTGTTGGCTTCGGCCTGCGAAGCGTGATCGAGCTTTACCATCTCGCTGCTGAGCGTGCCGACCGGGCAACCGTAGCGTTTGATGTCGGCGCGGTTGGCGATCAGCAGGCGAATGAAGCTTCGGATGCGGTCGGCGGGGGCCGGCCCTTCGCGTTCCCAGCGGTCGAGCATATTTCGGGTTTTGGTGAGCCGCGCTTCGATGACGGCGTCCAGGATCTCGTCCTTGCTCTTGAAGTGATAGTAAAAATTGCCGCGCGAGATCCGCACGGCGTCCGCGATGTCTGAAAACGAGGTGTGCTCGTAGCCATGCCGGTAGAAGAGCCGGTCGGCGGCGGCGACGATGTCGTCCCGGGTGGTTCGGACGCTGGGTAACGGCAAGGGGTGGCGCTCCGGCGGTCGCGGCCTGGTTGGATTGGACGGACGTCCTAACGATTAGGACAGTCGTCCAAATCGGTCAAGCGCCAATTCCGCGGTGCGCCGCCGATGCCGCAAAAAAAGCGGTGAAAAGCGCAGGCGGCGGCCTTGCCGTGGCGCGCCGCCGGGTCGAAGAATCCGCGCGACTAGCGGGGACCGTATGGCCGAACCGATCGCCCTTTACGGCATCAAGAATTGCGACGCCATGAAGAAGGCGCTCGCCTGGCTCGACAAGTGCGGCGTTCGCGCGCACTCTGAAAACGCATGACGCCCGATGCGCCGGGTTGGCTCCGAAGGACAAAGGGAGGCCGCAATGAGCACAGTCCTGGTCACCGGCGGGTCCGGATTTATCGCCAGTTACGCGATCCTTCAGTTGCTCGCCGCCGATCATCAAATCCGCACCACGGTGCGGAGCTTGCGGCGCGAGGCCGATGTGCGCGCCCTGCTCAGGCGGGGCGGCGCCGAACAGGGCGCTCGCCTGTCCTTTGTTGCCGCCGATCTCGAAAACGATGCCGGCTGGGCCGAGGCGGTCGCCGGTTGCGATTACGTGCTGCACATCGCCTCGCCGTTTCCGTCGGGCGTACCCAGGCATGAGGACGATCTGATCGTGCCGGCGCGTGACGGGGCGTTGCGCGTGCTGCGCGCCGCGCGCGACGCCGGCGTCAAGCGCGTGGTGCTGACGTCTTCGTTCGCGGCAATCGGCTATGGCCGCAAACAGCGGGATGCGCCGTTCGACGAGACGGACTGGACTGACCTTCACGGCGACGATGTCAGCGCTTACGTGAAATCCAAAACCATAGCCGAGCGCGCGGCCTGGGATTTCATCGCCGCGGAGGGCGGCAGCCTCGAGCTTTCGGTGGTCAATCCGGTCGGCGTGTTCGGCCCGGTGCTTGGGCCCGATTATTCGACTTCCATTCTCCTGGTGCAGCGCCTGATGGATGGCGCCATGCCCGGCCTTCCCAGGCTCTACTTCGGTGCGGTCGACGTGCGCGATGTCGCCGACTTGCATGTCCGCGCCATGACCGATCCTGCCGCCAAGGGCGAGCGCTTCCTCGCCATCGCCGGCGATTTTCTGTCGATGTCCGAAATTGCCGGGATACTGAAAGCGCATATGGGCAAGGCGGCCAAGCGCGTGCCGACGCGGCAACTGCCCAATTGGCTGGTGCGGATCGCCGCGCTGCGCGATCCCGCGATCAAGCTGATAACGCCGGAGCTCGGCAAGAAGAAAAATGCGACCGGCGCCAAGGCAAGACGGCTGCTGGGCTGGGCGCCGCGCTCGAACGAGGAGGCGATCGTTGCCACCGCTGAAAGCCTTGTGCGGCTCGGGCTGCTGAAACGCGCCGCGTAGGAAGACACGTTGCAAATAATGGCCTGACGGAACGCGACCGTGACCATCACGCTCTACGGCATCAAGAATTGCGACACCATGAAGAAGGCGCGCGCCTGGCTCGACAAGCGCGGCGTCGAATACGCCTTCCACGACTACAAGACCAAAGGCGTCGAGCGCGCGAAGCTGGAAACCTGGGCCAGGAAGGCCGGTTGGGAAACGCTCATCAACCGCGCCGGCACGACCTTCAAGAAGCTGCCCGACAAAGACAAAACTGGCCTCACGGAGAAGAAGGCGCTGGCGCTGATGCTCAAGCAGCCCTCCATGATCAAGCGCCCGGTGCTCGAATTGTCGGGCGGCAAGCTGCTGGTCGGTTTCAAGCCGGAAGAATACGCCGCGTGTGTTAAGTGAAGCGTGGCCACACGCTCCGCTCATTTCCGCGTCAGCGCGAATCCAGGATGACATCGCATGCCATCGGATTTCGCCCCTGGGTCCCCGCTTGCGCGGGGACGAACGGCCAAATGTCAGGCCGGCACCGCCAGCAGCGGGCAGGGCGCTTGGCGCAGCACACGTTCGGTGGTGCTCCCGCGTAAGGCATCGAGAAAGCCGTGACGGCCGGCGGTCGGCATGCCGATCAGGTCGGCGCTCCAGTCGTCGGCGGCCTTGGCGATAGCCTCGACCACGTCGCCGCGCGCAGGCGTCACCGGCAGCACCCGGCCGACCGCGTGCGCAAGCTGCGGCGCCTCGTCGCCGACGTGCAGCAGGCGCGCTTCGGCCGCGTCGCCCGCGAGCGCTTGCACAAAATCCAGGATGGAACGCACGGCGCCGCCCGCCGGCGGCGCATGATCGACCGGGATCAGCACCCTGTGCAGATGCAGTTTGCCGCCGATCGGATCGACGAAGTGGCGCGCCTTGGCCGGCACGAACAAGGTCGCGGTCCTGGCGGCGCGCGCCAGCGCCTCGGCCTCCGAAGGGTGTCGCAGTCGCGCCAGGCCTTCGCGGCCATCGGTCGCCAGTACGATCAGGTCGGCCGGATGGTCGTGCAGGAAATGCAATATGCCGTGCACCGTGCCCATCGGCATCATCTCGGCTTTGATCACCTTGACGCCGAGCTTTTCGGCGATCGCGGCTGGGCTTTCCTGCGCGTTCATCAGGCCCCAATGAGCGAGCGTCTGACGCACATGCGGGAACGCGGACCAGTCGTCGACTTCCGCATCGGTCGAGACGTGGAGGATGTAGAGCGGGCACTTGAAGTGGAGCGCCATGCGCAGCGCATGCGCGAAGGCGGCCGCGCTCGCCGCGGAGAAATCGGTCGGATGGGCGATGGCGCGCAACGGCGGCTCCCTGTCGGCCGAGCTTTTATCACGCCCGGATTGCCGGCCTTTGCGCGAGATCAAGCGGGAGCGCGGCCTATTCCGGCTTTCCCGCGGTGCATTCGTGCCGCAAGCCTTGCAGCACCTTGGCGATGTCGCGCTTGAGCGCCGCCTCTACCAGGAATTCGGGCGCCGGGATGCCGGCGGCGATGACGGCGTCATAGCTGACGCGGGTAGCGCGGCCATTGTCGATTGCTTCCAGCCGCCATTCGCCGTCCGAGCGTTTCAATGTGCCGCTGATGCGGTGAAAGCGCAGACGCTTGGGCGGGTCGTAGTCGGAGCGGAACACGCTGGTGACGTCGGGCAGGAACCACATCCAGGACACCTTGTGTTCGCGGATGTCCCAACGCCCGGCCGGGTCGCGTTTCAGCACCCGGCAGCCAGTCAGCCCGGGCACGTAGTGCAGGGACCGGGCACAGTCGTTCATGATTGCCCACACCGTGGCGCGCGGCGCCGCGATCTCGATGCCGGCCTTGATCTCGACCGTATCGCCGGCCGGGCCCTGCGCGACGGTGACCGAAGGCTCGGCGGTGTAGGGGCCGGCGGCAGGCGCCGGCGCGGCGGCGCCGATCGAGACGAGCAAAGTGAGCGCGGCCGCGCGAAAGCTCATACTAGGCACCACCGGTCGGGTCGGTCGGTTGCGAGGCTAACATCGCCAGGGCGGGTACGCCGACCATCGCGGCATTGTGATGGCCCCTTGATCCTGCCCGCTTTCCCTGCCACATGCGGCCTCATGAACAAGCCGCTTTCCGCCGCCAATTCGATCCCGCAAACGCCGCTTGCCGCGCAAGTCGAGCGTCGGCGCACTTTTGCGATCATTTCGCACCCGGACGCCGGCAAGACCACGCTGACCGAAAAGCTGCTGCTGTTCGGCGGGGCCATCAATCTCGCCGGCCAGGTCAAGGCCAAGCGCGACCGCCGCGCCACCCGCTCGGACTGGATGGCGATCGAGCGCGAGCGCGGCATTTCGGTAGTCACCTCGGTGATGACCTTCGACTACGACGGCCGCGTGTTCAACCTGCTCGACACGCCCGGCCACGAGGACTTTTCGGAAGACACCTACCGCACCCTGACCGCGGTCGACAGCGCCGTCATGGTGATCGACGCCGCCAGGGGCATCGAAGCGCGCACCCGCAAGCTGTTCGAAGTTTGCCGGCTGCGCGACATCCCGATCGTTACCTTCATCAATAAAATGGACCGCGAGAGCCGCGATCCCTTCGAACTGCTAGACGAGATCGAGAAGACACTGGCGCTCGACACCGCGCCGATGACCTGGCCGATCGGGCGCGGCCGCGACTTCGCCGGCACTTTTGACATCGCGGCCGGCGAGATGCGCCTCATCGGTGAAGACGGCGCGACCGTCGACCGCCAGCCGCTCGATCTCGCTTCGCTCGCCGCCAAGAATCCGATGCTAGACGTCAAGGCGATCGAGGAGGAACTGGCGCTGGTGAAAGAAGCCTGCCGCCCGTTCGATTTCAAGTCTTTCCGCGAGGGGCATCTGACGCCGGTGTTCTTCGGCTCGGCATTGAAGAATTTCGGCGTCAAGGACCTGCTCGACGCGCTCGCCGCCTTCGCACCGCCGCCGCGCGCGCAAGGATCGAATGCGCGCACGGTCGACGCACACGAGAACGGCATGACCGCCTTCGTGTTCAAGATCCAGGCCAATATGGATCCCAACCACCGCGACCGCATCGCCTTCGCGCGGCTGTGCTCGGGCAAGCTCACGCGCGGCATGAGGGCAAGGTTGGCGCGCACCGGCAAGCCGATCACGCTGTCGGCGCCACAGTTCTTCTTCGCGCAGGACCGCTCTGTTGCGGACGAAGCATACGCCGGCGATGTGGTGGGCATCCCCAATCACGGCACGTTGCGCATTGGCGACACGCTCACCGACGGGGAGGACATTGCCTTCCTGGGCGTGCCGAACTTCGCCCCGGAAATTCTGCGCCGCGTGAAGCTCGGCGATCCGATGAAGGCCAAGAAGCTGAAAGAGGCGCTGCAGCAGATGGCGGAGGAGGGCGTGGTGCAGGTGTTTCGCCCGCTCGATGGCGCGCCCGCGCTGGTCGGCGTGGTCGGCCCGCTGCAACTCGACGTTTTGAAGATGCGGCTGGCCGATGAATACGGCCTCGACATCGGCTTCGAGCAACCGGAATTCCAGCTTGCACGCTGGATTGCCTGCGACGACGCCAAGAAGCTCGAGGACTTCGTGCAGGCTAATTATTCGAGCTGTGCCGAGGACCTCGACGGCGACCGCGTTTTCATGGCGCGCAACCAGTTCATCCTCGACTATACGCGCGAACGCGCGCCCGGCCTGGTGTTCACCGATATCAAGGACGTAAAGAACAGGGCTGCGGTAGCCGCATAGTCCGCGGCCTTGCATCGCGGGCTTGCTTCGCTTCTACTGCGGCCCCTGCCGGGAGTTAGCACATGGGTCTGCTGGTCCTCATTTTCGGGCTCTTCCTGCTGCTCGGGGCCCACGTCTTTGTCACTTTCCGCAAGTTGCGCGCGGCCGCGATCGACGAATTCGGCCACGGCTACCGCCTCGTGTTCTCGCTGTTTGCGCTCGCGGGTCTCGCGCTGATCGTCTGGGGCTACGGCGAATATCGCGCGCATGAATGGGTGCAGGTCTGGAACCCGCCGCCCTATATGCGCCATATCACCGTCGGGTTGATGTTGTTGGCGACGATCATGATCGTCGCCGCCTTCGTGCCCAGCCATATCAAGGCCTGGCTCAAGCATCCGATGCTGGCGAGCGTGAAGACCTGGGCCTTCGCGCATCTCTTGTCGAACGGCGATCTCGGCTCGATCGTGCTGTTCGGCGCCTTCCTGGTGTGGGGCAGCTATGCGCGCGTCGCCGCCAAGCGGCGCGGCGACCGCGGCTTTGCCACGCCGCCGGCCGGCTGGACCAACGACGTCGTCGTGCTTGCCGTCAGCGTGGTCGTCTATCTGCTGCTCGGCTTCTACTTCCACCCTTACGTCATCGGCGTGCCCGTGTTCGGGATGTAGGTTCGTCATGTCTGTGCAAAATGAAGTGCGGCGGCTGACCGCTGCCGATATCGGCGCGCGTAAAGGCGCAGAGCCGGTCGTCTGCCTCACCTCCTATCACGCCCATACCGCGGCCATCGCCGACAAGCATTGCGACGTGATTCTGGTCGGGGACTCGCTCGGCATGGTCATGCACGGGCTGGAAACCACCGTGCCGGTCACGCTCGATATGATGATCCTGCA
The DNA here is from genome assembly GCA_963773305.1 of uncultured Pseudomonadota bacterium. GTDB lineage: Bacteria > Pseudomonadota > Alphaproteobacteria > Rhizobiales > Xanthobacteraceae > Pseudolabrys. The sequence goes on from CAVZAR010000003.1 coordinate 150,552, forward strand.
GGGCCACGCCGTGATGCGCGGCTCCCGGCGCGCTTTGGTGGTGGTGGACATGCCGTTCGGCTCCTACGAGGCCTCCAAAGAACAGGCCTTCATGAATGCGGCGCGCGTGCTGAAGGAAACCGGCTGCGGCGCCATCAAGGTCGAAGGCGGCACGCGCATGGCGGAGACCATCCGCTTTCTGGTCGAGCGCGGCGTGCCGGTGATGGCGCATGTCGGGCTGACGCCGCAGGCGATCAACGTCATCGGCTCGTTCCGCGCGCAAGGGCGCGAGGAGGCCGACTGGGGTCGCATCGAGCAGGACGCGCTTGCCGTTGCGCAAGCCGGCGCGTTTTCGATCGTGATCGAGGCGGTGGCGGAGCCGCTCGCGCGCAAGATCACCGAGACCGTGGCGGTGCCCACCATCGGCATCGGGGCGAGCGCGGCCTGCGACGGGCAGGTGTTGGTGATGGAGGACATGCTCGGCCTGTCGCCCCGCGTGCCGAAATTCGTCAAGCGCTATGGCGATCTCGGGCCCGGCATCGACAAGGCGATCGGCGACTATGCCGCCGAGGTGCGCGCCCGCCGCTTCCCCGCGCCTGAGCACGTCTACCCGATGAAGGCGAAAAAGCCCTAAATTCCTTAATCTTAACCGGGCCCGGGCGCACTTTGCCTTGCGTCCGCCACATCGTTAGGTTACCCCCCGCGTCGAGCCCCGGGACGGGGCTTTTGGGGTTTCGGGAGCCGTTCTTGGCCGACATTTTCAGCGAAGTTGACGAGGAAGTACGCCGCGAACGGCTGCGGAAGCTGTGGGATAGCTACGGCGTCTATTTTATAGCGCTCGCCGTGCTGCTCGTTGCCGGCGTCGGCGCCTGGCGCGGCTACCAATACTGGCAAAACAAGCAGGCCGCCGCCGCCGGCGCCAAGTTCGAAGCGGCCCTGGCGCTGAGCGAGGCCGGCAAGCCCGCGCAGGCCGAGCAGGCCTTCGCCGCGATCGCCGCCAAGGCGCCGGCCGGTTATGCGACACTCGCGCGCTTTCGCGCAGCGGCCGAGCTTGCCAAGAGCAAGCCGGACGAAGCGGTGAAAGCCTACGACAGGCTCGCCGCCAACTCCTCTCTCAACCAGACCCTGCGCGACCTCGCGAACTTGCGCGCCGGCATGCTGCTCATCGACAGCGCGCCCTTTGCCGAGTTGAAGAAGCGCCTCGATCCGCTTACCGGGCCCGGCCGCACCTTCCGTGCCAGTGCGCGCGAATTGCTGGCGCTGTCGGCCTGGCATCATGACGATATCAAATCCGCCAAGCACTATCTCGGTCTGCTGGAGACCGACTCCGGCACGCCTGCCGGCACCCGCGCGCGCGCGCAAGTTCTGTCGGCGCTGATCGCCGGCAGCGGCAAGAGCTGAGGCATGCGCCGTATTCCCCGCATCATGGTCTTGGCCTTGCTGGTCGCGGTCGCGCCGGTGCTCGCCGGCTGCGCCGACGGCGACTTCGACATGGACAAGCTCGATATCTTCGGTCTCAACAAGAAGAAGCCGCTGCCGGGCAAGCGCGAGGCCGTATTCCCGAACGGCGTGCCGGGCGTCACGCAAGGCATCCCGCCGGAATACATGAAGGGCTATCAGGAAAAGCAGCAGCAGGAAGCGGCCGCGGCCGCCGCGCAAGCCGAGGCGGCCGAAAAGGAAAAGAAGGCGAAGGAGGAGGCCGCCGCAAAGGCGCGGGCCGCGGCCGAAGCGCGGGCCAAGGCCCGGGCCGAGAAACGCCAACACGCCGTGAAGCGCAAAGCCAAGCCTAAGCCGAAACCGGCGCCGCAGCCGGCGGCGCAGCAGCCGCAGCAGTCGCCCTGGCCGGCGGCGAACCAGCCGGCGCAGTCTGGTCAGGCTCCTTGGCCGTCCTCGGGACAGACCCAGCAGAAGCAGGATTCGGCGTGGCCGTCGGCGCCGCCGCCCGGCACCTTCTCGCACTGATGACTTCCTGTCATTCCTGGGCGCGGCCGTCAGGCCGCGAGCCCGGAATCCAGAGCCACATGCTCTGCGCGTACCGCCCCTGGACTCCGGACCCGGCGCCATAGCGCGTCGAAGACGCGCGTAAACGCGCTTAGAGCGCCGTCCCGGAATGACAACGAACGGTTTTCGCGCTAGCCCAAGCATTATGAGCTTCACCGTCGCCATCATCGGCCGGCCGAATGTCGGCAAATCGACGCTGTTCAACCGGCTGGTCGGCCGGCGCCTGGCGCTGGTCGACGACCGGCCGGGCGTGACGCGCGACCGCCGGGAGGGCGAGGCGCGGCTCGGCGATCTGGAATTCACCGCGATCGACACCGCCGGGCTGGAGGAGTCGGCGCCCGACAGTCTAACCGGCCGCATGCGGGCGCAGACCGAGACGGCGGTCGCTCAAGCCGACGCGATCTTCTTCATGATTGACACCCGTGCCGGTCCGACGCCGGCCGACCGCGCCTTTGCCGCGCTTGTCCGCAAGTCCGGCAAACCGACGATCCTCATTGCCAACAAGAGCGAGGGACGGCTCGCCGAAGAACGCCGGCTCGAAGCCTATGAACTCGGCCTCGGCGATCCGGTGGCGATCTCGGCCGAACACAACGAAGGCATGAGCGATCTCTACGACGCGCTGTGCGAAGCGCTGCCAAAGCAGACCGCGCGGCAGCAGGAGCCCGACGCGGGACCGTCCAGACCGCATCCCATCCGCGTCGCCATTGTGGGGCGGCCCAATGCCGGCAAATCCACGCTGATCAACCGGCTGATCGGCGAGGAGCGCCTGCTCACCGGGCCGGAAGCCGGCATCACCCGCGACGCCATCGCGGTCGAGCTCGATTGGCAAGGCCACGAGTTCCGTGTCTACGACACTGCCGGCCTACGCCGCCGCTCGCGCGTCTCGGAAAAGCTGGAGAAACTGTCGGTCGCCGACGCGCTCAACGCCGTGCGCTTCGCCGAGGTCGTGGTCGTGCTGGTTGACGTCGAGCAGGCCTTCGAGGAGCAAGACCAGCGCATCGCCGATCTCGTCGAGCAGGAAGGGCGCGCGCTGGTGCTCGCGGTCGGCAAATGGGATCTGCACGAGGCCAAGGCCGGCAGCATCAAGAAGTTTCGCGATCTGGCGGCCGCAAAGCTCACGCAACTCAAGGGCGTGCCGCTGGTCGCGGTCTCCGCGTTCACCGGCGAGGGGCTCGATCGGCTGATGCAGGCAATTCTCGACGCTTACGACGTCTGGAACAGGCGCGTGCCGACCGCGGCGCTCAATCGCTGGTTCGAGCAGGCGCTCGCCGCGCATCCGCCGCCGGCGGTGTCGGGGCGCCGGCTCAAGCTCAATTACATCACGCAGGCCAAGACCCGGCCGCCAAGCTTCGTTCTGTTCTGCACCCGCGCCGACGCGGTGCCCGATGCCTACAAGCGCTATTTGGTCAATTCGTTGCGCGATAGTTTCGATCTGCCCGGCACGCCGATCAGGCTGATGCTGCGCGAAAAGCAAAATCCGTTTCGCGGCCGCGCCAAGCGGAAACGTTGAACTCCCGCACAGGTTCCATCTGGAACGTTGCCAAGCAGCGCACGTTGACGAGCAGTGCGGCGCGCGCGTTGGCACGCCGCGTCCAACATACGCGAGGAGGCACAACTTATGGACAAGAAAATAGCCGCATTGCTCGGCGCCGCGGCCGCCGTGACGACCGTCGGCGGCGCGCAGGCACTGCCGACGAATTCACCGGGGACGCTGCAAGCCTCCTCGTATACTGACCTCTTGGCACCGGTTCCCAATGCCGTCGAGAATCTCAAGGCGGACAACATGGCCCGCGTTCGCGCGAACGAGCGTGTAAAGGTTGCCGAAGACACGGTGATTATCAAAGGCGATCGCGACCACCACCATCACCACCACCACCATCATCATCACCACGACCACCACCCGAGCGGCGCCTTCATCGGCGTGCCGGGTGTGGTTGGCGTGACGGTTGGGAGGGGCGACCACCACCACCATCATCATCACCACGATCACGACTGATCGTCTCCGCGTCACCCGCGGCGGCTGAAGCCGATTTCAGCCGCCGCTTTCGCGCGCCTTTTCCTTGGCGGCGCGCAGCAGGTAGCGATAGGTGCCGTCGAACGCGGTGCGGGTTGACGAAGTCCACGCCGAGTCCTTGCCCAACGTGTCGCGGCTGGCGTGGATGCGGCGGCCGCGCATTTCGCGCTCGGCCGCTTCCTCCTCGTTCATCGGCTCAAGGCTGAACTCGGCCTCCACCGGCAAAAACAGTATCTGCATGAACGGCTCGCCCGGCCGGAACACGTGCCGGTGCCCTTCCGGCGGCGCCTTGAACACGACAAAGGAAATCATCGGCCACCAGTTGGTGCGCAGCAGCGCCGGCACCGCCAGCGGGACCTCGTCGGCCGGGTCGGTGTAGAAGCGCGGGTGGGGCTCCGTCCGCACCGCCATGTCGGGCGACACGTGCAGATCGAGCAGCAGTTGATAGGTGTAGAAATTCTCCCCGAAGGAACGGAATGGCGGCCAGTTGATGCCGGTGCCCGGGTCGGGACCGAAATCGCCATCGAGCACCACTTGGCCGTCGCGCTTGGTCACGCGCAGCTCGTTGTCATAAGGGTAGAACAGCTCGATGCCATATTGCGCACCTTCGGTGAACGGAGCGCAGTGCCAGGCGTATTCGTGCGAACCTTCGCGGCGCGGTTCGGGCTTGCCGGCCCAGCCTGGCATTTCGAGCTTGGTGCGGCGGGGGGCCAGACGCGGCTCGAATAGTCGATACTTGACGGTGTGCATGAAGGCTCCTCGGTCGCCTGACGGGTGCACGAGGACGGCGGATCGGCCGAACCAACGCATGGGCCGAAGTAAATGTTCCCGCGACCTCAGCCCGGTGGGGTGAACGCCAGAAACTTGCTCGCACGGTAGCTGTAGAGCTTGCCGGTTTCCACGCAGTCCGGCAGGCACAGCGGCACGATCGCTTCGGATACCTGTTCGGCGGTCGGCAGCGTCATCGGGTCGATTCCGGGGAAGGCGCTGGCGTACATGCGTGTACGCGTGGGGCCGGGCGCGAACAGATTGACGCGCAGCGGCACGGTCTCGTTCTCCGCCGCGTAGGTGCGCACCAGCGCTTCCAGCGCCGCCTTCGAGGCCGCATAAGGGCCCCAATAGGCGCGGGCCAGATGCGAGACGGCAGAGGTGAGAAAGACCGCGCGTCCCGCTTGCGCGCGCTGCAGCAGCGGATCCATGCAGCGGATGAGCTGCCAGTTGGCGGTGACGTTCACGGCAAAGACGTTGTCCCAGTCCTTCGGCTCTACATGGCCGAGCGGCGACAGCGGCCCGAGAATGCCGGCATTGCCGACCAACACGTCGAGGCGGCCGTAGCGCTCGTTGAGCGCCAGCGCCAGCCGCGCGATGCCGTCGAAATCTTTCACGTCGAGCGGCACCAAAGTGGCGGTCGAGCCGGCGGCGCTGATCTTGTCGTCGAGCTCTTCCAGCCCGCCGACGGTGCGGGCGAGCGCCACGATATGCGCGCCCGCTTCGGCGAGATGCAGCGCGACCGCCGCGCCCAGGCCGCGCGAGGCGCCTGTCACCAGCGCGATCTTGTCGGCGAGGGGCTTTGCGGTGTCGGCCATTTATTCGTCATGGCCGGGCTTGTCCCGGCCATCCACGTTTTGCATTCGGTGCAGCGTTTAAAAGACGTGGATGCCCGGCACAAGGCCGGGCATGACGGAAAAGGGGGGCTTACCTAACTCGCTTCCGACAAGAGCGACAACTGGCGCGGGCTCGCCTCCTGCGCGGCGAGGTCGGTGAGCGGCGTCGGATAATCGCCGGTAAAGCAGTGATCGGTGAATTGCGGTCGCGCAGCGTCGCGGCCGGGCTCGCCCATGGCGCGGTAGATGCCGTCGACCGACAGGAAGGCAAGGCTGTCGGCGCCGATGAAATCGCGCATCTGCTCGAGATCGTGGGTGGCCGCCAAGAGCTTGTCGCGCTCGGGCGTGTCGATACCGTAATAGTCGGGATGCGTGATCGGCGGCGAGGCGATGCGGAAATGCACCTCGGTCGCGCCCGCCTCGCGCATCATTTGTACGATCTTGCGCGAGGTGGTGCCACGCACGATCGAGTCGTCGATCAGCACAATGCGCTTGCCCTTGACTACGGCGCGGTTGGCCGAATGCTTCATGCGCACGCCCTGGTCGCGGATCGCCTGCGTCGGCTGGATGAAGGTGCGCCCGACATAGTGGTTGCGGATGATGCCGAGTTCGTAAGGGACGCCGGCTTCCTGCGCAAAGCCGATCGCCGCCGGCACGCCGGAATCCGGCACCGGCACGATCACGTCGACATTTGCCGGGGCTTCGCGCGCGAGCTCCGCGCCCATGGCCTTGCGCAGATCGTAGACGTTGCGTCCGCCGACGATCGAATCCGGCCGCGAGAAATAGATGTATTCGAAGATGCAGGGGCGCGCCTGCATGGGCGGGAAGGGCTTGTGCGAATGCGCGCCGTCCTCGTCGAAGATCACCACTTCGCCGTTTTCGACGTCGCGCACGTAAGTCGCGCCGATGATGTCGAGCGCGCAGGTCTCCGAAGCCAGGATCGGGCAGCCGTCGAGCTTGCCGATCACCAGCGGGCGGATGCCGAGCGGATCGCGCGCGCCGACCAGCTTCTTGTTGGTCAGCCCGACGAAGGCATAGGCGCCCTCGATCTGGCGCAAGCCCTCGATGAAGCGGTCGACGAAGCGGTTGCGCCTGCGCGCGCGCCACCAGGTGCAGGATCACCTCGGTGTCGCTGGTCGACTGCATCATGGCGCCTTCGTGCACCAGCTGCCGGCGCAGCGCGATGCCGTTGGTGAGATTGCCGTTATGGCCGACGGCGAAGCCGCCGCCCTCCAGCTCCGCGAACAGCGGCTGCACGTTGCGCAGGATCGTTTCGCCGGTGGTGGAATAGCGGGTGTGGCCGATGGCCGAATTGCCGGGCAGGCGGTCGATCACTTCGCGGCGCGAGAAGGTGTCGCCGACGAGGCCGAGCCGGCGCTCGGAATGAAAGCGCTTGCCGTCGAAGGACACGATGCCGGCCGCCTCCTGGCCGCGGTGCTGTAGCGCGTGCAGGCCGAGCGCGGTGATGGCGGCGGCGTCGGGATGGTCGAATATGCCGAACACGCCGCATTCCTCGCGCAATCGGTCGGCGTCCGGATCGAATTCGGCGGCGGCCGGCGGCGCAAGGTCGAGGTCGAGTTGCCGCATCAGTGTTCCGTTCCCGGTTTCAAATCGGTGCGCTGGTCGGGACCGGTATCGGCCGGTTCCTGCTCGTCGCGCTTGCGCTGCCGATACTTAGATATGGTCTCGTCGAGGTTCTCCGGCAACAGCGACTCCAGCCATTGTCCGGTACTTTCCAACACCACTTTCGATTTCGCGTTCCTGACCCAGGTCGGCTGGCTGCGCTCAGGTACCAGCCAAGCGAAGAAGATGAACGCCACAACGACCACCAAGAGCCCGCGGCCTAGCCCGAACAGGAAGCCGAGCGTGCGGTCGAGCGCGCCGACCCGGCTGTCGAGCACCATGTCGGAGATGCGCACGGTGATGACCGCGACCACGATCAGCACCACCAGGAAGACGATGGCCGCGGCGATGGCATTGGTGGCGGTGTCGCCCAGGCTCACATAGGAGCGCACGATCGGCGTCAGCTTGGCATAGAAGGCGAGCGCGGCGACCGCGGCGATGATCCAGGCGGCGATCGACAGGATTTCGCGCATGAAGCCGCGGATCATGGCCAGCAGGCCCGAGATCAGCATCACCAGCAGCAGCAGGATGTCGAGCAGCGTGATGGGCATGGCCGGCTCAGGCGCTCCGCGGGCAGCCGGTCGCGCGCCCGCGCGCATTGCGCGCTGATTCCGCGGCCGCTGCGGCGGCGGCGGGCAGGGGCGGCGAGGTCGGCCTTAAGTTCTTAATTTTACGCCCATTTCTGCCCCGGCCGCCGGTCGCCGCGGGGTCGGGAGCCGACAAGGGTTATCGACGCCCCGTTGTATAGCGGGGCCTCAACCTGCCGTCACCCGTCTTGTCCACGACTTTCAGGCGGCCTTGCGGCCTCGGGCGGCGATATCGGCGACCAGGGAGGCCAGGCTCGCCACATCGCTGACCGAAAGGCCCGGCTCGGCCGCCTCGCCGCGGACGCCATCGGGGACGACGGCGCGGGTAAAACCGAGCTTTGCGGCTTCCTTGAGACGTGCCGGGCCTTGCGCCACCGGCCGCACCGCGCCGGACAGCGATACCTCGCCGAAATAGACCGCGTCCGCGGGCAGGGCCGCGTGCGCAAGCGACGAAACCAGCGCGGCGGCGGCGGCCAGATCGGCGGCCGGCTCCTGGATGCGATAGCCGCCCGCCACGTTGAGATAGACGTCGTGGCCGCCGAGCTTGACGCCGCAATGGGCCTCCAGCACCGCCAGCACCATGGAGAGCCGGCTCGGGTCCCAGCCGACCACGGCCCGTCTCGGCGTGCCGAGCGCCGACGGCGCGACCAGCGCCTGGATCTCGACCAGCACCGGGCGCGTGCCCTCGATGCCGGCAAACACGGCGGTGCCCGGGCTGCCGAGCTCGCGTCCCGACAGGAACAGTTCGGACGGGTTGATCACTTCGCGCAAGCCGGCACCGGTCATCTCGAACACGCCGATCTCGTCGGTGGGGCCGAAGCGGTTCTTCACGGCGCGCAGGATGCGGAACTGGTGCGAGCCCTCGCCCTCGAAGGAGAGCACGGCATCGACCATGTGCTCGACCACGCGCGGCCCCGCGATCTGGCCGTCCTTGGTGACGTGGCCGACCAGGATGATGGCCGCGCCGGAGCGCTTGGCGAAACGAATGAGCGCCTGGGCGGAGCCGCGCACCTGCGTCACCGTGCCGGGCGCGCTGTCCACCATGTCGGTCCACATGGTCTGGATCGAATCGATCACGATCAGTTTGGGGGTTACGCCCTCCGATAGGGTGGCGACGATGTCCTCGACCGCGGTCTCGGCGGCAAGCTCGACGGGCGCATCGCGCAGGCCCAGGCGCTCGGCGCGCAGGCGCACCTGCGCCACGGCTTCTTCGCCCGAGATGTAGACCGCGCGGTGGCCGGCGCGGGCGAGCGCGCCGGCGGCCTGGATCAGCAGCGTCGACTTGCCGATGCCGGGATCGCCGCCGACCAGCAGCACGGAGCCGCGCACGAAGCCGCCGCCGGTGACGCGGTCGAGCTCTGCGACCCCTGAGGGCAGGCGCGGGGCGTCGTGCGCCTCGCCGGCGAGCGGCTCGAGCGCGAAGAGCCGGCCCTTGCGGGGGCTGCGGCCGGGCCCGGGGCGCTCGGCGCCTTCCTGCGCGAGCGCGTTCCACTCGCCGCAGGCCTCGCATTTGCCCTGCCAGCGCGTATAGGCCGCGCCGCAGTTCTGGCAGATGAAGGAAAGGCTGCGTTTGGACATGGGAATCGTCCCCGAATGAGCACGCGACCCTAAAGCGCCTAATAGAACAATACAAGAACATTGTTTAAGAAAGCGCTTATTTCCCAGGGATTGGCGCGAAACGCGAGCCCGCATCCCGAACGGGAAGGGAAGTTATGCGGAAATACTGATAAAGAAGTTTTATGCCATATAGCACATATTCTGTATTTATGCGACAATTCCGATATTGAACTTTTATCGGATTTGGACCATAAAATCCGGATGACAGATTTGGCCCGAACTCCCAGGCAGATCGGCACTCTCATCCAGCGTGCCCGCAAGCGGCGCGGCTGGAACCAGACGCAGCTCGGCGACAAGGCCGGGCTGCGGCAGGAGACGATCTCCCTCATCGAGACCGGGAACCCGGCCGCGAAGCTGGAAACGATCCTGGCCGTCCTGGCGGCTCTCGATCTCGAATTCGGGATCGCGCCGCGCTCCAAGGGGCGTCCTGCCGACATCGAGGACATCTTCTGATGGCGCGCCGCAGGCAATATGCGCCGCTGCGCGTCTATCTGAATAACCGCCTTGTCGGACACCTGCTGAAGGAGCCGAGCGGCGCCATCGGATTTCAATATGACGAGAGCTGGCTGGGCTGGGCGCATGCCATCCCGGTTTCCCTTTCGCTGCCTCTGCGGGAAAGCACATATCGGGGCGAGCCCGTCGCGGCCGTGTTCGAAAACCTGCTGCCCGATTCGGACGCCTTGCGGCGCCGGGTAGCAGAAAAAGTCGGCGCGCGCGGAACGGACGCCTACAGCATGCTGGCGGCCATCGGTCGCGACTGCGTCGGCGCCCTGCAATTCATCGCCGGCGAAGACGAAGCCGTCGACGCGACCGGAGCGATCGAAGGCGAGACCGTCAACGATCAGGCCATCGAAAAGCTGCTGCGCGGCCTCGCACAAGCGCCGCTTGGCCTGAGCCGCGACGATGAATTCCGTATCTCGGTCGCGGGCGTGCAGGAAAAGACGGCCCTGCTCCGGTATAAAGGGAAATGGCTCAAGCCGCACGGAACGACGCCGACGACGCACATATTCAAAACCCAGATCGGGCGATTGCCGAACGGCACCGATCTGTCGAACAGCGTCGAGAACGAATATTACTGCCTGAAGCTGCTCGAAGCCTTCGGCATACGGGTGAACGCTGCCGAGATCAGGACATTCGCCGGCACCAAGGCGCTGGTGATCGAGAGATTCGATCGGCAATGGACAAGAGACGGGCGTCTGCTCCGCCTGCCGCAAGAAGATTGCTGTCAGGCGCTCTCGGTCCCGCCGACGCGAAAGTATCAAAGCGATGGTGGACCCGCGATGGTCGCGATCCTCGATCTGTTGAAAGGAAGCGACAGTCCTGCGGAGGATCAGGCAACTTTTTTAAAAGCGCAGCTCGTCTTCTGGCTGATCGGCGCGACCGATGGCCACGCCAAGAATTTCAGCATCTTTCTCGGCCCGGGCGGCAGCTATCGTCTCACGCCGCTCTACGACGTGATGACGGCGCAGCCGAGCCTCGATTCACGCCGGATCGAACGCAAGCAGATGAAACTGGCGATGTCGGTCGGAAAAAGCCGCCATTACCGGATCGACACCATCCATGCGCGTCACTTCATGCAAACGGGTGAAGAAGCCGGCTTGCCAAAGTCGCTTGTCCTGTCGGCGATTCATGACATTGCGGGCAATGCCGGAAAGGCAATGGCGCAAGTGGAGTCGGCATTACCCGCCGATTTCCCTGAGTTTATTCACGCTTCCGTGTCGGCAGCCGTAAAAATGCGCCTGCGCAGTTTGGAGATTCCCGAAAAGGCTTGAATGCGAGGGCGGCCGAAATCGAAAGCCGCGCGCTCACGCCCGATAAACCCGGTGATAGCGCCGGCCCAGGCTGGTCAGCACCTCATAGCCGATGGTGCCGCACACGCTGGCGAGATCGTCGACGCTAATCTCGTCGCCGATCAGCGTGACCAGGTCGCCGCGGCGCGCGGCGTTGTCGGGCAGGCCGGTGATGTCGATCGCCAACAGGTCCATGGAGATGCGTCCGGCCAGCGGGCAGCGCTTGCCCGCAACGATGGCATCGGCGCCCGGCGATTCATCGGACGAGCCGGCGACGCGCATGAAGCCGTCGGCGTAGCCGACGCCGACGACGGCGATGCGGCTTGCGTGCCGCGCCGTCCACATCGCATCGTAGCCGATGGTTTCGCCGCGCGGCACGCTGCGCACCTGCAAAATGCGCGCCTGCACTTCGACCACCGGCCGCATCGGATTGGAGCGGCCCGGCGTCGGGTTGACGCCGTAGAGCGCCACGCCCGGCCGCACCATGTCGCAATAGGCGGTGCTGCCGAGAAACACGCCCGATGAATTGGCGAGCGAGGAGGGGATGCCGCGATAGAGCATGCGGATTTCGCGGAACAGCCTGATCTGCCGGTCGTTGAGCGGATGCTCCGGCATTTCGGCGCAGGCGAGATGGCTCATCAGCAGCGTGATGCCATGGTTCTCGGCGCGAATGCGCGGCGCAAGCGCGGCCGCCTCGTTGGCGGTGATGCCGAGCCGGTTCATGCCGGTGTCGACATGGAGCGCGGCGCCGCCGCGCCAGCCGCTCGACGCAACGAAGGCGTCCCATTCGGCGAGCTCCACCAGGCTGCCGATCACCGGCCGCACGTTTATCTCGGCGAATGCTTTTGCGGTGCCGGGCATCAGGCCGTTGAGCACATAGACGGTCGCGTCGGGTGCGACGTCGCGCGCGCGTTTGGCTTCCGCCAGATCGGCGACGAAGAAGGTGCGGCAGCCGCCGCGCGCCAGCCGCCGGGTGACCGGCTCGAGCCCGCAGCCATAGCCGTCGGCTTTCACCACGGCGGCGCATTCGGCCGGCGTCGCGCGGCGCGACAGCGCGCGCCAGTTGGCCTCCAGCGCGCCGAGATCGACGGTGAGGATGCCGCCGACCTGGCCGGCCGGCGGGCCGAGCGCGAAATCCTGCTGTTCCGCGCCATAGGCGGGCGCGGTCTGCTCGTGCTCGGTGGCGGGTTCGGCCTCGGCCATGGCGGGTTCATAGCCGGGCTGGGCTGCGCCGTCCATCGCGGGGCGCTCAGCGCCCGGCCGCGGCCGGCAGCGGCGCGAACAGTTCGTGCGCAACCGCCAGCCCGCGCAATTCGTGCTGGCCGAGCGAGGTGAGCGGCGCGGCATAGGCGCGGGCGAAATCGTCGGAAACGATGATGGGCTGGTCGAGCGCCTTGCCGACCGACTGCAACCGGCTGACCAGATTGACCGCCGGGCCGACGACGGTGAAATCGAGCCGGTCGGCGGCGCCGATATTGCCGTAGAACGCCGTGCCGACATGCAACGCGATCACGACCTCGAGCGGCGGCTCGCCGTCCATCGAGGGATCGTCGGCCAGGCGCGCGATCGCGGCGACCGCCTCGAAGGCGGCGGCGAGCGCATTGTGCGCGGCCTCTGCCTGGCTCTGCGCGCCGTCGAGCGGGAAGATCGTCAGCATGCCGTCACCGATGAATTTGAGGATCTCCCCGCCATGCGCGGCGATCACTTTCGCCTGCGCGTCGAACAGCGCGTTCAGGATGGCGATCATGCGGTGGCCGGGCAGGCGGTCGGAGCGCGCGGTGAAGCCGCGCAGGTCGGACGACCACAAGACGGCCGACAGCGCCTCGCCGGTGCCGCGCCGGATGTGCCCGGCCAGCACTTTCGGTCCGGTGTTCGGTCCGAGATAGGCGTTGAGCAGGTTGCGGCTGATCGCGCGCTGGCTGTGCATGTCGGCGAGCGCCGCGATATATTGCGAGAGGCGGGTGAGCTCCTTGATTTGCTCGGCGGTGAAGCCGCCCGGCCGGTCGCTGGCGAAGCTCATCATGTAATTGTCGCCGTACACAGCCGGCACCGGCACGGCGAAATAGTCGGTGGCGCCTTCCGCTTTCAGGTCGTGCAGGATCGGGAAGTCGAGCTTGGCGTCCGGCGCGTCGATGCGGCGCCTGATGGTTTCGCCGCCTATGCTCACGCGCAGCACCGGGTTGTCCTCGTAGCGCAGCGAGTCGGCGACCTCATGGCCGATCAGCGTACGCGTCGACTCTCCCGTTCTGCGCCACCAGCGCATCGAAGTGCCGAGATATTGCGGGTGCAGCGTGCGGGCGTGCAGCGTCATGCGCAGGATCGGAAAGCCCGCCGCGATCAGCCGCCAGGCGAACTCGTCGAACACGTGCAGCGCGTCGTCGATGCGGCGGGCGCGTCCGACCAGCCATTGGATGATGTTGTCGACGGTATCGCGTGCCGGCCGTTCGGCCTCGGGCCGCGCATAGGTTTCCACGGTGTGCAGGAAATCCTGGTCGACCTGGACCAGGGGATTGCCGTGCTGCTGATCGCTCATCGAAGCCGCTACCGTCCTTGGCCGGCGCTATTGCTTAGGCCGGTGCCGCTTATGCATCATGGCAAAATGTTGCCCGGCGGCCGGATTTGCAAGGGGCGGGGCAGGCGCCTCCGGGCGCCCGCGATGCGGCGCTCAAATCCGCTCCGGCAGATGGTCCGTGCGCGCGAGCGACGAGAAGCGCGTCACCGCCGCGTCGAACTGCATTTCCACCGTGCCGGTCGGCCCGTGGCGCTGCTTGCCGATGATCACTTCGGCCTTGCCGTGCACCTTGTCGGCCTCCGCCATCCACTCGGCGAATTTTTCGCGGTTACTCTCCAGCGGCTTGCGCATCTGGTGATAATATTCTTCGCGGTAGACGAACATCACCACGTCGGCGTCCTGCTCGATCGAGCCCGACTCGCGCAGGTCCGAAAGCTGCGGGCGCTTGTCGTCGCGGCTTTCCACCTGACGCGACAACTGCGACAGCGCCAGGATCGGCACGTTCAATTCCTTCGCCAGCGCCTTCAGCTTGGTGGTGATCTCGGTGATTTCCTGTACGCGGTTTTCCGAGGAGCGCTTGGTCGAGCCCTGCAGCAGTTGCAGATAGTCGATGATCACAAGATCGAGCCCGCGCTGGCGCTTGAGCCGGCGCGCGCGGGCGGCGAGCTGCGCGACCGACAGTCCGCCGGTCTCGTCGACATAGAAGGGCAGGCCCTGCAGTTCGATCGAGTGGTCCTTGATCGTCTCGAAATCGGCCTCGCTGATGCCGCCGCGCCTGATCTGGTTCGACGGGATGCCGGTCTGCTCGGCGATGATGCGGGTGGCCAATTGCTCCGCCGACATTTCCAGCGAGAAGAAGCCGACGATGCCGCCGTTCACCGTCATCGTATGGCCGTCGGGCTTGACTTCGCCGCGCCAGGCCTTGGCGACGTTGTAGCCGACATTGGTGGCGAGTGAGGTTTTGCCCATGCCCGGGCGCCCAGCCAGGATCAGGAGATCGGAGGGCTGCAAACCGCCCATCATGCGGTCGAGGTCGTCGAGATGGGTGGCGAGCCCCGACAGTCTGCCGTCGCGCTGATAGGCCGCCGCCGCCATGTCGACCGCGGAGGTGAGCGCCTGCGCGAAGCGCTGGAAGCCGCCGTCGTAGCGGCCGCTCTCGGCCAGCTCGTAAAGCCTGCGCTCGGCGTCCTCGATCTGGTCGCGCGGCGCGGAATCGACGGCCGCGTCATAGGCCTCGTTGACCAGGTCCTCGCCGACTTGGATGAGCGCGCGCCGAATCGCCAGATCGTAGATGGTGCGCCCGTAATCCTCGGCATTGATGATGGTAGTGGCTTCGGCGGCGAGCCGCGCCAGGTATTGGCTGACGCTCAGGCCGCCGATGTCGATATTGGCGTCGAGGAAGGTCTTGAGCGTGACCGGCGTCGCGATCTTGCCGGCGCGGATCAGGTCGCGCGCAAGCTGGTAGATGTTCTGGTGGATCGGCTCGAAGAAATGCTCCGGGTTGAGGAAATCCGACACCCGGTAGAACGCCTCGTTATTGACCAGGATGGCGCCCAGCAGCGCTTGTTCCGCCTCGATATTGTGCGGTGCGGTGCGATATTGCGCGGCCGATTGTTCGGCCGGCTTGCGGGCGACTGATTCGAGCGGAGACATGACCGTCCTTGTTCCGCCAATTTGACGAAACTTTGTTGCACCATGGCTTACACTGCTAAACGCGACGCGCGATGGGCGCGCGGACCTGACCGCACGCTTTCCACACTACTCACCGCTACAAAAATTGTGCTTGCCGGCCGCGCTTGACGGCTCGTGCGGCCGGGCGGTAGCGCGCCGGCTACTCGCCCGCCAGCCGCAGCGGCCGGCTTTGCTTGCTTTCCAGCGCGCGCAGGCGCTGCTCCTCACGCGCGATATAGTCGCGCGTCATCGGCGTGACGCCTTGGCGCTTGGTGAGCTGGATCTGGAAGTTCATCATGTTCTGCTCGCGGAACGCCATTTCCGACGCCGCCAGGTAGAACTCCCACATGCGTACGAAGCGCCGGTCGTAGATGCGCTCGACCTCCTCGCGGTGGGCAAGGAAGCGCTCGCGCCAGTTCTTCAGCGTTTCGGCATAGTGCAGGCGCAGGATCTCGATGTCGGTGGTGAGCAGGCCGGCGTTTTCGATATGCGGCAGCACTTCCGACAGCGAGGGGATATAGCCGCCCGGGAAGATGTATTTGGCGATCCACGGATTGGTGACGTTCGGCCCTTCCGAGCGGCCGATCGAATGCAGCACCATGACGCCGTCGTCGGCGAGCAGTTCGGCGCATTTCTGGAAGAATTCCTCGTAGTGGCCGACCCCGACGTGCTCGAACATGCCGACCGAGATGATGCGGTCGAACGGGCCGTCGATGTCGCGGTAGTCCCTCAGCTCAAAGCGCGCGCGTTCGGCGAGGCCGCGCTCGGCCGCGCGCTCATTGGCGACCGCGTGCTGCTCCTGCGAAAGCGTGACGCCGGTCACCTCGGCGCCGGTATGTTCCGCAAGATAAAGGCCAAGCCCGCCCCAGCCGCAGCCGATGTCGAGCACGGTCTTGCCCGTCTTGGGGAAAAGCTTGGCCGCCAGGTGCCGCCGCTTGGCGAGCTGGGCGTCGTCGAGGGACTGGTCGGGGCTTTCGAAATAAGCGCAGCTATATTGCCGGTCGGCGTCGAGGAACAACGAATAGAGCCGGCCGTCGAGATCGTAGTGATGCGCGACGTTGCTGCGCGCGCGCTTGCGCGGGTTGAACTGGCTGAGCCGGCGCGCGAGGTAGCGGATCGCCCATTGCGGCCGCGCCCAGTGTGGCAGATCGGAGTTCTGCCCGAGCGCGACGGCCAGCACGTCGGCGATCGTGCCCTTTTCGACCACGAAACTGCCGTCCATATAGGCTTCGCCGAGCTTCAACTCGGGATCGAGCAGGATCGCCCATTCGGCCGCGCGGGTCGCAAAACGCACCGCGACCGGCCGGCCGGTGCCGTCGCCGAAAGTGAAAGTGGTCCCACGCGAGGTGGTGACGCTGAAGGTGCCCCGCCGGACGAAAGTCCGGAGTAGAAACTGAAGCAACCGGTCCATCGGCCGCCTCCATCACTAAAATGCCGCGTTCCAGGCGATGCCCTAATGGCTTGCACGCCCCCGCCTAACGAACGCGTCGGACGAAAATTCGTTCGAACCTATGGATTAAACCAAAGTTCCAGCGGCCCAGCAATGCCGCAAATAACGGCCCCCGCATGCGATTCTGCCGCCCTGTGTCACCCTGTTTCACCCTGGGTCACATTGGCGACGTAATGGGCTATCAGTGGTGTGAACCGTCGGATTCGCGGGACGCTAGAAGGGTTGCAGGCAATGAGGGCTTCACGTCGGCGCGCGGCTACGGCGTTCGTCACTGTGTTCGCTACCGCGCTTTTGGCGCTGCTGACCGCCGCGCCCGCGCTGGCTCAGGAAAACATCGACGCCGGCAAGACGCCCGCCCAGCTTTACGCCCAGGACTGCGCGCTCTGCCATAAGACGCCCAATGGGCTTTCCAAGGCCGGCGGCTCCTGGCAGGGCCTGCAGGGCTTCCTGCGCGAGCATTATACCGCCAGCAAGGAGACGGCCGCCGCGATCTCCGCTTATTTGATTGAGGTCGACCGCAAGGCGCCGCACCGCCAACCGAGCCGTGCCCGTCGCCATGCGCCGGGCGCCGAAAAGGACCGCAAGGCCGGCGCCCGGCTGCCGCCGCGCAAGCCGGCCGAAGCGAAGGCCGAGGTCAAGCCGGCCGGCAAGCCGGACGAGGCCAAGGCCGAGGCCAAGACCAAGACCAAGATCAAGGATGGCCCCAAGAGCGAAAGCAAGAGCGGTACCGAAAGCGGAGCCAAGACCGGCAGCGCCGAGGGCGCGGACGCCAAGAAGCCGGACGCCCAAGCGTCGGGCACCAAGACATCCGGCACCAAGACATCAGGCACCAAGACGTCCGGCAAAAAGCCGGAGAAGAAGACCGACTAGCCGATCACTCGTCGGCCGGCGTCTTCTTGCCTTCCGCCTTCTTGTCTTCCGCGGACGCTTCGCCCGCGTCTTCCTCCGCGGCCTCTTCGCCGTCCGGCTGGGCGCCTTCCTCGAAGAACTGCTCGGCGGTGGCAGCGGCGGCGGCCGCTTCCTCCTCTTCCTCCGTGCGCGGCACCAGCACGTTCTCGCCGCGCGCAATGCGCTCGGCTTCCTCCTGGCTGCGCGCCACCGTCACGGTGATCGCCACCTCGACCTCCGGATGCAGCGCGAGCGGCACCTTGTACTGGCCGATCGCCTTGATCGGCGCGTTGAGCGAGACCTGGCCGCGCGCGATCTCGGCGCCGTCGGCCTTCATGAGGCTGGCGATGTCGCGCGTGGTGACCGAGCCGAACAATTGCCCGGCCTCGCTCGCCTGCCGGATCACCACATAGCTCTTGCCGTCGAGCTTGCCGGCGAGCTCGCCGGCGGTGCCCATGAGCTGCTGATTGCGTGCCTCGAGTTCGGCGCGCATCGATTCGAAGCGCGCCTTGTTCTCGGCGGTGGCGCGCAGCGCCTTGCCGCGCGGCAGCAGGAAATTGCGGGCAAAGCCGTCCTTCACACGCACCACTTCGCCCATCTTGCCGTGCTTGCCGACGCGTTCGAGCAGAATTACTTCCATTGTCGTTGCTCCTCGATCTGGTGTCTTTCAAATCATGTTCGGTGTTCGCTAGTCGCGCGCCGGCGGCGGCCCGCGCGTGCGCGCGACACGCGCGCGCAATGCCACGAAGATTTCGGTGAGCCCCAGCAGGCACAGCACGAGCAGCGGCCAGCCGAACGCCAGGACCGCGGCATAGATGCCACCCAGCAGGAAGGGGCGGGCGCTCATGCCCTGCGTGACCGCGTGCAGCACCGCGAAGCCGAGCACGCCGAAGGCCACCACCAGCCCGGCTGCTACGACGCCTGCCAGGATGCCGACGATGCCGCCCGCGAAACTCAAGGCGATTGCGGCAACGAGCGTCGCGGCGAGCGGGCGCGGCAGCGTCATGGCCGACAGGTCGGGCCAGGGCCGAGCGAACCGGCCGGAAAACTTCACGATGCGCCCGGCGAGCCACAGATTGAGCGTGTTGGTGAGGGTCGCCAGCACCACCGCCGCCGCCGGCAGGGCGGCCACCAGGAAGTCGATCAGGCCTTTGGGGCTTGAAGCGCCGGTGCCCGACGCGCCGTCGTCCGTCTCCACGCGCAGAAGTTCGGCGAGCAGGCGGTGCATATGCGCTTGAAAAGTCTGTGCGTCCGGGCCCGCATAGAGAATGCCGGCGGCCACCATCAGCATGGCGGTCAGCGCCGCCCACATCACCAGCCGGCCGGGCGGATACCATTCGAGCGACGGCTCACCGCCATTGCCGCCGGTGGGCGCCGGGCGCGCCAGCATGGTGAGATAGCCGAGCCACCAGGCGGGCAGGCCGGCGCTGGCGAGAAATCCGACGAAGAACACCGAGCCGAACACGAGGCTGAGCACGAGCGCGCCGGTTACGGCGCCGATCACCGCCGACCAATGGCTCCAGCCGAGCGCTGCGATCATCATCGGCAGCGGCGCGAGATAAAACAGCGCCACCGAAAGCAGTGAGCCGGACGAAACCGACGCGAACAGCACTGCTGCCGCGACGCCCGCGCTTATGCCGATCAGGACGATTTGCACCATCACGAGCTGTCCCGCCCCTTCGAGCGGTTAGAGGCGGATCGAACCGTCCGCCCCAACCATCGGCCCCGGGACGCTTGCCCGCGGCCTCGTTTACATCATTACCTTATCACGTAAGGCAGCAGGCCGAGAAAGCGCGCGCGCTTGATCGCCTGCGCGAGCTCGCGCTGCTTCTTGGCCGATACCGCGGTAATCCGGCTCGGCACGATCTTGCCGCGCTCCGACACGTAGCGTTGCAGCAGCTTGACGTCCTTGTAGTCGATCTTGGGCGCGTTGGCGCCGGAGAACGGGCAGGTCTTGCGCCGGCGGAAGAACGGGCGGCGGGCGCCTTGCGTTGCGAATGCCATGACCTAGCCCTCCGAATTCTTGCTGTCGGAGCTCTGCACCTCACCGCCGCCGCCCTCGTCGTCGCGCCGGCGCTCGCGCCGCTCGCCGCGCTCGCCACGATCGCGGTCGCCACGATCACGGTCGCCACGATCGCGGTCGCCGCGGTCGCGTCCGCCACGCTCGTCGCGGTCGCGGTCGACCTTGCGCATCATGGCGGAGGGGCCTTCCTCGTGCTCCTCGACGCGGATGGTGAGATAGCGCAGCACGTCCTCGTGCAGCCGCTCCTGGCGCTCGATCTCGTTGAGCGCTGCCGGCGGCGCCTCGACGTTCATGAGCGTCATGTGCGCCTTGCGGTTTTTCTTGATGCGGTAGGTGAGGGACTTCAGCCCCCAATATTCCGACTTGGCGATCTTGCCGCCCATCTGTCCGATGACGCCGGACAGTTGCGCGGTCAATTCCTCGACCTGCTGCGCGCTCAGGTCCTGGCGCGCGAGATAGACGTGTTCGTAGAGCGGCATGAAAAGCCTTTCCCTTCGTTCGTTTCCATGTCCTCGATCCCGGCGCCTAGCCCCTCGAGCCCTTCGGGAAAGGCTCGGATGCAAGCTCAAAGGCGGGAACACGGGACGCCGGACCCACCGGTCCTACCGTTTTTCGGGCGAAACCCTGCAAAAACGGCCGTCCGTTCAGCTCCCAACCAGGATCGACGGAGCGCGCGGGTTATAGGGGCTTTTCGGGGAAAAGCAAGGCGTGGGGGGCGCGCCGTGGCCCCGCCTCAGGCGGCCTTCGGGCCCGGCGTGCCGCCGTTCTGCTGCAGCCGGTCGGCGAGCTTGACGGCGAGATCGACGCCTTCGCGTAGTTGCGCAGCGGTTCGCGGGCTCTCGCTGTTCTGCCGGCGCATCTTGTTGAGCGCCTCCAGCAGGCGCTCGAGATGGTCCGCCATCAGCTGCTGGCGGAATGCCGGGTCGCTGCGCGCGCGCGCAAGATCCTCCTCGCTCACCAGATCGCTCATCGCAACGCGCCTCAGCTCATACGCCCGCCAAAAGTTAACGGAAATCCTATCCCAGAGAGCTTGTCGCTTCGTTACCGCGACTACCGCAACTTGACAGAACGGCTCAGCATGTGTCTTTCGGCCCGAAATCCGGGCAGGTGGCGGCGAATATGACGGTTGCTTTCGTATTTCCAGGACAGGGCAGCCAGGCGGTCGGCATGGGCAAGGGCCTGGCCGACAATTTCGCGGCTGCGCGGGCGGTGTTCGACGAGGTGGACGCAGCGCTCGGCGCCAAGCTGAGCGCGATCATGTTCGAGGGCCCCGCCGATACGCTCACCCTCACCGAGAACGCGCAGCCGGCGTTGATGGCGGTTTCGCTCGCCGTCATGCGCGTGCTGGAAGCGGAAGCGGGGCTCGATCTCGCGCGCGATGCGCAATTCGTCGCCGGCCATTCGCTCGGCGAATATTCCGCGCTCGCCGCGGCCGGCGCGTTCTCGCTCGCCGACACCGCGCGGCTGTTGCGCACGCGCGGGCAGGCTATGCAGAAGGCGGTGCCGGTCGGCGTCGGCGCCATGGCGGCGCTCATCGGCTTGGAATTCGATGCCGCGGCTGCCGTGGCTGCCGAGGCCGCGCGGGGCCAGGTGTGCCAGGCCGCCAACGATAATGGCGGCGGCCAGGTGGTGGTGTCGGGCGACAAGGCGGCGGTGGAGCGCGCGGTCGAAATCGCCAAGGCCAAGGGCGCCAAGCGCGCCATGCTGCTGCCGGTATCCGCGCCGTTCCATTGCGCGCTGATGCGGCCGGCGGCGCAAGCGATGGCCGAGGCGCTTTCTAAAGTGAGCGTGAAGGCGCCGGTTGTACCGGTTGTGGCCAACGTTCTGGCCGCGCCGGTGAGCGAGCCGGCCAAGATCATCGAGGCGCTGATCGCGCAAGTCACCGGCACGGTGCGCTGGCGCGAGTCGGTCGCCGCGATGGCCGGCGCGGGTGTCGATAAATTCTACGAAGCCGGTGCCGGCAAGGTGCTGAGCGGTCTGATCAAGCGCATCGCTTCGGGCGCGAGCACCGCCGCCGTCGGCACGCCCGAGGACATCGCGGCATATAAAGCCGCGGCTGGAGGAAGCGCATGATGTTCGATCTCACGGGCAAGACAGCGCTGGTGACCGGCGCGACCGGCGCCATCGGTGCCGAGATCGCGCGCGCGCTGCATGCGCAGGGCGCAAACGTCGCCATCTCCGGCACGCGCCGCGAGGCGCTTGAATCGCTTGCCGCCGAGCTGAAAGAGCGCGTGCACGTGCTGCCTTGCGATCTGTCCGACATGGCCGCGGTGGAAAAGCTGGTGCCCGACGCCGAAGCCAAGATGGAGAAGCTCGACATTCTGGTCGCCAATGCCGGCGTCAACCGCGACAATCTGCTGGTGCAGCTTGCCGACGAGGACTGGGACAAGGTGATCGCCGTCAACCTGACCGCCACCTTCCGTCTCACCCGCGCGGCGGTGAAGACCATGATGCGCCGGCGCTGGGGACGCGTGATCGCCATTTCCTCGGTGGTCGGCGTCACCGGCAATCCGGGCCAGAGCAACTATGCCGCCTCCAAGGCGGGGCTCTCCGGACTGTTGAAATCGGTGGCCGCCGAATACGCGCGCCGCAACATTACAGCCAATTGCATCGCGCCCGGCATGATCGCCTCGGCCATGACCGACAAGCTCAACGACAAGCAGCGCGAGGCGATCCTGTCCCGGGTGCCGGCCGGCCGGCTGGGCGCGCCGAAGGACGTGGCGGCGGCGGCGGTCTATCTTTCGTCCGATGAGGCCCAATATGTCACCGGCCATGTCCTCAATGTGAACGGCGGCATGGCGATGATTTGAGTTTCCGTCGGGGACAGGGGGTGCGCGATCGGGTGCGCGCGCTCAGACATGAAAAAACGTGGCTTTTCAGGGAGTAGGGAGCTAGCCTCACACTGCTAGTCAACGGATTTGAAGTGTGGTAACCGGATTTTGGCCCGGCTGGGGCGGCCGAGCGCGGACAACAGCACGTCATCCGCGCGCGAACTGTCTCACCAGCGTCAACCGCGACGAGGCCATGCCGCCATGGTTGCGACCGCGTCCCGGTTGTGGCCCAATCGAAAAAGCACGAGGTTGGAACGATGAGTGACATTGCCGAGCGGGTGAAGAAGATCGTCGTGGAGCACCTTGGCGTCGAACCCGACAAGGTAACCGACCAGGCTAGTTTCATCGACGATCTTGGCGCCGACAGTCTCGACACCGTCGAGCTCGTGATGGCTTTCGAGGAGGAATTCGGCTGCGAAATCCCCGATGACGCCGCCGAGACGATTCTGACTGTCGGCGACGCCGTGAAATTTCTCGAAAAGAACGCAAAAAGCTGAGCGAACGCCCTCCGCGACCGCTCGAAACGCAATAAATAGTGGTTGGCTCGTCGGCTACGCCTCGTTAGAGCGGAGCGTGGGCCCTTGAGGTTGTGCGGAACTCGGCCATGAGAACTCGGCCATGAGACGTGTCGTCGTAACCGGTATGGGAATGCTGACGCCGCTTGCCTGCGGCGTGGAGGCTTCGTGGTCGCGCCTCATCAAGGGCGAAAGCGGCGCCGCCCGCGTCGACCGCTTTCCGGTCGACGATCTCGCCTGCCAGATCGCCTGCATGGTCCCGCACGGCGACGGCTCCGACGGCACCTATAATCCCGACCAGTGGATGGAGCCGAAAGAGCGGCGCAAGGTCGACGATTTCATCGTCTATGCGATGTGTGCCGCGCGCCAGGCGCTCGACGATGCCGGCTGGCATCCGAAAAGCCAGGACGATCAGGTCGCAACCGGCGTGCTGATCGGTTCCGGCATCGGCGGCATCGAAGGCATCGCCGAAACCGCCATTACGCTGCACGAAAAAGGCCCGCGCCGGGTGTCGCCCTTCTTCATTCCGGGGCGCATCATCAACCTCGCCGCGGGCTACGTGTCGATCGAGTTCGGGCTGAAGGGCCCCAACAGCGCCGTGGTGACCGCCTGCTCGACCGGCGCGCATGCCATCGGCGATGCCGCGCGCCTCGTCGCGCTCGGCGATGCCGACGTGATGGTCGCGGGCGGCACCGAGTCGCCGGTCAACCGCATGGCGCTCGCCGGCTTCGCCGCGCTGCGCGCACTCTCCACCAATTTCAACGACGATCCGACCCGCGCCTCGCGCCCCTACGACAAGGACCGCGACGGCTTCGTGATGGGCGAGGGCGCCGGTTGCGTGGTGCTGGAGGCGCTCGATCACGCCAAGGCGCGCGGCGCCAAGATTTACGGCGAACTGATCGGCTATGGCCTGTCGGGCGACGCCTACCACATCACCGCGCCCGCCCCCGACGGCGACGGCGCCTATCGCTGCATGGCCATGGCGATGAAGCGGGCCGGCGTCACCCCCGACGACATCGACTACATCAACGCGCACGGCACCTCGACCCCGATGGGCGACGAGATCGAGCTCGGCGCGGTGCAGCGTCTGGTCGGCAACGCCGCCGGCCGTATCTCGATGTCCTCCACCAAGTCCTGCATCGGCCACCTGCTCGGCGCCGCCGGCGCGGTGGAGGCGATCTTCTCGATCCTGGCGATCCGCGACGGCGTGGCGCCGGCCACCATCAATCTCGACAATCCTTCGGTCGACTCGCCTATCGACCTGGTGCCGCTCAAGCCGCGCCAGCGCGAGATCGGCATTGCGCTGTCGAATTCGTTCGGCTTCGGCGGCACCAATGCCTCGCTCATCTTCCGCCGCTACGCGGAATAGCCCATGATGACGGAACGCCCTGTTAGCGAGCGCGCCTTGCGCCCGCCCTCTCGCTTTCGCCATAATCTTTCCTAACTTGCTAAAGCCGTTGATGTTTTCGGGCCTGACCGGGAGGGTGACTGAAGTGAGCTTGTCGGTGCTGACAGCGGGAGGGACGTTTGAGCTCTCCGCCTAGCGGCCATGACGGCGGGCCACCGCGCGCACCGGCCGGCCGCGGCCAGCCCGGGCCGAGCGCGGTTCCGCCGCCGCCTTCCGAACGCTCGATGACGCCGCCGCGCAGCCCCCGCGTCGCGCTCGAGCCGGAGCGGGTGCCGCTGCCGCGGCGCCGCTCGCGGCGGGTGCGTCATCCGCTGGTGATCGCCGGCAACGCGATCTTCATGGTGCTGGTGCTGGTCGCGGTCACCGTCGGCACCGCGCTCTATGTCGGCAAGCAGCGCTTCGAGACGCCTGGTCCGCTGCCGCAGGACAAGGTGGTCAACATCCCGCGCGGGCTCGGCATCAAGGACATCGCGCTGCTGCTGCAGCGCGAGGGCGTGATCGACCAGCCTTACGTCTTCGTCGGCGGCGTCATGGTGATGAAGGCGCGCGGCGATCTCAAGCATGGGGAATACAAGTTCAAGCAGCACGCCAGTCTCGCCGACGTGGTCGACACCATCATCGAAGGCAAGGTGGTGCGGCACGCGCTCACCCTGCCGGAGGGCCTGACCTCCGAGCAGATCGTGGCGCGGCTGTTGCAGGACAAGTCGCTGTCCGGCCAGATCAAGGAAATCCCGCCGGAGGGATCGCTGTTGCCGGAGACCTACCAGTTCTCGCGCGGCATGTCGCGCGAACGCATGATCAAGCGCATGCAGGCGGCGCAACAGCGGCTGGTGCAGGAAGTCTGGATGCACCGCGAGGCCGACCTGCCGCTCAAGTCGCCGCAGGAGCTGATCACGCTCGCCTCGATCGTCGAGAAGGAGACCGGCAAGCCGGACGAGCGCTCGCGCGTCGCTGCCGTCTTCATCAACAGGTTGAAGAAGAACATGCGCCTGCAGTCCGACCCGACCATCATTTACGGGCTGGCCGGCGGCAAGGGCTCGCTCGGCCGTCCGATCAAGAAGAGCGAAATCGAGCAGCCGACGCCCTACAACACCTATGTGATCAACGGGCTGCCGCCCGGCCCGATCGGCAATCCGGGCAAGGCCTCGCTCGAGGCGGTGGCGAATCCCGCGCGCACCAAGGATCTCTATTTCGTCGCCGACGGCACCGGCGGCCACGTGTTCTCGGAAACCTACGCGCAGCACGAAAAGAACGTCGCGCATCTGCGCCAGATCGAGCACGCCAAGGCGCAGGCGCAAGAGGCAAAGCCCGCCGCGCCCGCGGCCGACAAGAGCGGCGACAAGGCCGACGACAAGAAGGACGCGGTGAAAAAGCCGTAACTTCGTCGTTCCGGGTTCGCTCGCTGCGCCCGCGCCCGGAATGACAGCAAGTGCTTGTTAGCCGGGGTGCCCGCCGCTAAGGTCGCGCCGCTTTCTTAGCCGTTTGCAGAGAGTTGCGCACCCGATGGCCCTTTCGAGCATGACCGGTTTCGCCCGCGGCCACGGCCTCACCGGCGCCTATGCCTGGAGCTGGGAGCTTAAATCGGTCAACGCCAAAGGCTTCGATCTACGGCTGCGGCTGCCGCCCGGCTGGGATGCGGTCGAAGTGGCGGCGCGCAAGCGCGCAAGCGATAAGCTCTCGCGCGGCACCGTCTATGCCAATCTCACCGTCGAGCGCAAAGGCGTCGCCCCCACGGTCAAGGTCAACGAGCAGGTGCTGGCCGCCGTGCTGGCGGCGCTCGAAGGGCTCGAAAACAAGTTCGAGGCGGCCCCCCCGTCGCTCGACGGCATCCTGGCGCTGAAAGGTGTGATGGAAGTCACCGAGCAGGACGAAAGCGAGGACGAACGCGCCGCCGCCGAGGCCGCGATCGGCAAAGGCTTCGACAAGGCGCTGGCCGACTTGCTCGCCATGCGGGGCGAGGAAGGCGCGGCCTTGGGCCGCGTCCTGTCGGGACGGCTCGACGAGGTCGGCACGCTCACCGCGCGCGCGGAAGCGGCGCCGGGGCGCAAGGCCGAAGCGGTCAAGGCGCGGCTTGCCGAGCAGGTGGCGAACCTGCTCGCAGCCTCCCAGCGCTTCGACAGCGACCGCCTGCATCAGGAGGCGATCATGCTCGCCGCCAAGGCCGACATCCGCGAGGAACTCGACCGGCTCGTCTCGCACGTCGCCCAGGCGCAGAAGCTGTTGGCCGAGGGCGGCCCGATCGGCCGCCGGCTCGATTTCCTGGCTCAGGAACTACACCGCGAATCGAATACGCTCACCGCCAAGTCGAACGACGTGGAGCTCACCAATATCGGCCTCGAACTGAAGACGGTGGTCGAGCAGTTCCGCGAGCAGGTGCAAAACCTGGAGTGAGCATGGCGCAAGCGCAGCCGAATACGGGCGTCGCCCGCCGGGGGCTGATGCTGGTCCTGTCCTCGCCCTCGGGCGCCGGCAAGACCACGCTGTCGCGCCGGCTCTTGGCCGAAGACGACGGCGTCACGCTCTCGGTCTCGGTGACGACGCGCAAGATGCGCCCCGGCGAGGTCGACGGGCGCGACTATCGTTTCATCGACCGCCGCGCCTTTCTCGACATGGTCGCCAATGACGAACTGCTCGAATACGCGGAAGTATTCGACAATTCCTACGGCACGCCGACCGGGCCGGTCATGGCCGCGCTCGAGCAGGGCCGCGACGTCCTGTTCGACATCGACTGGCAGGGCACCCAGCAATTGCGCGACAAGGCGCGCAGCGATCTGGTGAGCGTGTTCGTGCTGCCGCCTTCGATTCCCGAACTGGAGCGGCGCCTCAAAGCGCGCGCGCAGGACGACTACGACACCATCCTGCACCGCATGTCGAAGGCCGCCGACGAGATGAGCCACTGGGCGGAATACGACTACGTCGTCGTCAACACCGAGATCGAGCAGGCCTTCGCCGACGTCAAGGCGATCCTGGCCGCCGAGCGCCTGAAGCGCGAGCGCCAGCCCGGGCTCTACGATTTTGTGCGTGGGCTGCAGGCGAAGCTTTAGCGCGCCCAAGGCGAATTGATTCGCCGTTCGTCCTCGCGAAAGCGGGAACCCAGGGCCGCATTTCCAAGGTCGCAAGTTGAGTGCTGGAGTCCCGCTTGCGCGGGAATGAGCGGAATGTGTCTCACGCCGTCAGCACCACCCGCCCGACGATTTTGCCCGCGCGCAGCTCATCGAGCGTCGTCGAGGCCCGATCGAGCGGCCGCTCGGCGATCGGCGGCGGCTGCGATCTTCTTCTCGCGCACCAGGTCGATCAATTCGCGCGCCTCCTGCAATGTGCCGGTCTGCGTGCCCTCGATGGTCATGGCCTTGAGCGGGAACATCGCCACCGCGGTCGCAAAACCGCCGCCGATCAGGCCAGTCACCACCACCTTGCCGCCTTTGGCCAGCACGCCCGTTGCGAAATTGAGCGACTTGTCGGAGCCGGCGAAGTCGACCGCGGCATAGATGCCGCCGCTTGCCTTCAGCACCGCCTTGCGCGTCGCGGGATCGGCGGGGTCGAACGCCTCCTTGGCGCCGGCTTTGAGCGCGGCTTCGCGTTTGGCCGGATCGATGTCGGCGACGTAAGGATCGCCGTACATGGCGCGCGTCAGCGCCAGCCCCATCAGCCCGACTCCGCCGGCGCCCACCAGCATCAGCGGCGCGCGGTCGGCGCGGCTTTTGAGCCGCTTGAGCGCGGCATAGGCCGTCAGCCCCGAGCACATCAGCGCGCCGGCGTAAGAGGCCGCCAGCGGCGCATAGTCGATCAGATAGCGCGCATGCGGTACCAGCACATGCGTGGCATAGCCGCCGTCGACGGTAATGCCGAGATGGCGCGGCGCCACGCAGATGTTCTCGTCGCCGTGCTTGCAGGCCGGGCATTGCCCGCAGCCGATCCAGGGATAGACCGCCACCTTGGTGCCCCGCTTGGCGTCGCTGTCGGGCCCGGCTTCCTCGACTTCGCCGGCGATCTCGTGGCCAAGCGTGAAGGGCAGCGTGCGGCCGGCGCGCACGTCGAGTTGCTTGCCGTCGCCGAGCGTGAAAAATCCGTCCTGCATATGCAGGTCGGAATGGCAGACGCCGCAGCGGTTAATGCGCACCAGCACTTCGCTGCCTTGCGGGCGGGGCGCCTCCACGACAGTTTCGCATAAGGGTGCGCCGTAGGCGGTGAGGGATTGGCGGTGCATTTGGGTCATGGGCTTAGCAAACTAGTGCGATTGCAGCGCCCGCGCCAGTCTGACGAAGCCTTCGACGGAAATCTCCTCCGCCCGCGCGGTCGGCGCGATGTCGGCGGCGGCGAGCAGCGCGCCGGCGTCCCCGCCGAGCGATTTCAGGCTCTGCCGCAGCATCTTGCGGCGCTGGCCGAAGCCGGCTTCGGTGACGCGTTGCAGCGCGCGCGCATCGCAAGCCAAGGGCGTGGCGCGCGGCTTAAGCTGCACCACCGAGGAGGTCACCTTCGGTTGCGGGACGAAGGCGGTAGGCGCCACGTCGAACAGGATCCTGGCCTGGCTGCGCCAGCCTGCCAGCACCGCCAGCCGGCCGTATGACTTGCCGCCGGGTGCGGCCACGATGCGCTCCGCCACCTCGCGCTGGAACATGAGCGTGAGCGAAGCGTACCAAGGCGGCCAGGGCTCGGCGGTGAGCCAGCCCACCAGCAGGGCGGTCGCGATATTGTAGGGCAGGTTGGCGACGACAATGGCGCGCCCGTCCACGTGGGCGCGCGCGTCGAACTGCAAGGCGTCACCCTCGACGATCTGCAGCCGTCCCGGATAGCGCGCGGCGATCTCTTGCAACGCCGCCACCGCGCGCGTATCGCGCTCGACCGCGATCACGCGGGCGGCACCTTGCGCCAGCAGCGCGCGCGTCAGCCCGCCCGGCCCGGGCCCGATCTCGACTACGGTGACATCGTCGAGCGGACCCGCCGCCCGCGCGATGCGCGCTGTCAAATTGAGATCGAGCAGGAAATTCTGGCCGAGCGATTTCTTCGCAGAGAGTCCATGCCGCTTGATCACCTCGCGCAGCGGCGGCAGGTCGTCGATCTGCGGCATCAAGAGCGGCTCGTGTTTGGCGGCCGCGGCTCATCAACCGCTCGTCCCCGCGTAAGCGGGGACCCAGGGGCGACAATCCTCGGCGCTGCGCCTGTCGCGCTGGATTCCCGCTTTCGCGGGAATGAGCGGGTGAGAGCACGTCCCATTAGACCGGCGCCAGCGCCGGCGCCTTGGCCGCCAGCCGCGCGGCGAGCCTGAGCGCCGCAATCAGGCTTCCCGCGTCGGCCTTGCCGGAGCCGGCGAGATCGAACGCGGTGCCGTGGTCGGGCGAGGTGCGCACGAAGGGCAGCCCGAGCGTCACGTTGACGCCGTGGTCGAAGGCCAGCGTCTTGATCGGGATCAGCGCCTGGTCGTGATACATGCACAGCGCCACGTCGTAGCGCTTGCGCGCGGCTGCGTGGAACAGAGTGTCGGCCGGCAGCGGCCCCGCCGCTTCGATGCCCTCGGCGCGCAATTGCGCGACTGCCGGCGCGACGATGTCGCGGTCCTCCTCGCCGAGCGTGCCTTCTTCGCCGGCATGCGGATTGAGCCCGGCGAGCGCCAGGCGCGGGCGCGCCACGCCGAAGCGCGCCTTGAAATCGCGCGCGACGATGCGGCCGGTCTCCACGATCAGCGCCGTGGTCAGCACGGAAAACACCTGCCGCAGCGGCAGGTGAATGGTCACCGGCACTACCGCGAGCTCGGGCGACCACAACAGCATCACCGGCTGCACCTTCTTGCCGGTCTTTTCCGTCACCAGCCGGGCGAGGAATTCGGTATGGCCGGGATCGGGAAAGCCCGCGCCGGTCAGCACACTCTTTGCGATCGGATTGGTTACCGTCGCCGCTGCCTCGCCCGCCATGACATCGTCGACCGCGCGGCGGATCGAGCCGATCGCCGCCGGCGCGCTGGTTGCGTCGGGTTTGCCGGGCGCGGCGGTGACCGGCAGCCCGAGCGGGACCACCGGCAAAGCGCGCGCGAAGGTCTCACTTGCCTGCGCCGGCGTCACTTCCGTGCACGGCACGTCGAGGCGCAGCGCCCGCGCGCGGCGCGCCAGGTATTCGGCATCGCCCACGACATAGAAGGCCGGCAAATCGAGCTCTGCCCGCCGACGCCAGACGCCGAGCGTGAGATCAGGGCCGATGCCGGCGGGTTCGCCGATCGTCAGCGCCAGAGGTGGCGCGTTGCGCATTGGGTTCCTTGTATTCGATCATCGCGGACTTGCGGAGCTCTTCCAGGTAGCGCTTGGCCTGCGCTTCGAAGCGCTTCTTGAAGATGTCCTCGCGCACTTCGTGCTGCGCCGGCGAGTCGGTCTTGGTCTGCTTCTTGTCGCAGACCGCGAACATCTGCAGGCCCTGCGGAGTCACGTCGGGCGCGGTCAGCCGACCGATGGGCACTTCGCCGAGCTGGTCGCGCACCTTCTGCGGCAGATCGGCGGTGCTGCGCGTGATGGGGTCGCGCACCGCGACATCGCGCAGCGCGCGGGCGAAGCCGAGGCCCTGCTTGCAGTTGAGGAAGTGGTTGCGCAGCTCTTCCGCCCGCCGCCGCTTGGCTTCGATCGTCGAAGGCGGCGACCCGGCGGGCACCACCATCGTCACCGGATAGAGCGTGTAGACGTAGCCCACGGCATCGAGGGATTCGTTGCGCGCGCGCAGCGCCTTGGCAATGTCAGGTTCGCCGACATGCAGCGAGGCGCTGAATTTGCCGCGCACCAGTTGGTTCCAGGTCAGTTGCGCGCGGATGCGGTCCTTGATGGTCTGGGGATCGATATTGGAGCGCTTCAGCATCGCGCCGAATTGCTGCGGCGTGATGTGCTGGCGCGTCGCCATCGAGTTGAACGCCTGGTTCACGTCGGTCGAATCGATCACCAGCCCGTATTCCTTTGCCTTGGCGATCTCGAGCCGTTCGTCGATCAACTGCTGGGTGATTTCCTGACGCGACGGTTTTCTGTGTTCGGACGATTCGATCAGATGGGTGCGCTGCTCGATGTCGTAAGCCGTGATCGGCGAGCCGTTCGCGACCACCACGACCTGCGCCCGGGCGAGCGTCGGAGCGACGAGCAGCGCGGCGAGCAGAAGGAGGGCCGCCGCCCACCGGTGCAAGGGGATCGATCTCACGGACAGTCTCGGCATCGTCTGGTCCATCGGTCGGGTTTGGCCGGCGGCGCGTATTCGTCCGCGGGCCGGCATCACAGGCCGCTCAGTCCGCTGCCGACCCCCTGGCTCAACTCGGTGCCGCCCAGCGTGCGCAGGCGCAGCTGCAGCATGATCGTGTGGTCGACGCTCGGGTTGCCGCTGTAAGCGTAACTTGTGATGTAATTCAGGGCGAAGATGAGGCAATCGTCGACATAGCCGAGGCCGACGCGCGTTTGATCGAATTTTCCGGCCGTCAGGTCGTAGCGCGCGCCGCCCAGCAGCACCCAATTGGCGTCCAGCTTGATCGACCCGGTTCCCAGTATCCCTTGGCGGCGGTCGAGCACGCCGAGATCGGGCTGGGCGGCGTAGTCGCCGTAAAGCATGTCGAGCGACCAGCGGTCGAAATTGGCGCGCGCCTCCAATTCGGTGCGCTGGACGGTGAAGTCTTCTTTGTCGAAGCGGAAGCGCGAGGTGAAGGTGTAGGTGCTGTTAGGCTGATAGGACACCCGCGCCACGTAGTCGGAGAGTCTGGTGTTGAGGCCGCTGTCGATGCCGGTATTGGCCAAGCCCCCCGCCGCGAAGGAGTTCTGCCCGAACAGCTGGTAGGACTGGCCGAACAGCGCGTTGACGAAGCCGCCCTGATTGAACTGCATGGTGTACTGCATGCCGTAATTGGTGCGGCCGCCGCCTTCCACCCGGTCCCAGCCGGAGAACTTGTCGACGCGGAACAGGTTGCTGTCGTCGAAGATGAAGCTCTGCGCGTCCTCGTTCGGCCATTTGCCGACCTGCGGCTCGTCAGGCCGCGCGATCACCTGCGCGATCGGCTCCACGGTTTGCGTGCCCCAGGGCTCCACGTCGATGAAGGGATAGCGATATTCCAGGCCCACCGTCGGCATGCCGCGCGCCAGGCTCGAAGCGCCGGTGTCGAGATAATTCGACACGCCGGGCTCCGATTTGACGTTGAGCGTGGCGGCGTCGCCGCGCAGCGAGGCGAACGGCGTCCATATCTGGCCGATCGCGTCGGTGACGCTGCGCTTCCAATGCACCTCGGCGGAGAAGCGGTTATAGTCGCCGGGGAAGCCGCGCAGAATGCAGTTGTTCTTGTTGATGATCGCCGGATTGGCGGTCTGCGTGCAGGCGCCGTTGTTGAGCGCCGTCGTGCTGATCGCATCGAAATTGGCCTGATCGCGCGTCAGGCTGGTGAAATTGGTGCTGTAGCCGAGCTCGCCGCCGAATATCGGATGGTCGAACGTGTAGGTGTAATCGACGACCGGATGGATGACCGGGATCTGGCTCTGGTTGTCGGCTTCCGAAAAGCCCATGAAATAGATCGAGCGCGCGTCGAAATAGCTGCGGTTGCCCTTGCCGGCGAGATAGGCCTGCGAGACGCCTTCGCTGAAGCCGGCCTGGAACGCGTCGGTCGAGCGGTAGCGCGACAGATGCGGGTTGTAGTCCTGCAGGAAGGTCTTGTCGGACAGGGCCACCGCGTTCCAGCCCCACACCCAGCGCCGGTTGAGCGCGAACTGGCCGTCGCTCTCCACGCTGCCGCGCCAGCGCCGGTTGCCGGGCGTCGGCGTGCCGTCGTCGTGCACGAAATAGCCGGGGTCGAGCTGATAGATGCCGGCGGCGCGGATGTCGTAGGCGCCGTTGATCAGCCGCTGGCGGAATTCGCCCTGCATCAGCGGGCCCTGCTTGCTGGTGATCATCGGCGCGATGGTGGCGTCGTAGTTCGGCGCCAGCGCGAAGTAGTAGGGCACTTCCAGCGCCACGCCGTATTTCGAGCTCGATGAGATGGTCGGCATCAGCATGCCGGTCTTGCGCTTGACGGTCGGGTCGGGGGTCGAGAAGTACGGCATGTAGGCGATCGGATGACCCCAGAACTCGAGGCTCGCGTCCTCGAAATAGATCATCTTCTCGTTCTGATCGTGGATGATGCGCACCGCCTTTACCTGCCACTCCGGCGGCTTCAGCGGATTGTCCTTACAAGGCTTGCAGGCGGTGTAGACGCCGTTATGGAAGACCGTGTAGTTGCCGGCGGTGCGTTCGGCGCGCGCGGCGGCCATGCGCGTCTGCTCGGGCGCGTCCAACCTGAGCGAGTCCACGAAGCCGTTGCGGTAATCGTCCGACAGATCCATGATCTGTCCGTACGTGATCTTGCCGTCCGGCTCGGTGAGGCGGACATTGCCCTCGGCGTGCAGCCGCTTGGTGGTCTGGTCGTAGATGACCTTGTCGGCTTCCAGCGTGGAGCCGCCGTAATAGATCTGCACGCTGCCGACTGCGGCGACGCGGTGGTTGGTGTAGTCGTAGTCGATCTCGCGCGCCTGCACGAGCATCTGCTTCTGGCCGGATTTCTCGCGCGCGATGGCGTATTTGGATTTTTTCAGCTGCGGCGGCTTCTGCGGGAAGGACAGTTGCTGCGCGTGCGCCGGCCCGAGCGCCAGCGTTCCGCCGGCCAGCAAAGCGAGGACGGCGACGAGCGCGCGCACGCCGCGGCGACGGGCGCTGGGCTTTGATGGACGAGCGCGAGGCTCTGCCGCCATCACCCGTCCTCCTGGTACAACAACGCAATAAACCCCGTCAGACCGCCGGCGAGCACAGGCAGCCAAGCCGCTGCCGCAGGGTGCATCAGCTCGGCCTTGCTCAGATCATCGGTTACTTTCGACAAGACATAAAGCAGAAAGCCGGCCGCCACGCCACTTAAAACCATTTTTTGGACCCCGCCGAAGCGGAAGAACCGTAAACTGACGGCCGCCGCGAGGAAGACCATGGCGGCCAGCAAGAAGGGCCGGGCTAGAAGCTTCTGGAACTGCAGCCTATAGCCTGCGGCAACAAGTCCTGCGTGCTCGGCGATCTGAATATACAGGGGGAGTTCCCAGAACGGCACAGTTTCCGGGGTCGCAAAGCTTTCCCGAACCTGCTCGGGCGACAGGCTGGTCTTCAGCCGGTAGACCGGGCGCGTCAGCGGCAGGGTGCCGACGCCGTAGACGTGGGCATCCAACAGCCGCCATACGCCGGGATCCAGCACGGCGCCGCGCGCCTCGATGCGCTGCTTGAAATGGTGGTCGGGGTCGAAGCGGAACACGGTGACGCCGGACAGCACCACGCCCTGGTCGCGGCTCGACTTGGCGTTGATGATGGCCTGGCCCTCGGCGGTCTTCTGGCTCGCCCAGAACGGTCCGCCGCCGGACAGCATGTTGATGCGGGAATGGCCGAACAGTTCGGCCTCATAGCGCTTGGATTGCTCGTCGAGCACCGCGGCCAGCGGATTGTAGAGCGTGGTGGCGACGATGCCGATGAGGAAGGCGACCACCACCGCCGGCGAGATGAACTGCCAGGCCGACATGCCGGCCGAGCGCGCGATCACCAGTTCGAGCCGGCGCGACAGGTTGAGATAGCAGCTCATGGCGCCGATCAGCACGCAGAACGGCAGCACGCGCTCGGTCACCTGCGGCACGCGGAACAGCGAGGTCTTCGCCACCAGCAAGGCCGATACGTTGGGGATGTCGCTCGAGCGGCGCATCAGCTCGATATAGTCGAGCAGGCCGACCAGCAGGAAAATGCCGAGGAAGACCAGCAGCACCGCGCTCAGGAAACGCAGTCCGAAATAGCGCAGCAATGTTCCACCGACCATTGGCATTGTTCAGCTCATGGCGTGGCGAAGCGTTGCGTGACGCGCTCGGCGAGCGCGGCCATCCAGTCGGCCAGGAAGGCCGGCGGCTCCAGCACGAGCCCGGTGCGGATCACCCACAACCCAAACCCGATCGCGGCGGCCATCGCGACGTATTGCAGCGACAGCATCCACGGCATCGTGGCGCCGAACACGGTGGAGGCGAAACCGATCAGCCGCAGCGTCGCCACCCCGCTGATCGCGCCGAGCATCGACATCGAGCGGCTCTGGCGTGTGGTGCGCGGCGCGCCGAGATAGGCGAAGGCGATGATCACGAAGGCGATCGGATAGAGCGGCGCCAGCAGCCGGTCGTGCAGTTCGGCGCGGAACTGGGCGGGCTCCTTGAGATAGAAGGGGTCCTTCGGGTCCGGCCACAGCAACTGCCACAGATAGCGCTCGCGGATGGAATATTTCACCGCCTGCGGACCGCCGGAGAACTGCGACAGATCGAAGGCATAGCGGTCGAACACCACCATGGCGGGGTCGCGCTGGTCGGCGGCGTGGCGCTGCACGATGCCTTTTTGCAAAATGAGGAACGTGCCCTTGTCGTTGTCGAGCAGCTCGCCGTTTTCGGCGAGCACCGTCAGCCGCTCCTTCGGATTGCGCCGGTCGTCGAGCAGGATGCCGGCCAGTTGCCCGTTGGCGCGGCGCTGGCGGATATGGATGGTGACGCCGTTTTCCAGCGAGGTGAAGCGGCCGGGCTGCACCACGCTGCTCACCACATTGGCGCGCACCTCGGTGATCCAGTCGCGCAGCATGCGCAGGCCCTTGGGCGCGAAATAGGCGCTGACCGCCGCCACCAAGAGCGACACCGCCAGCGCCACCATCATGAAGGCGCGGAACAGCACCCAGGGCGACATGCCGGCCGCGTTCATCACGATGATTTCGGAATCGGTCGACAGCTTGTTGAGCACGTGCACCACCGCGATCAGCAGCGCGATCGGCGCGATCACCAGCACCAGCAGCGGGATGATCAGCCCGGTGATGCCCATGAAGACGAGGATGGTCTGGCCCTGGCTGGTGACGAGATCGAAATCGTGCAGCGCCTGCGTGACCCAGATCACCGCCGTCAGGCTGACGAGCACGACCAGGAACGCACTGAACGTGGTGCGGAAAATATATCGGTTGATCGACCCCATCCGCGGTGCCGTCCCCAAATTCGGCAAACAGCCGTTCCCGCACAGGGGCTTCCCCAACCCTTGCGCCAAGCGCGGCCACCGTAATCCAACCCCCCGTAGGGTTTACCTTTTTCGGCCGACAAAGTGGCCGTGCAAAGGCAAAGCCGTTGAACATGCACAACAAAATCTTAATCGCGGGGCGCCCTTACGGACTGCCCAAGGGGTGGCCTTGGGCCCCGATTCTGGCAAGCGAATACAGCATCGCGGGCGAGCGGTCCGGGTGGCCCCGGCCTTGGTGAAAAGGCCCGGAATTGGGGCGATTTGGGCTTTGCAGCCGGCAAAAGCGGGCGCATATGGGGGCAAGACCCCAAGAGACCCGTTTAGACCCGCCTCGGCTCCCGCCCCGCAAGGCCGCCGCCGGCCAGACAAGGATCGTTTCGATGCCCGATGCCCTTAAGCTCGGCTTTGGCCCGCTGGCCGCGCCCGCCCGCGGCGTTCTCGTAGTGTTCTGCGACGACAGCCTCAAATTCGGCCCCGCCACGACCAAGGCGCTGGGGCGCGCCGGCGACCTCGTGGCGCGCGCCGCCAAAGCGGAAGCGTTCGGCGGCAAGAGCGGCACCGCGCTGGAACTGATCGTGCCGGAGGGGCTGAAGGCCGAGCGGCTCGTCGTGATCGGCGCCGGCAAGGTGAGCGCGCTCCAGCAGCAGGATTTCGTCAAGCTCGGCGGCTCCGCCATGGGCAAGGTGCCGGCGCGCGCCGCCGAGGCCACCATCTTCGCCGAACTGCCGGGCGGCGTCATGCGCGCCGACCGCGCCGCCGATCTCGCGCAGGGCGTCAAGCTGCGCGCCTACGCGTTCGACCGCTACAAGACCCAGCACAAGAACGACGAGAAGCCGCCGGCAAGCCGCAAGGTCACGATCGCGGTCGGCGACGCGGCCGCGGTGCGCAGCGCCTTTGCGCCGCGGTCGGGCATCGCCGACGGCGTGCTGCTCGCGCGCGACCTGGTCAACGAGCCGGCCAATGTGCTGTTTCCGATCGAGTTCGCGCGCCGCGCTTCGGCCCTGAAAAAGCTCGGCGTCGCGGTCGAAGTGCTCGACGTGCCGGCCTTGAAGAAGCTCGGCATGAACGCGCTGCTCGGCGTCGCGCAAGGCTCCGCGCACGATCCGCGCGTCGTGGTCATGCGCTGGAACGGCGGCAAGAAGGGCGACGCGCCGGTCGCCTTCATCGGCAAGGGCGTCTGCTTCGACACCGGCGGCATTTCGATCAAGCCGGCCGCCGGCATGGAGGACATGAAGGGCGACATGGCGGGCGCGGCCTGCGTCACCGGCCTCATGCAAGCGCTGGCCGCGCGCAAGGCGAAGGCTAACGCGGTCGGCGTCATCGGCCTGGTCGAGAACATGCCGGATGGAAAAGCGCAGCGTCCGGGCGACATCGTCACGTCGATGTCGGGACAGACGATCGAGATCATCAACACCGACGCCGAAGGCCGCCTCGTGCTGGGCGACGCGGTCTGGTACACGGCGCAGCGCTTCAAGCCGAAATTCATGGTCGATCTGGCGACGCTCACCGGCGCCATCATCGTCGCGCTCGGGCACGAATATGCCGGCATGTTCGCCAACAACGACCAGCTCGCGGAGCGGCTCACCAAGGCGGGCGAGGCGACCGGCGAGGCGGTCTGGCGCATGCCGCTCGGCAAGGCCTACGACAAGATGATCGATTCGAAATTCGCCGACATGAAGAACACCGGCGGCTCGCGCTACGGCGGCGCCATTACCGCGGCGCAGTTCATCAAGCGCTTCGTCGACGACAAGACGCCGTGGGTGCATCTCGACATCGCCGGCACCGGCTTCGATTCGCCGCACAGCGAGGTCAACCGCAGCTGGGGCTCGGGCTGGGGCGTGCGGCTGCTGGATCGGCTGGTGGCGGATTTTTACGAGAAGTGAGGCTGGGGATCAGCCTTTCCACTCGAACGGATTGATCACGGCCGCGCCAAGGCCGGCAACGTCGGCAGTGTTTCGCGTTACCAGCGTCAAGGCGTGCACTTTTGCGGTGGCCGCCATCAACGTGTCGGTGGTCTTATGTGGCCGCTTGGCGCTCATTCGTCCCCATTCGTCCGCAACCGACCGTTCGACGGCAAGGATGCGTCCGACGAACGCGCGCCCGACTTGCGTGAGCCACTTTTCGAGCGCTTCTGCACGGGCAGGCTCGTTGGAGCGGGCGCGCTCGATGCCGCGCCGGATTTCGCCCAACACCAGCACGCTCAAATAAAGCTCGCTGTCCTCGACCGACCCAAACCAACCTGCGACGCGCGCATCGCAACGTGCGCCTTTGCGCACTTCTGAAATGACGTTGGTATCGATCAGGTAGCTCACATTGCGACGCCGCGGTCGGTGTCGCGCTCGCGTGTCAGATCAATTCCTTCGAGCGGCGCTGCCGCCAGCAATGCCTTGAGACCTCGCACCGGGGCGGGCCCGAATTGCTTCTGCAGCAATGCGCGGGCATCGGCTGCGCGCTCGGGATCGGTCAAAGCCTGCGCCACGCCGCGGATAAGGACGGCGTCGCTCTTGCGCACGCGAACCTCCAGGCGCTTGAAGCCCTGGCGTTTGAGCCGGCGGCGATGGGCTGCCACGGCATTTTTCTGCGAAGTACCCACGGTAAGTCCTTTCCGGATATATATCCGGAAAACAAGCCATGCACAACCCGGATCGCCCGACAGCCGGGAAATATGGCAGACTGCCCCTCATGACCGAGATCCTCTTCTACCACCTGCAAGGCCAGAAGCCGGAAAGCGTGCTGCCGACGCTTCTTGAGAAATCCCTGCAGCGCGGCTGGCGCGCGATCGTGCAGGGCGCCTCGGAAGAGCGCATCGAGGCGCTCGACGCCCAGCTGTGGACCTATCGCGACGACGCCTTCCTGCCGCACGGCACTTGGCGAGAACAAGAGGCCGCTCAACAGCCGATCCTGCTCACGCTCACCGACAGCAATCCCAACGCCGCCGAGGTGCGCTTCCTGATCGAGGGCGCCCCGGTGCCGGCCGATCCGGAAAGCTACGCCCGCATCGTGCTGCTGTTCGACGGCGAGGACGAGGAGGCGGTAGCTGCCGCGCGCGAAGCCTGGAGCGCGGCCAAGGCCAAGGGCTTCGACGCCACCTATTGGCAGCCGGACGCGCAGGGGCGCTGGGTCAAGAAGGCCTGAAAGCGCCTTCGCCGCCCGGCACCCGGCTGCGTTCTTTCTTTTTTATCCTAGGATCATAATCTTGCCATAATCTAGGACCATAGTCCGTTTTATCCCGCCTCGTTACCGAGGGGTGTCTGCGCAAGCATCTTCAGACACGGGGCGGGGAGCGGTGGCCGGGGAATGACCTTGCATCGGAGATGCGGTGCAAGGGCCCGGCGGTCCAAGCCGCAGACGTCCCGGCGCACCGGCCGTGCGCCGCCGGGTCCCCGTGATGGCCGAGGCTCGCTGCCGGTCACAGGCGAGCGGGCATCGGTCCGGGCTCAAAGCGGTGGATAGGCGCCTGTGCCGAAAGGCGTGGCGCCTGAAACGGGAAGTCCACCGGGGGCGATGCGGAGCAAACCTACAAACACCGCGCGCGGGACGCCTTGGGACTGGCGGACTTGCGGCACGACCGGTTTCGACAAGCCTCGATGTCGCGAGGCGTCGAGGCCCGCGGGTCCGAGCATTTTCGTTTGCGCATTCCGCGTAAACCGGAATGCGCCCGGACCCATAGGCGTCCCGCGCGCCCTCGGTTCTATTTCCGGGAGCGGGCGGCAAAGGGAATAAGGGACGACGGCCTACCCCGGGCCGCAAAGAATAGGGGCGGCGGAGCATGCGCGTGACCCCGAATAAGCCTGCCCCCGACTTGATCGGGGGAGGGAACCGGTTTTCGGATAAGGTCACGCGCAAAGCGAAATTGGCTGGGGCGGTTTGGCAGGTCGATCGGGACGCTTTCGCGTCAAAACGGGCGCGAGCGGCTCGGCCGTTGCCCCATCGGCCAATGGCCTAGGAAACGGGGGCTTTTGCGCCGGTAACCTTTGCCGGCGCCTCCTGTTGCTCCTTGCCATTGTGATGACGCAAAATCCGGCTTAAGGGACAAGCAGATAAGGTGCCATTCGCGCAAGCCTTGGGGGACGCCGCTTTTGCCGGGCCGACGTAGCAAGTCAAATCTCGCGCTCTGCGTCGCGGTGGCGTTGGCCGCCGGCGTGGCGGGCTGCTCCAACTATCAGGAGATGGCCGAGAACATCCGCGAGGGCAATGTCTTCCAAAAGCCGGCCTTCGAGACCCCGGCCTGGGCCCGCGTGCGGCCGGTGGCGGCCTCGCTCGGGCCCGAGGGACCGGTAGCGCCCGACGAACTGGTCGATGCCGCCGGCCGTTGCGCCCCGGCGGCGCCGCAGGTTCCAGCCGAGGCCAAGGCGGCCAAGGCGGCCGAAGCGGCGGCGCCGGAGCCTGCCAAGCCCGAAACCCCGCCGAAGCCGGCAGCGCCGGCCGCCTATGGCTCGCTCGCCGGCGATCTTGCCAGCGCGCCGATGCCGCAAGGGCCGACACCCAAGCCCACGCCGGTCTCCCTCAAGACGGCTTCCACCGCCTCGCGCGCCAGCCTCGACCGCCTGCAGCCTGAGGGCAGCCTGGGCGGCTTCGGCGCGATGGGCGGCGCGCCGGTCATGGGCGGCATCGCGCTCGGCATGACCGAATGCCAGGCGGTGCGGCGCGGCGGTCAGCCGAGCAGCGTGTCGATCGGCGCCGGCCAGAAGGGCGTGCGCAAAGTGGTGATCGCCTATCTGAGCGGCCCCTGGCCCGGCATCTACACGTTCGAGTCGGGCCGGCTGAAAGTGGTCGATGCCGCGCCGGTGCAGGAACAGCCGAAGCCGAAGCGCAAATACAAGAAGAAGCGCGGCGTGCCCGCCCGCACCGCCCGCACCAACGACATGTACGTGCGTTAATAACCTGCGCTAAGCCGTCTCCAGCGCGCTGCTCGCTTCCAGCCATTCCTCTTCCGCCGCCGCGAGCTGCCGCGCAAGCGCGGCGCGCGCTTTCGAGAACTCGGCCGCCTTGTCGGGATCGTGCGCGAACAAGCTGCCGTCAGCGAGCTTACCGTCGACCGATGCAATTTCCTTGGTGAGCCGCGCGACCCGTTCCTCCGCCTGCTTGACGCGCTTGCGCAAGGGCGCGGTCTCGGCGCGCTTCTCGGCCGCCGCGCGCCGCAGCCCGCTGCGGCTCGTTCCTGCGTTTTGCGACTTTGCATCTCCTGCGCTGCGCTCGCTCAAGACTGCGCGCCGGTAATCGTCGAGATCGCCGTCGAATGGCTTCACCATGCCGTCCGCCACCAGCCAGAGCCGGTCGGCGCAGGCCTCCAGCAGATAGCGGTCGTGCGACACCAGGATCGCCGCGCCGGGAAAATCGTTGATCGCCTCGATCAGCGCGGCGCGGCTGTCGATGTCGAGATGGTTGGTGGGCTCGTCGAGGATGATGAGATGCGGCTTGTCGAAGGTGGCGAGCCCGAGCAGCAGCCGCGCCTTCTCGCCGCCGGAGAGCTTCTTCACCGTGGTGTCGGCGGCCATGCCGGAAAAGCCGATTGAGCCGACGCGGGCGCGCACCTGCGCCTCCGGCGCGTCCGGCATCAACCGGCGCACATGGTCGTAGGGGCTCGCCTCCGGCTCGAGCTCGTCGAGCTGGTGCTGCGCGAAATAAGCGACCCGCAAGCCCGCCGCGCGCGTCACCGTCCCCTGCAGGGGTGCAAGCCGGTCGGCGATCAGCTTGACCAAGGTCGATTTGCCGTTGCCGTTGGCGCCGATCAGGGCAATGCGGTCGTCGTTGTCGATGCGCAGGTTGAGCCCGGACAGCACGGCGCGCCCGTCATAGCCGACGCCGACGCCGTCGGTGGCCACGATCGGCGGCGACAACAGTTTCTCCGGCGGCGGAAAGAGGATCGGCCGCACCTCGTCGGTCACCAGCGCGGCGATGGGCTCGAGCCGCTCGAGCATTTTCAGGCGCGACTGCGCCTGCCGCGCCTTGGTGGCCTTGGCGCGGAAACGATCGACGAAGGCTTGCAGATGCTTGCGCTGCGTTTCCTGCTTCTTGATCAGCTTCTGGTCGAGCGCCATGCGCTCGCTGCGCTGGCGCGCGAACGCCGAATAGCCGCCGCGATAAAGCGTGAGCTTCTTCTGCTCGAGCGAAAGAATGTGGCCGACCGCGGAGTCGAGCAGATCGCGGTCGTGGCTGATCACGATCAGCGTGTGCGGATAGCGCGCAAGATGCGCCTGCAGCCAGAGCGTGCCCTCGAGATCGAGATAGTTGGTCGGCTCGTCGAGCAGCAGGAGATCGGGCTGCGCGAACAGCGTGGCGGCGAGCGCGACGCGCATGCGCCAGCCGCCGGAGAATTCCTGGCAGGCGCGCGCCTGGTCAGTGTGCGAAAAGCCGAGACCGGACAGAATGGAAGCCGCGCGCGCGGGCGCCGCATGCGCGCCGATGTCGGCGAGCCGGGTCTGGATTTCCGCAATGCGATGCGGGTCGGTGGCGGTCTCGGCTTCGGCGAGCAGCGCGGTGCGCTCGGTGTCGGCCCTGAGCACCACCTCGGTGAGGCTATCCGGGCCGTCCGGCGCTTCCTGCGCCAGCCGCCCGATGCGCCAGCGCGGCGGCATGGTGACGCTGCCGTGTTCGGGCGCGGCGTCGCCGGCGATCACCGAGAAGAGGGTGGTCTTGCCGGTGCCGTTGCGGCCCACCAGACCGACGCGGGAACCGGTCGGGATGTTGACCGAGGCGCCTTCGATCAGCGCCCGGCCGGCGATGCGGACGGTGAGGTCGTCGATGACGAGCATGGGGCCGCGTTTTGGCCGACGCAGTTTGAGGAT
Source organism: uncultured Pseudomonadota bacterium (assembly GCA_963773305.1). Taxonomy (GTDB): domain Bacteria; phylum Pseudomonadota; class Alphaproteobacteria; order Rhizobiales; family Xanthobacteraceae; genus Pseudolabrys. Next base: position 193,880 of record CAVZAR010000003.1, read on the forward strand.
GCAATAGCCCGGCACAAAGTCCGTTCATACCCGCGCAAGCGGGAATCCAGAGCAGCTTTTTCGTGTCGCACCGGGTCCTCGCTTTCGCGGGGACGAACGGGAGAGGGGATGCCGGTCAGCCCAACGCCTCCGCCACCGCCTTGCCGCAGGTCGCCGTGTCGGCCGGGCCTTTCAGGTCGCGCGTGCGCAGCTCCGGCTCTGCCAGCACGGTCTCGATAGCCGCAACGATGGCCTTGGCGGCGTCGGTCTCGCCGAGATGCTCCAGCATCATGGCGCCCGACCAGATTTGGCCGATCGGATTGGCGATTGCCTGACCGTAGATATCGGGCGCGGAGCCGTGCACCGGCTCGAACACCGAGGGGAATTTGCGTTCGGGATTGATATTGCCGGACGGCGCGATGCCGATGGTGCCGGTGCAGGCGGGGCCGAGATCGGACAGGATGTCGCCGAACAGGTTGGAGGCCACCACCACGTTGAACCAGTCCGGGTTCATCACGAAGCGCGCCGTCAGGATGTCGATGTGGAACTGGTTCCACTTCACGTCCGGATAATTCTTCGCCATCTCTTTCACGCGCTCGTCCCAGTAAGGCATGGTGATGGCGATGCCGTTCGACTTGGTTGCCGAGGTGAGGTGCTTCTTGGGCGTCGAGCGCGCCAGCTCGAAGGCGAATTTCAACACGCGGTCGACCCCGGTGCGGCTCATCACCGTCTCCTGCACCACCACTTCGCGTTCCGTGCCGGGGAACATCTTGCCGCCGATCGCCGAATATTCGCCTTCCGTGTTCTCGCGCACGACCCAGAAGTCGATGTCGCCGGGCTTGCGGCCGGCAAGCGGCGAGGGCACGCCGGGCATCAGCCGCACGGGCCGCAAGTTGACGTACTGGTCGAATTCGCGGCGGAACAGGATCAGCGAGCCCCACAGCGAGACGTGATCGGGCACGCGGTCGGGCATGCCGACGGCGCCGAAAAAGATCGCGTCGTGGCTGCCGATGCGCTCCTTCCAGTCCTCCGGCATCATGCGGCCGTGCTTTTCGTAATAGTCGCAGCTGGCAAAATCGAAATCGTCGAGCCGCAGTTCAAAGCCGAATTTCCTGGCCGCCGCTTCCAGCACGCGCAGGCCCTCGGGCACGACTTCCTTGCCGATGCCGTCGCCGGGAATGACTGCGATACGATGAACGCGATTGGTCGCCATGGGAGGAGGTCCTTGCGGGGTGAAAAGTGCTATCGCCGCGCGCTTAGTACAAAGCAAGGTCGCTGGACGCAATAACACCGTCATTCCGGGACGGCCCGAAGGGCCGGACCCGGAATCCATACGCCGCAGCGGCGCGATGATGGCAAGATAGGGGTTATGGATTCCGGGTTCGCTCGCTGCGCTCGCGCCCCGGAATGACGAAATCAATTCATCCCCACGCCCGTCTCGCGCTGATAGATGATCAGGTCGAAGGAGGGCGTGGCCTCGTTGCCGGTCATGCTGGACACCAGCGCGTGCGCCTGGCCGCGGTGGTGGGTCTGGTGGTTGAAGAAATGGTCGAGCGCGGGGGCGAGCGGCTGCTCGATCGTTTCCGGCCGCACGAAAGTGCGGTAGCGGATGGTGCCGGCCAGGGCGGCCTCGCTCAGGCCCTCGATATAGCGGCTGATGCGCGCATCCTCGGCGCGGCGGGCGGCGCGCAAGGCCGCGAACTCGTCAAAGAGGATTTCGTCCAGCGTGTTCGGGACCGCGCCTTCGCCGGTAAAGCGGGCCATCCAGATGCGGTCGCCGACCATGAGGTGATTGAGCGTACCGTGCAGCGACTTGAAGAAGGCGCCGCGGTCGGCGCGGTAGTCGGCGTCGCTCACCCGCGAAACCGCGTCATAGAGCCGCTCATTGCACCAGGCATTGTAGCCGGCGAACATGCGATAACGCGCTGTCATTGAGATGCTTCTCCATCGGAAAACCGAGGCCGGGCAGGCCGCCTGGGCGCGCTTGCCGGGCCAAAAACGCCCCGCTATAAGCCCGCGCAACGTAAACGATCCAGTCAATCCCGCTTATCTTTCCGATCAAGCCCAGTGAAGGACCTTTTCCGATGGCGGTCGAGCGCACCTTTTCGATCCTGAAACCCGATGCCACCGCGCGCAATATCACCGGCGCCATCAACGCCATGATCGAGGCCGCCGGCCTGCGCATCGTCGCCCAGAAGCGCGTGCGCATCACCAAGGAGCAGGCCGAGAAGTTCTACGCGGTGCACAAGGAACGCCCCTTCTTCGGCGAGCTCGTTTCCTTCATGATCTCCGGTCCCGTCGTGGTGCAGGTGCTGGAAGGCGAGGGCGCCATCGCCAAATACCGCGACGTGATGGGCGCGACCGATCCGGCCAAGGCCGCGGCCGGCACCATCCGCAAGGTGCACGCCCAGTCGATCGGCGAGAATTCCGTGCACGGCTCCGACGCCCCCGACACCGCCGCGCGCGAGATCGCGCAGTTCTTCTCCGAAAACGAGATCGTGGGGTAGGCGCCGCGGCCGGCCTTCAAAAGGGGGCGCGTTGGAATTCCTCTGGCACGACGTTTCGCACGCGCCGTTCTGGATAGCGGTCGTCCAGATCGTCGGCGTCAACGTCGTGCTCTCCGGCGACAATGCGGTGGTGATCGCGCTCGCCTGCATGACGCTGCCGCCGCGCCAGCGGCTGTGGGGCATGGTGCTGGGCGCCGGCGTCGCCGTTTTGATGCGCGTCGTGTTCACCGTCCTGGTCGTCCAGGCGATGAATTTCCCTTATCTGCGCATCGCCGGCGGCCTTTTGCTGCTGTGGGTCGCGCTCAAATTGGTGGTCGATGAGGAGGCGGGTGTCGACGGCCGTGTGAAAGCAGCGCCGACGCTATGGCGCGCGGTGCGCATCGTCGCGGTCGCCGACATCGTGATGAGCCTCGACAATGTGATCGCCATCGCGGCGGCGGCGGAAGCCGCGGCCGAGAGCATCGATTTCGTCCATGCCGAGGCCACCAAGGCGACGCTCATCGTCTTCGGCCTCGGCACCAGCGTGCCGCTGATCGTCGCCGGCAGCGCCATCCTGATGGCGCTGCTCGAGCGCTACGGCATCCTGATCTGGGCGGGCGGCGCGCTGCTCGGCTATATCGCCGGCGAGATCATCAGCACCGACCCGACGCTCGCCGCCTTGATCGGCCACGCAGCGGTCGGCCACCTGGAAACCTGGGCCGGACGGGCAGGGGCCTTGCTCGTGCTCGGCCTCGGCTTGATCAGGGCGCGCGGCGGCCGCCGGCTCAACGTGGAGGACATGCTGGCGGCCATCGCCATCCTGTTGTGGCTCGCCGCCGATGTCGGGATCGATAGCTTCATCGCTCCGCCGGCCCAGCTGACGCGCTGGGTTGTGCGTATCGCGGTGTTCGTGGCTTTGGCGGTCGGCTATTTCGGCCTGCGTAGCGGTCGCGCCTTCGGCCGCGAAGAGGTATAGTGCGCCGCTTCGGCCTCAAGGTTCCGCGATGACCATCGCCCTCCGCCCTTCCGCCTGTCCGCACGATTGCCCCTCGACCTGCGCGCTCGAGGTCGAGGTGATCGATGCGCATACCATCGGCCGCGTGCGCGGCGCCAAGGACAACGACTATACGCTCGGCGTCGTCTGCGCCAAGGTCGCGCGCTACGCCGAACGCGAGCATCATGCCGCGCGCCTGCTGCATCCCTTGCAGCGCGTCGGCGGCAAGGGCTCCGGCGAGTTCCGCCGCATCGCCTGGGACGACGCGCTCGATATCGTCGCCGAGCAATTTCTGAAGGCCGAGCAGCGCTACGGCGCGGAAGCGGTGTGGCCCTATTACTATGCCGGTACCATGGGCCTCGTCATGCGCGACGGCATCAACCGGCTGCGTCACGCCAAGAAATATTCCGGATTCCATTCCACCATCTGCGTCAACCCGGCTTACGCCGGCTTTGCCGCCGGCACCGGCAAGATCGCCGGAAGCGATCCGCGCGAGATGGCGAAGTCCGACCTCGTGGTGATCTGGGGCACCAATCCGGTCAACACGCAGGTCAACGTGATGACGCACGCGACCCGCGCGCGCAAAGAACGCGGCGCCAAGATCGCGGCCGTCGACATCTATATGAATGGCACGATGCAGCAGGCCGATCTGCCGGTGCTGGTCAAGCCCGGCACCGACGCGGCCCTGGCCTGCGCGGTGATGCATTGCCTGTTCCGCGACGGCAAGGCGGACTGGGAGTACCTCGATAAATACACCGACGCGCCGCGCGAATTGGAAGCGCACCTGAAGACACGCGACCCGCATTGGGCGTCCGCCATCACGGGCACGCCGGTCGAAACCATCGAGGAATTCGCCAAGCTGATCGGCGAGCGAAAGCGCGCCTTCTTCCGGCTCGGCTACGGCTTTGCGCGCTCGCGCAACGGTCCCGCCAGCATGCACGCGGCGAGCTGCATTCCGGCGGTGACGGGCGCCTGGCAACTCGAAGGCGGCGGCGCCTTCCACATCAGCGCCGACATATATGCAATGAACAAGATGACCATCGAAGGTCTCGATGTATTCGACCCCTCGGTGCGCGTGCTCGACCAGTCGCGCATCGGCGAAATCTTGACCGGCGAACGCGAGGCGCTGGGCGACGGGCCGCCGGTGACGGCGCTCATCGTCCAGAACACCAACCCCATGTCGGTCGCGCCCGACCAGAATAAAGTGAAATCCGGCTTTGCGCGCGAGGACCTGTTCGTGTGCGTGCACGAGCAGTTCATGACCGAGACCGCGCAAGTCGCGGATATTGTGCTGCCGGCCACCACCTTCCTGGAGCACGACGACATCTATCGCGGCGGCGGCCATCAGTACATCATCCTGGGACCGAAGATCGTCGAGCCGCCGGGCGAATGCCGCAACAATCACGAGGTAATCTGCGCGCTGGCCAAGCGCGTCGGCGCGACGCATCCCGGCTTCGCGATGAGCCCGCGCGAACTGATCGACCAGATGCTGCGCGTGTCCAAGCTCGGCAGCTACGATCGGATCGAGCGTGAGCGTTGGATCGACTGCCAGCCGCCTTTCGAAGAAGCGCACTACCTCACCGGCTTCAACTGGCCGGACGGCAAGTTCCGCTTCAAGCCGGACTGGCAGAACGTGCCATTCCGCAGCCCCTATAAGAGCGGGCCGATCGCCGACATGCCGCCGCTGCCCGACTACTGGACCTCAATTGAGGTGGCCGATGCCGAACATCCGTTCCGGCTCGCCACCTCGCCGGCGCGCGGCTTCTTGAACTCGACCTTCACCGAGACGCCGACCTCGCTCGCCAGCGAGCAGCGCCCGGCCGTGATGATCCACCCGGACGACGCGCGCGAAAACGCCATCGGCGACGGCGACTTTGTTGTGCTCGGCAACAAGCGCGGCGAAGTGCGGCTGCACGCCAAGATATTCGAGGGCGTGCGGCGCGGCGTGCTGATCGCGGAATCGATCTGGCCCAATGCGGCCTACGCCGACGGCCGCGGCATCAACACGCTCACCGGCTCCGACCCGATCGCGCCCTATGGGGGCGCTGCTTTCCACGACAACAAGGTGTGGGTGCGCAAGGCGAGTTGATCCGCTCTCCGTTCATTCCCGCGCAAGCGGGAATCCAGCAAGAAAGAACTGGGTCCCCGCTTTCGCGGGGACGAACGGAGAGGGGGGTGCGGCGCGCCGTTTACAGCTCCTTGCCGATGGCGCGGTCGATCGAATAGGGCCCGCCGCCGCGGATGGCGATGGCGAACAGCACGATGCCGAGCAGAAGGACGTATTCGTAGCCGCCCTTGCCGGCGCTGAAGCCGTGGGCCCAATGCACCGCGAACATGGCGATCAGCATCTCGATGGCCAGCGCCGCCGCGAAGAAGCGCGTGAACAGGCCGAAGATGATGCAGAGCGCGCCGATCGTCTCCAGGAAGATCGCCACCCAGGCGAAGGCCAGGCCGGGATGCAAGCCGTTCTTGGCCATGTAGCCGCCGACGCCGGCCGCGCCCATAACGGTCAGTTTCACCCAGCCGTGCATGAACAGATTATAGCCGATCACGACACGCACTGCCGTATAGGCAATGTCGCGCCAAGACGTGTAGAAGCCCGCGAGACCCGGATACATCAGTTTGGACTCGCCGCCTGTCATTGTGCTCATGGTTGCTCCCCTTTGCGTTGTCGCCCCGTCAGTTGGCTGTCGCGCCGGCAAACCTATAACACGCGAGGCCCGGCCGAAATTCATTCCGGCGTGAAAAGCGTGAATAGCCTACCGGATTGTGCGCTGCGAAACGAAGCGCGCGGTCAGTCGGCGCCCGGCGTCAGCAAGCCGTCGCCGGTTGGGATATCGCCCGCAATGCGGCAGCGTCCGTTTTCCACCCGCAGGCGGCCTTCCGCCAATAGTTTGAGCGCCAGCGGATAAATCCGGTGCTCGACCGCCAGGACGCGCTTGCTGAGGCTTTCTTCCGTGTCGGCCGGCTCCACCGCGACCTGGCCTTGCAGGACGATGGGTCCGGCATCCATTTCCGGCACGACGAAATGCACGGTGGCGCCATGCAGCTTGGCGCCCGCCTCCAATGCCCGCTTATGCGTGTCGAGGCCCTTGAAGGCCGGCAGTAGAGCCGGGTGGACGTTGAGCATGCGGTTCTGCCACTGCCCGACGAAGGAGGGGGTGAGCAGCCGCATGAAGCCGGCAAGGCAGACGATGTCGATGCGGTATTTTTCCAATACGGCTTGCAGCGCGCGCTCAAACGCGGCGCGGTCCTTGCCGAACGCCGTATGATCGACCACTTCCGTTTCGATGCCGGCCGCGCGCGCGGCGGCAAGGCCGCCGGCATCGGGCCGGTTCGAAACGACCAGCGCGATCTCGGCCGGGTAGTCTTTGGCTTTGGCGGCCTCGATCAGCGCCACCATGTTGGAGCCGCGGCCGGAGATCAGGACGGCGACGCGCTTGCGGCTCATGGCGCTACCTCTTGGCGCTACCAGGCGAGATCGAGCGTGCCGTCAAAAATAACGCGCGCATCGCCTTGCGCTTTCGTCACTTCGCCGATCACGACGGCCTTGTCGCTTTCCCGATTGAAAGCCTGCACGACGGCGTCGGCGTCTTTCGCGGCGACGATCGCGATCATGCCGGCGCCACAATTGAAGGTGCGCAGCATTTCCGCTTGTTCGATCTGGCCTTCGCTCGCCAGCCATTTGAACACCGCCAGTACCGGCACGCGCGCGAGATCGATGCGGGCGCCCAAGCCCTGCGGCAGCACGCGCGGGATATTGTCGGGAAAGCCGCCGCCGGTGATGTGGGCAAGGCCCTTCAGCGCCTTGGTCGCGCGCATGACTGCCAGGCACGATTTCACATAGATGCGCGTCGGCGTGAGCATGGTATCGCCCAGCGTCACCTCGGGCGCAAAGGGCGCGGGGTCCGACCAGGCCAGCCCGCTTTTTTCGACCACCTTGCGCACCAGCGAAAAGCCGTTGGAATGCACCCCGGAAGAGGCGAGTGCGACGATTGCATCGCCCGCGGCGATGTCGCCGCGTGGCAGCAATTGCCCGCGCTCGGCCGCGCCGACCGCAAAGCCTGCGAGATCGTAATCGTCGCGCGCATAAAGACCGGGCATTTCCGCGGTCTCGCCGCCGATCAGCGCGCAGCCCGCCTCGCGGCAGCCGATGGCGATGCCGGCGACGACGCCCGCGCCGACTTCCGGCTCGAGTTTTCCACATGCGTAGTAGTCGAGGAAAAACAGCGGTTCGGCGCCTTGCACCACCAGGTCGTTGACGCTCATGGCGACCAGGTCGATGCCGATGGTGTCGTGGCGGCCGGTCTCGATGGCGATCTTGACCTTGGTGCCGACGCCGTCGGTGGCGGCGACCAGAACGGGGTCGTTAAAACCCGCCCGCTTGAGGTCGAACAGCCCGCCGAAACCGCCGATTTCGCCGTCGGCGCCGGCGCGGGCGGTCGCCCGCACCAGCGGCTTGATCAGTTCCACCATGCGGTTGCCGGCGTCGATATCCACGCCCGCCTGCGCGTAGTTAAGTCCGCGCGCCTTTTCTGCCATGATGGACCCTGGTTTTTCGGGGGTCGTACGTGGAAAACGCAAGTCGTGCAATGGTCCGCCCGCCGTTATACTCTGGCAGCGGAAGGGACGCATGGTCCGCCGCGCGGGCGGGGCTGCGCCGTCGAGCCGGGTTTCGCTCCTTGAGTATTCCGAACCTCATCACCCTTGCACGCATCATTCTGGTGCCGGTCGTGGTCTGGGCGATCTCGTCCGGCGCCATGCTGGTGGCCTTCGTGTTGTTCCTGGCGGCCGGCGTGTCTGACGCCATCGACGGCTATCTCGCCAAGCGCTTCGGCATGACCACGGTGCTCGGCGCCTATCTCGATCCGCTGGCCGATAAGGCGCTGATCGTATCGATCTACGTGACGCTGGGCATCAGCGGGGTGATCCCGCGCTGGCTGGTCATCCTGGTGGTTTCGCGCGACATCATGATCGTGGGCGGCGTCATGCTGTCCTGGCTGGTCGGCAGCCCGGTCAAGATGAAGCCGCTGCTGGTGTCCAAGCTCAACACGGTGGCGCAGATCGCCTTTGCCTGCGTGGTGCTGGGGACGCTCGGCTTCGGCATCGAGGCGCACGCGCTGACCCTGGCGCTGATGGTGGTGGTGGCGGCGCTGACCCTGATGTCGGTCGCAGCCTACGTCAACGAATGGTTGCGTCACATGAGCACGGCGGCGGACAAACAATGAGCACGCGCGCGCAGCCCCGTCTGCGACCGCCGTCAGAGCCGGGCGGCGGCAACCTGTTGCAGCGACACGTGCTGTTCTGGCTGGCAGCACTCGCCGTCTTCATCCTGATGTTGTGGCTCTTGAGCGGCATTCTGCTGCCGTTCGTGGCCGGTCTCGCCATCGCCTATCTGCTCAACCCGCTCACCGACCGGCTGGTGAAGCTCGGCCTCAACCGCATGATCGCCGCGCTGTTGATCATTGGCGTGTCGGTGCTGATCTTCATCCTCGTCATTTTGCTGGTGGTGCCGCTGCTCGCCGGCCAGCTCACCTCCTTCATCGACGCCGTTCCGGCTTACGTCGCCAAGCTGCAGGCCATGGTCAACGACCAGAGCCGGCCTTGGCTGCAGAAGCTGCTCGGCTCGGGCTTCAGCCCGCAGAAATCCTTCGGCGATCTGGTCAGCCAGGGCATGGGCTGGATCACGGCGTTTCTGGCCTCGCTGTGGTCGGGCGGCCGGGCGCTGGTCTCGCTGTTCTCGCTCATCGTGGTGACGCCGGTGGTGGCGTTCTATCTGGTCTACGATTGGCATCGCATGCTGCGCGTGGCCGACGGCTGGATCCCGGTGCATCAACGCGAAACCGTGCACGGCCTGGCGCAAGAGATCGACGCCACCATTTCCGGCTATGTGCGCGGGCAGGCCGCGGTTTGCGTGATCCTCGGCTCGTTCTATGCCGTGTCGCTGTCGCTCGCCGGCTTGAATTTCGGCCTGCTCATCGGGCTGATTTCGGGGCTCGTCAGCTTCATCCCCTATGTCGGCTCGATGACCGGGCTGGTGTTGTCGGTGGGCGTGGCGGTGGCGCAGTTCTGGCCGCACTACACGTCGATCGCGATCGTGCTCGGGATTTTCCTGGTCGGCCAGTTCCTCGAAGGCAATGTGCTGTCGCCCAAGCTGGTCGGCGAAAGCGTCGGCCTGCATCCGGTCTGGGTGATCTTCGCGCTGCTTGCCTTCGGCTATCTGTTCGGCTTCGTCGGCCTGCTGGTGGCGGTGCCGCTCGCCGCCACCATCGGCGTGCTGGCGCAATTCGCAATCGCCCGCTACCGCGAGAGCTCGCTCTATACCGGGGAGGGCGCCGGTTGAGCGCCGACGGCAGTCTGGCCGCGCCGCGTCAGCTCGTGCTCGCGCTCGATCATGCCGAGAGCTTCGCGCGCGAGGATTTTCTCGCCGGCCCGTCGAACCAGGCAGCCCTTGCGCTGATCGACCGCTGGCCCGATTGGCCCGCCCGCGTGGTGGCGCTGGTAGGACCGGAAGGTTCCGGCAAGACGCATCTTGCTTCGATCTGGGCGGCTGCGTCCGGCGCGCGCGTGCTCGCCGCCAAGTTGCTCGGCGACAGCGACGTGCCCGGGGCGCTGGCGACCGGCGCGCTCGTCCTGGAGGACCTGGAGGCGCAAGCGCTCGACGAGCGCGCGCTGTTTCACCTGCTCAATCTGACGCGCGAGGAAGGCGCTTACCTGCTGATCACCGCGCGCGCGCCGCCAGCCGCATTTCCGGTCGGCATCCGCGATCTCGCCTCGCGCCTGCGCAGCCTGCCGGTGGTAACGCTCGATCCGCCTGACGACGATCTCCTGCGCGCGTTGATCGTCAAGCTCGCCGCCGACCGCCAGCTCGAAGCGGATGCAGCGCTGGTGAACTACCTCGTCACCCGCATCGAGCGCTCCTTCGCTGCCGCCCGCGCCGCGGTGGCGCGGCTGGACGAGGAAGCACTCCGGCAGCACCGCCCCGTCACCCGTGCGCTGGCGGCCGAGCTGTTTCGCTAAAAATTAAGCCGGCACGGCGAGGCTCTTCCGATCGCGCTTGACGGGACGCTTCCTTCCGGCGCGAACTGTCATTCAGCCGCCATTTTCGTCGGCTACGCGTTTGTTTTTGCGGAAGTTTTACGATGGTCGATCGCCGACAAGCCATTGCCGCGGTTGAAGAAACCGCTCCGGAGCGGGAGCGTGAGGGCGCTCCGCCCGAGCCCGAGGCGCAGTTGCGCGCGAGCCCGCAACGCTTCATCAACCGCGAACTGTCCTGGCTGCACTTCAACCGCCGCGTTCTCGAAGAAGCCGCCAACGCGCACCACCCGATTCTCGAGCGGGTGCGCTTCCTGTCGATCTCGGCCAACAATCTCGACGAATTCTTCATGGTGCGCGCCGCCGGCCTCAAGGGGCAGGTGCGCGAGGGCATCGTGACGCAGAGCCCCGACGGGCTCACGCCGAGCGAGCAGCTCGTGCGCATCGGCGAAGCGGTTGTACAGCTCGCGCACGATCAGCAGCAGCGCTGGATCGAGCTGCGTCCGGAACTCGCCGCCGCCGGCGTGACGCTGATCGACGGCGCCGACCTGAAAAAATCCGAGCGCGGCTGGCTGGAAGAGTATTTTCTTTCGCACGTGTTCCCGTTGCTCACGCCGCTGGCGATCGATCCGGCGCATCCATTCCCCTTCATCCCCAATCTCGGGTTCTCGATCGCGCTGCAGCTTGCCCGCTCGGGCGACGGCAAGGCGATGAACGCGCTCATCCGCATGCCGCAGAAGATCGACCGTTTCATCAGGCTGCCGAGCGGCGGCGGGCAGGACATCCGCCTGATCTCGCTCGAAGAGGCAACGGTGCTGTTCATCGGCCGGCTGTTTCCCGGCTACACCCTGAAGGGGCAGGGCGGCTTCCGCGCCATTCGCGACTCCGAAGTGGAAATCGAGGAAGAGGCCGAAGATCTGGTGCGCCTGTTCGAGACCGCGCTCAAGCAGCGCCGCCGCGGTTCGGTCATCCGGCTGGAGCTCGAAGCCAAAATGCCGGCGGAGTTGCGCAGTTTCGTGCAGCGCGCGCTCGCCGTCGCCGACGACGAGGTGTTCCTGGTCGACGGCGTGCTCGCGCTCAACGAGCTTGCGCAGCTGACAAGGCTCGACCGGCCCGATCTCGAATTCGTGCCCTATAATCCGCGCTATCCCGAGCGTATTCGCGACCACGGGGGCGACGCTTTCGCCGCCATCAGCCAGAAGGATCTGGTGGTGCACCACCCGTATGAATCCTTCGACGTGGTGGTGCAGTTCCTGCAACAGGCCGCGCGCGATCCCAACGTGGTGGCGATCAAGCAGACGCTCTACCGCACCAGCGCGGAATCGCCGATCGTCAAGACGCTGGTCGAGGCGGCCGAAGCCGGCAAGTCGGTCACCGCGCTGGTCGAGTTGAAAGCGCGATTCGACGAAGAGGCCAATATCCGCTGGGCACGCGACCTGGAGCGCGCCGGAGCGCAGGTAGTCTACGGTTTCATCGAGCTCAAGACCCACGCCAAACTGTCATTGGTAGTGCGGCGCGAGGGTGGGGCGCTTGCCACGTATGTCCATGTCGGCACCGGCAACTACCATCCGGTGACCGCGCGCATCTATACCGACCTGTCGTTCTTCACCGCCGACGCCGTGATCGGCCGCGACGTCGCGCGCATCTTCAACTACATCACCGGTTATGCCGAGCCCGACGAGATCGAACGCATGGCGATCTCGCCGATCAATCTGCGCAAGCGGATCATGGACCACATCGCGCAGGAGATCGCCAACGCCAAGGCCGGCAAGCCGGCGGCGATCTGGATGAAGATGAACGCGCTGGTCGACCCCGGCATCATCGACGCGCTGTACGATGCGTCATGCGCCGGCGTGCAGGTCGACCTCGTAGTGCGCGGCATCTGCTGCCTGCGGCCGGGCCTGCCCGGCCTGTCGGAGAATATCCGCGTCAAATCGATTGTCGGCCGCTTCCTCGAGCACAGCCGCATTTACTGCTTCGGCAGCGGCCATGCCCTGCCGCACCCGAAGGCCGCACTCTATATCGCCTCCGCCGACATGATGCCGCGCAACCTCGACCGCCGGGTCGAGGTGCTGTGCCCGATTCTCAATCCGACCGTGCACGAGCAGATTCTGGGCCAGATCATGGTCGCAAACTTCAAGGATAACGAGCAAAGTTGGCAGGTCTTGCCGGATGGCTCGTCCGCGCGCATAAAGGCCGCGCCGGGCGAGGAACCGTTCAACGCCCACAAGTATTTCATGACAAACCCGAGCCTGTCGGGCCGTGGCAAATCGCTCAAGGAATCATCGCCCCGCAGCCTTATACGCCGCCTCGTCGAAGGCGCATAAGCGTTCGCTCACGATCGGTTCCTATCCCAAGGGCCGGCTGGAACACGGGCCGCCCATCGCCGTCATCGATATCGGCTCAAACTCGGTCCGCCTCGTCGTCTACGAGGGCCTGACGCGGGCGCCGACGCCGATCTTCAATGAAAAGGTTCTGGCCGGCCTCGGCCGCCAGGTGCAGACCACCGGCCTGCTCGCGCAGGACGCCATCGGCACCGCGCTCGAAGCGCTCAAGCGGTTCCGCGCGCTCTGCGACATTCTGCATGTACGCAAGATCTGGGCGATCGCCACCGCCGCCTGCCGCGACGCCAAGAACGGCAAGGCTTTCATCCGCCAGGCCGAGCGCATCTGCCGTACGCCGATCACCGTGCTGTCGGGCAAGCGCGAAGCCAATCTGACCGCGCTCGGCGTGGTTTCGGGCATGTACAAGCCGGACGGTATCGTCGGCGATCTGGGCGGCGGCTCGCTCGAACTGGTCGACGTGCACGGCGCGCGCGTGCGTTCCGGCCTGACGCTGCCGCTCGGCGGCCTGGCGCTGCAGGACATCGCCGGCAAGTCGATCAAGAAGGCCGAGCGCATCGTCGAGGAAACCTTCGACGACCTCGACATGCTGGCCGAGGGTGAAGGCCGCACCTTCTACGCGGTCGGCGGCACCTGGCGCGCGCTCGCAAGGCTGCACATGTGGCAGACCGGCTATCCCTTCCACGTCATGCATAATTACCGCATCGCCGCGCGCGAGGCGCAGGAGTTCGCGCGGCTGGTGCACCGCGTCGATACCGAGACCCTGTCCAAGATCGAAGTCGTCAACGCCGCCCGCCGCCCGCTGCTCGCCTATGCCGCGCTGGTGTTGGAGCATCTAGTAGGCAGCATCAAGCCGAAGGAGGTGCTCATCTCTGTGCTCGGCGTGCGCGAGGGCCTGCTCCACTCGCTGCTCAAGGAGAAGGAGCGCGCGCAGGACCCGCTTTTGCAGGCCGCCGCCGACCTCAACGTGCTGCGCTCGCGCTCGCCGCGCCACGGCGAGGAGCTGATCGCCTGGACCGACCGCTTCATGGCTTCGACCGGCATCGAGGAGACCGCCGAGGAGCGGCGCCTGCGCCATGCCGCCTGCCTGCTTGGCGATATCGGCTGGCGCGCGCATCCCGACTATCGCGGCGAGCAGTCGATGAACATCGTCGCCAACGGCGCCTTCATCGCGCTCGATCATCCCGGCCGCGCCTATCTCGCGCTGGCGATCTATTTCCGCCACGCCGGCTTGAGCGAGGAAGAGCTTTCGCCGCGTCTGCGTGAGCTCGCGAGCACGCGCATGCTCGACCACGCGCGCGTGCTCGGCGCCGCCATGCGCGTGGCCTATATCCTCACCGCCGGGCAGAGCGGCGTGCTGCCGAAAACGCCGATGCAGGTCAAACGCGGCAAACTGGTGCTGAGTTTGCCGGGCAAGTTTTCCAAGCTCGCGCATGAGCGGCTGGCGAACCGCGTGCGCGCGCTCGCCCGGCTGATCGGCCGGGAACCCGCGATCGAGGCGTGAGGCCTGGGCACCGGCCGATATTGGTCAAAGCCCCGATTTGGCGGTATAGCTCTAGCCAACAAACGCCGATTTTGGCGGAGGAAAACGTGCCATCGATCACGAGACGCGCCTTCGGCCTGAACGCGCTCGCCGGCTCTGTCGCGCTCGGCGGCGGCATGGGCGCTGCTCGCGCCGGCTTTCGCCGCCGACCAGATCAAGGTCGGCATCCTGCCGCTCACCTCGCACGCCCCCGACATCATCGCGCAAGGGCGCGGCTACTTCGCCAAGCACGGCATCGAGGCGAGCTTCCATACGTTTCTGGCGGCGCAGCCGATGGCGGTGGCGATCGCCTCCGGCGACGTCGATTTCGGCATCACCGCCATCACCGCCGGCCTGATCAGCCTCGCCGACAAGGGCGCGGTCAAGGTGATCGGCGGCGCGCTCGAAGAGGCGCCGGGCGTCGAGGGCGAGAAGATCATCGTTTCCAAGAAGGCCTATGACGAAGGCGTCACCACGCCGGCCAAGCTCAAGGGCCGCACCTTCGGCATCACCACGATCGGCTCCTCCTTCCACTACATGGCCCACAAGATCGCGCAGAAGGAAGGCTTTCCCGATTCCGATATTCAGTTGAAGACGCTGCAGAAGGTGCCGACCGTCATCGCAGCCTTGAAGAGCGGGCAGATCGACGCCTGGTCGATCGTACCCAACATCGCCGACGCGCTCGCCAAGGGGCCGAGCGTCAAAGAGATCGGCAAGATTGCCGATTACATCCCGCACTATCAGGTGACGACCGTGTTCACCTCGACCGCCAATATCGAGAAGAAGCCCGATCTGGTGAAGCGCTTCCTGGCGGCCTATTCGATGGGCGTCGCCGACTACAACAAGGCGCTGGTCGAAAAGAAGATGGGCAAGGACGAGCTCGAGCAAATCGTCAAGATGATCCATCAATACGTCTATTCCAGCATGCCGCTCGAAAAGGCCGCCCCGCGCATCCGCGCCGCCGCCATGCGCATCAGCCCGAACGCCGCGCTCAACATGGAAAGCGTCAAGGACCAGTTCGACTGGTTCAAGGCGCAGAAGATGGTGCCGGCCGGCGTCACCATGGAGAAGCTGGTCGACACGCGCTTCGTCAAGACCAAATGAACGTGACCCAGTGAGCGCGCTGCGCGCGCGCCCGCGACAGGCGGCATCATGGAGCTGAACCTCGAGAATGTCGGGCATGACTACGGCGAAACGCAAGTCCTGCGCGGCATCTCGTTCACCGTGAAGCGCGGCGAGATCGTCTGCATCATCGGCCCCTCCGGCTGCGGAAAATCGACGCTGCTGCGCTTCATCGGCGGGCTGGAGCGGCCGGCCATGGGCCGCGTGCTGGCTTCGGGTGAGCCGCCGCCGGGCTCGCTCAACCCGCTCACTTATATCTTCCAGGACTTCGCGCTGCTGCCGTGGCGTACGGTCGAGGGCAATATCAGCCTGGTACTGGAGGATCACGGCATCAAGGGCCAACAGGCGCGCGCGATCATCGACGACGTGCTGGCGCGCACCAAACTGTCCGAGTTCGGCAAGGCGCTGCCGCGCCAGCTCTCCGGCGGCATGAAGCAGCGCGTCGCCATCGCGCGCGCCTTGAGCGTGCGCCCCGCCGTCATGCTGATGGACGAGCCGCTGTCCGCGCTCGACAGCCAGACGCGCGAATTGCTGATGGACGATCTGATCGAGCTGTGGCTGCGCGAGCGCTTCTCCGCCTGCTACGTCACCCATAACCTCGCGGAGGCGGTGCGGCTCGGCCACCGAATCGTTGTGCTGTCGCGGCGGCCAGGCCGCATCATCGAGACGGTCGAGATCGACATTCCGCTCGCCGAGCGCGCCGACCATGCCGCCGAGCTCGACCGCCTGCACCGCCAGGTCTGGCAGATCATGCGCGAAGAGGCGCGCGAGGCCGACCGGGAGCTGACCGATGTCGCATGACACCGTCGCCAAGGAGACCGGCGTCGCCGCGCCGAGCGAAACGCGGCAGGGCAGGGCGCGGCCGGTGCCGTTCCGCGGCGGCGGCTTCCGCTACCGCCCGCACGGCGCGATATCGCTGCTCGTCTTCGTTGCCGTCATGCTGTTCTGGGAGATCGGCTGCCGCACCGGCTTCATCAGCAGCATCGCGCTGGCGCCGCCCTCGCAAGCCTTCGACGCCATCATGGACCTTGTGCACACCGGCATGCTGTGGAAGCACGTCAGCCTCAGCCTCTATCGGCTGATCGCCGGCTGGACGCTCGGCACGCTGCTCGGCATCGGGGTCGGCGTGCTGATCGGCCTGTTTTCGCTGGTGCGCGCCGGGCTGTTGCCGCTGGTGTCGGCGCTGTTCCCGGTGCCGAAGATCGCGCTGTTGCCGTTGTTCGTGGTCTGGTTCGGCATCGGCGAGGGCTCGAAGGTCGCGACCATCCTGTTCGGCACCTTCTTTCCGACCGTGATCGCGACCTACAGCGGCATCGACAATGTCGACCGCAATCTCATCCGCATGGGCCAATCGTTCAGCCTTTCCTGGATATCGATCGTGCGCAAGATCATCATTCCCGGCGCGCTGCCGTCGATCCTGGCGGGTTTCCGCGTTTCCGCCGCGATTGCCATCGTGCTGCTGGTGGCGGCCGAGATGATCGGCGCGCAATACGGCATCGGCGCCTATATCCTCACCGCCGGCGCGGAATTCGCCGTCGACAAGCTGATCGCGGGCGTGGCGCTATTGTCGGTGATCGGGCTGGTGATCGCCTGGCTGATCGGCCGCGCGGAGAAGCATTTCCTCGACTGGCGGACGTAGCGGCCTTAAGCCTTTTCCACCGTCACCACGCGACCCTTCTCCACCGCCAGCGCCAGCTTGCCGTGCTTCAACGCGAGCGCCTTTTCGCCGAACAGCTCGCGCCGCCAGCCCTTGAGCGCCGGCACGTCGGCTTGATCGTCGGCGGCGATGCGGTCGAGATCGTCGACGGTGGCGATCACCTTGGCGGCGACGCCATGGCGCTCGGCGGTCATGCGCAGGAGCACCTTCATGAGCTCGACCGTGGCGGCGCCCTTCGGCGCGGGGCGGAAGCGGTCGAGCTGCGGCAGCGTCTTGGGATCGCGCGCGAGCCCGCGCTTGACGGTCTCGACGATCTCGGCGCCCCAGCGCGAGCGCTCGAAACCCTTGGGCAGCGAGCGCAGCGACCCCAGCCGCTCGATCGTGGTCGGCGCCTGCACCGCGATGTCGCCGATTGCGTCGTCCTTCAGCACGCGCGAGCGCGGTACGTCGCGCGTCTGCGCCTCGCGCTCGCGCCAGGCGGCGATTTCGATCAGCACGGCAAGCTCCTTCGGCTTGCGCACGCGGTTTTTCAGACGTTCCCAGGCCCGCTCCGGGTCCATGCGGTAGGTATCGGGCGAGGTGAGCACGTTCATCTCGGCCTCGACCCAGTTGACGCGGCCTTGCCGGTCGAGGTCGACGGCGAGCTTCTCGTAGACCTGGCGCAGATGGGTCACGTCGGACAGTGCATAGGCGATCTGCGCGTCGCTCAGTGGCCGCCGGGTCCAGTCGGTAAATCGGTGCGACTTGTCGAGCGCATCGCCGGTGATGCGCTGCACGAGCTGGTCGTAGGAGATCGAATCGCCGTAGCCGAGCACCATCGCCGCCACCTGCGTGTCGAACACCGGGTGCGGTATGCACTTGCCCATGTTCCAGACGATTTCGATGTCCTGGCGGGCCGCGTGGAAGACCTTCATGACCCGCTCGTTCGCCATCAGCGCGAAGAACGGCGCGAGATCGATGTCGGGCGCGAGCGCGTCGACCACCACGGCGTTTTCGGCGCTCGCCATCTGCGCCACGCACAGCAGCGGGTAATAGGTGGTCTCGCGCAGAAACTCGGTGTCGATGGTGACGAAGGGATGGCGCGCCATCGCCGCGCAGGCGCGCTCGAGTTCCTGGGTGGTGGTGATCGGCTCCATGCTCACGGGAGACCTAACCCGATCCGGCTTGCTCATGGCAACTGCATTATTTCCGTTTTCCCCGCACCGCCGGCATGTGGATGAACTCCCAGGGGCTCGGCAGCGGGCCGACCGGCACCTCGATCAGCGCGGGCTCGCGGGCGGCGAACGCCTCGTGAAGCGCGGCGCGCAGTTCCTGCGGTGTGCGCGCGCGCGAGCCCCGCGCGCCGAAGCTTTCCGCATATTTGACGAAATCCGGATTGGTCAGGTCGCAGGCGATCAGCCGGTTGCCGAAATGCTCTTCCTGGATGCGCCGGACATTGCCGAAAGAGTCGTCCCGGAACACCACCGCCACCAACGGAATGCGATGGTGCATGGCGGTGGCGAGCTCGTTGCTCGTATAGAGAAAGCCGCCGTCGCCGTTGATCGAGACGACCGGCACGTCGGGGCGCGCGTGTTGCGCGCCGAGCGCGGTGGCGTAGCCCCAGCCGAGATTGTCCTGATAGCCGGGCGACAGGAAGGTGCGCGGCGAATACACCGGCAAGGCGAGGCGGGCGGCAAAGCCGACCTGCGTGACTTCGTCGACGAAGATGCCGTCGTCCGGCAGTTCGCCGCGGATGGCGTCGAGAAAGGCAAGCTGTGGGCCGATTTTTTCCTGCAGGCGCGCGCGCCATTTGGCCTGCCGCTCCTGCAGTTCCTCTTTGCGCGAGGCGCGGCGCGGATTGACCAAAGCGAGCCCGTCGATCAGCCGCCGCAGCACCGGTACGGCGTCGCCGATCAGCGCGACATCGGGCTTGTGGATGCGCGCGGGCGCCGTTTTGTCGGCGTCGACGCAGACGATCTTGAGATCGCGGTCGGTGCCCCATTGCGTGAGCGGATAGTACATGCGTGTCCCGATAGCGAGCACGGCGTCGGCTTCCGTCCACAAGTCGCGGCCGAGCGGCAGCGTGACGCTGAGCGGATCGCGCGAGGAGAGCACGCCGCGGCCGCGCCGGTAGCCGAGCACGGGCGCCTGCAGCATCGAGGAGATGAGCGTCACCTCGGGCGAAGCTTCTTGCGCGCCGCCGCCGGTGACGATCAGCACCCGCTTGGCGCGCGCCAGCACCTTCGCGGCGCGGCGCACCGCATCCTCGTCGATGCGCGGGTCGCGGGCGGGCGAGGGCGCTTCGATTGCCGGCACGCGCGCGCGTCTGCCCCAGACGTCGATGGCGCATTCGAGCGCGGCCGGGCCCGGCCGGCCCCGGTGCATGGCGCGAATCGCCTTGGCGACTTGCGCGGAGGCTTCCGCCGGCTTGTCGATGCGGGCCGCATGATCCACCAGCCGCGAAATGATGCCGGCCTGGGCGCGAATCTCGTGCAACTGGCCTTGGCCGCGGCCGATGGTCGCCGCCGGAATCTGCCCGATCAGCGCCAGCACCGGCGCATTCATGCTGTAGGCGGTCAGCAGCGCCGCGCTGGAATTGAGCAGGCCCGGACCCGGCACCACGGCATAGGCCTGCGGCTTGCCCGTCGCCAGCGCCGCGCCCAGCGCCATATACGCCGCGCCCTGCTCATGCCGCGTGTGGACGACGCGCATGGCCTCGCCCGCGCGTTGCAGGGCGTCGAACAGGTGGTCGTTGTGCACCCCCGGCAGCGCATAGACGGTGTCGAGCCCATGCGAAAGAAGCGTCGCCACCGCGGCCTCGGCGGTGGACATTTCGGACGGCTTCGCGGCGGATGCGGCGGGCTTCTTGCGCCGCTTCGACTTGGGGGGCATGACAACTCCGGCCGCTAATGTGCAGGCGGGAGGCGGCGCTGTCGAGGCGCTTGCCGTCATGGCGGCTCTGACGGTCCGCTTGCCTTGACAAAGCGGACACCCCATGCGCTTTCCTGCCCGCCGAAGCGCGCCTCGTCCTCACCCGCGAATCGCCCCCCGGAACCGCCAGGAATCGCCCGTTTGACCATGCATCGCTACCGCTCCCACACCTGCGGCGCGCTCCGCGAAAGCGACATCGGCAAGGAGGCGCGGCTGTCCGGCTGGTGTCACCGTATCCGCGACCACGGCGGCGTGCTGTTCATCGACCTGCGCGACCATTACGGCATCACGCAAGTTGTGGCCGACCCCGACAGTCCCGCCTTCAAGCTCGCCGAGACGCTGCGCTCGGAATGGGTGGTGCGGATCGACGGCAAGGTGCGCATGCGCCCCGAAGGCACGGTGAATACCGAGCTGCCGACCGGGCAAGTCGAGGTGTTCATCGCCGAGATCGAGGTGCTGGGGCCGGCGGAGACGCTGCCCATGCCGGTCGCCGACGAGCAGGACTATCCGGAGGAGATCAGGCTCAAATACCGCTTCCTCGATCTGCGCCGCGAGCACCTGCACAACAACATCATGCTGCGCGGAAAGATCATCGACTCGATCCGCGCACGCATGAAAGAGGCGAACTTTTTCGAATTCCAGACGCCGATCCTCACGGCCTCCTCGCCGGAAGGCGCGCGCGATTATCTGGTGCCTTCGCGCCTGCACCCGGGCAAGTTCTACGCGCTGCCGCAGGCGCCGCAGCAGTTCAAGCAGCTCATCATGGTGGCGGGTTTCGACCGCTATTTCCAGATCGCGCCCTGCTTCCGCGACGAGGACGCGCGCGCCGACCGTTCGCCCGGCGAGTTCTACCAGCTCGATCTGGAAATGAGCTTCGTCACGCAGCAAGACGTGTTCGATGCGGTCGAGCCGGTGATCCGCGGCGTGTTCGAGGAATTCGCGGGCGGCAAGACGGTGACGCCGAAATTTCCGCTCATCTCTTACGCCGAGGCGATGGCGAAATACGGCACCGACAAGCCCGACCTACGCAATCCGATTGAGATGGCCGACGTGAGCGAGGCCTTCCGCGGCTCCGGCTTCAAGATTTTCGCCAAGATTCTCGAAACGTCAGGCAATGCGGTGTGGGCGCTTCCCGCTCCCGGCGGCGGCAACCGCGCCTTCTGCGACCGCATGAACTCATGGGCGCAAGGCGAGGGACAGCCCGGCCTCGGCTATATCTTCTGGCGCGAGGGCGAGGAAGGCGGCGCCGGGCCGCTCGCCAAGAATATCGGCCCCGAGCGCACCAAGCAGATCGCGGATCAACTGGGCCTCGGCGTTGGCGACGCCTGCTTCTTCGTCGCCGGCAATCCCAAGCAGTTCGTCAAATTCGCCGGCCCCGCCCGCACCAAGGTCGGCGAGGAGCTCGGCCTGATCGCGCAGGACTGCTTCGAGCTGTGCTGGATCGTCGATTTCCCGATGTACGAATGGAACGAGGAAGAGAAGAAGATCGACTTCTCCCACAACCCGTTCTCGATGCCGAACATGGACGTAGAAGAATTCCTGGCCCTGGATTCGAACGACCACGAAAAGCTGCTGGCCATCAAGGCGATCCAATACGATCTGGTCTGCAACGGCGTCGAGTTGTCCTCCGGCGCCATCAGAAACCACCGCCCCGAAGTGATGAAGAAGGCCTTCGGTATCGCCGGCTACGGCGAGGACGTGCTGGAGGCGAAGTTCGGCGGCATGCTGCACGCGCTCTCGCTCGGTGCGCCGCCGCATGGTGGCATCGCGCCCGGCATCGACCGCATCGTCATGCTGCTGGCGGGCGAGGAAAACCTGCGCGAGGTGGTGCTGTTCCCGATGAATCAGCGCGCCGAGGACTTGATGATGGGCGCGCCGTCGGAGGCGACGCCGCGGCAGCTCAAGGATCTGCACATCCGGCTGGACCTGCCGAAGAAATAGCGCCGGGCGAGGCATGGCCAAGGTCAGCGGCACGCTTCCCGATCGGGCCATGCAGCGGCACGAGGATATTCGCGCCCTGCTGCGCGCCGGCAAGAACGAGGCCGCGATTGTCCGGCTGTGCGCGCTCGCGGTAGTCAATCCGGCCGATCTCGACGCCAAGGAACTGCTGTTCGACGCCTTCTTCCAGAGCCGCAACTGGGAGCCGGCGCGCGTGCTGGCCGAGGAGCTGGTCGCCGCCCGGCCGGAGCTGCCACGGCTGCGCAAGAGCCTGATCGTTACGCTCTCCAACATGAAGCGCTACGACGAGGCCATCGCGCAGGCCGCGCCATATCTCGCGCGCCACGGCGAGGACCTGCAAATCCTCGATGTGCTCAAGGTCGGGCACTTCTACAGCGGCCGCACCGAGGAGGCGATCCGCTACGGCCAGCGCGCGCTCGAATTGCGCGACGCCGAGGCCCGCCGCAATCCGCCGGTCATGGCCGTGCACGCGCCGAGCGGACGCAAGGGCCGCAACGTGATCTCATTCTCGCTGTGGGGTCCCGCGCCGTTCTACAGCTATGGCGCGATGATCAATCTGGTGCTCGCCCGCACGGTCTATCCGGGCTGGAGCTGCCGCTTCTACGTCGACGCAGCGGTGCCGCGTCCTTGCGTCGCTTTCCTGCGCGATAATGGCGCAGATTTGCGCAACATCGAGGACGAATATCCCGGCGTCGGCCTGTTCCAGCGCTTCCTGGTGATGAACGATGAAAGCGTCGAGCGCTTCCTGGTGCGCGACTGCGACGCGCGGCTGTCGCCGGCGGAGGCCGCGCTGGAGCGGGAATGGATCGACAGCGGCTACCCGTTCCACGTCATGCGCGACCACGTGCTGCACAACGAGCTCATGATCGGCTGCCTGTGGGCCGGACGCACCGATTGTGGCATCGACATCGTCGAATTGATGCGGCGCTACTTCACGAACGGGCCGACGGCCAAATACGGCCACGATCAGCGCATGCTCGGCATGATGCTGTGGCCGCTCATCCGCGACCGCTGCCTGGTGCACGACAAGTACTATCGCCTGCCGGGCCTGGACACGCGGCCGCTGCCCGACCCCAAGAGCCATTTCGGCGCCGGCCACCAGAACATCGCCTCCGTGCTTGCCGAGGTCGAGCGGCTGGGCATTCCGCGGGTTTTGTGAAGGCTGCTAGCGCGCGGCTTGCGTCCGGCCGTCGCGATCTTGCGCGGTGGCGGCCTGCGCGCGGGCTTCCAGCGCGCGCAGGTCTTCTTCGGCTGCGATGCAGCGGCGCCCGGCATTGACCGCCAGCTCCAGATGCTTCTCGAGTGGCGCCCGGTAGCCTTCCTCGGCCTGCTGCAGCAGTTGCCCGATGCAGTCCGCCATGTGGATGATCACGGCGGGCAGGGCCTGCTGCCTGATCTGGTTGAAGGCGGCGTCGGCGATGCCTTCGAAGGTGGACACCGGCGTCACCAGCCGCGCCGTGCCCTTTTCGTCCTGCCATACGCTCTTGGCCGTGCCGCGCGTCATGATGTTGGCGATCGACAGCGTCAACCGGTCGAGCACGGCATTCGCCGTATAGGGGTCGTTGATGCCGGGTGACAGCGCGCGCAGGGCGATCTCTACCAGTTGGCGGACGGAAAATTCCAGGTCCTGCACCGCGGTGCGCTCGCCGCCGACCACTACCGCGTTGCGGATCGTACGGCACAGATCATCGTCGGCCGCCTGCGCGGGCGCGACATAGGCGATGATGCGCCCGGGCACCGCATGGTGGCCGGCACGAATGACGAGCTCGATCTTGGCATCGGCTTTCGCGGCGGCGGCGACGATCGAATCGAAATCGACCGCTTGCACGTAGCCGCCCGTCGACAGCCTGACCGGCGCGCCGTCCTTCTTGATATCGGCTGGCGCTTCACGGTGCTCGGGCGTCTTCTCCGGCAACAGCCGCCCCAGGTCGCGGTCGAGCTGGGCGCCCACCCGGTCGATGACGTTGTCGGATATGATCGAATGCGCGAGGTGGTGGACGAACAGCACCAGCGTTGCGACGCAGAGCAGCACCAATACGGTGCCGCCGGTAACGGCGAAATTGGACACAGAATTGGCGTGACCGTAGGCGCTGCGCAGCACGAGCAGCAGGTAAATGACGGTCGAGATAAACAGGCCGAGCGCCATTTGCGTGCGGCGGTCGCTCATGAAACTGCGGATCAGCCGGGGCCCGAGCTGTTGCGCGGCGAGCGTCAGAACCACCATGGTGATCGAGATGGCGAGTGTCGCCATGGTGATCATGGCGGTCACAAGACTTGAAAGGAAGTCCGGCGCCTGGCTGGCGCTGCCGCTGAACAGAAACCAGACCGAGGCCGAGCCTTTGCCGAGGTCGATATTGAGCGCACCCACCGCGAGTGCGCTGGCCGCGGCCGCCATGGCGAGCGGAAGCGCCCACAGGCTGGTGCGGACCGCTTCCCAGATGGTGATGAGGCGGGTGAACATGGACGCTCCCGGAAGGGAACCCGCTAGCGCCGCTACTGTTCCGGCAGCGGAATAAACTCGATCTCGTCGCCCGGCACCTTACCGAAATGGCCGGCCTTCCATTCGGCCTTGGCCTGCTCGATGCGCTCTTTGCGCGACGACACGAAATTCCACCAGATGTGACGCGGTCCGTCCATCGGCGCGCCGCCGACAATGACAAAATGAGCGTTCGTCGCCGCGGTGATCGTCACCTTGTCGCCCGGCTTGAACACCAGGAGCCGCCCGGGCTCGAACTTGTCGCCCGCAATGTCGATTACGCCGTCGATCACATAGACGCCGCGCTCCTCGTGCTCGGCGTCGAGCGGTAGCGTGGAGCCGGCATTCAGATGCACGTCGCCGAATACGGTCTCGTGCACCACCGGCACCGGCGACGACGCGCCGTAAAGCGAGCCGACCACCACGCGTACGCTCTTGCCGTTTTCCGCGACCATCGGAAACTCGGCCGTCTCGTGATGGGCAAAGCCGGCATCCATCTCTTCCTTCACCGCCGGCAGCGCCACCCACATTTGCAAGCCGTGGATCGGACTGCCGGTCGTGCGCAATTCGGCGCCGGTGCGCTCCGAATGCACGATGCCGCGGCCGGCCGTCATCCAGTTCACCTCGCCCGGCTTGATCGCCGCCGCGGTGCCGAGACTGTCCCGGTGCATGATCTCGCCGTCGAACAGGTAGGTGACGGTGGCGAGCCCGATGTGCGGATGCGGCCGTACATCGAGCCCGTTGCCGGCGCGAAATTCCGCCGGCCCGAAATGGTCGAAGAAGATGAACGGCCCGATCATGCGCGTGCGCGCCGACGGCAGCGCGCGGCGCACCGCGAAGTCCCCGAGATCGACCGTGCGCGGCACGATTACCTGGTCGATCGCGTCGCAGGCGTAGACATCGCCCGCGTTCGGGTCCTTGCCGGGGAAGAAACTCATCGGGTCCGCTCCTCTTCTTGTCGACTATCCGGACCGCGCGGCTTTACGAGGCCAGCGTCACGAACGGCTGCCCCTTCACCGACTCGACCAGGCCGTTGAACGCCTCGTTGACCTTGTCCCAGGCTGGCAGCTTCTTGATGCGCCCGATCCAGTTCTTCACGTTCGGATAGGGCGAGAAATCCACCCCGATCACCTCGCCGAGCGTCACCAGACTCGCGCCGAAATAGTCGGCGATGGTGATCTGGTCTCCGCACAGATAAGGCTTGTTTCCGCCCAGCCAATAGTCGTTGAGCACTTTCAGCCAGCGCTTGGCGTTCTCCTTGCCGATCTCCAGCGTCGCGTTTTGCGCCTCGTCGCTGCGCCGCTTAAGGTGCGGGAACAGCTGCGGGTAGCACAGATTGTAGGCCCACTCGCGATAGAAATTGGTATTGATCCAGTCCATCATCTCGTTGACCTTGGCGCGCGCCTTGAGATCCTTCGGATAGGCCGGCGAGCCGATCTTGTCGGCGAGATATTTCAAAATCGCCGAGCTCTCGGTCAGCTTGAGGTCGCCGTCCTCCAGCATCGGCACCAGGCAGTTCGGGTTGATGTCGGAATAGGGCGGCTGCATGTGCGCGCCGGTGAAGAGGTCGACCACCTCCTCGTCCATGGCGATCTTGTTGTCGGCGGCAAACAGCCGTACCGGCCGCGAAGTCATGGACACCGGATGCATGTAGAGCTTCATGGAAACGTTCCTCCCTGTCGGACGCCGTTTATTGTGAACGCGGCGCGAGTCCGGCCGCGTTTATTGCCCCGCGCGGCAGTCTAGCGCGGGCGCCTGAGGTCCCCAATGCCCTCGCGGCGGGAATTGCTGGCCGCAATGCGCGCGCTCTTGGCGCGGCGGGGCCGCTGCCCGCTTTCCGTGGGCAGGCGGTGAACGCTGAATCTGCCTATGTTTAGAGGTTCTTGTTGAAAGCGCCGGACTTGCCCTTAGGTCGGACGCCTGCTGCATCGCATCCGCGTGGCGCGGGCTTCACTTGCCGCGAGCCGAACCAGTCGTCGTTAACGATGTGCTAACCATAGCCACGCGCATCGGCCCGTGCTGGAGGCATTTCGGCTTACCGCGCTTTAGGCTTAAGCAGGCCTTTACGGCGGCGTGGCTCAGTACCCTGACACCAGGAGGGTGGGCTCTGTCGGGGATGAATTGGCTCTCCCGCGCATTCACGCGCCGCAATATTGTCGCGGTCGCCGCCGGCGTGCTACTCGCCGGTGCGCCATTTGTCGCGTTTGACTTCTGGCTCGGCAATGTGATCGACCGGCAGGCGCAAGAAGAAGTGGCCACTTCGGCCAAACGCGCGATCGCGCTTGCCGAGGCGCGCGTGACCCATGTTGTGCACGCACTCGATGCGCTGGCGCAGCAGGGCACGAGCGCCTGCCGCAACGGCGACTTCGAGGCGATGCGGCATGCGGTCTTCAAGACCACGCCTATCAAGGAGATCGACATTCTCGGCCCTGGCGGGCAGACCTTGTGCGACCATCTCGGTCTGCCGGTCGGCGAACGCAGGGTTTTGTCGTCGGATCGGCTCGCCGGCAGCGACGGCTATTTCCTCGACGTCGTGCGTCTGGGAGACGGACGCCGCATGGTGCGGCTGCGGCGCAAGGCGGCGGCCGGGGGCAACGCGCTCGCGGCGCTGGTGCCGACCAGCCTGTTTCTGCCGCAGGTCTCGACCCGCGGCGGGCCCTTCCACGCTTATGCCAGCATCGCAACGAGGGCAGGGACGCCCATCGGTCAGGTTGGACACATACCGAAAGCAGGCACCGCCGGCATGTTCGGCGCGACGGCGGCGTCTTCCAAGTTCGGCTTCCAGGCCGAGGTGGTTGCGCCGCGCGGGCCGATCCCGGCCGACAAGGCCGATATGCGATGGTTTGCCCTCATCGCCTCCGCCGGCGTCATCGTGCTGGTCGGAATCGTGGTCTGGCTGATCGGCCGTCGCGACCCCGGCAATCCGGTGGACGAGATCGAACGCGCCTTGGCGGCCGGCGAATTCGTGCCCTATTACCAGCCGGTGGTCGATATCCGCTCCGGCCAGTTGCGCGGCGCCGAGGTGCTGGTGCGCTGGAAGAAGGCGGACGGCACGCTGGTGCTGCCCGGGGCCTTCATACCGCTCGCGGAATTGAGCGGCCTCATTCGCGAAATGACGCGTGACCTGATGCGGCGCGTCTGCGTCGAGGCGGGCGAGGTGCTCGGCCGCCGGCCGGCCATGAAAATCTCGTTCAATTTCGCCGGCAAGCTGTTCAGCGATGAATCGATCGTCGAGGACGTGCGCAAGATTTTCTCCTCGTCGCCGATCAAGCTGTCGCAGGTGGTGCTGGAAGTGACCGAGCGCGACCCGATCGAGAATTTCACCGAGGCCCGCCAGGTCATCGCGGCGCTGCAGGGCCTGGGTGTGCGCATCGCCATCGACGACGTCGGCACCGGCCATAGCGGCCTATCCTATATGCTCAAGCTCGGCGTCGACATGATCAAGATCGACAAGATGTTCGTCGACGCCATCGGCACCGACCGCAACTCCACCACCATTGTGGAAACGCTCATCGATCTCGCGCACAATATGCGCATGGACGTGGTGGCGGAGGGCGTGGAGAATTTCGAGCAGGTGACGCACCTGCGCGAGCTCGGCGTGCGCTCGGCGCAAGGTTACGTGTTCGCCCCGCCCTTGCCCGGCAGCGCCTTCCTGCAGTTGGTCGCGGCAATCGATCCGGTGCCGGCGGCGAGCTCGCAGCCCGCCACGGAAGGGGCTGCCGGCGCCGTCAAAGCCGCCTGATAGCCTCTGAGCGTGCCCATTGACGATTTGATCCTCGTCAAGGTTCCGTTTTAGAAAGCATGGATATAGGGCGGACGGAGGTAAGGATCATGCTTCGAATTATGACGATTTTGACGGCGTTCGTGTTGCTGACCGGCGCCTGGGCCCCGCGCGCCTCGGCGCAGGACAATGTGCTAGGCGGCGCCATCGTCGGCGGCGGCATCGGCGCCATCATCGGCGGTGCGGCGACCGGCAAGGCCGGCGGCGCTGTCGCCGGCGGCATCATCGGCGCCGCTGCCGGCGCGATGCTCGGCTCCCAGCTCGAGCCGCGGCGCGGCGGCTATTACTGGTACCACGGCAGATGTTATCTGCGCTGGCGCGACGGCAGCTATCACGGCGTGTCCCGCCGCCATTGCTACTGAGCCGGCGCGCGCAACAATCCGACAGGAAAAAGGGCGGCCTTGCGGCCGCCCAGTTATAACGCCACGCGGGAGGAACCTCGCAACGGGTCGGCTTACCAACCGGGGCCGGCCCGCGTGACTTAATTCGTCGGTGAGTTCGTCACGGGTGTGCCGATTCGTCAAGCCGCCGCTGACGGATTTGTGACCCCGCGCCGGTGCGATAGAACCTGCCAGCCGAGCATCTCCAGACGTTAGGGCCGCCCGGTACGTGGAACAGGCGGGCCTCGCCACGCGTTGGAACTCCGCGGGCGCCGGTTACCGTGGCGCCCGGGCCAATGGGGTTGCTAAGGGGGTTTTCCATGACCGATACGACAAGCGATTCGACCCATCCTGCCGCCACACTGCATTGTCCGACCGGGCGCTGGTGGCTGTGTTCGCTGCTCGGCCTCATCCTGTTGGCCGGCGGCGTGTTCGTTCTGTGGAACGCGGTGGCGGCTTCGCTGGTGGCCGCCTTGTTTTTCGCCGCCGCCCTGGCGGTGGCCGGCATTTTCCAGATCATCCACGCCTTTTCAGCGCGTGGCTGGGGCTCGCTGGCACTCAGCCTGATCATCGGCTTGCTTTTGGTGGGCGCCGGGCTGCTGCTGGCCACGGATCCGCTCGCCACTTCGCTCGGGCTCACGCTTGCGGTCGCCGCCGTGTTTCTGATCGGCGGGGCCTTGCGGATGTGGCTTGCCGCGCGCCATTGGCGCGACCACGGCTGGCTGCTGACGGTGTCCGGCTTGCTCAGTCTTGCGCTCGGCGTGGTGCTGATCCTCGGCTTTCCGTGGAGCGGCCTGGTGGTGCCGGGAATGATCCTGGGGGTCGACCTGATCTTCCAGGGCGCGTGGTGGCTGACCGTCGGCCTCTGGGTCCGCCGGCCGCACGAGGGCGTCGGCACGCCGGCGCATGCCTGAAGCCGCCGCTCAGCGGCGGCGGCGCCTGCGTCGATTGTAAGGCGACTGGTTGGTGGGCTTGAGCGAGATGCCTTCGCGCTGCGCCTTGCCGCGCACGGCGGTTTCGCTGCGGGCTTGAGGCCGATCACGCGCGTCGGCGTATTTTCCCGCACCAGCCGGCGCAACATGCGTAGATCGCCTGTTGTCCAATGCTTGTTGAGATTGCGCGTGGTGCGCGGATGCGCCTTGCGCGCGCCCTTGCGGCCGATCGGTGAGCCCGGACGCCGCCACGTAGCCTGCCGCCGCGCTGCTCTCGCCATGATGATCCTCCGGTTTGATTGAATGACCGAAGGGCCAATGCGCCGACGGGAAGCTGGGTTTCGGTCGCAAGGAACCGGCTTAGACGGCTGGCGCCCAAACAAGCGACGCATCGGGCCACGTGCGCTTAAGCCGGCTCCTTACGCCCGCGTGCGTGAAACGCGAAAAGCCGATCCTCCCGCAACCCGGCTTTGCGCAGTCACACGCGTTAAATTCGTTACGCCGCCGCCAGCGCAGGGCGCACGACCGTCTCGAAAGCGCAGCCGCAGGCGTCGCACTGCCACAGGTGGCGGATGCGGCCGCCGTCGCGATATTCGGTCCATTCCGGAACGTAGATGCGTTCGCCGCACTCGGCGCATTCGATCACCGGGCGCGAGCGCACGAATGCGGCGGCGTTGCCTGAAAGTTTCATCGGGCCTTCTCCAGAACGCTGGTTTGGCCCCCATTCCCCATTTCGATGCTCGCATCATAGCGCGCGCTTGCCGCGGCGATGAAGCAGCAAGGCTGACGTAACTTGCCAATTCATTTACCGAAAAGTTTCAACGCATCTTACAGCGCGATGCCGAACTGCTTCAGCGCCCAAGCCATGACGAAATAAAGCGTGATGGTGAGCGCGCAGCCGGCGAGAAGCGCCGGCACGAACGGGACGCCGTGCCGCAGCAGCAGCGGCAGCAGCAGAAACAGCGGCAGCGTCGGCAGCACGTACCAGAAGGTCGACTGCGCAAACGCCGCGATGCGCTCGGCTTCGCCGCCCTCCTGCCACAGCCAGATCAGCGCCAAGATGGAAACGAGCGGCAGCGAGACGATGAGCGCGCCGAGCGCGGGGGCGCGGCGGGCGGCCTCGGAGGCGGCCGCGATGATGACGCCGGAAATGGCGGCCTTGATGACGAGATGCAGCATGGCTCATGGCGCTCCGCGCGCTGGCTTTAGTGGCTTCACGCGGATTTTATCACAAGTGCCTGTGGACCGGGGCAGGGGGACCGGCCGCGCCGGCCGAGTTCCACAATTCGGCCACGGAATACCGCCTTGTTTCGCGGCCCGCGGGCGCCTTCAAGTCCGCTTTTGCAGCGACGGACGAATCCCGCCATGACCCTGCCAGACCGCCTCAGCCAAGCCGCTCCCACCGTGCTCAGCCTCGTGCGCATCGTGGTGGCGCTGTTGTTCCTCGAACACGGCTCCGCCAAGCTGCTCGGATTCCCGCCCGGCGGCAACGCGCCGGCGGCATTCTCGCTGAGCTGGATCGCCGGCGTGCTGGAACTCGTCGGCGGCGCGCTGCTCACGGTCGGCCTGTTCACGCGGGCGACCGCCTTCATCCTGTCGGGCGAGATGGCGTTTGCCTATTTCCTCGGCCACGCCCCGCACGGCATTTTCCCGCTGCTCAACCGCGGCGAGGGCGCGATCCTCTACTGCTTCATCTTTTTCTACTTCGTCTTTGCCGGCGGCGGCGCCTTCTCGCTCGATGCCGCGCTCGGCAAGGGCAGGCCCCAGCGCGGGGCCAACCGCTAGCGCCGCGCGGCGGGGACGACAGTCGCGCGTGCCTGCGCTATAGTTCGCGCTCGCCGCCGGCAAGCGGAGCCCGCGATGAGCCAGCAGACGAGCGTCAAGCCGCGCACCAAGAGCAAGACCCAAACGCAGCGCCCCAAGCTGTGGAAGGTGATCCTGCTCAACGACGACTACACGCCGCGCGAATTCGTCGTCGAGGTGCTCAAGGCCGTGTTCCGCATGAACGAGAGCGAGTCCTACCGCGTGATGATCACCGCGCACCAGCGCGGCGCCTGCGTGATCGCGGTGTTCACCAAGGACGTCGCCGACACCAAGGCCAAGGAGGCGACCGACCTCGGCAAGCAGGCGGGCTTTCCCTTGTATTTCACGACCGAGCCGGAGGAGTAGGGCGGGCAAGCCGCATCCCCGCCGCTCATTCCCGCGCAAGCGGGAATCCAGCATAATGGTAAGAAGAGCTGGGTCCCCGCTTTCGCGGGGACGAACGGAAAAGATTGTGCAGCGCAGGTCGGGGGAAACTCAATGCAACGCGTTCTGATCACCGCCGGCGCCGCCGGCATCGGCCGCGAATTCGCGCGCGCCTTCGCGGCCAACGGCGCCAAGGTGTTCGTGTGCGATATCGACGAAGCGGCGCTGGCCGAAATCAAAAAAGAAATCCCCGGCCTGATCGCCGCGCGCTGCGACATGGGCAGAGCGCGCCGAGATCGAGCGCATGGTGCCGGAAGCGGTCAAAGCGCTGGGCGGGCTCGACGTGCTGATCAACAATGCCGGCATCGCCGGGCTAACGCTGCCGGTCGAAGACTATCCGCCCGACGACTGGGACAAGGTGATGGCGGTCAACCTCACCGCCATGTTCGACGTGAGCCGGCTCGCCATTCCGCATCTCAAAAAGTCGAAGGCGGGCTGCATCGTCAACATGACCTCGATCGCCGGGCGCTACGGCTTCCAGAACCGCAGTCCCTATGCCGCGACCAAATGGGGCGTGATCGGCTTCACCAAGACGCTGGCCATGGAGCTCGGCCAATGGGGCATTCGCGCCAATGCGATCGCGCCCGGGGCGGTGGCCGGCGACCGCATCAAGCGCGTATTCGCCGGCCGCGCGCAGATTTCCGGGCGCTCATTGGAGGATGTCGAGGCGGAAGCTATGGCCGCGCAGTCGATCAAAGCCTTCGTCGATCCGAAGGATATCGCGCAGCTTGCGGTGTTTCTGGCGAGCGATGCGGCCAAGGCGATTTCGGGTCAGGTGTTGCCGATCGATAACGATCGGCAGCATGCTTGACCCCTCCGTCCTCATGGCCGGGCTTGTCCCGGCCATCCACGTCTTGCAAAGCCGCCCATCGACGGCCTTGGGAGACCATTTTAATTCGCAAGCGAATGGTTCGATATTTCGAGCTTCGGAATCTCGGAAACTTTATCTCGTGCTTGCCTTAGTCGGTCCTGATCGATTTTGGGAAGCGTAGGCAAGTCGCCGTCTTTAAAAAAGCCGATGGCCTTCAATGGCAGGGAAGGGTCTTTCCCGAACATGGTGCCAAAAGCGCCCAATCCTTTTTCGAGGGAGACACCGTCCGCCAACAGTGCGGAGAT
Organism: uncultured Pseudomonadota bacterium; assembly: GCA_963773305.1. GTDB lineage: Bacteria > Pseudomonadota > Alphaproteobacteria > Rhizobiales > Xanthobacteraceae > Pseudolabrys. The sequence goes on from CAVZAR010000003.1 coordinate 226,818, forward strand.
GTCGCTGTAATCTTTCGCTTCCGCACGATCCAATATCGCTTTCAACTTCGTGGCTAGCAGGTCTTCGCGCGAAGCGACAAGCAGCGTCGAATCCGCCGTCAGCGACGGCTCGTTGATCCGGCCGATCGTGATGCCGCCGAAGAACGACACCTTTACGCTCCCCGAAGGCATGCCGACCCTGACGACCAAAGTATTGACGTCCTCCTGAATCGTTTCCGCATCCGCAAGAAAGGACAACGCGGCATATAGCTCGTCCTTGTCGAGTGCTTCGGACCGGAAAAAATCAAAGTCTAGCGAGACGCGGTGACCGAGATGCAGCGCGACCGCGGTTCCGCCGTAGAGCACATATGAGAGCCTGCGTGCGGGCGCTAATGCAGACCACAACTCCCGCTGTGCAGCGGGCAGGCTCTCGATTTTCGGCTCAAAGGTTTTCGGCATCGAACGATCTCCGAGGTGCATTCTCGGGGATCGCTCGTCCGGTGGCATGCGCCAAACGTCCGCGCCAGAACTCCCAGGATCGATCGTCCAGCCAACCCGGCTGGGCGGCGAGCATCGTGTCGAGTAGCACCGTAGGGCCCAATTCGCGTTCGAGGCGCTGCACGTCGTCGAATGAAGCCATGTTCATTGCCTGAGCGACGATGCGCTCAGGCGAGCGGGGTTCGGTCCCGACTGGCGGCCACCAGAAATATTTGCGCTCCAAATCCGACAGCAAAGCCGCATGTTTCATGACCGCAATATAGCATTTCGGAGCGCGCCCTGCGAGCACGCGCGGTTGAAATTCGCTAACATCTATAGGTACTTAATGTACGGTTATGGGCCTTCTTGGCCGGCCTACCTTCGCTTCTTCTTCGCCGCCGCCGCCTTCGGCTTCGCCTTCGCCTTCGCGCCGCTCTCCGCCGCCTCTTGGTCGGCTGCTTCCTTGGCGAGCCGGAGCTCGCGCAGGCGCGCGGTCTTGTCGCGCTCGGCGCCTTGCGCGGCCCGGTATTCGGCCATGGCCTTGACGCCTTCGCGCGCCTGCACTTCCCTGCGCTTGAAACTTGCCTCGGCTTTGGCCTTGGCGTCCTTGTCCGAAGGTTTTGACAGCGTAGGCTCCTGCGGTTGCGGCGGCGCTATTTCTTTTGGATCGAAATGCCTTTTTCGCCGAGATTGATCTGCACGCCCTTTGGCTGCTTGCGGTCCTGATAGAGGTTATAGCCGAGCACCACGACCGCCACGATCAGCGCGCCGATGACGAGATAGAGAATATTGCGCCTGCTCGGCATGGTGTCCTCGTTGTCCCGCCGGGCTTAAAGCGCGGACACAGGGGCTTGGCGCTTCGAGCCGGGCATGGCGGCGGTTGAAACCGGTTGCTTACGAACACCCCGTCGTTGACCCGCAGGTATCGCACTTCATGCAGGTGCCGTTGCGCACCAAGGTGAAATTGCCGCACTCCCCGCAGGCCTCGCCCTCGTAGCCTTTCGCCCGGGCTTCGGCGCGCTTCTCGCTCGCCGCGTGCTTGGCGTGCGCGCGCGCGTCGGTCTCGTTGAGCGCTTCGAGCTGTTGCGCCGGCGAGAGCTTGGCTTCCGGCTCAGCCTTGAGCGCGGTGGCGCCGGAGGTTTCGGCGCGGGCGCCGCCTGAGCGGAAGGCGGTCACTTTGGCCGAGCCGCTCGCCTGGCCCTCGCCCGGCAAAAGGGCGTTCACGCCCGTCTTCGATGGGCTTTGGGGGATGCTCGTGGCAGAGCCTTGCGAGGTCACCACCGACAAGCGATCCGTGCGCGAGCGCGTCAGTCCCTTGGAGACATATTGCGAGGCCGGCGCCGGCTTGCCTTCCTCCACGCCCTTGCCGAGCGCGTCGAAACCGCTCTCGCTCGGATCGACATGGGCGAGGTCGAAGCGCTCCAGATACGACACCGCCAGCTCGCGGAACACGTAGTCGAGGATGGAAGTCGCGTATTTGATCGAGTCGTTGCCCTGGACCGGGCCTTGCGGCTCGAAGCGGGTGAAGGTGAAGGCGTCGACATATTCGTCGAGCGGCACGCCGTATTGCAGGCCGAGCGAGACCGCGATCGCGAAATTGTTGATGATCGACCGAAGCGCCGCGCCCTCCTTGTGCATGTCGATGAAGATTTCGCCCAGCCGGCCGTCGTCGTATTCGCCGGTGCGCAGATAGACCTTGTGGCCGCCGACCACGGCCTTCTGCGTGTAGCCTTTGCGGCGGTCGGGCAGCTTCTCGCGCTCGCGCAGCACGGTGACGCGCTCGACGATCTTCTCGACGACCTTTTCGGCCAGGCCGGAGGCGCGCGCGGCCATCGGCTTGTCGAGGAAGCTCTCGACCAGGTCGTCCTCGCACTCCTCGTCCTCGATCAGCTGCGCGTTGAGCGGCTGCGAGAGCTTGGAGCCGTCGCGGTAGAGCGCGTTGGCTTTCAGCGCGAGCTTCCAGGAGAGCAGATAGGCCGCCTTGCAGTCCTCGACCGTGGCGTCGTTCGGCATGTTGATGGTCTTGGAGATGGCGCCCGAGATGAAGGGCTGCGCCGCCGCCATCATCTTGATGTGGCTTTCCACCGACAGGAAGCGTTTTCCGGTGCGGCCGCACGGATTGGCGCAGTCGAACACCGGATAGTGCTCCGCCTTCAGGTGCGGGGCGCCTTCCACCGTCATGGCGCCGCAGACGTGGATATTGGCGGCCTCGATCTCGCGCTTGGAAAAGCCGAGCGCGCCGAGCAGGTCGAACGTCGGCTGGCCGAGATCGTCGGCACCGATGCCGAGCGTGTCGCGGCAGAACTCTTCGCCCAGCGTCCACTTGTTGAAGGCGAACTTGATGTCGAAGGCGGTCGGCAGCGCCTTTTCGATTCTTGCGATCGCCTCGTCGGTGAAGCCCTTGGCCTTCAGCGTGGTCGGGTTGATGCCGGGGGCCTGGCCCAGCGTGCCGTGGCCGACTGCGTAGGCTTCGATCTCCGCGATCTGCGCCTCGCCGTAGCCAAGCGTGCGCAGCGCTTCCGGCACCGCGCGGTTGATGATCTTGAAATAGCCGCCGCCGGCCAGCTTCTTGAACTTCACCAGCGCGAAGTCGGGCTCGATGCCGGTGGTGTCGCAATCCATCACCAGGCCGATGGTGCCGGTGGGGGCGATCACGGTCGCCTGCGCGTTGCGATAGCCGTGCGCCTCGCCGAGCGTGAGCGCCGTGTCCCAGGCCTTCTTGGCGTGCGCGATCAGGTTGGCGCCATTTTCCCCCAAGATTTGGCAGGCGGCATGGTCGAGCGGCACCGGCGGCTGAGCGACCTGCTCATAGCCGGTGCGCTCGCCATGGGCTGCGCGGCGATGGTTGCGCATGACCCGTAGCATGGGCTCGCGGTTCTTCTTGAAGCCGGGGAAGGGGCCGAGCTGCTTGGCCATTTCGGCGCTCGTCGCGTAGGCGACGCCGGTCATGATGGCCGAGAGCGCGCCGCAGATGGCGCGGCCGGCGTCCGAATCATAGGGAATGCCGGAGGTCATCAGGAGGCCGCCGATATTGGCGTAGCCGAGGCCGAGCGTGCGGAATTCGTAAGAGAGCTGCGCGATCTGCTTCGACGGGAACTGCGCCATCATCACGGAGATTTCGAGCACCACCGTCCACAGCCGCACTACGTGCTCGTAATCCTCGACCTTGAACGCGCCGGTCTCCTTGTCGCGGAAGGTGAGCAGATTGAGCGAGGCGAGATTGCAGGCGGTGTCGTCGAGGAACATGTATTCCGAGCACGGGTTCGACGCGCGGATTTCGCCCGAGGTCGGGCAGGTGTGCCAGTCGTTGACGGTCGTGTGGTATTGCAGGCCGGGATCGGCCGAGGCCCAGGCCGAGTAGCCGATCTTCTCCCACAATTCGCGCGCCTTCAGCGTCTTCGACACCTTGCCGTTCTTGCGGAAAGTGAGATCCCAATTGCCGTCGGCCTCGACCGCTTTCAAAAAGCCGTCGGTCACCCGCACCGAATTGTTGGAGTTCTGCCCGGAGACCGTGAGGTAAGCGTCGCTGTCCCAATCGGTGTCGTAGGTCGGGAATTGAATGTCCTTGTAGCCCTGCTTGGCGAACTGGATGACACGCTTGATGACGTTGTCCGGCACGAAAGCGCGGCGGGCGAGCCTGATCTCGCGCTTGAGCGCGGGGTTCTTCTCCGGCGAGAAGCAGTCGTCGCCCGAGCCCTCGCAGTTGACGCACGCCTTCATGATGGCGCGCAGGTGCTTCTGGTTGGTCTTGGAGCCGGTGACCAGCGCCGCCACCTTCTGCTCCTCGATCACCTTCCAGTCGATGTAGGTCTCGATGTCGGGATGATCGACGTCGACAATCACCATCTTGGCGGCGCGCCGCGTGGTGCCGCCCGACTTGATCGCGCCGGCGGCGCGGTCGCCGATCTTGAGGAAGCTCATCAGGCCGGACGACTTGCCGCCGCCCGAGAGCCGCTCGCCTTCGCCGCGCAGCGCGGAGAAATTGGTGCCGGTGCCGGAGCCGTATTTGAACAGGCGCGCCTCGCGCACCCACAAATCCATGATGCCGCCTTCGTTCACCAGGTCGTCGCTGATGCCCTGGATGAAGCAGGCGTGCGGCTGCGGATGCTCGTAGGAGCTCTTCGATTTGGTCAGCTTGCCGGTGAAGGGATCGACGTAATAGTGGCCCTGGCTGGGGCCGTCGATGCCGTAGGCCCAGTGCAGGCCGGTGTTGAACCACTGCGGCGAATTGGGCGCCACCATCTGCGCCGCCAGCATGTAGCGCAGTTCGTCGAAGAAGGCCTGGGCGTCGACTTCGCTGTCGAAATAGCCGCCCTTCCAGCCCCAATAGGTCCAGGTGCCGGCCAGACGGTCGAACACCTGGCGGCAGGAACGTTCGCCGATATAGCGCTCCTTCTCCGGCAGCTCTTCGAGCGCCGCCTCGTCGGCGACCGAGCGCCACAGGAAGGAGGGGACGGAATTCTCTTCGACCTTTTTCAGGCGCGCGGGCACGCCGGCTTTGCGGAAATACTTCTGCGCCAGGACGTCGGAGGCGACCTGCGACCACGATTCCGGCACCTCGACATTGTCGAGCTTGAACACCACCGAGCCGTCCGGGTTGCGGATCTCGGATGTGGTGAGCCGGAACGCGATTTGCTCGTAGGCCGATTGTCCGTCCGTCGTGTAGCGCCGTTCGATCCGCATTGTCGTCTCTAGCCCCTAATTGCTGGGCGGCTGTCGACCGCCGACGATTATACCTGCCGGGCGTTGCTTGCGCCCGTCCGGCCCCGTCGGCCCCGTTCGACACCGCCTTCGTTTCAGTCCGGCGCTCTCAATCGGCACCGGTTACGCACGGTCTTGTGGGCGTGTTGGCGCCCCGCACAAAGATAATCCTTTGCCCAGAACGCCGTTTCCGACGTGGGCGAGACACGACTTCTCAAAGCCGTTTTGGAGGTTCGGAGGGAACCTGAACTCACACACGCCGAACAAACCAAAGCTAGGTGGACTCGCTGCCATCGTCAACAACAGATAGAGGGCAAATCTGAATCAAACACTAAATCTTGTGGTAAAGGGCCCTGAGGAGGCGACGCTGGGCAGCGAAACCGGCGTCAGTATTGAGCGATCGGGGGGTCGCGAAAAGCATTTTTCTTGGGCGCACTGGGTAGGTTTTTATGCCGAGGCGCATGACAGAAAAATGACGGAAAAACCGGGCTTGCGCGTCCTTGGCTCGCCGCGCCCGCCCGTGGCGCCGCCGGGGACGGCGGCGGGAAAACGCAGCGTTTGCGCCCGCGCGGGACTCTGATTCTCGGAAGCAAGTCAGGGCGTTACGCGGAAAGCCGGCGCGCTTGGCGAGCGTGAAGACGATGCGCACGGCTGTGAATTCAACTCTTGCGGCCTGCGCGGTAGCGAAGTGCCGCCCTTTGGCGCTATGCGGCGTTAGGGTCGGGAGAAAGGGAGCCCATGGACCAGGCGCTCGGTACCGATCGGCGCGCGCTCATCGCCCAAGCCTTCCGGCTGGAATGGGCGACTATCGGCTGGATGACGATCGAGGCCGCCGTCGCGATCGCGGCGGCGGTTGCCGCCGGCAGCCTGTCGCTCATGGCCTTCGGGCTCGACAGCGTCATCGAGCTGACCTCGGCCTTGGTGCTGATCTGGCGCTTGAGCGTCGAATTGCGCCACGGCCAGCAATTCTCCGAAAGCGCCGAGCGGTTGGCGTCCCGCATCGGCGGGGTGTTGCTGTTTGCGCTTGCGGCTTACGTCGTCGCGAGCGCGGCCTGGAGCCTTTGGACGGGCCACGGCCAGCAATTCTCGGCCCCCGGCCTGGCTGTGACCGCGGCGGCGATCCCGCTCATGTACTGGCTCGCCCGGCGTAAGCTGAAGGTGGCCGAGGCGATCGGCAGCCGCGCCATGCGTGCCGATGCGGTCGAGAGCATCACCTGCGGCTATCTCGCTGTTGTTGTCGTGGTCGGTCTGGTTGCGGAGTTATTGACGACCTTTTGGTGGGTGGATGCGGTGACCTCACTTGCCATCGTCTGGTTCCTGGTCAAGGAAGGGCGCGAGGCCTGGGCGGGGGAGGAATGCTGCGCAGACGATGACTGACCGTCCATGAAAAAGGCGGGCCCGGTTTGCGAGCCCGCCTTTTGTCCCGGCACTGTCGTTCGAGCTGCGGCGCCTGCCCGGAATCGGCCCGGCACTGCTTAATCGCTGGGCAAGATAGCCATCTCGGGCGGCGAAAGGCAAGCCGCCGTTACTCGGCGGCGCGCGCCTCGATACGGCCGTAGCGCTCTTCGAAGGCGTGCACGGCTGGAAAACCCATCAGCTTGTTCATCTCGGCAAAGGGCAGCATGGGGGCGGCGCCGCCTTTGGCCGAGCCGTGCGCTTTGAGCTGCTCGTAGCAAAGCTTCATGGCGCCGGCCGCGCTCAACAGCGCGCTCACCGGGAAGATGGCGATCTTGAAGCCGAGCCCGGCCAGTTCGCCGGTCGACAGATAAGGCGTGCGGCCGCCCTCGACCATGTTGGCGAGCAGCGCGGCGCCCTTGAAGGTCTCGGCCACGCGGCGCAATTCCTCCAGGCTCTCCGGGCTCTCCACGAACAGCACGTCGGCGCCGGTTTTGAGGAAACGCTCGGCGCGCTTGAGCGCCGCGTCGAGGCCGAGCGAATAGCGCGCGTCGGTGCGCGCCACGATCAGGAAATCGCTGCTCGGGCGCGCGTCGACCGCCACGCGGATCTTGGCGACCGCGTCGTCCTCCGGGATCACCCGGCGGTATTCGGTATGGCCGCATTTCTTGGGAAATTCCTGGTCCTCGAGCTGAATGGCGGCGGCGCCGGCCGCCGCATAGCCGCGCACGGTGCGGTCGACGTTCAGCAGGCCGCCATAGCCGGTGTCGCCGTCGGCGACGAAGGGCAGGGCGGTCGCGCCCGCGATGCAGCGCACGCGCTCCAGCATCTCGCTGTAGGTGGCCAGGCCGGCATCCGGGATGCCGAGCGCGGAGGCGACCGCGCCGTAGCCGGTCATGTAGAGCGCCTCGAAGCCGGCGCTGGCCGCGAGCCGGGCGGACACGCCGTCATGCACGCCCGGCAGCGCGAGGCAGCCGTCTTTTTTGAGCAGGTCGGATAGCTTTGCCGGCACGGGGAGCCCTCCTTGTCGGTTCGGTCGTCGCTTGGCGCGATCATATCGCCGCGCGACCGGGCTCGCCATTGCGTGCGGGAGTTCAGGCAGCGCCGCTGGACAGCTTTCGGCGGAACTGGCAGAACGCGCTGAATTCGGCGAGAAATGTCCAAGCCAATGAAAACCTTCCTGCTGAAGCTGTTTACCTGGTGGAATTCGCAGACCTTCGGCACCCAGTTCTGGACCTGGATGTATGGCGAAGCGGTGGGTGATGACGAATTCGGCAACCGGTACTACCGCACCAAGGGCGGCAAGATCGATGCGCGGCTCGGCTTCGAGCGGCGCTGGGTGATCTATAACGGCTATGCGGAAGCAAGCGCGGTGCCGCCGGCCTGGCACGGCTGGCTGCATCACACGGTGGACACGCCGCCCACGCAGGAGAGCTACGTGGCGCGCTCCTGGCAGAAGCCGCATCGCCCCAATCTGACCGGCACGCCGGCCGCCTACCGCCCTCCCGGCTCGACGCTCGCCGCCGGGCGGCGCCCGAGGGCGACGGGCGACTACAAGGCGTGGAGCCCCGGGGACTGACGCGCGTACTCGCCCTTCCACCGCCTCATTCGCCGTGTTAACCGAGCTTCGCCTGCGTTGAGGCGAAACTGGGTAAGGGCGCGGGCGGAACACCCCGATAAATGGCGCGATCGCGATTGAGACTAGGGCTGCTTGCGCTGGCCGCGCTCATGATGGCGGGGCCGGCCGCCGCGCAATTCGGCTCGATTTTCAACGAGCCGCCGCCGCGCCCGCCGGCCGACGTGCCGAATGCGCCGCGTTACGATCGACGCGCGCCGCCGCCGCCGTTTTATCCGAGCGACCGTGACGAGCCGCGCGATCGCGACGAACCGCCGGCGCAGCCTTTGCCGGCGCCGATGAACCTGCCGCCGGCGAGCAGGCCCAATCGCGGCACCATCCAGCAGCAGACTTTGCCGCCCCCGCCCGGCGCCACACAGGCGGCCAAGCCGCCGGTGCGTCAGAACCCAAATCAGGCCAAGCCGCCGCCGCAGCAGCCGGTGCCGCAGCAGCCGGCGCAGCCGGGGCAGCAGCCCGCTGCCGCCCCGCCGCCGACCAAGGAAGTTGTGGTGGAACCGCCGCCCGAGCGCATCGACAATCCGACCGCGGTGTTCGCCGGCCTCGACAAGATCACCGGCCGCATCACCTCGTTCGACGTCGCCATCAACGAGACCGTGCAATTCGGCGCGCTGCAGGTGACCCCGCGCGTGTGCTATTCGCGCCCGCCGACCGAGACGCCGCAGACCGACGCCTTCGTCGAGGTCGACGAGGTGACGCTGAAGGGCGCGATCAAGCGCATCTTCACCGGCTGGATGTTCGCGGCCAGCCCCGGCCTGCACGCGGTCGAGCACCCGATCTACGACGTGTGGCTGACCGACTGCAAAGGCGGCAAGCTGCCGGCGGTGGCGGAAGCACCCCAGCAGCAGGAGGCCGCCAAGCCGCCGCCGCCGCGCCGCCGTCCCACGCGCCGGCGGTAGGGCGTAATTCGATTGCAGGGACTTATCCGCTCATTCCCGCGTAAGCGGGAATCCAGGGGCGCTAGTCTGCGGACTCGTGATTGCATCTCTGGATTCCCGCTTGCGCGGGAATGAACGGAGTGTGTGGCGACGCGATCGAAAACGTCCAATTATTCCCCGCTCACGATCGCCAGCGCCCGTTCGCCGCTCACCGCCTGATCGACGGGCAGCGCGTAAAAATCGCCTTCGCCGACAAGCGCTTCTTCCAACAGGCGGTGATAGCGGCGCTTGGGCACCTCGACCGCGCCGAAGGTGCGCAGATGGTCCGTGACGAACTGCGTGTCGAGCAGGCGGAAGCCGCCGGCGCGCAGGCGCGCGATCAGATGCACCAGCGCGATCTTGGAAGCGTCGCGCGCGCGGTGGAACATGCTCTCGCCGAAGAAGGCGCGGCCGAGCGAGACGCCGTAGAGCCCGCCGACCAAGTCCTCGCCGTCATAAACTTCCACGCTGTGGCAGTGGCCGTGCGCGTGCAGCGCGCGGTAGATGCGGCGGATGCGGCCATTGATCCAGGTGCGGGCACGGTCGCTTTTGGGCGCGGCGCAGCCCTCGATCACCGCCTCGAAATTGCGGTTGACCTGCACGGCGAAGGGCGTCGCGCGCACCGTGCGCGCAAGGCGCGCCGGCACGTGGAAGGTGTCGAGCGGGATGATGCCGCGCATTTCCGGCTCGATCCAATAGAGCGCGGGATCCTCGGCGCTTTCCGCCATCGGAAAAATGCCGCAGGCATAGGCCTTGAGCAGCACGTCCGGGGTGATCTCGATGAAAGCGTTTTCGCGGCTGGCCATGGGTCGAAACCGGCTTCCGGTCGGGATGTTAAGCTCCGGCGCGGCGCAAGCTCAGGTAATTCTTGCTGCATTGACGCGGCGGTTAACACCAAGGTTACCATAACTAATGCAAGTTTCCGAAAAGCCGAAACGCCGGGTGTGCGCCGGCGTTGGACCCGTCAGACGACCACCGTGAAGCGCAAGTGGGGTTCCATGGGACGCGCCGCAACGCCACCGACTGTCCTCCTGGTGGAGGATGAGGTCCTGATCAGCCATCTGGTCGCCGACTGGCTCAGCGAGCGCGGCTTTGCGGTGCACGAAGTGACCACCGGCGACGAGGCGCTCGACTATGTCGGTGGCGGCGGGGAGGTGGATGTGATGTTCACCGACGTCAACCTGCCGGGCACGATCGACGGTGCCGAACTCGCCGCAAGGGTCCGCCAGATGCGGCCGGAACTGCCGATCGTCTACGCCTCCGGCCGCTACAGTTCCGCGCAGATCGCGCCGCTGGTGCCGCGCTCGGTGTTCGTTCCGAAGCCCTATGACCCGGCGGCAATCTGCACGCTGCTGGCGCGGCTGACCGAAGAGGCCCGCGCGTAGGGTGCATTGGCGGTCCTCCCCGGCGCCGCTAAGATCGCGAAAATGCCGGGGGATGCCATGAGCGCCGAGGAACTGATCAAGGCCGACGCCTGCGCGCTGGTCGAGCGCCTCAAGCGCGGCGAGGTGACGCCGCACGATCTGCTCGACGCGCTGGAGGCGCGCATCGCCGCGGTGGACCCGGCGGTGAACGCGCTGCCGACGCTATGTTTCGAGCGCGCCCGCGCCCATGCCGACCGGCTGATGAAGCTGCCGATGGAGCAGCGCGGCCCGCTCGCCGGCATGCCGGTGCCGATCAAGGACCTGACCGACGTCGCAGGCGTCTTGACCACCTACGGCTCGCCCATCTTCAAGGACCACGTGCCCGGCGCGCTCCGACATCCTGGTCGCGCATCTGGAAGCGCAAGGCGGCGTAGTCTACGCCAAATCGAACACGCCGGAATTCGGCGCCGGCGCCAACACCTTCAACGAGGTGTTCGGCTTCACGCGCAATCCGTGGAACACGGCGCGCTCGGCCGCCGGCTCGTCGGGCGGGGCCGCGGTGGCGCTGGCGACCGGCATGGCCTGGCTCGCGCACGGCAGCGACATGGGCGGTTCGCTGCGTAATCCGGCGAGCTTCTGCGGCATCGTCGGCATTCGGCCGAGCGTCGGGCGCGTCGCGCGTACGGCGACAGCCAAGATCGACCGCACCTTGAGCGCGCAAGGCCCGATGGCGCGCAACGTGGACGATCTCGCGCTGCTGCTCGACGCCATGTCCGGCGAGCACCCGGGAGATCCCTTGTCGCTGCCCAGGCTGGGCACTTCGTTTCGTTCCGCTGTGCAGAGCGGCGCGCGGCCGAAGCGTGTCGCCTATTCGCCCGATCTCGGCATCACGCCGGTCGACCCTGAAGTCGCCGCCATCACGCGCAAGGCGGCCGAGCGCTTCGCCGAAGCCGGCGTCATCGTGGAGGAAGCGCATCCGGATTTCTCCGGCGTGCACGACTGCTTCCAGGTGCTGCGCGGCTACGACTTCGCGGTGAGCAAGGCGGAACTCTTGCGGACGAAGCGTGACCTGCTCAAGCCCGAAGTCGTCGCCAATATCGAGCTCGGCATGCGGCTGACCATGGATGAGCTCGCGCGCGCGGAAGCGCAGCGCGTCGCCATCTGCGCGCGGGCGCTGGCGTTCTTCGAGCGCTACGATCTGCTGCTGTGTCCGGCGACCATCGTGCCGCCGTTCCCGGTCGAGGAGCGCTACGTGAAGGAATGCGCCGGCGTCACTTTCGGCAACTACGTCGAATGGCTGGCGATCGCCTATGCGCCGACCGTGGCGCATTGCGTCGGCCTGTCGCTGCCCTGCGGCTTCACGCGCGAGGAGTTGCCGGTCGGCCTGCAGATCGTCGGCCCGCACCGCGGCGAGGCGCGCGTGCTGGCGGGTGCGAAGATGCTGGAGGATATTTTGGGCTTGCGCGGCGCGCGTGCCGATCTATGCCGCGGGGGGAAAAGGCGAGGGCGGGGGCTGCGGCGGGGTAGTTACCACGCCGCTTCCAAAAGCCGTCATCACATCGTCCGGCGAATTGATCGGCCGCGGGTTGGTGCGTACCCACAGGTTCGACATGGCGGCCTGCGGCAATCTTCGGCAGTTGCTCGCGCTTGACCCCGACGGCGCGCAACGTGGTCGGCTGGCCGAGCGCCGCGATCCAGTCCGCCACCACGTCGGCTGCCGGTACGCGGGGGCGGCCCATGGCTTCCGCGATCAGTTTCTGCTTGTCGCGCGTTACTTCCGCGTTGAAGCGCATGACGTGCGGCAGCATCACGCAGCTGGTGTGGCCGTGCGGCACGTCGGCGACGCTGCCCAGCACGTGGCCGATGCCGTGGCTGGCGCCGTAATTGACGCGCGCGATCGAGGAGGCGGCCAGCCACGAGGCCTGCTGGCAGGCAAGCCGCGCGTCAAGGTCGCCGCCGCTGTTCGGCAGGCTCGCGGCGAACAGCCTGAGCGCGTGCAGCGCCAGCCCGTCGCAGTAAGGGTGCGCGTCTATCGAGCACAGCGTTTCGACCGCGTGGTCGACGCCGCGCACGCCGGTCGACAGCCACAGCCATTCCGGCGTGTGAACGGTCGCGGCAGGGTCGAGGATGACGGCGCGCGCGCCGATGTCGGCGCCGATATAGGGCTCCTTGGCGCGCGTGCGCTCGTCGGTTGCCGCGCCCAGATTGGAGAATTCGGCGCCCGACAGCGTGGTCGGCACCGCCACCTGGCGCACCGGCGATCGTCTAACGGAAGGCACGTGGCGCGTGCCGTCGGGAGCGATCGTGATGTGCAGAGGATCGAGCCCCTCGATTGAGTCGACATCATGCGCGAGGCAGAGCTGCAGCACCTTCACGGTGTCGATCGGCGTGCCGCCGCCGACGGTGAGGATCATGTCGGGCTTGGCTTCGCGCACCGCGCGCGCCGCCGCGATCACGCTGGCGCGCGGGGTATGGGCGGTGCAGCCGTCGAACAGACCGACATAACGCTTATCGAGCGCATCCGCGATGCCGCGCACCAGCGGCGTCTTCTCGCTCAGCGTCTTGGAGGCGACGATGAAGACGCGGGCAGCATCAATGCGCTCGGCCTCCTGCACGGCGGCTTGCGCGGCCGGCACGCCGAACGTCACGCGCTCCAAGGGAAGGTAGGCGTAGCTGCCGGGTTTGCTCATGAGGTTTAGCCAGTAGCCCGGGTGGAGCAAAGCGCAACCCGGGAACGATTGAGAGGCTGTCCCGGATTTCGCTTCGCTTCATCCGGGCTACAAGCTCAAGCTTCCATCCCCCCGCCGGCCAGGAACTGCTCCAGCCAGTGGATGTGGTAGTTGCCGTCGATGATGTCCTTCTCGCGCACCAGCGCGCGGAACAGCGGCAGCGTCGTCTCGATGCCGTCCACCACCACTTCGTCGAGCGCGCGTTTGAGCCGCATCAGGCATTCGGTGCGGGTCTTGCCGTGCACGATCAATTTGCCGACCAGCGAGTCGTAAAACGGCGGAATGCTGTAGCCCTCGTAGACCGCGCTATCGATGCGCACGCCCAGGCCGCCGGGCGGGTGATAGTGCAGGATCTTGCCGGGCGAGGGGCGGAACGACACAGGATTTTCGGCATTGATGCGGCATTCGATGGCATGGCCGTGAAACTTCACGTCGCCCTGCTCGAGCGTGAGGCCCTGGCCGGCGGCGGCGCGGATCTGCTCGAAGATCAGGTCGATGTCGGTGATCATCTCGGTCACCGGATGCTCGACCTGGATGCGCGTGTTCATCTCGATGAAATAGAACTGGCCGTCTTCGTAGAGGAACTCGACCGTGCCGACGCCGAGATAGTTGATCTCGCGCATGGCCTTGGCGACGGTCTCGCCGATTTTATCGCGCATCTTCGTGTTGAGCGCGGGCGAGGGGCTTTCCTCCAGCACCTTCTGGTGACGCCGCTGCAGCGAGCAGTCGCGCTCGCCGAGATGGATGGCCTTGCCCTGGCCGTCGCCCAGCACCTGGATCTCGATGTGGCGCGGACGCTCGAGATATTTCTCGATATAGACGGCGTCGTCGCCGAAGGCGGCCTTGGCCTCGGCGCGCGCGGTCGCCAGCGCGTTCGTAAGCGCCTCGGCGTTGCGCGCCACCTTCATGCCGCGTCCGCCGCCGCCGGCCGCCGCCTTGATCAGCACCGGGTAGCCGATCTCGCCGGCAACGCGCGCGGCCTGCGCGTCGGACGTGACGCCGCCTTCGGAGCCCGGCACGACGGGAATCCCCAAGCGCTTGGCGGTGCGCTTGGCCTCGATCTTGTCGCCCATGATGCGGATGTGCTCGGGCTTGGGACCGATGAACTCGACGCCGTGCTCGCCGAGGATTTCGGCAAAGCGCGCGTTCTCCGACAGGAAGCCGTAGCCGGGATGTACGGCGTCGGCGCCGGTGATCTCGCAGGCGGCGAGAATATTGGGGATGTTGAGATAGCTGTCCTTGGCCGCGGGCGGTCCGATGCACACGCTCTCGTCGGCGAAACGCACATGCATGGCGTCGGCGTCGGCGGTGGAATGCACCGCCACCGTCGGAATGCCGAGCTCCTTGCAGGCGCGCAGCACGCGCAGCGCGATCTCGCCGCGATTGGCAATGAGGATTTTATCGAACATCGGTTCTTGCCCGGCGGGCGGTGGGCACGCTCACTCGATAATCACCAGCGGCTCGCCGAACTCCACCGGCTGGCCGTCTTCGAACAGAATCTGGATCACGGTGCCGGCGCGCGGCGCCGGAATCTGGTTCATGGTCTTCATGGCTTCCACGATCAGCAGCGTGTCGCCAGCCTTCACCTGACTGCCGACGTCGATGAAGGGCCGTGCGCCCGGCTCCGCCGCCACATAGGCGGTGCCGACCATGGGCGAGATCACCACGCCCGGATGCTTGGAGAAGTCCTGCGGGGCGGCGATCGATTCCGCGATCGGCTGCATCGGCGCTTCCGCGCGCGGCGGCGGGGCCGCGGCGGGTGCGCTCAAAGTGCGCGCCACGCGCACGCGCTGGCCGTCCTGCTCGATTTCGATCTCGCTTAAGCCCGTCTCGTCCAGGAGCCTGGTGAGCTCGTGGATCAACTCGCGGTCGACGGTGACGGATTTCGGCGGCTTTGCCATTACGCTCCTTTGTGACGCGCGGTCCGAAAGCTTTTCGGGATCGCGCGCCGGTTCAGCTCTTCTCCTTGGCGCCGACGAGACGCGCGAGCCCCGTGATCGCCAGCGCGTAGCCTTCGATGCCGAAGCCGGCGATCACGGCTTTGGCCGCCTTCGACACATAAGACACGTGCCGGAAGCTCTCGCGCTGGTGGATATTGGTGATGTGGCATTCGATCACCGGCATGGAGACGGCGAGCAGCGCGTCGAGGATGGCAATCGAGGTCGAGGTGTAGCCGGCCGGGTTGATCACGATGCCGGCGGCGCCCTTGGCGTGCGCTTCCTGGATGAGATCGATGATGCCGCCCTCGCTGTTCGACTGGCGGAACTCGATCTCGAGCCCGAAGCGCTCGGCGGTCTCCCGGCACAGTTTCTCCACGTCGGCGAGCGTGGCGCGGCCGTATTTCTCCGGCTCGCGCGTGCCGAGCAGGTTCATATTGGGGCCGTTGAGGACGTAGAGGGTCTGGGGCATGCGGGCGGCCCAAGGCTTTCGGGGAAACTCGGCGCTTTATAGGTGCCCGCGCCCGGAAGGGGAAGCCCGGACCCGGGCGCGGCGACCGGTCACCGTCCGGAACCGTTAACTTTTCGACCGGGCGGGAGCCGAAACGCGACGGCCGCCGGGCTCTGAGCGCGCGGCGGCCGTGAATTTATCCGAGAACGGGACAGCCCCGCAGCGTTGACTTCAGCAACTCGCCTTGCCGCAGCGCGCGGTGTTGATCTTCTCTTCCAGGCCCTTGAGCCCGATGGCGCCGACGATCACGCTGTCGCCGATCACGTAGCTCGGCGTGCCGTTGAGGCCGAGCGCCTCGGCGAGCTTGAAATCCTGCTTCAGCGTCTTATCGACCTCCGGGCTCTTCATGTCCTTCTTCAGCCGGTCCATGTCGAGGCCGATCTCTTTCGCCACCGCCAAAGCGCGCGCGCCGTCGGCATGGCCGCGCCCGCCGAGCAGCTTGGTGTGGAATTCGAGATATTTCTGCGGCGCCTCCATGCGCACCGCGACCGCCACGCGCGCGGCTTCCACCGAGCCCGGGCCGAGCACCGGAAATTCCTTCAGCACGACTTTGAGCTTGGGATCGGTCTTCATCAGCGTGAGCATGTCGCTCATGGCGTGCTTGCAGTAGCCGCAGTTGTAGTCGAAGAACTCGACGAAGGTGACGTTGCCCTTCGGATTGCCGAGCACGACCTCGTCGGGCGAATTGAACAGCTGCTTGGCGTTTTCCTTGACCGCGGTTTTGTGCTTTTCCGCGTTGGCGGCCTGCTGGCGCTTTTCCAGTTCTTCCATCGCCTCCTGCAGCACCTCGGGGTGCTGGACCAGGTAGTCGTGCACGATCTTTTCGATTGCCGTGTGCTGGGCGGGCGAAAACTCGGCGGCACGCGCGGCGTGCGGGGCCGCAAGCGCGAGCAATGCGGCGCAGGCGGCGGCGAAGAGGCGCAGGCTAGCAATCATCGGTCTGGTCCTTTTTGGAATCATCGGCGATTATGCCCTGGAAGCTTGACGGAGACGATATCGTCGGCGCGCACCCAGGCGGGCGAGCCGACCTTGAGACCGCGCTTGGCGCGCTCGGCCAGCATGCGGGCGGTTTTGACGTCGCCGCGCGCGAAGGCGGCCTGGGCGGAGGCGAGATCGGCACGCGGGATGTCCCCCGTGTGGCCGTAGGCCATGGCGAGCTGCATATAGGCGGCGGGCGAGTGCGGCTCGGTGCGCAGCGCCCGGTTCAACAGGGCGATCGCCTCGCCGGCGTCCTTGCGGGTTTTAGTGCCGATCAGCGCCTGTGCCAGCATTATTTCGATCAGCGGCGCCTGGTAACGCGCGAGCGCGACCGCGCGCTTTAGCGGCGCGACCGATTGCGCCCCGCGCCCGCTTTCCAACAGTGCCTGTCCCTTGAGCTCGTAGAAATAGGGATTGTTCGGCTCAGCCGCGATCAGACCGTCGATCTGGGCGATGGCCGAGCCCAGACCGCCGTGCCGGTAGGTCGAGATGGCGTGGGCGTAGCGCGCCGGCAGGCTGTGATCGCTCGGCGGATAGCGGCGCGAGACGGTGCCCGCCGATTCCAAGAAACCGGACAATTTCGCCCGCATCAGGTCATGGCGCAGCTGCAAAGCGGGCGGATCTTTCGTGTTCCAATAGGGGCTCTCCCTGGCCATGCGCTCGAGCGTCGCGGCGCGATCGGCCGGAAATGGATGGGTTTGCAGGTAGGGGTCGGCGTAACGGCCGCTGAACAGCATCTCGTTGGCGAGCCGTTTGAACAGGTCGACCATGCCTCTTGCCGATTGGTGCGTTTCGGTGAGGAACTTGACGCCGGCGTGGTCGGCCTGGTCTTCCTGCGTGCGCGCATAGGCGAGCAGCTCGTGCAGGATCGCCGAGTTCGGCGCCGACAGCGCGGCGGCGCCGATCTGCCCGGCGTTGGCGCCGGCGCGGCCGCCCGCCGCGGCACTGCCAATCAGCGCGCCGATGCCGAGCAGCATGGCCACGATCGACTGGGTCTGCGCCTGTTCGAGCTTTTCGCGCATGCGCATCAGGTGGCCGCCGGCCAAATGGCCGGTTTCGTGCGCCAGCACGCCGATGATCTCGTTCGGCGTGTGCGCCTGCATGAGCGCGCCGGCGGTGATGAAGATGTGGCGCCCGTCCATGACGAAAGCGTTGAACCTGGGGTCGTTGATGATGACCACCTTGACGTCGTGCTTTTCGAGACCGGCGACTCTCAGGATCGGCCGCGCATAGTCGCGCAGCAGGTTCTCGATCTCGGTGTCGCGGATGATCGGCAGCTTGGGCGCGGCCTGCGCCTGCGCGGGGGCGACCGTCGCCGGGCCGACGCCGGCAAAGGCGAGCGCCGCCGCGGTTACGAGCGACAGTGCGCGGGCCGCTGGCGTGGCGCGGCGGGCCCTGATAGGTCTCGCGGTCTCGATCATGCCGACTTAATTCACCGGACAGGCGTGAAGCTAGTGACGCGCCACCAGGCGGTCAACGCGGCGCCCCCGATCGCAGCGAGGCGCGGCGAGGCGCCGAAAGCGCAAGCAACCGGGTGAATGCGGCAACAGCGGGGCGGGTTTAGCGGCCCAAAAGAGGCGTTTACGATGCTGGATGCGGCTAAAAGGCTTCTGACGCCCTCCCGGCGCAGCAACGTGCCGCCCTTCATCGTCATGGACGTGATGGCGGCGGCGGCGCTGAAGGAAGCACAAGGCGACCGCGTCATCCATATGGAGGTGGGCCAGCCGGCGGCACCCGCGGCAGCCTCGGCCATAGCGGCCGCAAAAGCCGCGCTCGCCCATGGCCGCCTGCGCTACACCGAGAGCCTCGGCATCCCGTCTCTGCGCGCCCGCATCGCGCGCCATTACGAGGACACCTACGATCTGCCGCTCGATCCCGCCCGGGTGGCGGTGACCACCGGCTCCTCCGGCGGCTTCATCCTGGCCTTCCTGACGCTGTTCGAGCCGGGCGACCGGGTGGCGCTGGCCAATCCCGGCTATCCGCCATACCGACATATCCTGTCGGCGCTCGGCTGCGAGCCGGTACTGATCGAGACCGGGGCCGAGACGCGCTGGGCGCTGACGCCCAAGGCGCTGCTCGAAGAGCACCGCCGCAAGCCGCTCAACGGCCTGGTGGTGGCGAGCCCGGCTAACCCGACCGGCACCATGATCGAGGCGGACGCGCTCGCGCGGCTGATCGCGGTTGCGGAGTCGGAAGGCATCCGCGTCATCTCCGACGAGATTTATCACGGGCTCGACTACGCCTTCGCCGCGGAAACGGCGGCGAACCTGTCGCAGCGCGCGCTGGTGATCAATTCCTTCTCGAAATATTTCTGCATGACCGGCTGGCGTATCGGCTGGATGGTGGTGCCGGAAAACCTGGTGCGCACGATCGACCGCCTGCAGGGCAATCTCGCCATCTCGGTGCCGACTTTGGCGCAGGTGGCGGCCGAGGCCGCCTTCGACGGCCGCGACGAGATGGAAGCGGTCAAGCACGGCTACGAGGAGAACCGCCGGATATTGACGGAGGGGCTGCCGAAAGCCGGGCTCGACAAGTTCCTGCCGGTCGACGGCGCCTTCTATCTCTACGCCGACATTTCGCGCTTCTCCAACGACAGTCTCGACTTCGCCAAGCGCATGCTCGACGAGGCGGGCGTGGCCGCTACCCCCGGCATCGATTTCGATCCGCTGAACGGGCATGATTTTCTGCGCTTCTGCTATGCCGGCGCGGCGGCCGAAATGCACGAGGCGGTGAAGCGCATCGGGGACTGGCTCAAGCGCTGAACGAGCGGGCGAGGGGCGCGATGGAGCGCGAGACGAGGCAAGCGCGGCCGGCCTGGCTCGACGTGTTCCGCGTCTGCCTGCGGCTCGGCCTCACTTCGTTCGGTGGGCCGGTCGCCCATCTCGGCTATTACCACGCCGAATATGTCGAGCGGCGGCGCTGGCTCGACGAAGGCAGCTTCGCCGACTTGGTGGCACTCTGTCAGTTTCTGCCCGGTCCCGCCAGCACGCAGGTGACCATCGGTGTCGGTCTCATGCGCGCGGGGCTTGCCGGCGCGTTCGCCGCCTGGGTGGGATTCGTTGCGCCTTCCGCTTTGCTGATGATCGCCTTCGGCTACGGTGTCGATGCGCTCGGCGGCGCGCTCGGCTCGGGCTGGCTGCATGGCTTGAAGGTGGTGGCGGTCGCGGTGGTGGCGCAGGCCGTGCTGACCATGATGCGCAACCTCGCGCCCGACAAGGAACGCGCCACGCTCGCTATCGCCGCCACCGCGCTGGTGCTGGCGGTGCCGACGGCGCTCGGGCAGATCGGCGCCATTGTGCTGGGCGCTGCCGTCGGGGCGCTGTTTTTCCGCGGCGAGCCGAAGATCACGCACGCCACGCTGCCGCTGGCGGTCGGCCGCGCGACCGGCGTGGTGCTTGCTGGCGATGTTTTTCGTGCTGCTCATCGGCCTGCCGATTCGCCGCCGAGCCGTGCCGAGCCAGGCGCTCAAGCTGTTCGACGCCTTCTACCGCGCAGGCTCGCTGGTGTTCGGCGGCGGCCATGTGGTGCTGCCGCTGTTGCAGGCTTCGGTGGTGCCGCCGGGCTGGGTGAGCAACGATGCTTTTCTTGCGGGCTACGGCGCGGCGCAGGCGCTGCCCGGGCCGCTGTTCACTTTCGCCGCCTATCTCGGCACGGTGGCGAACCTGCCGCCGAACGGCTGGCTGGGTGGCACGCTCTGTCTCGTGGCGATCTTCCTGCCGTCGTTCTTCCTGGTGGTCGGCGTGCTGCCGTTCTGGGACCATTTGCGGCGCGTGCCGCTCGCGCAAGCGGCGCTGCGCGGCGTCAATGCCGCGGTGGTCGGCCTGCTGCTCGCCGCGCTATACCGCCCGGTGTGGACTTCGGCGATCCAAAGCCCGGCCGATTTCGCGCTGGCGGCGGGCGGCTTCCTGCTGCTGTTCATGTGGAAAGTGCCGCCCTGGCTGGTCGTGCTGCTGAGCGCGCTCGGCGGGGCGGGGATCGTGCTGCTTTAGAATTCAACGTCCAACTCGACGACTTCGTCTGGCTCCGCCTTGGCGCCGTCCAGCCATTCCTGCATGGCCGGCAGCGCCATGATCGCCGCGCAATAGCCGGCGCAATCGGGATCGAGCTTGACGTCGTAGGTGAGGAAGCGCGTGACCACCGGCGCGAACATGGCGTCGGCCATGGTCGGCTTCGGGCCGAACAGATAGACGCCGCCATGGGTGTCGAGGCATTCGCGCCAGACGAACACGATGCGCTCGATGTCGGCCTGCGCGCCGGCCCACACCTTGAAGCCCGGATGATGCGCCTTCAGGTTCATCGGCAGCGCCGAGCGCAGATTGGAAAATCCGGAATGCATCTCGCCCGAGATCGAGCGGCAATGCGCGCGCGCGGCGCGGTCGCTTGGCAGGAGCCCGGCGTCGGGCAGGATTTCGTTGAGATATTCTCCTATCGCCAAAGTGTCCCAGACCTTGGTGCCGTTATGCGTCAGACACGGCACCAGGAAGGACGGCGACAACAACAATAATTCCGCGCGGGTGGAGGGATCGTCGCTGGCGATCACCTGCTCGACGAAGTCGAGCCCGGCGAGCTTGCACAGCAGCCAGCCGCGCAGCGACCAGGAGCCGTAGTTTTTGCTGGCGATTGTGAGCGTAGCCTTGTCGGGGGTAGCCCTGTCGCGGGTAGCCATGTCGGGGGTAGCCTTGGCCATGGGGTGGCGCTGTCCCATCAGTTCACGGCCCGGCAACCGCTAGCTTAGACGAAAGTTATGGCCGATCAATAGCTTCCCGTGCCGCAAAACGCCGCGCCCGCTGCCTTATCCCCAGGCACCCGCGCCCAGCATTTTATCTCGCAGTGCAGCATAAAATGCTCTAGGTTTTGCCAGCGGTTCGCCGGGACCGCCGAGGACTGGATGCTTTATCAGGCCTATCAGGCCCATTCCGACATCATGGTGCCGGTGCGGGCGTTTGCCGGCATGGCCCTGCGCGAGACGCGCGCGCGCCTGAACGGCGCGACGCATGCGTCGCCCTTGAGCAATCTCACCGCCGCCTATGAGTTGATCGCGCGCGCGGGGCTTACCCATGTGCGCCCGCCCTACGGCGTGGAGGCCGTCAAGGTCGGCAGCCGCGAAGTGGCGGTGACGGAAGTGGCGGCCGACCAAACGCCGTTCGGCACGCTGTTGCATTTCAAGAAGGACATCGACGTGGCGCAGCCGCGCGTGCTGCTGATCGCGCCGCTGTCAGGTCATTTCGCGACGCTTCTGCGCGCCACGGCGCGCACCATGCTGCCTGAGCACGACGTCTACATCACCGACTGGCACAATGCGCGCGATGTCTCGACCGAACACGGGGCCTTCGGCTTCGACGATTATATCGCGCATCTCATTCGCTGGCTGGAAGCGATCGGGCCGGGCGCGCACATGGTGGCGGTGTGCCAGCCTTGCGTGGCCGCGCTCGTTGCCGCGAGCGTGATGGCGCAAGGCGACCATCCCGCGCAGCCGCGCTCGATGACGCTGATGGCCGGGCCGATCGACACCCGCATCAACCCCACCAAGGTCAACGAGCTCGCCAAGTCGAAGGACATCTCATGGTTCGAGCGCACGCTGATCGCGCGCGTGCCCGGCCGCTACGGCGGCGGCGGGCGCCGGGTCTATCCCGGCTTCGTGCAACTCGCCGCCTTCATGAGCATGAATATCGACCGCCACATCAAGGCGCATCGCGAGCTTTACGACCATCTCGCCAAGGGCGACGAGGCCAAGGCCGCGCAGACCAAGGCGTTTTACGATGAATATTTCGCCGTGCTCGATCTCACCGCCGAGTTCTATCTGGAGACGGTCGAGCAGGTGTTCCAACTGCACCTGTTGCCGCTCGGCCAGCTGACCTATCGCAATCAGAAAGTGGAGCCGGCCGCGATCCGGCGCACCATGCTGTTCACGGTGGAAGGCGAGAAGGACGACATCTGCGCGGTCGGCCAGACGCTCGCCGCGCACGAACTGTGCGCCTCGCTCAAGCCCTATCGCAAGCGCCACCACATGCAGGCTGGCGTCGGCCATTACGGCGTGTTCGCCGGCCGCGCCTGGGCGAACCAGATCTACCCGCTGCTGAAAAACGTCATCTTGCAGAGCGATTGAGCGCGGCGGCTAGTCGGCCTTTGCCCTTGCCGCCTTGAAGCCGGCCACAAATCGCGCGAGCGTGTCGGAGGTGACCCCGCGCGGCAGCATCACTTCGATCAGCGAAAACCGATCGTTGCGCTTGAATGCCGCTTCCAGCGCTTCCGCCAATTGCCGCCGCGTCGTCACGCGCGTCCCGTGGCCGCCGAGCGAGGACGCGATGTCGGCGAAATGCCAGTCGTCGAGATCGTTGAATTTCGATTCCGGCTGGAACACGCGCAGCATTTCCCAGCTCGTATTGTTGAACAGCACCACGATCGGCGCGATCCCGTAGCGGCGGCAATTGCCGAGCTCCCAGCCGGTCATCTGGAAGGCGCCGTCTCCCACCAGGATGAGCGGGCGCCGTCCGGTCGCCACCGCGACGCCGAGGCCCGCCGGCACGCCGAAGCCCATGCCGGCGTAATAGCCGGGCGCGACCAGCGCGGTATTGTCGATCTCCATGGCGGTGAACAGGCAGTCGCCCATGTCGGCCGCCATCGGCATCTTGCCGTGGCGGTCGAACAGATCGTTGATCGCGGTGGCGATGTCGGACGGCATGATTTTTTCGTCGTCCGCCTTCAGCCTGCGCGGATATTTCGGCGGCTTGCGCTTGCGCGCGGCGCGGGTTTTCGGCTTGCGCGCGCGCTCGCCAAGCGTCTCGATCAGCGCATCGATCGGCAGATCGTTATAGACGTGATGGCCGATCTGCACATTGCGTCCCATGGCGGAAATGGTGCGGCGCGCATCGAGCTTGCGCTCCGACAGCGCAAAGTTGGTGTCGGACAGGATGACGCCGAGCAGCAGCAGGGCGTCGGCATTCTCCACCAGCCTATTGGTCGCCGGGTCGCCGGCCGCGCCGAGATAAGTGCCGGCCAGCACGTCGGGGGCGTCTTCGAGCAATCCGCGGCCCATGAAGGTGGTGACCACCGGCAGGCTGAGCCGGCGCGCCAGCGCCGCGGTCTCGCGCTCGATGCCGAAGCGGCGGATTTCGACGCCGGCGATTACGACCGGCGCGCGCGCCTCGGCGAGCCGGCCGAGGATTTCGTCGGCGCATTCGGCGAGCGCTTGCCGGTCCGCCGGCCGCGGCGAAAGCACCGGCACGGGGCCCATCGCGGCGCCGACCAGGTCGCGCGGAACTTCGATGTAGACCGGCAGCGATTGCTCGCGCGCCGAGCGCAGGACGCGTGCGATCTGATCGGCCGCGCGCGCCGGATCGTCGAGCACCGCCTGGTCGCAGGTGATCTCGCGATAGACGGCGAGTTGGGTATCGACCGCGCGCGCCTGGTGGTGCAGCAGGAATCCGGTCGCGCGTTCGCGCGCGCCCGGCGCGCCCGCGATCACCACCACCGGCGAGCGCTCGGCATAGGCGCCGGCCACCGCGTTGACCAGATTGAAGGCGCCGGCGCCGTAGGTGACGACCGCGACGCCCAGGCCCTGATGGAAGCGCGCCGCGGCGTCGGCGGCAAAGCCGACCGCCGGCTCGTGGCTGAGCGTGAAATGCGGCAGGATCTTCGATTCTTCGATCGCCTTGTAGAACGGCAGCACGAAGTCGCCTGGGATGCCGAAAATTTCGCGGGCCCCGTAGTCTTTCAACGCTTGCAGCAGGCGGACGGCGAGGGTGCTCATGGGCGGCATGATAGCCGGCCGCGCCTGGAACGGGCGGGTAAAATCGGGTAAAAACAGCGCCTCCCTTTCGCGAAAGGAGCGCGCCCATGATCACCGCCATCGTGCGCTACAAGCTGCCGCCCAGCATCGGCAAGAACGAGTGCCTGGCGCATTTCCACAAGATCGCGCCCGGCTTTGCCGACGTGAAGGGGCTGATCCGCAAGCAGTTCATGTGGGGCGAAAACGGGATTGCCGGCGGCGTCTATCAGTGGGAAACGCTCGCCGACGCCAAGGCCTTCTACCAGGGGCCCTGGCTCGACGGTATCCTGGCGCGCTACGGCGTCTATCCCGAGATCGAATATTTCGTGACCTTCGCGGTCACCGAAAACCCGGGCGGCAACGTCATCTATACCGAGCCGCCGGTGCGCGCGGTGGCGAAGGACGCAGCGGCGTAATTTTCTAGAACAGTCCGGGCAGCAGCCGGTAGCGCACGCGCTCCATGTAGGCGCGGTAGCCGGCGTCGTGCTTGAGGATCGCCTCCTCGCGCACGATGCGTGCGATATTGAGCCCCAGCACGCTTGCATAGAGCAGCGCGTTGGAAATCGAGGGGAAGCCGAGCAGAAACCCGATGTGGGTGAGCGTGTAGCCGGCATACATGGGATGACGCAGCAGGCGATAGGGCCCGCGCGTCTTCACGCCGTGATTGGCCGGCACCACGCCGAAGCTGCGCCAGAGCGCGAGCTTGGCCGAAATCTGTATCAGCAGGCCCGACAGCATCAGCGCGGTGGCGATGAAGGCGGGCACCAGCGTCCCCGGCTGCGCCCGCAGGGTGAGCAGCAGCGGCAGCGTCACCGCGCCGAAGGAGAGCGCCCAGTCGAGCGCGTGCGGCGAAAGCGTATCGGCGCGGCGGCGGATCAGGATCAATGCGACGCCCAAGCCCTCGGCGATCACCAAGAGCGGAACCTGCGCGTTGATGCCGGCGGCCTGCCAGATCAGCTCCGGATACGCGCGCTCGATGAGGACGAGATTTGCGATCTGCGGCAGCAGCCGGTGCACGAACACCGCGAACAGCGTGACGACCGCCAGCCGCTCGGCGAGATCGCGTGCGAGGCCAAGCCGCGCCGGCGCGCAAGCGGCTTCGCTTTGGCGGAGCGGGCGGCGGAAATCCGATCGGTCGATGGCAGCATCGCCGACAAGCGGCAACGGGTCCGCGGCTTGCGCGGGGACGAACGGGGCAGCGCGCGGCTCTGTCAAGCCGCGCCTTGCGATTTGAGCGAGCCGTAGAGCTCGAAGGCCTGCTTGGGCGTCAGCTTCTCGTGCACCACGCCGTTGACGGCGGCGAGCATCGCGTGCGGGGCGTCCGATTGGAAGATGTTGCGCCCCATGTCGACGCCGGCGGCGCCTTGTTGCACGGCGTTATAGGCCATGGTGAGCGCGTCGAGCTCGGGCAGCTTCTTGCCGCCGGCCATCACGATCGGCACCGGGCAGGAGGCGGTCACCGTCTCGAAGCCCTCCTCGACGTAATAGGTCTTGACGTATTGCGCGCCGAGCTCGGCGATGATGCGGCAGGCCAGCCGAAAATACTGCGCGTCGCGCTTCATGTCCTTGCCGACCGCGGTGATGCCCATCACCGGCACGCCGTATCTCAAGCCCGCGTCGACCAGGCGCGTCATGTTGTGCACGGTCTGCGTCTCGTGCTCGCCGCCGATATAGACCTGCACGCCCACGCCGCAGGCGTTGAGGCGTGCGGCGTCCTCCATGTCGAGCGCGACCTTTTCGTTCGACAGGTCCTTCAGCACCGACGGCCCGCCGCTCGCGCGCAGGCAGATGGGGATGGTGTTGTCGGCCGGGATCACGCTGCGCAACATGCCGCGCGTGCAGAACAGCGCGTCGCATTGATTGAGCAGCGGCACGATGGAGATATCCACGCGCTCGAGGCCGGTGGTCGGGCCCTGCATATAACCGTGGTCGATGGCGAGCATGACCGTGCGCCCGGTCTTCGGATTGAAGGTGCGGGCAAGCCGGTTCTTCATGCCCCAGTCGAGCTGGTGCGAGCCTTTGAGAAAAAAGCCGGGCGCGGCCTGCGGCTTGCTGGCGTAGTACAGCTTGCCCTGTTTGTCGGCTTCCGGCATGGCGCCTCTTTCGCGGCGTGACTATTGCTGCTTCTGTTCCGGCTTGGCCATCGGCTTCTTCGCAGCCGCTTTCTTTTTCGCGGCCGGCTTCTTCATGGCCTTTTCCTTCTTCATTTCGTCCTTGCGCGCCTGCGGCTGGTAGTTGCCCTTGCCCATGCATTTGTGGATGAAGGCGGTGCGCGCCTTGCCGGTCAGCTTCTCGTTGTCGGCGCCGAACTTGCAGGTCTCCATTTTCTGCTTGGAGGTCGCGGCCGAGGCCGGGCCTGCCAGCAGCAGGAGAGAAAGGCCGGTGAGGCCGATGATGCGCAGCATGCGTCTGGCTCCCTAGGGGTTTCGTTGGCGAACACGATAGCACGAATCCGGCGCAATGAAGTCAGTGCGTGGGGTCAGCGCAAGGCCGCCGCGATGTTGCCCCCGTCCACGGTGGTCACGTCCGCGGTGGTTTTCAGCGCCAGTGCCTGGGCGAGGAATGCCTGCGCCACGTCTTCGGCCGTGACCTCGCGGCCCAGCAAATTGCCGCTCATATAGGCCTTTTCCGAAAGCCCGCGCGCCTGGGCGCGCTCCTTGATGAAGTCCTCGCTCAACAGGCCGGAGCGGATGCGGTCGGCGTTAACCGCGTTGGCGCGAATTCCGTCGGCGCCGTAGTCGAGCGCGTATTGGCGCACCAGGAACAGCGTCGCCGCCTTGGGCAGGCCATAGGGGCCGAAATTGGGGCCCGGATTGACCGCCTGCTTCGACACGTTGAACAGGAGGCAGCCGCCGGTGCCTTGCGCCAGCATGATCTTGACCGCGGCCTGCGCCACCTTCTGGTGCGCGAAGAAGTTCAGTTCGAAGCTCTGCCGCAACACCGCCTCGTCGACCTCGCCGATGCGGCCCTGCCAGGCGGCGCCCGCATTCGACACGAGAATGTCGACGCCGCCGAACGCCGCCACCACGGCATCGAACGCGGCGGCGACCGATTGCGCGTCGGTAACGTCGCATTGCACGCTCAAGCTCGCGCCGCCGATCGCGGCGGCTTTGCGTTGCGCGGCCGCGCCGTCGAGATCGATGAGCGCCACTTCCGCACCGGCTTGGGCCAATGCGCGCGCGGTGGCGCCGCCGATGGCGCCGCCGGCGCCGGTCACCACCGCCACTTGCCCCGCGAGCGGCGCGCGTTTGCGGCTCCCCAGCTTGGCCAGTTCGAGCGGCCAATATTCGCAATCGAACATGTCGGCTTCCGAGATCGACGTGAACCGCCCGATGGCCTCGGCGTCGGCGATGCCGTCGATCGCCGCTTCCGCCACGTCGGCGGCGATCGCCGCGTCCTTGGCATTGGCGCCGAGCCCGAACAGGCCGACACCCGGCACCAGCGCCAACCGGGGTAGGGGATCGAGCATCTGCGCGCTCGGCTGGCGCGCGCGATGGCGCGCGAAATAATCGCGGTATTCGGCGGCGAATTCCTGCGCGGCTTCATGTGCGGCTTTTCCGAAATCGCCGAGCGTTCCCGCCTGCGGGGCGGCCAGGATCAGCGGCCATGGCTTGATGCGGATGACGTGATCGGGCGTCAGCACGCCGGCGCGCCCGTAGCGCGCCAGCTCCTTGCCGTTGACGAAATTGAGGATCGCCGCGCTCGACCGGAACGCCAGCACCGGCCTCCGGTGCGCGCCTTCACCGTCGGCGTCGCGCAAGGTGCAGGCCCCGCGCAGGATCGGCGCCACCTCGCCCGCGCGGGCGAGATTATTGGGCAGCGCGGCGGCGGCGAACACCGCTTTGCGGCCCTGGGCGAGCCGCCGTTCGGCCAGCGTCACCATCTCGATCA
Source organism: uncultured Pseudomonadota bacterium (assembly GCA_963773305.1). GTDB lineage: Bacteria > Pseudomonadota > Alphaproteobacteria > Rhizobiales > Xanthobacteraceae > Pseudolabrys. The sequence goes on from CAVZAR010000003.1 coordinate 255,098, forward strand.
TGCGCTCGTAAGCCTCGCGCGCGTCGGCGCCGAAAGTGAATAGGCCATGTTTATCAAGGATCAGGCCTTCGACCTTCGGATTTTGGTCGAACACCTGCGCGGCCTTTTTGGCGAGGCCGAAGCCCGGCATCAGGTAAGGCACGAAGCCGAGCCGGCCGTCATAGACCTCGTCGCACAGCGCCGGCGCGTTTTGCTGGTCGATCAGGCTCAGGACCGCGCTGGCGTGGCTGTGGTCGACATATGCGGCTGGCACGAAGGCATGCAGCAGCATTTCGACCGAAGGCGAGGGCGCCAGCGGATCCAGCAAATAAGCGCGCTGCGCCCGGGCCATCTCGGCGTCCGACATCTGGTCGAGTGCGCGCAATTCGCGCAAAGGCTCGAGCCGCACCGCCGGAAAACCGGCCGGCTCGATCGCGGCCATGTCCCAGCCCGAGCCCTTCACATGGAGCACGTCGACGGTGTTGCCGGCGAGATCGCGTGCTTGCGCTTTGAGCGAGGTGTTGCCGCCGCCGTGCAGCACGAGCTTGCGGTTCGCGCCGATCAGCCGCGTGGAATAGACGCGCAGCGCCAGATCGGGTGCGACGCCTTGCGCGCCATAGCGCTCGACCGCGGCCCTGGCGTCGCGCTCGTCCCAGGCGGATTTCATCGCGCGCGGCGCATGGCCTTGCCCCGCGCGCTAGCGCTTGTCGCCCATCAGGCGCTTGCCCCACCAGCCGCGTTTCGGTGCGGCGGTTTCTTCCGAGCCGGTGCTGGAGACGACCGGCGTCGGCGGCGGCAGCGTGGGCGAGGGCGGCGCGGTCTCGCCGCCGAATGGCGCCGGTTCGCGCACGGTCGAGCGCCGGCGCGGCTGCGCGGCCTCGTCCGCGGCCTGCTCGGGTGCGGCCTCCGGCTCGTGGTCGAAGGGCGGCGCCAGGGCGTCGGCGTCCTCGCCGCTCACCGGCGGGAAATCGCTGCCGACATGCGCGTCGTGCCTTTCTTCGCCTGCATAGGGTGCCGGCGGCCGGTCCAGGTCTTCGACGGCATGTTGCAGGTCGGCGTCCGGCTCGCCGCCGCCGTTGCCGAGCGGGGCTTCGCCGTTGCGGCGCCGGTTGCGCCGGCCGCCACGCCTGCCGCGCCGCCGCCGCCCGCGCCCTTCGCGCTGGTCGCCGCCGTCGCCGCTTTCGCCGCTAGCCGCCGCCTGCTCGCCCGCCTCACCCTCGAACTCCTCCGGCGCGGCGGCATCGTGATCCTCATGCGCGACCGCATGCTCGGCCGCGGTGTCGTGCGTCAATTCCTGCGGCGCTTCCTCGCCGCGTTCGCGCGCGCGGCCTCCGCGGCCGCCGCGGCCGCGCCGGCGCCGCCTGCGACCGCCGCCATCGCGCTCGCCGTCTTCCTCTTGCGCTTCTTCCTCGCCCGCCGGTTCAGCCGCTTCCTCGTCCTCGGCCTCCGCGGGCGCTATCGGCATCTCGGCGCGCGCAGCGGCGGCGAGGTTCTTGGCGGTTTCGACCGAATGCACCTGCTCGCCGCGATCGATCACGTAGGATTGCTGCCCGCTCACCGTGGCGTCGGCCGACACGGTGATGGTGACGCGGAAGCGCTCTTCCAGTTCGCGCAAATGCGCGCGCTTGTGGTTGAGCATGTAGAGCGCGACCTCCGAGCGGGTGCGCACGATCAGATTGTGGGTGGCGCCCTTGATCAGCGTTTCCTCGACCGCGCGCAGCGCCTGCAGCGCGACCGACGACACCGAGCGCACATGGCCGGAGCCGCCGCAAATCGGGCATTTCTCGGTGGAGGATTCCAGCACCGAGGAGCGGATGCGCTGGCGCGACATTTCCAACAGGCCGAAATGCGAGATGCGGCCGACCTGGATGCGCGCGCGGTCGTTCTTGAGCGCTTCTTTGAGCCGGCGCTCCACGCTGCGGTTGTTGCGGGTCTCGTCCATGTCGATGAAGTCGATGACGATGAGCCCCGCCAGATCGCGCAATCTAAGTTGCCGCGCGATCTCCTCGGCCGCCTCGATATTGGTCTTGAGTGCGGTGTCTTCGATATGGTGCTCGCGCGTCGCGCGGCCCGAGTTCACGTCGATCGCGACCAGCGCTTCGGCCTGGTTGATCACGATGTAGCCGCCGGATCGCAGTTGCACCACCGGCGAGAACATGGCGTCGAGCTGGCTCTCGATGCCGTAGCGCGTGAACAGCGGCTGCGTGTCCTTGTAGAGCTTCACGTGCTTGACGTGGCTCGGCATCAGCATGCGCATGAAGTCGCGCGCTTCCTTGTGGCCTTCCTCGCCGGAGACCAGGATCTCGTCGATGTCCTTGTTGTAGAGGTCGCGGATCGAGCGCTTGATCAGCGAGCCTTCCTCGTAGACCAGCGTGGGCGCGGTCGATTTGAGCGTCAGGTCGCGCACCGTCTCCCACAGCCGCAGCAGGTATTCGAAGTCGCGCTTGACTTCCGTTTTGGTGCGCGCCGCGCCGGCGGTGCGCAGGATCACGCCCATGCCTTCCGGCACTTCCAGTTCGGAAGCGATTTCCTTCAGCCGGTTGCGGTCCTCGGCCGAGGTGATCTTGCGCGAGATGCCGCCGCCGCGCGCGGTGTTCGGCATCAGCACCGAATAGCGGCCGGCGAGCGAGAGATAGGTGGTGAGCGCCGCGCCCTTGGTGCCGCGCTCTTCCTTGACTACCTGCACCAGCATGACCTGCCGGCGCTTGATCACCTCTTGAATCTTGTACTGGCGGCGCACGCGCGGCATCCGCTCCTGCACTTCCTCGAGCGCGTCGGCGCCGCCGACGGATTCCACGTCGTCGTCTTCGCCGTGCTCATCGCCATTGCCGTTGCCGTTGCCATTGCCACGGTCACTTTCGGCTTCGATGGTCGACTCCTCGGCCGCGCCCTCGACCGGCAGATGGTCGCCGGTTTCGGCGTGATACTCGCCACCTTCCGGCGTCTCGCTGGCCTCGACTACGCGCTCGCCGCCGCTTTCTTCGCGGCCTTCGTGCGTTTCGGCTTCGCCCGATCGCTCTTCGGCTTCGCTCTCGTCCACCGCCGCCGCGACTGCGTCTTCGTCGGCGGCTTCTTGCGTCGGCTGCTCGGCGCCGAATTCCGCTTCCGGGTGCGTCGGCTCGGCTGCGCCCGCGGCGCCCGTGGTCTCTGCGATCTCGTCCGAGGTCGGATTGTCCAGTCCCGCTTCGCCGGCGCTGGCTTCCGGCGCCGCCTCGTCTTCCTCGACCGGGGCGCTGCGCTGAACTTCGTCGCGCCGGCGCGCGCCGCGATGGCGATGGCGGCCACGCCCGCGCCCGCCGCGTCCGCGCGCGCGATTGTCGGCTTCGTCGTCGGCCGCGCGCTGGTCGCGTTCTTCCTGCGCAATCAGCGCCTGCCGGTCGGCGACCGGGATCTGATAATAGTCGGGGTGAATTTCCGAAAACGCCAGGAAGCCGTGCCGGTTGCCGCCGTAGTCGACGAAGGCGGCCTGCAGCGACGGCTCGACGCGCGTCACCTTGGCGAGATAGATGTTACCGCGCAGTTGCTTGCGGTTGGCGCTTTCGAAGTCGAATTCCTCGACACGGTTGCCACGCAGGACAACGACCCGGGTCTCTTCCGGGTGGGCCGCGTCGATCAGCATTTTGTCGGCCATGGATAAATCTCACTGGGGCGGAGGCGCTCGCGCGCGCCGTTGCCGGCGCGAAGATGCGCATTACGCGGTCCGCCAGAGGGGTGGGGAGGGGAAGGGGCGCGTTTTCACGCGAAAGCTGCGCGAGGCCCGGCAGCAAATGCGCCGCCGCGTTCGAACCGCGGCGACGGTGGACCTCGATTTGCCTTTGCTGCGTCTGCGGCAGCATGAAACTGCGACCCGTGGCGCTTGGCCCTCGCTGATGTCAAAGCGCGGGCCGAGGTTTCTTCAGTCGCTGACGGCTCAAAGCGGACGGCTTTGAAAGCCGCGCGCCGGTTCCGGTCGTCCTTCACAAGGGTTTCGGCTCGTTTCGCCGCCTGTCCGCCGGCCTCTTCGAGGGGGGCGGTCCTTAGGCTGGCGTGCCGGGCACCCGAACGCGGCACAACCGGAACATTAACCGTCAGCAAGCTCTACATACGGGGCGAATCTGACAATGGCAAGCGGGGGTTGGGGCAGGGGCGCCAAGCCCTTCGCGGCGGTCATTGGACGGCGGTATGCGGCGTTAGAACCCGGCTGCCGACACGGTTAGGCCGCGATTTAATGGCCTTGAACTGGGCGAGACGATTTCGCGGGGAGCTTCGGCCTTCGCGCCCCATCGCGTCCTCGATCCGTCCTCGCCGGTTAACTTCCGTTAACCATTGCGCGCCCTAATGGAGTAGAAAGAGCCGGAAAGGGTCCAGATTCGTGCCGTTCCGCCCGCTCATCCTTGCGCTCGCTGCGGCCTGCGCCTTGAGCGTCGCACCGCTGTGCGCGCCGATAGGCGCGTTTATGAGTGCGCGCGCGGCGCCGGCCGACGTGAGCGTGCGCAAGCTCGGGCCCTTGCACGAAACCGTGCCGGAGGCGACCGCCGTGCGGCTCGGCGGTGACAGCCTCAAGACCCGCTTCGTGGTCGACCTCACCCGCAAGGTCGAGATCGCCACCTTCACGCTCGCCGATCCCTACCGCGTGGTGGTCGACCTGCCGCAGGTCACCTTCAAGCTGCCGCGCAATTCCGGCGAGGAGGGCCGCGGGCTGATCAAGGCCTTCCGCTACGGGCTGATCATGCGCGGCGGCTCGCGCATCGTGCTCGACGTGACCGGCCCGGTGCGCATCGCCAAGGCCTTCACGCTGGCAGCAAGCGATGGCCAGCCGGCGCGGCTGGTGCTCGACCTGATCGCGACCGACCGCGAGACCTTCATGCGCAACATGGAAATCGCCACCCATCCGGTGCGCGAAGTGCCGCATGTGCGCAGCGATGTTTCGCGCGCCGACAACGACCCGCGCCCGCTGGTCGTGATCGACCCCGGCCATGGCGGCATCGACAGCGGCACCAAGGGCCTGGACGGCCAGGACGAAAAGGACGTCGTGCTCGCCTTCGGTCTCGAACTGCGCAAGCTGATCGAGAAGACCGGCAAATACCGCGTGGCCATGACGCGCTCGACCGACACCTTCATCCCCTTGCGCGAGCGCGTGGCCTTCGCGCGCCGCCACAAAGCCGCGCTGTTCATCTCGGTCCATTGCGACTCGCTGCCGCGCCGTGAGGGCGTGGGCGAGGGCGCCACCGTCTATACGCTGTCCGAGCATGCCTCCGACGCGGAAGCCGCCAAGCTCGCCGAGAAGGAAAACAAGTCGGACGTGATCGCCGGCGTCGACTTGAGCGCGCAGCCCGACGACGTCGCCAATATCCTGATCGATCTCGCCCAGCGCGAGACCAAGACCTTCTCGGTGCAGTTCGCCCGCACGCTGGCGCGCGACTTCAAGCCGGTGGTGCCGCTGCACATCAAGCCGGTCAAAGCCGCCGGCTTCGTGGTGCTCAAGGCGCCGGACGTGCCCTCGGTGCTGGTCGAGCTCGGCTACATGACCACCCGCAGCGACCTGCGCCGCCTGGTCTCGCCCGACTGGCGGGGAAAGGCGGCCGGCAAGGTGGTGGAGGCGGTCGACGATTTCTTCGCCCGCCGCTTCGTGGGCGCCAATGTGGGGGCGCGATGAGCCCCGGAACCGCCTACCGGCCTCAGTTTCAACATAAAAACCGGCCAGCAAAAGGGCCGGCCGCAGCGGCGGGCGATGGCGGCAATGGCGACTTGCGCCGATCGGCGCTAGAAATGGCGATACGGGCGCGCGGTATTTCGGCGCGCACGGGAGCACGCCAAACGGGGCAGCTTAAGGGTCGCGGCGGGACCATTCGCTTATGAAGTTCATTCTGCGCTTCCTCGGCTTCCTGTTCGCCGCCGGCACCATCCTGTTCGTAGTCGGGGTGGCGGGCGTCGCCGGGCTGTTGTGGCACTTCTCCAAGGACCTGCCGGACTATTCGCAGTTGCAGGATTACGAGCCGCCGGTGATGACGCGGGTGCACGCGGCCGACGGTTCCCTGGTCGCCGAGTACGCCAAGGAGCGCCGCCTCTACATCCCCATCCAGGCGGTGCCGAAGCGGGTGATCAACGCCTTCCTCGCCGCCGAGGACAAGAACTTCTACGAGCACGGCGGGCTCGATTTCATGGGCATTGCGCGCGCCGCTGTCTCCTACATCGAAAACTACGGCTCCGGCCGCCACCCGCAGGGTGCTTCCACCATCACCCAGCAGGTCGCCAAGAACTTCTTGTTGTCCAACAACGTAACCTTCACGCGCAAGATCAAGGAAGCGCTGCTCGCGCTCAAGATCGAGCGCACTTATTCGAAGGACAAGATTCTCGAGCTTTATCTCAACGAGATCTATCTCGGCCTCGGCGCCTACGGCATCGCCGCCGCCTCGCTTACTTATTACGATAAGGGCGTCAACGAGCTCACCATTCCGGAGGCCGCCTATCTCGCCGCTCTGCCGAAGGCGCCCAACAACTATCATCCGTTCCGCCAGCACGACCGCGCCATCGAGCGCCGCAACTGGGTGATCGAGCAGATGGCGGCCGACGGCTTCATCAGCGACGCCGACGCCGCCAAGGCCAAGCGCACGGCGCTCGGCGTGGTGCAGAAGCCGCCGACCCCGCACATGTTCGCCGCCGAATATTTCGCCGAGGAAGTGCGGCGCGAGCTCTACGACCGCTACGGCGAGAAGAAGCTCTACGAAGGCGGGCTGTCGGTGCGCACCACGCTCGATCCCAAGCTGCAGGTGATGGCGCGCAAGGCGCTGGTCGACGGGTTGGTTCACTATGACGAGGCGCGCGGCTATCGCGGGCCGGTCGGCAAGATCGACATCGGCGGCGACTGGGGCCCCAAGCTCGCCAAGGTGAAGGCGCTCGACGATATCGCGCCCTGGCAGTTGGCCGTGGTGCTGGAAGTGGGCGACAAATCGGCGCGCATCGGCCTGCAGCCGGGACGTGAGCCCGGCGGCTTCGTCAGCAAGGAGCGCCAGGTCGGCATCGTCCCGCTCGACGGCGTCAAATGGGCGAAGGAAAAGGGACGCGCGCCGCGCAAGGTGAGCGACGTGCTCAACCCCGGCGACGTCATTTACGTCGAGCCGACCACCGGCCAGGGCCAATACGCGCTGCGCCAGATTCCGAAAATATCCGGCGCCATGGTGGTGGAGGACCCCTGGACCGGCCGCGTGCTCGCCATGGTCGGCGGCTTCTCCTACGACGACAGCCAGTTCAACCGCGCCACGCAAGCGTTGCGTCAGCCGGGCTCCTCGTTCAAGCCGATCGTCTATGCCACCGCGCTCGACAACGGCTACACGCCCTCGACGCTGATCCTCGACGCACCGATCGAGATCGACCAAGGCCCGGGCCTCGGCGTGTGGAAGCCGGAAAACTACGAGCAGGATTTCTACGGACCTTCCACGCTGCGTTTCGGGCTCGAGCATTCGCGCAACGTGATGACGGTGCGGCTCGCGCAAGACGTCGGCATGCCGCTGATCGCCGAATACGCCAAGCGCTTCGGCGTCTATGACTCGCTGCCGCCTTACCTGTCCTTCGCGCTCGGCGCCGGCGAGACCACCCTGCTGCGCATGGTCACCGCCTACGCCATGATCGACAACGGCGGGCGGCGCGTGAAGCCGACGCTGATCGACCGCATCCAGGACCGCTACGGCCACACCGTCTACCGGCACGACCAGCGCGAATGCATCGGCTGCGACGCCAAGAAGTGGGACAACCAGCCGGAGCCCTCGTTGATCGACCGGCGCGAGCAGGTGCTCGATCCGATGACCGCCTACCAGGTCACCTCGCTGATGGAAGGCGTCGTGCAGCGCGGCACCGGCACCCTTTTGCGTTCGCTTAACCGCCCGGTGGCCGGCAAGACCGGCACCACCAGCGATTACAAGGACGCCTGGTTCATCGGCTTCACGCCCGACATCGTCGCCGGCGTCTATATCGGCTTCGACAAGCCGAAGTCGCTCGGCCGTGGCGAGACCGGCGGGCGGGTGGCGGCGCCGGTGGTGCGCGATTTCCTGAAAGAGGCGCTCAAGGACAAGCCGCCGGTGCCCTTCCGCGTGCCGCCCGGCATCAAGCTGGTGCGGGTCGATCACAAGACCGGCATGCGGGCCGGCCCCAACAGCCAGAACGTGATCCTGGAAGCCTTCAAGCCCGGCACCGCGCCGCCCGACAACTACGCGGTGGTCGGCTACGGCGACGACCGGGGCGGCTACGGCGCCGATCGCGCCGACGATCCGGGCAACAGCCGGCAGCCGTATTACCGCAACGTGCCGCCCGACGCCGGCCGCGCGGTGCGCTCGGGGACGGGCGGGCTGTATTGAGACGCAAGGTTGCGCCGGCGGCGCGCTGACGTTAAATCCCTCTCGGTCATTGACATTGAATTACCGCCTCGGGCGGCAGCGGATGGAATTATGCGCGCGGAAACCGAAAGCCTCGTCGAAGACATCAAGCGGTCGCTCGGGCTGCTGAGGAGGCATCTTTGACGTCGATGCCGCGAAACGCCGCCTGGCCGAGCTGAACAAAGAAGCCGAAGACCCGGCGCTGTGGAGCGACCAGTCGCGCGCGCAGCGCGTGATGCGCGAGCGCGACGCGCTCGACGACCAGCTCTCGGCCATCGGCCGCATCGAGCAGGAGCTCGACGACCAGCTCACCTTGATCGAGCTCGGCGAGACCGAAGACGACGAAGATACCGTCAAGGACGCGGAAGCCGCGCTCAAGAAACTGAAGGCGGAGGTGGCGCGGCGCGAGCTGGAAGCGCTGCTGTCGGGCGAGGCGGATTCCAGCGACTGCTACCTCGAAGTGCATGCCGGTGCCGGCGGCACCGAGAGCCAGGACTGGGCCGGCATGCTGATGCGCATGTACGTGCGCTGGGCGGAAGCGCACGGCTACAAGGTCGAGTGGATCGAAGAGACCGAAGGCGAGGGCGCCGGCATCAAGTCGGCGACCGTCACGGTCAAGGGCCGCAACGCCTATGGCTGGCTCAAGAGCGAGAACGGCGTGCACCGCCTCGTGCGCATTTCACCGTTCGACGCCAATGCACGCCGCCACACCTCGTTCGCCAGCGTCCAGGTGTTTCCGGTGCTGGACGACACGATCAAGATCGACATCGACGAGAAGGACGTGCGCGTCGACGTGATGCGCGCCGGCGGCGCCGGCGGGCAGCACGTCAACAAGACCGAGTCGGCGGTGCGGTTGACGCACATCCCCACCAACATCGTGGTGAAGTGCCAGAACGACCGTTCGCAGCATCGCAACCGCGCCATGGCCTGGGACATGCTGCGCGCGCGGCTGTTCGAGTCCGAAATGAAGAAGCGCGAGGAGAAGGCCGCCGCCGACCAGGCCGCCAGGACCGACATCGGCTGGGGCCATCAGATTCGCTCTTACGTGCTCCAGCCCTATCAGATGGTGAAGGACCTGCGCACCGGCGTGTCGACCTCCAATACTGGCGCGGTGCTTGACGGCGATCTCGACGAGTTCATGCAAGCCGCGTTGGCGCAGAAGGCGTTCGGCACTGCGCCGGCGGAAGTGGAGGACGTGGAGTAGGACCGCTCCGCAGTCATTCCGGGGCGCGGCCTTTAGGCCGCGAACCCGGAATCCATAATCCCTGCGCTGCGGTGTATGGCGATCCGCATGAGCCGGCGTGTCCCTCTTCGGTTCTGTCAGGGATTCATCTTATAGCGCGGCAGTCTTGGCAACCGGCGGTGCGTCAGGCTTTGCCGAGCCGCAAGCCCGCGCGCAGGAATTTCTGCGGATTGACCGGCTCGCCGTTGATGCGCGTCTCATAGTGCAAATGAGGACCGGTGGAGCGCCCGGTCGAGCCGATCTTGCCGATCGCCTGTCCGAGCGTGCCGTCCTTGGCCGCCGCGTTCGGCCGGTATGGCGAATTTGAGCATGAGCCGCATGGTAGTTCTCCCGGGGTGAAGCAAACACGCTCGGCAAGCAGACACGAGCGAGTCACACTTTGACCATGTTATCATGGGCCGATGAAGTACCCCCGAATCCTCCGCACTCAATCTCCGTGATGCACGCCTTACTCCGGTCGTCAGTTCGAGCCTTCGTTATCACGGCGGTTGCTGTGGGACCATGGACCGCCGTTGCGGCACACCCGCATGTTTTCGTTACGGCGCGCTGCGAAGTGCTGTTCGACCGGCAGGGGCGCATGACCGATATCCGGCACGTCTGGCAATTTGATCCCGCCTTTTCCGCTTTTGCGAGCCAAGGCCTCGACAAGAACGGCGACGGAAAGCTGGACGCCGCCGAGTTGGCGCCGCTGGCGAAAACCAATGTCAAATCGCTGAAATATTACGGCTTCTTCACCTGGTTGACGGTCGGCAAGAAGAAAATATCGTTGAAATTTCCTGACAAGTATTTTCTGCGCGACCGCAAAGGCCAGCTCACGCTATACTATGAGTTGCCGCTTGCGACGCCGGCGGCACCCGGGCGGAAGACGGTTCTGGAAGTTTTCGATCCGGAATATTTTGTGGCGTTCACCTTTGCAAAAAAGGATCCGATCACGCTCTACCACGCGCCGCCCGGCTGCAAGGCCGAATATCGGCCGCCGCATCCGCTCGACGCCAAGATCATGGCGCAGCTCGCGGCCGTGCCGGCGAGCCACCGCAAACTGCCGCCCGCGCTCGAAGACGCCGCGGTTGGGCTTGCCAACCTCATCGGGATAAGCTGTCCAAAATGATCGACCGGATGAAATTGCGCGAAATTCCGCTGCGGCTCGCCGTCGGCGCCGCCGCGTTTCTGGGAAGTGCAGGCGCCGCGCTTGCCGTGCGCACGCCCTTCGGGATCGCCACGCCCGACAGCAGCGGCGCGGCCTTCAGCGGTCCGCTCGGCGGTTTGTTCGTCTGGGTCGCGCTGCGGCAGTCGGAATTCTACCGAGCGCTGACGACCGCATTGTCCTCGCTCAAGAACAGCGGTCATGCCTTCTGGCTGCTGGCCGGCGTCAGTTTTCTCTACGGCATCTTCCACGCCGTCGGCCCAGGGCATGGCAAGTCGGTGATTACCTCATATCTTCTGGTGACGCGCCAGACCGCGCGGCGCGGCATCGTGATCGCGTTTGCGGCCGGGCTGCTGCAGGCGCTGACCGCCATCGTCGTCGTGCTGGGTGCCGCGGTGGTCCTGAAGGCGACCGCGATCGGCATGACGCAGACGACCGACTGGTTCTTGATCTTCAGCTACGCGCTGGTCGCCTTGGTCGGCGCCTGGCTGTTGTGGTCGAAGCTGACCGGCCGCGGCCATCATCACCACGGCCATGCGCATGCGCACGAGCCGCCGCATGATCGTCACGGCCACGATCATGCCGCGCACGAGCATCACCACCACGCGCACGCGAGCCGGCCGCACGAACACGAGGATGACCATCATGCCGTCGCCATGCAGCCGGGAAGCGCTGCGGCGCTGGCGCTCGGCCCTCAGGGCGTCGGCGAGCAGGCGGCGGAATGCGGACACTCGCACGCGCCCGATCCACGCCTGCTGGCGAAGCCGCTGACCTTGAGCCGGGCCTGGGCCGCGATCCTGGCGGTCGGCATCAGGCCCTGTACCGGCGCCATCATCGTGCTGGTTTTCGCGCTGTCGCAGGGGCTGCTGCTGGCCGGCATCGCCTCGGTGCTGGTGATGGCGCTCGGCACCTCGGTCACCGTGTCGTCCTTGGCGATCCTGGCGGTGTCGGCCAAGGACGTGGCGCTGCGCCTTGCCAAGGCGGATTCGCCGACGACCGAGCGCGTGGTGCGCGTCCTGGAGATTTGTCTTGCCGCCTTTGTGATGCTGCTCGGTCTTACTCTGCTCGGCGGCGCGCTGGCGGGCGGCCTGCCGGGTGGCTAGCCGCTCGCCGTCACGGGCAGCTCACCAGAATCTTGTTGGCGAATTGCGCGCCCCAGTTTTGGCCGGCGGTCAGCGCGTTGAAGAAGCTCTCACCGAGGCTTTGCGATTGCGCGGTCGTAATGTCCTGCGGCACCGCCACGTCGAGCTTGCAGCCTTTGGGCGCGCCGAGCAGTTTCACCGGCGTCTCCTTCGTGAACTCGAAATCGATGAAGATCGTCGGGTCGTAAATTTCGATTTTCAGCAATTTGGCCTTCACCGGATGTTTGAAGGGCAGAATGAAATTCAGCACCAGAATGGCGTGGCTGTAGTCGAGCCAGTAGCCGGGCAGGGGATCGGCAAAGGGCGCCTTATTGCCATCGGCGGTCGCGTACGTGAAGTATTTGAATTCCTTCAGCGATTCGACATTGATCTTGGCGAGCGGCGCGAGCTCTGCGCGGGTGAACCGGCCTTGCACTGCGCTCGGGATGCCCTGAACCGCATAAGCGGAGAAACCGTCGTCGAAGGCCCAGTGGTGCTGAATCCCGGTCGCGTGGCCGTCGGGCGCGTAGATGATTTCGCTTTTCATGGTCACCCAGACGTGCGGATGGGCTTGCGCCGGCAAGGCGAAAGCCAGGCACGTCAGGGCGGCGAACAGGATGCGCAGCGAAGCGGTCATGCCGGCACGATAGCGCCGATCGGGGCTTAAAGGTGGCGTCGCGATCCGCCTGCTATGCTTAGGCCTTAATCGGCGGCCATGACGGCGAAGGTCGGCCTATGGCATGATGCCGGCGCGGGGCGGCCGATTCTGGTTGAGACTTCTAATGACCATGAATGACGTAGGCACAAAGACGATCGGCCTTCGTGTTGCGGTTTTATCGGCGCTTGCCGCATGTCTCGTTTTGCTGCCGGAAGCCGCGGCCGCCCATATCCTCCGGGGCCAGCAAGGCGGCTTCGGCAGCGGCTTTGCGCATCCGCTCACCGGACCTGATCATTTCCTCGCCATGTTCGCCGTCGGCCTGTGGGGCGCGCAGATGGGCGGTCGGCAGGTGTGGACGCTGCCGGTCACCTTTCCGCTGATCATGGTGATCGGCGGCGTCGCCGGTATGGCCGGCCTGCCGTTGCCCGCGGTCGAAATCGGCATCGCGCTCTCGATCATGGCGCTCGGCCTTGCGATCGCGCTGGCCTGGCGGCCGGCCGAATGGATCGCGCTCGTTCTGATTGCCTATTTCGCGCTGTGCCACGGCTACGCCCACGGCGCCGAACTGCCGCTCTCGACGGATCCAGCCGACTACGCCATCGGCTTCGTATTGGCGACCGGCATGATCCACCTGTTCGGCATCGGCGTCGGGCTCGGGCTCAACAAGCCGGTCGGCGGCCGGCTTTCACGCGGGCTCGGTGCGCTGATCGGCGTTGGCGGAATCTATTTCCTTGTTCCGGCGCTCCTTGCGGCCTGACGCGCCGCCGCGCGGCGTGCTCGCGCGGCTGCGCTGGAGTGGCCCGGCTTTAGCTGCAGCCGGCTTGTTCGTCACCGCCGCCCTCGCAGCGACCGCGCGAGAAAATGCGTTTGCATCCTGGTTTTTACCGCACGCGCTCGCGCCGGAGCGGGTACTGCCTCTTATCGGGCTTGGGGCTGCTTGCAGTCTCGTCGGCCCGCGCATTTTTGTGGCGACGCTCGCGCTGTTCGGGTTGGGCATTGCGTTCGGTTTTGCGGTGCAAGGCACACTGATCGCGCTGATCTATTCCGTGGCGGAGGGCCCGACCTACCTATTTCTGACCGGCCCGATCTCGTGTCTTGCCGTCGGGCTCGCGCTGATGTCCGGCGCGCGTCTGCTGCCATGGCTGCTGCCGATTGCTGCGATCGTTGACGGCGTCATGCTGGCGCTGGCGGTCTTTCTGACCGATCCCAGCCTGCACGCCCCATTGTACATTTGGACGCCGTTGCTGGCGGCGATCTGGATCGTCGGCGCCGTCGCGTTGACGCTGCAAACGTTCCGGCGCGGCTGGTTTACGGTCGCCGGCCGCATCCTCGGCAGTTGGCTTGTGGCGGTCGGCCTGCTGTATGGCGGCGTATCGCTGCTGCCCATTCTCAAGCCGCCGCCGCCGCCGACCGATACGTCGCAGGAATCCACCCGCGGCGCCGAGCTCAAACAATCCATTCCGCAACCGCCGGGGCCTCAACTGCTGAAGCCGGCCCCGCCGCAACCGGAGGGGTTTTCCGGCGGCGTGCGGCGGCTTCCGCCTTGAATTCATGCGCTGGGGATGAAAATTTGGCTTGTTTATGTAACGTTATAGTATAACATCATACATCCAATAAAACCTTTGCTGAAGTGGGTGCCGCCATGAAGACCTTTTACGGCTTTTTCTTCGCTGTCCTGCTCGCGCTGGCGAGCCACACAAGCGCCGGTGCCGCCGACGCCCGCGCCAAAGTCGTGGCGGCCGAAAACTTTTACGGCGGCGTCGCCCAGCAGATCGGCGGCGACCGCGTTGACGTGATCAGCGTTATGAGCAACCCCGACCAGGACCCGCATTTGTTCGAAACCTCGCCTTCGCTCGTTCGCGACCTGGCGGCGGCGCGGATCGTCGTGTTCAACGGCGCCGACTACGACTCCTGGATGCCCAAGCTGCTCAAGGTCGCCATGCGGCAGGAGCGCATTACGGTCGTGGCCGCCGACCTCGTGCACCGAAAAGCCGGCGACAACCCGCATCTATGGTATGATCCCGCGACCATGCCCAAGGTCGCGGAGGCGCTCGCCAACGCGTTCGCCCGCATCGATCCCGTGCATGCCGCCGACTACAAGGTCCGGCTTGCGACGTTTCTCGCCTCACTCAGGCCGATCGACAAGAAGATTGCCGCTATCCGCGGCAAATATGCCGGCGTCGCGGTCACCGCCAGCGAACCGGTGTTCGGCTACATGGCGTCGGCGCTGGGCTTGAAGATGCGCAACGAACGGTTTCAACTCGCCATCATGAACGACACCGAGCCGAGCGCGCGCGATCTCGCCGCCTTCGAACGAGACCTGAAAGAGCGCAAAGTACGCGTGTTGTTCTACAACAAGCAGGCGTCGGACAAGATCGTCCAACATCTCGTCGATCTCGCGCACGCCTCGAAAATCCCGGTGGTCGGGGTGACCGAAACAGTGCCGCCCGGGATGACCTTCCAGGCTTGGATGATGAAGGAGCTTAACGACACCGAAAAGGCGCTTCGCGGTCCGTCGTCGTAAAGGCACACTCAAACGTGGCCGAGCCGCAAGCCCGCGCGCAGGAATTTCTGCGGATTGACCGGCTCGCCGTTGATGCGCGTCTCATAGTGCAAATGAGGACCGGTGGAGCGCCCGGTCGAGCCGATCTTGCCGATCACCTGGCCGATGCGCACCTTCTGGCCGACCTTCACGTCGATCTCCGACAAATGACCGTAACGGGTCGAAAGCCCGTTGCCATGGTCGATCTCGATCAGGTTGCCGTAGCCTCCGTCGCGGCCGGCGATCGACACTTTGCCGTCTGCGGTGGCATGCACCGGCTCGCCGCGTCTCGCCGCGCAAGATCGACGCCGGTATGCATGGCGGGCGTGCCGAGGAAGGGATCGCGTGCGCACGCCGTACGGCGAGGTCATGTCCAATGCGCCCGGTCACCGGCTTGCGTACCGGCACGTCGGTGAGCACGCGCTTGTAGTGGTCGATGTGCGCGCGCGCCACGTTGATGCGGTAGAGCTGGCGGTCGAAGGTGGATGAGCCCGGCTGCGGCGGGCGGATCGGCACGAGCGGACCGCCGGTCGCCTGCTTCGGCAGCCTGCCGATGTGGATGCCGAGATCGGCAAGCACGCCGTGCATGGTACGCGCCTTGCTGTCGACGTGCTCTTCGATGGTGCTGAGCTCGGTGCTCTGGCGATGCGCAATCTTGTCGAGCCCGGCGGAAACGCGCGTGAGGATGCCGTCAAGTCCGCCGGCGTCGCCGCGCGCGGCGAGTTGGATCGCGGCGGCCGGCGCCTCGCGCGATTGCAGGCGCGCCTCGCGGTCGGGTGGCGCGACATAGATCACGGTATCGCTGATCGGCGACGGCTTCAGCGACTGTTTGGACGGACGCAACGTTCGGCGGTGCGTCGGCGGAATCGAGCCGGTGGTGAGCGCGTCGCCGGAGAGCGCATCGGTGCGGCGCTCCAGCGTCGCCTGCCGCTGCAGCAGCTTCTTGAGCTGCTGCTCGAACTGCTCCTGGTCGAGCAGTTGCCGGCTGGTGATGCGGTCGATCTGCGCGCGCAATTCGGCGATGCGGTCCTCGTAGGCGAACTGCATCTTGGCCTGGCGGCCGATCAGGCCGGTGAGCACGTCCTCGCGGAAGGCGAAATAGGTGCCGGTCAGGACCGACCACACCGCCATTGCCACCAGGGCGCCGACCACGATCCAGAACGCCACCGGCCCGATGCGCACCTGATGGCCGGCATGCTGCAGGGTGTAACCGCCCCGGGCATGCTGATGGTGCCGGTGCTGAACGTGGCGGGAGACGTTGCCGGCCGATTGCGATCGCGCCGGCGCCGGGCGCGCGGCCGTATGATCCAGGCTCGAGCGGTAGGTGGACGACATCGCTGCTCCCGCTTCGTCCGGGGGAGCGAGCACCGAACCAAGCAGGCCGATATCAGGCCCATATAGTTAAAAAGCCGCTAAGCGAAACCCGTTGTAGAGGGATTTCGGCTGGAAATGCAGGGCATTAGAGGGTGCGTGCGGCCTTCAGAACCTCCTCGGCATGACCCTCCACGGAGACCTTCGGCCAGACCTGGGCGATGCGGCCTTTGGCGTCGATCAGATAGGTCTTGCGCATCACGCCCATGAAGTTCCGCCCATAGAGCGACTTCTTTCCCCAGGCGCCGTAGGCGGTCAGCATCTTGTGGGTCTCGTCGCTGGCGAGCGGGATTTTCAGGCTATGCTTGGATTTGAACTTATCCTGTGCGGCGACCGAATCGGCCGAAACGCCCAAAATTTCGGTGTCGGCCTTGGCAAACGCGGCGCGCAGGCGGGAAAATGCCATAGCTTCCTTGGTGCAGCCCGGCGTGTCGGCCTTCGGATAGAAATAAAGAACGAGATTGCGGCCCATGAAGTCCTTCAGCGACACCGTCGCGGCGCCGTCGCGGGGCAGCGAGAAGGGCGGCGCCTTGGCGCCGATTGCGAGTTCACGGGCCATTATGCCTTCCTTTCGTCGTTTTCGGCCTTTCAAACTCGCCAATAACCGCCTGCGTCGGAACGATGCAAGCGGGTCTGCGGCTATGGGCCATGGGTCATGCCGGGCACCCGCCACGGCATGGGACGCTTCACGCGCCGGACGAGGGGCCCCCATCTGGGCATGACACGCGACGACCACGACCCGAGAGATTCACGCCGCGACGCAGCGGGCAGCCGGCATGCGCCCGCACAACATCGGCAGCACCCGCGTCACGCCAAGCGTGAGCCTGCGCCGCGCCACGGCGAACAGCAGGCCGCGCCTCCGCACCGCAAGGCGCAAAGCGCGGCGCTGCGGCAATGGAACGCGCTGCATCGAAGCGCTTTGCAGTTCCTGCGCCGGCGCACCGTGCGGCGGCTTCTTTGGGGCACCACGATCACGCTCGTCCTGCTCGTGGTGGCGGCGGGTGGATTGTGGTGGCGCCTGTCGACCGGTCCCATCGAGCTCGACCTGGCGACGCCCTGGTTGAAGAAGGCGATCGAGGATAATTTCGGCGGCGCCCACACGGTCAGCGTCGGCGGCACCCAGCTCGAGCGCGACGAGAACGGCAGCGTCTCGCTGCGATTGCGCGACATCACGGTGCGTGCGCCCGACGGCACAGTTGTCGCGAGCGCGCCGAAAGCGGAAGTGGGGCTTTCCGGCTTGAGTTTGCTCACCGGCAATGTGCGCGCGAAAAGCCTCAATCTGGTCGGCGCCGAAATGGCGGTGCGCATCGAGAAGAACGGCGCCGTCACCGTGTTCGCCGGCGCCAATAAGCGCCCGATCGCGACCGCCTTGCCCGCACTCAACCCGGTGAGCCCGGGCGGGGTGGCGGAAGCCGCGGTGCCGGGGCCGCTCGGCGCCGGCGCGGAGGATTTGGCCGGGCTGCTTTCCTGGATCGACGGGCTTGGCGCCACCGGCCTCGACGGCCACGACCTGCGCGAGCTAGGCCTGAAGAACGGCAATCTCACCGTTGACGACGAGCGCAACGGCAAGCATTGGACCTTCAGCAACATCAATGTCAGCCTGATGCGGCCGTCGGAAGGCGGCATCACCTTCCGGCTGGCCTCGGACAATGCCAAGCAGCCTTGGATCTTGAGCGCGGCGCTGCGGCCGGTCGGCGACGGGGTGCGCGCGGTCGGGCTGGAAGCGCGCAACGTCTCCTCCGCCGACATCCTGCTGGCGCTGCGCGTCAATGAATCGGAGGTGGAAGCCAATCTGCCGGTGTCGGCCAGCATGCGCGCGGAGATTTCGTCTGCCGGCGTGCTGCAGCGCATGCAGGGCCGCGTGGTGGTCGGCCGCGGCGACGTCATCGATCACAGCGGCGGCGACAACGTGAAAGTCGGCGTCGAGCGCGCCGATTTCCGCTTCAACTGGGACGCCGCACAGCGCGCGCTGGTCGTTCCGTTCCAGGTGCATGCCGGCGGCAACCAGTTCACGCTGCGCGCGACGCTGCATGCGCCGGCCGACAAAAGCGGTGTCTGGAACTTCGATATAACGCGCGGCGACGCCGTGATCGATCCGGTCATTCTGGCCGGTTCGGGCGGGCTCGATCCGGAGAGTTTTGCGCTCAACCGGGTGTCGATGCGCGGCCGCATCGACACCAAGCGTCGCCGCATCGACCTTGTCAAAGGCGACCTGACCCGGGTCGACACCCGGCCGCTCTACAATATCGGTATCGCCTTGACCGGCAGCTTCGACTATTCCGGCAAGGTGCCGCACCTTGCCTTCGGTATCGCCTGCACCCGCATGCCGGGTTCGGTCTTGAAGCGGATTTGGCCGATCTTCGCCAATTACGCCGTGCGTCAATGGGTCGAAGCGCATGCCTTCGGCGGCGTGGTCGAGCATGTGGTGATCGCCGGCAACGCGCCCTTGCCGGACTTCCGTCCGGACGGGCCGCCGATGCCGGCCGACGGGCTTTCCATCGATCTGGAAACCAGCGGCACCATGGTGAAGCCGCTGCCCGACATGCCGGCGATCCGCGACGCCGATCTGACGGTGCGCATCGTCGGCCGCCACGCCACCGTGAGCCTCGGCCGCGGGACGGTGGACGTGGCGCCGGGCCGCAAGCTCAATATCGCCGAGGGCGTTTTCGACGTGCCCGACGTGCACCCGAAACCGGCGGCGGCGACAGCGCGCTTCCGCGTCGACGGCACCGTGCCGGCGGCGGTCGCGCTTCTGTCGAGCGACAGCATGCGCGACAAGGTGGGCATGACGCTCGATCCGGATGCCACCCGCGGCACGATGACCGCGCGCGCCACCGTCAACCTGTTGGTCGGGCGCAACGTGCCGCGGGATTCCTCGAGCTACACCATCGCGGCCAAGCTCAGCAATTTCGCGGCCGACAAGCTGGTGGCGGGACGTAAAGTGGAGGCCGCCGCGCTCAACGTGACGGCGTCGAACCAGGGCTATCAAGTCAAAGGCGACGTGAAGATCAACGGCGCGTCGGCGAACGTCGATATCGAGAAGCAGGGCGACGCGGCGGCCCAGCTCGAGTTGCGCGCGAAGCTCGACGAGAGTGCGCGGCGGCGCCTGGGCATCGATCTCGGCAAAGCCGTGACCGGCGTGATTCCGGTCAAGGTCTCGGGCGACATCGGCAACGACGACACGCAAAGCAAGCTCAACGTCGAAGCCGATCTGACGCCGGCCGCCGTCGATAACATGCTGCCGGGCTGGCGCAAACCGGCCGGCCAACCGGCGCACGCGTCCTATACGCTGGTCAAGATGCCGAAGACGGTGCGCTTCGACAATCTTTCGATCACCGGCTCCGGCGCCGACGTGAAGGGCTCGGTCGAATTCGACGGCGACGGCGAGATCGTTTCGGCGAACCTCACGCATTTCGCGCTGTCGGGCGGCGACAAGGCCTCGCTGCATGCCGAGCGCGACGGCAACGTGCTGCACGTCGACATGCGCGGCGACGTCTATGACGGGCGCAATTTCGTGAAGTCCTCGCTTGCCGGCGGTGAAAAGCCCAAAGCCAAGAAGAAGAAAGAGACCGATCTCGATCTCGACGTGAAGCTCGGCGCGGTGGCGGGCTTCAACGGCGAAACCTTGCGCGGCCTCGATCTTCGCATGTCGCGCCGCAACGGGCAGGTGCGCAGCTTCTCGATGAAAGCCAAGATCGGCCGCGACACGCCGCTGATCGGCGACCTGCGCATGCGCCGCAGCGACCACCACCAGGTCGTTTATTTCGAGACCGACGACGCCGGCGCGCTGTTCCGCTTCACCGACATGTACCCGCGCATGTATGGCGGGCAGATGTGGGTGGCGATGGATCCGCCGGACGCCGACCAGAAGCCGCAGGTCGGCACGCTGTTCGTGCGCAATTTCACCATACGCGGCGAGCCGACGCTCAAGCGGGTGGTCGCCGGCGCGCCCGGGCAGTCCGGCAGTTCGGTGTCGTTCTCCGAAGCGCACATGGATTTCACGCGCTATCCCGGCCACATGTCGATCCGCGACGGCGTGGTGCGCGGGCCGGCGGTGGGCGCGACGGTCGAAGGGCAGATCGACTACGCCAAGAACGACGTGCATCTGCGCGGCACCTTCGTGCCGTTCTACGGCATCAACAACCTGTTCGGGCAGATCCCGGTGGTCGGCCTGATCCTGGGCGGCGGCGCCAACGAGGGCCTGCTCGGCATCACCTACGAGGCGACCGGCCCGCCGAGCGCGCCGCGCATCATCGTCAATCCGGTGAGCGCGATCGCGCCCGGCCTGTTGCGCAAGTTCATCCCGTCGCCGGGCCAGTTCGACCCGAGCTTCTACCCGCCGCAGCAGTGAGCGTTTCGCTCACTGCGGCCGCAGCAGCACGTGTCTTTTCTTGCCGAGCGAGAGCTTGATGACGCCGTCGGCGGTGACGTCGCTGCCGCCGATGACGTGCTTGTCGGACGTGACGCGCACGTCGTTCACCGAAATCGAGTTGTTGGCGATGGCGCGGCGCACCTCGCCGTTCGACGCCGCAAGCCCCGCCGTCACGAAAGCCCCCAGCACGCCGAGGCCCGCCTCCACATCCTTGCGCGCCACCGTCACGCTCGGCAGGTCGAGCGCGGTCGCCCCTTCCTCGAAGGTCTTGCGCGCCGTCGCTTCCGCCTGCTTGGCCGCCGCGCGCCCGTGCACCAGCGCGGTCGCTTCGGTCGCCAGCACCTTCTTGGCCTCGTTGATCTCGGCGTCCTTCAAGGCCGCGAGCTTGGCGATCTCGGCCAGCGGCAGCACCGTGAACAGCTTCAGGAAACGCGCGACGTCGGCGTCCTCGGTGTTGCGCCAGTATTGCCAGTAGTCGTACGGGCTCACCAAATCGGCATTGAGCCACACCGCGCCGGCCGCGGTCTTGCCCATCTTGGCGCCGGACGAGGTCGTGATCAGCGGCGCGGTGAGCGCGAACAGCTGCGCGTTCGCCATGCGGCGGCCGAGATCGATGCCGGAAACGATATTGCCCCACTGGTCGGAGCCGCCCATCTGCAGAATACACTTCTCGCGCTTGATAGAGCTCGACGAAGTCGTAGGCCTGCAGCACCATGTAGTTGAATTCGAGGAACGACAGCTCCTGCTGGCGGTCGAGCCTGAGCTTCACCGAATCGAACGACAGCATGCGGTTGACGGAAAAGTGCCGCCCGACGTCGCGCAGGAAATCGATGTAGTTCGAGCCGTTCAGCCAGTCGGCATTGTTGGCCATGATGGCCGTGCCGCCTTGCTCCTGGAACTTCAGGAATTTCGCGAACACCGCGCGGATGCCGGTCAGGTTCTCGCCGATCTGCGCGTCGGTCAGAATGCGTCGGCTCTCGTCCTTGCCGCTCGGGTCGCCGACGCGCGTGGTGCCGCCGCCCATCAGCGCGATCGGCCGGTGCCCGGTCTGCTGCATCCAGTAGAGCATCATGATCGGCAGCAGCGAGCCGACATGCAGCGACGCGGCCGTGCAGTCGAAGCCGATATAGCCGGCGATGGTTCCGCCCTTGGCCGCGGCGTCCAGCGCCTCCGGCTCGGAAATCTGGTGGATGAAGCCGCGCTCGGCCAGAATGTTGAGGAAATCGGACTTATAGGCGCTCATATCGTGCTTCCGTTCGTCATGGCCGGGCTTGTCCCGGCCATCCACGTCTTACCTTGTCGCCTTAAGGCGTGGATGCCCGGCACAAGGCCGGGCATGACGGCATCTGAGCCGCGGCCTTGCCGCTTCCCGGTGGCGCGTGGTGTAACAGGTCCGGCGAATAAATGAAGGGGCGGGCGTTTGGGGGTCGTGCGGGCTATCGGGATGATGAGCGGGACCTCGCTCGACGGGGTCGACATCGCGGCTCTCGAGACCGACGGCGAGCGCGTGGCCGCCTTCGGCCCGACCGGCTACCGGCCCTACACGGAAGACGAGCGCGCGCTCTTGCGCCGGGCGCTCGACGAGGGCAAGGCGCTGACCGACCGTAACGCGCGGCCCGGTGTGCTGGCGCAGGCCGAGGACCTCATCACCCGCGCGCACGCCGAAATGGTCGAGGCCTTCATCGAGGCCGAGCATATCGACCCCGCCGGAATCGCCATCGTCGGCTTCCACGGCCAGACCGTGCTGCACAAGCCCGCCGCGCGCCTCACCGTGCAGATCGGCGACGGCGCCGCGCTCGCGCGCCGCATCAAGCTGCCGGTGGCTTACGACTTCCGCGCGGCCGACGTTGCCGCCGGCGGGCAGGGCGCCCCGCTGGTGCCGGTCTATCACCAGGCGCTGGCGCGCGGCTTAGAAGCGCCCGCACCCGATCGCGGTGCTCAACGTCGGCGGCGTCGCCAACGTCACCTTCGTCGACGGCGGCGATCCGATCGCCTGCGACACCGGCCCGGGCAACGCGCTCATCGACGATTTCATGCGCGCGCGCACCGGCGCGCCGCTCGACCGCGACGGCGGCGAGGCGGCGCGCGGCCGCGTCGACGAGGCTTTCATCGCGCGCGTGCTGGCGCACGAGTTCTTCGCGCGGGCCTGCCCGAAATCGCTCGACCGCAACGCCTTCGCCTTCGCCAATATCGAGCCTGCCGGATTTCTCGGTGGCCGACGGCGCGGCCACGCTTGCCGCGCTGACGGCGGCCTCCGTCGCGCGCATCGTGCCGCATCTGCCGGCGCCGCCGCGAGGCTGGATCGTCTCCGGCGGCGGCGCGCGCAATCCGACGCTGATGAAGATGCTGGGCGAGCGGCTCAAGCCCGCGACGGTCGAAACCGCCGACGCCGCCGGCTGGTCCTCGCAGGCCATGGAAGCGCAGGCGTTCGCTTATCTGGCCGTGCGCTGCCTCAACGGCCTGCCGCTGACGTTTCCGAGCACGACGGGGGTGAAGGAGCCGATGCGGGGTGGGGTGGTGGTGAGGCGTGTGAGGCCGATGAGGCTGTCATGCCCGGCTTTATGCCGGGCATCCACGTGTTTGCGGCTCGTGGCCCGGATGGAGCGGTGCCGCCAGCACAGCACGCTCCCTCTCCCCGCTGGGGAGAGGGTTGGGGTGAGGGGGATTATGCCTCTCGATAGGCTGTAACCCCTCACCCGGATCGCTTCGCGATCCGACCTCTCCCCCTGGGAGAGGTGAAGCGAGTTCGCGGCGCGGCCTAATTCAGATTGAAGCGATCTTGCTCTAGAAACTCGGGTTTCGCTCCGGTCCGCCCGGGCTACGCTTGCTGGCGCGCGAAGTGATGCACCCGGAAATAGGCCCCGTCGGCGCCCGGCTCCTCGGTCGCGACGGCGAGGTCGATCGATTGCAGGAGGGCGTCGGACGCCGAGCGGGTTTGCGACTGCGGCGACGGGGTCCAGTGACCGAAGGAGAGGAAGGAGATTTGTTTCACGGGGCTTCGAGGCGAACGCAGGGGCGCCCCACTACTGGGCTAGTGTGATAGAGGCTTAGGCAGCTCAAGCTGCCGAACTACAAATCAGACGGCCACCAAAGTCACTTTGAAATGCATCGGCATCCTCAAGCTTCTCGAAGTACCATCTTACAAATTCTTGGTTATGATTGTAACGACGCTCAGGAAGCCCTTGCCGAATTTTAAGACCACGCTCGCGATGAAATTGATGGATCGGTTGTAATGTACTGGCGAGGCCGCCAAGCGTTGTCGGCAATTCGACTTTAAAGTGGCATTCGCTGCAATCTTTGAGCAACATCACCTCACGAGACTCGCGCGCTTTTAGTTGAAGTATTGCCGTTCAATCGTATTAAAAACAATTCGAACGCATGCGGCGGCATTGCGCTCTAGCTCGCTACCGGTAAAACGAAAAATAGAAATGCCTGCCTTCGACGCGGCTTGATCCTTTTGTCGATCGCGCAAAATCTGAACGTCGGAAGAATGAAAATCACGTCCGTCGCACTCTATGAAGAAAAGTGGCTGCTTCAAAAACGGAATCTTAATTGCCCAGTCGATCCGATAATTTCTCCATTTATATTGGTGCATCAAAAGAATTTGATCCCTGCCGAAATTGTTTTCAGCGGATTGCGTACAGCGAGTAAATTTCAATGCTGTTGCGTTGAAGAATTTGACAAACTCAACACCGAAAAGAACCTCTATTGGACTCTCTGTGTCGGGGGCTATCGAAGCGGCAATCGCTAAACTGTTAATTACCGCCGGAAGCGCATTTGCAATTGGAGTAAATGTTTCTTTCGAGCAGCAATATTCGTCACGTTCGGCTAAACCGTCTTCGTGGTCTTCTTCTTCAAAGATGCTTGGTTCGAGGGCGCCGCGGATCATTTTACGCAACATCCGAAATTATTTCACCTGCAACTTCGTAAAGGCTTATGAGCCGTCGAAGTTGCCGAATGCGGACTGAGGTTGCTTGCGCTTTGTGAAGCTCGATAATGAAGTCGGCGTCTTCCTCGCAAAAGTCGCAATAGTAGCGATGACATACACCGATCATTTCAGCGACGGTCACGCCATCATGATCGGTACAAAGGCGTGAGTAGGAATAGATTTGTGCGAGCTTGGCGCGCTCGGTCTCGCTAAAGGAATAGCTTTCTGGCCGTCGGGCCTCTTGTCCAAGCCAGCTCCATTCCCATTCCGTCCAATCGGTATTCGGAAGCTCCTGCAATTCGCGCGCTAATTCGCGAAAGAACTTTCCGTCTTTAGCTTGCTTCACAATGTTAGAAACCAAGGGCATTACCGGCTCCGTGATAGGGGCGGTCGACGAAAGGCGCGCTGTGAACAAACAAGTGGCGTACGTGTGGAATTCTTCGCTAATTCGAAGCTTAGAATTATGGCGCGATCGAAAAGGTTCATGCAAACTGGGCGTGAGAGCAGTCAATAGGCTATATTTAGCAGCGAAAACTTTATGCCTGTGAATTACGGGGACTGGGATTTGCGACCGAAAATTGTGCCGGAGATTAGTCGGCTTTTGGGAATGAGTTCATAAGCAAATCAGGGACGCGCAACCGGTCATCCCGCGACGGGTTAAGCGCCTTCGGTGCTAATCCACCTACGGGCTTAGCGAAAGAACCGGGTCAGAAGATTTCCGTGCACACCATAAAACATTTCATAAATAGCAACATGCGGGTTCACCCTTTCCGCTAGCGCGGAGACTTCCTCTTTCCAAGCGTCAGTGGCGTTGGCACCGAGATAAATCTCGGAGATTTCTTCAGGATGGTAGCTCAACGTTTCCCAGTCCCCGTCGGCGTGAGCAGGGATCGCCAGCCGATATTCGTTTTCGTATTCCCACTCCAGCGTCTTTGCATAGACGATCTTCTCTAGCGCGTTGTTGATGCGCGCCTGTTGATCGCCGAAAAGACATTCCTCCTGGAAACGCTCGGCGCTTTCGTACAGCGTTGGTCGTGTCGCTTGATATGTCACGGGACGAAAGAGCTGATATTTTGAATCTTTGTCGATGTTGGGCGAGATTCTTAGAACAACGCCGGTGTGACTTTCTGCATAGCGCTGCCACATGCGCTCCGAGTTCTTGCGAGAGCTAACACAAAGTATCCGATAGCCCTGCATGAAGGTATTGATCTCGGCGACGAAGTCCATATGTCGTTGTTTCATGTGCTCCAGGTTGAAGACTGACGGCAGGCCCTTCTTCGCCTCTTTGATAATGGCGGCAGCATTTGGGTTAGCTTTGAAAGCTGCCTGTAAAATGGCAACCTGCCGCCTTATTGCTTCATTGAGGCTGCTCGGCATCTCATCGAGGTGCTTCACCAGAATATCGGTGAAGTTGTTCTCTATGATCGCAAGTGCTGTCTCGTCGTTTTCTGGAAACAAGCCGCGAATGGTGAGGTCTTCAGTATCATTAAACGTCGACGGCTTGGCATGCTTAAAGCACTGGTTGCCGAGCGTGAGCCTTGCCCCCTCGATATTGAGATATTTGTAGAGAGGGGGAGCCGCCCTGGCACAACCAAAGGTCATGACGCGCGTTTATATTTTACGCCACTTGTCACGGCCCGGGCCGAAGTTGCGGACCCGCTCGACGTGGAGAACTGCATCGGGAGCGATCTTCTGAGCCTTGTCGATTGCTTTGCCTTGCGTGTTGGTCACAGCAAGGGGCTTCGCGTTGCCCTTTTCGGTGAGGTTGTATTTGCCATCTGGGCGTTGTTCGACAAAAAGGACCTTCTTGGCCATGGGCAGTTTCCTTGTGTGGGCGAGAAATACAGCGTAGGGTTGATATATAGCCTGAGCCCATGAAAGTTCCAGTCCGGGATCGGGGCTCCACCCCGGCGGTCGGTCGTAGGCGCAACGCGTAGTGCGGATTAGCGAAAGGCTACGCGTCGCTGTGCTCCGCCATTCCGCCCTACGTCCGGTCTCCGCCTTTGCCCCACCCCGTCACGCCGCCACCACGCTGATCCTTGCCGCCGCGCGCGAGCGCGGCTTCTTGCGAATGACGATCTCGATGTCCTGATCGAGCGCGTTGAGCAGCGTCATCAGCCGCTCGACCGAGAAGCCTTCGAGCTTGTAATTGCGCAGCGCCGAGACCTTGGGCTGCTTGAGTCCGAGCCGCGCCGCGGCCGCGGCTTGCGTGAGCCGCCGCGCGTCCATGATCGAATTCAGCGCATAGGCGAGCCGCAGCTTGGTCTGCCGCTCTTCGGCGTCGGGGAAGCCTAGGTCGGCGAACACGTTGCCGCTGCCGCGGGTGATCCCGCGCGCCTTGCCTTTGCTAGCTTTCGCTCTTGCCATGATATCGCAATATCCCAGAACGGGGATATCTCCAAACATCTTGACAATTGCCAGTATATGTTCATGATATGTTCTAGCATATTTCGATGTTTCGGTGCCCCATGTTCCTGGTCCAAAACGAGCGCACGAAGCTGACGGCTGCCTGTTTCAACGCACTGGCCGTTGCGCTGGTGGCCGCCGGGGTTTTCGCGCCGGTCGTCGCGCTCATGTACGGCCTGTCGCAGATGTCGGCGGACGGCTCTCGGCTTTTGGTGGTGATGCTTAGTTGTATTGCGGCCGGCGCGTTTCTACATTGGCTGGGACGAGCGCTTCTCGGGAGGTTACACGAATGACCCCGAAGGATGCTGAACTGCTCTGGAATTATCTGATGGCGGCGCCTTTCATCGTCGTCGGTTTTGCACTTTTCATGTACTGGTTCACGGGCTGGTTGGACCGGCGCGAGCAACGGCGGCATCACGCGGCCGAGTAATCCGCTGCGGTCATGCCCGGCTTTATGCCGGGCATCCACGTCTTTGCAGCATGTCAGTAAGGAAGGCGTGGATGGCCGCGACAAGCACGGCCACGAAGCAGCAGCCTACGCCGCGCTCGGCTTCCTATCGCTCTTCAGCCGCTTGTCGAGATAAGCCCCGATCGAGGTCAGCAGCGGCTCCACCTTGCCGTCGAAGAAATGGTTGGCGCCTTGCACCACCTTCTGCTCGATGACGATGCCCTTCTGCGTCTTGAGCTTCTCGACCAGCGTGTTGACGTCCTTGTGCGGCACCACCGCGTCCTTGTCGCCGTGGATGATCAGGCCGGACGACGGGCAGGGCGCCAGGAACGAGAAATCGTAGAGATTGGCCGGCGGGCAGATCGAGATGAAGCCCTCGATCTCGGGCCGCCGCATCAACAGCTGCATGCCGATCCAGGCGCCGAACGAGAAGCCGGCGATCCAGCAGCTCTTCGCCTCCGGATTGATGGTCTGCGCCCAGTCGAGCGCGGAGGCGGAGTCCGACAGTTCGCCCGTGCCGTGGTCGAACGAGCCCTGGCTGCGGCCGACGCCGCGGAAATTGAAGCGCAGCGCCGAGAAGCCGCGGTGCACGAAGGCGTAGTACAGCTGGTAGATGATCGGATGGTTCATCGTGCCGCCGAACTGCGGGTGCGGGTGCAGCACGATGGCGATCGGGGCATTCTTCTGGCGCGCCGGGTGGTAGCGGCCCTCGATGCGTCCGGCGGGACCCGTGAAAATGACCTCAGGCATCGGCATAGACCTCGAAACTTGGCGGCTTCCGCGCCATCGCGTGCCGGCGGCGGCGGTTTTCGCGCGGAACTTTGGGTTTTCGTCCGGACTTAGATTAGAACTATTCTAATTATAGCGATTTGGCTTTGCAGCACCGCGGCAGGCGCTATAACTGCCGGGTGCGCCGGCTTCTACCATGACCCCCGGGGCAAAAAGCAAGCATTTTGCGGGGTCTGGCGGGAATCGGCGGCAGGTCGGCCAAGCCGGCCTAAGGTGACGGACGGCGGTAACAGACGAAAGATGAGCGAACGCGTCTATTTCGACTGGAATGCCAGCGCGCCCCTGCGGGAAGAGGCGCGCGAAGCCTTTTTGCGCGCATTCGGGGCCAAGGGGATAAAAACGCCTCCTCCGTCCATGCCGAGGGGCGGGCGGCGCGCGCGCTGATCGAGACCGCGCGCGGCCAGCTGGCGCGCGCCTTCGGCGCGCAGGCGCAGAACGTGACGTTCACGTCGGGCGCGACTGAAGCCAACATGCTGGCCCTGACGCCGGCCATCGCGACGCCCGGCGAAAAGCGCCCGCGCGACCGCCTGTTCGTCTCGGCCATCGAGCATCCGTCCGTGCTGGCCGGCGGGCGCTTTGCCCCTGAAGACGTCGAGCGCGTGCCGGTGACGCCGGACGGCGTGCTCGACCTCGACGCCTTGCGAGCAGCGCTCAGCCGGTCCGAGCGGCCGCTGGTGTCGGTCATGCTCGCCAATAACGAGACCGGCGTGATCCAGCCGGTGGCCGAAATTGCGGAAATTGTGGCCGAGGCTGCCGGATTGTTTCACGTGGATTCCGTCCAGGGCCCCGGCCGGCTCGATTGTTCCATGGACCGCCTGGGCGCCGACCTGATGACCGTCTCGGCGCACAAATTGGGCGGCCCGCAAGGCGCCGGCGCGCTCATTCGCCGCGACGGCATCGCTATTACCGAGCCCCTGATCAAGGGGGGCGGCCAGGAACGCTCCCTGCGCGCGGGAACCGAGAACGTCGCGGCCATCGCCGGCTTCGGCGCGGCAGCTGGAAGCAGCGCACCGCCGCACGGCCGGCGGACGCGGCTCATATGGCGCGGCTGCGCGACCGGCTGGAATCGGGGTTGCAGGCGGCGGCACCCTCGGCCGTAATTTTCGGCGCCGCCGCCGAACGGCTGCCCAACACGACGCTGTTCGCGGTGCCCGGCATGAAGGCGGAGACCGCGATAATCGCCTTTGATCTCAATGGCATAGCCGTATCCTCCGGCTCCGCCTGCTCGTCCGGCAAGGTCGCCCCCTCGCATGTGCTCGCCGCCATGGCCGTGGAACCGGCGCTCGCGCGCGGGGCGGTCCGGGTCAGCTTCGGTTGGGGCAGCACGCAAGCCGAGGTGGAACGGTTCTTGGGAACTTGGAATATGGTGGCGGGATCATTAGTTAAAGAGAGACGCGGGATCGCGGCGTGAAAGCGCGCGGCCGCATAAACCATTCACCAAAGGGACGGCTAGCGAACAAGCGCTCAGCAGAACCATAACCGACAAAATCCAACCCGCGGTCCTTGCAACCGTGAGCGGAGGGAAGAATGCCGGCAGTTCAAGAGACCGTCGAGCAGGTCAAGCGCATCGACGTGGATCAATACAAGTACGGGTTCGAGACGATCATCGAATCCGAGAAGGCCCCCAAGGGTCTCAACGAAGACACCGTCCGATTCATTTCGGCCAAGAAGAACGAGCCCGAATGGATGCTCGAGTGGCGGCTCGGCGCCTTTAAGCGCTGGCTGACCATGCGCGAGCCGAACTGGGCGCGCGTGAACTATCCGAAGATCGACTATCAGGACGCCTACTATTACGCCGCGCCCAAGGCGTTCAAGGCGCCGAAGTCGCTGGACGAAGTCGATCCCGAAATCCTCAAGACCTACGAGAAGCTCGGCATTCCGCTGAAGGAACAGGAAATCCTCGCCGGCGTGCGCAAGCAGAGCGAGCCGTCGATGCTCGACGACGAGGCAACCGGCGGCGAAACCGGCCGCAGCCGGGTCGCGGTCGACGCGGTGTTCGATTCGGTGTCGGTGGCCACCACCTTCAAGGCGGAGCTGAAGAAGGCCGGCGTGATCTTCATGCCGATCTCGGAGGCGATCCGCGAGCATCCCGATCTGGTGAAAAAGTATCTCGGCTCGGTGGTGCCGACTTCCGATAACTTCTTCGCCACGCTTAATTCGGCGGTGTTCTCCGACGGCTCGTTCGTCTACGTGCCCGAGGGCGTGCGTTGCCCGATGGAGCTGTCCACCTATTTCCGCATCAACGAGCAGAACACCGGTCAGTTCGAGCGCACGCTAATCATTGCCGACAAGGGCGCCTACGTCTCGTATCTGGAAGGCTGCACCGCGCCGATGCGCGACGAAAACCAGCTGCATGCCGCGGTGGTCGAGCTCGTGGCACTCGACGACGCCGAGATCAAATATTCGACCGTGCAGAACTGGTATCCGGGCGACGCCGAAGGCAAAGGCGGCATCTTCAACTTCGTCACCAAGCGCGGCGACTGCCGTGGGCGTAACTCGAAGATTTCCTGGACCCAGGTCGAGACCGGCTCGGCCATCACCTGGAAATATCCGAGCTGCATCCTGCGCGGCGATAATTCACGCGGCGAGTTCTATTCGATCGCCATCTCCAACGGCCATCAGCAGGTCGACAGCGGCACCAAGATGCTGCATCTCGGCAAGAACACCATCAGCCGTATCATCTCCAAGGGCATCTCGGCCGGCAAGTCGAACAACACCTATCGCGGGCTGGTCTCGGCGCACCGCAAGGCGACCAACGCGCGCAACTTCACCAATTGCGACTCGCTGCTGATCGGGAACAAATGCGGCGCGCACACGGTGCCCTATATCGAGGCGAAGAATTCTTCCGCCGTGTTCGAGCACGAAGCCACCACCTCGAAGATTTCCGAGGACATGCTGTTCTACTGCCAGAGCCGCGGCATGTCGGCGGAAGAGGCGACCGCGCTGGTGGTCAACGGCTTCGTCAAGGACGTGCTGCAGCAGCTTCCGATGGAATTCGCGGTGGAGGCGCAGAAGCTGATCTCGATCTCGCTGGAAGGTTCGGTGGGGTAATTGGACGCAATTGCTCCGCTCATTCCCGCGCAAGCGGGAATCCAGGGTTAAGAACTGGGTCCCGCTTTCGCGGGGACGAGCGGCGAAACGGATGAATGGAACGAACGGATATGCCATTGCTTGAAGTCAAAAACCTGCACGTCGAGATCGACGGCAAGAAGATCCTCAACGGCCTCGACCTCACGGTCGAGAAGGGCCAGGTCGCGGCCATCATGGGGCCGAACGGCTCCGGCAAGTCGACGCTCGCCTATGTGCTGGCCGGCAAGCCGGACTACGAAATCACCGAGGGCGACGTCCTGCTCAACGGCGAAAGCATCCTGGAGATGGGTGCGGACGAGCGCGCCGCTAAGGGCGTGTTCCTCGCCTTCCAGTATCCGGTGGAAGTGCCCGGCGTCGCCACCATGACCTTCCTGCGCACCGCGCTCAACGCGCAGCGCAAGACCCGCGGTGAGCCGGAAGTCTCCACGCCGGAATTCATGAAGCTGGTGCGCGACACCGCCGGCAAGCTCGGCATCAATCAGGACATGCTGCGGCGCGCGGTCAATGTCGGCTTCTCCGGCGGCGAGAAGAAGCGCCAGGAAATCCTTCAAATGTCGGTGTTGCAGCCGTCGCTCGCCGTGCTCGACGAGACCAATTCCGGCCTCGACATCGACGCGCTCAGGATTGTGGCCGACGGCGTCAACGCGCTGCGCTCGCCCGAGCGCGCCATGATCGTCATCACCCACTACCAGCGGCTGTTGAACTACATCGTACCCGACGTGGTGCACGTGATGGCGCGCGGCAAGGTGGTGAAATCGGGCGGCAAGGAGCTGGCGCTCGAGCTCGAGGCCAAGGGCTATGCGCAGTACCAGGAAGAGGCGGCGTAGACGCGATGGCTGACGTCACTCCCATGAAGACCCCCGCCGAGCAGGCGCTGAGCGCGGCCTACGAGGGCGCGCGCGGCAAGCTGCCGGGCAAGGGCGGCATTGACGCCTTGCGCGACGGCGCCTTCAAGCAGTTCGAAAGCCAAGGGCTGCCGCACCGGCGCGTGGAGGAATGGAAATACACCGATCTGCGCGCGCTGATGCGCGAGGCCTATCCGCTGGCGCCGCCGCCCGGCGCTGCGGCCAAGGCGCGGGCGAAAGATGCCGGCAAGATGCTTGCCGGCGTCGAGTGCCGCCGGCTCACCTTTGTCGACGGCGCCTTCGTTCCGGAACTGTCCGACCTTGCGCCGGAGCCCGGCCTGACCATCGGCTCGATGGCGGAAGCCTTGGCGAAGGGCGATAAATCGGTCGCCGAGCACGTCGGCAAGACGTTCGCCACCGACGATGTCGCGGTGGCGCTCAATACCGCGCTGATGGGCGACGGCGCCGTGATCCGCATCGACAAGGGCGCCGCACTCAAGCGACCGATCCACCTCGTATTCGCCGCCGGCAGCGACAGACCGAGCTCGGTGTTCACCCGCTCGCTGGTCGTGGTGGGCGAGGGTGCTCATGCGAGCGTGATCGAGGAGCACGACGGCGGCGAGCGCCAAGTGAACGCCGCGCTCGAACTGGTCGTGGGTGACAAAGCCCACGTCGACTATTTCAAGGTCACGCGCACCGGCGGCGTGCATATCGCGAGCCTGCTCGCTTCGGTCGGCGCGCAGGCGCAGCTTAATACCTTCGCCTATACCGCGGACGTTGACGTGGTGCGCAATCAGAACTTCATCCGCTTTGCCGGCGAGCGCACGCATGGCGCCATCCGCGGCGCCAACCTGCTGCGCGGCAAGCAGCACGCCGACACCACGCTGCTGATAGAGCACGCGGCCGGCCATTGCGAGAGCCGCGAGCAGTTCAAGACGGTGCTCGACGAGCGCGCGCACGGTGTGTTCCAGGGCAAGATCGTGGTCAAGCCGCACGCGCAGAAGACCGACGCCAAGATGATGACGCGCGCACTGCTGCTTTCCGACGAGGCGGAGGCCGACAGTAAGCCGGAACTGGAAATCTTCGCCGACGACGTGGTGTGCGGCCACGGCGCCACCACGTCGGCGCCCGACAAGGGTCTCAAATTTTATCTGATGTCGCGCGGCATCCCGGAAGCGGAAGCCGAGGCGCTGCTGATCCAGGCCTTCATCGGCGAGGTGATTGAGGAGATCGCGCATGAAGGCATCCGCGAAGCGCTGATGAATGCGGCGATCGCGTGGATGGGGAAGCGGGGATGATGCTTGGGCCGGTCCATATTCTCCGCTCGTCCCCGCGAAAGCGGGGACCCAGTCTGGATTCCCGCTTGCGCGGGAATGTGCGGTTGGGGCAGGGCCCATGCACAAAGGGACGATAATGCACCCCGCAGCGACCAACGGCAGCTATGACGTGACCCGCATCCGCGCGGATTTTCCGGCGCTGGCGATGCAGGTCTACGGCAAGCCGCTGGTCTATCTCGACAACGCCGCCTCGGCGCAGA
Source organism: uncultured Pseudomonadota bacterium (assembly GCA_963773305.1). Lineage (GTDB taxonomy): Bacteria > Pseudomonadota > Alphaproteobacteria > Rhizobiales > Xanthobacteraceae > Pseudolabrys. Next base: position 288,919 of record CAVZAR010000003.1, read on the forward strand.
AGCCGCAAGCCGTGCTCGATCGCCTGCACAAGGCCTATACCGAGCAATACGCCAATGTGCACCGCGGCCTGCACTATCTCGCCAACGAGGCGACCGAGGCCTACGAAGGCGCCCGCGAGACGGTGCGGGCTTTCCTGAACGCGGCGCGCAGCGAAGAGATTATCTTCACCCGCAACGCCACCGAGGCGATCAACCTGGTCGCCTATACGTTCGGCGCCGCGCGCATCAAACCGGGCGACGAAATCGTGCTCTCGATCATGGAGCACCATTCCAACATCGTGCCCTGGCATTTCCTGCGTGAGCGCTACGGCGCGGTGATAAAATGGGCGCCGATCGACGAGGAAGGCAATTTCCTGCTCGACGAATTCGAGAAGCTGCTGACCCCGCGCACCAAGATGGTGGCGATCACGCAGATGTCGAACGCGCTCGGCACCGTGGTGCCGGTGAAGGAGGTTACCAGCCTCGCGCACGCCCGCGGCATACCGGTGCTGGTTGACGGCGCGCAAGGCGCCGTGCACCTCGATGTCGACGTGCAGGACATCGATTGCGATTTCTACGTCTTCACCGGACACAAGATTTACGGTCCGACCGGCGTCGGCGCGCTTTACGGCAAATACGAGCATCTGGCCAAGATGCCGCCGTTCAACGGCGGCGGCGAGATGATCGAAGAGGTGACGCAAGACCGCATCACCTATGGCGAGCCGCCCTACCGCTTCGAAGCCGGCACGCCGGCGATCGTGCAGGCGATCGGGCTGGGCGCGGCAATCGACTACGTCAATTCGATCGGCAAGGCGCGTATCCGCGCGCACGAGAACGATCTCGTCAAATACGCACACGAGAAGCTGGGCGCGATCAATTCGCTGCGCATCGTCGGCAAGGCGCCGGACAAGGGCCCGGTGGTCTCGTTCGAAATGAAGGGTGCCCATCCGCACGACGTGGCGACCGTGATCGACCGGCAGGGCGTGGCGGTGCGCGCCGGCACCCATTGCGTGATGCCGCTGCTCGCGCGCTACGGGCTGACGGCGACCTGCCGGGCTTCCTTCGGCCTCTACAACACCAAAGACGAGGTGGACGCGCTCGCGGCCTCCCTCATCAAGGCGCAGGACATGTTCGCATGACCGACGAACCGCACACCCCCACGCAAGTCGAGGAAAGCCTGCCGGAAACGCCTCGGGTAAACGCCGCAGTCAGCGGCGCCTCGGCGCTGCCGGAGGACGAACTCGGCAAGCTCACCGACGACATCATCGGCGCGCTCAAGACCGTCTACGATCCGGAAATCCCGGCCGACATTTATGAGCTCGGGCTGATCTACAAGGTCGATATCGGCGACGACCGCGCGGTCAAGATCGACATGTCGCTTACCTCGCCCAATTGCCCGGCGGCGCAAGACCTGCCCATCATGGTGGAGAACGCCGTGGCGAGCGTGCCGGGCGTCAAGGAGGCCAAAGTGGCGGTGGTGTGGGAGCCGCCCTGGGACCCGAGCCGCATGTCCGACGAGGCGCGACTCGTGTTGAATATGTGGTAGGCGCATGATCCCGAAAAGAGGGAACCGGTTTTCGGACAAGATCATGCGCGAATAAAAACTGCGGGTGGCGATCGCGTTTCGCGAGGCCATATTAGAGAACCGAACGAGGACTGCCATGGCGACTGCTCAACCCCGACCCCGCCCGCAGGTGATGCGGCTGACCGATGCCGCCGCCGAGCGTATCCGCTCCGTAATGGCCAAGGCCGACAAGCCGGTCGCTGGCGTGCGCGTCGGCGTCAAGAACGGCGGCTGCGCCGGCATGGAATACACCATGGAATATGCGGAGGCGGCCGCGCCCACCGACGAGGTGGTGGAGGACAAGGGCGTCAAGCTCTTGATCGACCCCAAGGCGGTGCTGTTCCTGCTCGGCACCGAGATGGATTTCAAGACCGAGAAACTGTCGGCGCAGTTCGTGTTCAACAATCCGAACCAGACCAGCGCCTGCGGCTGCGGCGAGTCGGTGCAGCTCACGCCCGCCAAGCCCGAGGCGGAGTAGGGCTCCCGTTCGAGGGCGGGACCCGTGGATCGCGAGGCCATCGCGGAACTGTTCGCCGGCTTCGGGCCGGTCAGCGTGCGGCGGATGTTTTCGGGCTTTGGCCTCTACGCCGACGAAGTCTGCTTTTCGCTGTTCCTGCGCGGCGAGCTCTATTTCAAGGCCGACGAAACAACCGTGCCGCGCTTTGCCGCGGAGGGCTCGGCACCGTTTTCCTATACCCAGACGCGCTCGGGCAAGGTCGTGACGGTCAATTCGTTCTGGCGGCTGCCGGAGCGGCTTTACGACGAGCCTGAAGAGTTGTCCGAATGGACGAGGGCCGCCGTTGCGGCGGCGCACCGTTCAAAGCGCGGCAAGCCCGCCGCCGGGAAAAGGCCGGCGCGCGCCAAGAAAACGCGCAAAAAAAAGACGGTGAGGGTCAGGCCACCTGCGCGGTGGCGCCGCTCGCGTTGACCTCCGGGTCGGTCTCGCACATCACGCGATTGCGGCCGTGCCGCTTGGCGGCGTAGAGGCATTTGTCGCTGCGCTCGATCAGCGCCTGCAGGCTGTCGTTCTTCTGCAGCGTGGCGACGCCGACCGAGATGGTGACGCGGCCGAGGTGCTCACCGGTCGAGCGCTTCATCAGGTCTTTGTTCATCACCGCGCGGCGAATGTGATCGGCGACCGTGAGCGCGGAGCGCAGCACCGTGTTGGGCAGGATGATGGCGAACTCCTCGCCGCCGTAGCGGGCGGCGGTGTCCTGGCCCTTGACGTTGTGCTTGACCGAGGTGGCCACCAGCTTCAGCACCTGGTCGCCGGTCAGATGGCCGAATGAGTCGTTGAACTTCTTGAAATGGTCGATGTCGGTCATCATCAGCGATAGCGGCTCGTTCTTGGCGCGCGCCTCGGCGATCGCCTCCTCGAGCGCGGTGTCGAAGGATTTGCGGTTGGCGAGCTGGGTGAGCGGATCGGTCAGGCTCTCGGTGCGCACCGTCTCGAGGTTTTCCTGCAGCTCGTTGATCTCCTGCTTGGAGGCGTTGAGCCGCGCCTCCAGCCGCTGGTTGGAGACCTCCATTTCCTTGGCGGTGTGCACCAGGCTCTCGACGATGGCGCGCAGGCCTTCGCGGTCCTTGGACTGGCCGAGCTTTTCCGACATGTCGGCCAGGCTCTCGGTGTAGCTGGTGGCGGAGCCGGCGGCGGCGTCGATCATCGCCATCACCTGGTCGATCTCGCCCTTCAAATGGCTGCCGACATTGTCGATGCGCTCGGACAGGCGCACCGGCGAAAGATAGGTGTTGTAGATCTGCTCGAGGTCGTCCTCGCTCAATGTGCCGTGTTCTTTGAGCGTGTCGTTGATCTTCTGGTTGAGGGAGGGCTGATAACCGGTCGCGTAGGCGTACCAGATCTCGTAATTGCGCGGCGTCGCCGGCTCGCGCAGCGCCTTGATCTGGCCAAGCGCGATGTTGGCGAAGGCCATGGTGCGGTCGTGTTCGTCGGCGGGCTGCGCCATCGCCCAGTAACTCCCCTCGTGCGCCGCCGTTCTGGCAGCGCTCGCTCAGGACGCGGACGGTATTCGAGGGAGATGAATGGCCGGTAAACCGGGTTGCGCTGTCCACAACTTTTTAGTGTGGAAACGCGCCCGAAGCGCCAAAATTAGGCCTTGACCGGCACCGGACGCAGCAGAAAAGCCGGCAAATGGCTGACTTCGGCCGGCTCCTCGGGTTGTGGCGGTTGTGGGCGCGGCCGCGGCTGGTCGCCGGCGCGCACCGGCTTAGGGGCGGTGCGCTGGCGGCCGGAGCGGCCACGTTGGCGACCATGGCGGTCATGTCGGTCATGGCGCTCGCCTTCGCCGGCGCGCGGCTCGGCCTGCGGCGCAGCCGGCTGGCCGTCCATCCAGGGGATCGACTGGCCGATCAGCTTTTCGATGGCCGCGACCGCCTTGCCGTCGATCGGGGCGACGATGGTGATGGCGGTGCCCTTGAGGCCGGCGCGGCCGGTACGGCCGATGCGGTGGACGTAATCGTCGGCGTGATGCGGCACGTCGAAATTGAAGATGTGGCTGACGGCCGGGATATCGAGGCCGCGGGCGGCGACGTCGGAGGCAACCAGTAGCGCGACCTCGCCCTTGCGGAACGATTCGAGCGCTGCGGTGCGCGCCGACTGGTCCATGTCGCCATGCAAGGCGGCGGCGTTGAATTTGTGCCGCAGCAGCGAGCGGTGCAACTGCGCCACCTCGCGCTTGCGGTTGCAGAAGATGATGGCGTTCTTGAACCCTTCCGCCGAGCGGATCAGCCGGCGGAGGGTCTCGCGTTTTTCGGCCGGATCGCGCCCGGTGCGCACCAGCTGCTGGACGATGGTGACGGCGGCGGTGGCCGGCCGGGAGACTTCCACGCGCACCGGATTGTGCAGGAAGTTGTCGGCGATGCGCTGGATTTCCGGCGGCATGGTTGCGGTGAAGAACAGCGTCTGGCGCGTGAACGGCACCAGCTTGCCGATGCGTTCGATGTCCGGGATGAAGCCCATATCCAGCATGCGATCGGCTTCGTCGATGATGAGCAACTCGCAGCCGGAAAGCAGCAGCTTGCCGCGCTCGGAATGATCGAGCAGCCGGCCGGGCGTGGCGATCAACACATCGACACCGCGCAAAAGCTTTGCGTTCTGGTCGTCGAAAGAAACACCGCCGATAATCAGCGCGACGTTGAGCTTGTGATTCTTGCCGTATTTCTCGAAATGGTCGGCGACTTGGGCGGCCAATTCACGCGTCGGCTCGAGGATGAGCGTGCGCGGCATGCGCGCGCGCGCGCGGCCCTTTTCGAGCATGGTCAGCATCGGCAGCACGAAGGCGGCGGTCTTGCCGGTGCCGGTCTGCGCGATGCCGAGCACGTCGCGCCGCTGCAGCACGTGGGGGATGGCTTGTTCTTGGATCGGAGTGGGCGTCTTGTAGCCGGCAGCCTCGATGGCGCCGAGAACCTTGTCGGACAGGCCGAGATGGGAAAAGGACATAGAGCCTCAATGCAGGGGCGCATCCGGGTCCGCGCCGAATGAACAAAACCAGTTGCGTTGCGCGGGGGATGGCCGAATCTTCGTTCGAACCGGTTGGCCGGAAGATGGGGACTTGGCCCGCCAAAGTCAATGCTTCGCGGCGCCGGAAGCCCTATAAATGCTTAATCTTTCGGCATATTTGAGGATGAAATGGCACAACCGCTCCCGCTCCTGCTGGTTCCCGGCCTGCTGTGCAGTGCCAGGCTCTATGCTCCCCAGACGACGGCGCTGTGGCCTTACGGGCCGGTGACGGTCGCCGACCACCGTCGCGACGACGACATCAAGGCGGTTGCCGCGCGTATTCTGGAGACGGCGCCGCCGCGCTTCGCGCTCGTTGGGCTTTCCTATGGCGGCTACATCGCCTTCGAGATCATGCGGCAGGCGGCCGGGCGCGTCGAAAAGCTCGCGCTGCTCGACACGCAGGCGCGCAAGGACACGCCGGAGCAGACGGCGGCGCGCTATGCCTTCATCACCATGGCGGAGGAGGGGCGCCTGAAGGACGTGGTGGACACGCTCTACCCGCGCTTCGTGCACAAGGACCGCCGCGGCGAGAAGGCGCTGCGCGATATCGTCGACGCCATGGCGGCCGAGACCGGGCCGGAGGCCTTCGCGCGGCAGGAGAAGGCGATCATCTCGCGGCCGGATTCGCGGCCCCATCTCGCCGCGATCGAATGCCCGACGCTGGTGCTGGTGGGCGACGCCGACGAATTGACGCCGCCCGATCTCGCGCAGGAAATGACCGACGGCATTGCGGGCGCAAAGCTGGTGATCGTGCCGGACTGCGGCCACCTTGCGACGGTCGAGCGACCCGAAGCGGTGAACGCGGCGCTCATCGAGTGGCTGACTGACTAAGATGGCTCACGCCCTGACAATGAACATCCATGTCGTAGTGCTCGCCGCGGCGATATTGACCGGTTCGGGCGCCCAATCGTCGGCCCAGAACAAACCTATAATCGGAGAGGGTTTTGCTTCCTGCGGGGAGTGGACGCGGGCGCTGCATACAAGGAGCCCTCGGCACGGACTCATGGCCCAGTGGGTTTCGGGCTACTTATCCGGCATAAACGGCGAAGGCACGTTGCCCGATTTCCTGGTTGGCATTAGTTTTAATGAGCTTATGGATCGGATTACTAATTTCTGTACGGCGCACCCTCGCGAAGCGCTCGGCGCCGCGGCATCTCGACTTGTGATCGAGTTGCGGTCGCGAGCGAAGGCCAGATAGTGCTTGCGCGCCGGGAGAGAAGTCGTGCGGCTTATCGAATTGGTCCTGGATTCCCGCTTGCGCGGGAATGAGCGGAGTATGCGTCACGCAATGAGAGCAAGCATTGGGCGCCGCCATGGGTGACCCCCGCGACACCGCCGGCGTGATCGCGCCGCCGCCGCTCATCGGCGCGATCGCCGTCGCGCTCGGGCTGCTGCTCGACCGGCTGCTGCCGGCCTATGTGCTGTGGGCGCTGCTGTCGGTGCCGTTGCGCGTCATCGCCTGCGTCGTGCTGATGGGCGGCGGGGCGGCGCTGGCGCTCGCCGCCGAGCGCCGCTTTCACGCTGCCGGCACCGAGGTCAAGCCGTGGAAGCCGTCGACCGCGCTGGTGACCGGCGGTATCTTTCGCTACCTGCGCAACCCGATGTATGTCGGCGCCACCATGCTGCTCGCCGGCTTCTCGATCGGTTTCGCGTCGGACTGGACGCTGGTCATGACGATCGTCTTTGCGCTGGTCATCCATTTCGGCGTGGTCCGGCGCGAGGAACGTTATCTCGAAGCCAAATTCGGCGACGCTTATCGCGCCTACAAGGCGCAAACGCCGCGCTACGGCTGGCCGCCGGCCGGGGTGGCCTGATTGACAATCGCTCCGTCATTCCGGGACCGCCCGAAGGGCGGGACCCGGAATCCAGGGGCACAAAGCAAGGCTGTGTCTTGAACCCTGGATTCCGGGCTCGTGCGCTTCGCGCACGCCCCGGAATGACGCGGACCATGCGTGACCAGAATTCAATATGACCACGCGCGCAGGACTATAGTGCCAGCCATTCCGGGCTTCGTCCCTTTGCGCGGGGGCCGACGAACGCCTATAGAGCCCGCGCGTTGACGTGAAATACAGCCGGGAGAAACGCCATGCGCACGCAGGTCGGCATTATCGGCGCCGGGCCAGCCGGCCTGATGCTGGCGCGGTTGTTGCGCCTTGCGGGCATCGATTCGATCGTGATCGAGAACCGCAGCGAAGAATACATCTATAACCGCATTCGTGCCGGGCTGATGGAGCATTGGGCGACCGATCTCATGGTGGAGGTCGGCGTCGGCGCGCGCATGCAGCGCGAGGGCCTCGTGCACTGGGGCAACAATATCGGCATCAACGGCGACCTCCACCGGCTCGACTTCAAGAAGCTGGTGAACAAGCACATCACCATCTACGGCCAGCAGGAAGTGGTGAAGGATCTGGTGGCGCAGCGGCGCACCGACGGCGGCGAATTGCTGTTCGAGGTGGACGGCGTCAGCGTGCACGACGTCAAGACCGATCGCCCGAAGATCCGCTTCACGCACGCAGGCAAGCCGCAGGAGATCGAATGCGATTTCATCGGCGGCTGCGACGGCTTCCACGGCATCTGCCGGCCGAGCATTCCCGACGGCGTACTCTCGGTGTTCGAGCGCGACTATCCGTTCGGCTGGCTCGGCATCCTGTCGGAGTCGGAGCCGCCCGATCACGAGCTGATCTATTCCTATACCGATCGCGGCTTTGCGCTCTACACCATGCGCTCGCCCACACTGGCGCGGCTCTATCTGCAATGCGACCACGACGAGGAAATCGAGCACTGGCCGGACAGCCGCATCTGGGACGAGTTGCACAAACGCTTGGGCGGCTCGCGCACGCTGAAAGAGGGCAAGATGCTGCAGAAGAGCATCACGCCGATGCGCAGCTTCGTAGTGGAGCCGATGCAATACGGCCGGCTGTTCCTGGCCGGCGACAGCGCCCATATCGTGCCGCCGACCGGCGCCAAGGGCATGAATCTCGCCTTCGCCGACGTTGTCTATCTGTCACGCGCGCTCACCGCTTTCTACAAGGACAAGCGCGACGATCTGCTGGAGGGCTATTCCGCGCTTGCCCAGCGGCGGGTGTGGTACGCGCAGCGCTTTTCCTGGTGGATGACGCAGCTCCTGCACCGCTTTCCCAACGAGTCGGCGTTCGACCGTCGGCGGCAGCTCTCCGATCTCGATTACATCACCAGCTCGGAAGTGGCCGCGCGCTCGCTGGCGGAGCAATATGTCGGGCTGCCGTTGGGGTAAGGCGCTACGCTGCCACGCATTCCGTTCATTCCCGCGCGAGCGGGAATCCAGTACTGGGTCCCCGTTTGCGCGGGGACGAACGGTTAGTCATGGCGTCCTCAATCCTTCAACACGCCACGTAGCGGCCGGTGCAGCGCCACGATGACCAGCCCCGCACCCGCCGAAATCAGCGCCAGCAGCAGGAAGAAGCCGTCCTTGCTCATGCTCGACCAGTAGGTGCCGAGATAGCCGGCCAGCAGATTGGCGATGAAGTTGGCGGCGAGCCAGACGCCCATCATCATCGACAACAGGGAAGCCGGCGCGACCTTGGTCACCATCGAGAGGCTGGTCGGGGAGAGGTAGAGTTCGCCGACCGTGATCACCACGAAGAAGGCGAGCAGCCACAACCAGCTTGCTTGTGCGTGTTCTTGTCCTGAGCCCGCGGCATGCGCCGCCGCCAGCATGATCAGCCAGGAAGCGGCGTTGAGGAACAGCCCGATCGCCATCTTCATGACGGTCGAAGGTTCGTGCCGTCCCTGCCAGCGCCAGAGCGCGACGACGAAAGGCGTGAAGGCGAAGATCATGAACGGGTTGAAAGCCTGGAACCAGGTGACCGGGATGTCGAAGGCGCCGAACAGGTGGCGGTCGGTGTAGCGGCTTGCCCATAGCACGATGGTGTTGCCCTGCTGCTCGTAGGTCGCCCAGAACAGGCTTGTCGGGATGATGAGCGCGAGGATGGCGCCGATGGCCTGCCGGTCGGCGCGCGTGAGCGGGGCGGCGGCCGTGGCGCGTGCGGCGAAGGCGTCCTGCGGCAGCGTCGGGGTCGCGGCGAGATAGACGAGAAGCCCGACCGTCATGCCGACGCCGGCGGCGGCGAACCCGTAATGCCAGCCAACCTCCTCGCCGAGCGTGCCGCACACGAGCGGCGAGAAGAACGCGCCGAGATTGATGCCGACATAGAAGATCGAGAAGGCGCGGTCGCGCCGGCGGTCGCCTTCAGCGTAAAGCGAGCCGACCTGCGTGGAGATATTCGGCTTGAAACAGCCGCTGCCGAGAATCAGCAGCAGCAGCGCGAACAGGAAGAAGTGCTCGAAGGCCATCATGAAATGGCCGGCGGCCATGAGCGCGGCGCCCAGGATGACGGTGCGGCGCTGGCCGAGGAGGCGGTCGGCGAGCAGGCCGCCGAAGATCGGCGTGAGGTAAACGAGGCCGGTGTAGAAGCCGTAGATCTGCGAGGCGAGCGGCTGCACGGCCAGCGGGCCGAACACGGCTTCGAGCGCCGCTCTGAGGGAGGCGAGCCCCGCCACATTTCCCGCCTGCGCCGGCAGCAGCAGGTGCCGCACCATGTAGAGCACCAAAAGCGAGCGCATGCCGTAATAGGAGAAGCGCTCCCACATCTCGGTGGCGAACAGGAAGGAGAGCCCGCGCGGATGGCCGAACAGGTCGGGGCGCGCGGCGGCTTTGGCGGTGGGAAGGGAGGTCATGCGGTGCGGGTTGTTGCGCGGATGAGACAGCCTAGCACATCAGCACTTCTACGGATTGCCGGGGCGGAGGACGCTGCTTAAGGTTTGCGGGTCGGGTGTTGCGTCAAGGAGCGTTCGGTCATGCGGCGTGCGGCGGTTCTCGGAGTTTTGGTTGCTGCCGCCTGGGCCGCGACGGGCGCGGCGACCGAAGGCCCGCCGCCCGAGGTGTTGTTCCAGCAGTTCGGCCTGTTCGGCACCTGGGCCGGCGACTGCGCGGCCGATGCCTCACCGGGCAACCCGAAGATAACGATCAGCCAGCCGGCGCCGGGCGTGATCCTGGAGGATCACGATCTCGGGCCGCACAATGTGGTCAACCGCTACAGCGTCTTGGAGGCGCGCAAGCTGTCGGCCACGCGGCTCGCGCTGCATGTGATCTTCCAGCCGGGGCGCGAGGGCGAGCAGCGGCAGAAGCTGGTGTGGGCGGTGAAAGACGGCACGCTGCGTACGCTGTTCAACCAGCCGCAGGGTGGCCCGGTGCGGGTGCAGGACGGCGTGGCGGTGAAATTCGGCATTGCGACGCCGCTGTTGCGGAAGTGTAAGTAGGGGCGCCGCAAGTCTCAGACGTCCAGCAGCTCCTCGTCGGCAAACTCCGCGTGCTCCTGGATAAACGCAAAGCGCGTTTCCGCCTTCGTGCCCATGAGCTGCTCGACCGCCTTGGCGGTCGGCTTCTTCTCCTTCTCCACCAGGATCACGCGCAACAGCGTGCGCTTTGACGGGTCCATGGTGGTTTCTTTGAGCTGCGCCGGCATCATCTCGCCCAGGCCCTTGAAGCGCGAGACCTCGACCTTGGCGTTGGCGTGAAACTCCTTCTTCAACAGCGCCTCTTTGTGCTTGTCGTTGCGCGCATAGACGATCTTGCCGCCGTGGCTCAAGCGATAGAGCGGCGGCACCGCGAGATAGAGGTGGCCGGCCTCGATCAGCTTGGGCATCTGGCGGAAGAAGAAGGTGATCAGGAGCGAAGCAATATGCGCGCCGTCGACGTCGGCGTCGGTCATGATGACGACCTTCTCGTAGCGCAAGTCCTTCTCGTGGAAATGCGCACCGGTGCCGACGCCGAGCGCCTGGATCAGATCGGCAAGCTGGGCGTTCTGCGCCAGCTTGTCCTTGCCGGCGGAAGCGACGTTCAAAATCTTGCCGCGCAGCGGCAGGATCGCCTGCGAGCGGCGGTCGCGCGCCTGCTTGGCGGAGCCGCCGGCGCTGTCGCCTTCGACGATGAAAATCTCCGAGCCTTGCGCGGCCGAATTGGTGCAGTCGGCGAGCTTGCCGGGCAGCCGCAGTTTGCGCACCGCGCTCTTGCGCGCGATGTCCTTTTCCTGGCGGCGGCGGATGCGCTCTTCCGCGCGCTCGACCACGAAGTCCAGCAGCTTGTTGGCCTGCGTCGGATTGCCGGCGAGCCAGTGATCGAAGGGATCGCGCATCGCCTGCTCGACGATGCGCTGGGCTTCCGCCGTCGCCAGCCGGTCCTTGGTCTGGCCTTGAAATTCCGGCTCGCGCACGAATACCGACAGCATGCAGCCGGCGCCCGCCATCACGTCTTCGCTCGTCACCGGCCCGGCGCGCTTTTCCTGACCGACGCGGGCGGCGTGATCCTTTAAGCCCCGCAGCAGCGCGCTGCGCAGACCTAACTCGTGCGTGCCGCCGTCGGGCGTGGGGATGGTGTTGCAGTAGGAGTTGAGGAAGCCGTCGGTGTCGACGGTCCAAGCGACCGCCCATTGCACCGCGCCGTGCGTGCCCACCTTGCCGGCGGAGCCGGTGAAAATGTCGGGATGCACCAGATTGGCGCCGGCGAGCTGTTCGGCGAGATAGTCCTTCAGGCCATGCTCGAAATGGAAGGTGGCCTTCTCGGGCACGTCCTCGACGCCCTTGAGCAGCGCCTTGTCGCAGTGCCAGCGGATTTCGACGCCGCCGAACAGATAGGCCTTCGAGCGGGTCATCTTGAAGACGCGCTCGGGCTTGAATGCCGCCTTCGGCCCGAAAATCTGCGGGTCGGGATGAAAGCGCACCTTGGTGCCGCGCCGGTTGGGCGCGCGGCCGACTTTTTCGAGCTTGCCCTTCGGCTTGCCGCGCTCGAAAGCCATGCGGTAGAGCGTCTGCTCGCGCGCGACCTCGACCTCCATGCGATCGGAAAGCGCGTTGGCGACCGAAACGCCGACGCCGTGCAGGCCGCCGGAGGTCTCGTAAACCTTGGAGTCGAACTTGCCGCCGGCGTGCAGCGTGCACATGATCACTTCCAGCGCCGACTTCGATTTGAACTTGGGGTGCGGGTCGACCGGAATGCCGCGGCCGTTGTCGGTCACGGTGACGAAGCCGTTCGCCTCCATGTCGACTTCGATCCAGTCGGCGTGGCCGGCCAGCGCCTCGTCCATGGCATTGTCGATCACTTCCGCGAACAGGTGATGCAGCGCCTTCTCGTCGGTGCCGCCGATATACATGCCCGGCCGCCGGCGTACCGGCTCCAGCCCCTCCAGCACCTCGATATGCTTGGCGGTATAGCTGCTGTCGCCGCCACCGCTGCGCGCCGTCTTGGCCCGTGCAGCTTTGCCGCGTGCCGGCGATTTGGCCGGCTTGCGGGCAGGGGGCTGGCGCGCGGCCGCTTGCTTGCGGGCGCGCGCTGTCGCCGGCGCGGCGCTCGCCTCGAACAGGTCGTGCTGCAGCGGCGATTTCTTCTTGGTCGCGGTCTTGCGCGCGGTTTTGGTCGCGGGTTTGGCCATGGGATGAATTTAGATAGGGACGGGGCGATTCGCCCGCCAGTCACTATGGCACGAACCGTGGCCGGGTCGTGACCGACGGGAAATAGGCTTTTTCTTTCAAAATTCCGCCAAAAACCCGCGCCGTTCGCCGCCCAATGGCAACCATTTGGGGGCGTGGACCGTTATCCGGCCCATGGACGCCCAGGTACCGAAGGCGGGGGAAAAGCACGCAAAATCCGGCGACGGCCGACCGGCGCGCCGCAGGCGCCCGCGTGCGCCGGACTCCGGCACCGAGCCGGTCGCGATCGTGCCGCCGGGCGCCTGGCGCGGCGCCGCGCAAGTCGCCACCGTCGGCATTTTCATCATCCTGTTCTTCGCCGCGCTCAATCTCGCACGCCCGATCGCGCTGCCGACCGCTGCCGCCTTCGTGGTGACCATGATGCTCAGCCCGCTGTCGGAGCGGGCCGACGAATTCCGGGTGCCGCCGCTGGCGACGGCCATCGTGCTGTGGCTCGCGGTGCTGGCGGCGTTCTATGCGGTGGTCACGCTCGTTTCGGCGCCGGTGGTGGACTGGATCCATAGGGCGCCCGACATCGGCCGCAGCATCCAGGACAAGCTGCAATTGTTCGAACGTCCGCTCGCGGCATTACGCGACATGCGCGACGCGCTGCTGCCGGCGGAGGCCGGCAAGGGGCTGAACGTCGATCTCGTGGCGATCGCCCAAAGCGCGGTATCGGTGGTGACGCCCGCCGCCGGCGAATTGCTGATCTTCTTCGTCGCCCTGTTCTTCATGCTGCTCGGACGGCGCCGCCTGCGCCACGTGCTGGTCGGCTTCTTCCGCCGGCACGAGGCGCGCCTGCGCACGCTCAAGATCATCAACGACATCGAGCGCAATCTGACCGGGTATCTCAGCGTGGTCGGCGTCATCAATGCCGGCGTCGGGATAGGCGCCGGCATCATCGCCGCGCTGGTCGGATTGCCCGACCCGGTGGCGTGGGGCGTGCTCGGCTTCGTGTTGAATTTCATTCCCTATATCGGCGCCGGCATTATGGAACTCGGCATGTTCCTGGTCGGGCTGGTGTCGTTTGCCTCGCTCACCCATGCGATCTTGGCGCCGCTCCTGTATCTCGGCATGGGCCTGATCGAGGGTCAGTTCATCACGCCCTCGATTGTCGGCCATCGCTTCACGCTCAACCCGTTGACGGTGTTCCTGTCGCTGGTGTTCTGGGCCTGGCTGTGGGGGCCGATCGGCGCCTTCCTGGCGGTGCCGCTGCTGATCGTCATCTTGGTGGTGGTGGAGCATATGTTTCCCACGCACGAACCCGACCTACCGGATTAGTTGCGGCGGACGAATTGACGGGGCAGGGTGTGGCAAAAGCGGCGCACTAGCGGGAGCCGCACGGCTGCGCTAGAAATTGCGTCCCCGGGGGGCCGGCCCAGCGCTATTTCATGCATCACTACATCCAATTGGTCACCCAGTTCGTGCACGACCACGCGGCATGGGCGGCGCCCGTCGTGTTCGTGCTGGCTTTTGCGGAGTCCCTCGCCTTCATCTCGCTCCTGGTGCCTGCCTGGGGCGCGCTGGTGGCGCTGGGTGCGATGATCAAATCGGGCGGCCTCGACTTCTGGCCGGTGTGGATTGCGGGCTCGCTCGGGGCGGCCACCGGCGACTGGCTGTCCTATTGGGTCGGGCTCAAGCTCGAATATTCGGTCGCGCACATGTGGCCGCTGAACCGCCATCCCAATCTCATTCCGCGCGGGGAAGCCTTCGTGAAGGAATGGGGCATTCCCGGCATCTTCATCGGGCGCTTCTTCGGGCCGCTTGCGCGCCTCAGTGCCGCTGGTCGCCGGGATTTTCGAAATGCCCTATTGGCGCTTCCAGTTCGCCAATTTCTCTTCGGCCTTCGTATGGGCGGCGGTGCTGCTCACCATCGGCGACGTGATCTCGTGGGGCATCAATTGGCTGTGGCCGTGAGATGAAAAATCCGCCGGGGCGTTTGCCGTCCCGGCGGATGTCGTTTCGCGCCGATGGCGCTCAGAAGCTGTGGTCGCCGCCCGGCTTCATGACGATCAGCTTGTCGGCGAGCTTGCGCTTGGCAAGTGCCGCCTTGAACTCGGCCGGCGTGCCGGCGAGCAGCCCGAACGTGCCGAAGTGCATCGGGATGACGTGATCCGGCTTTACGAACTGCACCGCGAGTGCCGCGCCCTGCGGGTCCATCGTGAAGTAACCGCCGATGCAGGCGAGCATCACGTCGATGTGGTGGAACGTCGGAATCAGCTTCATATCCTCGGTCACGGCGGTATCGCCGGTGTGGTAGATCGTCGGGCCGTCCTTGACCATGATCACGTAGCCGACCGGATTGCCGCTGGTGAGCGCGGCGGGCTCGCCGGGCTTGGCCTTATATTGCGGCGCCGTCAGCTCCGAGCCATGGACCGCGTTGACGATCATGACCTTGGCGCCGGCCTTGGGCAGGTCGATGGTGCCGCCGACATTGCCGCCGGTCATGACCTGATCCTTGGGAAAGCCGATCGACGAAACCATGTTCATCGCCAGCGCGTAGGGCGCGAGCAGCTTGGCGCCGGTCTTCTTGGCGATCTCGACCGCGTCGCCGACATGGTCGCGATGGCCGTGCGTGATCAGGATGTAGTCGACGCGCCCGAGCTCGGCGATCGAGTTCTTGTCGGGATTGGTCGGTACCGTCAGCCACGGGTCGACCAGGATCACGCCGCCCGACGGCGTGGTGATTTTCCAGGCCGCCTGGCCGTACCAGTGCAGCTGGGTCTTGCCAGCAGCGAGCGCTGGGCTCGCCAGCGTTGCCGCCAGCACGAACGCCCCTATGGCGCGCAGCATTGTCCGCAACATCGTTCATCCTCCCAGTATGTTTCTCTGGCCGAGCAGGCCCCGAGCCGCTGCGACCGTCGCTTTAGACTGCCCACTTTATTCCACGTTTATGGCATCGCCTATCCGGGTTGCTGCCCCCGCGCGATTTCGGAATAGAATTGCGCCCGCGGGGTTCTTTGCGGGCGTGGTCGTGCGTAGACGCCGCGTAGAAACGCCAAGGGGGAGACACCATGACGAATTTCACACGCCGAAAACTTTTTGCGACCGCTGCCGCCGCGACCGCGGCGAGCGCGCTCGCGCCGCTCACCGGCGGCGCCGCGCAAGCCGCTGCGCCCGCGGCCAAAAGCACCGGCGTCTATCGCTACAGACTGGGCGATTTCGAGATCATCCAGCTGATGGACGGCGCCCGCACCTTCCCGATGCCCGACAAATTCGTGGTCAATGTGAGCAAGGACGAGGCGATCAAGGCGGCGGCCGCCGCCTATATGCCGGACGGCAAGGTGACCATTCCGTTCAGCCCGATGATCATCAATACTGGCTCCAAGCTGGTCGCCATCGACACCGGCAACGGGCTCGGCGCCCATGCGGCGAGCAAGGGTGCGGTCGGTCAGGCGCGCCTCAACATGGCCGCCGCCGGCATCGATCCCAAGCAGATCGATATCGTGATCATTTCGCACTTCCACGGCGACCATATCGGCGGCTTGAAGAATGCCGACGGCAGCCCGGCTTTCCCGAATGCCGAGATCAAGGTGCCGGCGGTGGAAGCCAAGTTCTGGGGCGACGATGCCAATGCCGGCAAGGCCAACGGCTTCAACAAGGCCCAGTTCCCGAACGTCAAGAAGATGATGGCCGGGCTGAAGGTGACGCATTACGACGCCAACAAGGAGGTGGCGCCCGGCATCACCTCGATCTTCACGCCCGGCCATACGCCGGGACACATGTCGTTTGCGCTGTCTTCGGGCGCGAAGAAGATGCTGGTGCAGTCGGACGTGTCCAACGTGCCGTCGCTGTTCATCAAGCATCCGACCTGGCAGGCGATCTTCGACAACGATCCGAACCTGACCATCCAGACCCGCAAGAAGTTCTACGACATGGCGGCGTCGGAAAAGATGATCGTGTCCGGCTATCACTTCCCCTATCCGTGCGTCGGGCATGTCGAAAAGACCGCCAACGGCTTCGAAATGGTGCCGGTGGCCTGGGACCCGAACGGCTAAGTCCGTTTCCGGCGCCCGCGATGCTCGAAGGCCGCCGGCGACGGCGGCCTTCGTCGTTTCGGCCCTCGCTTGACCCTCAAGGCGGCGCGGCCTATATCGCGCGCCATGACGAGGCTATTGACCCGCTTGCGCCTCCGCCGCCGTGCTCCCAGGGCACGGGCGCGCGCGTAATATCGTCGTCTCCGTGCCGCCGGATTTGAGGCCGCGGCACCTTCTTCCAGACAACCGCGCCGTTGGCCACGCTCCGGGCGTTCTTTAAGACACTGGATTGAGGGATCGAGCCATGGCGACAAAAGCGAAAATCGGCGTTCTTGGCGCCTCCGGCTATACCGGCTCCGAGCTGGTACGCATGCTGCTGCGCCATCCGCGCAGCGAGCTTGCACTACTCACCGCCGACCGGCGGGCGGGGCAGGAGATGCGCAGCGTCTTTCCGCAGTTCTCGCCGTTCAATCTGCCGATGCTCACGGCAATCGAAGGGCTCGACTGGGCGGGGCTCGCGCTCGACGTCGCCTTTTGCGCGCTGCCGCATGCCACCACGCAGAAGGTGATCAAGGAGCTTCTGGCCAAGGCGCCGGCGACCAAGGTCGTCGACCTGTCGGCCGATTTCCGGCTGGCGGATACCGCGGCCTACGCGAAATGGTACGGCCATGAGCATCAAGCGCCCGACCTGCAGACCGAAGCGGTCTATGGCCTGACCGAGGTGCACCGGCGCGAGATCAGACACGCGCGGCTGGTCGCCAATCCCGGCTGCTACACCACCTGCGCGCAACTGCCGCTCGTCCCGCTGATCAAGAGCAAGGCGATCGACCTCGACGAGATCGTGATCGATGCCAAGTCCGGCATGACCGGGGCGGGCAGGGCGGCTAAGGAGGCCATGCTGTTCTCGGAAGTCTCGGAGGGCTTCAACGCCTATGGCGTCGGGCATCACCGGCACATGGCCGAGCTCGACCAGGAGTTTTCGCTGGCCGCCGGGCGCGAGGTGGTAGTGACCTTCACGCCGCATCTGGTGCCGATGAACCGGGGGATTCTTTCGACCATCTATGTGCGCGGGCGGCGCGGGCGCGGCCCGCAAGACCTTCATGCGATACTTTTAAAGGCCTACATGAAGGAACCCTTCGTGCACGTGCTGCCGTTCGGCGAGACGCCGCAGACGCGCCATGTGCGCGGCTCCAATATGACCTTTATCGGGGTGGCGAACGACCGCGTGCCGGGGCGGGCGATCATCATTGCGGCGCTCGACAATCTGGTCAAAGGCGCCTCCGGCCAGGCGATCCAGAACATGAATCTGGTCATGGGCTGGCCGGAAACCATGGGGCTGGAGCAGGTGGCGCTGTTTCCGTGAATCGCGTGGCGCGCTAGGCTTGGGCTGGAGCAAAGCATGTTCGACACCAGCAACCAGCCGCCGCCGCTCGAGCCCTATAACCTGTTCGCCAGCGACACCGTCTTGCGCGAGGCGGTCAGGCGCGAGGGCGCCGGCTGGGCGGAGAAAGAGCTTTCCGCGCTCGGCGCCACGTTCGGCAAGCCGGAGACGGTCAAGGCCGGCTTCGACGCCAACCGCTACCCGCCTGTTTTACGCACGCTCGACCGTTACGGTCACCGCATCGACGAGGTGGAATTCCATCCCGCCTGGCACGAGCTGATGGCGATCGCGCTCGAAGCCGGCCTGCATTCCAGCCCCTGGGCGGAACCGAAACCGGGCGCGCATGTCGCCCGCGCCGCCGGCACCTACATGCTGGAACAGGTGGAGAGCGGCGTCTATTGCCCGATCGCCATGACCTACGGCTCGGTGCCGACGCTGCGCCACGCGCCCGCCATCGCCAAGGAATGGCTGCCGCGCATTTGCGCACGCGGGTACGACCAACGCTTCGTGCCGGCGCGCGAGAAGAAATCGGCGCTCCTGGGCATGGGCATGACCGAGAACCAGGGCGGCACCGACCTGCGCACCAATTCGACGCGCGCCGAGCCCGCCGGGGACGGCAGCTTCCGCCTCTACGGCGCCAAATGGTTCATGTCGGCGCCGATGTGCGACGCCTTCCTCATTCTGGCGCAAAGCCCGAAGGGCCTGAGCTGCTTCTTCATGCCGCGCTGGACGCCGGACGGCGAGCGCAATGCTGTGCACATCCTGCGGCTGAAGGACAAGCTCGGCAACAAGTCGAATGCCTCGAGCGAAGTCGAGTTCGACGGCGCCTATGCCGAATTGGTGGGGGAGGAGGGGCGCGGCATCCCGACCATCATCGAGATGGGTAATTACACGCGGCTCGACTGCGCCATCGGCTCCTCCGGCCTGATGCGGCAGGCGCTGGCGCAAGCCACGCACCATGCGCGCCACCGCACCGTGTTCCAGAAGAAGCTGATCGATCAGCCGCTGATGCAGAACGTGCTGGCGGATCTGGCGCTCGAGTCAGAAGCGGCAGGCGCCCTCACGTTCAGGCTCGCGCGCGCCTATGACGAGGACGACGAGGCCTCGCTCGTCTACCGGCGGGTGGTGACGCCGGCGGCCAAGTTCTGGATCTGCAAGCGCACACCTTACGTGACTTACGAGGCGATGGAGGTGCTGGGCGGCTCCGGCTACATCGAAGAGAGCATCATGCCGCGGCTCTACCGCGAGGCGCCGGTCAACTCGATCTGGGAAGGCTCCGGCAACGTGATGTGCCTCGACGTGCTGCGCGCGATCGGGCGCACGCCGGGCGCGGCCGAGATGCTGCGTAAAGAGCTCGACGCCGGCGACAGGCGGCTAAGCGCCTTTGCCGACCGTCTGCGGCAGCGGCTGCAGGCGGCCGAGCGCAACGACGAAGCCCAAGCCCGCGCGCTCACCCGCGAGCTGGTGCTGGGTTTACAGGCCGCGCTGCTGATCAAGCACGCCCCGCCCGCGGTGGCGGACGCTTTCTGCGCTTCGCGGCTTGAGGGCGACAGCGCGGCCTTTGGACTGCTGCCGCGCGGGCTCGATCTGCGTGCGGTCGTCGAGCGGGCGGCGCCGCATTGATTCCGTCATTCCGGGACGGCGCGAAGCGCCGGGCCCGGAATCCAGAGCTCCATATTCGAGCCTAACGGTCTGGCCCTGGATTCCGAGTTCGCTCGCTTCGCTCGCGCCCCGGAATGACAGAAATAGAATTACAGCTTCCCAAACACCGCCAGAACCAGCGCTACCTGCGCCAGGAAGCCGACCGCGAAGGCTAGCGTGCGCAGCACCGGGAGGCCGGCCCAGAAGACCAGCGCATGCACGAGCCGCGCCCAGAAATAGACCGCGCAGGCCAGTACGGTGCTCTCGGTCGAATGGCATTGCGCATTGAGCGTAAGCACCAGCGCCGCGAAGATCACCAGGTTCTCGACTGCATTGTAATGCGCCTTTTGCAGGCGCTGCGCCGCCCGTTATCGAACGGAGTTGTTGCCGATCTTCAGCGGAACAGCGCGGACAGCCGCCCGATCATGCCGCCCTGCGGTTCGGCCGTAGCGGGCGCTGCGCGGGTGGGGCTTGCCGACGTCGCCAGGCCTGCGCGTTTCCAAGCCTCGATGCCGCCGCCCAAGAGATAGACGGCGCAGTCGCCCGAGCGCCCGGCCAGTCTGCCGGCATTGATGCGGGTGCGCGCGCCCGATTTGCAGTGATAGATCAGGACGGTGTCGCCTTCGCGCGCCGGATGGTCGGTGTCGATCTGCGACAGCGCGTGGTGGCGGGCGCCCGGAATGTTCTCGCGCGCATATTCGTTGCTTTCGCGGATGTCGACCAGCGCGGCGCCTTGCATGATCAGTTCGGCGGCGCGCTCCGGGCCGATCGTCTCGACTTTGCTCATGGTCGTCTGTTTCCTTGGGTGTCAGGGGCTCGGGGATCAAGGGCAATAGATGTCGCGCAGCAGGCCGAGCAGGCGGGCCGCGGCGGGGTCCAACAGGCTGTAGAACACGGTCTGCGCGTCGCGCCGGGTGCCGACCAGGCCCTGCTCGCGCAACAGCGCGAGATGTTGTGACAGCGCCGACTGGCTCAAGCCCACGGCGTCCGACAGCGCGCCGACCGACATTTCCTTGCTCTGCGCCAGCCGGCACAGGATCAGCAGCCGGTTCTCATTGGCGAGCAGCTTCAGGAACCCGGCGGCCTCCGCCGCCTTGCGCTCCAGGTCGTCGATGCCGGCGCCCGTTTTGGGCCGCCGGGCGGTGGTGATCGCCATGGCGGGCCTCTCCTTAAGATTAGTCGTTACTAAATTAGCGATACCTAATATTCTCGTCAAGAGGGCGCTTTGCCGGTAAAGCGGCTGCGCGCAGTTCGCGCGATTGACCGACATCAACGTGTCGCGCCCGGGGGAGCTTAAAGAACGGCCATGCGTCATGACCGCTCCTGGTTGAGACCGATCGCTCGCGCCGCGGCGGCTCTGCTGCTTCTGGCTGGCCAAGCGGCGCTGGCCGACGGCGGCGAGCCGTTCGGGCTTGCCAGCGTGGCGGTCTCCGCCGGACCGCTAGCAATGACGTGGGCGAAGCTTACGACCGAGATGAAAGCGGAGCGGGCGGTGATCGCGCGCTGCCGCGTGGCACCGCGCGAATGCGGCTCCACCCCCGCGCTGCAATTCATTGCCCTCGTGGACCAGGGCAATGGCTTCAGCGGGCTTGCCCGTATCGGTCATATCAACCGCGCGGTGAATTTCGCAATCCGTGCCGCCGACGAGCGCGAGCCGGCCCACCGCGACGCCTGGACGTCGCCGCTTGCGGCGCTCGCGGCCGGTGCCGGCGACTGCAAGCAATACGCGGTGCTGAAATATGCCGCTCTGCGCGAGGCGGGCTTTGCGCTCGCCGATCTGCGTATCGTGATCGTGAAGCAGCGCCTGCGGCCGGAAATGCATGCCATGGTGGCGGTGCGCCACGCCGGACGCTGGCTGATGCTCGACAATCGCACGCTGGCAATGGTCGACAGCGGCAAGCTGCGCGCCATCTACACGCCGCTCGACACGCTCGATGCGCGCGGGGTCAGGCAATTCATCCACGCGCCGCGCCTGGCAGGCAAATTCGGCGCGGCGTGCGCGGGCTAGCCCCAGCTCTTCATCTTCACGTAGGAGCCCGGCGCGTCTTCGATGGGCTTGAGCTTGCCGCCGCCGATCTCGCGCGCCGGCACCGTCTCGTCGCCCTGCGCTTTGAGCCACTCGAGCCAGTCCGGCCACCATGAGCCGGGGTATTCCTTGGCGCCCTTCAGCCACTTGTCGAGATCGGAGCCGACCGGGGGACCGCCGGTCCAATATTGGTATTTCTGCTTGGACGGGGGATTGACCACGCCGGCGATATGGCCGGAACCGGTGAGCACGTATTTCACCGGCCCGCCGAAATACTGCGAGCCGAACAGCACCGATCGGGCCGGCGCGATGTGGTCCTCGCGGGTGGCGAGATTATAGACCGGCACCGTCACCTTGCGCAGATCGACCGTGACGCCGGCGATTTCCATCTCGCCCTTGGTGAGCTTGTTGTCGAGATAGCAGTTGCGCAGATAGAAGGAATGGTTGGCCGCCGGCATGCGGGTGGCGTCGGAATTCCAATAAAGTATGTCGAACGGGTAGGGCGTCTTGCCGCGCAGGTAGTTGTTGACGACGTAAGGCCAGATCAGGTCGTTGGCGCGCAGCATGTTGAAGGCGTTGGCCATGTGCGAGGCGTCCAGATAGCCCTGCTCCTTCATCCGCTCCTCAAGCTGCCTGATCTGCTGCTCGTCGACGAACACCATGAGATCGCCGGCATAGGTGAAATCGACCTGCGCGGCGAACAAGGTGGCCGACAGCGCGCGGCTCTGCTTCTTGGCGGCGAGATAGGCAAGCGTGATGGCGAGCAGCGTGCCGCCGACGCAATAGCCGATCGCGTTGACCTTGCTTTCCCCGGTCGCCTCTTTCACCGCGTCGAGCGCCTCGATGACACCTTCGCGCATATATTGCTCGAAGCTCTTCTCGGCGAGCCGGGCGTCCGGGTTGACCCAGGAGATGACGAACACCGTGATGCCTTCGTCGACGCACCACTTGATGAAGGATTTATCGGGCGCCAGATCGAGGATATAAAACTTGTTGATCCACGGCGGCACGATTAGGAGCGGCGCCTTGAGCACGTGCGGCGTGGTCGGCGCGTATTGCACGAGCTGCATCAGCTCGTTCTGATAGATCACCTTGCCCGGCGTCAGCGCGAGATTGCGGCCGACCTCGAAATTCGAATGATCCGACTGGCGGATGCGCAGGTGGCCATGGCCCGCCTCGATGTCCTCTCCCAGCATGCGCATGCCGCGTACCAGGTTCTCGGCATTCGACGACAGCGTCTCGCGCAAAAGCTCCGGATTGGTCAGCACGAAATTGGACGGCGAGACCGCCGCCGCGATCTGCTTGATGTAGAACTCGGCTTTCTTGCGGGTGTGCTCGTCGACGCCTTCTGCATTCTTGACCAGCTGGTCGGCCCAGTTGGTGGTGAGCAGATAGGCCTGCTTGAGGAAGTCGAAGAACTGGTTCTGCGACCATTCCGGATCGGCGAAGCGCTTGTCTTTCGAGTCGGGTGCGACGACCGGGCCGTTCGGTTCGCCCGCCATGCGCTTGACCGCGCCGCCCCACAATTCGAGATAGGCGCGGCCGAGATTAGCCTGCAGTTCGAGCGTGCGCTTGGGGTCGGACAGCCAATAATTCGCCACCTGGCCGACGGTGCGCACCACCTCGCCGATATCGTCGGACAGCTCCGCTTTGATCTTGCCTTCCTCGCGCGGCTTCAGATAGGCGGCAAGCGCCTTGCCGCTTTCCTCGATCAGTCGGGCGAGATTGCGCGAGAAGACCTCGACGTCGACGCTGCCGATCTTGGCCGGTTCGGTGGGCTTTTCCATGCGCATAATGTCGGTCCCCGCACCACAAGTGGCGCGGCTCCCCGGCCTGTGCAAGGCGCATGATGCCGCCTTTGGACCTCGGCGTTAAGCTAAGGACCCCGATCTTGCTGACGCCATAATGATCCGGTAGCCGGACTATGGTATAATTCGTTGAGTCCAAAACGAATTTCCCGTTTTTCCAGACGATCCGGCGGCGCATGCGGGCAACCCTCATCCGATCGATTTTGGCGGCCCTGTGCCTGGCCGCGGGGCTGACCGGCTGTTCGGCCGGCCCGCTCGGGGAATCCCTGCCGGAGAGCATCGGCGGCCTGCCGGCCGGCACCCCGCCGCCGCCCAAGGTGCCCTATCAATTCCCGCCCGTGCACGAGCGGCCGCCGCCGCGGGCGACCCAGCCCCTGACCGATGAACAGCAGTGGAAGCTGGAACAAGACCTCAATGCGCTGCGCCAGCGCCAGGAAAAGCGCGAAGCGGGCGATAAGGTGGGTGCCAAGCCGGCCACAAAGGCCACAAAGGCCACAAAAACCACGAAGGCCACAAAAGCCAAGAAGGCACGAAAGAAGCCGATGGCCCTGCACGGCGGTGAGAGTACTGGCGCCCAGAGCCGCCCGTGATAAAAGCCAGCACGGGGTCATGCCCGCCGGAGAGGGGCGGGTGACAGTCAAGGTCCGCTGAGATGGATGAATTCTACCGCATACGCCGCTTGCCGCCCTACGTTTTCGAAGAGGTGAACCGGGCGAAGGCCAAGGCTCGCAACGCGGGGGCCGACATCATCGATCTCGGCATGGGCAATCCCGACCTGCCGGCGCCCCAGCATGTCCTCGACAAAGTGAAGGAAACCCTGGGCAAGCCGCGCACCGACCGCTATTCGGCCTCGCGCGGCATCCCGGGCCTGCGCCGCGCGCAGGCGGGCTATTACGAGCGCCGCTTCGGGGTGAAGCTCAATCCGGAGACGCAGGTCGTCACCACGCTCGGCTCCAAGGAGGGATTCGCGAACGTCGCCCAAGCCATTACGGCGCCCGGCGATGTGGTGCTGGTGCCGAACCCGAGCTACCCGATCCACGCTTTCGGCTTCCTGATGGCGGGCGGCGCCATCCGCGGGGTGCCGTCGGAGCCGACGCCGAACTTCTTCCACACGCTCGAACGCGCGATCGTGCATTCGATCCCGAAGCCGACCGCGGTGGTGGTGTGCTATCCGGCCAATCCGACGGCTTACGTGGCAAGCCTCGACTTCTACCGCGATCTGGTCGCCTTCGCGAAGAAGCACGAGATCCTGATCCTGTCGGATCTCGCCTATGCCGAGGTCTATTTCGAAAACAACCCGCCGCCCTCGGTGTTGCAGGTGCCGGGCGCCATCGACATCACCGTCGAGTTCACCTCGATGTCGAAGACCTTCTCGATGCCGGGCTGGCGCATCGGTTTTGCAGTCGGCAACGAGCGCATTATCGGGGCGCT
The DNA here is from genome assembly GCA_963773305.1 of uncultured Pseudomonadota bacterium. GTDB lineage: Bacteria > Pseudomonadota > Alphaproteobacteria > Rhizobiales > Xanthobacteraceae > Pseudolabrys. The sequence goes on from CAVZAR010000003.1 coordinate 313,746, forward strand.
GGCGCGGGTGAAATCCTATCTCGACTACGGCGCCTTTACGCCGGTGCAGGTGGCGGCGGCCGCCGCGCTCAACGGGCCCGACGATTGCATCAAGGAGATGCGCTCGATCTACAAGCGCCGGCGCGACGTGCTGGTGGAAAGCTTCGGGCGCGCCGGCTGGCACGTGCCGCCCCCGCAGGCTTCCATGTTCGCCTGGGCGCCGATCCCGGAACCGTTCCGGACGCTGGGCAGCGTCGATTTTGCCAAGCTCCTGGTGGAGAAGGCCGACATCGCGGTGTCGCCCGGCATCGGCTTCGGCGAATACGGCGAAGGCCATGTGCGCATCGCGCTGGTGGAGAACGAGCAGCGCATCCGCCAGGCCGCGCGCAGCGTGCGGCGCTTCCTCGATACCGCCCCGGAGCAGCTCCACAACGTGGTGCCGCTGGCGACCAGGCGCTGATCCCGCAGATGACCAAGCCACTCCGAGTTGGCGTCGCCGGTCTGGGCACGGTGGGCGCGGCGCTGGTCGCTCAGGTGGCGCAGCAGCGCGCGGCGCTGCAAGCGCGCTGCGGTCGGCGCATCGACGTGGTGGCGGTATGCGCGCGCTCGCGCGACAAGGAGCGCGGCATCAACCTGAAGAAGATGGCGTGGTTTTCCGATCCGATTGCGCTCGCGCGCGCCGACGGCATCGATGTCTTCGTCGAGTTGATGGGCGGCACCGGCGCCCACGCCAAGGACGCGGTGGAGGCGGCGCTTGCAAGCGGTAGGTCGGTGGTGACCGCCAACAAGGCGCTGCTCGCCAAATATGGCGTGCGGCTCGCAAGTCTCGCCGAGAAGCATCATGCCGCGCTCAATTTCGAGGCGGCGGTCGGCGGCGCCATTCCGATCGTGAAGACGATCCGCGAGGGGCTTGCCGGCAATTCCTTCGAGCGCATCTACGGCATCCTCAACGGCACCTGCAATTACATCCTCACCAAGATGGAGCAGGAGAATTTGAGCTTCGAGGCGTGCCTGAAGGAGGCGCAGCGGCTGGGCTACGCGGAGGCCGATCCGACCTTCGACATCGAGGGCCACGACACCGCGCAGAAGCTCGCGATCCTCGCCTCGCTCGCCTTCGGCACGCGGGTCGATCAGCGCGCGATTTATGTAGAGGGCATTTCCTCGATTTCCCCGGCCGATCTCAATGCCGCCGACGCGCTCGGCTACCGGGTCAAGCTCTTGGGCGTGGCGGTGAAGACGCCGAAAGGAATCGAGCAGCGCGTGCATCCGACCATGGTGCGCAAGGACTCTTCCATTGCTCAAGTCATGGGCGTGACCAACGCGGTGACCGTCGACGCCGAGGGCATCGATCCCCTGACGCTGGTCGGCCCCGGCGCCGGCGGCGCCGCTACCGCTTCCGCCGTGCTGGCCGATATCGGCGATATCGCGCGCGGCGTACGCACCGCCCCGTTCGGTCGCCCGACGGCAGGGCTCAGCGCCGTGCACAAGCTGCCGATGCAGCGCCACGAGGGCGGCTACTACATCCGGCTGATGGCGCGGGACAGGCCGGGCACCGCGGCGACCATCGCCAAGCGCCTCGCCGAGCAGGATATTTCCATGGAATCCATCGTGCAGCGGCATCCGGACGGGACCGCCGGACGTAAGGGCGGGCCCGTCCCCGTTATCCTCATCACCTACGCCACCACCGAGGACGCCGTGCGCAAGGCCCTTGCCGCGGTGGGGCGGGATAGGGTCATCTCGGGGCGGCCGCAGGTGATCCGGATCGAGAAAAACTGACGGCAAATCCGACAGGTTCGAGGGGAGCGTTCCAATGGCGTCGATTACCATCCAGCCGGAATTTCTGCTGGAGCGTATTCTCACTCTCGAAATCGTGCGGGTGACCGAGCGTGCCGCGGTCTCGGCCGCGCGCCTGCGCGGTCACGGCAAGGAAAAGGCCTCCGACCAGGCAGCCGTCGATGCCATGCGGCGCGAACTCAACCGTCTGCCGATCGACGGCACGGTGGTGATCGGCGAGGGCGAACTCGACGAGGCGCCCATGCTCTATATCGGCGAGCAGGTGGGGACCAAGCAGGGGCCGAAGGTCGACATCGCGGTCGATCCGCTCGAGGGCACCACGCTGTGCGCCAAGAACATGCCGGGCTCGATTGCCACCCTGGCGATGGCCGATGGCGGCACGCTGCTGCACGCCGCCGACGTCTATATGGACAAGATCGCCATCGGCCCCGGCTACCCCAAGGGTGTGGTCGATCTCGACGCGCCGGCGGAGGAGAACATCCTCAATCTCGCCAAGGCCAAGGGCGTCAAGCCGGCAGGCATCACCGCCATCCTGCTCGACCGCCCGCGCCATGCCGACATGATTGCGGCGATCCGCAAGACCGGCGCCTCGGTGACGTTGATTACCGACGGCGACGTCGCCGGCGTCATCCATTGCGCCGAGCTGGAGAAAACCGGTATCGATATCTATATCGGCATCGGCGGCGCGCCTGAAGGCGTGCTGGCGGCGGCGGCGCTGCGCTGCATTGGCGGACAGATGCAGACGCGCCTCATCCTCGACACCGAGGAGCGGCGCGAGCGGGCGCTCAAGATGGGCATCAAGGATTTCAAGAAGAAATACGAGATCGAGGACATGGTGAAGGGCGATTGCCTGTTCGCCGCAACCGGCGTCACCGACGGTCCGATGCTCACCGGCGTTAAGTTCGGCAAAGAAGTGATCGAGACCGAGACGGTGGTGATGCGCTCGGTCACCGGCACGGTGCGGCGGGTTAAGGCCGAGCACCGGCAGTTCGACAAGTTTTATCTGGATTGAGCGGGGCCAGCGCCGGCTTTCGCGCCGCCCCGCTTTGTACACAGTACCCGGCTCTACTGACAGGCGATTCGAAAAGCGCGCAGCGTCGTGCGCGGAGTTTCAGCCCATGGCCGCAATGCCGGCATTCGCAGCGAGCAATGACGCGCACTTCTTTCTCGGGGTCGAGCGCTCGGCGAGCGCTCGGGCCTGGCGCGACCGGCTCGATGCGCGCGGGCAGGCCGCGGCACTGGCGATCGCGCAAAGGTACGGGCTGCCCGAACTGCTGGCGCGCGTGCTGGCCGGGCGCCAGGTCGCGGTGGACGAGGTCGAGGCCTTTCTCGACCCCACCATCAAGCGGCTGATGCCCGATCCGCATACGCTCACCGACATGGAGGCGGCGGCACTCAGGCTCTGCGACGCCGTGCAGCGCGGCGAAAGCGTCGCCATCTTCGGCGATTACGACGTGGACGGCGCTACCGCCTCGGCGCTGCTCTGCCGCTATTTGCGCCATTGCGGGCTCGACCCGGCGGTGCACATCCCCGACCGCATCTTCGAGGGCTACGGGCCCAACGTCGAAGCGATCCGCGCGCTGGCGGAGAAGGGCGCGACGCTTCTGGTGACGGTCGACTGCGGCACCACCAGCCAGGAGCCGCTGGCCGAAGCGGGCAGGCTTGGGCTCGACGTGGTGGTGATCGACCATCATCAGGCCGACGAACTGCTTCCCACCGCGCAGGCGATCGTCAATCCCAACCGCGCCGACGATCTCTCCGGGCTCGGCCATCTGGCGGCGGTGGGGCTCGTGTTCCTCACGCTCGTTGCGGTGACGCGCGAATTGCGCCGGCGCAATTTCTGGACGGCGACGCGGCGCGAGCCCGATCTGTTGTCGCTTTTGCATCTGGTCGCGCTTGGCACGGTGGCGGACGTGGTGCCGCTCACGGGCCTCAATCGCGCCTTCGTCGCCAAGGGGCTGATCGCGCTCAGGCGGCGCGAGCATGTCGGACAGACCGCGCTGATGGACGTGGCGCGGCTGTCCGGGCCGCCGGAGCCCTGGCATCTCGGCTTCCTGCTCGGGCCGCGCATCAATGCCGGCGGCCGCATCGGGCGCGCCGATCTCGGCGTGCGGCTCTTGCTGGAGGAAGACCCGAGCGAGGCCGCCCGCATTGCCGGCGAGCTCGACCGGCTCAACCACGAGCGCCGCGCCGTCGAGCAGGCGACGCTCGAACAGGCGCATGCCGAAGCCATGGCCGCGCTCGGGCTGGAAGAGAAGGGCGCGGTGGTGGTGACCGCGCAGGAAGGCTGGCACGCCGGCGTGGTCGGGCTGGTGGCGGCGCGGCTGAAGGAGCGCTACGGGCGCCCGGCTTTCGCGATCGCCTTGGGGCCGGGCGGCTCCGTTACAGGCTTGGGCACCGGCTCCGGCCGCTCGATCGCCGGCGTCGATCTCGGCCGCGCCGTGCGCGCGGCGGTGCGCGAGGGGCTCTTGGTGAAAGGCGGCGGCCACGCCATGGCGGCAGGCGTCACCTTGCACAAGGCGGCGCTGTCGCCGTTCCGCGCCTTCATGGAGGACAATCTGGCGGCGGCGGTCGAAGCCGCGCGGCGCGAAAGCGCGTTGAAGATCGACGGCGCGGTGAGCGCCGGCGGCTTCAACTTGGCCCTGGCCGAATTGTTGGCGCGCGCCGGCCCCTATGGCGCCGGCAATCCGGAGCCGGTGCTGGCGCTGCCGGCGCACACCATCGCCTATGCCGATCCGGTCGGCGAAAGCCACATCCGTGTGCGCTTGAAATCGGGCGAGGGCAAATTCGTCAACGCCATCGCGTTTCGTGTCGTCGGCACGCCGCTCGGCCGCGCGCTCATCGACAATCGCGGGCGCGCCGTGCACGCCGCCGGCCAGATTGCGGTCGATCGCTGGCAGGGCGAGGAGCGGGTGCAGCTGCGGCTCGCCGACATCGCGCCGGCGTAGCCCGAGCTAGACGTTCGCGAGCGGCGCGGCGATTGTGCAGGTCAGCCCGTCCGGGTCGAACGCGGTGACGACTTCGCCGTCGAGATCTTTGGCAAGGGCGCGCTCGAGCAACAGCGAGCCAAAGCCGTGCTTCTTCGGCCGTGCGACCGGCGGGCCGCCGCGCTCGCGCCAGGTCAGCGTCAGCCGCGGCGGCGTGCCGGTGCGCGCCCAGGACAACTCGACGCGTCCGGTATCGTTCGACAGCGCGCCGTATTTAGCGGCATTGGTGGCAAGCTCGTGCAGCGCCATGGCGAGCCCGAGCGCCTGGCGCGGCGACAGCAGCACGCGCGGACCCTTGATCTCGATGCGCCGCTCCTGGACGCCGCGCGCATGCAGCGTATCGGCGGCCAGGTCTTCGAGCGCGGCGTTCTCCCAGTTCGAGCGGGTGAGCAGGTCGTGCGCGCAGGAGAGCGCGATCAGCCTTCCTTCGAAGGCGCGCTTTGCTTCGGGCGAGGCGCGTGCGCCCTTGAAGGTCTGGTTGGCGATGCTCTGCACCACGGCCAGCGTGTTTTTGACGCGGTGATTGAGTTCCGCGAGCAACAGCTCGCGATGGCTTTCGGCTTCCTTGCGCCCGCTGATGTCGACCACCGCGGCGAGCGTCATCAGGCCGTCGGGCGCGACGATCGGGCTCAAGCCGATCTCGACCGGAATTTCCGAGCCGTCTTTGTGTAGCGCGAACAGGTCGCGGCCGGCGCCCATCGGCCGGGCGCTGGCGTTCTCGCGATAGGCGGCGCGAAAGCCCGGATGGGCTTTGCGGAAGGGCTGCGGCACCAGCATCTCGATCGGCTGCCCGATCATCTCGTCGCGGCCGTAGCCGAACAGGATTTCGGCGTGGGCATTGACCATGAGAATGCGCCCGTCGGCGTCGGTCATCACCATGCCGCTGGGCGCGGCCTCGACCGCCAGGCGGAAGCGCTCCTCGCTGTCGCGCAGCGCTTCTTCCGCCTCCTCGCGCTCGGTGATGTCGACATTGACGCCGATCATGCCGAGAAACGCGCCCTGCGGAGAGAAGCGCGGTCGCGCGTCGGTTTCGAGCAGCCGGTAGCGCCCGTCGGCGTGCCGGTAGCGGCCCTTGATGGTGACGCTCGATTGCTTCGCCAGCGCGTCCATCATTTGCCGCCCGATCTCGGGCGCGTCCTCCGGATGCATGCTGGTGCGCCAGTCGAACGTCGCGAGGTCCGTTTCGGCCACGTTCCAGAAATCGCGCAGCATGCGATTGAGATGCAGGCAGCCGCCGTTCGGGTCGCTCATCCAGATCATCACCGGGGCGTGCTCCGACATCAGGCGGAAGCGCTCTTCGAACTGCCGCCGCTCGGTGATGTCGCGGCACACGGTCGCCGCGCCTACGATGGCGCCGGCGGTGTCCCGGATCGGGGAGACGGTCAATTCGACCGGCACCGGCGTGCCGTCCTTGTGCAGCCGCTCGGTTTGGTAGTGGTCGAGCCAGTCGCCCGAGTGCAGCCTGTCGACCGCCGCGCGGGCGAGCGCCCGGCGCTCGGCCGGGACGAGCACGAACAGCGATTTTCCCAAAATCTCGTCGGCGCGATAGCCGAACAGGCGCTCGGCCTCAGCGTTCCAGGAGCGGAGCGTGCCGTCCATGTCCCAGCTCCAGATGGCGTCGTGCGAGGCCTCGACGATGGCCGCATAACGATGCTGGCGTGCCGCGTCGGCGCGGCTTTGTTCCTGCGCCGCGGCGAGATCGGCGCGGGCCTGTGCGAGCGCCGCGCGCAGGTTCTCGACCTCGCGCTCAAGCGCGGCGGGCGATATCGTGTCTGTCTTCATCGGGGCCCGAATCCCAGCCGGTATTCCGGTGGAGTGTACCGGCGCACCGCACCGCTTGGAACGGGCAGGCGCCCGCCCGCCGCAAAAAAAGTCAAGGGAACCCGCATCGGCCGCCGGCGCGGTCACCCTGCGGTCGCCTAATACCGGCGGGCGGACAGGCAACCGGACCGCGGCGCAGCCCGGCGCCGGCCGCGGCGCGCGCTATTGCCCGAACAGGAAGCGCGAGGGGTGCTTGGCGAGGTCGGTCACCGCCTTGTCGATATTGTTGATGGCGCGGTGGGCGTCGGCGCCGACGATATTGATCTGCTTGTTGGCGGAATCGGTGGCCTTGTTGATGCCGGTGGTGATGCTGGCGGTGCGCTTGTCGAGATTGTCGGACAGCGTCTTCACCGACTGCATGGTGTCCTTGCTGGTGCTGATCAGGTCGTTGGCGTTGGACATCATCGTATCGGTATGCTCGACGATGCCGTCGATCTTCTTGCTGTTGCGGGCGAGGGCGTCGGTGAACACCTCGATATTCTTGATCGCCTTGTGCAGCAATTCCTGGTTGGCGGCGATCACCGCGTCGGCGCGGCCGAGCGTCTCGCGCACCGCCGAGGAGAGGTCCTGGCCGGCGTTCGATTCCGCCTTCAGGGTCGGCATCTGCCCGTCCTTGGCTTTCAGCGGCGGCGAGGAAGCCAGCACGCCCTTCAGCGATACCGAGGCGATGCCGGTCAGGCCGCTGAATTCGAGCGTCACGCGGGTGTCGGTGCGCACCGGCGTGTCGCTCTCCACCGACAGGACCGCCGCGACTTCGGACGGGTCCTTGGTGAGCTGCAGGCTGGTCACCTCGCCGACGCGGATGCCGTTGAACAGGACCGGCGCGCCGACGCGCAGGCCGGTCACCGAGCCGTCGAACACCACGCGGTAGGTTGCGCTTTCCTTGGAGCCGGCGGTGGCGTGCAGCCAGTAGACGAAGCCGAACGCGCCGGCGATCACGGCGAAGGTGAACAACCCGACCAACACGAATTTCGCCCTGTCCTCCATCGTCCTTACTCCACTTTTACGTTGCGCATGATCTTTTCCGAAAACCGGGTCCCGGTCTTCGGGACCATGCGCTAGCCCTTGACGCGCACGTGCCAGTCGGCGTGCGCCCGGTCGCCGTGGAAATACGACATCAGCCACGGATGTTTCAACTCCAGCATCCGGTCCATGGTGCCGGCTTCGATGATCTTGCCGTCGCCGAGCACGGCGATGCGGTCGCAGACGCGGTGCAGGCTGTCGAGATCGTGCGTCACCATGAGCACCGAAATCCCCAAGGTCTGCTGCAGCGTCAGGATGAGGGCGTCGAATTCGCCGGCGCTGATCGGGTCGAGGCCGGAGGTGGGCTCGTCGAGGAACAGGATTTCCGGGTCGAGCGCGAGCGAGCGCGCCAGCGCCGCGCGCTTGATCATGCCGCCGGAAAGCTCCGACGGGTATTCGCGATAGACGTCCGGGCTCAACCCGACCATTTCCAGCTTGGCGATCGCCATCTCGGTGGTGAGGCGGTTCGACAGGCGCAGGTATTCGCGGATCGGAAACTCGATGTTCTTGCCGACGGTGAGCGAGGAGAACAGCGCGCCCTGCTGGAACAGCACGCCCCAGCGCCGGTCGATCGCGCGCTTCTGCTCGTGGTTGGCGTTATCGATATCGACGCCGAGAATTTCGATCTTGCCCGAGCGTTTGGGCAATAGCCCGATGATGGTGCGTGCGAGCGTGGATTTGCCGGCGCCGGAAGCGCCGACGAAACCGAGGATCTCGCCGCGATGCAGCTCGACGTTGACGCCGTTGAGCACGCGATGCAACTCGTAGTCCACGACCAGGTCGCGCACCTTGATCACTTCGTTGCCGGGAACTCGGTACCATGACTCGAGACTCAAATTCCGATCGACGCGAAGAAGATGGCGAAAGCACCGTCGAGCACGATCACCAGAAAGATCGACTTGACCACCGAGTCGGTGGTCTTGGTGCCGAGCGACTCCGCGCTGCCCTTGACCTGCAGGCCTTCAACGCAGGCGACGAGACCGATGACGACGGCCATGAACGGCGCCTTGATCATTCCGACCTCGAAGGACTGCACCGAGACCGCGTCGTGCAGCCGGCTCATGAAGATGGAGGGGTTGATGCCGCCATAGAGCCAGGCCACCAGGCCGCCGCCGTAGAGCGCGGCCATCGAGCCGAGGAAGGTGAGGATCGGCACCGCGATGATCAGCGCCATGATGCGCGGCAGCACCAGCACCTCGACCGGATCGAAGCCCATGGTGCGCAGCGCATCGATCTCCTCGCGCATCTTCATGGAACCGAGCTCGGCCGTGTAGGCGCTGCCCGAACGGCCGGCCACCATGATGCACACGATCACCACGCCGATTTCGCGCATGACCAGCACGCCGATCATGTCGACGACGTAGATGTCGGCGCCGAACGTGCGGAAATGGAAGATGCCCTGCTGCGACAGAATGGCGCCGATCAAGAGCGTCATCAAAAGGATGATCGGCACCGCGTTCCATCCCACGCGCTCGAGGTGGTTGACCATCGAGGTAAAGCGGAAGGTGTGCGGACGCACCAGCACGCGCAGGAAGGCAACGATGAGCGCGCCCAGCATCTGCACCAGCAAGGTGATGTCGGCGCCGACCAGCGTCATGGTCTTGCCGACGCTTTCCAGCGTGGCGATCACCGGGTTGGGCTTGCGCGCGGCGGGCGTCAGCTTGTGCGTGCCGGCCTGGATCTTCTCGAACAGCCCGCGGTGGTCCTCCGACAGGCCGACGATGCGGGTCTCGCAGCCCTGGCCGCTCCAGTCGCGCAGCGCGCGCTCCAGGAGCCAGGCGCCGTAGGTGTCGATGCGCTCGATGCGCGCGACGTCGATGGCGACGCTGCGCACGGCGGCTTTTCGGCGGGTGACAGCTTCGATCATCGGCTCGAGCGAGCGCGCGTGCTCGGCCGTCCACGAGCCGGACGCCGCAAGCGCGAGGCCGTCGCCGCGTTGCGCGCTGATCAAGGTCCCTGCTGTCACGAAACTCCGCTCCTTAGTCTATGCAAAAGCGCCCCGGGCGCTCGCACGAGGACCCGTGCAAAGCCCGGGCCGTGCCGAACGTTCCACGCATCGGCGCGGGCCCCGAGCGGCGAACAGAAAGCCGGTGGAAGCGTCACCGTGGAATGCGGCACCGCGCCGCCGTTCGTTTGGCGAGCGAGGGCCATGACTCATGGCCGCGTCTCGCACATCGGTGCTCGTTTCATAACGTCAGGCCCCCGGTTTTGAGGTTAACAAACTCCTAAATTATCTCAAAATCCTAATCAAATCTTAAGGTTAATGAAGGTTAACGGCGCATTGCCGGTTCCATGCGTGGGAGGCGGGCGAGCAACGCGCGCCTTCCCGGTTCCAATTGCGGCTTGTTTCAACGGATTGCGCACGCTGCGTAAGCGCCGGCTGCTCAAATTTCAGCCGCTGGGGTCGGCTTGTTGGGCAGGTTGCCGGCGGACGTTGACGCCGTGGCCTAAGGCCGCATCTCAGCGCTTGCGCACCTTGCGGCAGAACACGTCGTAGACCGCGCCAATCACGGTGCGGGCTTCTTCGCTGGCGACGCTGTAATAGATCGTCTTGCCGTCGCGCCGCGTACTCACGAGCCCGTCGGCGCGCAAGCGCGCAAGCTGCTGCGACACGGTCGGCTGACGCAGACCGAGCTGCTGCTCGAGCTCGCTCACCGATTTCTCGCCCTCGGCCAGGATGCACAACATCATCAGCCGGCTCTCGTGCGCCAGCGCCTTGAGGAAATCGCTCGCGCGCTTTGCATTGTCCATCATGCGCTCGAGATCGTTCGGGCGGGACGATTGGATGTCCAGGCGTTGCATTTCCATGGAGGCACCATGTTTAGGTCCGGCTGCGTCACATTACAGAAATTCAGCCGGCTGCGCCCGGCTTTTTTTCGTTGCGCCGCGCGCGTTCGTCACTCGGTTGCGTCGCGTCGAGTTTCTGCATCAGCATGTAAAGTTGGGTCCAGAAAGATTCCTCGCCGCCATAGCCGCGGATGCGGCCGATTTCGTGGCCCTTGTCGACCAGAACGAACTCGGGCGTGAACCGCTCCACTTGAACAAAGGCAAGATCGGACGGCAACGGATTGTGGATATCGACGCGCCGCAGCGGTGCGCGCACGCCTTCCTCGGTTTTGCCGTAGACCGGGCCGATGTCGCGATCGAATTTCTCGCACCACGGACAACCCGCCTGTTCGAACATCACGAGCTGGGCCGCGCGCGCGCTCGGCATTGACAGCATGACGAACGTCATGCCGATCAGTGCAGCACGAGAAAATAATGCCACGGTGCGTGACTTGGCGGCCAAATTGTCCTCTACCGAAGTGAAGCGCCTCATCCGGGCGGCAAGGGTCCGACCAAGAGCCCAACTGACGGCCCCTTGAATCGTTCGCTAATATATCACAAAACATGAATGTGTCGATGGGGAAGCTTGGGCCATGAACCTGGACGTGACGGTAGGCGGGGCCTTCCTGGCCGGGCTGTTGTCGTTCTTTTCACCCTGCGTTTTGCCGCTGGTACCGGCCTATCTCGCCTATATGGGCGGGGTCACGATCGAGGACATGCTCGAAGAGGGCTGGGCGCGGGCGCGCTGGATGGTGGTGGTGGCGGCGCTGTGTTTCGTGGCCGGGTTCTCGACCGTTTTCGTGGCGCTTGGCGCCACGGCCTCCTGGATCGGGCAGGCGGTGAGCGCCTATATCGGCTGGCTGAGCTACATCGCCGGCGTGCTGATCGGCCTCATGGGCCTGCACTTCCTCGGCCTGATCCACATTCCGGTCCTGCACCGCACCGCCCGCATCGGCGTCACCCACAGTCCGGCGAGCCTGATCGGCGCCTATGTGATCGGGCTTGCCTTCGGCTTCGGCTGGAGCCCCTGTGTCGGGCCGGTGCTCGCCGCCATCCTTCTGATCGCCGGCGCCAAGGATAGCGCGGGCGAGGGCGCGCGGTTGTTGCTCGTTTATTCGCTCGGCATCGGCGTGCCGTTCCTGGTGGCGGCGGGCTTTGCCGGCGCCTTCATGCGCTGGAGCGCGCGCTTCAGGTCGCGGCTGGCGCAGGTGGAAAAGGCGATGGGCGCGCTGCTGGTCGTCGCCGGCGTTCTGATCTTCACCGGGCAGATGTCGGCGATCGCCAACTGGCTGATCGAGACCTTCCCGGCATTGTCGAAGATGGGTTAGCCGTAGCGGAACGTGAGCAGATTATCGATCGCGCGCAATTCGATCAGCACGCGGTGCACGAGCCCGCTATCGTGTTTGGCGATCGCTTCCGGGATGTGCGCAAGGCTTTCCTGGGCGCCGTCGATCAGGCGGCGGAAGTCGGCGTCCTTGCGCACCTTCTCGCCGGCGATCTCGTCGCAGCGTTCGATCACGTAGCGGTAGACCGCGGCCTTGCCGGCAAGCCCGATGCCGGTCTCCGGCTTGCTCCAGTCGAGGTCGCGCCGGTTATAGGCGAGCAAGCCGACCATGGCGTTGTTGGAATCGTGGATGCAGTCGGCCAGCACGACGACGCCGGCGGATTTGCGCAGGCGGTAAAGGTCGTCGCGCACCGCTTCGAGCGCTTCGCGCACCACCTTTGGCTTGCCTGCCTTGAACATCAGGTCGGCGGTGACCAGGCGGGTGCTGATGTCGGTGAGCATGAGGCCGTAGAGCGTGTTGCCGTCGAAGGCGTCCGGCCGTTTACCCGCAAAGCGGGCGGTAAGCGCGTCCCAGGCCGCGCGCAGCCTGTCGATTTCCAGCGAGGCGAGATCGATATTGTCGGTGCGCAGATAGCCGATCGCTACCCGGTTATGCGCTTCCGCGGTCTCGACGGCGGCATTGAAATCGGCAAGATCGCCGGCCCTGGCCGGTGCGGCCAGCAGCAGGGCGAAAAGAGCCAGGGCGAAGAAGGCGGCGCGGGCAGGGGCACTCGGCATTTTGTTGTTCACCCGGACTTGCTGGCGGGGGTATATATAGGGCTTACCGAATATAAAGCCCGTTCGCCATTCCGGCGAGGGCGGGCCTGCACGGTGGCTGATAAGGGCTAATCATGGCGATGACACGGAGAGACTTGCTTCTGGGCGCGGCTGCCGGTGCGATTCTTGCCCCGCGCGCCTTCGCCAGGGAGCTGCAACTGACCCCGGAAGGGCTGATCGCCGAGCCCTGGTTTCTCGACAGTTTCCTAGAACTGCCCGACGATCTGTCCTCCACCACCAAGGAAGGCAAGCGCCTCGTTATCATGTGGGAATTGCGCGGCTGCCCCTATTGCCGGGAAACCCATCTGGTCAATTTCGGCCAAAAGCGCATCGTCGACTACATCAAGGCGAATTTCGAGGTGCTGCAGCTCAACATCATCGGCGATCGCAAGGTGACGGATTTCGACGGCGCCGAACTGTCGGAAAAAGCGCTGGCCGCCAAATATGCCGTGCGCTTCACGCCGACCTTCCAGTTCTTCCGAGACACTCCTGGCGAGATGAAGGCCTTGAGCCCGGCCAAGCGCGAGGTGGCGCGTGCGCCCGGCTACCTGCGGCCGGACGATTTCCTCGCCTTTTTCCGTTTCGTGCGCGACAAGGCGTACGAAAAAGGCAGTTTCCGCGATTTCCTCAAGAAGCAATCGAGCTGAGCGGGGCGCGACGCTTTGCGCCGGCAGGCGGTTTCGCCTATGACAGCGGCCGAACGACATCGCGACCGGGCGCGTCATGGCCAAACTCAATCTCTCCCTTGCCGTCGGCCCCTATGACCGCACGCGCGCGCTGATCGACGGCGCGGTGCAGATCGACGGCGTGAAGGCGACCGCCATGACGCTGTCGCCGGAGGAAATCTTCTTCCGCGCCTTCCGCCACGCCGAATTCGACATCTGCGAACTTTCGCTGTCGAGCTTCACGGTCAAGACCGCGCAAGGCGACTGTCCCTATGTCGGCGTGCCGGCTTTCGTCTCGCGCGCCTTCCGGCACACCTCGATCTACGTGCGCACCGACCGCATCAAGAAGCCGGAAGACCTCAAGGGCAAGAAGGTCGGCCTGCCGGAATATCAATTGACGGCGAATGTGTGGGCGCGCGCGATCCTGCAAGACGACCACGGCGTCAAACCCTCCGACATCCAGTGGGTGCGCGGCGGCATCGAACAGGCCGGGCGGCCGGAAAAGATCGCGATCAAGCTGCCGGCCGACGTGAAGCTGGAAGACGCGCCGGCGGGCAAGTCCATCTCGGCCTTGCTGGGCGAGGGCGCCATCGACGGCTTCATCGCGCCGCGCCCGCCCGCGCTCGCCAAGGGCACGCCGCATATCGGCTGGCTGTTTCCCGAGCCGGTCGCGGCGGCCAAGGACTATTACAAGCGCACCGGCATTTTCCCGATCATGCATCTGGTGGGCGTGCGGCGCGAACTGGCGGAAAAGCATCCCTGGCTGCCGGGCGCCGTGCTCAAGGCCTTCGAGCAAGCGAAGCAGGCGGCGCTCGCGCTGCTGAGCGACACCTCCGCCACCAAAGTGACGCTGCCTTTCGTAGAGGAGCGCCTAAGCGAAGCGCGCGCGCTGATGGGCGAGGATTTCTGGTCGTATGGCGTCGCGCCCAACCGCAAGACGCTTGCGACGTTCTTGCGGCACCATCACGCGCAAGGTCTTTCTACCCGTGAGATGAAGGTGGAAGAACTGTTCCACCCCGGCACGCTGGAGGCGTTCAAGCTTTGAGCGGCTACCGTCCCTTCGGCACCATGGTCGCCGTCATGGCGGCGCGCCGGTGGCGCGCAGCGCGTCGGCCGCCGCGTCGCTGCCGAAGGCGGCGGCGTTGACGCCGGAAGGCACCGGCCGGTCGATTTTCGCGATATCGGGTGCGGCGGGACTCGGCGGGGGAGTTGGCGCCGCCGCACGCTAGGATGTTTGTTCGCTCACCGATCAGAATCCCGGCTGGCCGCCACCGATCCGGGCGGAGCGCGCATCGAACCGGATTAGCCGTTCTGGCGCAATCGGGCGAGCACCTTCAGCCCGATATAGCCGTCGGCCGGCGTCATGCCGACCTTTTCCTCGAAGGCCTTCACCGCCTTGATGGTCTGGCTGCCGGTTCGCCCGTCGACCCCGCCGGGATCGAAGCCGCGGGCGGTAAGCCTGCGCTGGATCTCCCTGACCTCGGCCAGCGTCGGCGGGCGCTCGCCGCCGGGGAACTGCCGGTGCAGCAGCGGCCGTCCGCTGCGGATCACGTCTCCGAGCAGGCAGGTGGCGAGCGTATAGGAGCGCGAGGGATTGTAGGATTTGACCGCGTAGAAATTGCGCCCGATCAGGAACGAGGGACCGCCGCGCTCCGGCGTCCACAGGCGCACGCGGTCGTGCGGGCGCGGGAACGGCTTGCCGTCGGCGCGCCGTACGCCGACCGCGTGCCATTGCGCGTAAGTGTGCCAGCCGCCCGAGGTGTGGCGCGCGGCAGCGACCTCGCAGCCCCAGGCTTCGCCGCGCCGGTAATGGCCGCGCTCGACCAGATAGCGCGCGGTACCGGCAAGCGCGTCCGCCGGATCGCCGAACGGATTGGGGCGCCCGTTATGGTCGTAGTCGACGCCCATGTGCAGCCAGACCTCCGGCATCCACTGCGTGTGGCCCATGGCGCCGGCCCAGGAGCCGATCATGTCGGCGGGCTTGGCCCAACCGCGGTCGACGATCGTCAGCGCGTTGATCAGTTCGGCTTCCCAGTAGCGCCGCCGGCGCGGCTCGCCGTAGGCGAGCGCGGCGAGCGCCGGGATGACGGGACGCATGTATTTGCGGTTGTCGATGACGTCGCCGAACGAGGACTCCATGCCCCACAGGCCGAGCATGAGGTAGCGGTCTACGCCGTAGTCCTTCTCGATGCGCGCGAGCAGAGGCGCATATTTCCTGGCGCGCTCGCGGCCGGTGATGGCGCGCCAGTCCGAGCAGCGCCGGTTGATGTACTGCCACATCTCCTCGGTGAATTCCGGCTGCTTGCGCTCGAGCGCATAGACACTGGTGTCGGGCGTCAGCGCGCCCATCACCTGGTCGTAGGTCTTGGCGGAAATGCCGCGGGCGAGCGCGCGCGGACGGAAGCGCGCCACCCAGCGCGCGAAGCCCGGCGACTGTTTCGCCAAGGCAGGTGCGTTGAACGCGAGCGCAGCAGCGACGCCGAGCGCGCCGGCGAGAAACGCGCGGCGGTCGGGCGTGAGCGCGGTCGAGTTGGTGCGGCGGAGTAGCATGCGCGGCATTCTATGGAGCACGATGATGCAGGCAATCGGCCGCAATGAGACTTTTTCGTGATGGTTACGGGCAAGCGCGCGGCGCTTACGGCGATGCTTAACGCCGTTACCGGCTGTGGTGCCTGCGTTTCTTCTTATCGGCGCTCGCCTCGCGCTGCGGTGCCTTGTGCGACTTGCGGCGCTTCGCGGCCTTGTGACGCACCTTCTTTTTGGCGTGCGTTTTCGCGGACGCTTTGCTTGCCGGCTCGGGCTCCGCGGTCGCGCGCGGCTTCGGCGCGGGGACGGGAACCTTGTCGATTTTGTCGAGCTTGTCCGGCCGCTCTTTCGGCAGCGTGACGAGATGCGCGGTGCCGTCGTTGACGACCACGAGCCGTCGCTCGCCGGGCGGCGCGCTGATGGCCGGCGGCACGTATTGGCCGTGCTCGACCAGCGGGATGACGCCGGCGATCGCCGG
Organism: uncultured Pseudomonadota bacterium; assembly: GCA_963773305.1. GTDB lineage: Bacteria > Pseudomonadota > Alphaproteobacteria > Rhizobiales > Xanthobacteraceae > Pseudolabrys. The sequence goes on from CAVZAR010000003.1 coordinate 329,946, forward strand.
CGCCGGCTCGCCCGGCCTGATCTCGCGCCCGCGCGCGCCGATCAGGCGCTCGTAGGACGCAACCAGCGTCATGTAGGGATTGACGAACAGCCAGCCGATGCGGGTCGGCACCTGCATGTCGAAATGCAGGTGATAGGTGGTGCCGTGCTCACGGCCGTTGTAATTGCCGACCTTGCCGAGTTCCTCGCCCTCGCGCACGCGCCGGCCGCTGAGCAGGCCGGCATCGTCGAGCTGATGCGGATTCATGTGCATGTAGCGCATGCGCAGATGCGCATTCGGCGCGTTGACGAACAGGATGAGCGCCTCCTGTTTGCGCCGCCGCAGGATCATGCCGTCGCGCGTCGCCACCACCGTGTGCCCATAGGGCAGGCAGCGGTCGGCGCCGGAATTGTAGAGCGTGCAGCGGCCCGGCCGGATGTCCTGACCCTGGTGGCCGTGTCCGCCCGGGCATTGGCCGACGAAGTAGTGGCGGTGTTCGCAGAAATTGTCGCGCCAGGGATACGAATAGTTGCGCGGCGCCGCCTCGTCGAAGATGAGCAGGCGGTCGTTGACCCGGCATGTGTACGGTGCGTCCTTCTTGGTGACGACGCGGGAGCGCCCGGTGAGGTCGCAATTGCCCCAGTTGTTGAAGGATTGCGAATTGGCGAAGGCGGGCGCGCTTTCGATTGGAAACCGCAAACGCGCATAGACCGTGTAATCGACGCGGCCGACACCGCCGCGGCTGGGACCGGTGCCCGGAATGAGATCGCCCGGACTGAAATAGGTGAATTCGGGCGATTGGTTCTGCGGACGCGCGACGGTAGCGGCGCGGAGCCCCGCGCTTTCCGGCTGCGGTGTACCGCCGACCAGTTTGAGCGCGCGCAGGAAGCGTTGCACGACGCGGTCGCCCTGGTTGCATTTCAGATGGCGGCGCGAGGGACCGTCGATGCAGTAGATCTGCGCCACATAGGTGACGCCGAAGCGCTGAAAGCTGTAGCGGAGGTTGGATTCCAGGATGGTGCGGCGGATGCCGGGAAAGTCGGCGTCCAGCTCCTTGACCGGCTCGCCTTCCGGCGGCGGCGGGCCGCCGAGGTCGTAGGTGAGGGCGAAGCCGGAGAACAGAAGATAGACCGGCTTCGAATAGGAAACGTCGAGCGCGGGGATATCGTCGGCCTTCAGCGAGAAGGCGGCATCGTAGCCGGCCGGTCCCGCGAGGAAAAAATTGGAGGCATGGAAGCCGCCGAGCACGAAACCGTCGGCGCTCGGCGCCCGGTCGGCGGGCGTTTTGGCGGCGGCAGCGGCGAGCGCTTTGGCGTAGCCGGCCGCATCGAACGGCAGCAGCACCGGCACGCTGCTGGCGGCGATGTTCTTGAAGCGTTGGCCGGTCAGCGCATTGAGCTTGGCGAAGGCGGCGGCCGGTGCGTCCGGCGGCCGGTCGGGCAGGGTGCCTGCGGCCGCGCTCCAGTCGATCTGCGCAAACGAAATCTGCGGGCTCGCCATGTCATCCGCGGCAGCGACGCGCGGCGCCATGGACGCGGCCAGCAACGCCAGACCGGCGAGCAAAACACGCTTCAAGACGGCTTCCCTCGTTACCCCGGCCGACATCGGCGAACTTGGCCTGACAGGGTAAGGGCAGGGCACGGGCGCGCACAAGGCCCGCCCGGCTGCGGCGAAGCAACGCGCCGATTAGGCCGGCTCAGTCTTTGGCGCGCTCGACGTAGGAGCCGTCGGCGGTGTTGACCACCACCCGCGTGCCGGTGACGATATGGGTGGGCACCATGGTGCGCACGCCGTTCGACAGCATGGCCGGCTTGAACGAGCCGGAGGCGGTCTGGCCCTTCATGGCCGGCTCGGTGTCGGTGATTTCCAGCGTCACCTTGGCCGGCATTTCCATGGAGACCGCTATGCCGTCATGCAGGGCGAGGCTGACCACCATACCTTCCTGCAGGTATTTCTCGGCGTCGCTCACCACGTCCTCGGGCACCTGCACCTGGTCGTAGGTCTCCTGGTTCATGAAGTGGAAGCCGTCGCCGTCCTTGTAAAGGAAGGAGAACTCCTGGTCCTCGACATGGGCGCGCTCGACCTGGTCGGTGGTCTTGTAGCGCTGCGAGGTCTTCACGCCGTCGGAAATCCGGCGCATATCGACCTGGGTGGTGGGGGTGCCCTTGCCGGGATGAAAATTTTCCGCGGTGAGGACGACATAGAGTCTGCCGTCGATGTCGACGATATTGCCCTTGCGGAGCTGGCTGGCGATGACTTTCACGATAACTTTCCTTGGATACGGGGCGGCCGGAGCCTGCGGATTCGGGCCGCAACATACCCATCCTGACGGGGGAAGCCAGCCTTTCCCGGCCTATATGGGGCCGAGGCGGCATTGAGCAAAGCCCCGCCTTTCTGGCTGCCCGGCGTGCACGCCGCGCGCCGCCCGTTCCTGATCAAGCGCGGGCGCATCGGGGCGGCGTTGCGGGCCTGGTTCGCGGCGCATGATTTCGTCGAGGTGGAGACCTCGGCGCTGCAGGTCTCGCCCGGCAACGAGACCCACCTGCATGCCTTCGGGACCGAGCTGATCGCGCCCGGCGGCGAGCGGCTCCCGCTCTACCTGCGCACCTCGCCGGAATTCGCCTGCAAGAAGCTCATGGCGGCGGGCGAGCGGCGGATTGTCGATTTCGCCCGCGTGTTTCGCAACCGCGAGCGCGGCGCGCTGCATCATCCGGAGTTCACGCTGGTCGAATGGTATCGCGCCGAGGAGCCCTACGACGCGCTGATGGACGATTGCACCGCGCTGATGGCGGAAGCCGCGCGCGCGGCGGGCGCGACGGAGTTCACGTTCCGCGGCAAGAGCGTCGACCCCTTTGCCGCACCCGAGCGGATCACGGTGGCGGAAGCCTTCGCGCGCCACGCCGGTACCGATCTGTTGGCGACCGTGAAAGGCGGGCAGGGCGACCGCGCCGCCTTGGCCGCGGCGGCCGAGAACGCCGGCGTGGCGATCGCCGGCGACGATACATGGGGCGATATCTTCAGCCGCATCCTGGCCGAAAAGGTCGAGCCGCGGCTTGGAGTGGGACGCGCCACGTTCTTATATGAGTACCCGCTGCCGCTGGCGGCGCTGGCGCGGACGAAACCCGGCAGCGTGCATGTGGCCGAGCGTTTTGAGCTCTACGCCTGCGGGGTGGAGCTCGCCAACGGCTTCGGCGAATTGACCGATCCGAACGAGCAGCGCGCGCGCTTCGCCCAGGCGATGGCCGAGAAGCAGCGCATTCACGGCGAGCGCTATCCGATCGACGAGGAGTTCTTGACCGCGCTTGGCGCGATGCCGCAGGCGAGCGGCGTTGCGCTCGGGCTCGACCGGTTGGTCATGCTGGCGACGGGCGCTTCGCACATCGAGCAGGTGGTCTGGGCGCCGGTGGTCGAGATTTGAACGAAAAGGAATACGCCATGACGGTCTTGCGGAAACCCGAGCATTTTAGCGACGCCGGTCTGATTCCGCCCGAGCGGCTGCCGGCCTTGCGCGCGGTGGCCGCCCGCTACGCGGTCGCATTGCCGGGGGACCTTGCCGCGCTGATCGACCCGCAAAACCCAAACGATCCGATCGCGCGCCAGTTCGTGCCGGACGCCGCCGAGCTCGATCGCCGCCCCGAAGAGCTTGCCGATCCGATCGGCGATGAGGCGTTCAGCCCGGTCAAAGGCGTGGTGCATCGCTATCCCGACCGCGTGCTGCTCAAGCTGACCTCGGTCTGCGCGGTCTATTGCCGCTTCTGCTTTCGCCGCGAGCAGGTGGGACCGGGCAAGGCCAAGCCGCTGTCCGGCCCGTCGCTTGTGCGCGCGCTCGAATACATCCGCGCCCATGAAGAGATCTGGGAAGTGATCCTGACCGGCGGCGATCCGTTGGTGCTGTCGGCGCGGCGCTTGCGTGCCGTGATGAAGGCGCTGAGCGACATCGCGCACGTCAAGGTCGTGCGTATCCATAGCCGGGTACCGGTGGCCGAGCCAAAGCGCATCACGCGCGAACTGGTGCGCGCGCTGAAGGCGAGCGGCAAGGCGGCTTATGTGGCCGTGCACGTCAATCATGCGCGCGAGCTGACGCGCGAGGTGCGCTCAGGGCTGGCGCTTCTCGCCGACAGCGGGCTGGTACTGCTCGGCCAGTCGGTACTGCTCGCCGGCGTCAACGATACCGAGCAGGCGCTCGGCGATCTGATGCGCGCCTGCGTCGAATGCCGCATCAAGCCCTATTACCTGCACCATGGCGATCTGGCGCCCGGTACCGCGCACCTGCGTACCGACATCGCCGCCGGCCAGCACCTCATGCGGCGGCTGCGCGGGCGGCTGTCGGGCCTGTGCCAGCCGACCTACGTGCTCGACATTCCGGGCGGCCATGGCAAGTCGCCGATCGGGCCGAATTATATCGAGCGCGTCGGCAGCAATGGGACTTCGAATTTCGTTGTTGAGGATTTCAACGATGGTCGGCACAAATATCCGCCGGCGCCTTGATCAATGCGGGATCGACCACAGGTCGAGCAGCGCCGCCGTCACCGCCAAGCCGGCAAAGATGATGAACAAGACCGCGATCACGGCGTGCCAAACGAATGTCACGTCGCGCCGCAGCGCCGCCACCACGTTCTTGCCTCTGATCATGACCTGCGCTCCTTCGGGAGCTGCCCGGGCGCAAGCATTATAGCGCATCCGCCGAGCGATCGTTCCATAATTTCTGCGTCAATACCGCTCAGCGGCGGCGGCATGCCGGCGCCCGAGGGAAAGCCGAGGCTCGGCGGTAATGGCGCGCCCTACGGGAATCGAACCCGTGTCTTCACCGTGAAAGGGTGATGTCCTGGGCCTCTAGACGAAGGGCGCCGAGCCGCCTGCCGAAATCCTGGGCAACGAGGCCTCCGGCAGCGCGGCGAGATATAAAGAGCTTCGGCTCACGCGGCAAGTTCACCAGTGCCCGGTATTGGGCATGGATTTCCAGGGCTCCTGCGGCAGTTTTGCCGCCCCTTTCTGCAGCAATTCGATGGAGTGGCGGTCGGGCGAGCGCACAAAGGCCATGACGCCGTCGCGCGGGGGCCGATTGATGGTGACCCCGGCCTTCATCAGGGCCTCGCACGTGGCGTAGATGTCGTCGACCTCGTAGGCGAGATGGCCGAAATAACGTGCTTCTCCGTAATCCTCGTCGCCGTCCCAGTTGTGGGTGAGTTCCACCTCCAGTCCCGGGCGGCCTTCCTTCTTGGTCTCCTCGACGCGCTTTTCGTCGCCCGGTGCGGCCAGGAATACCAGGGTATAGCGGCCCTTGTCGTCGACCCGGCGGCGGGTCTCTATCAGGCCGAGCTTGTTGATGTAGAAGTCGAGCGCGGCATCGAGATTGCGCACGCGCAGCATGGTGTGCAGATATCGCATGGGAGAAATCCTCAACTGGAGACAAGGCGGCAGCTTTAAGGCCCGCCAGAGACTATAATAATGATTGCGCCCGATCTTGAGACCGCCGTCTACGCCCTGCGCGACCTGATCGAGGAGGCCCGCGCGGTGGTGCCCTTCACCGGGGCCGGCATCTCGACCGAATGCGGTATTCCCGACTTCCGCTCGCCCGGCGGCTTCTGGACCAAGAACCAGCCGATTCCGTTCGACGAATTCATGGCGAGCCGCGAGGCGCGTGACGAATCCTGGCGTCGCCGCTTCGCCATGCTGGATGAGTTCGGCGCCGTTACGCCCGGCCGCGGCCACCGGGCGCTCGCCAGCCTCTACCACGCCGGCAAGGTCCGGGGGCTGATCACCCAGAACATCGACAATCTGCACCAGGATTCCGGCATCGCGCCCAAGGATGTGGTCGAGCTGCACGGCAACACGACCTACGCCCTCTGCCTCGACTGCGGCAAACGCTATGCGCTGCCCTGGGTGCGGGAGAAATTCGAAGCCAACGGGCAGCATGCGCCCGACTGCGCCTGCGGCGGCTTTATCAAAACCGGGACGATCTCGTTCGGCCAGGCCATGCCGGTCGAAGCCATGGAGCGGGCAGAGCAATTAACGCGCGCGAGCGACCTGTTTCTGTCCATCGGCTCCTCGCTGGTGGTCTGGCCGGCCGCCGGCTTTCCGCTGATGGCCAAGCGCAACGGTGCGCGGCTCGTCATCATCAACCGCGAGGCGACCGACTTCGACGATATCGCCGATCTGGTCGTACGCCAGGATATTGGCGACGTGCTAGGCCCCTTCATCGCCCACTGATTCGCTTTTGCTGCGCTGTGCACAGGCCTGTGCGCAAGCACATTTTACTCTTTGCCGTTTTTGAGCCGGTGTTATCTTCAATTCAGCAGGAAGATTCGTCGAAGCGCCCAGCAAGAGGCGCCCAACTCAAACGGCGGCGCGCGGTCTCTTATGGCGTCGGATAAGATTGAACCGAAAATGTCGGGGCCAAATCTGCGAACGGGCGTAGCCCGAGAACTCGCCGACGAAACGACGGCCAATCTCGTCGAGTTGGCGGGCGTCATCAAATGGTTCGACGTCTCCAAGGGCTTCGGCTTCATCGTGCCGGACAACGGCATGGCGGACGTGCTGCTGCACGTGACCTGCCTGAGGCGCGACGGCTACCAGACCGCCTATGAGGGTGCCCGCGTGGTCTGCGAAGTGTTGCAGCGCCAAAAGGGCTTGCAGGCCTTCCGGATTTTGTCGATGGACGAGACGACCGCGGTGCACCCGGCGCAGATGCCGCCGCCGCGCACCCATGTCACGGTGACGCCCACCAGCGGGCTGGAGCGGGCGCAGGTGAAATGGTTCAACCGTTTGCGCGGCTTCGGTTTCCTGACGCGCGGCGAGGGTACGCCGGACATCTTCGTCCATATGGAGACGCTGCGCCGCTACGGCATCGCCGAGCTGCGCCCGGGCCAGACCGTGCTGGTCCGCTACGGGCCCGGCCCGAAGGGCATGATGGCCGCCGAAGTGCGCCCGGACGGCGGCCCGATCGGGCTCGCTTCGCACTGATCGCGCGCTCTGCGCTCATTCCCGCGCAAGCGGGAATCCAATGAAGCAACCGCCAGTCTGCAGACTGCCGCCCTGGGTCCCCGCTTTCGCGGGGACGAGCGGGTAATGGGAGCCTGCGCGTTTTTCCCATTGCCGCAGGCTGCGCGCCCGCGTAAAGCCCTCGCGCATGCGCGCCTTGCGGTGGACCGCTTTCGTTCTCGTCTCCTTCCTGCTGGTCGTCGGCCCGGCCCGGTCGGCCGCACTGAAGACGCTCGAGATCGTCAGCGCGACCGGCGTGCATGTGTTCTCGGTGGAGATCGCCGACACCGAGCCGGCGCGCGAAAAAGGCCTGATGTTCCGGAAATCTCTGCCGGACGGGCAGGGCATGCTGTTCGACTTCCACCGGGAGCAGGACGTCAGCTTTTGGATGAAGAATACCTATGTCCCGCTCGACATGATCTTCATCCGGGCGAACGGCCGTATCCTTCGCATCGCCGAGAATACCGAGCCGCTGTCGACCAAGCTGGTCCCTTCGGAGGGCGAGGTGCTGGGGGTGCTGGAGGTGGCCGGCGGAACCTGCCACCGGCTGGGCATACGGCCGGGCGACCGCGTGGCCTTTCCCATATTCCGCGGGAACTGAGGCTCGCTTGCTGGGTCGGGCCCGAGCGTGTATCGAACGCGAACCGGTGAAGCCTTCGGGGCGTAGCGCAGCCCGGTAGCGCATCTGCTTTGGGAGCAGAGGGTCGCAGGTTCGAATCCTGCCGCCCCGACCAGCCTTCGCGCCTTTGGCACTTCGGCTGGCAGGCCAGCCTTCGCTTTGTCGAGTACGGCTTCGCTGTTGAAGCGGCTCGCGAGCTACAGGCGCGCCTCACCCTCCCCTGGAGGGGGAGGCATAGGCGGGCTCCGGCCGCCGTCCTTGGCAAAAGGACGCCGATGCGTAGCATCGGCTATGCGTCGAGCGAAGCGAAGGCGGTCGGGGTGGGGTGAACTGCTCTACGGAATCGCGTGTCGCTTCGCTCGCAGATCACCCCACCCCGCTCGAATCTTCGATGCTCGCGACCCTCCCCCTCCAAGGGAGGGTGAACGCCGAACTCGCTGCGCCTCGTCGGCCTGAAACTGTCCTGCTTCAGCCGGCGGCGCTGGCGTTCTGCCAGCGGGTGAGATGGTCGGCATTGGGCAGGTCGACGTAGAACACGGTGCCGCCACCCTCGGCGTCCGCAAACCCGATGCTGCCGTGCATGCCGGTAACGAGGCGCCGCACGATGCTCAAGCCCAGGCCGGAGCCGCCTTTCTTGCCGGCGCTTTCGGCCTGCGCGAAGGCCTCGAAAATGCGCGGTTTGAACTCTTCCGGAATGCCCGGACCGTGGTCGCGCACGCCGATGCGCACGTCGTCGCCGCGCCGGGCGAGCGCGACCACCACTTCGTCGCCCGCCGGAGAGAACTTCAGCGCGTTGCCGATGAGATTGGTAACGACTTGGATGAAGCGGTCGGGGTCGACATAGAGCATGACGTCCACGCCGGTGGCGTCTTGCCGCAGCGCGACGCCGCAGCTTGCGGCTACGCCCTGATTGGCGTCGATCGCCTTCTCCAGCAGCGCCCGCGCGGGGTAGCGCTGGAATTGGAATTTCGTCTGCCCGGCGTCCAGCTTCTTCACATCGAGAATGTCGTTGACCATGCGCACGAGGCGCTGGCAATTGCCCTCGGCGATTTCCAGCAGATGGGCCGCCGACTGCGGAAGATTCGCGCCGGCGCCGACGCGCAGCAGGCCGAGCGACGCGGCGATGGAGGTGAGCGGCGTGCGCAGCTCGTGGCTCACCGTCGCGACGAACTCGTCCTGCATGCGCTCGAGCCGCTTGCGCTCGCCAATGTCGACGATGGCCGAGATCACCATGGGCTCCCCGGCGACGCGGACCGGATTGAGCCCGACCTCGACGAGAAATTCGCTGCCGTCCTTGCGCCGCCCGTTGAAGTCGCGGCCGGTTCCTAGATGGCGGGTCCTGGGCCGGTCGGCAAAAGCGGCGCGTTGTGCCACGTGCTTGGCGCGCGAGTGCTCGGGCAGCAGGATCTCGATCTGGCGGCCGAGCAGCTCCCCGCGCGCGTAGCCGAACATGCCTTCGGCTTGGCTGTTGACCATCGCGATCGCGCCCTTGCCGTCGACCACGACCATGCCGCCCGGGCAGACTTCGAGCGCGAGACGGCAGACCTCGGGCGCGAGCGAGTCCGCTTCGTCGGACAAGGCAATCGGCACTGCGCGGTGTTCCGTCGTGCGCCGGCGTTCAGGCGGGCGAGTGTTCGGGCGCGCGAAAAATGCGCTCGGCTTCGGTGCGCTCGGTGGTGCGGTCATGGCCGTCGCCGAGAACCGCCGAGGCGCGCGTTTCCACTGGCGGACTGCGCAAGCGATCGAGGACGAAGAGGCGGATGGCGGAGGACAAGTTGCTTTGACTGCGCGCCTTGTCGATATCGGCGACCATCTTGGACAGCGTTATGCGCTGCGCGCGCGCGATCTCCTTGAGTCCGCGCCAGAACGCGTCTTCAAGGCTGACGCTGGTTTTGTGTCCGCCGATGACGACCGAGCGTTTGACGATGGGGGATTTCATGAGCGTTCCTTTATCTTGGCTGGGCAATGCGTCTCGATTGCCTGTTTCGCCTTTATTTGCCTCTAATTATTTGTCGTCACGGCCCGCCTGCTTTCGCGCGACCGTGTCGCTCCTCCGGCGCAACGGCCGGGCTGCAAGCGCACACAACAAACCGCCCACGCGAGTCACGCACCGTTGCGCGAAACGCCACCACCGCTCCCAACTCAACCTTAAAACAGTATGTCAGTAAGACAACACTTCCGCTGTTCAAAATTGCACAATGTGGGAAAACTCGGGAAGGTAGCATCTTGTGTGGCCGGCCGTGCTGCCAGTATCCCGACACCCGCACGCGGGATTTAATTACCGGCGCGCTCACCTTTCGTTACCGTCGTTGTCAAGTTCCATGCGGATGAAGCCAAACAGCGAGTCGTCGGCGCGAATCATGCCGTGCCGCTTGGCGGCCCGCGTGATCAACGCGCGAGGTCGGTTCGCTCGTCGTCCGCTATCGCTTTCATCAGTGAACTGTGTACGCAGATCCTGCTGTCGTATTCGACGTAGCCAAGGGCACGAAATTTAGTCATGAAATGGCTGATACGGGCGCGCGTGGTGCCGACCATCTGGGCGAGCGTTTCCTGGGTGACGGGAATCGAAATTTCGCGCGATGCGTCGTCAGGGCCGAGGTTGGCGAGCGTCAGAAGGATACGCGCAAGGCGTTTTTCGCTCGAATTGAACATATGGTCGATCAATTCGTCGCGCAGCCGAGCGTGTTCTTCGATGGCGTAGGCCAAGACACACTTCGCGAAATCTGGGTCGTCGCGGATGGCGCATATTGCGACGTCCCGCGGTATGCGCATGAGCTCGCAGCGTCCGAGTGCCGCCGCGGTTACAACACGGCGCTTACTATAGAAACAATCCTTGCCGAAGAAGCTGGCCGGGCTGAACAGGGCGATAATGCCGTGCTTGCCGTCTTCGGAAAGGCGGGTCACCGTCACGGTGCCCTCGATCAGGAAATAGACGGCGTCGGCCGCGTCATCTTGCGCATAAATAGCACGACCGTCCGCGTAGGTCGCGGTTGTAGCGCCGGCATATTTTTCGGAAAATTTCCGGTGGTCGAACGGCTCCGCGAGGCGCGCGGCCTCGGCGATCGGGCCCCCATGATTCATCGTTCGGTGTCCCTACCATTCGCCATAGCTGAGAAAATGAGCAAAAAAGTCCGGTCAACACTCGATGCGCTGCGGTTCCTCATTCGTGCAAAGCCTTGTCAGTAAATTGCTCACCCGAATTTTGTCGCCATACGCGACATAGCCGAGCTTGCGGAATTTGGTCATGAATCGGTTGATGCGCGGACGCGTGGTGCCGACCATGCCGGCAAGGGTTTCCTGCGTGAGCGGCAGCGCGATTTCGCCCCAGCGTTCGTCCGCATCCGTACTGGCCAAGGTCAGCAAGATGCGCGCCAGCCGTTGTTCGCTCGATCGGTACAACTGGTCGGTAAGTGCGATCCGCAATTTGTCGTTCTGGCGGAGAACATAGTCGAGACAGATAAAGCCGAAGTCGGCATCCTCGCCGAGCGCGCAGACCAGGCTGCGCCGATCGAGGCGCACGATCTCGCAGGCCGTCTTCGTGGCGACCGTCACGACGGTTGAGGCGCGGCACCGTTCGGGATGCAGGCACTCTCCTCCGAAGAATTCCCCGGGCTTGAGCAGCGCCAGCACGGCTTCCTTGCCCTGCGCCGATGTCACGGTATTTTTGACCGCGCCGCAGACGATGTAATAGGCGGCGTCGGCGGGGTCGCCCTGCGCATAGATGAGTTCGTCGCTCGAATGACATTCGATCGTGGCGCCGGCATATCTGGCGATGAAGTTCTGATAATCGAAACGTCCGTCTGGAATATTGCCGTTGTCTTCAACCGGTCTCATGACACAATCCTTTCGGTCATGCGCCTCGTCGGTCAAACACGCATCGCCCCTCCACTATTTTTTGAAATGATGCGCCTCGTATCGACTTTATACTATACGTACTTTTCGATGACCGCCCGTGTTTGACGTGCATGCACGATTGCGCGCGGCCCGGTTGCAAAGCCGGCCCTTTGCGTTCGCGGCACCGGTATGAAAATGCCAAGCTTTCGTTTGAGGTGCAGCAGCGCTTTGCCGCGCCTCGGTAGCTAAACACCAAAAAGTTGCAGCGGGTTGCCGCAAGCAGTTGAGCGAGGTGTGTGACGGCAATTGCGTCGTGGTTTTTCACCGATCCTTCATGGCGTTGTGGAACATTGCGCGCGCATTCGGAAATACACGCTATGGTGGCAGTCTCAGGCCGCGGCCAAATCGGGGGACTAAATAAGATGAGCGATTGTCGCGTGCTGCACGTCGAGGACGAGCCGGATATCCGCGAGGTGGTCGAGGCCGCGCTCGCGCTCGACGACAGCATGAAAGTGAAGAGCTTTGACGACGGCAGCGCCGCGCTGCGCGCGGCCATCGACTGGCAGCCGGACGTCATTTTGACGGACGTGATCATGCCGGGGATGGACGGCCCCGAAATCCTTGCCGGTCTGCGCAAGGACAAACGCACCGCCGGAATTCCCGTAGTGTTCATGACCGCGCGCGCGCAGCAGAGCGAGGTCGCGCATTTCCTGGCGCTGGGCGCGGCGGGCGTGATCGCCAAGCCGTTCGATCCGTTGACGCTGGCGCAATCGGTGCGCGCCTGCCTTGGCGCCAACCGGCAGGTCTCGTGAGCGCGGCGCGCAGGCTCGCGCTTGCCGGCGCGCTGCTGCTGGCGGGTCTTTACGCCGCGGCTGCCGCGCAAACCCCATCTGTGCCGCGCCTCGACGGTTTCAACATGATCGCGGTGCCCGGCCACGCCTTCGGCAGCGCCGATGCGGGGCGCGCGATCGCTCAAGCTAAGCGGCTCGGCGCCAATAGCCTGGCAGTCGTGCCGTTCCTGTGGCAACCGGCGCCGGAAAGCCCGCTGATCGCGCGCGGCGGCGACATGCCCGATGAGGAGCTGCGCGCGGCCATCCGGCAGATCCGTGCCGCGGGTTTGCGCGCGGTGGTCAAGCCGCATGTCTGGGTGCCGAAGCGCTGGGCAGGCGCCGTGGCGCCGGCGGACGAAGAGGGCTGGCGGCAATGGTTCGAAGGCTACGGGCAGGCCGTGCTGCATATCGCGCGCGTGGCGGCAAAGGAGAAGGCCGCCGCGTTCGTGATCGGCACCGAGCTCAAGCGGACGGTGCAGCGGCCGGAATGGCTGCCGCTGATCGCCAACTTGCGCGCCGTCTTTCCCGGGCCGCTCATTTACGTCGCGCACAATATCGATGGCGCCGAGAAGGTGCCGTTCTGGGGCCGGCTCGATGCGGTCGGCCTCTCGCTCTATCCGCCGCTTGGGCCCGACGACGACCACGCCGCGCATCGGGCGGTGATCGACGCGGTCGCCGCGCGCATCGATGCGCTGGCCGAGCGCACCGGCAAGCCGGTGGTGGTCGGCGAGGTCGGCATCCGCTCGGCCAAGGGCGCCGCCGCCATGCCCTGGCAAAGCGCCGAGGAGCGTGAAGCGCAGGCGGCGCCGCGGCTGCAGGCGGAAGTCTTGAGCGACTGGCTGCGCGCGCTCGACCGGCCCTCGGTGCGCGGCGTTTTGGTGTGGCGCTGGCTGAGCGATCCCGCTGCGGGCGGACTCCAGGACACGGATTTCACCGTGCAGGGCAAGCCGGCCGCGCAAGTTTTACATTGCATCTGGTCGGGTGCCTGCGCGCGGGCGCAAGCGGCACCACATTAATCTCTTGCGCGTGATCTTCTCCGAAAACCGGTGCCCACTTTTCGGGATCACGCGCTAGAAATGGTGCCAGAGCCCGAACACGACACCGTTCTCCTGCAGCGCGTTGCGGCCGAATACCGTGGATATGCCGCCGAACTGCACCGCCCATCGGTCGTTGATGCTGTAGACCGCGCTGAGCTGGAGCTTGGAATAGTTGTAGCTCGGAAAAAGCGCGCTGCCCGAACCTTCCGAAACCACATTGAACATTTGCGCCAGCAGCAGCCAGCGCTTCGAGGTCTGCAGGCCAAACGAGGCGTCGGCGCGGAACTCATTGGGTGCGCCGCCGCCGCGGAAGCGCTGCGCCACCTCCAGGTCGAGGAAGGCGGGCAGGCCGCCGGCCGTGAAGGTCCGTCCGAACAGCGCGCGCGCGTCGAATTCCGGGAAGGTATAGCCGATGGCGGCCGGATTGCCGGTTTCGACGGTGCCGGGAATGCGCATGGTGCCTTGCGCGGAGAACACCCAATCCTTGCCGTGCAGCAGACGGTAGCGCCCGCCGAATTCGGTATAGCCGAGGCCGGTACGGTGCGCGTCGGTCGGCGCGGCAATGTCGACGTGCTGGAGGCTGGGCGAGACGATGGCCGTGAAGTCGTCGGTCAGGCCATATTCGAACAGCACGGGCAGGTCGAGCTTGCGGTAGCGTGGGGTCTTATGCGCGACCCAGTCGTGGTCGAAGCTCTGGTCGGCCTGGGTGGCGGTGACGGTGACGACTACCTGGCCGCGGCCTTTCGGCAGGGTCCAAGCGCCGGCGAAGGCAGGTCCTGCGACCGCGAGCAGGGCCAAGGCGACAATGGCGATGATGGCGATGGTTGCGTGCGCACGCATCGTTCGTCCTCTCAAAGTTTGGACGCGGCGATGCCGGGTACGCGGGCTTCAGCCGCCGTCAGTCTGGCTTGCTCATGACGCGGGTACTCTTTCGGTTACGCTGACTGGACAGGAAACGTGACTGCGGTCAGGCCGGCACGGCTACCATGCGGTCGCCGCCGTCGGCGCTCGTACGCTGCGCGCCGGCGATTGCTTTGGTAAGCAGCTTCACGCGGTCGGCGCCGCCGGTGACGCGGGCGCTCACCACCGCGGCGCTGACGCTGACGTGGTCTTGGGCGAGAAGCTCGCGGTTGCCGATGGCGAGGCGGGCGACCGCGGCGCGGATCGCCTGCGCGAGCGCGACCGCGTCGCTCGGGCCGACGCCCGGCGCGACCACGACGATCAGCCCGTTGCGGTAGGCGGCCGCGACGACGCCGATGGTGCCGGCGACCGCGCGGATGGCCTTGCCGACCTGGGCCTGGATCGCGCGCGCCACCGCGCCTTGCCGGGCGCGGATGGCCTCGAGCCGGTCGATCGACACGGTGATGATCGAGACCATCTCCTCGCCTTCGAAGCGGGCGCCGCGGTTGAGATAGGCCTCCGCCGCCTCGCCGCTGAGCAGGCCGGTGGCCTCGTCGACATGGACGGTGGCGCTGCGGTCGCCCCAGCCCGACACGAAATCCATGAGCGCGCGCTCGCGCGCACGGCGCTGGTCGAGCTCGGATTTGAGCCGCAACGCCGCGCGCACGCGCGCGGTGAGCTCGATGCGGTTGATCGGTTTGGTGATGTAGTCGTTAGCGCCGGCGACGAAGGCGTTGGCGAGACTTTCCATGTCGTCGAGCGAGGTGACCATGACGATCGGGACGTCCTGGTAGGCGCCGTGGCTGCGGATGCGAGCGCAGGCCTCGATGCCGTCGATCTCCGGCATGACGATGTCGAGCAGCACGATATCGGCGGCCGGCGCGTTGACGCCTCGGTCGAGCCCGAGCAACTGGAAGGCTTCCGCCGCCGAGGCGGCACCGCGAACCTCGCGGTAGCCGGCGCTGCGCAGGGCGGCTTCGGTCAGTTCGCGCTGGTCTTCGGAATCGTCGACGACCAAAATATTCATCGCTTCCTCCCTCTGGCCGCCGGCGTTGCGCCGGCATTGTTGTCGCGGCCGTAAAGCCGCCAGATCGCGTTTTCGAAGATCAGCCGGTAGCCGGTTGCGCCGTGGCGGTAGAGCGTGGGGAATCGCCGGTCGAGGCGGTCCTCGGCGCCGGTTGCGCTTTGCGGGTCGGGTACGGCGACGAACGGCGCTTCGATCTGCCCAAACAACATGGCGAGCGTGAAGGCCTCCTCGCCCGGCGGCATCAGGCCGTGCGCGTCGCCGCGCCCGACCACCACGGCGGGCGCGTTGTCGGTATCGACCAGCACGCCGCGGCGGCCGACGGTGGCGTGCCCGATATTGAGCGCGGCGATCCGCTCGCGATTCGCGCGCAGGCCGGCGCCGCCGAGCTGCGCGACCGCGCGCGGATCGACCAGGCCGAGCGCGACCGCGCCGCCGATCCAGCCGAGCAGCAACAGGCCGAGCATGCGTCCGAGGTCGGCGCGTGCCTCCGGAATGCGCACGATCACGATCGCACTCAAGACCGGCGCGATCACGGCGACCGCGGCCGGCTCGCCGAACCAGCCGGTGGCGACGGTGATCACCGCGGCGGTAACGCCTGCCGCCGCCAGCACCAGCGGCGGCGCGATGAGCGGGCTGCGCCGGCGCACTTCGTAAACCACGACGACGGCGAGCGGGGCGCCGAGCGCGAGCGCCAGCAGAAAGCCGAAGCCGGCGTCGAGTGCGCCGATTCCGGTCAGGCCGCCGCCGAACAGGTCGTTCACGCCCGTCGCCCAGGCCGCCAGGCTCTGCGAGGGAGCGCTGTAGAAGCTCCAGCCGCTGCCGGGAAAGACCCAGGAGACATAGGTGAAGGCGCCGACCGCGAACACGGTCGGAAACACCAGCGTCAACACCACGTTGAGCGCCGAATTGGCGACCAGCACCGGACTGACCGCGAACACCAGATAGGGCACCGCCGCGCAGGCGATCGCCGCTCCCATCGGATGCGAAAAGGCAAGCCCGAGCAGCGACAGCGCCACGATCATGACTTCGGGCGCCGCGCCGCGCGCCCGCAGATCGAACAGCGCGATGCCGAGCACGAACAGGAAGAGGGCGACCAGCATTTCCGATGGGCCCGCCATGGCCGCGCGCAACAGCACCGGATGCAAGGCGATGAGCGCGGTGGCCGCGAGCGCGGCGATGAGCGGCAGGCCGATGCGGCGGAAGGCCGCGAACCACAGGCCCGTCAACAGGCCGAGCAGGGCGGCGGCGAGCAGCGCCGGCGTCGGCGTGCCGCGCGGCGTGACGAGCTCGAGCGCGGCGGTCGCCAGGAACGGCAGCGTTGGATAGGCGGCGACGATGTGGCCGACCGATATCTTGCCGCCGCCGGCGATGATGGCGCCCGCCCACAGCGACATGGTGTCGTGCGGAATAAGACCGGCGCCGATGGTCAGGCTCGTCAATGCCAGCACGGCGGCGAAGCCGAGGAGACCGACCGGCGTTGCGTGCAAGGCGCGCGTCATGACGGCTGGCTCTTCATCAGCGTCGAGACGTGGCGGGACACGCCGTGCCGGGTCTTCTCCCAATAGAACGGGCTGCGCACGAGCTGCCACAGCGCCTTATAGGCGGCGATCGAGATCAGCACCCAGTAGCCGAAGGCGGTGAGGCTGAAGGGAATGAGCTTGAGCCAGCCGCGGCGCAGCGGCGCGATCATGGACAGGAATATGAAGGCGCCGTTGCCGGCCAAGAGATTAAACAGGCTGATGAACAGCAGGTATTGCGGAAATACGACGTCGAAGCCGCTGGTCGCGATCAACAGCCAGACGAAATAGATGAGCCAGAACACCGGATTGAACAAGGCCGACAGCACCGTGCCGCCGATGAAGAACACGAAGCCGAGAAAGCCGCGCAGACCCGTGAGGCGGATCAGCTGCCAAGGCTGGCGCGTATGCACCAGCAGCGTCTGCATATAGCCTTTTAGCCAGCGCGAGCGCTGCCGGATCCAGTTGCCGACATGGCAGCTCGCCTCCTCGAAGGTGGTCGAGTCGACGATGGCGACGCGGTAGCCCTTCTCGTACAGCCTGATGCCGAGATCGGCGTCCTCGGTGACGTTGAACGGGTCCCAGCCGCACAATTCGCGCAGCACCTCGATCTTGAAATGATTGGAGGTGCCGCCGAGCGGGATCGGGATGTTGAAGCGCTCGAGCCCCGGCAGCACCAGATCGAACCAGAGCGAATAGTCGAGCGTGAACATGCGCGAGAGCCAGTTCTCGTCGGCATTGAAATAGTTGAGCCGGCATTGCAGGCAGGCGATTTCCGGCGGCATCAAGCGAAATGTCGCCACCACCTTGCGCAACTGGTCGGGCTCGGGCTGGTCCTCGGCGTCGTAGATCACGACGTATTCGCCGCGCGCAAAGCGCAGCGCGTAATTG
Organism: uncultured Pseudomonadota bacterium; assembly: GCA_963773305.1. GTDB lineage: Bacteria > Pseudomonadota > Alphaproteobacteria > Rhizobiales > Xanthobacteraceae > Pseudolabrys. The sequence continues at coordinate 347,561 of CAVZAR010000003.1, forward strand.
CAGGCCTTCGGCTTGGTCTGCGGCTGCGAGGGCGGCACGCGGATCACCTCGAACACGCCCTCGAGGCCGAGCTGGTGCGCGGCCCACAGCGTTTCCGTGTCGCCTTCCTCCAGCACGATCTTGATGTCGAGCTTGCCGAGCGGGTAGTCGAGCGCGCGCAGCGACTGCGCGAGCTTGGGCAGCACCGCGGCCTCGCGGAACATCGGCACCAGCACGGTGAACACCGGCAATTCTTCGTCGAGCAGCGAGCGGGCCGCGATCTCGACCTCGTAATTCCAGTCGAGCTTGCGGCCGCCGCCGGCGGCCACCAGCACGCCGCGGAACAGGAAGTTGCCGAGGTAGAACACGCTGAGCGCGATGTTGAGTGTAATCAGGGTCGCGACCGGCGCTAAGGCGATGCCGCCGAGCAGCAGGCTCAGCAGGCCGTAACCGAAGACCGCCTGCCCCGGCGTCACCACGGTGCGTGCCGACATGGTGGGGTCGCGCTCGGCGAGCTGGTAGACCGCGCTGCGCGACAGCATGTCGGCGAAGGCTTTCTGCACCGACCAGATGATGTCGAGCTTGGAGGCGACCGCGAACTCGATGTCGTTGCCCCACATGCGGCGGGCAAACAGCAGCGTGTCCGGCCCCGGCGCGGCGGTGGCGACGATCAGCTTTCCGTCGCGTTCGGTCAGCCCCCAGGGGACCGTGAGACGGCGCGCATAGGTGTCGGCGTCGGCCGCGCGCAGCAGGCTCAAGTCGGGCGGGTGCTTGATCAGATCGATAAAGGGCAGGTCGAAGTGGAAGGCGATGCCCTGGTAATAGTCGGCCGGCTTGACCCAGTTGCGCGACAGGATGGCGTCGCCCAGCCGCACGTCCCAGCGCTCGGCAAGCGCTTTGGCCTCGTCGAGCTGGTCGAGCGTCAGGATTTGCCGCCCGACCAGCACCTCTCCCAGCGCTTCATCGGAGGCCGACAGCGCCATGGCTATTCATCCGACGTGCGCTGGCGCCGCCGCAGCATGCGCTGCAGGACGAACAGAAAGACGATAGTGGCGAACAGCCAGAGCGCGCCGACGATCCACGAGCGCAGCTGGCCCGAAATGGTCGTCCACGAGGTCTGGTCCGGATAGGTGACGAGCAGCAGCGTGTCGCGTTGCGTCGACATGGCAAGCGCGACGCCGGTCTTGTCGACGAAGGCGACGTCGCCGCGGTCGAGCTTGAGCGCCTGTGGCGCGGGCAGTTGCCCGGTTTGCGCGAGCGGCCTGATCCAGATGCCGGGGTGATCGCCGACCTCGACCAGTTGCGCCACGGCGCCGCTCGTAAAGCCGCCGAGATCGAGCAGCGTGCGACCGGAGCGGTCCTTGACCGCGACACGGCCGCGGTCGAAGCGCACATGCGCCACCGCGCCTTGCGGAGGTGTGGCGCTCACCGCGATGAACGGGCCGGTCGGCGTCGCGCCGGCGCCGGCAAAGGCCACTTTTACCGGCGCGATCACCGGCGACAGCGCGCTCAAGGTGTCGGCGAGCAAAGGCAACGTATCTTGCGCGTCGCGGGCGGCCTGCGGCGGCACCATCACGTCGACGCCGTCGGTGAAGCGGGTTGCGAGATCGGAGAAATCATGCGGGCTGCCTGCCGGCGACAGGATGACCGTGCTCGAGCCGAGGATCTGCGCGGGATAGCCCTGCGGCAGGAAACGGCAGTCGCCGGCGGCGCTGCGCCGCTGCACGACGACTTTGATATTGGCCGCCGTGCCGACCAGCCCTTGCGGCAGCGCCTGCTCCATGCGGGTGGGCTCGCCGCTGGCGGCCACGGTGCTGGTGAGAAAATGCCCGTTGATGAACAGGCTGAGTACCGCCTTGTCGCCGGCGCCGTCCGGGGCCACCAGCACGTCGAGGATGAGGCGTGCGGGCCGCGTATCGGCCGGCAGCGCGCGCACGTCGAGCGTGGCGTTGAGCTCGGCGCGGCCATAGACCTCGACCGGAGCGAGGCGCAGACCGAGCTGGTCGAACGTCACGCGGTCGCGCGGCAGCTGCGGGCGCCCGACCGCGGCGACCTTGACCTGCGTGAGCCCGCGCGCGGCCGCGAGCGACGGCGTCGCCAGCAGCCGCGCCGCGCGCATGGCGGTGCTGACGTTCGAGATCAGCAGCGCCGGCATCCCGTCGATGCGGATGGCGCTGAGGTCGCCCGGCATGGCGGCCTCACCGGGAATGGCGCCGGTCACCGGGGCGCCGATCATGATGGTGCCGCGGGTCCAGGTGCGCGGCTGCTCGCCGTTGCGGGCTTCCTGCCGCGAGGGCGTGCTGCTGAACACGGGATGGCGGCCGGTGGCGTCGAGCGCGCGCGCGACGGTGAGCGCCGCCGACATTTCCGCCGGCGACAATACGCGCTCGGGCAGCGCCACCGTGACGTCGCGCGGCATCAAGGCCGCGATGGTAGCGACGTCATGCAAGCCGTCGCCCTCGAAGGCGACGGCGATGGCCGTGTCGGGCCGCACGGTCAGGCTGTCGCCGACATAGCGCACGTCGATGCAGCGGTCGGGCGTGGCGGCGCCGGAATAGAGAAAGGTCAGCTTGACGAAGCCGTCATGCGGCGCGCTGCCGGCGAGCGGGATGCGCAAGGTGCGGCCGGCCCCGCTGCCCTCGAGCGGCACCGCCGCGACGGTGCGGTCGTTGACCAGCACTTCCAGATTGCGGCGCGCCTTGTAGGCGGTGAGATCGTCATAGTCGAGCGTGAGCTCGGTCAGCTTGAGATCGGCGCTCTCCGGCAGCGGCACGAAAATCTCGCGCCGGGCGCCGAGATTGGCCAGGCGTATGCCGTCCTTGAAGCCGATATCGGCGAGCGCGATCTTGGCGATGATCGCGCCCGCCTCCTTTTGCGGCGCCGCCGGCTTGGCTGCTGCGATAGGCACAACCACGCGGCGTTCGGCATGAGTGGCCTCGCGCGGACGCGCCAGGCTCGGATTGGCAGCCGCGAAACCCGCGACGATGAGCGCCGTCCAAACGGCCGGCGCGCGCAATGTGCGACGCATTGAGTTATTCCCCCTTGGAATATTTCTGCAGGTCGGCGTCGGCGGCGCTGCGCAGCCGCTCGAGCTCGGACTTGAGCGCGGCGATTTCTTCAGGCGTCGGCGGTCGCTTGGCCTTGGCGGCTTCGCGGATGGCGGTGCGGGCGCGGCCGGCGGCTTCGCCGGTTGCGGCAAAGCCGAGCGTCGGTGCAATTCCGTACATTTCGTGCAGTCGCCGGTGGGTGACGATGCCGGCTTGCAAGGCCGGCTCGCCGCCTGCTTGCATCGGCGTCAGGCTGGCGAGACTGTCTGCGATCTTGGCGTTGAGCGCGGCGGCGAAACGGGCGCGCACTTTGGCGACGTGCTCGGCGAAATCATCCGCAGTCATGCGTGCTCCTTTTCCCTGCGGGTGGCGTCGGCGGAACGCTGGCACAGGGAAGTTAAGAACTCTTGCTGGCGTGATAGTATTTGGAGGTATCTATAATTATATCACAAGTATATAGAGGTATTCGCGGTATGATATTGGCATGTTTGTAACGGGCCGCGGTTAGCGAGTACGTCGCAAGGTTATTCGCGGTATGATTTTATAGTATTTATTCGTCGGCATGGTTGCACGAATACTGCCGCACGCCGGAAGATTCGGGGCTTCGCAGAATCGCGTGCAGGCGCGCCGTCAGCGGTCGCAAGCGCGCACGAACCGCGCAATGCGCGCGATAACGTCCGGCTCGGCCAGCAGCGGCGCGTGGCCCTGGTCGGGCACTTCGAGCACTTCCATCGCGCGGCGGCGCGCGCGCATGGCGGCGACCGTCTCCGGCGTCAGCAGGTCGGAATTGCCGCCACGGATCAGCAGCAGCGGAAAGCCGGCGAGCGCGTCGAATTCCTTCCACAGCGGCGGCAGCGGCGTTTCGAGATCGAAGCCCTCCAGCGTTTCCGCGAGCCGCACGTCGTAGGTCGGCACCAGTCCGCCGTTTTCTTGCTTGAAGGCGCGGCGCGCGGAGGCGAGCCATTCGGCGGGGCCGAGCTTGGGAAATTGCGCGCCGAACAGCCGGCGCAGGATCTCGGCGCCGTCCTCGTAGTCGCGCGGGACCGGCAGCTTCCCGACATAGCTCTTGATGCGCATCAGTCCCTGCGGATCGATCACCGGCCCGATATCGTTGAGCACGACGCCGGCAATCGCGCTCGGACGCAGCGCCCCCAGCAGCATGGTGAGCAGGCCGCCGCGCGAGGTGCCGACGAATACCGCCGGCATGCAGTCGAGCGCCGCGATCACGGCCAGCACGTCGGTGAGCTCGGTCGAAAACGAGTAGTTGGCGGGGTCGCGGTCATAGTCCGATTGGCCGCGGCCGCGATAGTCGAGCGCCACGACGTAGCGCGGGTATTCGTTGTCGTTCGCGAGCGCGCCGGCGAGGATCTCGAAGTCCGCCGCGGTGCGCGCCAGGCCGGGCAGGCAGACGACCGGCAGGCGCGGTGACGTCGGCTTGCCGTAGACGCGTGCGTGCAGCCGCAATCCGTCGCTCGCGCTCAAGAACACGCTTGTCGGCTCGATCCGCATGGTGACGGTATAGGCGATCCGCGGCCGCATTGCCATCGCGGACGATGCGAAGGCGGTCTACTCGGTACCGCGTTTGAGATCGGCCTCGATCAGCAGCCTGGTGTTGCCGTGGAAGCGGGCGCGATAGACCTGCAGGTTCTCCAGCACCCGTTGCACGTAGTTGCGCGTTTCCGACAGGGGAATGCGCTCGGCCCAGTCGATCGGATCGACATGCGGGTCGCGCGGATCGCCGAAGGCGGCGAGCCACTGTCTCACCCGGCCGAAGCCGGCGTTGTAGGCGGCGAAGGTGAGTAGATAGGAACCGCGGTAATAATGCAGCGCGTTGGCGATTTCCGCCGCGCCCATCTGCGTGTTGTAGACCGGGTCCGTCTTCATGCGGTGCCAGTCGTATCTGACGTGGAAGCGCCGCGCGGTGTCGCGTCCGGCTTCCGGCGTCACCTGCATCAGGCCGACGGCATTGGCGGAGGAGACGTCCTGCTGGTTGAAATTGCTTTCTGTGCGGGCGACCGCATAGACGACCGATTTGTCGATCGGCCAGGGCGAGATCGGCCGGTAGGACGGCATGCCGATGGTGGGGAACGCATAATAGGCCATGGGCAGGCCGCGGCCATGGGCGCGGCGGGCAACCGTCGCCATGGCGCGGGCGTCGCCGTGTCGCTCGGCGACTTCCGCCAGCATCGACATGCCGGCGACGTCGGTACTGTTGATGCCGATTTCGTTGTAGATCGAGGCGATCATGTTGTTTTCGCCAAGCGCGTAGAGGATTTTGGCGGCGCGCACGACTTCGAGATTTTCCAGCACCGCGCGCTCCTTGGGCGTGAAATGCGGCGGGCCGACGAGGCCGAGATTCTTGATGCCGAGCCGCGCGCGCGCGAGCTGGCCGTAATAGGTGACGGTATATTTGGCGGCGCGCGTGTAGAAGATTTTGGCCTCGGCGTGCCTGCCCATGGCCTCGGCGGCGCGTCCCTGCCAATAGCCGCCGCGCGCCAGCGCGTAGGGGTTGGTCGTGCCTTCCGGGATATGCGCGAAATGCTGGGCGGCGGTCTTGGGATCGTGCAGATAGCGTAGCGCGATCCAGCCGGCGGTGAAATATTTATCGACCCGCCAATTGCCCTGGGTCGGCGGCGCTGCGTCACGCGCCACGCGGTAGGCGGCGCGCCACTCGTGCTTGTCGAGCAGCTGGCGCACCAAGAAGCGCAGCTGCAGCCACCATTGGTCGGTGTCGATCAGCGCGGCTGCGTCCTGCGGCGCGGTCAGCAAGAGCTGGGCCGCTTCTTCCGGCTTGTCGTGTCGCTGCAGCCACTGCACCTTGGCGAAGATATAGCCGGGATCCTGGCGCGCCGAGACCGGCACGTCGTCGAGCAGGTTCTTGGCGTGGTTCAAGCGCTTGATCACGCCGGTGCGCGCGCGCGCGATGGCGAGCTCGGCGCCGCCCAGCCGGTGGCCCTCGCGCATGCCGGCTTCGGTGTCGTCGTGGTAGAAGCGCTCCTGCATGCGCACCCGGTGATCCTCGCGCGTGAGCATGCTGCCGAACATGTCGAGGACCTTGGTCTCGACGCCTTCGCTGCAGTCCTCATAGCGCCAGGCATGCCGCACGAGCGCCGCCGCGCCAGCGCGATCGCCCTTGGCAAGCAGCGCGCGCGCCAGCATGTAGCGGCCTTTGGCGGTGCTCGGCTGGTGGTGGGCGAAGTAAGCGAGCACGGTGGCGTTGTCGATTTCGTCGTTCCACAGCGCATTCTCGGCGCGGCGCTCGAACAGCGGCACGTGCGGCCAGGCCGGATGCTCGCGTATGAAGGCGGTGTAGCGCTGGAAGCTCGGCTGGGTGCTGTCGGAGCGCAGGATGATCCATTCGGCGAGCACGTGCGCGACCGGATCGTGGATGGCGGCCTCGGCGGCATCGGCGTCGGCGTCGCGGCCTTTGCGGGCGGCGGCGATGACGTTCTTGAGCTTGTCGAGGTCGGCTGCGGACGTCGTCGTGGTCGGCGCGACAGCGAAGGGCCCGTGCAGCGGACGCATGATCGGCTTGACCGCCGTGCGGCTGGCGAACACAGCGCCGGGCGTGCCGACTTTTACGGCTTTGGAAAGCGGCTTGATGGACGGCCGCGGCAGCGGGAGCGGCACAGCGCCGCGCAACGGGGCTGCGGCCCGCAGCGGCGCGGTGGCCGGCAGCGGGGGATGGCCGCCCGGCCGCGCCTGCGGCAGTGGAACCCGCTGCGCCGGCCGCTCCGGCGCGGCCAAGGCAGGACCGGCCGCCAGCAGGCCGGCCACCGCCAGTGCCAGGCACAGATCGCGCAAAAACCGATCGATCCCGGCCATTCAGTCCCTTGCCTTCGGGTTCCCGGCGAAAGGCGACTCAACCGGCTGCCTCACGCCTGCCCCGAGTCATTAGGCCAATATTGTTGCCCAAGAGATACCCGGAAACTCAAGTTCTAAGACCACTAGGCGCTGAGACTGGCAAAAGCAGGGCGGGGGCATCACTTTTATTGATCCCTGGCAGGGCTTTCATCGCTGCGCGCGACCCGATATCAATGGGCAAGTCTCGCCCATATCCCTGTGGAGAAGTCGTGCCATGACCGCCAAGACGAGCTTCCGAGGCTCTTTCACCGCGCTGGTCACCCCGTTCAAGAACGGCTCGCTCGACGAAAAAGCCTTTCGCGGGCTGGTCGACTGGCAGATCGAGGAGGGCACGAACGGGCTGGTGCCGGTCGGCACCACCGGCGAGAGCCCCACGCTCAGCCACGACGAGCACAAGCAGGTGATCGAGTGGTGCATCGATCAGGCGAAGGGACGCGTGCCGGTGATCGCCGGGGCCGGCTCCAACTCGACCGCCGAGGCGGTCGACTTCTCCAAGCATGCCGAGAAGGCCGGCGCCGACGCCGTGCTGGTCGTCACGCCCTATTACAACAAGCCGACCCAGGAAGGACTCTACCAGCACTTCAAGGCGATCAACGACGCCATCGGCATTCCGATCATCATCTACAATATCCCCGGGCGCTCCGTGATCGACATGTCGGTCGACACCATGAAGCGGCTGTGGGAATGCAAGAACGTTGCCGGCGTCAAGGACGCCACCGCCAACATGGTGCGCGTGTCCGATCAGCGCGCGGCCATGGGCGAGGGCTTCAATCAGATGTCGGGCGAGGACGCCACGGCACTGGGTTTCATGGCGCATGGCGGCCACGGCTGCATCTCGGTGACTTCGAACGTGGCGCCGCGGCTGTGCGCGGAGTTCCAGGGTGCTTGTCTCAAGGGCGATTACCGCGCCGCGCTTACGATCCAGGACAAACTGATGCCGCTGCATCATGCCTTGTTCATCGAGACCAATCCGTCGCCGACGAAATACGCGCTCTCGGTGCTCGGCAAGTGCGCCGATACCGTGCGGCTGCCGATGGTGACGGTCTCCGACAAGACCAAGGCGGCGGTGCGTGGCGCCATGGTGCACGCCGGCCTGATCAACTAGGCCGCCGCCGGGGGCCTCAGCCATGCTCGACGACTTCAAGAAGTTTGCCCTGCGCGGCAACGTGGTCGATCTCGCCATCGGCGTGATCATTGGCGCCGCCTTCACCGGGGTGGTGAACTCGCTGGTGGGCGACATCATCACGCCGCTTCTCGGCGCCGTCACAGGCGGGCTCGACTTTTCCAACTATTTCCTGCCGCTTTCGGCCAAGGTCACGGCGACGACCTTGGTCGAGGCGAAAAAGCAAGGTGCCGTATTGGCTTGGGGCAATTTCATCACGCTCATGATTAACTTCATTATCGTCGCCTTCGTGCTGTTCCTGGTGATTCGCGCCATGAGCCAGATGATCAAGAAGGAAGCCGAGAAGGCGCCGCCGATCTCCAAGCAGGAACAGCTGCTGGCCGAAATCCGCGATCTGCTGAAATCGCGCTGATCGGTTATATCTATCGCCCATGGCCGCCAAACCCGAGCGTCGCTTCAAGGTAGTCGCTGACAACCGCCGGGCGCGATTCAACTATGAGATCGGCGAGAGCTTCGAGGCCGGCATCGTGCTGACCGGCAGCGAGGTCAAATCGCTGCGGTCCGGCAGGGCGACCATCGCGGAATCCTACGCCGACGCCAAGAACGGTGAAATCTGGCTGATCAACGCCAATATTCCCGAATACAAGCAGGCCGGCCCCTTCAACAATCACGCACCCAAGCGCGCGCGCAAGCTGCTGCTGCATCAGCGCCAGATCGCGCGTCTGGCCGGCGGCGTCGACCGCGAGGGCATGACCATCGTGCCGCTCAAGCTCTATTTCAACGAGAAGGGCCGCGCCAAGCTCGAGGTCGCGCTCGCCAAGGGCAAGAAGCTGCACGACAAGCGCGAGACGCTGAAAAAGCGCTCGTGGGAGCGGGAGAAAGGGCGGCTGCTGCGGCAGAAAGGGTAGGGCGCGGACGGCGCAGTCAAGGTTCGTTCGCCCGCGCTCAATGCGGCATCGACAGTGCCAAGAGGTCCAGCCCGGCGCTGCGGCCGCGCAGATGAATCGAGCCCAGCGGCTCCACGGCGATCCCCGGGGGGATCGATAGTCGCGCCACCAAATCGGCCGAGACGATGAAACTTCGATCGTAGTCACGGCAAGCGTCGATCAGCCGTGCCGTCGTGTTCATGGTGTCGCCGAGAAACGCGATTTCCTTCTTCAGGTCACCCAGCTCGCCCGACACGACCGTGCCCATGTGGAGACCGGCGCGAAATCGCGGCGTGACGCCGAACGATCGCCGGTAGTCGTCGACGTGGGCAGCGACTCGGTCCATGACGGCGAATACGCAGCGCACGCAATTGGCGTTGACCAGCCCTTTGTCCTTCGACCAGGTGACGATGACCTCGTCGCCGACGTATTTATGGATGTCGCCCCGATATTCGACGATCGGGTCGGCGATGTCGTGATAGAGCCGGTTCAGCATATCCATGAACCGCGGTCCGCCGAGGCGCTCTGCCAGCGCCGTGGAGCCGACCAGATCGAGGAAAAGGAATATCCGCTCTTCCTCGCGCGGCTTGTGGTAGCGGCCGACGATGAAGTTCGCCAGCACCCCGCGGCCGAGCAACCGGTCGAGCTGCGTCACGATATTGATGACGATGGCGAAGGTCGCGGAAAAAACCATGCTGGTCGCGAAATCGGGGCCGAAACGCAGCGTCCGGTCCGTGTCGGCCGGCACGATTGCGGCGGTGGCTATATGCAAGAGCGCGAACACGGAGAAGTAGATCGCGGACTTCACGACGAGCAGTTGAACGAAGGACAGCCGCCGGAGCCAGCTGCCCGCCGGCGTGCGAACGTAAAAGAGCTCGAATGTGGCGAGCAGCAGCGCGATGCCGGCGCCGATGACGGCGCCGCGCGCGGCGCCCAGCGGATTGCCGTTTGCGGTGACAATCCCGTACAGGCTGCCGCCCGCGGCCGAAGCGATACAGATCGCAATGACCGTCCGCAGCCGCCGCAGGTTCGGCTCGCCGATGCGTCCTTTCTTTCGCAATGCCATGGCGAAGGTCTACTTGTGAAATTGCGGGTGGAGAAGGGGTGGCTGCTGCGCCGGCAGGGGGAGGGCGAGCGGCGACCTGCTTTCGGGGCGAAGCGGGAGCGGTCCGGCAGGCAAATGAGCTACACTCGTGCCAAGCACGGCGCTGAAGGTTTGCCGACAGGGAGGATCGCCGGCGTGTCGAAGCGGATTCACCGCAATATTCCTGACAGTTACGGGCTGAACGCGTTCCGGGCCGATCCTGCCATGGAGGCGCTTCTCGGCCTTTACCTCGACGACGCGCACTTGCAGCTGGCGCGTCCGCATCTCGACCGGCTCGGGGCGCTGGTCGGGACGGAGCTCGAAAATCTCGCGCTGTCGGCCGACAAGAACCCGCCCTATCTCGCTGCCCGCGCCCGCAACGGTGCCGAGGACGAGCGCATCGTCAAGCATCCTGATTACCGCGCATTGGAACGCTTCGGATTCGGCGAATTCGGCATGGCCGCGATGTCGCACCGCGCGGGCGTCTTCGGCGCGCAAGACAAGTTGCCGCCTTTGGTGAAATACGCGCTGTTCTATCTGTTCGCGCAGGCCGAATTCGGGCTTTGCTGCCCGCTCAGCATGACCGATTCACTGACGCGGACGCTGGTCAAGTTCGGCGGCCGCGAACTCGTCGCGCGCTATTTCGATCGGCTGACCAGCCAGGACATGGACACGCTGTTTCAGGGCGCCATGTTCATGACCGAACAGGAGGCGGGCTCCGACGTCGGCGCCATCGAAACGGTGGCGAAGCAGATCGACGGCGAATGGCGGCTCTATGGCGACAAATGGTTCTGCTCCAATCCGGACGCCGATCTCGCGATGGTGCTGGCGCGCTGCGAAGACGGCGGTCAAAGCAGCAAGGGCACCAAGGGCCTGTCGCTTTTCCTGTTGCCGCGCCGGCGGCCGGACGGGAGCCGCAACGCCTATCGCATTTTTCGCCTGAAGGACAAATTGGGCACGCGCTCGATGGCAAGCGGGGAAATCGTGCTGGAGGGCGCGACCGCCTACCTCGTCGGCGGGCGCGATCAAGGCTTCAAGCAGATGACCGACATGATTAATATGTCGCGGCTGTCCAACGGGGTGCGCAGCGCCGGCATGATGCGGCGCTCGGTCAACGAGGCGATGTTCATCGCGCGCAATCGTCACGCTTTCGGCCGGCGTCTCATCGACATGCCGCTGATGCGGCGCCAGCTCGCCAAGATGCTGCTGACCGCCGAAGAGGGACGCAGCATGGTCTTTCATACCGCGCGCGTGCTCGCTGCCGCCGATACCGGCGACGCGCGCATGGCGAAGGTGCTGCGCATCCTCACGCCGCTGATCAAGTTCCGCACCTGCCGCGATGCCCGCAAGGTGGCCGGCGACGCGATGGAGGTGCGTGGCGGCTGCGGTTATATCGAAGAATGGTCCGACGCGCGCGTGTTGCGCGACGCGCATCTCGGCTCCATTTGGGAAGGCACCAGCAATGTCGTCGCGCTGGATGTGGCGCGCGCCGCCCGCCGCGAAGAAGCGCTTGCTGCGCTTGGCGGTTACGCCGAAGAACTGCGTGAAAGCGCAAGCAACGACCCCGCCATGGCGCGGGCGACGGATGCATTCGGCCGCGCGCGCGCTTTTCTCGAGCGCGTCGCCGGCAACCGCGACACCCACGCCGATGTTCGCATGGCCGCGAGCGCCGTTTATCACGCCACTGCGGCCGTCTTCATGGCGTGGGAGGCGGCTCGCCTGCGCGCAACGGGTCATCCGCTTGCCGGCGATCGCGGTGCGCTTGCGCTCGCGGTCGTCGATCACAAGCTGACCTCGCGCGACCCGTTCGGCGGCGCGGAAGAGGATGAGGCGGGCCTCGCCGCGCTGCTCGATAACGCATTTTGCGATACCTTTGAATCATCCGAGCCGGCGGCGGCGACGTGAGCGCCGAAGCTTTTGCAAGAGAAAACCCATGCGTCGCATCGGCATGCTGATCTTTCCGCGCCTGACCCAGCTCGACATGACCGGGCCCTATGAGGTGCTGGCGCGGCTGCCCGACACCAAGGTTGAACTCGTCGCGCGCGACCGTGCGCCGGTTACGACCGACCGCGGCATGCAGATCGTCCCGACGACCAGCTACGCCGACTGTCCGCCGCTCGACGTCATCATGGTGCCGGGCGGGCCCGGCCAGCAGGACCTGATGGAAGACGAAGAAGCGCTCTCGTTCCTGCGCCGGCAGGCGGCCGGCGCCAAATATGTAACCTCCGTCTGTACCGGCTCGCTGGTGCTGGGCGCGGCGGGCCTGCTCAAAGGCAAGCGCGCCACCAGCCATTGGGCGGCTGTCGATCATCTGGCGCTGCTCGGCGCCGTGCCGGTGCACGAAAAAGTGGTGATCGACGGCAATGTCGTTACAGGCGCCGGCGTCACCTCCGGCATCGATTTCGCGCTCAAGCTCGCCGCCGTCCTGGAAAGCGAGGAGGTGGCGCGCGAAATCCAGTTGCAGATCGAATACGATCCCGAGCCGCCCTTCAATTCAGGCTCGCCGAAGACGGCTGCGCCCGCGCTGGTCGAGCGCCTGAAGACGCGCCTTGCGCCGTTGAACGCGGCGCGCCGGGCGCTCGCCGCCCGCGTCGGCAAGAAACTCGGAGTATGACCCATGGCGCTTCCCACCGCGCTCGATCATTGCGTCATCCACGTCTCGGATTGGGAGCGCTCCAATATATTCTACCGCGACGTGATGGGCGCGACGCTGGTCGAGCGGCCGGCGGGATGGGCCTATCGCTTCGGCGACAAGCAGCTCAACGTGCACGGACCGGGCGTCAAGCCGGCGGAAGTCGCGCGTCTGCCGGTACAGCCCGGCAATTCCGATCTGTGCTTCGAATGGGCGGGGCCGATCGATGACGCCATCGCGCACCTGAAAAACCACGGCGTCATCATCGAGCGCGGGCCGTTGCAGCGCTTCGGCGCCAAGGGCGCGGGCACGAGCGTCTATTTCCGCGACCCCGACGGCTCACTGATGGAGTTCATGTCCTACGCGAGCAAGTAGTGTATGAAGGCGAGGGGGCGCCAGGGAGGACAATCTTGATCAAAATGACGGTGATGTACGGCCAACCCAAGAGCGCGGCCGATTTCGAGAAATATTACGCCGACACGCACATGCCGATTGCGCAAAAGATGCAAGGCATGCGCAAGATCGAGCTGTCGAAAGTGGTCGGCACGCCGGACGGCGGCGCGCCCGCCTTTTACCGCATGGCCGATCTTTATTTCGACGATCCCGCGCACATGAAGCGCGTGATGGAAACGCCGGAGGCCAAGGCGACGGTGGCCGATCTCGGCAACTTCGCCACCGGCGGCGTCACCGTGCTGATCTCCGAGGTGAGCTGAGCGCCGGGGAAGCGACCGCCTCGATTCAGGCGTCCAGGAATGCGCGCGCGTCCGCGAACACCTTGCGGAACATATCCGGCGTCAGCACGCCGGTGTTGGTGTTGTAGCGCGAGCAGTGATAGCTGGAAAACAGCGTGACACCGGCCAGGTCGTGGCGGCCGCCGTGCTTGAAGGGCGCCGCCGATTTCTTCTCAGCCAACGCGACGAGCACGCTCTCATGCGCGATGCGCCCGAGCGCGAGGACGGCGCGCAAGCGTTTCATCTCGCCGATGGTGGGAACGAGGAAATCGCGGCAGGTCTTGATCTCGACGGTGGTCGGCTTGTTTTCCGGTGGGACGCAACGCACCGCATTGGTGATGCGGCAATCGGTTAGCGTCAAGCCGTCGTCGGGGTGGGCGCCGAAGGTCCCGCGCGCGAACTTGTACTTGAGCAAGGTCTCGTACAGCAGCACGCCGGCATAGTCGCCGGTGAAGGGGCGGCCGGTGCGGTTGGCGCCTTGCAGGCCGGGGGCGAGGCCGACGATCAGCAGCTTGGCATCGAGCGGGCCGAACGAAGGCACCGGCGCGTTGAACCAGCCGGGCTCTTTTTTGCGCCACGCTTTGCGGAAGGCGACCAGGCGCGGACAGCGCGGGCAGTCGCGCCCCGGCTTGCCGGCGGGTATGGCCATGGCTGGCGCGTGATCCCGAAAAGTGGATACCGATTTTCGGATAAGATCACGCGCCCCGCAAAAAAGCTATTCGAAGCCTTCGTCGTCGTCCTCGTCCACGGGAGCACCGGCGCCCGCCCGCTCGCGCGTCGGGCGCTGCAGGAACTGCGGCGTGTGGCCGCCATCCCGGTCCTCGCGCGGTCCGCGGCTGGCTTCGCGCGCGGCGCGCTCGGCCGGATCGCGCCCGATCTTGCCCTGCAGCGTGACGATGTCGACGAAGATGTCGGCCTGGCGGCGCAGCTCGTCGGCGATCATCGGCGGCTGCGTGGAGACAGTGGACACGACGGTAACGCGCACGCCGCGTTTTTGCACCGCTTCCACCAGCGAGCGGAAATCGCCGTCGCCGGAGAACAGCACCATGTGATCGATGGTGCCTGCGATCTCCATGGCGTCGACCGCCAGCTCGATGTCCATGTTGCCTTTGATCTTGCGCCGGCCGGTCTGGTCGACGAATTCCTTGGTCGCCTTGGTGACGACCGAGTAGCCGTTGTAGTCGAGCCAGTCGATCAGCGGACGGATCGAGGAATATTCCTGATCTTCGATCACGGCGGTGTAATAGAAGGCCCGCAACAGATAGCCGCGCGACTGGAATTCCTTGAGTAGGCGCTTGTAGTCGATGTCAAAGCCGAGCGATTTGGCGGTGGCGTAGAGATTGGCTCCATCAATGAACAAAGCGATTTTTTCACCTGGTACGGTCATGGTTTGCTCTCACAATCCTCGCCATAAGAAATCCGAACTCCAAGGTCTCCGACCGCACCCACGCGCGAGGGGTGGGGCGCAACCTTAGGCGTCGGCGCTGAACGGTTGACGACAGCTTTCATCAATTCGAGCTGGCAGCCGCGCAATCACGCCGTTGCCGAATAAAATCCCGTTCGGTCGGCCTGCTTGCGAGCCATTCCGGTAACAGACGCGTGCGGCCAAACCAAGACAAAAGTGCTTGAATTTTAGTCGGACAGGGGATACCTAGCGGGTGAAATCAGCAAATAGTTCCCTTTTTAAGGAGCCGCGCGCCGATGGCCCGTGTCACCGTTGAAGACTGCATCGACAAGGTCGAGAACCGTTTTGAGCTCGTGCTGCTCGCGAGCCACCGGGCGCGCATGATTTCGTCCGGGTCGCAAATTACGGTCGAGCGCGACAACGACAAGAACCCGGTCGTTTCGCTGCGCGAGATCGCCGATACCACGGTGTCTCCCGGCGATCTGAAGGAAGACCTGATCCATAGCTTGCAGAAATATGTCGAGGTCGACGAGCCCGAGCCGGAGGTGCCGTTGATCGGCGCCGGCAGTGGCGCAGGCGTCGATTCCGACGATACCGATGTCACCGCCGACCGCATGACCGAGGAAGAGCTGCTCAAGGGCCTGGAAGGCCTGGCGCCGCCGGAAGAGCCGCCGGAAGAGGACATGGAGTAGGCCTTTCGGCACCGCTTCAGAATAAAATTCTCATTAACGGCCCGGCCCTTGCGCCGGGCCTTTGCGCATTTCGGTAAGCAAGACCGCGCAAGCCTTGCGACTGCCGCAAAACAACGTGATATCTAGGGCTGGAATGGCCGCCGGGGACCATTTTGGCCCCGATTCGGCGGCCGCGAGGTCATTTCAATGGCGCAGGCGCGTTCCGATCTGCCCCGCATGCAGAAGCAGTCGCCCACCAGGGCGCCGCTGCCGCTGAGCGCTGCCCTGGCCGAACCGGTGGCCGAAAAGCCGGCGCCGCCCAAGAAGCCACAGATGATGCGGCAATACGACCTGATCGAACGGGTCCGCCGCTACAACCCCGACACCAACGAGGCCTTGCTCAACCGCGCCTATGTCTACGCCATGAAGGCGCATGGCGAGCAGCGGCGCGCCTCGGGCGACCCTTACTTCTCCCATCCGCTCGAAGTGGCCGCCATCCTCACCGACTTGAAGCTCGACGACGCCACCATCGCGGCGGCGCTGCTGCACGACACCATCGAGGACACCGAGGCGACGCGCGCCGAGATCGATCAGCTGTTCGGCCACGACATCGGCGCGCTGGTCGAGGGTCTCACCAAGCTGAAGAAGCTCGACCTCGTCACCAAGGAAGCCAAGCAGGCCGAGAACCTGCGCAAGCTGCTGCTCGCGATCGCCGACGACGTACGCGTGCTGCTGGTCAAGCTCGCCGACCGTCTGCACAACATGCGCACGCTCGATTACATGCCGGTCGAGGCGCGCAAGCGCGCAGCCGAAGAGACGCTGGAAATCTATGCGCCGCTCGCCGGCCGCATGGGCATGCATGAGATGCGCGAGGAGCTCGAGGATCTGGCGTTCCGCGAGCTCTATCCGGAGGCCTACGAAGTCGTGAGCGCCCGCCTCAACGCGGTCGCCGAGCGCAACCGCGCGCCGATCGCCGCGATCGAGCAGCAGCTCGCCAGGAAGCTCGCCGAGCGCGGCATCGAGGCGAAAGTGCAGGGGCGGCGCAAGCGCGCCTATTCGGTCTGGCGCAAGATGGAACGCAAGTCGGTCGGCTTCGAGCAGCTCTCCGACATTTTCGGCTTCCGCGTCGTCGTCAAGACGCTGGCCGACTGCTACCAGGCGCTCGGCATCGTGCACACCACCTGGCCGGTCGTGCCGGGCCGCTTCAAGGACTACATTTCCACGCCCAAGGCCAACGACTACCGCTCGATCCACACCACCGTGATCGGCCCCGGCCAGCAGCGCGTCGAATTGCAATTCCGCACCGTCGAGATGCACGAGATCGCCGAATACGGCATCGCGGCGCACGCGCTCTATAAGGACAATGCCGGCTCGCCCACGGAGCTCCTGTCGCGCGAGTCGGGCGCCTATGCCTGGCTGCGCCGCACCATCGAATTGTTGGCGGAAGGCTCCAACCCGGAAGAGTTCCTCGAGCACACCAAGCTGGAACTGTTCCACGACCAGGTGTTCTGCTTCACGCCCAAGGGCAAGCTGATCGCGCTGCCGCGCAAGGCGACCCCGATCGATTTCGCCTATGCGGTGCACACCGACGTCGGCAATACCGCGGTCGGCTGCAAGATCAACGGCAAGATCGCGCCGCTCACCTCCGAGATCGGCAACGGCGACGAGGTCGAGATCATCGTGTCGAAGGCGCAGCTTGCGCCGCCGGCCGCCTGGGAATCGATCGTGGTCACCGGCAAGGCGCGCGCCTCGATCCGCCGCGCCACGCGCGTCGCCGTGCGCGAGCAATATGCCGGCCTCGGCCGCCGCATCGTCGAGCGCCTGTTCCAGCGCGCCAAGATTTCGTATTCCGACGAGAGCCTCACCGGCGCGCTGCCGCGGCTCGCACGCGCCTCGATCGAGGAGGTGATGGCGGCGGTCGGGCGCAGCGAATTGAAGGCCTCCGACGTCGCCCGCGCCATGTACCCCGATTACAAAGAAGAGCGCGCCGCCGCCATGGCGGTGAGGCCGAAGCCGGAAAGCGGCTGGTTCGGCCTCAAGCGGCTCACCTCGGTCAAGTTCCGCGTGCCGGACGCGCAAGGCCCGGCCATCCCGATCCGCGGCATCCAGAGCGAATTGCCGGTGCGCTTTGCGCCCGACGGCGGCGCGGTGCCGGGCGACCGCATCGTCGGCATCGTCACGCCGGGCGAGGGCATCACCATCTATCCGATCCAGTCGCCCTCGCTCAGTGAATTCGAGGATACGCCGGAGCGCTGGCTCGACGTGCGCTGGGACCCGGACGAGCGCGTCCCGCGGCGTTTTCCGGCGCGCATCACGGTGCAGTCGGTCAACGAGCCGGGCTCGCTGGCGCAGATCGCCCAGGTGATCGCCGAGCACGACGGCAATATCGACAATATCCGCATGACCCGGCGCGCGCCCGATTTCACCGACGTGATGATCGATCTGGAGGTCTACGACCTCAAGCACCTGACGGCCATCCTGGCACAACTGCGCGCCAAGCCGATCATCGCCAAGGCCGAGCGGGTGAATGGGTAGCGCATGATCCCGAAAAGTGGGAACCGGTTTTCGGATAAGATCATGCGCAAGGGAATAAGATGAAGCTTGAGCCCATCCGCCTCGGCGTCAATGTCGATCACGTCGCCACCATCCGCAACGCGCGCGGCGGGCGCCATCCCGATCCGGTGCGCGCGGCCAAGCTCGCCATCGCGGCCGGCTGCGACGGCATCACCGCGCATTTGCGCGAGGACCGCCGTCACATCACCGACGACGACATGGCGCGGCTCAAGGCCGAAATCGACAAGCCGCTCAATTTCGAAATGGCGGCGACCGAGGAAATGCTCGAGATCGCGCTCAAGACCGCGCCGCACGCGGTCTGCCTGGTGCCGGAAAAGCGCACCGAGCGCACCACCGAAGGCGGGCTCGACGCCGCCGGTCAGCACAATCAACTGGCGCCGGTGGTCCACGCGCTCAAGCACGCCGGCATCCGCGTCTCGCTGTTCATCAACGCGCAGCCGCGGCAGATCGAGGCGGCGACTTCGCTTGGGGCGCCGGTGATCGAGATCCACACCGGCTCCTGGTGCGACGCGCTCACCGGCGGCCGCGCCCAAGAGGCGCAGGCGGAATGGAAGCTGATCCATGCCGGCGCCACGCTGGCGAAAAGTTTCGGCCTCGAAGTGCATGCCGGTCACGGCCTCGATTACGGCACCGCCGAGACCATCGCCGCGCTGCCCGAGGTGGTCGAGCTCAATATCGGCCATTTCCTGGTGGGCGAGGGGGTGTTCGAGGGGCTGGCCGAGACGGTGCGCTTCATGCGCGCTGCCATGGACCGCGGGCGCAAGAAAGCCCTCGCCACATGATCATCGGCCTCGGCTCCGACATCATCGACGCCAGGCGCATCGGCCGTGTCATCGACAAATACGGCGACCGCTTCCTCGACCGCATCTACACGCCGGCCGAGCGCGCCAAGGCGGACGGCCGCAAGAACCGCGTGGAAACCTACGCCAAGCGCTACGCCGCCAAGGAGGCCTGCGCCAAGGCGCTCGGCACCGGCTTCCGCCGCGGCGTGTTCTGGCGCGATCTCGGCGTCGTCAACCTGCCGGGCGGCAAGCCCTCGATGACGCTCACCGGCGGCGCGCTCACGCGCCTGCGCGCGATCACGCCGCCAGGCTGCGAGGCGGTCATCGACCTGTCGTTGACCGACGAAGGCCCGACCGCGCAGGCCATCGTGATCATCTCGGCGGTGCCCCAGGAAACCGGCGCCGGAACCGCCCGGGACGGGAAATCGTAACTCCGTCAATTGCTTGCGCGCGGCGAACTTGATTGCGCCGCGCCAGACCAGCCGCTACAAACCTGCCGGGGAGACGGGCGCCGTTGCGGGGCGCGGGACCAGAGGCGATGAGCGTGGCATCCAAGACAAAACGAAAAGAAGGCGGCCTGGCCGAAACCGTGCGCGTGGTCGTGCACGCGCTGATCATCGCGCTGGTGATCCGCACCTTCCTGTTTCAGCCCTTCAATATCCCCTCCGGCTCGATGAAGGCGACGCTGCTGGTCGGCGACTACCTGTTCGTGTCGAAATACTCCTACGGCTACAGCAAATACTCGTTCCCGCTGTCGCCGCCGCTTTACAATGGCCGCATCCCCAGCGGCTGGCTGCCGCAGCGCGGCGATGTGGTGGTGTTCCGCCTGCCGAGCGACACCTCCGTGGACTACATCAAGCGCGTGATCGGCCTGCCCGGCGACAAGATTCAGGTGGTCGACGGCGACGTCCACATCAACGGCGTGCCGGTCAAGCGCACGCCGGCGCCGGCCTGGGTCGACACCGAAGAGGGCGTGCGCGAGGCGCCGGTCAAGCGCTGGAAGGAAACGCTGCCCAACGGCAAAATCTTCTACACGCTCGACCTGGTCGAGCATGGCTTTGCCGACAACACGCAGGTCTATACCGTGCCGCCCGGGCATTATTTCATGATGGGCGACAACCGCGACAACTCCACCGACAGCCGCTTTTCCCAAGTCGGCTTCGTGCCGCTGGAGAACATCGTCGGCAAGGCGCAGATTATCTTCTTCTCGGTCTACGAGGGCGAACACGCCTGGGAATTCTGGCGCTGGCCGTTCTCGGTGCGATGGAACAGGCTGTTCACGATTGTGCGATGAGCCGCAGCAAGGCGAAGGATAGAGCCGCGCTCGAGCAACGCATCGGCTATAAGTTCGCCGATAAGACGTTGCTCGAACAGGCGCTGACCCACATCTCCGCCCTCTCCGGCGGCAACCGCACCAACAGCTATCAACGGCTGGAATTCCTCGGCGATCACGTGCTGGGGCTCGCCATTTCCGACATGCTCTACAAGGCCTATCCCAGAGGCAACGAGGGCGAGCTGTCGCGCAGGCTAGCCGATCTCGTGCGCAAGGAGACCTGCGCGGAGGTCGCCAAGGTCATGGATATCGGCTCGGCGCTCAAGCTCGGCTCGTCGGAGAACAATGCCGGAGGCCGGCTGCGCGTGACCATCCTGGGCGATGCCTGCGAGGCGCTGGTCGGCGCGGTCTATCTCGACGGCGGCTACAAGGAGGCGGAGGCGCTGGTCGAACGCTTCTGGCGCGAGCGCATGGTCAAGCCGCTGCGGTCCTTGCGCGATCCCAAGACCATGCTGCAGGAATGGGCGCAGGCGCGCGGCTTGCCGACGCCGGCCTATCAGGAACTGGCGCGCACCGGCCCGCATCACAAGCCGAAATTCTCGGTCACCGTCAGCCTGCCCGACCGGCCGCCGGCGGAAGGCATCGGCGATTCCAAGCGCGCGGCCGAGCAGGCCGCCGCCGCCAATATGCTCACGCAGGTCGGCGTGCGGGTCGATCACGTCGATGGACAATAGCACCGAACCGAGCGCCGACACGCGCTGCGGCTTCGTCGCGCTGATCGGCGCGCCCAATGCCGGCAAGTCGACGCTGCTCAACGCGCTGGTCGGCTCCAAGGTGACCATCGTCTCGCGCAAAGTGCAGACCACGCGCGCGCTCATCCGCGGCATCGCGCTCGAGGGCAAGGCGCAGCTCATCTTCGTCGACACGCCCGGCATTTTCGCGCCCAAGCGGCGGCTCGACCGCGCCATGGTGACGTCGGCCTGGGGCGGCGCGCACGACGCCGATCTGGTCGGCGTGCTGATCGACGCGCGCAAAGGCCTGGACGAAGAGGCGGAAGCGATCCTGGAGCGGCTCGCCGAGGTGCGGCAACCGAAGATCCTGATCCTCAACAAGATCGACGTGGTGGCGAAGGAAAAGCTCCTGACGCTGGCGCAGGCGGCCAATGAGAAGAGCAAGTTCGAGCAGACCTTCATGATCTCGGCGCTTACCGGCGACGGCGTTGGCGATCTCAAGGCCTGGCTCGCCGCGCATGTGCCGCCGGGGCCGTTCCTTTATCCGCCCGACCAGATGTCCGACGCGCCGTTGCGGCAACTGGCGGCCGAGATCACGCGCGAGAAGCTGTTCGAGCGGCTGCACCAGGAACTGCCCTATCATTCCACGGTCGAAACGGAAGTGTGGAAGGAGCTGCGCAAGGGCGACATCCGCATCGAGCAGACCGTCTATGTGGAGCGCGAAAGCCAGCGCAAGATCGTGCTCGGCAAGAACGGGCAGACCATCAAGGCGATCGGGGAGGCGGCGCGCAAGGAGATCGCCGAACTGGCCGAAGCGAAAGTGCACCTGTTCCTGTTCGTCAAGGTGCGCGAGGGCTGGGGCGAGGACCCCGAGCGCTACCGGGCGATGGGGCTGGAGTTTCCGAAGGAGTGACTTGTCGTCATTCCGGGACGGCGCGTTAGCGCCGGATCCGGAATCCATAACCCCTGTGGTCGTGATTTTCTCCGATTCTGGGAGTATGGATTCCGGGTTCGTCCGCCTACGCCCGTTGGGCTTCGGCCGACGCCCCGGAATGACAAGAAAGCAAAAATGCAATGGACCGATGAAGGCATCGTGCTCGGCGTCAAGCGCCACGGGGAATCGAGCGGCATCCTCGAACTGCTGACGCGCGCGCATGGCCGCCATCTCGGCCTGGTGCGCGGCGGCTTTTCCTCGCGGCTGAAGCCGATCCTGCAGCCGGGCAATTCGGTGAGCGCCACCTGGCGCGCGCGGCTCGACGAGCATCTCGGCACTTATACGGTCGAGCCGCTCGATTTGCGCGCCTCCAATTTCTTCTCGGCGTCGCACGCCGTCTATGGCGTTACCCATCTTGCGACGCTGATGCGGCTGCTGCCCGAGCGCGACCCGCATGAAAATTTGCACGACGCGCTCATCGCCATCCTCGACCGCCTCGACGACGCTGCTGCCGCCGCGCCGATGGTGGTGCGCTTCGAATTACAGCTGCTGGCCGAGCTCGGCTTCGGCCTCGATCTGTCCGAATGCGCCGCCACCGGCGCGCGCGACGCGCTCGATTACGTGTCGCCAAAATCGGGTCGCGCGGTGTCGCGCGCGGCAGCCGAACCTTACGCCGCGCGCATGCTGCGGCTGCCGGTTTTCCTGCGCGATGATGCGGCCGCCCCGCAAGGGCGCGATCTTGCCGACGGTTTTGCGCTCACCGGCTTCTTCCTCACGCGCCACGTGCTGGAGCCGCGCGGCTTGGACCTCGCCGACGAGCGCGCCCATTTCATCGCGGCGCTCTCGCGCACGCTGCCGAGCGTGGCCTGAAAGGGGGCGATCCGCCGGTTGATACCGGCCGAATCGAGCCAATAAGCGCGCGTTTTGCTTGTTCATACTGCCGGGAGGCATTAGCTATCGGGTCATGAACAAACGGCTGATTCCCCCCGAAAAAGGCGAGGTCGAGGAAGTCGCGCTGCGCGAGGCGCTGGAAGAGCGCTATCTCGCCTACGCCCTCTCCACCATCATGAACCGCGCGCTGCCCGACGCGCGCGACGGTTTGAAGCCCGTGCACCGCCGCATTCTCTACGGCATGCGGCTGCTGCGGCTCGACCCCAACTCGGCGTTCAAGAAGTCGGCCAAGGTGGTCGGCGACGTGATGGGTAATTTCCATCCGCACGGCGACCAGGCGATCTACGACGCGTTGGTGCGGCTGGCGCAGGATTTCGCGCAGCGCTACCCGCTCATCGACGGGCAGGGCAATTTCGGCAATATCGACGGCGATAACCCGGCCGCCATGCGCTACACCGAGGCGCGCCTGACCGAAGTCGCGCGGCTTCTGCTCGACGGCATCGACGAGGACGCGGTCGATTTCCGCGCCACCTATGACGGCGCGGCGCAAGAGCCGGTGGTGCTGCCGGCGGCCTTTCCCAATCTGCTCGCCAATGGCTCGCAAGGCATCGCCGTCGGCATGGCCACCGCCATTCCGCCGCACAATGTCGCCGAGCTTTGCGACGCCGCGCTCTACCTGATCGACAATCCGAAGGCGCGCAGCGCAACCTTGCTCAAATGGGTCAAGGGTCCCGACCTGCCGGTTGGCGGCGTCATCGTCGATCCGCCGGAAGTGATCGCGGAGGCTTACAAGACCGGCCGCGGCTCGTTCCGCGTGCGTGCGCGCTGGGAAAAAGAAGAGACAGGCCGGGGCACCTATCAGATTGTCGTCACCCAGATCCCCTGGCTGGTGCAGAAGTCGCGGCTGGTGGAAAAGCTCGCCGAGCTGCTCAACGACCGCAAGCTGCCGCTGGTCGCCGACGTGCGCGACGAGTTGGCCGAAGACATCCGCCTGGTGATCGAGCCGAAGTCGCGCACGGTCGACGCCGGGTTGCTGATGGAATCGCTGTTCAAGCTCACCGAGCTGGAAAACCGCGTTCCGCTCAACATGAACGTGCTGGTGAAGGGCCGCATCCCGATGGTGGTCGGCCTGGCGGAAGCCTTGCGCGAATGGCTTGACCACCGCCGCGAAGTGCTGTTGCGCCGTTCCAAGCATCGCCTGGCCGAAATCGAGCACCGGCTAGAAGTGCTCGGCGGCTATCTCATCGCCTATCTCAATCTCGACAAGGTCATCAAGATCATCCGTACCCAGGACGAGCCCAAGCCCGTCCTGATCAAGACCTTCAAGCTCACCGAGGTGCAGGCCGACGCCATCCTCAACATGCGCTTACGCAATTTGCGCAAGCTCGAAGAGATGGAGATCCGCGCCGAGGACAAAGACCTGCGCGCGGAGCGCACCAAGCTCAAGGCGCTGATCGGCTCGCCGGCGCAGCAATGGAAGACGGTCGCCGGCCAGGTCAAGGCGCTGAAAGAGAAGTTCGGCGCCAAGACCGATCTCGGCAAGCGCCGCACGACGTTCGCCCTGGCGCCCGAGCACGACGAGGCCCTGATCGAGCAGGTGATGGCGGTGCGCGAGCCGATCACCGTGGTGGTGTCCGACAAGGGCTGGATCCGCGCGCTGCGCGGCCATGTCGGCGACCTGTCGAACGTCACGTTCAAGGCCGGCGACAGACTGAAATTCGCGTTTCCGACCGAGACCACCGCCAAGGTGCTGATCTTCGGCTCGAACGGCCGCTTCTACACCATCGAGGCCGCCAAACTGCCAGGCGGGCGCGGGCACGGCGAGCCGCTGCGCCTGTTCGTCGATCTCGAGCACAATGCCGAGGTGGTGGCGGCGCTCGCCTACGAGGGCAAGCGCAAGTTCCTGGTGGCGAGCTACGCCGGCAACGGCTTCGTCGTGCCGGAAGACGAGGTGCTGGGGACGACGCGTAAAGGAAAGCAGGTGCTCAATCTGAAAGCGCCCGACAAGGCAACGGCGCTTTGCACGGTCGAGGGCGAACTGGCTGCGGCCATCGGACAGAACCGCAAGATGGTCATCTTCAAGCTCGACCAGGTGCCGGAGATGAACCGCGGGCGCGGCGTGCGTCTGCAGCGCTATCGCGAGAAGGGCCTGTCCGACGTCACCACTTTCAAGAGCGCCGACGGACTGAGCTGGACCGATGCGGCGGCGC
Source organism: uncultured Pseudomonadota bacterium (assembly GCA_963773305.1). GTDB lineage: Bacteria > Pseudomonadota > Alphaproteobacteria > Rhizobiales > Xanthobacteraceae > Pseudolabrys. Next base: position 372,418 of record CAVZAR010000003.1, read on the forward strand.
GCGCCTTCACGCTGCCGCTGAAGGAGTTGAAGGACTGGCGCGGCAACCGCGCCGACGCCGGACGCATCGCGCCCAAGGGCTTCCCCAAGAGCAACAAATTCCGCAGTCCTCCGGCGGGCGGCAAGGCGAACGGCGACGACGAGGAGTAGCGCTGCCTTTGTCGGGCGCGTTGCCGTGAAATCACGGCCCGTTGATGTGAATCAATGTCGCTGCCGGTTTTCATGGGAGGCTTGGCGCCCGGATCACAGGAGGCGGCGACATGAGACGCAAGCTGATCGCCCTTGCGGCAGCCGCAGCCATCGGCCTAACGGCCGTTGCGGCGCCTAGCCAGGCGGAAGCCCGCTCCAGAGGCGCGTGGATTGCCGGCGCCGTCATCGGCGGCATTGCCGCCGGCGCCATCCTGTCGGGCGGCTATCGGCCTTATTACTATTACCGGCCGTACCGCTACTACTACTATCCGCGCCGCTATTACTACTACCGGCCGCGCCATTATTATTACTACCGGCCTTACCGTCATTATTATTACCGCCCGCACCGCTATTATTATCGGCGCTACTGGTAGCGCCGCGGCCGAAGTGGGGCGCCGGCGCACGAGCGGCGGCGTGCCGCGTTTGTCTTCAACCCGACGCAAATCGGCGCAGCATCATGCGGGGAGGGCTCGGTTCGCCACAAAATGCAATTGCAAATGATTTGCAATAAGGATAGAGTGATTTCGTTGCTCAGGGGAAACCTGAAAACCACGTGATTTGAAAAGCTTAAGTCCAAAATGGACGCCCAGGCCCCATTACCCGAGCCGCCGCTCCCCAAAAGCTTGACCGACCGCACGGTCGCCACCGCGCGCGCGTTGCTGCGCGGCCAGCATCCGGGCATCGGCGGTTATCTGGCCTTCGGCGGCCCGGCGGTGATCGCCTCGATCGCCTATATGGACCCCGGCAATTTCGCCACCAACATCCAGGCCGGCGCCAAATACGGCTACGCGTTGTTGTGGGTGGTGCTGGCCGCCAATCTGATCGCCATGCTGTTCCAGGCGCTGTCGGCCAAGCTCGGCATCGTCACCGGGCGCAATCTCGCCGAATTGTGCCACGACCGCTTCCCCAAGCCCGTGGTCTACGCCATGTGGGCGGTGAGCGAGATCGCCGCCATGGCGACCGATCTCGCCGAGTTTCTCGGCGGCGCCATCGGGCTCGCGCTGCTGTTCCACATGCCGCTATTGGCCGGCATGGTGGTCACCGCGATCGTCACCTATGCCATCTTGATGGTGGAGGACCGCGGCTTCCGCCCCCTTGAACTGATCATCGGCAGCTTCGTCGCCATCATCGCGCTCTGCTACCTGATCGAGATGTTCGTCGCGCCGGTCGATTGGGGGCAGGCGGCGCTCGGCACCGTTACCCCGCAGCTCGCCGACGCCGGCGCTTTGCTGCTCGCAGTCGGCATCATCGGCGCCACCGTCATGCCGCACGCGGTCTATCTGCATTCCGGCCTCACGCAGGGGCGCGTACCGGCCGAGACCGACTCACGAGAAGCGCGTGGTGGTGCGCATTTCGAATTGGGAGGTGCTGGCGGCGCTGGCCGCCGCCGGGCTCGTCAACATGGCGATGGTGATGATGGCCTCGAGCGCTTTCCATGCCGGCCATCCCGAGGTGGCAGAAATCGAAAGCGCCTATCACACGCTGACGCCGCTGCTCGGCATCGGCGCCGCCGGCGTGTTCCTGTTGTCGCTGATCGCGTCGGGCATTTCCTCTTCGGTGGTCGGCACCATGGCGGGGCAGATGATCATGCAGGGCTTTGTCGGCTTTCGCATTCCGATCTGGCTGCGGCGGCTTATCACGATGGCTCCTGCGTTTGTCGTGGTCGGGTATGGCGTCAACGCCACCACGGCGCTGGTGGTGAGCCAGGTGCTGTTGTCGATCGCGCTGCCGTTGCCGATGATTGCGCTGCTGCTGTTCACGCGGCGGCGCGACATCATGGGCGATTTCGCCAATGGCCCGCTGACCAACCTCGTCGCCGTGATCGCGACCGTGGTCGTGCTCGGGCTCAATACGTTTTTGATTCTCGACACGTTCGGCGTGCCGATCCCGGGGCTGAACTAGAACGTCCGCACGGCGGGCTACGCGGCGCGCCGCGACCACCACAACGCAACCGGGCCAAGCAGGATCGCCGCCGCGAGCAGCGAGAACACGGCGAACCAGCCGGATGCGCTTTGCGGTCCGCCGGCCACTTCGAGTACCGCGCCGGCCGCCCATGCTCCCACCGCCGATAATCCGAACCCGACGGTCGAGTGCAAGGCCATGGTGGTGCCGCGATGCGAGGCTTCCGCGCTCATCGCCATGCCGGACGTTAATGCGCCGGAGTCGGCCGGGACGGTCAGGCCATAAAGCATCAGCAGCAGCAGCAGAAGCAGCGGCGAGGCCTGCGCCGATGCGCCGATCGCCAGGGCCACCGCCGCGGAGGCGACCATCAGCGCATTGAGCGCCCGGTGCCGTCCGAAGCGCAAGGCCGCCTCGTTGCCCAGGATGCTGGCCGGCATCGCCAGAATCGCAAAGGCAACGCTGACCGCCACCGGCCCGAAGGGTAGCGCGTCGGGGTGGCGCGCCGCGACGAAGGCCCAGAACGCCACCACCCAGGTGCGGATGCCGTAGAGCTCGAAGCAGTGCGCGCCGTAGCCGAGCACGTAACCCATGGCCGGGCGGTTCTTCAGCACCGGGCCGAAATCCAGAAGCTTGCGCGCGGAAGGCTTCGGCTTCACCGCCGGCATCATGAGGCACGCGACGACCATGACCGAGGGGCCGAAACCCGTGACCAGGAAGGCCGCGCGCCAACCGAAGCGGTCAGCCACAAGCTGGGCGACCAGAAAGGAAAGCGCGACGCCGAACGAGAAGCTGGAGGTGTAAAGGGTTACGCTGCGTGAAATGTCGCCGGCCGGCAGGCGATCGGTGAGCGCCTTCAGACCCGGCATATAGGCGCCGGCAAAGCCGATACCGACCAGTCCCCAGATCGCGGTCGCCGACCACAGCCCGTGCGCGAAGTGGCCGAACGCCAGCGTTGCCAAAGCCGTCACGGCGGAGCCGACCAGCAGGATGTTGCGCGCGTCGATGCGGTCGGTCAGTGTGGTCAGCACCGGCACCGCCAGCATGTAGCCGAACGCAAAGGCGCTCGCCATCATGCCGGCCTCGGCGGCGCTCAAACCCCACAGCGGCATCAGGTGTTGCGGCATCACCGCCGGAACGGCGACGTGCGGCAAGAGGTTGCCGACCTGGCCGAGGCACATCGCGAAGACGAGCGGGCGATTGGTCAGGCGCATGGCGAGCAGTTTGTCCGCCTACCGCTCCACCCGCATCCACCCTTGCGGCGCCAGCCGCTCCTGCGGCAGGAAGCGGCCCTTGTAGTCCATCTTGCGCGAGCCCGGCACCCAATAGCCGAGATAGACATAAGGCAATCCCATCTCCTGCGCGCGCGCGATGTGGTCGAGGATCATGAGCGTGCCGAGCGAGCGATCGCCGGCGTCCGGATCGAAGAACGAATAGACCATCGACAGCCCGTCGGAGAGCACGTCGGTGAGCGCGACCGCCAGCAATTCGCCGTGACCGCGGCCGTTGAACCCGGTATCCGGCCCGCGCCGGCGGTATTCGACCAGGCGCGTGTCGACATGGCTGTCTTCGATCATCATGGCATAGTCGAGCACGGTCATGTCGGCCATGCCGCCGTTGCGGTGGCGGGCGTCGAGATAGGCGCGGAACACGGAATACTGCTCGGAGGTCGGCGTCGGCTCGCGCATCTCGCCCACCAGGTCGGCGCTGCGCTCGGCGATGCGGCGCATGCTGCGCGTGGGCGCGAATTCGTTCACCAGCACGCGCACCGACACGCAGGCGCGGCAATGCTCGCAGGCCGGCCGGTAGGCGATCGACTGGCTGCGGCGGAAACCGCCATGGGTGAGCAGGTCGTTGAGCTCGCCGGCGCGCTCGCCGACCAGATGCGTGAAGACCTTCCGCTCCTCCTGGCCCTCCAGATAGGGGCAGGGCGAGGGCGCGGTCAGATAGAATTGCGGGGTGTCGCGCGAATGCTGGGTCACGTAAGTCTAAGCCGTCATTTCCATCCGCGGTTCGGATCGGTCCCTAGCATTGCGCGCCGCAGCGGTTTCGTCAAAGGCCTTCCGAAAGCTGACCCGGACGCCGGCCAAGCCGGCGCTAGCCGGGAACGCCGGCCATGCCGGCGCGCAAATTTGCGGCGCGGCGGGCATTGTTGATAACCACCGTGCCGAGCACGATATCGTGCAGCAGCCGCCGCCGTTCGTTGAAAAAGCACACCAGCAGGATGAACGGCGTCAGCAGCGACACCGACAGCCAGAACGCGATGGCGTGCACGGCGCCGAGCACGAAATAGGCCTGTGCGCCGTACCAGGTGCGCATTTCGAGATCGACGGCCCGCATCCCGATGGTAGCCGATTCCGGGCCGGCCAGCGTGGTGCCGAAATAGACGATGGCCCAGATCACGGTGGCGGGCGGCAGCAGCCAATAGAGCGCCCAGCCGAGCCCGAAGGTCACGAGCCCGAAAGCGAAAATGAACATGGCCGCCAGAACCACCGGCACCGCGATGATGACGACGTCGATGACGAAGGCCACGATTCGGCGCGCCAGCACGCCTTCGAACAGTTCCGGCTGCGTCACCGGGTCGTAGGCATGGGGTTTGATGTCGATCGGCATGGCCGTCCGAGCCCCCTTTTAGCGGCAACCCGCGCCATGCCGGCGTCACGGTCGCCCGCCACCCGAGATGGACAAAGAATCGGCCGCGCGCAAGAGGGGGCGGCATCCCGCCGGCTGGCACATCGCGCCCGCTTGCGGCAAATTGCGCCCGGAGGCCCGATTTGACCGTCACCATCGCTGATATCGAACAGGCCCGCCGCGTGATTGCGGACGCGGTGCTGCGCACGCCCATGCTGCCGGCGCCGCGCCTGTCGGCGCTCACCGGCGCGCAGGTTTTCGTCAAATACGAGAACCTGCAGGTCACAAACTCGTTCAAGGACCGCGGCGCGCTCAACAAGCTCGCTTCGCTGGGCGGGGCCGAGCGCGAGCGCGGCGTCATCACCATGTCGGCCGGCAACCATGCCCAGGCGGTCGCCTATCACGCCCAGCGGCTCGGCATTCCGGCCATGATCGTCATGCCGGTGACCACGCCCTTCGTGAAGGTGGCGGCGACGCGCGCGCATGGCGCCGAGGTGGTGCTCGACGGCGAGACGATGTCCGAGGCGCAGGCGCGCTGCGAGCAGCTCTTGGGCGAGCGCGGCCTGACCATGGTGCACCCTTACGACGACGCGCGCATCGTCGCCGGGCAGGGGACCGTCGCGCTCGAAATGCTGGAGGAGGAGCCCGCGCTCGAGGCGCTGGTGATCCCGGTCGGCGGCGGCGGCCTGATCGCGGGTAATGCGGTGGCGGCGCGCGCGGTCAAGCCCGCAATCGAGATCGTCGGCGCGGAGGCCGCGCTCTATCCCTCGTTCTGGAACGCGCTGCATAACGAGCACCTGCCGCTCGGCGGCGCCACGCTCGCCGAAGGCATCGCGGTCAAGAACGTCGGCACGCTCACCCTGCCGATCGTGCGCGACTTGGTGGCGGAGGTCGTTCTGGTGGACGAAGCCGCATCTTGAGCGCGCGGTCAATGCCTATACGACCTTGCAGAAAACCGTTGCCGAAGGCGCAGGCGCTGCCGGCCTCGCGGCCTTGCTCGCAAAGCCCGAGCGCTTCCGCGGGCGCAAGGTCGGGCTCATTCTATCCGGCGGCAATATCGACCCGCGCATCCTCGCCTCCATCACGGTGCGTGAGCTCGAGCGCGAAAGCCGCATCGTCTCCTTCCGTCTCGCCATTCCCGACCGCCCCGGTGTGCTCGGCATTCTCGCCACGCGGCTGGGCGAGCTCGGCGCCAATATCCTGGAGGTCGACCACCGCCGGCTGTTCCTCGACGTGCCGGCCAAGGGCGCCAAGCTCGACGTCACGGTGGAGACGCGCGACGCTGCGCACGCGGCGGAGATTTTCGCCGCGCTCACGGCGGAGGGCTATCAGCCGGTGCGCATCGAGACCGGCAATGCGATGGAGTAATTATCCGGTCATTCCGGGGCGCGAGCGGAGCGAGCGGACCCGGAATCCAGGGCTACGTGCGTGAGCGTCGCCCCTGGATTCCGGGCCCACGCGCTAATGCGCGTGTCCCGGAATGACAGCAATTACTTCCCGTTCATCGCGCGCCACACGCGCTCGGGCGTCGCCGGCATCTCGATATGGGTGACGCCGAACTCGCTCAAGGCATCCACCACCGCATTGGTCACGGCGGGGAGGGCGCCGACGCAGCCGGCTTCGCCGGCGCCCTTGACGCCGAGCGGATTGGTCTTGGTCGGCACCGGGTTGGCCTCGATCGCGATGTCGCAGAAGTCGTGCGCGTGCGGCATGGCGTAATCCATGAACGAGCCGGTGACCAATTGGCCGTCGCCGTCGAAATGCACGTCCTCCATCAGCGCTTGCCCCGCGCCTTGCGCCACGCCGCCATGGACCTGGCCGTGCAGGATGAGCGGATTGAGCATGGTGCCGAAATCGTCCACCACCGAATAGCGCGTCAGCGCCACCTTGCCGGTCTCGCGGTCGATCTCGACCTCGGCGATGTGGCAACCGTTCGGATAATTGTTGACCGGCGCCTGGTAGATCGCGGTCTGCGTTAAACCCGGCTCCATGCCTTGCGGCAGGTTCTTCGGCTCGAGCGCGGCGCCGGCCAGCTCCTTGACGCTGAGCGTGCGGTTGGTCTTGCTCGTTGAGAAGACGCCTTCGTCGAACTTCAAATCGTTCTCGTCGACCTGCAACATATGCGCGGCAATGGCGCGCGCCTTGGTCACCACCTTCTCGCTCGCCATGAAGAAGGCGGAGCCGGCGAGCGTCGCCGAGCGCGAGCCGCCTGTGCCTTCGCCGAAGAACACTTCGTCGGTGTCGCCCTGGATATATTGCACGTCTTTCGGGTCGAGCCCGAGCCGGTCGCACACGATCTGCTTGAACGTGGTCTCGTGGCCCTGACCCTGACTGTTGGAGCCGGAGAAGAGGGTGACGCTGCCGTCGCGCTCGAAGCGCACCTCGGCGCCTTCCAATGAAGGCGCGCCGGCGCGCTCGATGGTGTTGGAGAGGCCGAAGCCCAACAGCGTGCCGCGCTTCTTCGCCTCCGCCTTGCGTTTCGCCAGCCCCTTCGCGTCGGCGAGCGCGAGTGCGAGGTCCATGTTCTTCTCGAACTCGCCCGAGTCGTAGGTAAACGTAAGACCGGTCTTGAACGGCATCTGCGACGGCGACACGTAATTGCGCCGGCGCAAGTCCGCCGGGTCCATGCCGAGCTGGTCGGCGGCGAGTTCCACCATGCGCTCGATCACGAAGGCTGCTTCCGGGCGCCCGTTGCCGCGATAGGGACGCATCGGATTGGTGTGGCTGAAAACGCCGGAAATATCGACGTGGACGGCCGGCGTGCGGTAGACGCCGGCGAGCGTGCCGGCATTCATCATGAAGGCCGGCATGGCCTGCTGCAGATAGGCGCCGATGGCGGCCAAGGTCTTCACGCGCAGGCCCAAGAATACGCCGTCCTTGTCGAGCGCGAGCTCTGCCTCGGTGACGTTGTCGCGCGCCTGTGCATCGCTCAAAAAGGCTTCGTTGCGCGTCGAGATCCATTTTACCGGCCGCCCGGTCAGCTTGGAGGCGAGCAGGACCAGCGGCGTCTCGTTGAAGATCGGCGATTTCATGCCGAACGAGCCGCCGGTGTCCCCGGTGACGATGCGCAGCTTGCTCTCCGGCACGTTCATGAGCTTGGCGAGATCGGCGCGGATCGGGTGCGGACGCTGCATCGGCGTATAGGCCGTATAGCGGCGGTCGGCCGCGTTGTAGTCGCCGACCGCGCCGCGCGGCTCCATGGTGGCGGCGGTGACGCGATTGATGACGAAGCGGCCTTTCACCACATGCGCGGCGTTTTGAAAGGCGGCGTCGGCCGCCGCCTTGTCGCCGAACTGCTGAACGAAGCAGATATTGTCGGGCGCATCCGCCCACACGCGCGGCGCGCCCGGCTTGGCCGCTTGTTCGGTGGACGTGACCGCGGGCAGCGCGTCGTAATCGACCGCGATCAATTCGGCCGCGTCCATCGCCTGATGGCGCGTATCTGCCACCACGAAGGCGACCGGATCGCCGACCCAGCGCACGGTGCCTTCCGCCAGGATCGGATAGCGCGGCAGGTATTGCGACGAGCCGTCGCGGCGCTTCAACCCGTCCGGCACCGGCAGTTCGCCCAGGCCGGCGGCCTTCACGTCGTCCGACGTGAGCACGGCCAGCACGCCGGGCGATTCTTTTGCCGCCTTGGTATCGATCGACTTGATCTTTGCGTGCGCGTGCGGCGAGCGCAGCACGATGGCGTGCGCCATGCCCGGCAATTGGATGTCATCGGTGTAGCGCCCGCCGCCCTGCAGCAGCCGCGGGTCCTCGAAACGCGTCACGTGTTGGCCGATGGCGAATTCACCCATATCGAAATTCCAGTTTCGGTGGGCCACCGACAACAATCCGCTCGTCCCCGCGCAAGCGGGGACCCAGGGCAACTTGCGGCAACAGCGCTTGTGACTCTGGATTCCCGCTCGCGCGGGAATGAGCGGAGTATGGGGCGTGCATTGTGGAAGCTATTTCTCGGCCCGTAATTTCTCGGCCACCCGGGGCGCAAAGTAGGTGAGCACGCCGTCGCAGCCGGCGCGCTTGAAGGCGATCAGGCTCTCGACCATGGCGCGCTCGCCGTCGAGCCAGCCGTTCTGCGCGGCCGCCTGGATCATCGCGTATTCGCCGGAGACCTGATAGGCGAAGGTCGGCATGCCGAACGTCTCTTTCACGCGCCGACAGATGTCGAGATAGGGCAGCCCGGGCTTGACCATGATCATGTCGGCGCCTTCCTCGATGTCGAGCGCGACCTCGCGCAGCGCCTCGTCGGAATTGCCCGGGTCCATCTGATAGGTGCGCTTGTCGCCGGTCAGCGTCTTGGCCGAACCGACCGCGTCGCGGAACGGTCCGTAGAAGGCGGAAGCGTATTTCGCCGCGTAAGACATGATCGACACATGGGCGAAGTCGGTGGCGTCGAGCGCTTTGCGGATCGCGCCGACGCGGCCGTCCATCATGTCGGAGGGCGCAATGATGTCGCAGCCCGCTTCCGCCTGCACCAGCGCCTGGCGGACCAGTACCGCCACCGTCTCGTCGTTCAAAATGACGCCGTCGCGCAGGAGGCCGTCATGGCCGTGGCTGGTGAAGGGATCGAGCGCCACGTCGCACAGCACGCCGACGTCCGGCACTTCCTTTTTGATGGCGCGGATGGCGCGGCAGACGAGATTATCGGGATTGAGCGCTTCGCTTCCCGTTTCGTCGCGCAGAGCGGGATCGGTATAGGGAAACAGCGCGATGCAGGGGATCGCAAGCTTGGCCGCGCGTTCCGCCTCGCGCGCCACCTGATCGACCGAGAGCCGCTCGACCCCCGGCATCGACGGCACGGCTTGCCGCGCATTGTCGCCGTCCATGACGAACAGCGGCCAGATCAGGTCATCCGTCGTGAGCCCATGCTCGCGCACCATGCGGCGCGTCCAGTCGGCTCTCCGGTTGCGCCGCATGCGCACGGTCAGGTCGAGCGGGTTGCGGGCGACCTCGCCCGTATCCGCCTCGACCGGCACGAAGCCAATTCTGCGCTCCAGGGGACGGCCGAATTTGACTGCCATGGGGAACTCCCTCGGCGGTTGTTTTAGTGCGATGAAGCGCCGAGGTCGACTCCCACCCCCTGAAAGGGGGGAGGGATGGGGCGGGGGCCGCAATACCCGTCCGATGACCCTGGCCCGATTTGCTTCGCAAATCGACCTCCCCCTTGCAGGGGGAGGTAGAGCCGCGGCCCGGACTTGACCCGTCCCGCCATCCCGGGAAGGTTGGCGGCCCACCCGGGTTTCATCGATGGACTTCGATCTCACCGAAGAACAACGCGCCTTCCAGTCCACCGCCCGCGCCTTCGCGCGCGAGGAGATGGCCCCGCATGCGCGCGACTGGGACGAGAACGAGACCTTCCCGGTCGGCGCTTTACGCAAGGCGGCCGAACTCGGCTTCGGCGGCATTTACGTGAAGGACGACGTCGGCGGCTCCGGCTTGAGCCGCCTCGACGCCGCGCTCATCTTCGAGGAACTGGCGCAAGGCTGCACCTCGACCGCCGCCTATATTTCGATCCACAACATGGCGGCCTGGATGATCGACGCCTATGGCGGCGAGGAACAGCGCCAAAAGTTCCTGCCCAAGCTGTGCAGCATGGAGCATTTCGCGAGCTATTGTCTCACCGAGCCCGGCGCCGGCTCCGACGCGGCCAGTATTTCCACCAAGGCGCGCCGCGACGGCGAGCATTACGTGCTCGACGGCGCCAAGGCCTTCATCTCCGGCGGCGGGCGGTCCGACATCTATGTGGTGATGGCGCGCACGGGCGAAGGAGGCCCGCGCGGCATTTCCTGCATCGTGGTGGAGAACGGCACGCCGGGGCTTAGTTTCGGCGCGCAGGAAAAGAAGCTCGGCTGGAAGACGCAACCGACCGCCATGGTGCTGTTCGAGAACTGCCGCGTGCCGGTGGAAAACCGCATCGGCGCCGAGGGGCAAGGCTTCAAGATCGCGCTCGCGGGCCTCGACGGCGGCCGCCTCAATATCGGCGCCTGCTCGATCGGCGGCGCGCAGTTCTGCCTCGACCGCACCATCGAGTACATGAAGGAGCGCCGCCAGTTCGGCTCGCGGCTCGCCGATTTCCAGGCGCTGCAATTCCGCGTCGCCGATTACGCCACCGAATTGGACGCCGCGCGGCTGCTGCTGCATCGCGCGGCGGTCGCCGTCGGCGACAAGGAGCCCGCGGCCACGCGGCTTGCCGCGCAGGCCAAGCGGCTTGCCACCGATACCGGATTCGAGGTGGTCAACGGCTGTCTCCAGTTGCATGGTGGCTACGGCTATCTGCGCGACCATCCGATCGAGCGCGTGTTGCGCGACGTGCGCGTGCACCAGATCCTGGAAGGCACCAACGAGATCATGCGCCTGATCGTTTCCCGGGCGATGCTGGCAAATTAGGGGAGGGATGGATGGAGCAGCTGCCGCGAAAATATCTGACGCGCGACGAGATGATGAAGCGCGTTGCCCGCTTCAAGGATCTGAAGGGCTCCGACGGCGGACTGCCGGACAGCAAGATGCCGGGCTGCGAGCGAACGCTGTTCAACGTGATCGGCTTTCAGCCGCCGGAGAATGTCGGCGCCAACGCGACCTCCCCGGTCGGCGACCACGCCGCGCGCATGGCGGCCATCAAGATCCGCGAGGGCTTCAATCTCGGCTACTGCAAGGCAAAGCCCGGTCACGGGCCCGAGATGCACAACCACGACACCAACGAGACCTTCATTGCCATGACCGGCACCTGGCGCGCGAGCTGGGAGGACGAGAAGGGCAAGGTCGATTATGTCGACCTCGATCCGCTCGACGTCGTGTCGTTTCCGCCCGGCATGATCCGCCGCTTCGAGAACGTCACCAAGGGCGATCCGAACGAGGAAGCGATCCTGATGTTCGTGATCGGCGGCGACGCCCCCCAGGCCGAATTCTCCGATGAGGCGATGGGCCGGCTGGAGAAGGCCGGCGTCTGGCCGGCGAAGGCATGACGTAGCGCACGTGAGCGAAACGCAGGAAATCCTGTTCGAGCGCCGCGGCGCAGCCGGCCTCGTTACGCTGAACCGGCCGGCCGCGCTCAATGCGGTCACCCACGGCATGGTGCTCGCGTTGCGCGCGCAGCTCGATGCCTGGGCGATCGATGCGGGCGTCACCTGCGTGGCGATCCAGGCCACACCCGGACGCGCTTTCTCCGCCGGCGGCGACATCCGCCACCTCTACGAGCTCGGCAAGCGCCGGCAAGCACGACGAGATGCTGCAGTTCTGGCGCGACGAATATCCGCTCAACGTGGCGATCAAGAACTTCGCCAAACCTTATGTCGCGCTGATCGACGGGCTGGTCATGGGCGGCGGCGTCGGCGTGTCGCTGCACGGCTCGCATCGCGTCGCCGGCGACAAGTTCGCATTCGCCATGCCGGAGGTCGGCATCGGCTTCTTCCCCGACGTCGGCGCCACCTGGTTCCTGCCGCGCCTGCCGGGGGAGCTCGGCACTTATTGCGGGCTGACCGGCGAGCGGCTGGCCGGCGCCGACGCGCTCGCGGCCGGCCTCGTCACCCATCGCGTCGCCTCCGCGCGTTTCCCCGAACTGATCGACGCGCTCGCCGGCGCCGAGCCGGTCGATGCCGTGCTCGCCCGTTTCGCGGAACCGGCGGGGGAGGCGCCGCTGCGCCCGCGCCTTGCCGCTATCGACCGGCTGTTCGCCGGCTCGAGCGTTGAGGACATCCTGGCCGCGCTCGACAAGGAGGCTGCCTCGCAAAGCGCCGATGCCGAATGGGCCGCCAAGACCGCCGCCACCATGCGGACGAAATCGCCGCTCAGTCTGAAAATCGCGCTGCAGCAGGTGCGCCGTGGCAAGCAGTGGGATTTCGCCGCGTGCATGCGCGCGGAATTCCGCATAGTGTCGCGCATCGTCCATGGCCACGATTTCTACGAGGGCGTGCGCGCCGTGATCGTCGACAAGGATAACAAACCGCGCTGGCAGCCGGCTTCGCTCGCCGAGGTCGGCGAGACGCAGGTCGAGCGTCATTTCGCGCCGCTCGACAACGAGCTTGTCTTGCCATGACTTGCCTTGCCATGACTTGCCTTGCCATGACTTGCCTTGCCATGAGCCGTCAATGAGCGAACCGTTCGCCAGCGACGACCTGCACAGCCTCGAGCCGGTGCACGAGGAGGAAGCCGGCCCCCAAGTGGGCCGCTGGACGCGCCGGCTGGTGCTGTTCCTGCGCGTCATGGCCGGCGTGTCGATGCTCAAGGGCCTTTACCACTGGTCGCGCGTCACCGGCATCGGTGTCGCGCCGAACGACCTGTTCGCCTATCAGTCGATCGCCTGGCAGACCGCGACCGTGTTCTTTGCGGTGATCGACCTGGTGGCCGCGGTCGGCCTTTGGCTTGCCGCCGCCTGGGGCGCGGTGATCTGGCTGATGTCGGTTGCCTCGATGGTGGCGGTCGAAATATTTTTCCCGCAGGTGTTCGGCGCCGGCTGGCCGGCGGGACTGGCGGAATGCGCGCTGCTTGCAATCTACCTCTTGCTCGCCTTGAAGTCGGCGCAGGAACATCCGTTGTAGAGTTCAAAGCGCATGATCCCGAAAAGCGGAAACCGGTTTTCGGATAAGATCATGCGCCAACGTAAAAAGGGGAGGGCGCCATGGCGCGTATCGGATTCATCGGGCTCGGCAATATGGGTCTGCCCATGGCGCAGAACCTGATCAAGGCCGGCCACACGGTCGAGGGCGTCGACGTCAACCCGGCCGCGCTCGAGCGGCTCAAAGCCTCCGGCGGCACCACGGTCGAAACCGCCAAGGTGGCGGCCGCGCGCGCCGACGTGGTGATCACCATGCTGCCGGCGGGGCAGCAGGTGCGCGAGGTCTATCTGGGTTCGGGCGGCATCATCGAGGACGCCAACGAGGGCACGCTGTTGATCGACTGCTCGACCATCGATGTCGAGACCGCGCGCGCCGTCGCCGCAGAAGCCGAAAAGAAGGGCCTGATGATGCTCGATGCGCCGGTCTCCGGCGGCGTCGGTGGCGCGCAAGCCGCAACGCTCACCTTCATGGTGGGCGGCCCCACCCAAGCCTTCGTGCGCGCCGAGCACATTCTGCAGCAGATGGGCAAGACCATCGTGCACGCCGGCGGCCCCGGCAACGGCCAGGCCGCCAAGATCTGCAACAACATGATCCTCGCCATCTCGATGATCGCGGTGTCGGAAGGCTTCGTGCTGGCCGAGCAGCTCGGCCTCGATCATCAGAAGCTGTTCGACATATCCTCCAAGTCGTCCGGCCAGTGCTGGGCGCTCACAACTTACTGTCCGGTGCCCGGCCCGGTGCCGACCTCGCCCGCCAACCGCGACTATCAGGCGGGCTTCACCGCCGCCATGATGCTGAAGGATCTGAAATTGGCGCAGGCGGCGGCGAAAGCCTCCGGCGCGCATACCGAACTCGGCGCGCACGCCGAAAAGCTTTACGCGCAGTTCGTCGAAAGCGGCGAAGCGGGCAGGGACTTCTCCGGGATCATAAGATTCATTCGTGGGTAACACGCCTGTGTCATTCCGGGGCGTCCGCCGAAGGCGGACGAACCCGGAATCCAGAGCGAGGTTATTCGACGTTAGAGATTGTCGCCCCTGGATTCCGGGCTCGCGTGCTGCGCACGCGCCCCGGAATGACGATGACCGTGGTAAATCGTTCGTAACGCGCATCGCTGCAATTGTATGTTCAACCAAACATTCACTGTTGCAAATAAACCTAATATTGAGAGTGTTATTTAAGCCGATTTTAGACTGCCCCTTATATGTTTGCGCCAGTTCCGGAATGGGGAAGACAGGGCCTCGTAACCGGAAGACGTAAAATAAAACGCAAGGGGCGTTGAACATGAAAGCCGTTGTGAAGACGGCGGAGCCCGCCGATCGTGAGGCGCGCTTCGACCATATCCGGCCGCTCTATCTGGAAGCCTTGACCTTGGTTGAGCGGCTGCATCGCCGGCTGCTCGACGTCATCAAGGACGAGTTCGATCGCCGCGGCCGCGCCGACATCAATTCGGTGCAGGCGCTGCTGCTCTACAATATCGGCGACAAGGAGCTGACCGCCGGCGAGCTGCGCACGCGCGGCTACTATCTCGGTTCCAACGTCTCCTACAATCTGAAGAAGCTGGTCGAGATGAACTTCCTCGACCACCAGAGGAGCCGCGTCGATCGTCGCTCGGTGCGCATCAAGCTCACCGACAAGGGCCGCGAGGTGCGCGACATCGTCGAAGCGCTCTACCAGAAGCACGTGCGCACGGTCGAGCAGGTCGGCGGCATCAACGCCGACGAGTTCGCCACGCTCAACAAGTCGCTGCACCGGCTCGAGCGCTTCTGGACCGACCAGATCCTCTACCGCCTCTAAGATTTAACGCGCCTTACCGGCGGAAGACTTGCCCCGGCCATCCTCCCGGCCGGGGCCTTTGTCGTTTGACGGGCCGGTCCTGCGGCGCCGGAATGGCGGCCGTTCGGCCACAAAATCGCCTGCTCCTTTGGTTAGCGGAGAATTGAACGGCCCCCGGCCCGAAGGCATTGCCGTCACCGGCCAAATCGGGGCATGAGAGCCCAATACCGGCGCCCCGATCGCGCGCCCGGGAAAGTCGAGCCCGCGATGCCTTATGCACCTGACCCGGCCGGCCGTGGCCGCCGCGCCTTTTTGAAATTGCTCGGCTTTTCGCTCGCCGCCGGCGGGCTCGCCCAGCGGGCGGCCGCCCAGGAGGGCACCCTGCTGCAGGCGCTGATCCAGCAGAACCAGCGCCGCGAGCTCGGCCAGGACTTCGACGCCGCCTCCCGCACCATCCACATGCCGAAGGCCTCGCTGCCGACCCTGTCGTCCGGCACGGTGCAAACCACGGAACAAGCGGTCGGCAAATACGAGGCCATCGTGGCGGCCGGCGGCTGGCCCAAAGTGCCGCCCGCCGACCGGCTGCGGCTCGGCAACCGCCACCCGAGCGTGGTGCCCCTGCGCAAGCGGCTGATTATCGCCGGCGATCTGGAGGCCACCGCGGGCGAGGGCGACATTTTCGATTCGTATGTGGAGGCCGCGGTGCGCCGTTTCCAGGCGCGCCACGGCATCACCATCGACGGCATCGTGCGCCAGGCGACCTTCGAGCGCCTCAACGTGCCGGCCGATGTGCGGCTCGCCCAGCTCAAGGTCAATGTCGACCGGCTCAAGGCGGCCACCGGCCATCTCCCCGAGCGCTACGTCATGGTCAATATCCCGGCCGCCCAGGTCGAGGCCGTGCAGGACGGCGTGGTCGACAACCGCCACATCGCCATCGTCGGCCGGCCGTCGCGGCCCTCGCCCGATGTCAACAGCAAGATCACCGAGATCAATTTCAATCCCTATTGGACGGTGCCGGTGTCGATCGTGCGGCGCGATCTCATTCCGCTGATGCAGAAGGATCCCAATTACCTCGCCAGCGAGCACATCCGCATCTTCGATCAGCACCACAACGAGCTCAAGGCTTCGCAGATCGACTGGAATTCGAACGAGGCGGTCAACTACCTGTTCAAGCAGGACCCCGGCAGCTTCAATTCGCTCGGCATCCTGCGCATCCAGTTCCCCAGCCCCGACGGCGTCTACATGCACGACACGCCGGAGAAGAACCTGTTCGGCGACGACATGCGCTTCGACTCCTCGGGCTGCGTGCGCGTGCAGAACGTGCGCCAGCTGGTCTATTGGCTGCTGAAGGACACGTCCGACTGGTCGCACGCGGCCATCGACGGCGCCATCCAGTCGGGCGAGCGCGTCGACGCCAAATTGAAGAAGCCGGTGCCGGTGTTCTGGGTCTACATCACCGCCTGGGCGACCGCCGACGGCGTGGTGCAGTTCCGCGACGACATCTACCACAAGGACGGCATCGGCCCGTACGCCTCCACGGCGAGCCCCGCCGGCAAGACCAAGCAGCAGTGAGGCGGGGCTGAGTTCTCTCCCGTCATTCCGGGGCACCGCGCCAACGCGCCGTCCCGGAATGGCAACTGCCGAAAAACGCTAGATATTGCGGCAACATGCGTGGCCAATGCCAATACTTGGCGGTCGGCCGCCAATATGCTATTGGCCGCTTGCACCCCGACCCGAGCCACAATTCGGCGCGCCGCTTGCCCCCGCGCCGGCAGAGACCCGTGCAGGAGACCCCGTGAATGTCGGCGCCGCGCCCGCAAGCCTTGCCTGAAACCGATGCGTTCTTCACCGCGCCGCTCAGCGAAACCGATCCCGAGATCGCCGCGGCGATCGCCAAGGAGCTCGGCCGCCAGCGCGACGAGATCGAGCTGATCGCTTCGGAAAACATCGTCTCGCGCGCCGTGCTGGAAGCGCAGGGCTCGGTGCTCACCAACAAATATGCCGAGGGCCTGCCGGGCAAGCGCTATTACGGCGGCTGCCAGTTCGTCGACGTGGCCGAGACCCTGGCGATCGAGCGCGTCACCAAGCTGTTCGGCTGCAAGTTCGCCAATGTGCAGCCGCATTCCGGCGCCTCCGCCAACGCCGCGGTGTTCTTCGCGCTGATGCAGCCGGGCGACACCTTCATGGGGCTCAACCTCGCCGCCGGCGGCCATCTCACCCACGGCTCGCCGGTTAATCTTTCCGGCAAGTGGTTCAAGCCGGTGCCTTACGGCGTGCGCCGCGACGACCAACGCATCGACATGGACGAAGTCGCGCGGCTTGCCCATGAGCACAAGCCGAAGGTCATCGTCGCCGGCGGCTCGGCCTATCCGCGCATCATCGACTTCAAGCGCTTTCGCGAAATCTGCGACGAAGATCGGCGCGCTGCTGATGGTCGACATGGCGCATTTCGCCGGGCTCGTGGCGGGCGGCGTGCATCCTTCGCCGTTCCCGCACGCGCACGTCGTCACGACCACCACGCACAAGACGCTGCGCGGCCCGCGCGGCGGCGTCATCCTGTCGGACGACGAGGCGCTCGCCAAGAAATTCAACTCGGCGGTGTTTCCCGGCCTGCAAGGCGGCCCGCTGATGCACGTGATCGCCGCCAAGGCGGTGGCTTTCGGCGAAGCGCTGCGGCCGGGCTATCGCGGTTATGTCAAGAACGTGGTGGAGAACGCCAAGGCGCTGGCCGCGCACCTGAAATCGCACGGCCTCGACATCGTCTCCGGCGGCACCGACACCCACCTGATGCTGGTCGACCTGCGCCCTAAAAAGCTCACCGGCAAGGTGGCGGAGGCCGCGCTCGGCCGCGCCCATATCACATGCAACAAGAACGGCATCCCGTTCGACCCGGAAAAGCCGACCGTCACGTCCGGCATCAGGCTCGGCTCGCCGGCCTGCACCACGCGCGGCTTCGGCATCGCCGAGTTCCGCCAGGTCGGCGACATGATCGTGGAAGTGCTCGACGTGCTCTCGCAGAAGGGCACGGACGAGGACACGCTGACCGAAGGCGCGGTGCGCGACAAGGTCAAGGCGCTGCTTTCGCGCTTTCCGATTTATCAGGACTGAAGGGGCGAGGAGGGGGGACGTCATGCGTTGCCCAAGCTGCGGTAGCCTCGATACGCAGGTGAAGGATTCGCGGCCGACCGAGGATTCCGCCGTGATCCGCCGCCGGCGCGTGTGCTTGTCCTGCAATTTCCGCTTCACCACCTTCGAGCGCGTGCAGTTGCGCGAATTGACCGTGATCAAGCGCAATGGCCGCCGCGTTCCGTTCGACCGCGACAAGCTGATGCGCTCGGTGCAGATCGCGCTGCGCAAGCGCTCGGTCGAGCCCGAGCGCATCGAGAAGATGGTCTCCAAAATCGTGCGCGAGCTGGAAAGCCAGGGCGAGAACGAGGTCTCCTCGGAAACCATCGGCGAACTCGTGATGGAGCATCTGCGCGAGCTCGACGACGTGGCTTACGTGCGCTTTGCCTCCGTCTACCGCAATTTCCGCGAGGCCAAGGATTTCCGCATCGCGCTCGACGAATTGTCGGGCGAGGACAAGCCCGCGGCTACCGCGCGCAAATGATTTTTACCGTCATTCCGGGGCGTCCGCGCAGCGGGCGAACCCGGAATCCAGAGCCACACGACGAGCGAAAGAATGAGCACAGGGGTTATGGATTCCGGGCTCGCGCCTGACGGCGCGCCCCGGAATGGCAGGCAAAGCGACGACGCCCGCTTCATGGCGCTCGCGCTTACGCTCGGGCGGCGCAATCTCGGCCGCACCTGGCCTAATCCCGCCGTCGGCGCGGTGATCGTCAAGGACGGGGTGATCCTTGGCCGCGGCTGGACGCAAAGCGGCGGCCGCCCGCATGCCGAGGTCGAGGCGCTGCGCCGCGCCAAGAAGGCGGCTGAGGGCGCGACGATGTACGTCACGCTCGAGCCGTGCTCGCACCAGGGCAAGTCGCCACCGTGCGCCGACGCGATCATCAAGGCCGGCATAACGCGCGTCGTGTCCGCGCTGGAAGACCCCAATCCGGAGGTCGCGGGCAAGGGCCACGAGAAACTGCGCGCCGCGGGCATCCAGGTCGATGTCGGCCTCGATGCCGAGGAGGCGCGTCGCGTCCATGCCGGGCATATCGCGCTGGTCACGCAACACCGTCCGCACGTGCTGTTGAAGCTGGCGATCTCCGCCGACGGCAAAGTCGGCCTTGCCGGCCGCAAGCCGGTCGCGCTCAGCGGCGAGACCGCGCGCAACCGCGTGTTTCAGTTGCGAGCGCAAAGCGACGCCATCCTGGTCGGCATCGGCACGGTGCTTGCCGACAATCCGCAGCTCACCTGCCGGCTGCCTGGGATGATGGAGCGCTCGCCGGTGCGCGTGGTGCTCGACGCGCAACTGCGGACGCCGCTTGCCACGTCGGTGATCGCCACCGCGCGCGAGACGCCGACCTGGGTGTTCGGCGCGCGCAAGGCGTCGCCGGTGGCCGACGAGATTTTGCAGGACAAGGGTTGCAAGGTGTTCCGCGTCGACGACGTGGACGGCAAGCTCGATCTCAAGAGCGTGCTCGATGTGCTGGCCGGCGAGGGCATTACGCGGCTGATGGTGGAGGGCGGCCCCAACGTCGCGGCGAGCTTGGTCGCCGCCGATCTCATCGACGAGGCGGCGCTCATCTATTCCGAGAAGCTGGTCGGCGCGGACGGCATCGCGCCGCTCGAAGGCATGGCGCTCGACGCGCTCACGTCGCGCCTTGCCGCGCGCGGCAGCGAGCGGCTCGGCCCCGACACGCTCGAACATTACGAGCGGGCATAGCGATGTGCGAAGTCCAACATTCCGTTCGTCCCCGCGGAAGCGGGGACCCAGGGCAAGCTGGCACGATTTGTCTTTTGGCGCTGGATTCCCGCTTGCGCGGGAACGAACGGAGACTGAGCCACGGCTGGAGGCTTCTTCGCTGATGTTCACCGGCATCGTCACAGACGTTGGCGAAGTGCGCTCGGTCGAAGCGCGCGCCGACAATTTGAGCCGCATCACCATCGCGTGCTCCTATCCGCGCGCCGAACTGATCGACGGCAATTCGATCGCCTGCTCCGGCGTGTGCATGACCGTCGTCGGCGCCGGCGAAGACGGCAACCGCCGCTGGTTCGCGGTTGATGCTGCGGCCGAGACGCTGCGGCTCACCACCGTTGGGCGCTGGCGCCACGGCGCCAAAGTCAATCTCGAACGGCCCCTGAAACTCGGCGACGAGCTGGGCGGCCATCTGGTCGCCGGCCATGTCGACGGGCTTGCCGGCGTGGTCGCGCGCGAGGACCTGACCGACATGGCGCGCCTGGTGCTGCGCGCGCCGCCCGCGCTTGCCCGCTTCATCGCCACCAAGGGTTCGGTCGCGCTCGACGGCGTTTCGCTCACCGTCAACGCGGTCGAGGGCGACACGTTCTCCGTGCTGATCATCCCGCACACGCTGGCCGTGACCACGCTGGGCGCCTTGCGCAAGGGCGACGATGTCAACCTGGAAATCGACACCATGGCTCGCTACGCCGCCCGGCTGATAGAGACGAGGTAGGCACGCGGGCCTTGTTCGGCGCGCGACCGCTTGCTACCACGCCGCGGTATTAGGAACGTCCCGGCTATGGCCAAGAAACGCGCCAAGAAACGCGCCAAGAACGGCGTCAAGAAAAACGTCAAGAAAAGCGCGCTAGCGCGACGCGCCAAGTCGAGGCGTTCCCCAAAGCGCGCGCCCATGCATGCCCCCATGCGCATGCTGATCGTGGAGGCGCGTTTCTACGACCATATTGCCGACAAGCTCTTGGAAGGCGCGCGCGCCGTGCTCGACGAGGCCGACGTCGAATACGACGTCATCACCGTGCCGGGCGCGCTCGAAGTGCCGGCCGCCGCGGCCATCGCGCTTGATGCGGCGCCTTACGCCGGCGTCGTCGCGCTCGGCTGCGTCATCCGCGGCGAGACCTATCATTTCGAGCTGGTGGCAAACGAATCCGCGCGCGGCCTGATGGACCTCGCGGTGCGCGAGCGCGTCGCGCTCGGCAACGGCATCCTCACCGTCGAGAACGAAGCGCAGGCGCTCGACCGTCTCGGCGGCGCGCACGGCCACAAGGGCGCCGACGCCGCCCGCGCCGCGCTTATGATGGCGCGGCTCAAGCGCGACCTCCTCTGATGGCCCGCCCCGCCCACAGCGCCGACGAAGCGCGCAAGGCCAACCGGCGCGGCGCCGCGCGCCTTGCCGCCGTGCAGGCGCTCTACCAGATGGACCTCGCCGGCACCGGCCTCAACGAGATCCTCGCCGAGTTCGAGAGCCACTGGATCGGCCGCGAGGTCGAGGGTGAGCAATACCTGCCGGCGCAGAAGGCCTTCTTCCGCGACATCGTCACCGGCGTGGTGCGCGAGCAGCGCGCGCTCGATCCCATGATCGACGCGAGCCTCGCCAAGGGCTGGCCGCTCAAGCGCATCGAGGCGGTGCTGCGCGCCACCTTGCGCGCCGGCGCCTTCGAGCTCGCCCACCGCGCCGACGTGCCGGCGCGCGTCATCGTGGGCGAATACGCCGACGTCGCGGCGGCTTTCGTGGGCGCGGAAGAAACCGCCATGGTCAACGCCGTGCTCGAGGACTTGGGGCGTCAATTGCGCGCCGGCGAATTCGCGCGGAGCGGATGACGCCATGGCAAGCGACACCTCCGCCGAAGACAGACTGATCGCGCGCTTCTTCGCCCCGCTCGCGACGCACCCCGGCGCGCTCGGCCTGACCGACGATGCCGCCTTCATCAAGCCGCCGGCCGGCCACGATCTCGTCCTGAAGACCGACGCGATCATCGCCGGCGTGCATTTCTTTCCCGATGACGCGGCGCAAACCATCGCCGGCAAGGCGCTGCGCGTGAACCTGTCCGACCTCGCCGCCAAGGGCGCAATCCCGCTCGGCTTCCTGATGGCGCTGGCGCTGCCCAAGGACGTGACCGACAGCTGGCTCGTCAACTTCGCCGAAGGCCTGCGCAGCGACGCCGTGCTCTACGGCTGCCCGCTGTTCGGCGGCGATACCGACCGCACGCCGGGCCCGCTCACCGTTTCGATCGCCATGTTCGGCGCCGTGCCGGAAGGCACCATGGTGCGCCGCGCCGGCGCCAGACCGGGCGACCGCGTCTTCGTCACCGGCACCGTCGGCGACGCAGCGCTCGGCCTTGCCGTGCGCAACGGCCGCGACTTCAAGCTTGGCGACGCGCAGCGCCAGCATCTGATCGCGCGCTATCTCCTGCCGCAACCGCGCAACGCGCTTGCCGCCGCCGTGCGCGCGCATGCTAGCGCCGCCATGGACGTCTCCGACGGGCTTGCCGGCGATTTCGCCAAGCTCGCCCGCGCTTCGCAAGTCGGCGCCACGATCGACGCCGCCCGCGTGCCGCTCTCCGATGCCGCCCGCGCCGCCATCGCCGCCGACCCGGCGATGCTGGAGGTCGCGCTCACCGGCGGCGACGATTACGAGATCGTCTGCACCGTGCCGCCGGACAAGGCCGACGCCTTCCGCGCCGCCGCCGAGCGCGCCAAGGTGGCGGTCACCGAGATCGGCGCGGTCGAGGCAGGCGAGGGCGCCCGTTTCCTCGACAAAAGCGGCGCGCCGCTTGCTTTCGCGCAAGGGTCCTTCAGCCACTTCTGAAACGCGCCGCCCCGGTGTATGACAGGCGCGGGAACAGGAAACGTCTGAAATGGACGACATCACGGCCAAGCAAGAGGCGCTTTACGCCTACACGCCGCACCCGAACTTCGCCAAATGGCACAAGCTTTTCCCGACCACGGCCTGGCTGCGCGCCCGCGCGCCGCGCAACGTGCCGCGCTTTGCCTTCGAATACGGCGACACCGGCGCCGGTAACGATGTCGGCATCCAGCACAACTGGGCCGCCTTCGACGCCATCAAGATCACCCCGCGTTACGGCCTGGTCGTCACGCCGCCGCCGGCCGCCGTCGAACTGTTCGGCCGGCGCTATTCGGCGCCCATCGGCATCGCGCCGATGGGCGGTCCCTCTCTCGTTTGGCCGGGGGCCGACGTGTTCATGGCGCAAGCCGCCCAGCGCGCGCGCGTGCCTTACACGCTCTCGACCGCCGGCGGCTTGACGATCGAGGAGGCTGCGAAACACGCCCCCGACGTGTTCTGGCTGCAGATGTACCGCTTCTGGCGCGACGATCACAAAATAGGCTTCGACCTGCTGCGCCGCGCGGCGGCCGTCGACACCAAGGTGATGGCGCTTACGCTCGACGTGCCGGTGCGCACCACGCGCTCGCGCGAAACTTACGCCGGCCTCGGCGGCGAATTCCGTCCCAACGCGCGCATGCTGTACGAGATGATGGTGCGGCCGAAATGGCTGCTGGCGCTCTTGCGCAACGGCTATCCGCGCTTCGCCACCGTCGGCGAATACGCCAAGTCGAGGAATACCAACGCGATCATCCGCTTCGCGCGCGCCAATATGGGCGGCGCCTTCACCTGGGAAGAGGTCAAGCGCTATCGCGATGTCTGGAAGGGCAAGCTGGCGGTCAAGGGCGTGCTGCATCCGGCCGACGCCGAGAAGGCGGTAGCGATGGGCGTCGACGGCATCTGGGTGTCGAACCACGGCGGCCGCCAGATCGAGGCGCTCACGCCCTCGATCGACTGCCTGCCGGCGATCGTCTCGGCCGTCGGCAAGAAGGCCACCATCTTGCTCGACAGCGGCATTCGCTCGGGCCAGGACGTCATGCGCGCGCTCGCGCTCGGCGCCGATGCCGCCTTTGCCGGCAAGTCGTTCCTGTGGTCGGTGGCCGCGCTCGGCGCGGAGGGCCCGGCCCAGCTCATCGATCTCTATATCGACGAGCTGCGCGCCTCGCTCGGCCAGATCGGCGCCCATTCGCCGGCCGAGGCGCGCCAGGCGACCGTGCATCACCCGGGGGCGATCAAGTTTTAGTTTTTGGCGAATTGCCAAAATTCGACGGCGGCGAGCCGCTGGTCGACATTGCCAACCGCAATACGTTATCCAACGCGCTGGACCGGCGGTCGGGGAGCTTTCTCTTGCGGGCTCATTCAACCGTTCGTCCCCGCGAAAGCGGGGACCCAGGGCACCATACTCAGCGCCTGCAATTCAGTCCTGGATTCCCGCTTTCGCGGGAACGAGCAGGGGTTGATTCGACGCCTGCAGGCGCTCCATTCCCGCCTTAAGCCGATCGCTTCAACAAAATTCATCCCTGATCTGCGCCGCGGGCGGTAGCGATTTTTCCGCTACGCCGTTAGAAGGGGCAGCTTTTCCCCGGGAGCCGCTCCGATGTCGGCCGTCGCCGAACCCATCCACCACGTCATCGACGATCGGCTCGCGCGCCGCAACGCCGTCGTGCTGGCGATGGCGCAGGCGCTTGGCGGCGCCAGCAATGTCATCATCTATTCCACCGCTTCGATCGTCGGTTCGGTGATCGCGCCCGACAAGGGGCTGGCGACGCTGCCCATCACCTGCACGGTGGTCGGCATGTGGCTTGGCACGCTGCCGGTCGGCGCGCTCACCCGCCATTTCGGCCGCCGCGTCGCGGTGCAGATCGGCGCCGGCTTCGGCATCGTCTCCGGCCTCATCTCCTATGTCGCGGTGATGCGCGGCGATTTCTGGCTGCTGCTGCTCGGCACCTTCTGCGGCGGCCTTTATGCGGCTTCGCTGCAGAGCTACCGCTTCGCCGCCACCGACACGGCGAGCGAAAGATTCAGGCCCAAGGTGGTGTCCTGGGTGCTGGCCGGCGGCGTGTTCGCAGGCTTTCTCGGGCCGCAGATCGTCATCTTCACCAAAGACCTGATGCTGCCCTTTCTGTTTGCCGCCAGCTATCTCGGCCAGGCGGCGGTGGCGGCGACCGCGCTCGTGGTGCTCTCTTTCGTGAAGGTGCCGCCGCTTCACCCGCACCATGCCGTCGGTGCGCGCCCGCTGTGGGAGATCGCGCGCGCGCCGCGCTTCATCGTGGCGGTCGCCTGCGGGGTGGCGAGCTATTCGATGATGAATCTGGTGATGACGGCGGCGCCGCTCGCCATGGTCGGCTGCGGCCATTCCGTCACCGACGCCACGCTCGGCATCCAGTGGCACGTGCTCGGCATGTATGTGCCGAGCTTCGTCACCGGCAGTCTGGTCGCGCGCTTCGGCATAACCCGCATCACCGCCATCGGGCTTGCCATGATCGTGGCGACCGCGGTGGTCGCCATTTCGGGGCTGACCGTCGCGCATTTCTGGACCGCGCTGGTGCTCTTGGGCGTCGGCTGGAACTTCGCCTTCATCGGCGCGACCACTTTGGTGACGCAGACCTACCGGCCGGCCGAGCGCACCAAGGTGCAGTCGTTCAACGACTTCCTGATCTTCGGCTCGATGGCGGTGAGCTCGTTCTCCTCCGGCCAGTTGCTCGCCTATTTCGGCTGGGAGGCGGTCAACGAGGTGATCTTCCCGATCATCTTCGTTGCGGCTGCGCTGCTATTCTGGCTGGCGCTGCGCCTGCGCGCGGAGCGCGCCGCGGCGGTGTGAAAATGTTCCGTTGGGCGCTTGACCTGCATTAAAGCCTATGCTTATAGTCCTCTATCCTGCTCGCTGAGGGCGCTTTCATGAGGCGTCATGACGGTGGCAGCAGGGTGCGGCGCCTGCGGGCCGGTCTCGCAAACCGGCACTCGGGCGGCGCCGGGGCTCCGCCCGGGGGTACTAAGGCCCCCTGCCAGGAGCTGGCTGACGATGAACCGCTCCAGGTCGAGCGGATCATGGGCAAAGCGCGGCCCGGCGCCGGAGTGAGAACGCCGCGATGGCGCGCCGAGAGGCGCGGCGCCTTCGATTGCGGAGGCGTCCACTTAATAAGGAAGGTTGCGTCAATCGGCGCGCCGTCCCCCTCGCTTGGCGCGAGGAACCGAGGAAAGGCAGGCCTACCCGGGGCCTTCACAAACAACGCGGGCGATTATCCGTGTTTTCGGCGCGTTTTCGCGCCTTGGTCACGGGGACAGATCGCCGCGGAAAAACCCAATTCCGCGTTGCGTCACCACCTGGTTTTTCGCTATATCCCGCGCGCTTCCCGGTCGGGGTGAAGCGCCCTCGAAGCGGCCATCCTCGACGCTCCTGGCGCCGGCGGGAGCGTTCCTTCCGCCAGCCATTCCAAATTGAGGGTAATCCCATGAACATTTTATGGGCGATCGTCGGCTGCGGCGCGCTCGCGGTCATCTACGGCATTTGGGCCACCGGCTCGGTGCTGGGGGCGGATGCCGGCAGCCCGAAAATGCAGGAAATTTCCGCCGCGGTGCGCGAGGGCGCGCAGGCCTATCTCAAGCGCCAATATGCGACGATCGGCCTGGTCGGCATCGTCATCTTCGTCATCATCGGCCTGACGCTCGGCTGGCTGGTCGCCGCCGGCTACGCCATCGGCGCGGTCCTGTCGGGGGCCACCGGCTTCATCGGCATGAACGTCTCGGTGCGCGCCAATGTGCGCGTGGCGCAGGCCGCCACCAAGTCGCTCGCCGGCGGCCTCGAGCTTGCCTTCAAGTCGGGCGCCATCACCGGCATGCTGGTGGCGGGCTTGGCGCTGCTCGGCGTCACGCTCTATTTCGGGTTCCTGACCGGCACGCTGCACCAGGCGCCCAACGACCGCACCGTCATCGACGCCATGGTCGCGCTCGGCTTCGGCGCTTCGCTCATCTCGATCTTCGCCCGTCTCGGCGGCGGCATCTTCACCAAGGGCGCCGACGTCGGCGGCGATCTGGTCGGCAAGGTGGAAGCCGGCATTCCGGAAGACGATCCGCGCAATCCGGCGACCATCGCCGACAACGTGGGCGACAACGTCGGCGACTGCGCCGGCATGGCAGCCGACCTGTTCGAGACGTACGCGGTGACCATCGTCGCCACCATGGTGCTCGCCTCGATCTTCTTTGCCTCGACGCCGCTGCTCTACAACATGATGGTCTATCCGCTCGCCATCGGCGGCGCCTGCGTCATCACTTCGATCATCGGCACCTTCTTCGTGCGGCTGCCCGCCAGCCAGTCGATCATGGGCGCGCTTTACCGTGGCTTCATAGTAACCGCGATCCTGTCGCTGTTCGCCATCGCCGGCGTGACCTATTGGCTGATCGGCTTCGGCCCGCTCGGCAGCGTCGGCTACAGCGGCAGTTCGCTGTTCATCTGCGCGGTGGTCGGCCTGGTGGTGACCGGGCTGATCATCTGGATAACCGAATACTACACCGGCACCGAGTTCCGCCCGGTCAAATCGATCGCGGCGGCTTCCGTCACCGGCCACGGCACCAATATCATCCAGGGCTTGGCCATCTCGATGGAAGCGACCGCGCTGCCGGCGCTGGTGATCATCGCCGGCATTCTGGTCGCCTACGCCCAGGCCGGCCTGTTCGGCATCGCCATCGCGGTCTCCGCGATGCTGGCGCTTGCCGGCATGGTGGTGGCGCTCGATGCCTTCGGGCCGGTCACCGACAATGCCGGCGGCATTGCCGAAATGGCCGGTCTGCCCAAGGAAGTGCGCAAGTCGACCGACGCGCTCGACGCCGTCGGCAACACCACCAAGGCGATCACCAAGGGCTACGCCATCGGTTCGGCGGGCTTGGGCGCGCTGGTGCTGTTTGCCGCCTATAACCAGGACCTGCAGTTCTTCACCAGGACGGCGGCGGCGCATCCTTACTTCCAGGGCATCCATCTCGACTTCGCGCTGACCAACCCCTACGTGGTGGTCGGTCTGCTGTTCGGCGGTCTGTTGCCTTATCTCTTCGCTTCGATGGGCATGACCGCGGTCGGCCGCGCCGCCGGCGCCATCGTCGAGGAAGTGCGCCGGCAATTCCGCGAGAACCCCGGCATCATGAAGGGGACCTCGAAGCCCGACTACAGCCGCGCCGTCGACATGCTCACCAAGGCCGCGATCAAAGAAATGATTGTGCCGTCGCTGTTGCCGGTGCTGTCGCCCATCGTCGTTTATTTCGTGATCTATGTGATCGCGGGCGGGGGACCGGGCGGCAAGGCGCATGGCTTCGAATCGGTCGGCGCTATGCTGCTCGGCGTCATCGTCACCGGCCTGTTCGTCGCCATCTCCATGACGTCGGGCGGCGGCGCCTGGGACAACGCCAAGAAGTACATCGAAGACGGCCATTACGGCGGCAAGGGCTCGGAAGCCCACAAGGCGGCCGTCACCGGCGACACCGTCGGCGATCCCTATAAGGACACGGCGGGCCCCGCGGTGAACCCGATGATCAAGATCACCAACATCGTGGCGCTCTTGCTGCTCGCGGTGCTGGCTGCCTGAGCCGCGACCGCCGCAGGCAAACGACAAAGGGCTCGCGACATGCGCGAGCCCTTTTTCATTCGGGCCGTCTCTCGGCTAGTGGCTCGCGAGCGGGTTTATATTCTTGAAAATGTTGCGTAGATAGCTCAGTTCCTGACCGCCGGTCGGGGTGGTCTTGCCGTAGAAATCGAACACCTTGCCGTCCTTCAAGCCGTAGTCGGCGAGTTTGCGCACGTGGCGGCTCCTGTCGAAATAGATCGCGACCACGCGCTGGTCGGTCACCTTTTGCGGCATGAAGGCTGCCGCGCGCTCCGCCTTCTGCGAAATATAATAGAACACCTCGCCGTTGACGGTCGCGACGGTCGACGGCGTGCCCATCACGATCAGCACCTGCTCCTGCGGCGCGCCGATCGGGATCTGCTCGAGCGCGCCCGGCTGCAT
Organism: uncultured Pseudomonadota bacterium; assembly: GCA_963773305.1. Classification (GTDB taxonomy): domain Bacteria; phylum Pseudomonadota; class Alphaproteobacteria; order Rhizobiales; family Xanthobacteraceae; genus Pseudolabrys. The sequence goes on from CAVZAR010000003.1 coordinate 401,160, forward strand.
GACATAGCCGCGCTGGAAGGTCTCGGTGAAGCGGCCGCAGCCGGCAAGCGCCAAGCCGGCAAGCGCCAAGCCGCAGGCGAGCGCGAGCGGCACCGCCGGTTTCAGGGCGCGGCGGCCGATGGATATGCTTTGCGTTAACGGAGCCGGCACCATATTTCCGTCTTGCATCGGCGCCGGCCATGACTTAACCGGCGGCGAACCCCCGGTGAGCCTCGAACACAACGCGATGATTTTCCCCCTTTTTCGCCGCTCGGCGCGGCCCGACACCATTTCCACCCTGTATGGCACGATCGTGGCGCAAGCGCGATTGCCGCGCTTTTACCGGGACTACGCCGTGCCGGACACGGTTAACGGCCGTTTCGACCTGATCGTGCTGCATCTGGCGCTGCTGCTCGACCGGCTGGCCGCGGATGAGCGCCTGCGCCCGCTCGGGCAGGGCGTTTTCGATCGGTTTTGCCGGGATATGGACCATAATCTGCGCGAAATGGGGGTGGGCGACCTCAAGGTGCCGAAGGAGATGCGCCGCATGGGCGAGGCTTTCTATGGCAGGGCGCAGGCTTATCGCGCCGCTCTGGCCGCCGGTTCCGATTCCGCCCTGGCGGATACGCTTTGCCGCAATATCTATGACGGTACGGCGCCGGCCGAGGCCATCCAAATGGCCGCCTATATGAAGGCGGCGGCCGGTCACCTTGAGCGCCTGGATACCGCGGACCTGGCGGCCGGCCATTTTAGCTTTCCCGAGCCCACCGCGGTGCCTCAGCCGGCCGCGGCCCGAGTTCTGATAGCCATGGACAAATCCGAGCATCCCTGGAGCGTGCCGGTCGCCGTCGAGGACGTGCCGGAGACCGGCCTGCATATGGAAATCGAGGCGCCCGAACCGGTGCGCGCGCGCCTGGCGAAACTCGCAGGGCTTCGTGAGCTGCCGCGGCTCACCGCCAGCTTCGACCTCACCCGGCAGGGGGCGGGTGTCCATATCGCCGGCCGGATCGGCGCCAACCTCGGCCAGACCTGCGTGGTAAGCCTGGAACCAATGGAAAGCGAGCTGGATGAAGCGGTTGACGTGAGTTTCTCACCTTCGGTGACAAGCGTTCCCGGCACTGCCGAGGAGGGCCACCATGCAGCGCCGGACGAGCAGGAACCGCCGGAGCCGCTGATCGGCGGCCAGGTCGATCTCGGGCGCGCTCGCGGTCGAGTTCCTGCTGCTCGGCGTCGACCCCTATCCGCGCAAGGCCGGTGCCGAGTTTGCCGCCCCGGCGGTCGAAGACAGCGGCGATCGGCCTTTTGCGGCTCTTGAAGGCCTTCAAAAACGGCTGCGCGGCAGCCAGCCGTGATAGCCGCGCCCGCCGTGAAGGGAGCCGAGAACCGTCTTGTTTGGCGCGGTGAGCCGGGTATGGTCGCCGGTCATCGAAGCCGGATGAGCGCGCTGCCGGCGTCCCCACTCACCTTGAAGCCGATCCATGCCCGATAAGGTCCGTATCGCGCTTGACGCCATGGGCGGCGACCACGGGCCATCGGTCGTGCTGCCGGGCGCCGACATCTCGCTCAGCCGCCATCCCGATATCGAATACCTGTTGTTCGGCGACCGCGCGGTGCTGGACCCGCTGCTCAAAGACCTGCCGCGGCTCAAGGCGCACGCCCGGGTCGTGCACACCGACGTCGCCATCCGCATGGACGACAAGCCGAGCCAGGCGCTGCGCTACGGGCGCTGGAAGTCGTCGATGTGGCTCGCCCTCGACGCGGTGAAGAAGGGCGAGGCCGACGTGACGGTCTCGGCCGGCAATACCGGAGCGCTCATGGCAATGGCGCGCTTCAATCTGAAGACCATCGAGGGCGTCGAGCGCCCGGCGATCGCGGCGCTGTGGCCGACCGTGCGCGGGGAATCGATCGTGCTTGACGTCGGCGCCACCATTGGCGGCGACGAAGCGCATCTCATCCACCTCGCAGCCATGGGCAGCGCCATGGCGCGGGTGCTGTTCGACGTCGAGCGGCCGACCGTCGGCCTGCTCAATATCGGGGTTGAGGAGGTCAAGGGCCTCGAACAGGTGCGCGAAGCGGGGCGCATCCTGCGCGAGGGCAATTTCCCCTATTTCGATTATCACGGCTTCGTGGAGGGCGACGACATCGGCAAGGGCACGGTCGACGTGGTGGTGACGGAGGGGTTTGCCGGCAATATCGCGCTCAAGACCGCCGAGGGCACCGCCCGCCAGATCGGCGAATATCTGCGCGCCGCCATGAACCGCACGCTCGCCGCCCGCATCGGTTACCTGTTCGCGCGCCAGGCCTTTCAGACGCTGCGTGACAAGATGGATCCGCGCAAGGCCAATGGAGGGGTGTTTCTCGGCCTCAACGGCATCGTGATCAAGAGCCATGGCGGCGCCGACGCCGAAGGCTTCGCCTCGGCCGTCGACATTGGCTACGACATGGTGCGCTACGAACTGCTCGCCAAGATCGGTGAGACGATGGCGCAGGACCTGCGGGCAACCGCCACCGCACGCCTTGCCAACGGAGCCGGCTCGTGAGCGTCAAGCGCTCGGTCGTGCTCGGCTGCGGGGCCTATCTGCCCGCCCGCATTTTGACCAATGACGAATTGGCGCGTTCGGTCGACACGACCGACGAGTGGATCGTGCAGCGCACCGGCATCCACGAGCGTCATATCGCGGCGCCGGGCGAGCTCACTTCGGACCTGGCGCTGCAGGCCGCGCGCGCAGCCCTCGCCAATGCGCGCCTGGAGCCGGGCGCCATCGACCTGATCGTGCTCGCCACCTCCACGCCGGACCAGACCTTCCCGGCCACCGCCGTCACGGTGCAGGCCGGCCTCGGCATCACCCACGGCGCCGCCTTCGACATGCAGGCGGTCTGCTCGGGCTTCGTCTACGCGCTTTCGATCGCCGACGGCATGCTGCGCGACGGCCGATTCAAGCGCGCGCTGGTGATCGGGGCGGAGACCTTTTCGCGCATCCTCGACTGGAGCGACCGCACCACCTGCGTGCTGTTCGGCGACGGCGCCGGCGCCCTTGTGCTGGAAGCGCAGGAGCAGCCGGGCACGACCGCCGACCGCGGCATCCTGACCACCCATTTGCGCTCGGACGGCCGCCACAAGGGCAAGCTCTATGTCGACGGCGGTCCGTCCTCCACCCAGACCGTGGGCCACCTGCGCATGGAGGGCCGCGAGGTTTTCAAGCACGCGGTCGCCATGATTACCGACGTGATCGAGGACGCCTTCAAGGCCACCGGCACCAGTGCCACCGAGATCGACTGGTTCGTTCCACACCAGGCCAACAAGCGCATCATCGACGGCTCCGCCCACAAGCTCGGCATTTCCCCGGAAAAGGTCGTGATCACGGTCGACCGCCACGGCAACACATCGGCGGCCTCGATTCCGCTGGCGCTGGTCGACGCGGTGGCCGACCGCCGCATCAAGCGCGGGCATCTCATTCTGCTGGAGGCCATGGGTGGCGGCTTCACCTGGGGCTCGGCACTGGTGCGCTGGTAGCCCGTCTACCGGGCCGGTCCCGTCACAATTTGCCAATTGCCCCGTTGACCCACTCCGGGCATGCTAATATCGTAAATAATTCAGCGGGATATCTTCGCCGGGGGTTGGGCAGGCGATGACCGGAAAAACTGTGACGCGTGCCGACCTGTGCGAGGCGGTCTACCAGAAGGTGGGTCTTTCGCGCACGGAATCGGCTGCGCTCGTGGAACAGGTGCTCAAGGAGATCACCGATTGCCTCGAGCGCGGCGAGACCGTGAAGCTGTCCTCGTTCGGCTCCTTCGTGGTGCGCAAGAAAGGCCAGCGCATCGGCCGCAACCCCAAGACCGGCAAGGAGGTACCGATCTCGCCGCGCCGGGTCATGGTGTTCAAGCCATCCGCCATCCTCAAGCAGCGCATCAATGGGCGCGATGTCGACGATTCCCACAGCGACTAAACTTAAAGCATCGCTTTAAGTCGCACTTGCGGTAATCTCTCAAGACCTTCGAATCGAGGAGCATGGCCGCTTTGGACAACAAGGCGCCCGACGCGTTTCGCACCATTTCCGAAGTGGCGGACGATCTCGATCTGCCGCAGCACGTGCTGCGCTTTTGGGAGACGCGCTTCCGCGACATCAAGCCGATGAAGCGCGGCGGCGGCCGGCGCTATTACCGGCCCGACGACATCGATCTCCTGCGCGGCATCCGCCATCTGCTTTACGGCGAGGGCTATACCATCCGGGGCGTGCAGCGCATCCTGCGCGAGCAGGGCGTGAAATTCGTGCAGGCTGTCTGGCACGAGGGGGCGCCGCAGCCGCCGCATGGCGTGACCGAGGAAGAGGAGTTTGCCGAGGAGGCGGCCTCCGCCGCCGAGATGCTGGAAGACGAGAGCGGCTTCAGCGGGCGGCTCGGCGCGCTGGTCGGCCGCGACCTGACCGCACGGGCCGACCCTGCCGAGGAACGCCGGGAGCCTGCGCTCGAAGCGGCGCCCATGCCGCGGGTGGAGCCGGAAGACCGCGTCCTTCATTCGGGCGCCGCCCCTGAGCCTGCGCCGGTGCGGCCGCAAATGGCGGCGCCATCGCCTGCGCCGCCCGCGCGGCTGCCGCGTGAGGAGCTCCGGAAATTGCAAGCCGCGCTGCATGAACTCGCCGAATGCCGCAAGCTGATCGACGCGGCGGTGGCGCGCTCGGAATAATAATAGCCACACGAAATACTGACCTATTCCGTCATCCTGCGGAGGCTCGCTTCGCTCGCTCCTCAAGGGGACGGACACGAGTCGGCGATTGTTGACGCTGGTATGACGCGGGAGGCGATTACCGATCGATCAGAATGCCCGGGTTCAACACGTGCTTCGGATCGAGCCGCTGCTTGACCGCCCGCAGCGCGTCGGCGAACAGCGCCGGCCGTTCGCGGTCGTACCAGGTGCGGTGATCGCGCCCGAGCGCGTGGTGATGGGTTATGGTGCCGCCGGCCTTGGCCATGGCTTCGGATGACGCCGCTTTGATCGCCCAGAACTGCTCGACCAGCTTCTCCTTGTCGCCGAGCGCTTGCCACGTGAAATAGGGCGCCGGCCCGTCCGGGTAGAGATGGGTGAAACGCACGGTACAACTGCCGTCGCGGCCGGTGACCTCGCGGATGGCGCGCACCGTCTCCTCCTTCACGCGCGCCTGGAATTCCATGTAGCGGTCCCAAGTGACGCAGCTTTCCACCGTGTCGCGCATCACGCCGCGCGCCACCGCGTGCTCGCGAAAGTACGGTCCGCGCAGGAACTTGTCGCGCCAATTGCCGGCGGCGCCGCGCCGCTGGGAGTCTTCTTCCATCAGCGCCTCGCGGTCCCATTCGCCGCCGTGGTCGCCGCAAATCTCGAGCGCGCGCGCCATCCAGGGCTCGAGCGGATGGTCGGCCGACTCGAATGAGAGCACCAGCACGTCGCAGGTGCCGTCGCCGGCTTCGGTGAACTTGGCTTCGTCGCGCTCGATCAGCCGGGCATTGGCGGGATAGAGGCCGGCCTGGCTGATGGCGCGCACGGCATCGACCGCCCTTTCGTAGTCGCGGAAGCGCACGGTGGTGGATTTGCGGAAAGTCGGGCGCCGATGCAGCCGCACCCAGGCCTCGGTAATGATACCGAGCGTGCCTTCGGATCCTAAGAACAGCCGGTCGGGATCGGGCCCGGCGCCCGAGGTCGGCCAGCGCTTGGTCGCGAGCAGACCGGCCGGCGTGACGACCCGCAAGGCTTCGATATGGTCGTCGATCTGGGTGTAGACGGTGGCGAAATGGCCGGCCGCGCGCGTCGCGATCCAGCCACCGAGCGAGGAGAACTCCCAGGCCTGCAGGAAGAACCGCATGGTCAGCCCGCTCGCCTTGAGCTGCCGCTCGAGCGCGGGTCCGAGCACGCCGGCCTGGATGCGTGCGGCCTGCGAGGTGGTGTCGATTTCCAGCACGCGGTCGAAGCGTTCGAGATCGATAGTCACCGCGCCGCTGTAGCGCTCATCGGTCGGCGGGTTGACGCCGCCGACCACGCTCGAGCCGCCGCCGAAGGGAATGGCGGCGAGATCGTTCGAACCGCACCAGTCGAGCACGGCGCGGATGTCGTCCTCGCTACGCGGATAGGCGACTGCGTCGGGCGGGTTGGTGAAATCCCGCCGCAGGATCATGCGGGCGAGATCGTGCACCGAGCGGCCGTAAGCGTGACGCAGGCGGTCGTATGTGTCGGCGGTGCAGAAGGCCTGCAACGCGGCGGGTATGGTCACGCGCGGGGGTCGCAGTGTGATCTCGCTTTCGCGTGGCATCGGTGCCGGCGAAAAGCCGTCGACCTTGAACTGATCGGCCCAGGCGCGCTCGAACCAGGAGAGTTCCTCGGGCGAGACGGCGTCGCCCTCGAACCCCCAGCCGTAGAAGCTGCGCCGCTTTTCACCCATCGGTTTTATCTGGCTGATCCGGCAAGGAAATGGTCGGGGCGGCGAGATTTGAACTCACGACCCCCTGTCCCCCAGACAGGTGCGCTAACCGGGCTGCGCTACGCCCCGACCGAAGCGGCGCGGACTATAGGCATGCCCGCCCGCCCGCGCAAATGCCGCTATATCGCCCGCTCGCCGCGGGTTCCAGGCGGCGGCGCCTATCGCGCGTTGGCGCCCGCTAAAGGTTAACGGAAAACAAAGCCGCATCGCCCGCATTTTAGCGGTCTTGTTGAGGGAAAAGTCGCCACTTCTGCTCTATGAAAAGCCGAGCCTGTGGCGGGGTGTGAATGACATTCATCGAGCTCAAGCGAATGCGTGGCCTGGCACCGCACAGCCTGTTCGTCGGCTTGCGCGACCGGCTTGCCGCCCAGCTCGCTGGCGAGAACGCGATCACCAAGAAGCTTGCCGGTGCGGCTTTCGCCATCCGCATTGCCAGCGCCGGCATCGTGTTTATCTCGCAGGTGCTGATCGCGCGCTGGGTCGGCGCTTATGAGTTCGGCGCCTATGTCTACGTCTCCACCGCGCTGGTGCTGGCGAGCGAGCTCGTTCACTTCGGCCTGCCGCTGACCGCGCAGCGCTTTATCCCGGAATACACGCAGGAAGGTGCTTTCGACCGGCTGCGCGGGTTTTTGACCGGCAGCCGCTGGCTCGCTTTCGCCTTCGGCACCGGCGCGGCGGCGATCGGCGCGCTGATCATTTACGCGCTCGGAGCGCGGGTGAGCGCGCACCTGGTTCTGCCGTTCTATTTCGCCTGCGCGGCGCTGCCGTTCTTTGCGCTGACGCTGATGAACGACGGCGTGGCGCGTGCGTACAATTGGATCGACGTCGCGCTGCTGCCGGCTTACGTCGTGCGGCCGCTGACTTTCATCTTCGGCGTTGCAGGGCTTTACGCGGCGGGCTTTCCGTTGAACGCCAGCACGGTGATGGGCGCGCTCGCTTTCGCCGGCTGGCTCGCCGCGCTCACGCAGCTCATCCAGCTCGACCGCAAGCTGAAAACCGCCACACCCGCCGGCCCCAAGCACTATGAGGTCAAGCGCTGGCTCGGCACCGCGCTGCCGATCGTGCTCGTGTGGGGATTCTACACGTTGCTGCTTTCGATCGACGTGCTGCTGCTCAAGCAGTTCGCATCGGAAGAGGTGGTCGCCCATTATTACGCCGCCGGCAAGGTGCTGGCGCCGGTCGCCATCATCTATTTCGCGGTGGCGGCCGCATCCGCGCACCGCTACACCGATTTTCAGGTGGCCGGCGACCGCGACGGGCTCGTGACGTTCGCCGACAGCACCATCCGCTGGGTGTTCTGGCCCTCGCTGGCGGCCAGCCTGGTGCTCGTCGCGCTCGGCCATCAGCTGCTCGGCCTGTTCGGGGCGGGCTTCGTCGCCGGCTATCCGGTCATGCTCATTCTCGTCGTCGGCCATATGGCGCGCGCGGCAGTCGGCCCGGCGGAGCGGATGCTGAACATGCTCGGCCAGCAGCGCGCCTGCGCGATCGCTTATGCGGGCATCTTCGCTTTCGACGTCGGCGCCTGCGTGGTTTTGGCGCCGCTCTACGGCGCGATCGGCGCGGCCATCGCTACCACCGCCACCTTCATGGTGGAGTCGGTGCTGCTTTATGCGATCGCCCGCCACAAGCTCGGCCTGCACCTGTTCGTGTGGCGGCTTTCGCGCCCGGCCTCGCTGACGGCCCATTGAGCCGAGCGCAAACGGCCGGGCGAGCGCAGTCGGCCCGTATCAGCCGCCGTTAACCTTCTTGCGCTATCGAAAGCGGGCCGTCCGCGGTGACAGGAGAGACTTTCATGCAGGCGGCGTCGCCGGGCATCACGGCAGGCCTCTTCAAGACGAGGAATTTCCTGTTCTTCGTCGCGATCCTGCTGATGCAATGGACGCTGCCGCGTCCGGCGCCGGGCGATCTCGTATTCATCGCCGCCTTTGTGCCCTCGCTGTTGATCAATCCGAGCGTCAACCGGCAGGCGCTGGTGTTCGTCGCGCTGGTGCTGATCTGGACGGTCTCGGTCTTCGTGTCCTCGGTCCATGTGATCCAGGATACCGAGGTGCAGTTCCAGCTGCTCGCGCACACCTTCGTGGTCGCGCTCGCCTTTACCGCATGCCTGGTGGCGCTGAGCTGGGGCGAGCGGGACTTTCATAAGTTCCTCAAGGTCTATCTCGCCTCCTGCTGCATCGCCGCTGCGCTCGGCATGGTTGGCTTCGTCGGTCATATCGACCTGCTTCTGTGGGACGGCCGCGCCAAGGGCCTGTTCGACGAGCCGATTGCCTACGGCGCATTTCTGCTGCCGGGCGTATTCGGCGCGCTCTATATGCTGAGCTACCGGCTCGGCCGCGTCTTCCCGCTGATCGCGCTCGTTCTATGCATCGCCGGCGTGGTGCTGTCGTTCTCGCGCGCCGATGTTTTCGCGCTGGCGGTGATCGGGCCGCTCTATTTCATCGTGCTCAACCGCAACCGTCCTTCGCGCGCGATCGCCATCCTGCTGATCGGCGCCTTCGTCGTGGTCACGCTCGTCGGCATCGCCTTAGTCAGCTTTCCAGGCTTTGAGGAAAAGCTGATGAGCCGCGCGACGCTCGCAGAATCCTACGACCTCGGCCGGCTCGGCCGCTACAACCGCTATCTGCTCAGCGTGCCGCTCATCCTGGAGCATCCGCTAGGGCTCGGCATGCTGCAGATCGACAAATATTTCCCCGAACCGATCCACAACGTGTTTATCAGCTCGTTCCTCAATTACGGCTGGCTGGCGGGGGTGGCGTGGATCCTGTTGACCCTGCTGTCGTTCAAGATCGCGCTCGGCAACGAGCGCGCCACCAAGAGCCCGATCGCGGTTTGGCTGTCGTTCTCGCTGCTTGCCCAATTGCCCTGCGCGATGCTGCAGCAGGTCGAGCACTGGCGGCATTTGTGGCTGCTGCTCGGGCTATTGTGGGGCTTCAACGCGCGCAATTTCGCGCCAGCGCCGCGCGCGGCCTATCGCCCGTGGGGGCCGCCGCCGCTCATGCACCCGGCGCCCGGCTTGCCGCGATAACTCGCTTATTTCCGTCCGACGTCGGCGAGCGCGCGTGCCGCCGGCATGAGCCCGCCGCGCTTGTCGACCAAGCCCCACGAGGCCCCGTCGTAGTCGTAGTAGAAGGCCGGCCCAAAGCTCAGGTGTGAGGCGGTAAGCGCCGCAAAGAACTGCGCGATGGCCTGCGCGCGCGTCTCGCCTTTGCGGTTGGGAAAGCGCCCTTTGCGAAAGCCGAACTCGGTGATCCAGATCGGCAGGTCCGAGCCCAGCGCGGCTCTGTCGCGTTGAAGCGTCGCGCGCACCTTCGCCTCGATGTCGTCGGGCCCAGGGTAGATGTGCGTGCCGTAGCCGTCGACATGGTAGCGGGCGTTGCTCAAATAGTTGACGCCGTCGAGGTCTTTGAGCGATGCCACGAATGCCGCCGGGTTCGGCAGATGATGCGGCGGGTTCTGGTCCCAGCCCGCGTCGGCATGGGCGATGCCGAAGGTGACGATCTTGGCGGCCGGAAAAAAGCGCGGGTCGCGGATCGTTTCCGCCGCGGCTTGCAGAAAGCCCGCATAGCCGCGCGCGGCGATCTTAACGTCGCGCGCGGTCGCCTTGCGGCCGAACGGCACGTCGCCGTTGAAGCAGACCCAGTCGTCCTCGTTGCCGATCTCGAAGGCGTCCACCGAAAGGTTGGCGGCCTTCAGCGCGACAAGCAGCCCGCGCAACCGGCCCCTGAATTTGGCCAAGTTGATGCGGCTGAGCTTGAGCGAGCCGCTGTCCCAGCCGCACAGTTTCTTGAAGGCCGGCCCGGCGTTCTCGGCCTTGGCGGCCGTGTCGTCATAGTCGGTCTCGTTCTGCATGACGACGACCAGCACTTTCAGCCCGGACAGCTTGGCCATGCGCACGACCTCGACGAAATCCCGCGTGCGCTCGGGCGGGTAGGCGAAAGCGTCGCGGAACCAGCCGACGCCGCTTTCGGCGATTCCGGCGACGATCGTGGCCTGTTTGGGTTTGGGTTGCCAGATCGTGTTCGAGCGGCAGATGCCGACCTCGAAGGCCATGCTCGCCGCCACCGGCATGACAATCGCGGCCGAGGCGCAGAGCAGGCCGAAGCAAAACCCGAAACGCCGTCTGCCTGCTGCGGTCACGCGCGCGCTCAATAGGCGTTCTTGGTCTCGAGCAGCGCAAACGGCGTGCGCGCCAGGATGTAGAGGTCGAGCAGCACCGACCAGTTCTCGATGTAGTAGAGGTCGTGCTCGACGCGCTGCTGGATCTTCTCGTGCGTGTCGGTCTCGCCGCGCCAGCCGTTGATCTGCGCCCAGCCGGTGATGCCGGGCTTGACGCGGTGGCGGGCGAAATAGCCGTCCACCGCCTCGTCGTACAGGCGCTCCTCGGCCTTGGCGTTGAGCGCGTGCGGGCGCGGGCCGACCAGCGAGAGGTTGCCCTTGAGCACCACGTTGAACAGCTGCGGCAGCTCGTCGAGGCTCGCCTTGCGGATGAAGCGGCCGACGCGGGTGACGCGCGGGTCGTCCTTGGTGACGAGCTTGCTGGCGTTGGCGTCGGCCTGGTCGACATACATCGAGCGGAACTTGTAGACCTCGATCAGATCGTTGTTGAAGCCGTAGCGCTTCTGCTTGAACAGTACCGGCCCGCGGCTGTCGAGCTTGATGAGAACCGCGATTGCCGCCATGACGGGCAGGGCACAGAGCAGGATGAGGCCGCCGATCATCTTGTCGAACAGCCATTTCATCACGATGTCCCAATCGGCGATCGGCCGATCGGCGACGTCGAGCACCGGCACCTTGCCGATGTAGGAGTAAGAGCGCGGGCGGAATTGCAGCTTATTGGCGTGCGCGGCAAGGCGGATGTCGACCGGCAGCACCCACAGCTTCTTCAGCATTTGCAGGATGCGTCCCTCCGCCGAAATCGGCAGCGAGAAGATCACGAGATCGACGCGCGTGCGCCGGCCGAATTCGACCAGATCGTCGACCGTGCCGAGCTTGCGCTCGCCGGCGCATTCCGCGCCGGTGCGGTCGTCGCCGCGGTCGTCGAACAGGCCGATGATTTTGACGCCGGTGTCCTTTTGCCGGTGCAGCTCCTCGATCACATGGGCGCCGGGCGTACCGCCGCCGACGATCACGGTGCGGCGGTTGAGGCGGCCCTCGCGCGTCCACTTGCGTACCAGCAGGAACACCATGCGGCGCGAAATGATGAGCGTGGCAAAGCCTGCGATGTAGAATGCGCTCAGCCACACGCGCGAGAACATCTCGCCGGCCTTGGCCAGGAACGAGGCGCCGATCACGACCAGGAACACCACCGACCAGGCCGAGGCCAGCCGCATGTATTGCTTCTCGTGGCCGCGAAACGCCTGTACCTGATAGATGTCGGCGATCTGGAAGGCGAGCATCGACAGGCTCGCCACCACGAAGGTCGCCAGCAAGTAGCGCCAGATCAGGCTGTCAAATTCGTTGAGATAGGCGCAATAGACGCTCATCCCGACCAACATGATGAGCGCGAATTCGCCCATACGCACGAAGCCGGCGAGCACGATCGGCGAGATGCCGGCCGGCGCGGGCTTGGCGACAACCGCCAGCGCTTCCGGCGTCAGGCCGGTGCGCTTGGCGTTGGCGCGCGGCATCGCGCGCGCCCGCTTGATGACGGAGGCGGGGGAAACCACTTCGAGCGCGGGATGCAGATCGGTATCGGTCATCGGTACGCAAGGCCACAAACGGCGCGGGGGCGAGCGCGCGCTTTACGCGCGGGGCCCCACCCGGATTTCTTTCAATTCCCGGTAATTCTTAAGGAAAAACCGTCAAGAAAGGCTTAGCCCGACGCCGAAAACTTTAATGACGGCGCCCGGTTCTGTTCAGATTTTCGAGCGCGTCGCGGTAGCCCGAAAGCACGCCGTCGACCATGGATTTGACCGAGAAGCCGGCCGCCACCCGCTCGCGCAGCTGCGCCGCGGTCCGGGCGGCGGCGGCGGGGTCGTCGAGCGCGGCCGCAATGGCCTGGGCGAGCGCCTGCGCGTCGCGCGGCGGAACGAGGCCATCCGACAGGTCGCCATAGATCTCCGGCACGCCGCCGACGCGCGTGACGATCAGCGGCTTGCCGCCGGCGGCCGCCTCCAGCACCACATAGGGCAGCGATTCGGACCGCGAGGGCACTACCATGACGCGGCCGAGCGTCATCGCCTGATGGCCCGGCATGGCCGGCTTGAAGCAGATCGCGCGCGCAAGCCCGAGGCGCGCCACTTGCGCTTCGAGCGCATCGCGCTCCGGCCCGCTGCCGACCAGCGTCGCCGTCACCGCGCGGCCCTCGCGATGCAGCAGCGCGATCGCCTCGATCAGTACGTCGATGCCCTTGACCGGGCGCAATTCGCCCATGAAGACGAGATCGCTGGCGTCGTTGCGCGGGAGGATCGGCTCGAAATCCGTGTCCGAGACGCCGTTATGTACCACCCGCACCAGGCCTTTCGGATTGCCGATCTTGCGGCGGAAGATCTGTTCGCTATAGGCGCTTTCGAACAGAAACAGGTCGCCGCGCAGCATCAGCAGGCGCTCGGTCGCCAGATAGAATTTCCCGGCAACGTGTGTCGTGGCCGAACAGCAGGCTGCCGCCGTGCGGGGTATAGGTCGCGCACCGCGCTCGAATCGGCCGAAGCACAGCCGCGCATAAGCGCCGCCCTTGGCGCCGTGGCCGTGCACCACGTCGGCCCCCGTTTCGGCCGCGCGTCGCACGACATGGCCGAGCGCGATGAAATCGCCTGGATTGGCGTGCCGCCGCATCGGCACCCGGCTCAAGCCGAGCGCGAGCGACGGCTTGAGCGCCTGCAACACGTCTTCGGCACCGGCGCCGCCGGTGCGGCTGTCTGCCACGATGCCGACGCGATGGCCGCGCGCCACCTGCTCGCGCGTCAAGTCGAGCACGTGGCGGAACAGCCCGCCGACGGGCGCGCGAAACACATGCAGGATGTTCAATGGTTCCATGGCGCCGCGCTTATACGCGCGCGAGCGCCAAACAATGCTTAAAGCCGGCTTCGGAAAGTAATTAAGATTGCCTAATACCAGCGCGCGGTCGCGTAGGGATTGCTGGCGGGCGCCGGGGTGTAGGGTCCGCCAGTGCCGTAACTTGCCGGGCGATAGGCCGTTGGCGCCGGCTGTGCGCCGTAATTCGGCTGCTGCTGCGGATAGGCGGGTTGGGCATAGCGCGGCTGCACGGCGGGCTGCGGCGCGTAGCTCGACTGCGGATAGGCCGCTTGCGCGTAATGCGCGCCGTTTGCCGCGTAGGTGTTGAACAAGCCGCGCCCGTTCGGCTCGGGCGGGGACCCGGGAGGCGGTTGCGGCTGCGCGGAAGCTTGCTGCGCGTAAGCCTGCTGGGCGTTCTGCGGTGACGTGAACAGGCCGCGGCCGGACGAAGCGGACGGCGCCTGCGCGTATTGCGGCTGCTGAGTCGCGGTCGCGGGCATGTAATAGCTCGCCTGCTGGCGCGAACAGGCGGCGGTCGCAAGCAGGATCAGAATCGGCGTTAAGATCTGGGCAACCCGCATTGAAACGAATCCAGGCCGTTGTCGGTGATTTCCAGACCGATTAGGCAGCGGGATGGTTAACGAAACCTTACCAAATAGTGAAAGGGCCGGGCCGGTTAACGCGACGGCAACCATAATAGTTTGTGATCACGCCGGTGCCACAGACCGGTGCGTTTGGGAGTAGCAATGTCATTCCGTAGAAAGTCGAACGAAGCCACCCCAACGCAACCCATGGTCTCCGACGGCGAAACCGACATGCGCGCGCTCGGACGCGCCCTGTGGCAGAAGATGCCGCGCATCCTCATGGTGACCGCGCTGGTGGCTGCCGGGGCATTCATCGTCGTCAACGCCATCACGCCGCAATTCCGCTCGGAAGCGCGCATCCTGCTGGAGGCTCGGGAGAACGTCTTTCTGCGCGCGGAGGCCGACAAGAACACCCCCGACCGCTCGACCATCGATCCGGAAGCGGTCGCAAGCCAGATCCAGGTGGTGCTGTCGCGCGATCTCGCCCGCGACGTCATCCACAAGGAGAAGCTGACCGACAATCCTGAGTTCGAATACGGCGCGCCTTCGATTTTCGGCTCGCTGCTGCGGTTGATCGGCGTCGGGCGCGACCGCAGCACGATGACGCGCGAGGAGCTCACGCTCGAGGCTTATTATAACCGCCTCAACGTCCACCAGATCGCCAAGTCCCGCGTGATTTCCATCTCGTTCAATTCGGCCGATCCGCAGCTCGCCGCGAATGTCGCGAACGCGGTGGCCGAGGGCTATCTGCACATGCAGCAGACCGCCACGCTCGATCAGACGCGTGCGGCCGGCAGCTGGCTGGCCGGCGAGATCGAGAAGATGCGCAAGAAGGTATCCGACGCCGAGGACAAGGTGGAGGCCTATCGCGCCAAGGCCAATCTGTTCGTCGGCTCCAATAATAGCTCGCTGCCGAACCAGCAGCTCACCGAGATCAATTCGCAGATCGCCTCCGCCCGTTCCCAGCAGGCCGACCTGCAGGCGCGCGCGCAGCAACTGCGCGCGCTTATCCGTTCCGGCAAGGCGATCGATTCCTCCGATATCGCCAATTCCGACACCATGCGCCGACTGGTCGAGCAGCGTATCGCGCTGCGCGCGCAGCTCGCCCAACAGTCGACCACACTGGGCCCGCGCCACCCCCGCATCCTGGAGCTGAAAGCGCAGATCGGCGAGATCGACAGCCAGATACGCTCGGAAGGCGAGCGCCTGGCGCGCCAGCTCGACAACGACGCCAAAGTCGCCGGCGACCGCGTCAAGACGCTGACCGCCAGCCTCGACCAGGTCAAGAAGATGGCCTCGCAGTCGAACGAGCAGGATGTCAAGTTGCGCGCGCTCGAGCGCGAGGCCAGGACCGACCGGTTGCTGCTCGAATCCTACCTGGCGAAATATCGCGAAGCCTCCGCGCGCGACAGCATCAACGCCGCGCCGCCGGAAGCCCGCGTCATTTCGCGCGCCACGCCCGCCATCAAGCCGTCCTATCCCCAGAAGATGCCGACCGTGCTGATCGCCACCTTCGCCGCCTTCGCGCTGCAGGCGGGCTTCACCCTCACAGGCGCTCTGCTGGCGGCGCCGGGAGCGTCCTACGGTTACGGCTATGCGCCGGCAAGCTACGCGGCGGCCGGTTACGAGACGCCGCCGCCTTACGCGGCCCCGCGCGTGCAGTCGCCGCCTTTGGCGCCGGTGGCCCAGCCGCCAATGCCTTCGATGGCGCCGGCTGGCAATTATGCCGCCGCGCCCACGCCCATGCCCGCGCCCATGCGGGTGCTCGGCATCGAGCAGATCGCGCAGAACCTGGCGCAGGCGGGCGATCGCTGCGTCGCCGTGGTCGGCAGCATGCGCAATGTCGGCACCACCTACGCCGCGATCACGCTGGCGCGCACGCTTGCCGGCCACGGCAGCGTGGTGCTGGTCGACATGGCGTTCGGCGCGCCCAATTTGTCGGTCATCTCGACCGATCCGAACGCGCCGGGCATCGCCGAACTCGCGCGCGGCGAAGTCTCCTTCGGCGACATCATCACGCGCGACGAATATTCGCGCGTGCATTTGGTGGCGACCGGCAATGTCGGGCGCGACGGTGCGGCGTTTGCCGCTTCGCCCATGCTGGCGACGGTGGTGGAAGCGCTTGTGCGCAGCTACGACCATGTGGTGATCGACGCCGGTTCCGCGGCCGACGCGCCGGTGGAGAATATCGCGCAGCTGGCGCAGAAGGCCGTGCTGGTCTCGGCCGATCCCGCCGATAGCGCAACGCACGCCGCCCGCGATCGCCTGATGTTGGCCGGTGTCGCCGACGTCTCGCTGCTGGAGGGCGGCGCGCACGCCGCGGCGGCTTAGCGGTCTTTAGGTCGTCAGATCGGCGGGTAGAGGCGGGCGCGCAGCCGGCGCGTGAGCCGAACCAGTCGCCACAACAGCGAAGTTTCCTTCACCATGCGCTTGCAGCGCGCGGCAAAGACATAGCCTGTGGCCAGCAGGCGTCCGGCGGGACTAAGCGGCAGATGACTGTCGAACAGCGGCTCGGCGTCGGGACAGAACAGCGTCTTGTAATGCGATTGGCCGATGCCGAGGTCGAAGGTGGCGAGGCCGCGCTCGCAGCAGTGCTGCACGAGCCGGGCGAGCAATTGCTCGCCGGGGCTTTCGGCGGCGTAACGGTCCTTGATGATGGAATTGAACATGCCGCAGAAGCGGCCGCCGCCGACGGTGCCGCCGAAGGTCGCTACGACGATATCGCCGACCGACAGGGCGTAGAGCTCGATCAGCGGCGCGCCCTCGGGGAGACGCTCGCTTGCCGCCGCCTCGATGAAGCGCCGCACGCTTGCCGGCGCGAAGGCGTCCGGAATGCCGAGGGCGCGCATGCGTGCGCTCTTCTGCTTGAAGAACACATCGAGCAGGCGGCGCGCGTCGGCCTCGCTTTGCGCCTGCGTGAACTGCACGGCGCCGTAGCCCGCAAGCGCGCGCTCCTTCTTGCGCATCTTTTTGCGCGTGGCGGAGTTGGTATGCGCGCGCAACAATGCCTCGTAGTCCGGAATGAGCGCGCCGGAAAAGCCGTAATTGGCCGAGCGCAGATGCGGCAGCAGCGCGAAGGGGTTGGTTCTGCCGTTCCAGGTCAGCGGCTGGCTTTCCAGCCGCAGCAGGTCGGCGTGGCCGGCGAGTTCCTGCAAGACGGCGCGCAGGTCCTCGGCCTTGATTGTCTCGGCGAGATCCCGCCGCCAGACGCCCATGTTGAAATTGGCGTGCTTGCCGCCGAGGAACCCGGCGACGCGCAAGCCCGCCACCCGGCGGCACCCGAACGGCCATACGAAAAGCGGTGCGCCGGCGCCGTTGAAACCGACAACGACGAGCGGGGTCATGCCGGCGGCGCTGCCGACATGGCGTTGCCAGAGCTTGAGGAAATCGTATTTCTGATAGGGGGTGGCGAGGCTGCCTGTCGCCTCCAAGGCTCTCCAGGGGCCCTCCGCGGGTGCCATATCGTGGAAAACCTCGACCCGGGCAATACGGGCATCGGCGCCGGGCTGGGGCCGGTTTCCGGCAGCAAAATCGCGCAGGGCAAGCACGTTCATGGGCGTTTAATGGCCTTCGCCGGCGACTGGGCAGGGCGAATTGGTTAATCTTGGCGTCAGCGTCGCAAAGATTTCTCAATAAACAGTTGGAATATTGGTCCCAATTGGCGCCAAGGACCCAGGGAAACGCGTGCCGAACCTGAAGAAAACCATCATCCGCGGCAGCCTTGAGGGGCTTTATTTCAGCGGGCTGCACCATTGGATGCGCCCGCTGGTCGGCGGCGTCGGCGCGATCCTGACGCTGCATCACGTGCGCCCGGCGCGTCCCGACCGTTTCCAGCCCAACCGGCTCCTGGAAGTAACGCCGGAATTCCTCGAAGGCCTGCTCAAGCGCCTTTCGCGCATGCGCCTCGACGTCGTCTCGCTCGACGAGATGCACCGGCGCTTCATCGAGAACGATTTCAAGCGGCGCTTTGTCTGTGTCACCTTCGACGACGGCTACAAGGACCTGAAGGAATGGGCCTGGCCGATCCTGCGCAAATACCAGGTGCCGTTCGCCGCCTATATCGCCACCAGCTTTCCCGACCGTCTGGGCGAACTGTGGTGGATCGCGCTCGAAGCGGTGATCGCGCAGAACGCGCGTATCGGCCTGTTGATCGACGGCAAGGAGCAGTATTTCGACTGCAGGACGGTGCGCGAAAAGCGCGCGCTCTATGACGCGATCTACCGCTATCTGCGCAGCTTCAAGACCGAGGACGAACTGCGCAGCGTCGTGCGCGACCTGTGCGCCTGCTACAAGGTCGACATCGCCGCCTTCTGCCGCGACCTGTGCATGGACTGGCAGGAGATCGTCGAGATGGCGGCCGATCCGCTGGTCACGATCGGCGCACACACCGTCAATCACAAGATGCTCAAGAAGCTCGCCGACGATTCGTCCGTGCGCGCCGAAATGGAAATGAGCCGCGCCGTGCTGGAGGCGGCCCTCGGCAAGCGGCCGAACCACCTCGCCTATCCGGTGGGCGATCCGACCTCGGCCGGCGCGCGCGAATTCCGCATTGCCGCCGAGCTCGGCTTCAAGACCGCGGTGACCACGCGGCCGGGCGTGCTGTTCAAGGCGCATCGCGATCACCTGACCGCGTTGCCGCGCATCTCGGTCAACGGCGAATTCCAGCGCCAGCGCTACATGAAGGTGCTGATGTCGGGGGCGGGCACCGCCTTCTGGAACCGCTTCCGCCGCGTGAACGCGGCTTAGGCCTTATCGGTATCCGGCCTTGTCATCCACTTGATCAGCAGCATGCCCGGCAGCACCCAGCCCAGGCCCGCCACCACGTAATAGATCACCGCCACCAAGCCGTTGATGTTGGTCAGCACCGATTGCGCCAGCGCCATGGCGACGAGACTCCACACCGTCGCCAAGGCGAGCAGGGCGAAGGCGCCGATCAGCTTGCGAGTGCGCATGGACATGGGCAGCTTGCGCTCAGTTCATTTGCAGTGCGGGAAACGGGACTATATGGTCCGCGCCGACCCCGCAAAGCAAGCCGTTTCATGAGAGAGCCGACGCCAGTTCCCGCCTATCGCCCGCATGCGGTGCGGCTGTGGCTCGTCTGCGTCGCCGTCATGATCTTCGCCACACTGGTGGTGGGCGGCGCCACGCGCCTCACGGAATCGGGGCTTTCGATCACCGAATGGAAGCCGGTCACCGGCGTGGTGCCGCCGCTCACGCAGGGCGCCTGGCAGGCGGAATTCAAGGCCTATCAGGCCATTCCGCAATACAAAGAGCTCAACCGGGGCATGAGCCTATCCCAGTTCAAGGCGATCTACTGGTGGGAGTGGACGCACCGGTTGCTCGCGCGCTCGACCGGCGCGGTGTTTCTGCTGCCGTTTCTGTTGCTGCTGTGGCGCGGCTGGGTGCCGCCGCGTCTGAAAATCAAGGCTCTGGACACTGTTCGGCGCCGGCGCGTTTCTCGGCGCCGTTGGCTGGTGGATGGTGTCGTCGGGGCTCGCCGGCTCCGGGCGCGTCAGCGTGTCGCAATACCGCCTGGCGTTTCACCTGACTCTTGCGAGCGCGATCTACGCCGCCGTGCTGTGGACCGCGCAGCAGCTTTCGCCGCAGCCGCCGGCCGAAGCGCCGGCGCGGCTGCGCTATGGCGCGCTTCTCGTCGCCGTGTTGGTGCTGCTGCAGATTTATCTCGGCGCGCTGGTCGCCGGCAGCCACGCCGGCTGGGTCTACAATACCTGGCCGCTGATCGACGGCTCGTTCGTGCCCGCCACGCCGCAGCTATTTCCCATGACGCCTGCCTGGCGCAATTTCTTTGAGAACCTGCTGACCGTGCAGTTCGACCACCGCATGATCGCCTATCTGATCTTCGTCGTCGTCATGCTGCATGCGGCGGACGCCTGGCGCGCGACCCGTGAAGCGCGCGGCGCGTTCATCCTGGCCGGCGCGGTGACGTTGCAGGTCGCGCTCGGTATCGTCACGCTGCTCGACCGGGCGCCGCTTCCGCTTGCGCTGGCGCACCAGCTAGTGGCGATCCTGGTTTTCACGGTGGCGGTGGTGCATGCCGAACGGCTGTGGCACCGCCACGACGTAACGGCGCCGAAGCCGGCAGCCATCGGAGCAAGGTCGTGATCGACATCAAAATCAGCGACGGCATTGCCGTCGTCACCATGACGCACGGCAAGGTCAACGCGCTCGACATCGAGTTCTGCGATGGGCTTGCGGCGCGCTTTACCGAGCTGGCGTCGAATTCCGAAGTCAGGGCGGTGGTGCTGACCGGGCAGGGCAAGGCGTTCTCGGCCGGCGTCGACTTGGTGCGGCTGAACGCGGGCGGCGCCGATTACGTGCGTCGGTTCATGCCCATCCTACACAAAGCGTTCGAGGCGGTGTTCTTCCATCCCAAGCCCGTCGTCGCCGCGGTCAACGGCCATGCCATTGCCGGCGGCTGCGTACTGACCTGTTGCGCCGACCGCCGCATCATGGCGCGCGGGGGAGGCCGGATCGGCGTCACCGAATTGCTGGTCGGCGTGCCGTTCCCGGTGCTCGCCTTCGAGATCATGCAGGCGGCCGTGCCGCGGCGCTATCTGCCGGAAGTGCTCTACAGCGCCGCGACTTATGAGCCCGATGCCGCGATCGAGCGCGGCTTCATCGACGAGATTGCGGAGCCGGCCGAGCTCATGGAAGACGCCTATGCGGTGGCGCAGGAATTGGCCGCGTTGTCGCCGGCCGCCTTCGCGCAGACGAAGAAGCAGATCCGACAGTCGGCCGCCGAGCGCGTCGCGAGCGAAGCCGCAACCGAAAAGGCGGTCGCCGACATCTGGGCGGCGGACAAGACGCTGTCCTTTATCCGCGCTTACGTCGAGCGGACGTTGAAGAAGTAGCCAACGGCCGCGAGCGCTGGTTGCTCCCTCCCCCTGTCGACCTCCCCCTTTCAGGGGGAGGTAAGAACAAGACTACCCTGTCATCGCCTGTTCGAGATCGGCGACGATGTCCTCCTTGTCCTCGATCCCGATCGACAGCCGCACCACGTCGGGCCCAGCGCCGGCCTGCACCTTCTGCGCGTCGGATAATTGCCGGTGCGTGGTGGAGGCCGGGTGGATGATGAGCGAGCGCGTGTCGCCGATGTTCGCCAAGTGCGAGAACAATTCGACATTGGAGACGAGCTTGACGCCGGCGTCGTAGCCCCCCTTCAGCCCGAAGGTGAACACCGCGCCCGAACCCTTCGGCGCGTATTTCTGCGCCAGCGCGTGATATTTGTCGCCCTTGAGGCCCGGATAGCTCACCCAGGCCACTTCCGGCCGCTTCGACAGCCACTCCGCCACGTACAGCGCGTTGTCGCAGTGGCGTTGCATGCGCAGGCCGAGCGTCTCGATGCCGGTGAGGATCAGAAAGGCATTGAACGGCGACAGCGCAGGACCGAGATCGCGCAGGCCGAGCACGCGGCAGGCAATCGCAAAGGCGAAATTGCCGAAAGTCTCGTGCAGCACGATGCCCTGATATTCGGGCCGCGGCTCCGACAGCATGGGATATTTGTTGTCGCGCGACCAGTTGAACGAGCCGCCGTCTACGATTATGCCGCCGATCGAGTTGCCGTGGCCGCCGAGGAACTTGGTGAGCGAATGCACCACCACGTCGGCGCCGTAGTCGATCGGCTTGCAGAGATAAGGCGTGGCGAGCGTGTTGTCGACCACCAGCGGCACGCCGGCCTTGCGCGCGATATTGGCGATCGCCTCGATGTCGACCACGACGCCGCCCGGATTGGCAATCGACTCGATGAAGATCGCCTTGGTCTTGTCGGTCACCGCCTTTTCGAAGCTCGAAATATCGTCGGGGTCGGCCCAGGCGACATTCCAGCCGAAATTCTTGTAGGAATGGTTGAACTGGTTGATCGAGCCGCCATAGAGCTTCTTCGATGCAATGAGCTCGTCGCCCGGCGTCATCAGCGCGTGCATGACCACGACCTGCGCGGCGTGGCCGGAAGCGACCGCAAGCCCCGCCGTGCCGCCTTCGAGCGCGGCGACGCGCTCCTCCAACACGGCGCAGGTCGGATTGCCGATGCGGGTGTAGATATTGCCGAAGGTCTGCAGGCCGAACAGCGCGGCGGCGTGATCGACGTCGTCGAACACGTATGACGCGGTCTGATAGATCGGCGTGATGCGTGCGCCGGTGGTCGGGTCAGGCTTGGCGCCGGCGTGAACGGAAAGCGTCGAAAAACCTGGAATTCGATCGGCGTCGGCCATAATATTTTCCCTTGTTTTGCGGCCGATCGGCCGCCTTAAGTTCGCGCGGGATTAAAGGGGGCGGGAAGGCGGCGCGTCAAGGCGCGAGACGCAATTGCGGGAAACCGACTCGGCCGCCCCAAACTCCGTTCATTCCCGCGCAAGCGGGAATCCAGCAATGCAGGCACTGATCCGATTGTGATCCTGGGTCCCCGCTTTCGCGCGGACGAACGGAACAGTACGGCGCGTTAATTTTCGTTTCGCTTTTGTGTACTCAACTGCATGCGCTGCACGCCCTTGCCGAGCGGTTGCGCGCGCTTCGAAGACAGCGTGCGCGAATTGACGCCGATCCAGGATATCTCGCTCGACAGCCGGCCGTATTCGATCTTGGGGCAGCGGTTCATCACGACTTTCAGGCCGGCGTCCTCGGCGAGCTTGGCGGCCTCCTCGTCGCGCACGCCGAGCTGCATCCAGATCACGCGCGGGCGTGGCGTCATGGCGAGCGCTTCCTCCACCACGGATTTGGCGAATTGCGAAGCTCGAAAGACGTCGACCATGTCGACCGGCTCGGGGATGTCGGCCAGCTTGGCATAGACCTTCTGGCCGAGGATTTCCTTGCCGGCCTGGCCCGGATTGACCGCGATCATGCGATAGCCGCGTTCGAGCAGATATTTGAAAGCGAAATAGCTCGGCCGGTTTTCCTTCGGCGAGATGCCGACCATGGCAATGGTCTTCACCGTGTTGAGGATGCCGTGAATGTAAGCGTCGGGATAGCGTTCGTGGTTCATCGAGCGGTCTCTCGCGCCTGCGCAAGCTGAGCGCGCAGCCGCGCGTTCTCTTGTTCGAGCGCGGCGATTTTGGCCTGCACGGTGTTGAAGGCTTCCTCCAGCTCCGCTTCGCTGAAACGGGCGACGATGTGCTGAGAACAGTTCACGTCCCAGGCCTCGATGGTGAACAGGACGGCACGTTCGGGCTTTGCCTTGTAGCCGGCATCGAACAGCTTTTCGACCAGCGCCGGATCGTTCTCGACCACGCGCGCCCGGCCCCACAGTTTGATGCGTTGCCTGCGCGCCGGGTCGATGAGGAACAGGAAGGCGCGGTCGTTCTCGCTCAGATTGGCAAGCGTGATGTATTGCCGGTTGCCGCGATAATCGGCAAAGCCGAGCGTGTTCTCGTCGACCACCTTGATGAAGCCTTTCGGCCCGCCGCGATGTTGGACGTAGGGCGCGCCGTCCGCCGTGGCGGTGGCTAGAAACGCCGTGTCGAGCCCCGCGATGAATTGGGCGAGTTCCGGCGTCACCTTGTCGGGAAAGCCTTCCGCCACGCGCGGCGCATACGCTTTGGCCGAGCCGCGCTCGGCTTGCGCCTTGAGCGCGGCCGGTGTGAACACGCGGGTCGCATTGTTCATGTGGGGCGTCGGCGCGCGCCGGCGAAGCTTGCCAACGGGCCGACGGTCGGCCAGCCGGTGGCCACGGCGCGATCGAGATGGCGGACGATCGCGGGCGTCATCAGCGGTCCTCCCATGTAGGTGCGCGCTTTTCGATGAAGGCGCAGATGCCTTCCGCGGCGTCGCGCGCCATCATGTTCTCGGTCATCACTTCGGAGGCATAGGCGTAGGCCTCCGCCAGGCCGAGCTCGAGCTGACGGTAGAACGCCTGCTTGCCGATCTTGATCACGTGCGATGACTTCGAGGCGATCTGGCGCGCTAGCGCGATTGCCGCCTCGCGCTCCTTGCCCGGCGCGACCACGCGGTTGACGAGGCCGATCTGGGCTGCCTTCTCCGCCGTCACCAGGTCGCCGGTCAGCAGCATTTCCATCGCCGCTTTGCGCGGCACGTTGCGCGACAGCGCCACCATGGGGGTCGAGCAGAACAGCCCGATGTCGACGCCGGGCGTGGCGAATTTGGCGGCCTGCGAGGCGACGGCGAGGTCGCAGGTCGCCGCCAGCTGGCAGCCGGCGGCGGTGGCGGTACCCTGCACCGCGGCGATCACCGGCTGCGGCAGGTTGACGATCTGCTGCATCATGGCGCTGCAGGTCGTCATGATGTGCTTGAAAAAGCCGCGGCCGCCGTCGGCATCGCCGCGCCGCGCCGTCAATTCCTTCATGTCGTGGCCGGCGCAGAAAGCAGGGCCCTCCGCCGCCAGCACCACCGCGCGGATCGTTCGATCGGCGGCGATGTCGCGCCAGGCATCGCTTAGCGCGGCGAGCAGCGCTTCCGACAGGCTGTTGCGCGCCGCCGGCCGGTTGAGCGAGAGCAGCGCGATGTCGCCCTCGCGCGCGCGCAAGAGCACGGCGGCTTGCGTTTGGGCGGGGGGCGTCGCGGTTTCCAGGCTCATCTGGCGGGATACTTAACCCGAACCAAAGTCCATGCAAGGGCGCGGAACCCGCGCTAAGCTTGCGGGGTTGGCCTGCCGGGACGAAACCGCATGGCAAAACGCAGGCGCAAAAAGGCGAAAGGGAAGCGGAAGACCAAGCGCGGTCGCAAGCGTTGGTCGCAGCGCGTCACCGAGACGAGCGACGCACTCACGCTGGAGCAGGGCGTGTTCAAAAAAGGCAGCCCGCGCGCCATCGCGCTTTCGCTCAAGCGCTCGGCCGACCGCAGCAAGCGGCGTAAATCGGACCCCTACCGCTCGGCCATGTCGATGCTGGTGTTCTACATCAACCGCGCCGGGAAGGGCCTTTCCAACGACCCGCAAGGCCAAGCTCGAAACGGCAAAGGAGGAATTGCGCGACCTTTACGGCAAGGATTGACGCAAAGCACTCGGCGCCGCCATAGACGGGCGCCGGCTGGGCCGGCCAGGAGCTGAAATAAAGGGGTAGGGTGCATGCCGGCGCCGGCGCTGACCGCCGAGAAAATAATCGAGCTGCTGCACGAGGTGTTTCCGCAACTGGTCTATCCCGGCTGCGGGCTGACCATCGAGCGCGTCGACTACGGCGACGTGCGGGTGCGGCGTGCCTTCGACCCCGGGTCCTTGCGCCCCGGCGGCACTATCTCCGGACCCACCATGATGCAGCTCGCCGATTTCTCCATGTATGTCGCGGTGTTCTCGGCGGTCGGCTGGCAGCCGGGGGCGGTCACCAGCAACCTGAGCATCAGTTTCCTGCGCAAGCCCGCCCCCGCCGACCTCATCGCCGATGCGCGGCTTTTGCGGGTGGGGCGCCGCTCGGCCTATGGCGAGGTGACGATCAGATCGGAAGGGGCGGACGAGCCGGTCGCTCATGCGACATCGACCTATTCGATCCCGGCTGCCGGCAATTAGTGAGTGGTGTCTTATTACCAATCTTATAAGCTATTGAAATTATGATTTAAAATGTCGCTCGGATGCATTGACCGGGGCGGAGCGCTCGGTTAGAACCCCGCCACTTTTAGCGCGCCGGCGCGCTGTTCGCTTTTCGGGATACCCGTCATGAAGACCTATTCGGCCAAGCCCGCCGAGATCGACAAGAAATGGGTGACCATCGACGCCACCGGCCTGGTGGTCGGGCGGTTGGCCTCCATCGTGGCGATGCGGCTGCGCGGCAAGCACAAGCCGACCTTCACTCCGCATGTCGACGACGGCGACAACGTCATCGTCATCAACGCCGCCAAGGTCGTGCTCACCGGCCGCAAGCGCGACCAGAAGGTCTACTACCACCACACCGGCTATATCGGCGGCATCAAGGAGCGCTCGGCCAAGCAGATCATGGAAGGCCGTTTCCCCGAGCGCATCGTCGAGAAGGCGGTCGAGCGCATGCTGCCGCGCGGGCCGCTCGGACGCGTGCAGCTCGGAAACCTGCGCGTCTATCCCGGCCCCGAGCATCCGCACGAGGCGCAGAAGCCGGAAATGCTCGACGTCGCCGCCATGAACCGCAAGAACGCGAGGAGTGCCTGACCGTGGCCGACACCGTACAGTCGCTGGAAGACCTGGGCGCCCTCAAGCCGGCAGCGCCCGAGGCGCCGCAATACGAGCAGAAGCTCGACGGGCAGGGACGCGCCTACGCGACGGGAAAACGTAAGAACGCGGTCGCGCGCGTGTGGATCAAGCCGGGCGCCGGCAAGATCGAGGTCAACACCAAATCGATCGAGCAGTTCTTCGCGCGGCCGGTGCTGCGCATGCTGATCCAGCAGCCGCTGGTCGCCACCAACCGCAACGGCCAATATGACGTGACCTGCACCGTCTCGGGCGGCGGGCTGTCGGGCCAGGCGGGCGCGGTGCGCCACGGGCTTGCCAAGGCGCTCACGCATTTCGAGCCGGAACTGCGCACCGCGCTCAAGCGCGGCGGTTTCCTCACGCGCGATTCGCGTGTGGTCGAGCGCAAGAAATACGGCCGCGCCAAAGCGCGCCGGTCGTTCCAGTTCTCCAAGCGCTGATCGCCTCGAAATATTTATCCCGATGCCGCAAAGGGCGCGCCGTAAAGCGCGCCCTTTCGTTTTTGCGTGCCGGGTTCGGGCAATTTTAACGACAATTTGCGTAAGCCTTTCATCGAAGCGGCCGCACGTACGCAACGCTTTCCCTACAGACGGATGGCTATGTTACCGCACGCGCGTCGGCCCGCGCTGTCGGCCGCTCGAGCGAGCCAGAGGGAGTATCCATGCCTGGCGCGGCCAATATCGGATTGTCTTTCCTGGACGGTCCGACGCTCGCCTTCGTGATGGTCTGCATCGTGGCGCTGCTCGGCCTGTTTCTCGTGCTGGCCTGGCTGCAGCAGCGCGACGTGCGCGCGCTGGCCTGGTGGGGCGCGGCCTATCTGCTCGGCGCCTCCGCGCTCGCGGTGTGGGGCGCGCCGCAGCCCTGGTTTCCGCTGCCGAACGAATTGCCCTTCGCCATGATTTACGTGGCCTGCGGCATGATCTGGAACGGGGTGCGCCTGTTCCGCGGGCGTCCCTTGCGGCCGCTTGCCGGCTGCGCCGGCGCCGCCGTCTGGCTCGTGCTGTGCCAGGTGCCGCTGTTCGCCGAAGGCAGCATCGCGCGCGTCGCGCTCGGCGTCTTTGTCGTCGCCACCTACACCTTCTTCATCGCGCGCGAACTGTCGCGCGAGCGCCGCAAGACGCTGCGCTCGCGCACGGCCTCGGTCGTGGTGCCGGGCCTGCATGCGGCGATCTTCCTGATGCCGCTCGCCATGCGCGCCTTCATGCCGGCCAGTATCGCGGTCAACTGGATCACCGTGTTCGCGCTGGAGACCGTGCTCTACGCGGTCGGCACCGCCTTCATCGTGCTTTTGATGGTCAAGGACTATCACGTCGACATCTACCGGCACGCGGCCTCGGTCGACTATTTGACCGGCCTGCTCAATCGTCGCGCCTTTCTGGAGCATGCGCTGAAATTGTGCGCGCAGGCCGGCGGCAAGAAGCCGGTCACCATGCTGATGTTCGATCTCGACCACTTCAAATCGATCAACGATCGCTTTGGCCACGCCGTCGGTGACGACGTGCTGCGCGTGTTTGCGCAGGTCGTGCGCAAGAGCACGCGCGTCACCGACATTATCGGCCGCCTGGGCGGCGAGGAATTCGGGGCTATCGTGGCCGAGTCGACGGACATTGCCGCAATGATCGCCGAACGCATTCGTACGGGCCTTGAGATCGCCGGCAAGGAGGTGTCAGGCCACCCGATTGGCGCCACCGTCAGCATCGGCGCC
This sequence comes from uncultured Pseudomonadota bacterium, assembly GCA_963773305.1. Lineage (GTDB taxonomy): Bacteria > Pseudomonadota > Alphaproteobacteria > Rhizobiales > Xanthobacteraceae > Pseudolabrys. The sequence goes on from CAVZAR010000003.1 coordinate 428,949, forward strand.
GCCACCTCGCACGAGCTGGTCACCAATATCGACGCGCTGATCGCGCGCGCGGACGTCGCGCTCTACCGCGCCAAGGGCGACGGCCGTAACCGGTTGCACGCCACCGAAGATGAACCGACAAGCGACCGCACGCGCCTGATTGCCGCCGCGCGCGACCGAAAGTCTTCCGCCTTTGCGCGCTTGCTACAACGCGATACCGCCGCCTGAGCCGCAGCTGGTTCCGGGCAACGTTCCGTTTACCATGGCCGGACTAGCATGCGCCCATGGTCTATCCGCTCCGCGCCGCGACCAGCGTGAATGCGCTCGAAGCCCACGCCGAGCGCGCCGGTTGCGCTTTGGCCTGCGCTTTCTCGTCCTCGGCCGAATTCGACGCCGCGTTGATCGCGGCGCGCCGCGCCGCCGGTGTCTACGGGCCGCGGCGCCGCATGCGCATGATGACGGTCGCCGCCGGCGTCGCCGCGGGGCTGACCGTTCTGGTCCTGCTGATCGTCTGACCGGAAAAGAAATCGTGGCCCGGGCGCCGCGAGGCCGGCGCCGCGATAGACGTTTGGCCGGACGCTCAGGCCGCGGCCGAGGCCTTGGCGCTCGCCGGCACCGAGGCGATCGTCTTCAGTATCTGCGAAGCGATCTGGTAGGGGTCCCCTTGCGAGTTGGGGCGGCGATCTTCGAGATAGCCTTTGTAGCCGTTGTTCACGAACGAGTGCGGCACGCGCACCGAGGCGCCGCGATCGGCTATGCCGTAGCTGAACTTGTTCCACGGCGCCGTCTCGTGCTTGCCGGTCAGGCGCATGTGGTTGTCGGGCCCGTAGACCTCGATGTGGTCTTCGATGTTCTCCTCGAATGCCTTCATCATCGCCTCGAAATAGGCCTTGCCGCCGACTTCGCGCATGTACTTGGTCGAGAAGTTGCAGTGCATGCCGGAGCCGTTCCAGTCGGTGTCGCCGAGCGGCTTGCAATGGAATTCGATGTCGACGCCGTACTTCTCGGTCAGGCGCAGCATCAAGTAGCGCGCCACCCACATCTGGTCGGCGGCGGTCTTGGAGCCTTTGCCGAAGACCTGGAATTCCCACTGGCCTTTGGCGACTTCCGCGTTGATGCCTTCGTGGTTGATGCCGGCGGCCAGGCACTGGTCGAGATGCTCTTCGACCATCTGGCGCGCGACGTCGCCGACATTCTTGTAGCCGACGCCGGTGTAGTAGGGGCCTTGCGGCGGCGGATAGCCGTAGGTCGGAAAGCCGAGCGGACGGCCGTCTTTGTAGAAGAAATATTCCTGCTCGAAGCCGAACCACGCGTCGGGATCGTCGAGGATGGTTGCGCGCTTGTTGGAAGGGTGCGGGGTCGTGCCGTCCGGCATCATGACTTCGCACATGACCAGAACGCCGTTGGTGCGCGCGGGATCGGGATAGCAGGCAACGGGCTTCAAGACGCAGTCCGAGCTGTGTCCTTCGGCCTGCATGGTGGAAGAGCCGTCGAAGCCCCACAGCGGAAGCTGGTCGAGCGTCGGCAGAACGTCGAATTCCTTGATTTGCGTCTTGCCACGCAGGTTGGGCACCGGCGAGCAGCCGTCGAGCCATATGTACTCGAACTTATATTTTGTCATTGCGGGTCTCTCACAAGCTGGTACGTGCGCGCCGCCGGAAAGCGCGCGTGCGGCCGGCGGCACCCGATACCAAGCATTAAATATGCCAGGGCGCCTTCGCGGCATGTCGGTTCGCTTGGCCGCGCCGTGCTGAAGGCCAAAGACGCGGTTCAACGCCGCAATAACGCTGAAGAATTCACCGCTGCCGCGTGGTGAGGCAGTGTGCGGGAGCGTACGAGACGCGCCCGGGGACGCCGCTGACGCACGAATAAGCACAGGCGCGAATGCACATATTGTCGCCAAGTGCCTATTTTTGCGAGGCAATCTGCCCAATGACCATTCAGAATCCGCTAGGGCAACATTATGTTGGCCGCAACGTTATCTCTATCGACAAGGACAGGGTTGAGCGAAGGAGGGCCGAACAATGTCGCAAGAGCACAATGGCGCAACGGCGAAGATTTATCGGTTTCCGGTCGGCGGCCGCGCCGGTGCGCGCAGCCGTCGTGACGAGCACGAGCAGACGGGGTCGCACGCAATGCAACGCTACGCAAAGGTGGCGTGCGGCAGCGCCTGGTATCACGAAGAAGCGATCGCGCAAGCGGAGCCGGCGGGCAACTGACGTTTAGCGCGCTTCGCCGCAATGAAAAAAGGGCGCTTCCCGCGGGAAGCGCCCTTTGAGTTTGCATCGTCCAAGTCTCGGTACTGTGTGCGATGCTTTGGGAGGAATGCTTACGCCGAGTAGTACAACTCGAATTCGACCGGATGCGGGGTGTGCTCGAAGCGGATCACTTCCGTCATCTTGAGGTCGATGTAGGAGTCGATGAAGTCGTCGTCGAACACGCCGCCGGCTTTGAGGAATTCGCGGTCCTTGTCGAGCTCCTCGAGCGCCTGGCGCAACGAGCCGCACACCGTCGGGATTTCCTTCAGTTCGGCCGGCGGCAGGTCGTAAAGATCCTTGTCGATGGCCGAGCCCGGATCGAGCTTGTTCTTGACGCCGTCGAGGCCGGCCATCGTCATCGCCGCGAAGGCGAGATAGGGGTTGGCCAGCGGATCGGGGAAGCGCACTTCGACGCGCTTGGCTTTCGGGTTGGTGGTGTAGGGGATGCGGCAGGAGGCGGAACGGTTGCGCGCCGAATAGGCGAGCAGCACCGGCGCCTCGAAGCCCGGCACCAGACGCTTGTAGGAGTTGGTGGTCGGGTTGGTGAAGGCGTTGATCGCCTTGGCGTGCTTGAGAATGCCGGCGATGTAGGAGAGGCAGGTCTCCGACAGGTCGGCGTATTTGTTGCCGGCGAACACCGGCTTGCCCGCGTTCCAGATCGACTGGTGGCAGTGCATGCCGGAGCCGTTGTCGCCGTAGACCGGCTTCGGCATGAAGGTCGCGGTCTTGCCGTAGATCTGGGCGACCTGATGGATGCAGTACTTGTAGATCATCAACTGGTCGGCCATCACCGTCAGCGGCGAGAACTTCAAGCCGAGCTCGTGCTGGGCGGAACCGACCTCGTGGTGATGCTTCTCGGGCTTGCAGCCCATGCGCGCCATGGCGCCGAGCATTTCCGAGCGCATGTCCTGCGCGGTGTCCTGCGGCGGCACCGGGAAATAGCCTTTCTTGACGCCGATATGGTGACCGAGATTGCCGCCCTCATAGTCGGTGTCGGAATTGGTCGGCAGCTCGATCGAGTCGAGCTTGAAGCCGGTGTTGTAGGGCTGGGCGGCGTATTTGACGTCGTCGAACACGAAGAACTCGGCTTCCGGGCCGAAGAAGATCGTGTCGCCCACGCCTTGCGACTTGACCATGCCCTCGGCGCGCTTGGCGATGCCGCGCGGGTCGCGGTTATAGGGCTCGCCGGTGGTCGGCTCGAGCACGTCGCAGATCATCGACAGCGTGGTCTCGGCGAAGAACGGATCGATGCAGGCCGACGCCGGATCCGGCATCAGGTTCATGTCGGACTCGTTGATCGCCTTCCAGCCGGCGATCGAGGAGCCGTCGAACATCTGGCCTTCGGCGAAAGTATCTTCCTCGATCATCGAGACGTCGAACGTGACGTGCTGCCACTTGCCGCGCGGATCGGTAAACCGGAAATCGACGTATTTGACGTCGTTGTCCTTGATCAGTTTCATCACATCTTTAGCGGTCGTCATAGATTGCATTCCCCCTGTTGTTCCGCGGAGACGTTCGCTCGCGGTTTAGATGGCGTCTAGGCCGGATTCGCCGGTCCTGATCCGGATGGCTTCCTCGATATTGGACACGAATATCTTGCCGTCGCCGATCCGGCCAGTCTGTGCGGCGCGCCGGATCGCATCGATCGCCTTGTCCAGCATGTCGTCGCCGAGCACGATCTCGATCTTCACCTTGGGGAGGAAGTCGACCACGTATTCGGCGCCGCGATAAAGCTCGGTATGGCCTTTCTGTCGTCCGAAGCCCTTGGCTTCGGTAACGGTGATGCCTTGCAGGCCGACTTCCTGCAATGCCTCTTTCACCTCGTCGAGCTTGAACGGCTTGATGATGGCCTCGATTTTTTTCATTGCCTTTTCCTTACCTCCCACGGCCCGCGCGCGTGTTGGGAGAGCCGCGCTACCGGTTAGCAGGTCTTGTGCCAAGCTTGGCTAACGGCGATACCGCCGCTTTTCCAATGGCATAGGAGGGGGCGGCGGAAATACGGTCGCATTGCCTAATGTTCGGCGCCTAAAAAGCGAGCATTATGCCTAAAATATCGCCAAATATGCGGTCTTGTCGATGGTGTGCCGCCCGATACTCTCGCCCGCCATGATCGAGTTGCTCACCACGGCCGAAATGGCTGAAGCCGATCGGCAAACCATCGCCGGCGGCACGCCCGGCATTGCGCTGATGGAACAGGCCGGACGCGCCGTCGCCGATGCTGCGGGTGCGATGCTTCAGGGCCGCCCGGCCGTTGTGTTGGCGGGCCCCGGCAACAATGGTGGAGATGGTTTTGTGGCCGCGCGCCTATTGGCCGAGCGGGGCCACCAGGTGCGCGTCAGCTTCGTGGGCGAGCGGAGCCGCCTCAAGGGCGATGCGGCGCAGGCGGCCGGGCGCTGGCGCGGGCCGATCGATGCGGCGGCGCCGGACGCCATCACCAGCAAAGAGGTCGTCATCGACGCGCTGTTCGGGGCGGGTCTCGACAGAGCGGTCGAGGGTCTGCCGCGCGCCATGATCGAGGCCGTCAATGCGTGCGAAGCGCCGGTTGTGGCGGTCGATCTGCCGAGCGGCATCAACGGCAGCACCGGCGCGGTGATGGGTGTGGCGGTCAGGGCGACGCACACCCTAACGTTTTTCCGGCGCAAGCCCGGCCACCTGTTGCTGCCGGGAAGGCTGCATTGCGGGACGCTGAGCGTGGCCGACATCGGCATCCCGGAAAGCGTGCTCGATCGCATCAAGCCGGCTACCTTCGCGAACGAGCCGCCGCTGTGGGCGAAGGTCTTTCCGGTACCGCGGGCGGAGGACCACAAATATGCGCGCGGCCATGCCGTGGTAGTTTCGGGCGGGCTGTCGTTTACCGGCGCTGCCCGGCTCGCCGCGCGCGGTGCGCTGCGGGCAGGGGCGGGGCTTGTGACCATCGCGAGCCCCCGCGATGCACTTCTCGTCAACGCCGCGGCCAATCTGGCGATCATGGTGCGGCCGGTGGACGGCCCGGCCGAATTGACCGAATTCCTCGCGGACAGGCGGCGCAATTCGATCGCGCTCGGCCCGGGCGGCGGGGTCGGACCTGCAATGCGCGAGATGGTGCGAGCGGCGCTGGCGAGCGAAGCGGCCGTGGCGCTGGACGCCGACGCGCTTACCAGCTTTGCCGACGCCGGGGACTTGCTGGCCTCCGAGATCGGCAAGCGCGCTGGCGGGGACGTCGTCCTGACGCCTCACGAGGGAGAATTTTCAAGGGTTTTCAATAAATTAATGCAAGATGCTAAAGTTCATTCAAAACTTGAGAAAGCGCGCATGGCGGCCAAATCGAGCCACGCCGTGGTGCTGCTCAAAGGCCCCGACACGGTGGTGGCGGCGCCGGACGGCCGCGCCTCCATCGCCGCCAATGCGCCGGCCACCTTGGCAACGGCGGGCTCGGGCGACGTGCTCACCGGCATGATCGCCGGCCTCATGGCGCAGGGCATGCCGGCCTTCGAGGCGGCGAGCGCGGCGTGCTGGCTGCATGGCGAGGCGGCGGCGAGCTTCGGCCCCGGCCTCATCTCAGAAGACCTGCCCGAAGAACTGCCGCGGGTGCTACGCCGGCTACTACCCGACCTTTAAGTGACCTGAAACCAGGCTGCCATGCCGGCCGCCATGTGCTCGATCATGTGACAGTGCATCATCCACTTGCCGGGATTGTCGGCGACGAAGGCGATGCGCTCGGCGCGCTCGACATCGACGATCACGGTGTCGAGCCAATAGGGCTTGAAGCCTTCGCCGCTTGCGTCGAACTGGCGAAAGTGATGGCCGTGCACGTGCATGGCATGCGCAAAGGCGGTGCGGTTGGCGAAGTTGAGCATCACCGTGGTGCCGCGCTTCACGGTGAACATGGGCGGCCCGTCATGGCCTGTGGAGGAGACGCCGGCGAGCGCCCAGATGCGCTGTTGCGGAGGAATGCCGGTGCCCGGGAAGCTGCCGGGGCCGCCACGCGTGCCACCCATGCCACGCATCATCATCGCCATGCCGCCACCGTCCAGCGGCACGTCGAGCTTGAACGCATTGGCGAGATCGAGCTTCACCGGCAGCGGGTTGTCGGGCAGCGGCTTGGGCTCGGGCATCGGCTTGGCGCGTAACGGCTCGCCTTGCGCGTAAACCAGCCGCCCGACTTCCAGTTCACCGCCGCGCAGGTCGTCGACCGTGATCGGCGCCTTCGCGCCGGCTTCAAGCGTGGCATCGAGGAAGAGATCGACCCGGTTGCCGGGGGCGAGCCGGAGAATGCCATTGGGCGCGATTTCGGGCGGGCAGGGCTGGCCGTCCACCGCCATCACCCGCGCCACGTGCTTGGCAATGCGGAACTGGAAAATGCGCGAATTGGCAGTGTTGACGATGCGCAAGCGCAGGCGCTCGTTGGTCTTCACCGGGACATCGAGCGTGTCTTCGCTGTTGAGCGTGATGTATTGGCCGAGCCGGCCGGCCATCATGGCATCGTGGAAACTGCCGAAGCTCGGCTGAATTTCGCCGCTGTCCATCAGCCGCCAGTCGTCGACCACCAGCATCAGGTCGCGGTCGACCTGCGGGGGCTCGCGCTCTTCCACGATCAGCACGCCGTACAGGCCGCGCGCCAGCTGCTCGGTGGAGCCGAAATGGGTGTGGTACCAGAACGTCCCGGCATCGGGCGGCGCGAAGTGGTAGTCGAAGCTTGCGCCCGGCTCGACCGGTTTCTGCGTGAGAAACGGCACGCCGTCCATGGCATTGGGGATGCGCAGCCCATGCCAATGGATGACGGTCGACTGCTTGAGATCGTTGACCAGCCGGACCTTCAACGCATCGCCCTGCTTGACCCGCAAGGTGGGACCGGGGCTCATGCCGTCATAGCCCCAGATCGGCGTCGGCCGCTCGTTGCGCCCGCGCAGGTAGGCCTGACCCGAACGGGCATGCAGGACGCGATAGCCGTCGGCCTTGTCTGCGGCCCGGGCGCGCCGCGGTAGCGCGATCGCCGTCACGCTCAAGCCCAAGCCGGCCAGCACGCGCCGGCGGGTGAGGAAGGGCTGGAAGGGCATGTTTGTCATCTCATCTAGTCATCTAGGCTCGCCGAAGCGCCGGCTTGAGCCGGCCCAAATTGCTATCCCGGGTAGCGAAACCCTCTATTGAGGCAGCGCAAAGGTTGCCTATTTTAGTTGATCCGGTTGGGGTTTCGCGTGTTATAAGCCGCGCCGCCCGGGAAGGGCTGGGCCGCCGCGCCCGGCGTTCGGGGCAGGTGGCCGGTTTCGGCCCTCGAAAATCGATTGCGGCGCCAGAACGTCTTCGAGGAGCCCTTTGCGGGCGTGGCGGAATTGGTAGACGCGCGGGATTTAGGTTCCCGTGACGAAAGTCGTGGGGGTTCAAATCCCTCCGCCCGCACCATGCCGAGGGCTTAAAAGCCGCCGTCCGTGCAACCTTAAGCGCCGCATCCAGTCGGCAAGAATGTGTGTGAGCAATGCAGGTTACCGAAACCGTCTCGGAAGGTCTTAAGCGCGAATTCAAGGTGGTGGTGCCGGCCTCCGAGCTCGATGCCAAGGTCAATGAGCGCCTGGACGAGATGAAGGACCGGGTGCGTATCGACGGCTTCCGGCCCGGCAAGGTGCCGGTGTCGCATTTGAAGCGCGTCTACGGACGCTCCGCCATGGCCGAGGTGATCGAGGCCACGGTGCGCGACACCAACAACAAGATCGTCAGCGAGCACGGCTTCAAGCTCGCGGGCGAGCCGAAGGTGACCTTGCCGGAGGAAGCCAACGCCATCGAGCAGGTGATCGCAGGCAAGCGCGACCTCGATTACACCATGGCGGTGGAGATCGTGCCGCCGATCGAGCTTACCGATTTCAAGGCCATCAAGCTCACCCGGCTCACGAGCGACGTCGTCGACAGCGAGGTCGACGAGGCGCTCGCGCGCATCGCCGAGCAGAACAAACCTTTCACGCCCCGGCCCGAAGGCGAGAAGGCGGCCGATGGCGACCGCGTCATCATCTCCTTTGCCGGCACCATCGACGGCGAGCCGTTCGAAGGCGGCTCGGCCGACGATTCCACGGTGCTGATCGGTTCGAACAGCTTCATTCCCGGTTTTGAGGAACAGCTGACCGGGATTACGACCGGCGAGACGCGCACGCTCAAGGTCAAGTTTCCCGAGCACTATCACGCTGAGCATCTCGCCGGCAAAGACGCCGAGTTCACCGTCACGGCCAAATCGATCGAGACGCCGGGCGCGGTCGCTGTCGACGAGGAGTTCGCCAAGTCGCTGGGCCTGGAGTCGCTCGCCAAGCTGCGCGACGCGGTCAAAGACCGCCTGGCGCAGGAGCACGCCGCCATGTCGCGCCAGAAGCTCAAGCGCGAACTGCTCGACGAGCTCGACAAGCGCCACAAGTTCGAGCCGCCGCCCTCGCTCGCCGAGGAAGAGTTCGAGCGCGTGTGGAAGTCGGTGCTGCAGGAGCTCGAAAACGAGAAGAAGACCTTCGCCGACGAGAACACCACCGAGGAGAAGGCCAAGGAGGAGTACCGCACCATCGCCGACCGGCGGGTTCGTCTTGGCCTGGTGCTGGCCGAGATCGGGGAGAAGAACAACATCTCCGTGCCCGAGGAAGAGCTCTCCCGCGCGGTTATGGACCAGGCGCGCCAATTTCCCGGCCGAGAGCAGCAGGTGTGGGACTATTACCGCCAGCATCCGGAGGCGGTGGCCGGCCTGCGCGCGCCGCTCTATGAGGAGAAGGTCGTCGACTTCGTGCTCGAGCTCGCCGAGGTGACCGAGAAGAAGGTCCCGCGCGAGGAGCTGTACAAGCAGGACGAGGACGCGGCCTGAGGTATTTCGCCGCTTGCGGCGGGGCTTGCGCGAAAATAGATGATCGCGGCGCTTGCGGGCTGCGGCTAACCTAGCCGCCGCGATTCGTGGGGACCAAGGAGCAGATATGAAAGACCCCGTCGACACCTACATGCAGCATCTGGTCCCCATGGTGGTTGAGCAGACCAATCGTGGCGAGCGGGCCTACGATATTTATTCGCGGCTGCTCAAGGAGCGGATCATCTTCATCACCGGGCCGATCGAGGACCATGTTGCGACTTTGGTCGTGGCCCAGCTTCTGTTCCTGGAGGCGGAAAATCCGAAAAAAGAGATCGCCATGTACATCAATTCGCCGGGCGGGGTGGTGACCTCCGGCATGGCGGTCTACGACACCATGCAGTTCGTGCGTCCGCCGGTGTCCACGCTTTGCGTCGGGCAGGCGGCCTCGATGGGGTCGCTGCTATTGGCCGCAGGCGCCAAGGGCATGCGCTTTGCGCTGCCCAATGCCCGCATCATGGTCCATCAGCCGTCAGGCGGGTTCCAGGGCCAGGCGACCGACATCATGCTGCATGCGCAGGAAATTTTGGCGCTCAAAAAGCGGCTGAACGAAATCTACGTCAAGCATACCGGTCAGTCGCTCAAGAAGATCGAGGACGCGCTGGAGCGCGATTACTTCCTGACCGCCGAGGCGGCCCAGGAGTTCGGTCTGGTCGACAAGGTGATCGATAGGCGCCCGGAGGAAATGCTGCCCAAGCCTGCCTCTTGAGCATGGCGCGCGGCGGCGGTTCCGCCGGGCGGCGTTTTGCCCCGGCAACTCTGCCCCGGCAAATCTGCCCCGGAAAGGCCGCTTTTGCGCCTGTGGGTGAGCGGTTATCGTTAATAAATTCTTGATTATCACGCCGTTAGCATGCTTCGCTTATGGTGTGGGGAGGAAAGACTGGGCGGGCCGTCTGAATTGACAGCCCGCCGGCCGAAAGGTTAGGCGCGGAACTTGCTTTGTTGTTGCGAGAGGCCGTGGCGGGGCGTGTCGGCGGAAATCGGCTAGGCTGGCCTGTCACGGCAAGCGCGGGGCAAAGTACGGAAAGAGCGTGACGGAGAATGGAATGAGCAAAGTCGGCGGCAGCGATTCGAAGAACACCCTGTACTGCTCGTTCTGCGGCAAGAGCCAGCACGAGGTGCGCAAGCTCATCGCCGGTCCCACGGTGTTCATCTGCGACGAATGCGTCGAACTGTGCATGGACATTATCCGCGAGGAGAACAAGTCCTCGCTGGTGAAGTCGCGCGACGGCATTCCGACGCCGAAGGAAATCCGCAAGGTTCTCGACGACTACGTGATCGGTCAGGATCACGCGAAGAAGGTGCTCTCGGTCGCCGTCCACAATCACTACAAGCGGCTCAATCATCAGACCAAGCACAACGACGTCGAACTCGCCAAGTCGAACATCCTGCTGATCGGGCCGACCGGCTCGGGCAAGACGCTGCTGGCGCAGACGCTGGCGCGCATCCTCGACGTGCCCTTCACGATGGCGGATGCCACCACGCTCACCGAAGCCGGCTATGTCGGCGAGGACGTGGAAAACATCATCCTGAAGCTGTTGCAGTCGGCCGACTACAATGTCGAGCGCGCCCAGCGCGGCATCGTCTATATCGACGAGATCGACAAGATTTCGCGCAAGTCCGACAACCCCTCGATCACCCGCGACGTGTCGGGCGAGGGCGTGCAGCAGGCGCTTTTGAAGATCATGGAGGGCACCGTCGCCTCCGTTCCGCCGCAGGGCGGACGCAAGCATCCGCAGCAGGAGTTTCTCCAGGTCGACACGACCAACATCCTGTTTGTGTGTGGCGGCGCCTTCGCCGGGCTCGACAAGATCATCTCGGCGCGCGGGCGCACGACTTCGATCGGCTTCGGCGCTCAGGTAGTGTCGCCCGAGGATCGCAAGCAGGGCGAAATCTTCCGCGAGGTGGAGCCGGAGGATCTGCTCAAATACGGCTTGATCCCGGAATTCGTCGGCCGCCTGCCGGTGGTCGCCACGCTCGAGGACCTCGATGAGGATTCGCTGAAGAAGATTCTGGTCGAGCCGAAGAACGCGCTGGTCAAACAATACCAGCGCCTGTTCGAGATGGAGTCGATCGATCTGACGCTCGCCGACGAGGCGCTGGCGGCGATCGCCCGCAAGGCGATCGATCGCAAGACCGGCGCGCGCGGCCTGCGCTCCATCATGGAGAGCATTCTGCTCGATACCATGTTCGACCTGCCGAGCCTGGAGGGGGTCGAAGAGGTGGTGATCTCGCGGGAGGTAGTCGAGGGCACCGCGCGTCCGCTCTACATCTACGCCGACCGCAGCGACCGCACCGCCGAGTCGGGCAGCGCCAGCGCCTAGAAGTTGCGGCCCGCTGCTGCGGGCGTGAACAAAGTCGCTGCCTTTCGCGTTGTTTTCAGCGTCATTTGCGGCGGTCCCGGGTCGTTTTTACTTGAAAAACGGGCCTTACTTGCGGAGGCTGGGGCGCCGTCATACGTATAGCGTCGCGAGCGAGCGAACGTACGAAAGGTCGTAGTATCGCGGTGGCGCGGGGTTTCGTACCCTCTGTCCTGCAGGCGATTCCGGACGCCCGTCCGTTGCTACCGGCACTGATCCGGCGATGCCGCTGCCGCGGGTCGCGCACACGATCAGGGGCACAACAATAAAGGACCAAGGCCAATGACCAGCAAGCCACGACCCACGCTGCAGCCGGGCGAGACCCGGGCCTATCCCGTTCTGCCGCTGCGCGACATCGTGGTGTTCCCGCACATGATCGTCCCGCTCTTCGTCGGCCGCGAGAAGTCGATCAAGGCGCTGGAAGAGGTGATGCGTTCCGACACCTTCATCCTGCTGGCGACGCAGAAGAACGCGTCCGACGACGATCCGGCCACCGACGCCATCTTCGAGGTGGGCACGCTGGCCAGCGTGCTGCAACTCCTGAAGCTGCCCGACGGCACCGTGAAGGTGCTGGTCGAAGGCGTCGAGCGCGCCAAGGTGCTCAAATACACCGACCGCAGCGACTACTACGAGGCCGACGCCAGCGTGATCGTCGACGACGTCGGCGAGCGCGTGGAGGCGGAAGCCATGGCGCGCTCGGTGGTCACCGAGTTCGAGAATTACGTCAAGCTCAACAAGAAAGTGTCGCCCGAGGTCGTGGGCGTGATCCAGCAGATCGAGGATTACGCCAAGCTCGCCGACACGGTCGCTTCGCACCTCGCCGTCAAGATTCCCGACAAGCAGAATATCCTGGAGACGCCGGTCGTCACCGCGCGCCTGGAGAAGGTGCTCGGCCTGATGGAGAGCGAGATCTCCGTGCTGCAGGTGGAAAAGCGCATCCGCACCCGCGTCAAGCGGCAGATGGAGAAGACGCAGCGCGAGTACTATCTCAACGAACAAATGAAGGCGATCCAGAAGGAGCTCGGCGACGAGGAAGGCCGCGACGAGCTGCAAGAGCTGGAAGACAAGATCAAGAAGACCAAGCTCTCCAAGGAAGCCCGCGAGAAGGCGACGCATGAATTAAAGAAATTGCGGCAAATGTCGCCGATGTCGGCGGAAGCCACCGTCGTTCGCAACTATCTCGACTGGCTGCTGTCGATCCCGTGGAACAAGAAGAGCAAGGTCAAGAAGGACCTCAATCTCGCCGAGCAGATTCTCGACGCCGATCACTATGGCCTGGAGAAGGTCAAGGAGCGCATCGTCGAGTATCTCGCCGTGCAACAGCGCGCCAACAAGCTGACCGGGCCGATCCTGTGCCTGGTGGGTCCTCCGGGAGTCGGCAAAACCTCGCTCGGCAAGTCGATCGCGCGCGCCACGGGCCGCGAATTCGTGCGCGTGTCGCTCGGCGGCGTGCGTGACGAAGCCGAAATCCGCGGCCACCGCCGCACCTATATCGGCTCGATGCCCGGTAAGGTCATCCAGTCGATGCGCAAGGCCAAGAATTCGAACCCGCTGTTCCTCCTGGACGAGGTCGACAAGATGGGCGCCGATTTCCGCGGCGATCCTTCCTCGGCCCTGCTTGAAGTGCTCGATCCGGAGCAGAACCACACCTTCAACGACCACTATCTCGAGGTCGACTACGACCTGTCCAACGTGATGTTCATCACCACGGCGAACACGCTCAACATCCCGCCGCCGCTGATGGACCGCATGGAGATCATCCGCATCGCCGGCTACACCGAGGACGAGAAGATCGAGATCGCCAAGAAGCACTTGATACCGCACGCGGTCACCAAGCACGGCCTCAAGCCCGAGGAATGGTCGATCGAGGACGAGGCGCTGATCACGCTTATCCGCCGCTACACGCGGGAAGCGGGCGTGCGCAATCTCGAACGCGAATTGTCGAACCTGATCCGCAAGGCGGTGAAGGAGTTGATGACCTCGAAGAAGAAGGCGATCGCGGTCACGCCCGACAATCTGGCCGACTTCCTCGGCGTGCCGAAGTACCGCTACGGCGAGGTGGAATCGGAGGACCAGATCGGCGTGGTCACGGGGCTCGCCTGGACCGACGTGGGCGGCGAGCTGCTGACCATCGAAGCCGCCATGATGCCGGGCAAGGGCCGCATGACGGTCACCGGCAACCTGCGCGACGTGATGAAGGAGTCGATCTCGGCGGCGGCATCCTACGTGCGCTCGCGCGCGGTCGCTTTCGGCATCGAACCGCCGCTGTTCGACAAGCGCGACATCCATGTGCACGTGCCGGAAGGCGCCACCCCCAAGGACGGCCCGTCGGCGGGCGTTGCCATGGTCGCAGCTATCGTTTCGGTCATGACCGGGATTCCGGTTCGCCGCGACGTTGCCATGACCGGCGAAATCACGCTTCGAGGCAGGGTGCTGCCGATCGGCGGGCTGAAGGAGAAGCTCTTGGCGGCGCAGCGCGGCGGCATCAAGACCGTGCTGATCCCGGAAGAGAACGCCAAGGACCTGGCGGAGATCAACGAGAGCATCAAGAAGGGCCTCGACATCGTGCCGGTGACCCGCATGGACGAGGTGCTCGAGCGGGCGCTTACCCGCAAGCCCGAGCCCATCACCTGGGACGAGGAGGCGGCCCGACTTGCGGAAGCCGCCGCGGCCAAGGAAAAGCCGGTCGAGGACGAGGGCTCCGGGCTCACCGCGCACTAGCGCATGATCCCGAAAAGTGGGCACCGGTTTTCGGATAAGATCATGCGCACGCAAAATGTTAGGAGCGTGCGGTGATTCAATCCAAATCGGTTCGGCTCTGAGGCCCGCGCTTTATGCAGAACTTGAAGACGGCGCCGCAAGGCGCCGTTTTCGCGCAAAGACCCGGCCGCGCTTGCTTCGGCGGGCGCGGTGAGGCTATTGGCTGGTTGGGAAGGGCGGTTAGCTCAGCTGGTAGAGCGCCTGCTTTACACGCAGGATGTCGGCGGTTCGAGTCCGTCACCGCCCACCAGCCTGCACTTGCTCCGCAAGATTCAGCTCCGGCTCGGCAGGTCGATGCGCGGCGACGGCGGGCTTCGCGACAATCACGAACGCAAAACGGCAGACGCGGCGCCAACCCGGCGCCACGCCTGCCGTCGATCCCCGGAGGGTCGGGCCTTGGATAAGGCCGCTAGATCGAACTCTTTCAATTCCTTGGAAGCGCGGAAGGCGACCTTCTTGCTCGCCTTGATCTGGATCGCTTCGCCCGTGGCCGGATTGCGGCCCATGCGCGCGGCACGCTTGCGCACCTGGAGGATGCCGAGGCCGCCGATGCGGATGCGCTCGCCTTTCTTCAAGTGCTTGACGATGTTCTCGACCAGATCGCCGAGCACCGTCTCGGCCTGTTTCTTCGACATTTCGTGCGCTTCCGCGAGCGCCGCGGCGAGATGCTTCAACGTCACGGTCGGCGGTGTCGGGGCTTTTCCAGGAACGGTAGCCATCAGTGGGACCCTCCTCTTGAATCCGCAGGTTTGGCGAGCCGCCAAACGTTCCGCCCATAGACAATTCTTGGAGGCTCTACCATCAATTCCTCGCGGTAAATAAGGCTTTTTCGCAATTTTGCGAGGCGGGGCCGGCTTTACCTTGACTATATCTGGGGGGTCCATTAACTCCCCAGCCACGCCCGCGGGGGCGTAGCTCAGTTGGTTAGAGCGCTGCCCTGTCACGGCAGAGGCCGCGGGTTCGAGTCCCGTCGCTCCCGCCATCTTTTCAAGCACTTAGCCTAAGTTCCCGATCCCAAAATCCGGTCAATTCGGGCGCCCCGTCATGGTCGTAGAAGCCCCCATCCTCGGCGTCCGAGCCCTGTTCTTCGACGTGTTCGGCACCCTGATGGACTGGCGGACCTCCGTCGCCCGCGAGGCCGAAGCCATCCTCTCCAGCCTGGGCTACCAGCTTGACTGGATCGCCTTCGCCGACGCCTGGCGGGCCGAATACCAGCCCGGCATGGAGAAAGTGCGCTCAGGAGCCATCCCGTTCTCCAAGCTCGACGTGCTGCACCGCCACAACCTCGTGCGCATCCTGCCGCGCTTCGGGCTCGACAACCTGTCGGACGAGGTGATCGACGATTTGAACCTGGTCTGGCACCGGCTCGATGCCTGGCCCGACGTGCCGGCGGCGATGGCGCGACTGAAAAAGAAATTCTGGCTGGCGCCGTGCTCGAACGGAAACATTTCGCTGATGGTCGATCTCGCGCGCCGCAACGACATTCCGTGGGACGCCATCCTCGGGTCCGAGATCGCCGGCGATTTCAAGCCGAAGCCGCGCGTCTATCTCGCGGCCTGCGAGGCGTTCAGCCTGAAGCCCGAGCAATGCATGATGGTGGCGGCACACACGCGCGACCTGGTCGCGGCCGCCGCGCTCGGGCTGCGCACCGGCCACATCGCGCGCGTCAACGAATATGGCCCGAACACCGGCGAGGCGGCGCCCACCGCGCCGGTCGATCTGGCGGGCAGCGATCTGGCGGATTTGGCGACCAAGCTCGGAGTCTAGCTTAACGGCACCATCGACAACTGCATGTCGGCGCCGGGGATGTAGGCTTCTTCCAACCCCAACTCCTTGCGCACGATATTGGTGCCGCGCGTGAGCGCGATCATCTTGTAATAGGCGTGCATGCGGCTCATGCCCTCGCGCCCGAAGCCGCAATCGCTGGTCAGGATCAGCCGCTCTGGCTCGATATGTTTCAGCGCCTTGCGGATCAGCGCGGCGACTTCCTCGGGGCGCTCCACCTGCAGCGTGCGGTGACTGATGACGCCGAGCGCGATCTTCTTGTCCTTGCCGATCAGCTTGCCGAAATGCTCGATGTCCTGGCCCTGGTTGAAGGCGCCTTCGACGGTCAGCACGTCGACGTCGAGTTCGTTGAGATAGGGCAGGGCGTCCTTGTAGGACTGGTCCTTGCTGGCGACGCGCTGCGCCGCCGGCGAGCCCCAGCAGGTGTGGCACCACACCTCGCATTTGCCGCGTAGCCCTGAGACCTCCTTGTTGAAGGCCTCCACCCACTTCTCCGGTTTGATCTTCTGGTTGGGGTCGGCGATCACCTGATGGATCGCCGGCTCCTCGATCTGCACCAGCGGCGCGCCGGCGTCGGCGAGCGCGTGATATTCCTTGTTGAGCGCGGCCGACAGGTCGAACAGCAGTTCGAGCCGGTCGCCATAGTGCTGGTCGGTCAGCATCAGCGCCAATATCTGCGCGGAGATCGAGCCGACCTTCACCGGCTTGTCGGTCATCGGCGCGATCGCCTTATAGGCGCGGTCGAGCTGCAAATCGGCGCCGTCGATCTTGCCGGTCACCGGCGGGGTCATGCGGGTCTCGATCACCTCCCACATGATGTCGCCGGGGCCCTTGTCCTTCATGAAGCCGGCCGGCGGCACCTCGACGCGCGGCGCGCCGATGCCGGTCAGCCGTTCGGTCACGTAGGACACCCAGGAGCGGCCGGCGACGTCGTCGTCGAGCCGCGTGTCGCCGTCGACGAAGATGTCGATTCCCGCGCGGTGCTGGGCGGCGACGTGGCAGGCCAGGCAATCGAAATGCTGCTGGCGATAGGCGAGACGCGAGAATCCTTGCGAGAGCGGAAGGCCGCGCAGGTTCTCGGTATACCAAGCCGGGCGCGGCAGCGCGCCGGTCGTGGTGGTGAGCAGGGCTTTGTCCTTGGTGACCGTGAACACGCTTCAGCCTCGAAAAACCGGTTCGGGCTGCGTAAAGAAGCTGGCCAGGATGTGATAGACGATCATGACATTCTTCTGCTGGAAGCTCGCGTGCGAAATGCCCGGCATCATCGCGAACTGCTTGTCGGGATTGGGCAGCTTGGCGAAGAAGGCGAGCAGGTCCTCCATCGACGCAATACCGTCCCATTGCCCGCGCATGATCAGCGTCGGCACCTTGATCTTCTCCGGATCGACCACCGGCAATTTCGAGCACATGTCGACATAGGTGCCGGTCGGCACCGATGAATCGAGCGCGGTCACGGCATCGGCGAAGGCGTCGATCACCGTCTCCTCGGCGGTGCCGGGATGATCGCGGTCGAAGATCGAATGGATGAAGGCCTTGTCGATCGGCCGGCGGTTCTTGGCCATGAATTCCGGCAGCTTCTTGCGGCGCTGCTCCAAGGTGGGCGAGCCTTCGCCGGTCCACACCATGGCGTCGAGCGCGAGCCGCGCCACCAATTCGGGATGACGCTCGGCAAACAGCGCGGCGCGCAGCGCGCCCGAGGAAATGCCATAGACCAGCAGCGGGCGCTTGCCCCGCAGCTTCTGGATATAGAGCGCGGCGGCGTGGCAGTCGTCGGCGCCTTGCGCGATCGGCGCGTTGTTGTCTCTGGTCTTGGTCGAGCGGCCATAGCCCTCCATATCGACGCACCAGCAGTCGAAGCCGAGCCGGGCGAAATGGTCCATGGCGGACGTATCGGGCCGGCCCGGCACCTGCAGATCGAAGGTCGGCGTGCCGGCCATCGACGAGCCGTGCACGAACAGGATGGTGCCGCGCGTTTTGGCGGGATCGCCGGCCGCCTTTTCCCACAGGAACAGCTTCACGCCGCCGTCCTTGCCGGTCCAATGTTCCTGGCCCTTGACCGTGATCATCTCGTTCATCGCCCACCTTCCCCTGGAACCGCCGCCGCCGCGGGCCAAGCCGATTTGGCGCCGGGCGCGACTATCGAGGCCGCTCTATCCCCCTGTCAATTATGGGGTCTTTGCGCCACCGGACCGTCGTGGACGCCGCCGAATGTCGTCTTGCGCCTCTTTATGCGCTGCGCTAAGCCTCGACCGCTCCCGTCGAGGCGGCTTTTTCCTTACGGCAAGGCGTTTTGTGCGGGGTCGCGGCGCCCCTGTTCCGGCTGCCGAGCGGTCCGGAACGGGCGTATCTCCGGGGTGGGCGCGGGCTGGCACATATTCGAGGTCGCCGATGCATGTATTGCTGCTGGATTACCTGCCCCTGGTCATCTTCATCGCGGTCGCGCTAGTCATCGGCCTGGCGCTGCTGATCGCGCCTTTCGCGGTGGCCTTCAAAGACCCCACCCCCGAGAAGCTGTCGGCCTACGAATGCGGCTTCAACGCCTTCGACGACGCGCGCATGAAGTTCGACGTGCGCTTCTATCTGGTCGCCATTCTCTTCATCATCTTCGACCTGGAGGTGAGCTTCCTGTTCCCCTGGGCGGTGGCGTTCCGCCAGATCGGGCACGCCGGCTTCTGGGCGATGATGGTGTTCCTTGGCGTTCTGACCGTCGGCTTCATATATGAATGGCGCAAGGGGGCGCTGGAATGGGATTGATGGCGCCATGACGCTGGTATCACCCGAGGCCACCGGGATTCTCGACCCGCGCACCGGACGACCCGCGGGCGAGGGCGACGCCTTTTTCAAGGACGTCAACACGGAACTTTCCGACAAGGGCTTCCTGGTCACCGCCGCCGACGACCTGATCACCTGGGCGCGCACCGGCTCGCTGATGTGGATGACGTTCGGGCTCGCCTGCTGCGCGGTCGAGATGATGCAGATGTCGATGCCGCGCTACGACGCCGAGCGCTTCGGCTTCGCCCCGCGCGCTTCGCCCCGCCAGTCGGACGTGATGATCGTCGCGGGGACGCTCACCAACAAAATGGCGCCCGCCCTTCGTAAAGTCTACGACCAGATGCCGGAGCCGCGCTACGTGATCTCGATGGGATCGTGCGCCAACGGCGGCGGCTACTATCACTATTCGTATTCCGTGGTGCGTGGCTGCGACCGCATCGTGCCGGTCGACATCTACGTGCCCGGCTGCCCGCCGACGGCGGAGGCGCTGCTCTACGGCGTCTTGCTGCTGCAGAAGAAGATCCGCCGCACCGGCACGATCGAGCGATAGCGCATGATCCCGAAAAGTGGGAGCCGGTTTTCGGAAAAGGTCATGCGCAATGCAAAATGTCGGGAACGCGCCGTGATTCGAACCGGATGGATTGGGACATAGGCGGACGTATGGACGAGACGCTCGAACGCATCGGCCAGACCGTTGAGAAGGCGCTGCCGCAATCGATCGCGGGTTACGAGATCGTGCGCGGCGAGCTGACCGTGCACGCGAAGGCCGCCGACATCGTGGCGGTCGCCAAGTTCCTGCGCGACGATCCCTCCTGCCAGTTCGTCTGCTTCATCGACGTGACCGCCATCGACTGGCCCGGCCGCGAGCGGCGCTTCGACGTGGTCTATCACCTGCTGTCGCCGCGCATGAATGCCCGCGTGCGGGTCAAGATCACGACCGACGAGGAGACGCCGGTCGCCTCCATCGTCGAGGTGTTCCGGGGCGCCGACTGGTTCGAGCGCGAGGCCTACGACCTCTACGGCATCTTGTTCACCGGCCATCCCGACATGCGCCGAATCCTCACCGACTACGGCTTCGAAGGCCATCCGCTGCGCAAGGATTTTCCGCTCACCGGCTTCGTCGAAGTGCGCTGGGACGATGAGGAAAAGCGGGTGATGTACGACAAGGTGAAGCTCAATCAGGAATTCCGTTCGTTCGATTTCTTGTCGCCCTGGGAAGGCACCGACTACGTGTTGCCGGGCGACGAAAAGGTGGCGCCGGGGGCGGCCAATAAGCTGACCGGCGAGCCGGAGAAGAAGGCCTCCTCATGAAGCCGACGCTGGTCCCCGGTCTGAAGCATCGCTTTTCCTACATCGTGCCGGAGAACAAGACGGTGCCGTTCACCTATCCGGAATCGCCGATCATCGCCAACATGCCGAAGGTGTTTGCCACCGGCTTCATGATCGTGCTGATGGAGTGGACCTGCACGCAGCTGCTCGAGCCCTATCTCGACGAGGGCGAAGGCTCGCTCGGCACGCATGTGAACGTGAGCCACGCGGCGGCGACCCCGCCCGGTATGACGGTGACGGTCGACGCCGAAGTGGCCGAGGTGCGCGGCCGCAAGATCCTGTTCAACGTGCGCGCCCATGACGGCATCGACCTGATCGGCGAAGGTACGCACGAGCGCGCCGTCGTTAAATGGGACAGTTTCAACGCCCGGGTCGAAGGCAAGGCGAAGGCCGCGGAGCTGGTGAACTGATGGCCGAAAACGCCGTACGCAATTTCACGATCAATTTCGGGCCGCAGCACCCGGCGGCGCACGGCGTGCTGCGTCTGGTGCTGGAACTCGACGGCGAGGTGGTCGAGCGGGTCGATCCGCATATCGGCTTGCTTCACCGCGGCACCGAGAAGCTGATCGAGTACAAGACCTATCTGCAGGCGATCGGCTATTTTGACCGGCTCGATTACGTCGCGCCGATGAACCAGGAACACGCTTTCTGCCTGGCGGTGGAAAAGCTGCTCGACATCAAAGTGCCGCGGCGCGCGCAATTGATCCGCGTGCTCTATGCCGAGATCGGTCGCCTTCTGTCGCATCTCCTGAACGTCACCACGCAGGCGATGGACGTCGGCGCGCTCACCCCGCCGCTGTGGGGCTTCGAGGAGCGCGAGAAGCTGATGGTGTTCTACGAGCGTGCTTCCGGCGCGCGCATGCACGCCACGTATTTCCGCCCGGGCGGCGTGCACCAGGACCTGCCGCCGGCGCTGATCGACGATATCGAGGCGTTCTGCGATCCCTTCCTCAAGGTCGTCGACGATCTCGACGCGCTGCTCACCGACAACCGCATCTTCAAGCAGCGCAATGTCGACATCGGCGTGGTCAGCCTGGACGACGCCTGGAATTGGGGCTTTTCCGGGGTGATGGTGCGCGGCTCGGGCGCGGCGTGGGACTTGCGGCGCGCGCAGCCCTATGAGTGCTATTCCGAGATGAAGTTCGACATCCCGGTCGGCAAGCACGGTGACTGCTACGACCGTTATCTCATCCGCATGGAGGAGATGCGGCAATCGACCTCCATCATGAAGCAGTGCATCGCCAAGCTGCGCGAGCCGGCCGGGCAGGGCATGGTGGTGGTGGAGGACAACAAGATCGTGCCGCCCCCCCGCCCCGAGATGAAGCGTTCGATGGAAGGCCTCATCCATCACTTCAAGCTCTATACGGAAGGCTATCACGTGCCGGCGGGCGAGGCTTACGCGGCGGTGGAAGCACCCAAGGGCGAGTTCGGCGTCTATCTGGTGAGCGACGGCGGCAACCGGCCGTACAAGTGCAAGATCCGCGCGCCGGGATTTGCGCACTTAAGCGCGATGGATTTCCTGACGCGCGGCCACATGCTGGCGGACGTGTCAGCCATTCTCGGCTCGATCGACATCGTGTTCGGCGAGGTGGACCGATGAGCGTGCGCCGCCTCGCCCCACCGGAAGTGCAGCCGAAGGACTTCGCCTTCAGCAAGGAAAACGTCGACTGGGCGAAACGCCAGATCGCCAAATATCCCGAAGGCCGCCAGGCCTCCGCGATCATCCCGCTGCTGTGGCGGGCGCAGGAGCAGGCCGGCGGCTGGCTCCCAGAGGTGGCCATCCGTCATGTCGCGGATTTCTTGCAGATGCCGCACATCCGCGCGCTCGAGGTCGCGACCTTCTATACGATGTTCAACCTGATCCCGGTCGGCAAATTCCATGTCCAGCTGTGCGGCACCACGCCGTGCCGCCTGCGCGGCGCCGACGATCTGGAAAAGGTGTGCCGCGCCCGCATCGGCGATCAGATGGAAGTGACGGCGGACGGCAAGTTCTCCTGGGTCGAGGTCGAGTGCCTGGGCGCCTGCGTGAACGCGCCCATGGCGCAGATCAATGCCGACTATTACGAGGATCTCGACGCCGACAGCTTCGGCAAGATTCTCGACACGCTTTCCTCCGGCAAAAAAGCGAAGCCGGGTCCGCAGATCGACCGGCAACTGTCTGCGCCGGTCGGCGGACCGATCACGCTGACCGACAAGGCGATCTATGCGCGGCCGGGCAAGGCCGGCTCGCCGAACGAACCGAAGGACGCCAACGCAAAGAAGCCTGGCGCCGCCGCCAACTTCCGCGCCGGCGCACCGACGCCGCCGGCACAGGACAAACAGAAACCGAAACCGACCTGAAAACCATGCTCGCCGACCAGGACCGCATCTTCACCAATCTCTACGGCCGGCACGACGCAGGCCTTGCAGGCGCGCGCGCGCGCGGCGCCTGGGACGGCACCAAGGCGATCCTGGAAAAGGGCCGCGATGCGATCGTCGACGAGGTGAAGAACTCGGGCCTGCGCGGGCGCGGCGGCGCCGGCTTTCCGACCGGCTTGAAGTGGTCGTTCATGCCCAAGCAGATCGGCGAGCGGCCGCATTATCTGGTCGTGAACGCAGACGAGTCCGAGCCCGGCACCTGCAAGGACCGGGAGATCATGCGCAACGACCCGCATCTCTTGGTCGAGGGCTGTCTGATCGCCTCCTTCGCCATGGGCGCGCACGCGGCCTACATCTATGTGCGCGGCGAGTTCATCCGGGAGCGCGAGCGGCTGCAGGCCGCGGTCGACGAGGCCTACGAGGCCAAGCTGATCGGCAAGAACAACGTGCACGGCTGGGACTTCGACCTCGTCGTGCATCACGGCGCCGGCGCCTATATCTGCGGCGAGGAGACGGCGCTGCTCGAAAGCCTCGAGGGCAAGAAGGGCCAGCCGCGCCTGAAGCCGCCGTTTCCGGCCAATGTCGGGCTCTACGGCTGTCCGACTACCGTCAACAACGTGGAATCGATCGCGCAGGTGCCCGACATCATCCGCCGGGGGGCGGCCTGGTTCGCCGCTATCGGCCGGCCGAACAACACCGGCACCAAGCTGTTCTGCATTTCCGGTCACGTCGAACGCCCTTGCAACGTCGAAGAGGCGATGGGCATTCCGTTGCGCGAATTGCTGGAAACGCATGCCGGCGGCGTGCGCGGCGGCTGGGACAATCTCCTGGCGGTGATCCCGGGCGGTTCGTCCATGCCGCTGGTGCCGGCGGGCGCGGAGTGGGCGGATTCGCTGCTGATGGATTTCGACGGCTGCCGCGACAAGAAATCGGCGCTCGGCACGGCGGCCGTGATCGTGATGGACAAGTCGACCGACATCGTGCGGGCGATGACGCGCATCTCCTACTTCTACAAACACGAGAGTTGCGGCCAGTGCACGCCCTGCCGTGAGGGCATGGGCTGGATGTGGCGCGTGCTGACCCGCATGAGCGAGGGCCGCGCGCAGAAGCGCGAAATCGACATGCTGATGGAGGTGACCAAGCAGATCGAGGGTCACACCATCTGCGCCTTCGGCGACGGCGCCGCCTGGCCGGTGCAGGGGCTGCTGCGGCATTTCCGGCCCGAGATCGAGCGGCGCATCGACGAATATACCCGCAACGCCGACGCGCACGGAGTGCGCGAGCCGGCGCCGATCGCAGCGGAGTGAGCCCCATGCAGCAGCCGGCCAACACGCATCTGGCGCAGTTGAACATCGGCCGTATCCGCTACGAGGTCGACGATCCGCGCATGGCGGCGTTCACCGGCAATCTGGCGCGCGTCAACGCGTTGGCCGAGCGCACGCCCGGCTTCGTGTGGCGCTATATCGACGAGAGCGGCAATTCGACCGCCACGCGCCCTTACGCCGATCCGCGCACCGCCATCAATCTCACGGTGTGGGAGAGCGTGGCCGCGCTCGAGCGCTTCGTCTATCAGACCGTGCACAAACAGTTCTACAGCCGGCGCGCCGAGTGGTTCGAGCACTTTGAGAAGCCTTATTTCGTGATGTGGTGGGTGCCGGCCGGCTATTTGCCGAGCGTCGACGAGGCGGTCGAACGGCTCGGCTACTACACACAGCACGGCGCGAGCGACTACGCTTTCGATTGGGCGGCGGCCTCGGCGCAACTGTGGAAAGCGGCGCGTTGTCCGCCGAACGAGAGCGCGGCATGACGCACCATCACCTTGCCGAATTCAACGTCGCGCGCATCCGCTATCCGCTGGACGATCCGCGCATGGCCGAATTCGTCGACAATTTCGACCGCGTCAACCGGTTGGCCGAGCAGATCGACGGTTTCGTATGGCGGCTGCAGGATGCAAGCGGCCACGCCATGAACATGCGGGTCTATGACGATCCGACCATTCTGCCGAACCTGACGCTGTGGGAAAACGAGATCGCGCTCGAGCGCTTCGTCTGGCAGACATTGCACGGTCGCTTCTATCGCCGACGCGCGGAATGGTTTACGCCGATGCAGACGCCGCTCGTTCTGTGGTGGGTCAAGGCGGGCGAGCGGCCGGATATGGCAGAGGGGGTCAGGCGCCGCGACCATCTGATCGCGCGCGGGCCGAGCGAATTCGCCTTCGGCTGGGAAGATCTGGCCCAGGCCGAGCTTTGGAAAACACAGCGCGGCGGCAAACCGGCGGCCAGGCCGCTTGCCGCCGCCGCGTCAGCGTGAATGGGGAGTGGGCAGCCCGTGGAGCTAGACCATGTCGTTCGACAATAAAAATCTGCGCTGCTTCAATTGCCGGTCCTGGTGGCCGGTGGCGGAGGGCGCATCGAGCGAACCGAGCCGCCAGCGCTCGATCTTCGGGCAATGCCGCTGCCACGCGCCGCCGGCGCAGGTCGCGGAAGCTCCCGACCGCAGCCGGCACTACCCGTCCTGGGCGACCACCAAGCGCGACGACTGGTGCAACGAGCACACGCATACCGAAATGTGAGTTGAAGACGAACCGATGACCAAGCTGATAGTCGACGGTAAAGAGATCGACGTCCCGCCGGAGTACACGCTGCTCCAGGCCTGTGAGGCCGCGGGCGCAGAAATCCCGCGCTTCTGCTTCCACGAGCGGCTGTCGATCGCCGGCAATTGCCGCATGTGCCTGGTCGAGCTGGTGGGCTCGCCCAAGCCGGTCGCGTCCTGCGCCTGGGGCGTGCGCGACTGCCGTCCCGGCAAGAACGGCGAGCCGCCGGAAGTCAACACCAGGACGCCGATGGTTAAAAAGGCGCGCGAAGGCGTGATGGAGTTCCTGCTGATCAACCATCCGCTCGACTGCCCGATCTGCGACCAGGGCGGTGAATGCGATTTGCAGGACCAGGCCATGGCCTATGGCGTCGATGCCTCGCGCTTTGCCGAGAACAAGCGCGCGGTCGAGGACAAATATATCGGGCCGCTGGTCAAGACCATCATGACGCGCTGCATCCATTGCACGCGCTGCATTCGCTTCTCGACCGAAGTGGCCGGCGTGCCGGAGCTCGGCGCCATCGGGCGCGGCGAGGACATGGAGATCACGACTTACCTCGAACACGCGATGACGTCGGAGTTGCAGTCGAACGTGGTCGATCTCTGCCCGGTCGGCGCGCTCACCAACAAGCCTTATGCGTTCTCGGCGCGCCCCTGGGAGCTCACCAAGACGCAGTCGGTCGACGTCATGGACGCACTCGGCTCGGCCATCCGCATCGACACGCGCGGGCGCGAGGTCATGCGCATCCTGCCGCGCGCCAACGACGACGTGAACGAGGAGTGGATTTCCGACAAGACCCGCCACGTGGTCGATGGCCTGCGTACGCAGCGGCTCGACCAGCCCTATATCCGCGTCAACGGTCGCCTGCGGCCGGCGAGCTGGAAAGAGGCTTTTGCGGCCATCGCAACCAAGATCAAAAAGGATACCGGCGACCGCACCGGCGCCGTCGTGGGCGATCTGGCGGGCGCGGAGGAAATGTTCGCGCTCAAGGATCTGATGGGTCGGCTGGGCAGCCCCAATATCGACGCGCGCCAGGACGGTTCGTGCATCGATCCGCATTGGGGCCGGGCGACTTACCTGTTCAACGCAACGATAGCGGGCATCGAGCAGGCGGATGCGCTGCTGATCGTCGGCTCGGTGCCGCGGCGCGAGGCGGCGGTGCTCAACGCCCGCATCCGAAAGCGCTGGCGCGCCGGGCCGTTCCCGGTCGGGGTGATCGGCGAGAAGGCCGATCTCACTTACGCTTACGACTATCTCGGGGCCGGGCCGGAGACGCTGGCAAAGGTTGCCGGCGGCAAATTCGGCGAGGGTCTCAAGCAGGCCGAGCGCCCGCTCGTCCTTGTCGGCGCGGGCGCCTTGGCGCGGCCGGATGGTGTCGCGGTCGCTTCGCTCGCCGCCAAACTGGCGCTCGACGTGGGCGCGGTGAAAGAGGGCTGGAACGGCTTTTCCGTGCTGCACACGGCCGCCTCGCGCGTCGCCGCGCTCGATCTCGGGCTCGTGCCCGGCGCGCAGGGCAAGACCGCCGCCCAGATCGCATCGGGTCAGGGGCTCGACGTCGTATTCCTGCTCGGCGCCGACGAGATCGAGGTTAGCCCGGGGCCCTTCGTGGTTTATATCGGCACGCATGGCGACCGCGGCGCGCACCGCGCCGACGTCATCCTGCCGGGCGCCGCTTACCCTGAAAAATCTGCGCTCTACGTCAACACCGAAGGCCGCGTGCAGATGGCCGAACGCGCCGGCTTCCCGCCCGGAGACGCCCGCGAGGACTGGGCGATCCTGCGCGCGCTCTCGGCCGCGCTCGACCGCACGTTGCCCTATGACTCTCTCGTCCAGTTGCGCAAGGCGATGTTCACGGCGCACCCGCATCTCATGCGGCTCGGCGAGATCGCGCCCTGCAATGCCGCCGACATCGAGAAGCTCGCCAAGCTCGGCGGCACGCCCGACAAGGCGCCGTTCGTCTCGGCCGTGGCGGATTTCTATCTGACCAATCCGATCGCGCGCGCTTCCGCGATCATGGCGGAATGCTCGGCGCTGGCCGCGGCCGCCCACAAGACGGCGGCGGAGTAGGGCGATGACGGCATACGATTTCTTCTTCGGCTATGTCTGGCCCGTGCTGATTATCCTCGGCGAGTCGGTCCTGCTCTTGGTCGTGCTGCTGGTGGCGGTCGCCTATATCCTGCTTGCCGACCGCAAGATCTGGGCGGCAGTACAGATGCGGCGCGGACCCAACGTGGTGGGGCCCTGGGGGCTGTTCCAGTCCTTCGCGGACCTGCTGAAATTCGTGATTAAGGAGCCGGTGATTCCGGCCGGCGCCAACAAGGGCGTGTTCCTGTTGGCGCCGCTCGTCACCTGCGTGCTGGCGCTCGCGGCCTGGGCGGTGATCCCGCTCAACGTCGGTTGGGTGATCGCCGATATCAATGTCGGCGTGCTCTACATCTTCGCCATCTCTTCGCTCATGGTCTACGGCGTGATCATGGCGGGCTGGGCGTCGAACTCGAAATATCCGTTTCTCGCCGCGCTGCGCTCGGCGGCGCAGATGGTGTCCTACGAAGTCTCGATCGGCTTCGTGTTCATTACCGTTCTGCTGTGCGCGAATTCGCTGAACTTGAGCAAGATCATCGAGGCGCAGAACGGCCCCTACGGCCTGTTCTCGTGGTACTGGCTGCCGCTGTTGCCGATGTTCGTGGTGTTTTTCGTGTCGGCGCTGGCCGAGACCAACCGGCCGCCTTTCGATCTGGTGGAGGCGGAGTCGGAACTGGTCGCCGGCTTCATGGTCGAATACGGTTCCACGCCCTATATGATGTTCATGCTCGGCGAATACGTGGCGATCGCCACCATGTGCGCCATGGGCACCATCCTGTTCCTGGGCGGCTGGCTGTCGCCGATTCCCTTTGCGCCGTTTACCTGGGTGCCGGGGATCGTCTGGTTCGTGCTCAAGGCGTTCTTCCTGTTTTTCATGTTCGCCATGGTCAAGGCCATCGTGCCGCGTTACCGCTACGATCAGTTGATGCGGCTGGGCTGGAAGGTGTTCCTGCCGCTGTCGCTTGCCATGGTGGCGATCGTGGCGGCGGTCATCCAATACGGCCACGTGGCGACCGCGGCGGCGATGAAGTGAGGATGCGATGAGGCTTGTCGGCGCAGCCAAGGCGATCTTCTTGTGGGAGTTCCTGACGGGCTTCGCGCTCGCCATGCGCTATTTCTTCGCGCCCAAGGCAACGCTCAATTATCCGTTCGAGAAGGGCCCAATCTCGCCGCGCTTCCGCGGCGAGCACGCGCTGCGCCGCTATCCCAACGGCGAGGAACGCTGCATCGCCTGCAAGCTGTGCGAAGCGATCTGCCCGGCCCAGGCCATCACTATCGAGGCGGGCCCGCGCCGCAACGACGGCACCCGCCGCACCACCCGCTACGACATCGATATGGTGAAGTGCATTTACTGCGGGCTGTGCCAGGAGGCCTGTCCGGTCGACGCTATCGTCGAAGGTCCCAACTTCGAGTTCGCCACCGAGACGCGCGAGGAGCTCTACTTCGACAAGGAGCGCCTGCTCGCCAATGGCGACCGGTGGGAGCGCGAGATCGCCAAAAATCTTGCGCTCGATGCACCTTACCGCTGAGCAGCATTTGCCCAACGTTGCCCGATACCGTCGCTGTGCAGTGCGATAAAGTTTGCCTGGCAGGGGCGGCGGCCCACCGGCGGCGTGCAATTTTTTTCGCGCCCTGACAGTCTTTCCTTGCAACAATTCCAAGGAAGCGGTTTGATCAACCGCTGAGCGAAACGGCGTGTCACCGTCCATCGACGGTTTTGGGGCGGCACTCGTGTTCAAGAAGCAAGACTCAAACGCAGCGAGTTGAGCGGGTGCCGTTGGCGAACGGCGCTCGTGAGCGCGTGTGCGCTCAAGAAACGCAGCAAGGGAGGACAGCATGGTCAACCTGCATGTGAACGGCCAGGCGCAGACGTTCGACGGCGATCCGTCGATGCCGCTCCTGTGGTACTTGCGTGACGAACTCGGCATGACGGGCACGAAATTCGGCTGCGGCGTCGCTTTGTGCGGCTCCTGCACCGTGCATCTCAATGGCGAAGCGACGCGCGCCTGCGGCGTGCAGATGGGCGACGTCAACGGCAAATCCGTCGTCACGATCGAAGGCCTCGACCCGCACGGCCAGCATCCCGTGCAGATCGCCTGGCGCAATTACGGCGTGCCGCAATGCGGCTATTGCCAGGCCGGGCAGATCATGCAGGCGGCGGCGCTGCTCAAGAAGACGCCGGCGCCGAGCGACGAGCAGATCAAGGACGCGATGGCCGGAAACCTGTGCCGCTGCGGCTGCTATCAGCGCATTCACGCGGCCATCCGCTCGATCGCGAAGGGAGCCTGACATGACCCATCATCGCAAAGACGAATTCCCCGTGATCACCAATGTCAGCCGCCGCGGCATGCTTAAAGGCGTGGTCGCGAGCGGCGGTCTCGTGCTGGCGGCGCAGTTCCCGGGCGTCCGCGCCGCTTTGGCCTATCCGACCGGCGCTTCCGCCATGCCGCACGGCGTGGTGAGCGATCCGCACGTGTTCGTGTCGATCGCGCCGGACGGCATCGTCAGCATCGTCGCCGCCCGCGCCGAAATGGGAAATGGCGCGGCGCGCACCTCGCTGCCGATGATCGTCGCCGACGAGCTCGATGCCGACTGGTCGAAGGTCCGCATCGTGCAGTCGCCGGGCGACGAGGAGAAATACGGCAACCAGGACACCGACGGCTCGCGCAGTACCCGCCACTTCATCCAGCCGATGCGGCTGTGCGGCGCTTCCGCCCGCCACATGCTGGAGCAGGCGGCGGCCAAGCGCTGGGGCGTCGATCCGTCCGAGGTCGTGGCGGAAAACCATGAGGTCGTGCATCGCGGCTCCGGCCGCAAGCTCGGCTATGGCGCGCTCGCCAAGGACGCCGCGGCCCTGCCAACGCCCAAGCCCGACACCGTGAAGCTGAAGGACGAGAAGGCCTTCCGCTACATGGGCAAGGGCAATATCGGCATCACCGATCTCTATGACATCACCACCGGCGGCACGACCTACGGTCAGGACGTGAAGCTGCCGGGCCTGAAGTTCGCGGTGGTGGCGCGGCCGCCCGTGGTCGGCGGCAAGGTGAAGTCCTACGACGCCAGCGCGACCATGAAGGTGCCCGGCGTGGAGAAAGTGGTGACCATCGCCTCGACGCCGGAGCCGAACAAATACGCCCCGCTCGGCGGCGTGGCGGTCATCGCCAAGAACACCTGGGCGGCGATCAAGGGCCGCCAGGCGCTCAAGATCGTCTGGGACGACGGACCGAACAGGTCTTACGATTCAGACGCTTACAAGGCGATGCTGCAGCGTAACGTGCGCAAGCCGGGCAAGCTGGAGCGCAATCTCGGCAATGCCCAGAAGGCGCTGGCCTCCGCCAAAAAGGTGGTGGTGGCCGAATATTACGCGCCGCATCTCGCCCATGCCACCATGGAGCCGCCGGCGGCGACCGCCCGCAAGAACGGCGACACCTGGGAAGTCTGGGCGCCGCTGCAGAGCCCGGGCAATGCCCGCGGCGACATTGCCAAGGCGCTGGGCGTCAAGGAAGGGCAGACGGTCGTGCACGAGACGCTGCTCGGCGGCGGCTTCGGCCGCAAGTCGAAATGCGACTATGCGATCGAGGCCGCGCTCGTGTCCAAGGCCATGGACGGTCAGCCGGTAAAGGTGGTGTGGACGCGTGAGGACGACATCCGCCACGACTTCTACCACACCGTCACCGTCGACCGCTTCGAAGCCGGCATCGACGGCAAGAACAAGGTGGTGGCCTGGCGGCACCGCAGCGCGGCGCCGACCTTCATGTCGAACTTCGTGCCCGACCCCAAACATCCGAGCGGGATCGAGCTCGGTATGGGCTGGGTCGATGCGCCGTTCAACATCCCCAACATCCGCATGGAAAGCGGGGAGGCGCCGTCCGAAGTGCGCATCGGATGGTTCCGTTCGGTCAACAACGTGATGCACGCCTGGTCCACCCAGTCGTTCATCGCCGAACTCGCCCATGAGCTCGGGCGCGACCAGAAGGACTTCCTGCTCGAGATGATCGGCCCGGCGCGCATCGTCGACCCGCGCAAGCAGGTCACGACCAAGCTCTGGGACTACGGCGAGCCGTTCGAGACCTTCCCGATCGACACCGGGCGCCTGCGCAACGTGGCGGAAGTCGCCGCCAAGCGGGCGGGCTGGGGCCGCCAAATGCCGAAGGGGCATGGGCTCGGCATCGCCGCGCACCGTTCCTTCGTCACCTATGTCGCCACCGTCGTCGAGGTCGCGGTGGCCGACGACGGCAGCTACACGATCCCGCACGTGGATACCGTGATCGATTGCGGCTTCTGCGTGAACCCGGAACGCGTGTATTCCCAGATCCAAGGCGCGGCCGTGATGGGGCTGGCGCTCGCCAAATACGGCGAGATCACCTTCAAGAACGGCCGGGTCCAGCAGGGCAACTTCAACGATTTCGTGATCACGCGGATCGATGAAGCCCCGCTCGAGGTGCGCACCCACATCGTCGAGCATCCGCTCTCGGTGCATCCGAGCGGCGTCGGCGAGCCCGGCATGCCTCCCTTCGCGCCGGCCCTGTGCAACGCCATCTTCGCGGCCACCGGAAAACGCATCCGGCAGCTGCCGATCGGCGACCGGATCAAGGTCTGACGCCACAGGAACCGGTTGCCCGCTCGGCGGGCAATCCGGCCCCGAAAGCGACCGCCCCGCCACCCGGCGGGGCGGTTTCGTTTTGTGACGGTTTTAGGGCCGGCCGCCGGCGTGCAGGACCCGCTAAAAGCAGGTCGGAAAAGCGCTTTTCGCCGGTGGACGAGGGCGGCCCGGCGCGCTAGGAACGAGCGTCCCGAATTCCTCCCCCTCGGCCGCTAAATGATTATCACAGCGTTGTTTTTCTATTTGTTCGCCGGCATTTGCGTGGCGTCCGCCTTCATGGTGATCGCCGCCCGCAACCCGGTTCATTCGGTGCTGTTCCTCATCCTGGCGTTCGTCAACGCCGCCGGCCTGTTCGTGATGCTGGGGGCCGAGTTCCTGGCGATGATCCTGGTCATCGTCTATGTCGGCGCGGTCGCCGTGCTGTTTCTGTTCGTGGTGATGATGCTCGACGTCGATTTCGCCTCGCTCAAACAGGGCGCGCTGCAATACCTGCCGGTGGGCGCGCTGGTCGGCGCCATTTTCCTGGCCGAGCTGCTGCTGGTGGTGGGCGCCTGGACCATCGCGCCGGCCGTTCCGCACGCCATCGTGGCGCCGATCCCGCCGATCGCGCAGATCCATAACACCGAGGCGATCGGCCTCGTGCTCTACACCAAGTACGTCTACTATTTCGAGGCCGCCGGCCTGATCCTGCTGGTCGCGATGGTCGGCGCCATCGTGCTCACGCTGCAGCACAAGGCGCGCGTGAAACGGCAGTCGATTTCGCAACAGGTCGCGCGCAACAAGACGGCCATCGAAGTCCGCCATGTGCGGCCGGGGCAGGGCTGGGGAGGCGCGCCATGACCATCGGCCTCGGCCACTACCTTTCCGTCGCCGCCATCCTGTTCACGCTCGGGATTTTCGGCATCTTCCTCAACCGTAAGAACGTCATCGTCATTTTGATGTCGATCGAACTCATCCTGCTCGCGGTCAACATCAACCTGGTGGCCTTCTCCGCCCACCTCAACGACATCGTCGGTCAGGTCTACGCGCTGATCGTGCTCACGGTGGCCGCCGCCGAAGCGGCCATCGGGCTTGCCATCCTCGTGGTCTTCTACCGCAACAAGGGTTCCATCGCGGTCGAGGACATCAACATGATGAAGGGTTAGCGCATGATCCCGAAAAGCATGTCCCCAGACTTGATCGGGGATGGGAGCCGGTTTTCGGACAAGATCATGCGCCGACGAGAAATGTTAGACGCGCATATGCCTGGCCGCGAGACGAGGGGCTAGAGAGAACGAGATGTACCAAGCCATCGTCTTTCTGCCGCTGCTTGGCGCCATCCTGGCCGGTATCATCGCGCTGGCCGGTGCGCGCGCGCGCTGCCCGGGCGAGGGGCCGCCGCCCGGCGCCGAGGACACCGCCACCGACCACGGCGCCCATCGCTACGCGCATGAGGCGGAAGGCGGCGCCGCCATCCATCACGCGCATCACGAGCCGGAAGCGCATGAGCCGCCTGCCGCCGGCTCGCGCATCACCGAGCTGATCACCACCACGCTGCTGATGATTTCGATGATCCTGTCATGGATCGCTTTCGTGCAGGTCGGCTTCGGCCACCACGATGCGCGCGTGCCGGTGTTCACCTGGATCGCCTCCGGCACGCTGCAGGTGCCGTGGCTGCTGCGCGTCGACACGCTGACCGCGGTGATGTTGGTGGTGGTCACTTCGGTGTCGGCCTTCGTGCACCTCTATTCGATCGGCTATATGGAGCACGATCCCTACCGGCCGCGCTTCTTCGGCTACCTGTCGATGTTCACCTTCGCCATGCTGATGCTGGTGACGGCGGACAATCTGGTGCAGTTGTTCTTCGGCTGGGAAGGCGTGGGGCTGGCGAGCTACCTGCTGATCGGCTTCTGGTATCACAAGCCGGAGGCCAACGCCGCCGCCATCAAGGCCTTCGTGGTCAACCGCGTCGGCGATTTCGGCTTCGCGCTCGGCATATTCGCGCTGTTCTACATGACCGGCGCGGTCGATTTCGACACCGTGTTCGCGCAGGCGCCCTCGATCGTCGGCAAGACGCTGCCGCTGTTCGGCTGGCAGATCGACGCCATGACGCTGATCTGCATCTTCCTGTTCATGGGCGCCATGGGCAAGTCGGCGCAGTTCCTGCTGCACACCTGGCTGCCGGACGCCATGGAGGGCCCGACGCCGGTTTCCGCCTTGATCCACGCCGCCACCATGGTGACCGCCGGCGTGTTCATGGTGGCGCGGCTGTCGCCGCTGTTCGAGCTTGCGCCGCACGCGCAGGCTTTCGTCACCTTCATCGGCGCCACCACCTGCGTGTTCGCGGCCACCATCGGCCTCGTCCAGAACGACATCAAGCGCATCATCGCCTATTCGACCTGCTCGCAGCTCGGCTACATGTTCGTCGCCATGGGCGTAGGCGCCTATTCGGTCGGCATGTTCCACCTGTTCACCCACGCCTTCTTCAAGGCGCTGCTGTTCCTCGGCGCCGGCTCGGTGATCACCGCCATGCATCACGAGCAGGACATCCGCATGATGGGCGGTCTGAAGGACCGCATCCCCTTCACCTACATCACCATGATCGTCGGCTCGCTGGCGCTCACCGGCTTTCCGCTCACCGCCGGCTATTTCTCCAAAGATGCCATCATCGAGGCCACCTTCGTGGCGCACAATCCGATGGCGCTCTACGGTTATGTCTGCACCGTGGGCGCGGCGCTGCTGACCTCGTTCTATTCCTGGCGGCTGATCTTCAAGACTTTCCACGGCGAGCCGCATGACCGCAAGCATTGGCGCGAGGCGCATGAAAGCCCAATGGTGATGCTGATCCCGCTCGGCTTCCTGGCGATCGGCTCGATCTTCGCCGGGCTGCCGTTCAAGGAGATCTTCGCCGGCCACGGGGTTGCGCACTTTTTCGGCGGCTCGCTCACCTTCGCGCCGGGCAACCACGTGCTCGAGGACATGCACCACATTCCCCTGCAGATCGCGTTGCTGCCCACCTTGATGATGGCGATCGGCTTCCTGGTCGCCTGGTATTTCTATATCCGCCGGCCGGACATTCCGGTCGAGCTCGCGCGCCAGCACGAGTTCCTCTACAAGTTCCTGCTCAACAAGTGGTATTTCGACGAGCTCTACGACGTCATCTTCGTGCGGCCGATGAAACGGCTCGGCACGTTGCTGTGGAAGGGCGGCGACGGCTGGCTGATCGACGGCTTCGGGCCGGACGGCGTCTCCGCGCGCGTGCTCGACGTGACGCGCAGCGTGGTCCGCCTGCAGACCGGGTATCTCTACCACTACGCCTTCGCGATGCTGATCGGCGCCGCGATCTTCATCACCTGGTTCATGTTCGCGTTCAGGTAGGCACGATGCACAAGCCGCGCCGCATATCACAAACCCCGTTCGTCCCCGCGCAAGCGGGGACCCAGGGCGGCAGATTGCTGACTCGGCGGCCGGTCAAACTGGATTCCCGCTTGCGCGGGAATGAGCGGAGGAGGGCCATCGCCTTCGCGTTTTCACCGAGAGCGAAAGGCTAGATCATGAATTGGCCGATCCTCTCCGTCGTCACCTTCCTGCCGCTGCTCGGCGCCGCCTTCATCATGATCGCCGTGCGCGGCAACGGCTGGGTCGCGCGCGGCACCGCGCGCTGGACCGCGCTGTGGACGACGCTTGTCACCTTCGCGATCTCGCTGGTGATGGTGTGGCGTTTCGACCCTGCTTCGCCGGAATTCCAGTTCGTCGAGAAGCATCCCTGGCTGGGATTTGCCTCCTACCACATGGGCGTCGACGGCATTTCGCTGCCCTTCGTCATCCTCACCACCGGGCTGATGCCGATCTGCATTCTCGCGAGCTGGACCGCCGTGCAGAAGCGGGTGAAGGAATACATGGTGGCGTTTCTGATCCTTGAAACGCTGATGGTCGGCACCTTCTCCGCGCTCGATCTGGTGCTGTTCTATCTGTTCTTCGAGGGCGGCCTGATCCCGATGTTCCTGATCATCGGCGTGTGGGGTGGCCCGCGCCGGGTCTATGCCAGCTTCAAGTTCTTTCTCTACACGCTGCTCGGCTCGGTGCTGATGCTGCTCGCCATCATGGCGATGTATTGGAACGCGCACACGACCGACATCCCGACGCTGCTGCGCCACGGCTTCCCCATCGGCTTGCAGAAATGGGCGTGGTTCGCCTTCTTCGCATCCTTTGCCGTCAAGATGCCGATGTGGCCGGTGCACACCTGGCTGCCCGACGCGCACGTCGAGGCGCCGACCGCCGGCTCGGTCATCCTCGCCGCCATCCTGTTGAAAATGGGCGGTTACGGATTCCTGCGCTTCTCGCTGCCGATGTTTCCGGTCGCCAGCCACGACTTCGCGACGCTGATCTTCACGCTCTCGGTGGTCGCCATTGTCTACACCTCGCTGGTGGCGCTGATGCAGGAGGACGTGAAGAAGCTGATCGCCTATTCCTCGGTGGCGCATATGGGCTTCGTCACCATGGGCATTTTCGCCGCCACCACGCAAGGCGTCGCCGGCGGCATCTTCCAGATGATCTCGCACGGCATCGTCTCGGGCGCGCTGTTCCTGTGCGTCGGCGTGGTCTACGACCGCATGCACACGCGCGAGATCGCCTTCTATGGCGGGCTGGTCAACCGCATGCCGCTTTACGCCGCGATCTTCATGGTGTTTACGCTCGCCAATGTCGGGCTGCCCGGCACCTCCGGCTTCGTCGGCGAGTTCCTCTCGCTCATCGGTACCTTCCAGGTGAATGCGACGGTCGCCTTCGTCGCCACGCTCGGCGTCATCGGCTCGGCGGCTTACGCGCTGTGGCTCTACCGCAAGATGATCTATGGCACGCTCAAGCCGGCGGTCGCCGGCATCAAGGATATCGGCTGGCGCGAAGCCATCATCTTCGCCCCGCTGGTCGCGCTCACCATCCTGTTCGGCGTCGCGCCCAAGCCGGTGCTCGACATGTCGGCGGCCTCGGTGACGCATCTGCTCGACCGCTATAACCGCGCGGTGAAGGCGGCGGAATTGCAGGAACACAAGGCCAAGATAGAGCTGGTGTCCGCCAAGGACACGGTCAAGCCGGCGAGCGCCGCGCGATGACCGACCTCACCCATATCCACGGCCTGCTGCCGATCCTGCCGGAAATCATTCTCGCCTGCGGCGCCATGGTGCTGCTGCTGCTCGGCGCGATGGCCGGCGAGCGCAGCGCTTCCGCGGTCAACGGGCTTTCGGTGCTCGTGCTGATCGCCGCCGGCGCGGCCGTCGTGACGCTGCCGCCCGGCCGCTATGCGCTGTTTGGCGGCAGCTTCGTGGTCGACGAATACGCACGCTTTCTCAAAATTCTGGCGCTGGCCGGCTCGGCCGGCGCGCTGCTGCTCTCGCTCGATTATCTGAAACTCGCGCGCCAGCAGAAATTCGAATACGGCACGCTGTTCCTGCTTTCCACGCTCGGCATGCTGATGCTGATCTCGGCCGCCGACCTGATCGCGCTTTATCTCGGGCTCGAGCTGATGTCGCTTTCGCTTTATGTGGTGGCGGCCTACGAGCGCGAGAACGTGCGTTCGACCGAGGCGGGACTTAAATATTTCGTGCTGGGCGCCTTGTCGTCCGGCATGCTGCTGTACGGCGCTTCGCTGGTCTACGGCTTCACCGGCACCGTCAGCTTTGCCGGCATCGCCAAAGCGGCGAATTTGGCGACGGGTCAAGGCGCCGGTATCGGTCTTATTTTCGGGCTGGTGTTCCTGTTCGTCGGCTTCTGCTTCAAGATTTCGGCGGTGCCGTTCCACATGTGGACGCCCGACGTCTACGAGGGCGCGCCCACGCCGGTCACCGCCTTCTTTGCGTCCGCGCCAAAAGTGGCGGCCATCGCCATCTTCGTGCGCGCGAGCCTCACGGCGTTTCCCGGCATCGCGCACGAATGGCAGCAGATACTGACCTTCGTCTCCATCGCCTCGATGGCGCTCGGCGCCTTCGCCGCAATCGGTCAGCGCAACATCAAGCGCCTGCTGGCCTATTCCTCGATCGGCCACATGGGCTACGCGCTGATCGGGCTCGACGCCGACAGCGCGCAGGGCGTGCAGGGCGTGCTGATCTATATGAGCATCTACGTCTCGATGACGCTCGGCACCTTCGCGGTCGTTTTGGCCATGCGCCGCGAGGGCAAGCTCATGGAGAACATCGGCGATCTGGCGGGGCTCTCGCGCACGCACCCGACCATGGCGTTCTTCCTGGCGATGCTGTTGTTCTCGCTCGCCGGCATTCCGCCGCTCGCCGGCTTCTTCGCCAAGTTCTACGTATTCCTCGCCGCCATCAATGCCGGGCTGTACGGGCTCGCGGTGATCGGCGTGCTGACCAGCGTGGTGGGCGCCTACTACTATCTGATGATCGTCAAGATTATGTATTTCGACGAGCCGGCGCAGAGCTTCCAGCGCATGCCGTTTCTGCTCGGGCTGGTGCTGGGCGTGACCGGGCTGTTCAACCTGCTGTTCTTCGTCTATCCGGCGCCGCTGTTAGGAGCGGCGACCGTGGCGGCGAACTCGCTTTTTTGATGCGTGTTGCATCGAACTGAATGAACCGCGAAGCCACGGGCCTGGCGGGGGCCCGGCACAAAGCTTACGAGACGCTCGGCTCCACCAATGCCGAGGCGCTGGCGCTTGCGCGTGCCGGCGAGCGCGGTCCGTTGTGGGTGACGGCCGAGACGCAGAGCGCCGGCCGGGGCCGCCGCGGCAGTCAGTGGGTATCGCCGCCCGGCAATCTTTACGCAACGCTGCTGCTCAC
Organism: uncultured Pseudomonadota bacterium; assembly: GCA_963773305.1. Taxonomy (GTDB): domain Bacteria; phylum Pseudomonadota; class Alphaproteobacteria; order Rhizobiales; family Xanthobacteraceae; genus Pseudolabrys. The sequence continues at coordinate 467,436 of CAVZAR010000003.1, forward strand.
CGAACCGTCGCCGCCGGCGCAGGCGCCGCAACTATCGTTCGTCGCCGCGCTGGCACTGCATGACGCGGTCGCCGAATGCGCCCCGCAGCTGGGGCCTTTGCTGAAGGTGAAATGGCCGAACGATTTGCTGCTGGCCGGGCAGAAGCTCGCCGGCATTTTGATCGAGGGCGACAGCGAGCCGGGCTTCGCGGTCGCCATCGGCTTCGGCGTCAATTGCGCCGCGCACCCGCCCGAGGCCAACCATCCCGCCACCGATCTCGCCACCGCCGGCGCGCTGGTCGCGCCGGAGCGGCTGCTGGCCGCGCTTGCCGGCGCCATGACGCGGCGCATCGCTCAGTGGAAAGGCGGGGAGGGCTTCGCATCGATCCGCGAGGATTGGCTCAAACGTGCGGCCGGGCTCGGGCAGGAGATCCGTGTGCGGCTGCCGGAGCGCGAGCTCAGTGGGCGCTTCGAGGGGCTCGACGAGGCCGGCCGCCTGCTGCTTGCCGGCCCGGGCGGCGTTTCAACCATCGCCGCCGGCGACGTGTACGGGCTCTGACCATGGCACAGAACCAACAGGAGCTTGTATTCGCGCCGCTCGGCGGCGTCGGCGAGATCGGCATGAATCTGGCGATCTACGGGCTGGGCCCGGAAGGGCGCCGGCAATGGCTGGCGGTCGATTGCGGCGTCTCTTTCGCGGCGGAAGAGCATCTGCCCGGCGTCGACCTACTACTGCCCGACATCCGCTATCTGATCGAGGAGCGCAAGAACCTCGCCGGCATCGTGCTCACGCATGCGCACGAGGACCATTTCGGCGCGCTCCTTGATCTCTGGCCGCAGCTCAAGGTGCCGGTGTTCGCCACGCCGTTCTCGGCCGCGCTGATCGAGGCCAAATGCGCGGGCGAGCCGGGCGCGCCGAAGATACCTGTGACGGTGATCGAACGCAGCAGCCGCTTCAATGTCGGCGTCTTCGATATCGAACTGGTCACCATGACGCATTCGATCCCCGAGACCAACGCGCTCATCCTGCGTACGCCCGTCGGCAATGTGCTGCACACCGGCGACTGGAAGCTCGACCCGACGCCGATCCTCAACGACCCGACCGACGAGAAGAAGCTGCGCGCCTTCGGCGACGAAGGCTGCCTGGCGCTGATCGGCGATTCTACCAATGCCGTACGCGAGGGCCGCTCGCCCTCGGAAGCCGACGTCGCCAAGGTGATCGCCGAGCTGATCGCATCGGCGCCCGGGCGCGTCGCGGTGACCACTTTCGCCTCCAATGCCGGGCGCCTTCGCTCGGTCGCGGAAGGCGCCATCGCCGCCGGCCGCGAAGTGATCGTGGTCGGCCGCGCCATGGATCGCATCGTGCAGATCGCGCGCGAGACCGGTTATTTCGAGGGCCTGCCCGAGTTCCGCGGCGCCGACGCCTTTGGCGCGCTGCCCCCCAAGAAGGTCGTGGCGCTGTGCACCGGCAGCCAGGGCGAGCCGCGCGCGGCGCTGGCGCGCATCGCCGAGGACCAGCACCCCGACATCAAGTTCTCGCGCGGCGACCGGCTGATCTATTCCGCCCGCATGATTCCCGGCAACGAGAAGGCGGTCGGCCGCGTGCTCAACGGGCTGATCGAGCAGGGCGTCGAGGTGATCACCGACCGCACGCACCTTGTGCACGTCTCCGGCCATCCGCGGCGCGAGGAACTGGAGGCGCTGATCTCCTGGGTGCGCCCACAAATCCTCATCCCGGTGCACGGCGAGGCGCTGCACCTGACCGAGCACGGCAAGCTCGCCAAGCGCTGCGGCGTCAAACACGTCCTGCAATGCCGCAACGGCGACCTGGTGCGGCTGTCGGGCGAGGCGCGCGTCATCGACGAGGTGCCGGCGGGCCGCGTCTACAAGGACGGTGCGCTGCTGGTGCCGGCCGATTCGCGCACCGTCGCCGACCGCCGGCGCTTGAGCTTTGCCGGCGCGATATCGGTGGCGCTGGCGCTCACGCAAGACGGGCGGCTGGCGGCCGAGCCGGAATTCGACCTGATCGGTATCCCCGAGCGCGACCGTGACGGCGGCTTCCTGCACGAGGCGGTCGAGGACGCCATCGTCGAGTGCTTCGAGTCGCTGCCGAAGGGCCGTCGCCGCGACCCCGAAGCCGTGGCGGAAGCCGTGCGCCGCGCCGTGCGCGCCGCGGTCGCCGGGCGCTGGGGCAAGAAGCCCATGTGCCATGTGCACGTGTTGCCGGTATGATGGGTCAGCCGGCGTAAATAGAGGGTCTTGAATGATCGGTCGTCTCAATCACGTCGCCATCGCGGTCAAGGACATCGCCAAGGCGGCGCACGTCTACAAGGATACGCTCGGCGCCGACGTGTCGGAAAAAGTGCCGCAGCCCGAGCACGGCGTTTCCACCGTGTTCATCAATCTGCCCAACACCAAGATCGAGCTGTTGGAGCCGCTCGGCGAGAATTCCCCGATCGCCAAGTTTCTCGACAAGAACCCGGATGGCGGCGTCCACCACGTCTGCTACGAGGTGCCCGACATCCGCAAGGCGCGCGACACGCTCAAGGCCCAAGGCGCGCGCGTGCTCGGCGACGGCGAGCCCAAGATCGGCGCGCATGGCAAGCCGGTGCTGTTCCTGCACCCGAAGGATTTCTGCGGCACGCTGGTCGAGCTGGAGCAGGAATAACGCGCGAGACGCGCCGGAAATAAGCCATGGCCCTCAGCACCGTCTTCGCGATCTATTTCATCATCTGGTGGGTGGTGCTGTTCATGGTGCTGCCCTGGGGCGTGCACAGCCAGGGCGATAGCGGCGAGGTGGCGCCCGGCACCGATCCCGGCGCGCCGGCGGTGCATCTGGTCTGGCGCAAGCTCATGTGGACCACGCTGATCGCGAGCGTCCTGTTCGGCGCGCTCGCCGCGGTCTACGAGCTCGATCTGATCCCTTACGATTTCCTGTTGGCGATTTCCGGCCCGCCGCACCGTTGAGCGAGCAAAAAAAGAGCAGGGCGCGGGCCCTGCTCATCGCACGTCGTCATCGTCCTCGTCCCTCGACTGTTATCTGTTTTCATCGAGGCGGCAGCGGGTAGCGCGCCGAGGACTCTTCCCTCCCAAGACTTGGACCGCATTAGCGAGCCGGTCTTGCCGCCGGCATTTCCGTCCCTGCGGACATCTATAACGGTAGCGTATCGTTTCGTTGTTGTCATCAACTTTCCGCCGACGCGCGCGATTGTTCATGATGCACCGCGTCGGAACGCGAAGCGCGAGTGGGGCACCTGAACGTGCGTGTCGCTGCCTAATAGTTTTGCACTATAGGGTTGTGCCGCCGAGTTATGCTGCCTGCCAGGGGCTTGATGTCTCGGCAGCAGGGCGCTCCGGCAAGGCGGTTCGCGGTCCCCTTGTTTTTGCCCGGCCGATCCGCTTTCTGTGGCGGTGCGGCGCTTGGCTTCCCCGGCGCCGGTCTCCGGAAAGCTGAAAAAATCATGCGCCTGTCCCGCTATTTCCTGCCGATCCTGCGCGAGCCACCGCGCGAGGCTGAAATCGTGTCGCACCGGCTGATGCTGCGCGCCGGCATGCTGCGCCAGGAGGCGGCCGGCATTTATGCCTTTCTGCCGCTCGGTTTGCGCGTGCTGAAAAAGATCGAGCGGATCGTGCGCGACGAGCAGGACCGCTCCGGCGCCATCGAGCTCTTGATGCCGACCATCCAGTCCGCCGAACTGTGGCGCGAGAGCAACCGCTACGAGGCCTACGGCAAGGAGATGCTGCGCATCGCCGACCGTCACAAGCGCGAGATGCTGTACGGGCCGACCAACGAGGAGATGATCACCGAAATCTTTCGCGCCTATGTAAAATCCTACAAGGACCTGCCGCTCAATCTCTATCACATCCAGTGGAAGTTCCGCGACGAAGTGCGGCCCCGCTTCGGCGTGATGCGCGGGCGCGAGTTCCTGATGAAGGACGCCTATTCGTTCGACGTCGATCAGGCCGGCGCCACGCATTCCTACAACAAGATGTTCGTCGCCTATTTGCGCACCTTCGCGCGCATGGGACTGAAGTCGATTCCGATGCGCGCGGAGTTCGGGGCCGATCGGCGGCAACCTCAGCCACGAATTCATCATCCTGGCTTCGACCGGCGAATCGGAAGTGTTCTGCCACAAGGACTATCTCGATTTTCAGGTGCCGGGCGCCGACCTGAATTTCGACGACGTCGCCGGTTTGCAGAAAATCGTCGATAAATGGACCTCGCAATACGCCGCCACCTCCGACATGCACGACGCCGCCGAATTCGCGAAAGTGCCGGAAGACAAACGGGTGTCGGCGCGCGGCATCGAGGTCGGCCACATCTTCTATTTCGGCACCAAATATTCCGTGCCGATGAAGGCGACGGTCGCCGGTCCCGACGGCAAGGAGGTGCCGATCCACGGCGGCTCCTACGGTATCGGGCCGAGCCGGCTGGTCGCCGCCATCATCGAGGCGAGCCACGACGAGGCCGGCATTATCTGGCCGGAGCCGGTGGCGCCGTTCAAGGTGGCGATCCTCAATCTCAAGCAGGGCGACGCCGGCACCGACGGGGCCTGCGAGCAGCTCTATCGCGAGCTGACCGCCAAAGGTATTGAGGTGCTGTATGACGACCGCGACGAGCGGGCGGGCGGCAAGTTCGCCACCGCGGACCTGATCGGCGTGCCCTGGCAGGTGCAGGTTGGCCCGCGCGGGTTGGCCGAGGGCAAGGTGGAGGTCAAGAAGCGCGCCGACGGGTCCCGCGAGACCATGACGCCGGCGGCGGCGCTGGATTTGCTGGCGCACTGAAGGGCCAGGTGCACGCTTCACCTCTCCCACAGGGAGAGGTCGGCGCACGAAGTGCGCCGGGTGAGGGGTTACAGCCTTTTGTGAATCACTTGCTCCCTCACCCCAACCCTCTCCCCACAGGGGAGAGGGAGCATGCCGTGCCTGGCGACCTGTAAGAATCCTGTGTGCGCTCAAATACTTTGCGTGCTGCGGCGGGCTTGAAACCGCCCGAATCGTGTGAAAATCGGAAAACCCCGGGGAACCCTTCTTCGATGTCCGAGCCCAACGGCACGCGGCCCTTTTCTCCGTTCGAATGGATGCTGTCGCTGCGCTATCTGCGCGCGCGGCGCAAAGAGGGATTCATCTCGGTCATCGCCGGCTTCTCCTTTCTCGGCATCGTGCTCGGCGTTGCCACGCTGATCATCGTCATGGCGGTGATGAACGGCTTCCGCCACGAGCTCTTGCAGAAGATCCTCGGCCTCAACGGCCATCTCTTGATCCAGCCGCTGGAGAAGCCGCTCACCGACTGGGCCGAGGTTGCCGCGCGCGTCTCCAAGGTGCCGGGCATCAAGCTCGCCGCGCCCATCGTCGAGGGCCAGGCGCTGGCGTCCTCGCCGTTCAATTCGGGCGGCGTGCTGGTGCGCGGCATCCGCCTGCAGGACCTGGAGAAGCTTCCTTCCGTCGCCAACAACATCAAGCAGGGCACGCTCAAAGGCTTCGACGAGGGCAAGGGCCTGGCGATCGGGCGCCGCCTGGCCGACCAGCTTTCGCTGCGCGCCGGCGACAACATCACGCTGGTCGCCCCGCGCGGCGCGGTGACGCCCATGGGCACCATGCCGCGCATCAAGGTCTACAAGGTCGCCGCCGTGTTCGAGATCGGCATGTCGGAATACGATTCCGCCTTCGTATTCATGCCGCTGAAGGAGGCGCAGGCCTATTTCAACCGCGCCGGCGACGTGACCGCGATCGAGGTCTATACCGACAATCCCGACAACGTCGACAGCTACCGCAAGGCCGTGCAGGCCGCCGCCAAGCGGCCGATCTTCATGATCGACTGGCGTCAGCGCAACGCCACCTTCTTCACCGCGCTGCAGGTCGAGCGCAACGTGATGTTCCTGATCCTGACGCTCATTGTCCTGGTGGCGGCGCTCAACATCGTCTCCGGCCTGATCATGCTGGTGAAGGACAAGGGCCAGGACATCGCCATCTTGCGCACCATGGGCGCGACGCAAGGCTCGATCATGCGCGTGTTCCTGATCACCGGCGCCTCCATCGGCGTGGTCGGCACGCTGGTGGGCCTGGGGCTGGGCGTGGTGATCTCGCTCAATATCGAGAGCCTGCGCGAATTCCTGTCGTGGCTGACCAATACCGAACTGTTCTCGCCCGAGCTCTATTTCCTCTCGCATCTGCCCGCCGACATGGACACCGGCGAGACCGTGGCCGTGGTGGTAATGGCGCTCACGCTGTCCTTCCTCGCCACGCTCTATCCGTCCTGGCGGGCCGCGCGCCTCGATCCGGTGGAGGCGCTGCGGTATGAGTGAGACGGTGATCGAGACCAGGGTGGAAGTCACGCAAGAAAAGCAGGAAATCCCGATCCTGTTCCTGCACGACGTCGAGCGCTATTACCGGCAGGGCGACGCGACGCTGCAGGTGCTCAACGGCGTGGAGCTGGCGCTATGGGCCGGGCAATCGGTGGCGCTGGTGGCGCCCTCCGGCGCCGGCAAGTCGACGCTGTTGCACATCGCCGGCCTGCTGGAGCATCCCGACCGCGGCGAGGTCTATATCGACGGGCGCGCGACCGCGATCCTGCCCGACCACGAGCGCACCCGCATCCGCCGCAACGAGATCGGCTTCGTCTATCAGGCGCACCACCTGCTGCCGGAATTCTCCGCGCTGGAAAACGTCATCCTGCCGCAGATGATCCGCGGCCTGTCCCGGCGCGAGGCCACCAAGCGCGCGACCGAACTGCTGGCTTATCTGGGCCTGCGCGAGCGGCTCACGCACCGGCCGGCGGAATTGTCGGGCGGCGAGCAGCAGCGCGTGTCGATTGCGCGCGCGGTCGCCAACGCGCCGCGAATTCTTCTCGCCGACGAGCCGACCGGTAATCTCGACGTGCATACCGCCGACCACGTGTTCGCGGCCTTCGACCAGCTTATCCGGGCCTCAAGGCTTGCCACCATCATCGCCACCCACAACCTGGAGCTCGCCGCCCGCATGGACCGGCGCGTGACGATCAGGGAAGGGCGGATCGTGGAGTTGGCGTAAGACGCGCAAATTTTATGCGTGACGCGTTCTTGCGCCGTTGCAACCGATCGTGCAATTGCCGCCGGACTTATCTGCAATCAGCTGCAAGCCCCTTCGGGACGTCCAGGGACCGCACGGTCATTGCGTCGCTCGCCGCCTATGCCGTCGCGTGCGGCTCGTGCGCGGGCGCATCGGCACCGGTTGGAACAACATTCAGATCTACGGCACTGGGGGGCCCGGGCGCAGGAGCAACCGACGCGCACGTAGCAAACCGGAACGGTCAATCGCGTGGCGCCCGGCACGGTCGAAGTGTCATCCGGCCTTACCGGCGGATGGGCGGCGGGCGCTGGCCTCGAATTCGGTTGTGCGCCGAACCGGGTGGCGGGGATTGGATAGATGCATTTGGGCGTGGGATCGAAGTCGTTCGTTTTCCCGCTCGCGGCCCAGCGCGTCGATGCCACGGCGGCTATTGAGGTCGTTCGGATCCGGCTGAATTATAAAATTGCCTTAAGTCGTTGAAGGTTGGCGCATCTTCGCCTTGTGGGCGCGGGTCTCGCCACCGTCTTCGCCACATCGCCGCGCGGATGGACAGGCGGGTGACGATCGGGGACCGGTTGGTGGTAGAACTTTCCTGAAGCAAGGGTATTGTTCTATGCCGCCGCTGCGCTAAAGGAGCCGGCGCCGGGCGAAACAGGGGGATAAGAATGGAAATTCGAGATCGGGAGTTGATTCCGCTTTTCCCCACATGCCTGTTCGCGGGAAAGGTCTCGGATATTTCGATCTGCGACCGTCTGGAAAAGTCCCTGCGTGCCATAAAAGAGCGTGGCGAGGGTTCTACCGATGCCACCTATTATGTGACCCCGGACAACCTGCAAACGCGACCGGAGATGAAGGAGTTTTCCGAACTGGTCCTGAAGGAAGCCAAGGACATCTTGGACCTTTTGTGCGTCAAGCGGGATTCGCATTACATAACGAATATGTGGGCGAATATCACGAATCCGAACCATCGCCATGCGATGCACATCCATCCGAATTGTCTGCTGAGCGGAATCATGTACGTCAAGGCGCCGAAGAGTTGCGGCCCGACGCAATTTGCGGATCCGCGGCCGGGCGCTCGTATGCTTGAGCCGTCGTATACGCAAATAAACAAATTCAACATGGGTCAGTTCTTCGTCGAGCCGGAAAAGGGCACTGTGTTGATTTGGCCGAGCTACATGCCGCACGCCGTTGAACGGGGCCACGCGCAGCACGACGAAGATCGTATTGTAATCGCCTTCAACATCATGATCCGCGGCACGATCGACACCCGGACCGCACGTCTTGTACTGAAATAGTGGCCGGCTGCGCGCCTGCGCTTTTGGTCAAGAAGCCGCCACGCTCGCCGCCCTGTCGATGTTCGGCGGCATGGTTGCGATCCGGTCGCAAGTGCTTGGTAACCTCTGAGTTCCACGTTTGCCAACGTGTCTGTCGCGTCGTTGCGATTAGTTCCGTGTGGGTAGCATTGCCCGCGTAAAGGCATGCCGGGCCTACCGGCATTCCCCGACGCCCTGGCTGCCGGTATGACGGGGTCGGCGGCAACCGTGCCCCATCGGTCAGACCGAGGTGCGAGCCGCGCCAGCGGCGAGCCTCGAATTGGCCCACCACCCGCACTTGGGTAGTGGGTCAGTTTGATTAAGGCAGGGATTGCGCATGGCCGAAAATGGAGCATATTGGCCGTATGCCGACATGGACTATGATTATTGTGCTAATGTTTCAAAGCAGCCCTACGGTTATTGAACCGCGCGGCATCACGCAGCATTCCTGGTTACAAATCAAAAGTTGAATGTTTTATTGCGACCGGCGAACTTACGAATAAGCCGGGATTTCAGTAAGCCGTCGCAGTCGCGTACTAGAGGCTTTCTGTAGTTCAGGGACCCCAATATGAGCCGAAAGCGCCCCCGCGACCCTAACCAGCTCGCCAAGTCCATCGTCGGCGTCTCACAAATGCGTTTTCAAAAAAGATCGAAAACCACACTGCGGCGGTAGCTCTGCACACGATGTTCTACAATTTCGTGCGCGTGCATCAGACCTTGAAAGTGTCGCCCGCAATGGCCGCTGGCGTCACTGACCGGCTTTGGGAAATTTCAGACCTAGTGCAAGTGCTGGAAGATTGGGAAGCGCAGCAATCGAGCGAGCCGATCTTCGACGTTGATATGCACAAGATCGACGGCAAGCCGTTCGTGCGCGTCACGTTCCCCGATGGCAAAGAGGAAACGATTTACGGTTTCGGAAACCGCGCCGATGCAATCAAGTGGATTAGATGTGAGGCGGTTGTTTGGCTTTGGGAGCGCCGACAGAACCGGCTTATAGGTTAGCTATTTACAATGCCAAGTTTGTCGAATTGCAGTGGCGGCTCCAAAACCCATCGGCTTATCCCACTCTTCCGGGTGACGATCAGCCGATTTATCTCGAATGTATTAACGGCAGTATCCGTTATGCTCATCGCTGGACGCGATAAAGCGGATGCATTTGGATCATCAGCAAATTCTGTCTGTTGCGATATCAGCGCGCCGTCAAAAACGATTGCTCAAAGGCATATGCCGCTTGCGAAGGCCGGCACACATATTGGCCAACGAGCCTTCCGACTGTCTCTGACGGCAGGCCGGTCATCTGACTAATCCATGCTGTCGCACGGTCGGCCACAGCATTCATGAAAACTCTGGCTGACATGTGTAGCAAAAACCGAAGAATAGGACAGCACAAGCTAGCGTGAGCGAAGAAACCGCGGCTAATGATTGGCATCAGAATACATACGCATGGCTGATTCCTAGCCAGCTTCAGCTGAGTCTAGGTTACAAAAACCCCTGCTCATGGGTTTTGCCACAATTCAAACTGACCCACTACCCGCACTTGACATTGGAACAGAACATGAACTATGTTCCCTCTCCGTTCTGGGGAGAAAGCCATGTTCAAAGCCGTGATCCAAGAAGCCGCCGCGCTCACCTCGCTCGCCCTGTTCGTCGGCATGATCGCCATCTGGTCGCAGGTGCTGGGCAACCTTTAGTCGCCGCGTAACGCGTACCGCGTACCCGGCTCCGTCACCCTGAGGTGGCCGCAGCAGGCGGCCCTCGAAGGGTGACGGCCCGGGATTTGGCGGCCGATCACCCTTCGGGACTCGTCCTGCGGGCGAGTGCCTCAGGATGACGGGGAAAGGGGAGCGCGCATGCGCGCTTGGCGGTGGACACTCGCGCCCGTCGCCCGCACCATCGCCACAAAGGAATCACCCGCGTGGCCGATCTCGACTTCGTGCACCTGCACGTACACTCGTCCTATTCGCTGCTGGAAGGCGCGCTGCCGATCGCGCGGCTGGCCGATCTCGCCAAGGCCGACAAGCAGCCGGCGCTGGCGCTGACCGATACCGACAACATGTTCGGCGCGCTGGAGTTCTCGGAAAAGCTCTCGGGCGCCGGCATCCAGCCCATCGTCGGCTGCGCGCTGGCACTCGATTTCGGCGACACCGAGCAGGGGCTTCGCAACGGCAGCGTCCACCACGCGCCGCGCCAGCGCATCGTGCTCTTGGCCGCGCGCGAGCACGGCTACCGCAGCCTGATGCGGCTCAATTCGCGCGCCTTCCTCGAAACGCCGCCGCACGAAAAGCCCACGCTCAGGCTCGACTGGCTGGAAGGCGAGAGCGACGGCCTCATCGCGTTGACCGGCGGCCCGGGCGGCCCGCTCGATCTGGCCTTTGCCGCGGGGCAGGGCCATCTCGCCGCCGGCCGGCTCGACGCGCTGCTCGCCCTTTTCGGCGACCGGCTCTATGTCGAGTTGCAGCGTCACGGCACCGCGCACGAGCGCCAGAGCGAGCCGCAACTGATCGATCTCGCCTACGGCAAGGGTGTGCCGCTGGTCGCCACCAACGAGCCCTATTTCGCGACCGCGCAGGATTACGAGGCGCACGACGCGCTCATCTGCATCGCGGAAGGCCGCCTGCTCTCCGAGAGCGACCGCCGCCAGCTCACGCCCGAGCACCGCTTCAAGTCGCGCGCCGAGATGGTCGCGCTGTTTGCCGACCTGCCGGAGGCGCTGGCTTCGACCGTCGAGATCGCCGAGCGCTGCGCCTATCGCCCGCGCACGCACGATCCGATCCTGCCGCGCTTCACCGTGGGCGAGGGCGGCGTCGCCGACGAGGCGGCCGAACTGCGCAAGCGCGCCGAAGAAGGCCTCGTGCGCCGCCTCACCACGCAAGGGCTGGCCGCGGGCACGACCGAGGACGAATACCGCGCGCGGCTCGATTACGAGCTCGGCGTCATCGAGGCGATGAAATATTCCGGCTACTTCCTGATCGTCGCCGATTTCATCCAGCACGCCAAATCGCAAGGCGTGCCGGTCGGCCCCGGGCGCGGCTCGGGCGCGGGCTCGCTGGTCGCCTATTCGCTCACCATCACCGACCTCGATCCGATCCGCTTCGGTCTGCTGTTCGAGCGCTTCCTCAACCCCGAGCGCGTGTCGATGCCGGACTTCGACATCGACTTCTGCCAGGAGCGCCGCGAGGAAGTCATCCGCTACGTGCAGGAGCGCTACGGCCGCGATCAGGTGGCGCAGATCATCACCTTCGGCACCTTGCAGGCGCGCGGCGTGCTGCGCGACGTCGGCCGCGTGCTGCAGATGCCCTACGGCCAGGTCGACAAGCTGTGCAAGCTGGTGCCGCAGAACCCGGCCAATCCGGTCACGCTCGGCAAGGCGATCGACGACGAGCCGAAATTGCAGGCCGAAGCCGCCGCCGACGCGGTGGTCAAGCGCGCCTTCGACATCGCCAAGAAGCTGGAAGGGCTCTACCGCCACGCCTCCACCCACGCCGCCGGCATCGTGATCGGCGACCGGCCGCTCAGCGAACTGGTGCCGCTCTATCGCGATCCGAAATCCGACATGCCGGTCACCCAGTTCAACATGAAATGGGTGGAGCAGGCGGGCCTCGTTAAATTCGATTTCCTCGGCCTGAAGACGCTCACCGTGCTCGACGTCGCCTGCAAGCTGGTCAAGCGCCGCGGCATCGACATCGATCTCACCAAGCTGCCGCTCGACGACAAGCCGACCTACGAGCTGCTCGCCAATGCCGAGGCGGTGGGCGTGTTCCAACTGGAAAGCGCCGGCATGCGGCGCGTGCTGCTCGACATGCGCCCCGACCGTTTCGAGGACATCATCGCGCTGGTCGCGCTCTACCGGCCCGGCCCCATGGCCAACATCCCGACCTATTGCGCGCGCAAGCACGACCTGGAGAAGCCCGAATACATCCACCCCAAGCTCGAAGCGGTGCTGCGCGAGACCTTCGGCGTCATCGTCTATCAGGAACAGGTGATGCAGGCCGCCCAAATCCTCGCCGGCTACTCGCTCGGCGAAGCCGACCTGCTGCGCCGCGCCATGGGCAAGAAGATCCGGAAGGAAATGCAGGCCCAGCGCGCCCGCTTCGTCTCCGGCTGCGTCGAGCGCGGGGTCGGGAAAAACCAGGCCGACTCGATCTTCGACCTGCTCGAGCGCTTCGCCGAATACGGCTTCAACAAAAGCCACGCCGCCGCTTACGCGCTGGTTGCCTATCAGACAGCCTTTATGAAGGCGAATTATCCGGTCGAGTTCCTGGCCGCCAGCATGACGCTCGACATGAACAATACCGACAAGCTCGCCGAATTCCGCGCCGAGGCGGAGCGCTTGGGGATCGAGGTGGCGCCGCCCTCGATCAACCGCTCCTCGGTCGCCTTCGAGGTCGAGGGCAACACCATTATCTACGCGCTCGCCGCGCTCAAAGGCGTCGGCCAGCAGGCGGTGCAGGCGATCGTGGAGGCGCGTGGTCCGCGCCCCTTTGCCGATCTCGCCGACTTTGCCGACCGCGTCAATCCGCGCGCCGTCAACAAGCGCGTGCTGGAATCGCTTACCGCCGCCGGCGCCTTCGACGAATTCGAGAAGAACCGCGCGCGCGTCTTACCGGTGATGGACCAGGTGCTTGCCCGCGCGCAGCGCACGCACGATACCGCCGCCGTCGGCCAGAGCGAATTGTTCGGCGGCGGCGGCGCGCGCGAGCCGATCAAGCTCGCCAATGCCGAGCCCTGGCTGCCGGCAGAGCGCTTGAAGCGCGAATACGACGCCGTCGGCTTCTTTCTCTCCGGTCATCCGCTCGACGACTACGCCGCGGTGCTTAAAAAGCTGCGCGTGCAGCCCTGGGCCGAATTCGCGCGCGCGGTGAAGGCGGGCGCTTCGACCGCGGGCAAGGTGGCCGGCACGGTGGTGTCGCGCCAGGAGCGGCGCACCCGCACCGGCGGCAAGATGGGCATTATCGGCCTGTCCGATCCGTCCGGCGCCTACGAGACGGTAATCTTCTCCGAAGGTCTCGCCGAGCACCGCGACCTGCTCGAGCCGGGCAATGCGGTGCTGCTGCTGCTGTCGGCGGAAGCGCAGGGCGACGAGGTGCGCGCGCGTATCCAGTCGGCCGAGCCGCTCGATGAGGCGGCCGCCAATCTGCATAAAGGCTTGCGCGTGTTCCTGCGCGACGACAAGCCGATCGAGGCAGTGGCCAAGCGGCTGGAGCCGGCAGCTCAGCGCACGCAGGCGAACGGCGACGGCGAGGTGAGCGTGGTGCTGCTGCTCGATGAGGGCACCGAGGTGGAGGTGAAGCTGCCCGGCCGCTTCAAGGTCTCGCCGCAGATCGCCGGCGCGCTCAAGGCGGTGCCCGGCGTGGTGCAGGTGGAGGCCTTGTAGCGACTTTCCGTTCGTCCCCGCGAAAGCGGGGCCCCAGAGATGCTCGGCAAAGCTGTCCGGCACCCGCTTGCATCCCGGAATCCCTCCCTATATAAGCCCCCGCATCACTCACGCGGACGCATGGCTGGCGGCCCCGACAATGGGCCGAAAAAGCCTTCCGGTGGAGCACCTTAGCTCCTCAAACGCCCGCGGCGGATCAACCGGAGAACACCGATGTCGCTTCCTGACTACTCGATGCGTCAGCTGCTCGAAGCTGGCGTGCATTTCGGCCATCAGGCCCACCGTTGGAACCCGAAGATGGGGCAATTCATCTTCGGCACCCGCAACAATATCCACATCGTCGACCTCGCGCAGACCGTGCCGATGCTGCATCAGGCGCTGCAGGCGGTGTCGGACACCGTCGCCAAGGGCGGCCGCATTCTGTTCGTCGGCACCAAGCGGCAGGCGCAGGACGCCATCGCCGATGCGGCCAAGCGCAGCGCGCAGTACTACGTCAATTCGCGCTGGCTCGGCGGCACGCTCACCAACTGGAAGACCATATCCGGTTCGATCTCGCGCCTGCGCAAGCTCGACGAGATGCTCTCTTCGGGCGAGTCCGGCGGCTACACCAAGAAAGAGCGCCTCACCATGCAGCGCGAGCGCGACAAGCTCGATCGCTCGCTCGGCGGCATCAAGGACATGGGCGGCGTGCCCGATCTGTTGTTCGTGATCGACACCAACAAGGAAGACATCGCCATCAAGGAGGCGCGGCGCCTCAACATTCCGGTCGCCGCCGTGGTCGACACCAATTGCGATCCGGCCGGCATCACGTACGTCATTCCCGGCAATGACGACGCCAGCCGCGCGGTCACGCTCTATTGCGATCTCATCGCCAAGGCGGCGATCGACGGCATTTCGCGCGCGCAGGGCGAGGCTGGCGTCGACGTCGGCGCCCAGGAAAAGCCGGTGGTGACCGAGCAAATCCCGACCGCGCCGGCGCCGAACGATCTCGGCTTCGAGCAGCTGCCCGGCCCGCGCGGGCAGGCCGACGATCTGAAGAAGTTGCCCGGTATCTCCCCGGCGATCGAGAAGCAGCTCAACGATCTCGGCATCTTCCATTATTCGCAGATCGCCGAGCTCAGCGAGAAGGCCGCGCACAATGTCGGCGAAGAGGTCGGTCTGCCCGGCCGCGTCGAAAGCTGGATCGCCAAGGCCAAGGAACTGACGGCGGAAACCGAGTAAGCCGCAACGTCGCCCGTGCCCGGCGCAACGCGCGCCGGGCGGAGAAGTTGAAAGTCCAAGTACACGTTGACGCCGGCCGGGATTTGCCCGGCCGTGGCGGATGAAGGAACAGGTTATGGCGAATATTTCGGCCCAACTGGTCAAGGAGCTGCGCAATTCAACCGGCGCCGGCATGATGGATTGCAAGGCCGCGCTCACCGAGACGAGCGGCGACATGGAAGCCGCGGTCGACTGGCTGCGCAAGAAAGGCCTGTCGAAAGCCGCCAAAAAGGCCGGCCGGGTCGCGGCCGAAGGCCTCATCGGCCTGCAGGTCGCTGGCGGCAAGGGCGTGGTGGTGGAGGTCAATTCCGAAACCGACTTCGTCGCCCGCAACGATCTGTTTCAGGGTCTCGTGAAGATGATCTGCGATGTCGCCACGTCGGCCGGCGCCGACGTGGCCAAGATCCTGGCGGCCAAGGCCGGATCGATCACGGTCGCCGATGCGATCGGCGACACCATCGCCAAGGTCGGCGAGAACATGACGCTGCGCCGCGCCGCTTCCCTTGAGGTCAAGCAGGGCGCGATCGGCTCCTATGTGCACAATTCGGTCAGCGACGGTCTCGGCAAGATCGGCGTCATCGTCGCGCTCGAGTCGAGCGGCAAGGCCGACGCGCTCGCCGGCATCGGCCGCCAGCTCGCCATGCATATCGCTTCGTCCAATCCGCAGGCGGTCGACCCGTCCGGACTCGATCCGGCGGTTGTGGAGCGCGAGAAGAATGTGCTGGCCGAGAAGTTCAAGCAGCAGGGCAAACCCGCTAACGTCATCGACAAGATCGTCGAGTCGGGTCTGAAGACCTTCTACAAGGAGGCGACCCTGCTGGAGCAGCCTTTCATCTTCGACGACAAGAAGAGCGTCGCGCAAGCGCTCAAGGAAGCGGAGAAGGACGCAGGCGGCCCCATCAAGGTCACGGGCTTCGTGCGCTACGCGCTTGGTGAGGGAATCGAGCGGCCGGACAGCGATTTTGGCGGCGAGGTCGCCGCCGCTGCCGGTCTGAAATAACGGGCTGTCTTCGCCTGACCGATCCCACGGAGGATCGCCACGATGAGTGAGCCGCAATATCGACGCGTCATCGTCAAGCTGTCCGGCGAAGCGCTCACCGGCGCACAAGGCTTCGGCGTCGAGCAGGCCATGGTCGAGCGCCTGGCCGGCGACCTGGTGAAGGCGGCTTCGCTCGGCGTCGAGCTCGGCGTGGTGGTCGGCGGCGGCAATATCTTCCGCGGCGTCGAAGTCTCCGCGCGCGGCGTGCCGCGGCCGGTCGGCGACACCATGGGCATGCTGGCGACGGTGATGAACTGCTTGGTGCTGGAGGCCGCGGTCGAGCGCGCCGGCTGCGAGGCGCGCACGCTCTCCGCGCTCGCCATGCCGGCGGTGTGCGAGACCTACAACCGCAAGCGCGCCATGAAGAACCTCGCCAAGGGCCGCGTCGTGCTGCTGGCGGCCGGCACGGGTAATCCGTTCTTCACCACCGACACCACCGCCGTGTTGCGCGCTGCGGAATTGGAAGCCCAGGCCGTGCTCAAGGCCACCAATGTGGACGGGGTCTACGAAGCCGACCCCAAGAAAGACCCCAAGGCCAAGCGCTACGAGCGCCTCAGCCACCAGGAGGCGATCGAGAAGCACCTCAAGGTCATGGATTCGACCGCCTTCGCGCTTGCTCGGGAAAACCACATGCCTATCATCGTGTTTTCGATCGCCGAAAAAGGCGCGATCGAAGCCGTTTTGCGCGGCAAAGGGCGGGCGACCATCGTCGGTTAGCCGATTTCGGCGGGCCGGAGCGCTTATACGAGCGAAGGAACTGGGCCGCGCCGCGGCGTGTCAGTCCGGGGGAAGGCCATGACAAGCACAACGCACGATCTGAACGACATCAAGCGCCGCATGCAGGGCGCCGCCTCCGTCCTCAAGACCGAATTGGCGGGCTTGCGCACGGGCCGCGCCTCCATGCATCTGCTCGATCCGGTCAATGTCGAGGCCTATGGCGCGCAGATGCCGCTCAACCAGGTGGCGACCGTGAGCGTGCCGGAGCCGCGCCTGATCACCGTCAATGTCTGGGACAAGTCGTTGGTGCACGCGGTGGAAAAGGCCATCGTCAATTCCAATTTGGGTTTGTCGCCGGCCACCGAAGGGCAGATGCTGCGCCTGCGCATCCCCGAGCTCAACGAGGACCGGCGCAAGGAACTGGTGAAAATCGCGCATAAATACGCCGAAACTGCGCGGGTTTCCGTGCGTCATGTGCGGCGCGACGCTCTTGATGTCGTCAAGAAGCAGGAGAAGGATCACAAGATCAGCAAGGACGATCACGACCGCTTCTCCGGCGACATCCAGAAGGCGACCGATGCCGCGATCGCCGAAATCGACCAGATGCTGGGCGCCAAGGAAAAGGAGATCCTCACCGTCTGAGGTCCATTTAATGTCCGAGGTCAAGCTTCCGCAGAGCGCGCCGCCGTTCGTCACGCCGCGCCATGTCGCCATCATCATGGACGGCAACGGCCGGTGGGCGGCGGCGCGGGGCTTGCCGCGCGCGGAAGGACACCGGCGGGGGGTGGAGGCGCTGCGCCGCACGGTGCGCGCCGCCGGCGAGATGGGCATCCGTTATCTGACGATTTTCTCCTTCAGCGCCGAGAACTGGTCGCGTCCGGCTTCCGAGATCGGCGAATTGATGGGTCTGTTGCGCCGCTTCATCCGCAACGATCTGGCCGAGCTGCACAAGAGCAATGTGCGCGTACGCGTGATCGGCGAGCGCGTCGGCCTCGATCCCGACATCGAACGGCTGCTGGCGGAAGCCGAGGAGCTGACCAAGGGCAATGACGGCCTCACCTTGATGGTCGCCTTCAATTACGGCGCCCGCCAGGAGATCACGCGTTCGGTGCGCCGCATCGCGGCCGAAGTGGCGGCGGGGCGCCTTGCGCCCGCCGACATCGCCGCGGACACGATCGGCGCCAATCTCGACGCGCCGGACGTGCCCGATCCGGATCTGATCATACGCACCAGCGGCGAGCAGCGCCTGTCGAACTTCCTGCTCTGGCAATCGGCTTACAGCGAATTGGTGTTCGTGCCGACCTACTGGCCGGACTTCGACGGCGCGGCGCTCGAAGCCGCAATCCGCGAATACCAGCAGCGCGAGCGCCGGTTTGGCGGCCTGGTCGCCAAGACCGGGTCGTGACGGAAACGTGAAGCCCGTGCTCGAACCCGCTCCCGCTCCCGCTGCCGAACCGGCGCAGGCTTCCGCGGCCACCCACAATCTCATGCTGCGCGTCGCTTCCGCGGTCGTGCTCGGACCGTTGGCGCTGGTGGTGGCTTGGCTCGGCGATTGGCCTTTCGCGCTGTTCTGGGGCGTCGCCGCAATCGCGGTGCTGTGGGAATGGACGACGCTTGTCGTGGGGCATCGCTACCGCTTGATGCTGTCGTCGTGCGCCTCGGCCATCGCGGTGGCGGCGCTGGTGGCTTGGCGCGGGCGCGAGGTCACGGCGATCCTGCTGGTCGGCCTCGGCGCGCTCGCCGCCACCATCTTCGCGCCGCGCGAGCGCCGCTTCTGGATCACCGCCGGCATCGGCTATGCCGGCACGCTGCTGTTGGCGCCGGTGCTGCTGCGCGCCGATACGCAATATGGCTTTGCGGCGATCGTATTACTTTTTGCCGTCGTGTGGTCGACCGACGTCGTCGCCTATTTCGCCGGCCGCGCCATCGGCGGTCCCAAGCTCGCCCCGTCGATCAGCCCGAAAAAGACCTGGTCGGGCGCGATCGGCGGCACGCTCGGTGCCGTTGCCGTGGCGGTCGGCGTGGCGAGCCTGTTCGGCTCGCTCGACAGGGGAACAATTGCGCTGATCGCGCTGTTGTTGTCGATGGTCGCCCAGCTCGGAGACCTCCTTGAGTCCTGGGTCAAGCGGCAATTCGGCGCCAAGGACGCAAGCCACATTATTCCAGGACATGGCGGCGTGATGGACCGGCTTGACGGCTTCTGGGCTGCGGCGCTCGCCGGCTGTTTGGTGGGTCTCCTGCGTGGCGGTTTCGATAACGCGGCCCGCGGCCTCTTGGTATGGTGAGCGCATGACCGTCACCCGTCTTGTCCGTCCGCGTGAGACGCTCGCCCCCGAGCGGCGGCGCATCACCATTCTCGGCGCCACCGGCTCGATCGGCGCCAGCACCGTCGACCTGATCAAACGCAACCCCGAGCGCTACGACGTGGTCGCGGTCACCGCGCGCGCCAGTGCCGCAGCGCTCGCCCAGACCGCGCGCGCCGTGGGTGCCGAGCTTGCCGTGGTTGCCGACCCGGCCGCCTATAACGAATTGAAGGAAGGCCTGGCCGGCACGAAAATAGAAGCGGCGGCCGGCGAGGCCGCGCTGGTCGAGGCCGCCCAGCGCCCGGCCGACTGGGTCATGGCGGCGATCAGCGGCGCCATCGGCCTGAAGCCGACCATGGCCGCGGTCGAGCGCGGCGCGACCGTGGCGCTCGCCAACAAGGAATGCCTGGTTTGTGCCGGCAGCCTGTTCATGGGCCGCGCGGCGTCGACGGGCGCGACGGTATTGCCGGTCAATTCCGAGCATAACGCCATTTTCCAGGCGCTCAGCGCCGGCCCGCGCGAGGACGTGCGGCGCGTCATCCTTACCGCTTCGGGCGGCCCGTTCCGCACCTGGTCGCTCGACCGGATCAAGGCGGCCACCCCCGAGCAGGCGCTGCGCCATCCCAATTGGTCGATGGGCCAGCGCATCACCGTCGATTCCGCCAGCATGATGAACAAGGCGCTTGAATTGGTCGAGGCGCAGCACCTGTTCGCGCTCGCGCCGGAGGAAATCGACGTCCTGGTGCACCCGCAGTCGGTGGTGCACGGCCTGGTCGAATTCCGCGACGGCTCGGTGGTGGCCCAGCTCGGCTCCCCCGACATGCGCATTCCGATCGCCCACTGCCTGGCCTGGCCGGAGCGGATCGATACGCCCGCCGCCCGTCTCGATCTGGCACAGGTGCGCGAATTGACCTTCGAGGCCCCGGATCCGGTGCGTTTTCCCTCGGTGGCGCTGGCGCGCCGGGTGCTGGAAGTGGGGGGTGCCGCGCCGACGGTCATGAATGCCGCCGACGAGGTGGCGGTCGGGGAATTCATTGCCGGCCGCATTGCTTTTACGGCAATTGTGGAAATTGTGGACGCTACCCTGGACGCCGCCTCCGCCCGCGGCCTCTTGGCGGAGCCCGCCGATCTCGATGCGGCTATCGAAATTGACCATGTTGCAAGAGAAATAGCCCGCGCCCTCTTGCCCGAAATTGCCGTAAAGGCGATCTAGTAACGTTTCGGTAACTCTAGTGGCGCCGCTTTTCGGCGGGGGACGAGGGTGTAATGGCTTCTGACATCATGGCGGGCCTGGGCGCCTTCGGCGGCGGCTTTCTCGGTTATCTCCTGCCGTTTCTGTTTGTCCTGACAATTGTCGTGTTTTTTCATGAGTTTGGCCATTTCCTGGTGGCGCGGCGCTGCGGCATCAGGGTGCTCACTTTCTCGCTCGGCTTCGGCCCGGAGATCGCCGGCATCAACGACCGCCACGGCACACGCTGGAAAATCTCGGCAATCCCGCTCGGCGGCTATGTGAAATTCTTCGGCGACGAAAACGCCGCCAGCGCCCCCGATCATGCCGCCGCCGCCGTGATGAGCGTGGATGAGAAGAAGGACAGCTTCGTCGGCAAGAGCGTTGCCCAGCGCGCCGCGGTCGTCGTGGCGGGCCCCATGGCCAATTTCGTGCTGGCAATCGCCATTTTCGCGCTGCTGTTCATGACGGTCGGCAAGCCGACCGCGAGCGCACGGGTCGATTCCGTGCTGCCGGGCAGTGCCGCCGCCGCCGCCGGCTTCGAGCCGGGCGATCTCGTCACGGCCATAGACGGTGAAAAGATCGACAGCTTCTCCGATATGCAGCGCGTCGTCTCCGTCAGCGCCGGTGAGCGTCTCACCGTCGTGGTCGAACGCAACGGCCGTGCGGTCACGCTCACCGCCACTCCGCAGCTCAAGAACCTCAAGGATGCCTTTGGCAACGAGCACCGCATCGGTGTGCTCGGCATCAGCCGCTCGATGGCGCCTGGCGACGTGCGCACGAAGCGGCTCGGGCCTATTGCGGCGGTCGCGCAAGGGGCGCAGGAGACCTGGTTCGTTATCGACCGCACCCTGTCCTATATCGGCGGGGTGTTCGCCGGCCGCGAGGCCGCCAATCAGCTCGGCGGACCCATTCGTATCGCCCAGGTCTCGGGCGAGGTGGCGAGCGCCGGATTTGCCGCGCTGATGCATTTGACCGCGGTCTTGTCGATTTCGATCGGCCTGTTGAACCTTTTCCCTATCCCCCTGCTCGACGGCGGACACCTTTTGTTCTATGGAATCGAGACCGTGCGTGGCCGCCCGATGTCGGAGCGGGCGCAGGAGGTAGGGTTCCGTATCGGCCTGGCGATCGTCGTCATGTTGATGATTTTTGCAACCTTTAATGACATCCTGCACCTGGCCACCTCATGACCGTTGCCTTCGCGCAACTTTTTGAGGGGAAAGGGAAAGTCCGGGCGGCACTTCCGTTTGCAGCGCCACCAAAACGCTGTAAAAGCGGATCAAAGAAGTAACGCCTGGCCCGACGGTTCGATTCCGCTGTGGGGACGGCCCAAGGATCATAAGGGCGCGTAGCGCATGGGACTTTGTGTGCGGTGGGTGCGGGGGCTGGCTCTAAGCTGCGCAGTCCTCGGCGGGCTCCTTGTCGCTGCCGGGCTCGGAACGGTCGTCGTTTCCGGCGCCGCGCAGGCGCAGAGCGCCAACTCCATCGTGGTGGAAGGAAACCGGCGCGTCGAAGCGGCCACCATCCGCTCCTATTTCCATCCGGGGCCGGGCGGCCGTCTCGGCCCCGCCGAGATCGATGACGCCATCAAGGCGCTCTATTCGACCGGGCTGTTCTCCGACGTCCACATCGGCCATGCCGGCGGCCGGCTCGTCGTATCCGTGGTGGAGAACCCGGTCATCAACCAAGTTGCTTTCGAAGGCAACAAGAAGGCCAAGGATCAGCAGCTCGAAGCCGAGGTGCAGTCAAAGGCGCGCGGAACCTTGTCGAAGCCGACCGTGCAGGCCGACGTGCAGCGCATCATCCAGGTCTATCACCGCACCGGCTATTACGACGTCACCGTCATTCCGCAGATCATCGAGTTGCCGAACAACCGGGTCAACCTGGTGTTCAAGATCACCGAAGGCAAAAAGACGGTGGTGCGGGAAATCCGCTTCGTCGGAACGCATGCATTCGGGGATAACCGGCTCAAGCGGGTGATCAAGACCACCGAGGCCAATTGGCTGTCCTTTCTGCAGACCACCGACATTTACGATGCCGACCGCGTGGAAGCCGATCGCGACCTGCTGCGTCGCTTCTATCTCAAGCACGGCTACGCCGACGTCCGGATCGTGTCCGCGGTTGGCGAATACGATCCCGCTAAGAAGGGGTTCATCATCACTTTCAACATCGACGAGGGCAAGCAATACCGTGTCGGCACCGTCGATGTGATCTCGAACGTGCACGCGCTCAATCCCAGTATCTTGCGCAATGAGGTCAAGCTTCAGTCGGGCAACATCTACAACGCCGACCTGGTGCAGAAGAGCGTCGAGTCGATGACGATCGAAGCCGCTCGGAACGGCTACGCCTTCGCTAACGTGCAGCCCCGTGGTTCGCGCGACTTTAAGAGACACATAGTCAATCTTGTTTTCGTGGTGAACGAAGGCACGCGCGCCTATATCGAGCGCATTAATATCCGGGGTAATACGCGCACCCGCGATTATGTAATCCGCCGCGAGTTCGATATCGGAGAGGGCGATCCCTATAACCGCGCCCTGATAGATCGCGCCGAGCGTCGGCTGAAGAACCTGAACTACTTCAAGACGGTCAAAATCACCAATGAGCCCGGCTCGGCGCCGGACCGGGTGATCGTCGACGTCGATGTTACGGAAAAACCGACCGGCGAGTTCTCGGTCTCCGGCGGCTACTCCACGGCCGACGGCTTCATTTCGCAAGTCAGCATCGCCGACCGCAACCTGATGGGACGCGGCCAGTTCGCCAAAGCCTCGGTAAGCTACGGCCAGTACAGCCAGGGCTTCAATTTGAGCTTCGTGGAACCCTATTTGCTCGGCTACCGCATGGCCGGCGGCATCGACGTGTTCGGTTCGCAAAACCAATCGACGAGCTATGTCTCATATAATTCGAATACGCTGGGCACCAAATTGCGTCTGGGCTTTGCCCTCACGGAAGAGCTTTCGCTACAGCCGTATTATTCGATTTACCGCCAGGATATCTCGCTGCCGGATCAGTTGAACTGCTGGCCGGCCGGCAGCACGGCGGCGAACGGCGTGACTTGCACGCCGGCATCGCTTCCTGCCCGGCTTGAGCTCGCAAATGGCCCGGTCATCGTTTCTCTGGTCGGCGCCACGACGGCCTACAACACGCTCGACAATGTGAATGCTCCGACCAGCGGCCTCTTGGCCAAGGTGACGAATGACCTTGCCGGCGTCGGCGGCGACGTCAACTTCTTCCGCACTACGGGCGAGTTCCGCGACTATTACGAAGTGCTCCCCGACGTCGTCGGCGTCCTCAAGCTGCAGGGAGGTCACGTGAGCGGCTGGGGCGGCAAAGACCTTCGCATGCTGGATCACTTCTTCATGGGCCCCAATCTCGTGCGCGGCTTTGCGCCGTCCGGCATCGGGCCGCGCGATTTGACCCCCTCGACGACGAACGATGCGCTCGGCGGCAGCCTGTACTGGGGTGCGAGCGCCGAGATCCAAACCCCGCTTTACTTCCTGCCGCGCGAAATCGGCATCAAGCTCGCTGCCTATGTAGACGCGGGCAACGTGTGGGATTACCAGGGGCCGACATCCGGCTCGGCGCCGGCCGGATCGCCGGTTCAGAACTTACTGGTTGGCCTCGATGATCCAATGGACATTCGCTCGTCGGTCGGCGTCGGGCTAATCTGGGATTCGCCGCTTGGGCCGCTGCGCTTCGACCTCGCTTATCCGATGACAAAATATTGCAGCACCGCCGGTGGTACCGAGGTTTGCGACCGGACCCAGATATTCCGCTTCAGCGGCGGCACCAAGTTCTGATCTTGGCGGCATGACCGGCCGCGCGGCACGCGAGTGCGATCGAAACCATGCCCGTTGCGAATTCGATGTGGCGCGGGAATCGGGTGTGCGAAAAGCAGTGTGGCGACGTGAGGAGCAGCGCTGAGCCGGCGGAAACGGATCGGTCTTTGACAGGCATGAGCGAGCCCATTTTCCTGAGACGCGCGGACGGGCTGACACTCGGCGAGATTGCCGCTCTGGTGGATGCCGAAGCGCCGAACGCGGCGCAAAGGGGCCGCTGCATCGTCGATGTGGCGCCGCTCGACCGCGCCGGGCCGCGCGATCTTTGCTTCTTCGACAACAAGAAGTTTGCCGCCGCCGCAGCCGGCACGCATGCCGGGGCCTGCCTGACCAAGCCGGCGCTCGCGCATCTCTTGCCGGAGGGAGCGGTGATTCTCGCCGTGCGCGAGCCCTACCGCGCTTTCGTCACGGCGGCGCGCGCGCTGTTCCCGCATACGCTGCGGCCGTCGTCGCTGTTCTCCGCCGGCGAGGCGCCGCAGGTGCATACCGGTGCCCATGTGCATGCGAGCGCGCGGCTGGAAAGCGGCGTGACCGTCGATCCGGGCGCCGTGATCGGGCCGCGGGCCGAAATCGGCGCCGGCACGGTGATCGCCGCCACGGCGGTGGTGGGACCGGACGTCCGCATCGGCCGCGATTGCGCGATCGGCGCCGGCGCCAGCGTCAGCAATGCGCTGATCGGCGATCGCGTCATTATCCATCCCGGCTGCAGCATCGGTCAGGATGGCTTCGGTTTCGTGATGGGAGCGCAGGGACATCTCAAGATTCCCCAGGTCGGGCGCGTCATCATTCAGGACGACGTGGAGATCGGCGCCGGGTCGACGGTCGACCGCGGCGCGATCCGCGACACCGTGATCGGAGAGGGCAGCAAAATCGACAACCTCGTCCAGGTCGGCCACAATGTCAGCATCGGCAGGCATTGCGTGCTGGTGGCGCAAACCGGGATTTCTGGCTCCTCGACGCTTGAAGACTACGTTGTGCTCGGCGCCCGCGTCGGCGTAAATAACAACGTGACGATCGGGGAAGGAGCGCAGATTGCGGCGATCAGCGTCGTGCACGGCGACGTGCCTGCCGGCGCCCGCTGGGGTGGCACGCCGGCCAAGCCGGTGAAACAGTGGTTCCGCGAGATGATGATCCTCGAGCGTCTGGCGCGCGGCAAGGATGGCCGCGAAGCGGCGCGGGACGAGTGAGACGGTAAGGGCATGGACGAAACGGTCAAAACGCTGGAGGCGGCCGACATCGCGACGGTGCTCGAAATGCTGCCGCATCGCTATCCGTTTCTCATGGTCGACCGCGTCGTCGATATCCGCGGCGACGAAAGCGGCGTCGGCATCAAAAACGTGACCGTCAACGAGCCGCATTTCCAGGGACACTTCCCCGGCAATCCGGTTTTTCCAGGCGTCTTGATGATCGAGGGCATGGCGCAGACGGCTGGCGTGCTGTGCATTGCCTCGGTGCCGTCCCTCAAGCGCAAGTCGGTGTTTTTCCTGACAATCGACAAGGCGAAGTTCCGCAAGCCCGTTCGCCCGGGCGACACCGTCGAGTACCACATGCGCAAGATCAACCAGCGCAAGACCATGTGGTGGTTCCGCGGCGAGGCGAAGGTCGCCGGCCAGACGGTCGCCGAGGCCGAAGTCGGCGCCATGCTTTCAGACGCATGAGCGCGCGTCAGATCGATCCCGCGGCGCGGATCGACGCCGGGGCCGAGATCGGCAAGAACGTATCGATCGGTCCCTATTGCACGATCGGCCCGCACGTGTCCCTGGGCGACGACTGCAGGCTCGCCTCCCACGTCAACATAACCGGACATACCAGCATCGGCCCGCGCACGGCGATCGCCTCGTTCGCGTCGCTCGGCGGTCCGCCGCAGTCGGTGCATTATCGCGGCGGTCCGACCAAGCTCGCGGTCGGCGCCGACTGCGACATCCGCGAGCACGTCACCATGAACATCGGCACCGAGGGCGATCGCGGCGAAACGATCGTCGGCGACAAATGCTTCTTTATGGTCAATTCCCACGTTGCGCACGATTGCCAGGTCGGCAACAACGTGGTGTTCGCCAATAATGCGGTGCTGGGCGGGCACGTCAGCGTGGGCGACAATGTGGTGTTTGGCGGCGGCGCGGCGGTGCGCCAGTTCGTGCGTATCGGCGAAGGCGCCATGATCGTCGGACTCAGCGGCATCCGCGCCGACATCATCCCCTGGGGCATGGCGCATGGTGCGCTCGCGAATTTGGTCGGGCTCAACGTCGTCGGCATGCGGCGTGCCGGGGTATCGAAGGCCGACATCCTCGTTTTGCGGCGCGCTTACCAATCGCTGTTCTTCGGTCCGGGTGAATTCGGCGCGCGCGTCGAGACGGTCGAGCGCGAATTCGGCGCCGATGCGCGCGTGCGCAAGGTGATCGACTTCATCCGCGCCGGCAAGCGTCCGCTCACCATGGCGGTCAAACGCAACGAGGGTGACGAGGAATAAGCCGATGAGCGCCGCCGAGGCCGTCAACGCGCAAGGCCCGCTCGCGCTGATCTGCGGCGGCGGCAGCCTGCCCCTGGCGGTGGCGGATTCGGTTGCCGCGCGCGGGCGCAAGGTGCTGCTGTTTGCGCTGCGCGGCTTTGCCGATCCGAAGGACTTCGCCGGACGCGAGCATACCTGGGTGCACCTCGGCCAATTCGGCACGGTCGCGCGCATTGCGCGCGCGCAGGGTTGCCGCGATATCGTATGTCTGGGCTCGGTGGTGCGGCCGGCGTTCTGGCAGCTGCGGCCCGACTTCTTCACGCTGACGGCGCTGCGGCAGGTGGCGCGCGCCTTCCGCGGCGGAGACGACCATCTGTTGTCGAGTGTCGCCCGCGTGATCGAGGGGCGCGGCTTCCGCATGCTCGGCGCCCACGAGGTCGCGCCGGAGATTTTGGCGCCGCAAGGCAGGCTCGCGCGCGCCGAGCCTTGCGCGCGCGACTTGGCCGACATGGCACTCGGCTTTGCGTATTTGCGCGCGGCCGGGCCCTTCGACATCGGCCAGGCGGTGGTCGTGGCGAACAAGCACGTGCTGGCGGTGGAGGCGGCGGAAGGCACCGACGCGATGCTGGCGCGCGTCGCCGATCTGCGCGCCAGCGGACGCATCAAGGCGCCCAAAGGCGCCGGCGTGCTGGTCAAGGCACCAAAGCCCGCACAAGACCGGCGCTTCGATCTGCCCTCGCTCGGACCGAAGACGGTGGCGGGGGCGGGGGGCGCCGGACTTGCCGGCATCGCCGTAGCCGCCGGTGAAACGATCATTGCCGAACCGGAAGCGCTGGTCGCGGCCGCCGACAAAGCCGGACTGTTCGTTGTCGGCGTTGACGCCGGAACGGGACGATGAGCGGCGGTGCGGGGGAGAGCGGCCCGCCGGGCCCGCATGTCTTCCTGGTGGCGGGTGAGGAGTTGGGCGACCGGCTGGGCGCCGCGCTGATCGCCGCGATCCGCAAGCACACGCAAGGCCAGGCGCGCTTTTCGGGCGTCGGTGGCGCGCATATGGCGCAAGAGGGCGTGGCCAGTCCGTTTCCGCTCGGCGAGCTGGCGATCATGGGCTTTGCCACCATTCCGGCGCGCCTGCCGAAAATCCTCGGCCGCATCCGTGAAACCGCCGACGCGGTCGTGGCCGCCAATCCCGATGTGCTGGTGATTATCGACAGCCCCGAGTTCACCCACCGCGTGGCGCGCAAGGTGCGGGCGCGGGCGCCGCAGATCCCGATCGTCGACTATGTGTGCCCGAGTGTGTGGGCCTGGCGGCCGGGGCGGGCGCGCGCCATGCGGCCTTACGTCGATCATGTGCTGGCGCTGCTGCCGTTCGAGCCGGCGGTCATGCAACGGCTCGGCGGGCCGCCCACGACGTTCGTCGGCCATCCGCTCGGCGAACAAATAAGCGCGCTGCGCCCGAACGCGCAGGAAGCGCGCAGGCGCATGTCCGATCCGCCGCTGCTCTTGGTGCTGCCAGGCAGCCGCAGCGGGGAGCTCCGGCGCATGGCGGGGATTTTCGGCGATGCGGTCTCGCGCGTCGCCGACCGTATCGGCGCGCTCGAGGTGGTGGTGCCGGCGGTCGCGCGCCTCGCCGAGCGGGTGGAGGCGGCGGTCGCCGACTGGCGGCTGCCGGTGCACATTGTGACCGCGCCGGAGGACAAAAACGCCGCCTTCCGCAACGCGCGGGCAGCGCTCGCCAAATCGGGCACCTCGACGCTGGAACTGGCGCTCGCCGGCGTGCCCATGGCGGCGGCCTACAAGGTGCCGCTGGTGGAAGAGGCGGTCGGCCGGCTGCTGATCACCGCCCCCAGCGCCATCCTGGCCAATCTGGTGCTGGGCGAGAACGTGGTGCCGGAATTCCTGCAGCGGGATTGCACGGCCGATAAATTGTCGCAGGCGCTGCTGCCGCTGCTGGCCGACACCCCCGAGCGGCGGCGCCAGATCGAGGCTTTTGCCCGGCTCGACCGCCTGATGGGCCTGGGCGAGGCGGTCCCGAGCGAGCAGGCGGCAACCATTGTGCTCGATTGTGCCCGCCGGGGCGGCAATCGGCCCGGGAAGCCATAGCGTCGGCGCATTCCACCGCGTAAGATGACCCTATACCCGGCCTGACGGCCGATTTGACCGGCCGCAAGCTGGGGGGACCCGCCTCGTGAGTTTTGCCACCCGCGCCGCCATTACCGGTGTCCACGGCTATTTGCCGCCGGATGTGCTGACCAACGCCGATCTCGCGCGCATGGTCGACACTTCCGACGAGTGGATCATGGAGCGCACCGGCATCAAGGAACGGCACATCCTCAAGGGGCAGGGGCTCGGCTCCTCGCATATGGGCGCGGAAGCCGTGCGCGGCCTGTTGGCCAAGACCGGCACAAAGCCGGAAGAGGTGGAACTGCTGATCTGCGCCACCACCACGCCGGACATGATGCACCCCTGTACCGCCAACCTGATCTGCGACATGACCGGCATCCGCAATGTCGGCTCGTTCGACGTGCAGGCGGCTTGCTCGGGCTTCATCTTCGCGCTGACGGTCGCCCAGCAGTTCATCGCCGCCGGCACCTACAAGAAGATCGTGGTGGTGGCGGCCGACAAGATGTCGGCCATCGTCGACTACACGGACCGGGCGACCTGCGTGCTGTTCGGCGACGGCGCCGCCGCCGTGATGGTGGAGCCGAATGCCGACTACGGCATCATGGACACGATCATGCGCTCGGACGGCGCCGGCTGGAAATATCTGCACCAGAAGGCCGGCGGCAGCCGCATGCCGCCGACCGCGGAGACCGTCGCCAAGCGCCTGCACTACATCCACCAAGAAGGCGCGCAGGTCTATAAGCACGCGGTCGCCGGCATGTACGAGGTGACGCGCGATATCATGGCGCGCAACAATCTCGCCCCCGAAATGATCGACTGGGTGGTGCCGCACCAGGCCAACCGCCGCATCATCGCGACGACGGCCGAGCGGCTCAAGCTGCCGTTCGAGAAGATCATGTTCACCATCCACAAGTTCGGCAACACGACGACGCCGACCATTCCGCTGTGCCTGTGGGACTACGAGCAGAAACTGAAAGCCGGCGACCGCGTGCTGATGGCGGCCTTCGGCGGCGGCTTCACCTGGGGCGGCATCTATCTCACCTGGGCCTATGACGGCGCCAAGGCGCGCCAGGGGAACGCCGGCCACGGCGCGGACCGGATCAAGACCGCCGGCCACGCCTGAGCCCGGCCTAAAGCTCATTCGCTACCACCTTGCCGCGCCGCTCCACCGCGCAGCAGCACGATGACGGCGGCCGCCACATCCAGCGCGGCGCAGGCGAACACCGGCAGCGCATAGCCGCCGGAATAATCGCGCAGCAGGCCGAGCAGGCCGGGACCGAACGAATAGGTGAATTGCGCGATCGCGGTCACGAACGCCACCAGCATGGCGAAGGCGGCGGGCTCGAATTCGCGCTGGATGATCAAGGCCGGCAGCGTGATGAGATTGCCGACCGACAGCCCGAAGACCACGGCGCAGGTGAGCAGCACGGCCGGATCCCGCGCATTGGCGGCGACCGCCAGGGCCGCCGCCTGCGACAGGAAACAGCCGGCGCTGGCCAGGCGCTGATCGATGCGGTCGATGAAAAAGCCGAGCCCCACGCGCCCGACCACGGCGGCGGCCGAGGTCATGGAGAGCGCAGCGCCGGCGAGCGGATGGCCGATGCGCGGCGTCAACAGCGCGATCAAATGGACGAGGAAACCGACCTGGGCCAGGAGCCCAAGCGCAAACGGCGCGCTGACCGTCCAGAAGCGCGGGGTGCGCAGCGCGCGCCCGCGCGTCCATGGGGAGCGGCTCGCCCCGCTCGCGTGCGCAACCGGCAGCGGGCCGGGCGCGATCCAGGCCAGCACCATGGGCACCAGAACGACGATCATCAGCAGCGCGGCGAGCGGGGAGGCCGCGCGGAAGCCGAGCCAATCGCTGGCAAACAGCAACAGCGGCGCGCCGATCATGCCGCCGAGGCTCGCGCCATTGAGCGCAAGGCTGATCGCCAGCCCGCGCCGTTCGTGAAACCAGGCGCCGATCAGCGTGCTGATGGTGGCAAGCCCCATGGAGGCCCAGCCGAACGCCATCACCAGATAGGCGAGGTAAAGCTGCCAGACCGCATGCACCCAGCCGAGCGCGGCGCCCGCCACCGCAAAGCAGGCGATGCCGAAAAGCAGAAAGAAGCGCGGGCCGAAACGCGCGATGGCGTCGCTGACGAAAACCACCAGCACGGAACTCATCAGGTAATAGGCCGTGCTGGCGAGCGAGATCACCGCGGTGTCCCAGCCGGTGAGGCGGCGCAGCTCGGCGAGATAGACGCCCTGGCCGTAGAAGCCGAAGCACCAGCTGAAGATCGCCATCGCGAAGCAGAACGCGACGACGCGCCAGCCGTGATAACGAAGCGAGGTCTCGCCGTGCTGCTCGGCCGGGTCGGTTGCTGCGGGGGCGGACATGACGAGGCTCGCGCGGTTTATCGCCGGCGCCCAGCATAGCCGATCGCGCGGGCCGAAGCGTTGCGCGCGGGCGCGGGGCGTTTTGCATTTCAGGCAGGCTCCTTCGCTCTCGCGGCGCGAAATGCGCCCGAGGCATGCTCCCCGTTTGCCCCCGGGGCGGGGTAGGGCCCCGTGCAAAAAGCACGAGGGGGACGGCGCGCCGTCAGGCGCAGCCTGTCCTTTCAG
This sequence comes from uncultured Pseudomonadota bacterium, assembly GCA_963773305.1. GTDB lineage: Bacteria > Pseudomonadota > Alphaproteobacteria > Rhizobiales > Xanthobacteraceae > Pseudolabrys. Next base: position 498,700 of record CAVZAR010000003.1, read on the forward strand.
TGCGCGCCTCTCGTTGTCGGAGAGACGCGGCGCCTTTCGGCGCGCCGTCCAGCGTCTTTCACGGCGCCGGGCCGCGCTTTGCCCGTGGTCCGCTCCAACCGGGGAGCGATCCACCGTCAGCGAGCTCCTCGCGGGGGGTCGTAGTGCCCCCGGGCGGAGCCCCGGCGCCGCCCGAGTGCGTGGTTTGCGAGACCACGCCCGCGGGCGCCGGCCCGCTCCCCACGAGCCGGCGCAACCGGTTCGTGCCCCTCATGGGGATCGGGCATGGGGAATATAAGCCTGGATGAGGGGGCGGGGATAAATTCCTGGGGCGATCACGGGAATGTGATTGTGGTCCTAGGATGTGCTGGCGGCGAAGCGTATGCAATGGCCTTGACTTCTTACCACGTTCTCTATTTGTTCTGTATGCTTCCCAAATAAGAAAGGACCATGTAATGCACGCAGACCGTGCATCAGCTGCGACGGGCGACCCGATGGCAAACAAGTTTTTCGACGAGCGCGAGGACCAATCCGAGGTTAAAGCGCGAATTGTCAGTAAATATTTCTATGTCTGGGCCAAAATTATGGCACCGAGGTCAAGATCAGCGCGAATTGGCTATATCGACTTATTTGCGGGCCCGGGACGCTACAAAGATGGGTCTGCCTCCACCCCGCTAATGGTACTCGAAAGGGCTATCGCCGAACCGGCTTTGCGTAACTCGTTGGTCACGTATTTTAATGACGAAGACCCAGAGCATGCAAAAAACCTAGAGAGCGAAATTGCTAAACTGACTGGAATTGAGACTCTCAAATACAAGCCGGATATTCAAACCGGCAATGTAGGGGAGTCCATTGCTGCTAATCTTCAGTCAGTGAGTCTCGTTCCGACTTTCTCTTTTATCGATCCTTTCGGCTACAAAGGGCTTTCTCTCGGACTAGTACAAGGTGCCATCAAAGATTGGGGATGCGATTGCGTTTTCTTTTTCAACTACAATCGCATCAACGCTGGAATTTCGAACGAGTTGGTAGAAGAACATATAGATTCACTTTTCGGCACCGAGCGCGCCGCTAAGATTAGAGAAATTATAAAAGATAAGACCCCTGCCCAACGGGAAGCGATCATTCTTGAAAACATCGCGGAGGCCATTAAAGAGCTTGGCGGCAAGTACGTGCTGCCGTTTCGGTTCAGAAACGCAGCTGGGACGAGAAGCACCCATCATCTCATCTTCGTATCCAAACACGTAAGAGGATACGAAATTATGAAGGAGATAATGGCGAAGGAAAGTTCCACGCACGATCAAGGAGTGCCCTCGCTCGAATATTCACCGGCAGATGCAAACACACCCTTGCTATTTTCCCTTCAGCGGCCTCTGGAGCGACTTATTGAAGAGCTTCCGGATAGATTTGCAGGGCGAACAATGTCGATGATCGAGATTTACAATGAACACCACATAGATACGCCCTTTGTTAAGAAGAATTACAAAGATGCCTTGTTGGCATTAGAAGCAAGCAAGCAAATCGCAGTACATCCAGTAACTCGTAAAGCCGGTACGTTCGCGGACCATGTGTCAGTGAAATTTCCATCCAAAGATGGAGGAAGTTAGATGGCTATCGGCTCTTCGATCGAATGGACCGAAGCAACTTGGAATCCTATTTCAGGGTGTTCAATTTTGTCGCCCGGCTGCACCAATTGCTATGCAATGAGGATGGCACACCGGCTGGAAGCTATGGGTCAAGCAAAATACATCAACACTACTAGAATATCGGGCGGAAGAGCTAAATGGACTGGGAAAATTAATCTCGACGAGCGGTCGCTTGAGATTCCAAAATCGTGGTCAAAAGGACGATTGATATTCGTAAATAGCATGTCGGACTTGTTTCACGAAGCAGTTCCGTTGGAATTCATTCGGCGGGTCTTCGCTGTGATCGAAGAAACACCTCAGCACACGTATCAAATTCTGACGAAACGCTCTGAGCGCTTAATGCAACTAAGTCCAAAATTGGCTTGGCCCGCCAACATTTGGATGGGAGTCAGTGTAGAAAGTCAGGAGTTTTGGGGTCGCGTCGATGATCTTAGACAGACAAACGCCCAGGTGCGCTTCTTGAGTCTCGAGCCATTGCTTGGACCAGTCGAGCCGGATGATCTTGCCGGTGTTGATTGGATCATTGTCGGCGGTGAAAGTGGTCCGGGAGCGAGGCCTGTGAAGGCCGAATGGGTTAGGAATATTAGAGACGTTTGCGTCGAAAGAGGGATTGCGTTTCATTTCAAGCAATGGGGCGGCGTAAACAAGAAAGCTTTTGGTCGGAAACTCGATGGCAGGACATGGGATGAAACGCCGCGCACAGTTCGTCGCAGGCCGGTTCCCGTCCGGGCACGACTAGTCCGTCGTACATCTAAGCAAGAGAGAAAGGGACGCAGACAGACGGCTAAAACGGCGTGATTAGTACAGCGAAACCCTCGGCTCAAAACCAAGGGCGTGCTTTTCTCCGTCGACGTCACCGACTTTTCTACCGAGGTCGATGATCGGTGGAGCCTACTTCCTTCTTGAAATCGGCACGTAGTCCCGTTGCGTCGCGCCGGTGTAGAGCTGGCGCGGGCGGCCGATCTTCTGGCGCGGGTCCTCGATCATCTCCTTCCACTGCGCGATCCAGCCGACGGTGCGCGCGACCGCAAACAGCACGGTGAACATGCTGGTCGGGAAGCCCATCGCCTTCAGCGTGATGCCGGAATAGAAGTCGATGTTGGGATAAAGCTTCTTCTCGATGAAATACTCGTCGCTGAGCGCGACCTTCTCCAGCTCCATGGCGACGTCGAGCAGCGGATCGTCCTTGATGCCGAGCTCGGTCAAGACCTCGTGGCAGGTCTTCTGCATGATCTTGGCGCGCGGGTCGTAGTGCTTGTAGACGCGGTGGCCGAAGCCCATCAGGCGGTAAGAGTCGTTCTTGTCCTTCGCGCGCTTGACGAATTCCGGAATGCGGTCGACCGAGCCGATCTCGCGCAGCATGTTGAGCGCGGCCTCGTTGGCGCCGCCGTGCGCGGGCCCCCACAGACAGGCGCAGCCGGCCGCGATGCAGGCGAACGGGTTGGCGCCGGAGGAGCCGGCCAGCCGCACGGTCGAGGTCGAGGCGTTCTGCTCGTGGTCGGCGTGCAGGATGAAGATGCGGTCCATGGCGCGCGCCAGCACCGGGTTCGGCTTGTACTCCGCGCACGGCACCGCAAAGCACATGTGCAGGAAGTTGGAGGCGTAGTCGAGATCGTTCTTCGGATACATGAACGGCTGGCCGACCGAATATTTGTAGGCAAGGGCGGCGAGCGTCGGCACCTTGGCGATCATGCGGATCGAAGCCACCATGCGCTGGTGCGGATCGGAAATGTCGGTCGAGTCGTGATAGAACGCCGAGAGCGCGCCGACCGAGCCGACCATCACCGCCATCGGATGGGCGTCGCGGCGGAAGCCTTGAAAGAACCGCATCATCTGCTCGTGCACCATGGTGTGCTGGGTGACGCGGTAATCGAAATCGGCCTTCTGCGCCGGCGTCGGCAGTTCGCCGTAGAGCAGCAGGTAGCAGGTCTCCAGGAAATCGCCGTGCTCGGCCAGCTGCTCGATCGGATAGCCGCGGTAGAGCAGCACGCCCTGGTCGCCGTCGATATAGGTGATCTGGGACTCGCAGCTTGCCGTCGAGGTGAAACCCGGGTCGTAGGTGAACATCCCGGTCTCGCCGTACAGCTTGGCGATGTCGATCACGTCCGGGCCGATGGTGCCCGGATGGACGGAGAGGTCCCAGTTCTGGTTGCCGACGGTCAGCGTGGCGGTCTTGGTCTCGGGCTTCTTGTCGGTTTTGGCATCCGATTTGGCATTCGATTTGGCATCCATGGGCAAACCCTCGAATGAGCGGCGAGCGGTGCGGGGCGAAACTAGCTGATAGCAAGGGCAGCGCGGGGCCGCGCACAAGGTTTCATCGGCGCGCCCTGCCCATTTTGCCTAGCTCATCCACCTGTGCGCTGCAAGACAGCGGTCCAAGACGCGGATTCTTGCGGCTGCCCGCTATATAGGCAGGCTCTCGGGCGATTTCGCGGGGGAAAAAGCGAAAGAGTTTCAAGCCGCCGGCAGGCTCGCGGTCTGGTCGCGCAGGCGGCCCAGGCTTTCCTCGCGGCCGAGCACGGCCAGCACGTCGAAGATCGGCGGCGAGGTGGTCCGCCCGGTGAGCGCCGCGCGCAGGGGCTGCGCCACGGCGCCGAGTTTCATGCCGGCGCGCTCGGCAAAGGGGCGCACCACGGCTTCCACGTCGGCCGCGTTCCATTGCGGCACGCGCTCGAGTTCCGGCAGCAGCGCCGCCAGCACGCCCCTGGCCTCGCCGGTGAGCAGGGCGCTGGCCTTGTCGTCGAGCGCGAGCGGGCGGCTCGCCCACAGGAAACGCGAGGCTTCGAACAGCTCGACCAAAGTCTTGGCGCGCTCCTTCAGGCCGGGCATGGCCGCGATCAGGGTCTCGCGCAACGTCGGCGTCATCTTGGCGGCGAGTTCCTCTCCGCCGGCGATGTGCGGCAGCAGGGTTTCCAGCGCGCCGACCAGCTCGGCGTCGGCGCTCTGGCGGATGTAATGGCCGTTGAGGCTTTCCAGCTTGGCGAAATCGAAACGCGCCGGCGAGCGGCCGATCGCGCCGAGATCGAAGGCGGCGATCATCTCCTCGGTCGAGAAGATCTCCTGGTCGCCATGCGCCCAGCCGAGCCGCACCAGATAGTTGCGCATGGCGGCCGGCAGATAGCCCATGGCGCGGTAGGCATCGACGCCGAGCGCGCCGTGGCGCTTCGACAGCTTGGAGCCGTCCGGCCCGTGGATGAGCGGGATATGCGCGAAGTGCGGCACCGCCCAGCCGAGCGCGTCGTAGATGTGCTTCTGGCGCGCGGCGTTGGTGAGATGGTCGTCGCCGCGGATGACGTGGGTGACGGCCATGTCGTGGTCGTCCACCACCACCGCCAGCATGTAGGTGGGGCTGCCGTCGGAGCGCAGCAGCACCAGGTCGTCGAGATCGGCGTTCTGCCAGGTGACGCGGCCTTGCACTGCGTCCTCGATCGCGGTCTCGCCGGTCTCCGGCGCCTTGAGGCGGATCACCGGCTTGACGCCGGGCGGGGCCTCGGCCGGGTCGCGGTTGCGCCAGCGCCCGTCATAGAGCCGGGAGCGGCCCTCGCGGCGGGCCGCTTCGCGCATGGCGGTAAGCTCCTCGGGCGTCGCATAGCAGCGATAGGCGCGGCCGGCGGCGAGCAGTTCCTCGGCCACCGCGCGGTGGCGGGCGGCGCGCGTATGCTGGAACACGATCTCGCCGTCCCAGGCGAGGCCGAGCCAGGTGAGGCCGTCGATGATGGCGGCGATGGCCGCGGCGGTCGAGCGCTCGCGGTCGGTGTCCTCGATGCGCAGCAGCATCTTGCCGCCGAGATGGCGCGCGTAAAGCCAGTTGAACAGCGCGGTGCGCCCGCCGCCGATATGCAGGAAGCCGGTGGGCGAAGGCGCAAAACGGGTGACGACGGGCTCGGTCATCGCGAGCCGTCTAGCACAGTTGCGGGCAAAGGCGAGAGTGCAAATGCCATTGAGCCGGGCCCGGCATCGTGGCATAGGCCGCCCGGGTCCCGGGCGGGCAGGCAAGACGAGGACGCATGGCGAGCGACGACAAGGCAGGCGGGACGGCGGCAGGCGAGGCCGGGCGCGACTTCATCCGCGACATCGTCGCCGGCGACCTTGCGGCCGGGCGGGTCAAGGAGGTGGTCACCCGCTTTCCGCCCGAGCCGAACGGCTATCTGCACATCGGGCACGCCAAGTCGATCTGCCTGAACTTCGGCCTGGCGCAGGAATTCGGCGGCCGCTGCCACTTGCGCTTCGACGACACCAATCCGGTCAAGGAGGAGCAGGCCTTCATCGACGCCATCGAGGCCGACGTGCGCTGGCTGGGCTTCGACTGGGGCAAGCACCTCTATCACGCCTCCGACTATTTCGAGCGGCTCTATGACTGGGCCGAGCATCTGATTCGCGCCGGCAAAGCGTATGTCGACGACCAGAGCCCGGACGCGATGCGCGAGAGCCGCGGCACCTTGACCGAGCCGGGCAAGAACAGCCCGTTCCGCGACCGCTCGGTGGAGGAAAACCTCGACCTGTTCCGCCGCATGCGCGCCGGCGAGTTCGACAACGGCGCGTGCGTGCTGCGCGCCAAGATCGACATGAGCTCAGGCAACATCAACCTGCGCGACCCGGTGATGTACCGCATCCTGCACGCCGCGCACCCGCGCACCGGCACGACCTGGAAGATCTATCCGAGCTACGACTACGCGCACGGCCAGTCCGACGCCATCGAGGGCGTGACGCATTCGGTCTGTACGTTGGAGTTCGAGGATCACCGGCCGCTCTACGACTGGTTCGTCGAGAACCTGCCGGTGCCGTCGCGGCCGCGGCAATACGAGTTCGCGCGGCTGAACCTCACTTACACGGTCCTGTCGAAGCGCGTGCTGACATTGCTGGTGCGCGACGGGCACGTGAACGGTTGGGACGATCCGCGCATGCCGACGCTTGCCGGCTTGCGCCGGCGCGGGGTGCCACCGGAGGCGATCCGCGATTTCGTCAAGCGCATCGGCGTCGCCAAGGCCAACAGCACGGTCGATGTCGGCATGTTCGAATTCTGCGTGCGCGAGGCGCTCAACAGATCGGCGCTGCGGCGCATGGCGGTGCTGCGTCCCTTGAAAGTGGTGATCGAGAATTATCCGGAAGGGCAGGTGGAGGAGCTGGAGGCCGCCAACCATCCCGACGATGCTTCCGCCGGCGCGCGCAAGATCAAATTCGGCCGCGAGCTCTTTATCGAGCGGGAAGACTTCATGGAGGACCCGCCGAAAAAGTTCTTTCGCCTCGCGCCGGGCCGCGAAGTGCGTTTGCGCTATGCGTACTTTGTCACCTGCCGCGAGGTAAAGAAGAACGCGCAAGGCGAAGTGACCGAGCTGCGCTGCACCTACGATCCCGCGACCAAGGGCGGCAACGCGCCCGACGGCCGCAAGGTGAAGGCGACCATCCATTGGGTTTCGGCGGCGCATGCGGTGCCCGCCGAGGTGCGGCTCTATAATCCGCTATTCGCGGCGCCTGAGCCGGATGCGGCAAATTTCGCCGCCGACCTCAATCCGCAATCGCTGGAGACTTTAAGCGAGGCGCGCGTCGAGCCGGCGCTCACCGAAGGCAACAGCCCGGCGCCGGTGCAATTCGAGCGGCAAGGCTATTTCTGCCGCGATCCCGACTCCGCGCCCGGCAAACCGGTGTTCAACCGCACCATCGGCCTGCGCGATACGTTCGCCAAGGACGTGGCAAAGGAGAAGGCGGCGGGCTAGGCCCAGTGCCGATGCGGTAAAAGGGTAGCGGCGCGTGCCGGCGCCGTTAACGAATGGCCTACGCGAAGCGTTCGTTTTGAATGAAAGCAGTCAGGCGTCGTGAAGCGGCAATGGTCTTTCGCCGCGCGGAATGTTCTATCTCCGAGTTCCATCGGCAATTCGCGCAAGCCGTTAGCGTCGCTTTAACAGCGATATTGGTATTGCAGGACCTCAACGGGGCGGTATGTTTGTCTTGTATTCGAGTCCGCGTTCCTTGCATTCCGAACCGATCGCTGAAAATGCCGGGCTTGGTGGCACATGAATCCGGGCCTTACTAATCGACGTGAGTCGGTGCTCATCGGCATCGTGCTCGTGCTGCGGCGGCTGCGCGAGTATCCCGTCCTCGGTTACGGCGTCGCGATCCTGGCCGTCGGCTTCGCGTCCGCGTTGCAATACCTGTTGCACGATCAATTCGCCGACGCGCCGTTCCTCACCATCTATCCCGCCGTCATCGTGGCGACGCTGGTCGGCGGGCTGGCGCCTGGGCTCTTCTCCGCGGTGCTCGCCGGCGCCTCGCAGTTCGGCCTGTTCATTCCGAGTTTTCATTGGGTGGCGTTGGGCGCCTATGCGTTCGATGCGACGGTCTGCGTCCTGCTGATCGTGCTGATCAATCACACCCTGGACATCTTGTTGACGAACGCGGAGCAGGAAAAACTGGCGACGCAGCACCAGTTCGTCATCGCCAGCGAGTTGCATCACCGCATCCAAAACATCTTCATGGTGATCCAGGGCATCATTCGCTTCAGCATTCCGGCGAGCGGATCGGTGGACGCCGGCGAATTGCGCGAGTGCCTCGTGGAGCGCCTGCAGTCGATGGCGGTGGCGAACCGCGCGATCACGGATTCGATGGGCGAGGGCGTTCCGCTCATGGACCTGATCAAGACGGAAATCCGCGGCTTCCAGCCGCGCTTCGATCTCAGCGGCAGCGCGGACGTGGTGCTCAGTCCGAAGATGACGCAGAATTTCTCGCTGATCGTCCACGAGCTGCTGACCAACGCTTTGAAACACGGCGCGCTGTCGGTTCCGCAAGGCCGCGTCGGCGTCCGCCTGACCTGGGACGGCGCGATGCTCACCTTTGTCTGGCAGGAGCGCCAGGCGCCGGCAGGGCGGCCGAAAGGCCATGCCGGTTTCGGCAGCATGCTGTTGGGCGCCTTCGCCCAGAATTTCTGCCAGAGCGTGGACACCTCCTATGAGCCGGAGGGGCTGCGCTACATGCTGAAGATCCGCTCCGAGGAAGTCCGATGCCTCGCGGCCGAGCGGCCGGCCTTGGCGGCGGAGTGAAGGTGGAGCGGCGGCGTCGCTAGAGTCCAATCCGGTTAGATTGAATCACTGGGCCTTCCTAACATTTTGTTTGCACATGATCTTATCCGAAAACCGGTTCCCACTTTTCGGGATCATGCGCTAGCGCTGAAAAATCAAACACGTGGTCGTGCCATGGGCGAGTAGGCGGCCGGTGCCATCCGTAAGACGACCTTCGGCGGTGCCGACGCGCCGGCCGCGGCTCAACACCAGGCCCTCTGCCTTGATCGGCCCGGTCTCCGGTGTGATGGGGCGCAGCAGCGAGATCTTGAATTCGAGCGTGGTCTGGTCGACGCCCTTCTCCAGCGTTGATTGGATGGCGAGCCCCATGCAGCTATCGAGCAGCGTGGCGCTAAAACCGCCGTGCACCGTGCCGGCCGGATTGAGCAAGGCGTCACTCGGTTCTGCCGCAATCACGACGCGGCCGCTGGCCGCTTCAACGATGTCATAGCCTAGCGTCCGCGCTATCGTATTGAGCGGAAGGGTCCCATCGACGAGACCTTGCACGAATTCCAAGCCGCTCATTTCCGTCCGCCGCTCGGCGCTGACGGTCCCATAGCTCTTGCTCGCGATAGGGCTTGGCATTGGCATGATCGGGATGAGGTGCGCGCTGCGAGGCAGATAATTGGCCGCTTTAAGCCAAGCGGCGCGGCGCAGCCACCCGATTCCTGGCCACAGGTTTTGCAATGACGCGCGACCTGTCCCAGGCGCAGTGCGGCGTGAACGAAGTGAACGGTGCACTGCAGGCCCGGGATCGTCGCACAATCGGAATCTGAAACGCTCGGCGTTCACAACCGTTCTCCTAGCCACAACCGGTGGGCGCCCTAGCATGGCCCCTTCGCCTGCGGCGTGGGGACCGTCATGGCCGAGCAAGAGCGCAGCCGATCGCGCGCCAAGGTTTGGGCGGCGGAGCTCGATGCCGCGCGCCGGCGCGCGGGCCTGCTGCTGCCGGATTGGCTGAGTGTCCCGGCCGACCGCCTTTCGCGGGCGCTGTCGCAATGGCTCGCGGCCGAGGTCGCGCCCGGCCGCTTGCTGCCCTGGCTGGCGGTCGCCTACGGCTTCGGCATCGTCGGCTATTTCGCCGCGCAACGGGAGCCCGCCTGGTGGGCGGCGCTCACCGCGCTCACCTTGAGCCTCGCGCTGTGCTTCCTTGCGCGCCGCCGGCCGATCGGCTTTGCGCTGGCGCTGGCCTTGGCGGGCGTGGCGGCGGGCTTTGCCACCGCCACGCTGAAAACGATGCGCATCGCGCACCCCGTGCTGGCGTATGCCACCTGGAACGCGCACGTCGAAGGCTTCGTGGAGGGGCGTGAGGAGCGCGCGCGCTCCGACCGCATCGTGGTGCGCGTCGCGCGTTTCGATGCGCCGCGCCTGCGCGTAAAACCGGAACGCGTGCGCGTGGCGGTGCGCAAAGGGAGCGCGCCGGCGGTTGCCGACTTCGTTTCGTTCAAGGCGCATTTGGCGCCGCCGCTGCAGCCGCTTTCGCCCGGCGGTTACGATTTCGCGCGCGATTTGTACTTCCAGGCAATCGGCGCGTCCGGCTTCGTGCTCGGCAAGATCGCGCAGGCCAAACCGCCGCATGCGCCCGGCCTTTGGCTGCGCTCGGCAGCGGCGATCGATGCGATGCGCGAGGCGATCAATGTCCGTATTCACGCCGTGCTGGCGGGCGACCGCGGCTCGATTGCGTCGGCGCTGATCACCGGCAAGCGCAGCGCCATATCGGAACATGTCGCCAACGCCTTCTATATTTCGAGCCTGGCGCACGTGCTGGCGATCTCCGGCTTCCACATGGCGGTGGTCGCCGGCATCGCTTTCTTCTTCGTGCGCGCGCTGCTCGCGCTCAGTCCCGCGCTGGCGGTGCGCCGGCCGATCAAGAAATGGGCGGCGGCGGCGGCGTTGCTGGCCGCGACCTTCTATCTGGTGCTGTCGGGCGCCGGCATCTCGACGCAGCGCTCCTTCATCATGATCGCCATCGTGCTGATCGGCGTCATGGCCGACCGGCCGGCGCTCACCTTCCGCACGCTGACGGTCGCCGCCCTCGGCGTGCTGCTGTTGACGCCGCAGGCGATCGTCACGCCCAGCTTCCAGATGTCGTTTGCCGCGACGCTGGCGCTGATCGCGGCCTATCAATACGGGCTGGCCAGCGGGGTGTTTTGGCGCGCGCAGGCTGACACGGCCCTGCACACGCGCGCGGCGCTGTGGGGCGCGCGCGAGATCGGCAGCGTCATTCTCGCCTCGCTGGTCGCCGGTCTTGCCACCACGCCTTACGCCGCCTTTCATTTCCACCGCGTTGCGCCCTATGGCGTGCTCGCCAACCTGCTCGCCATGCCGGTGGTCTCGACCTGGGTGATGCCGATGGGCATTCTCGGCGTGCTGACGCTGCCGTTCGGCTTCGACGCGCCATTCTGGCGGTTGATGGGCACCGGCATCGACTGGATGATCGGCGTGGCGCAGTGGGTCACGAGCCTGCCGGGCGCGGTCGGACATATCCATGCCTTCGGCACCGGGCCGCTCTTGCTGGCGACCGCCGGCTTGCTCGCGCTGTGCCTGCTGCGCACGCCGCTGCGCTTTGCCGGCGCGGCGCTGCTGCTGGCCGCCGCGCTGTGGGCGGTGACGACGCCGCAGCCCGACATGCTGGTCGCGGGCGACGGCCGCGCCGCCGTCATTCGCGGGGCAGACGGGCGGTTGTCGGTGCTGGCGAGCGCGCGCGACACCTTCGCCATCAAGGAATGGCTGGCGGCCGACGGCGACCCGCGCGATGCGAAAGACAAGAGCCTGCAAAAGGGCGTCGCCTGCGACGCGGTCGGCTGCATCGGGCACCTCAAGGACGGGCGGCTGGCCTCGATGGTGTTCAAGCTTGAAGGGTTCGAGGAGGATTGCGCCCGCGCGACCGTGGTGGCGACCGCGCGAGTTGCGCAACGGCCCTGCGCCGCCACCCTGGTCGACCGCAAGGTCTGGCGCGCGCACGGCGCGGTGGCACTGCGGTGGGACGGTCAGCGCTTCATGGAGACGTTCGCGCGCCCCCCCGGCTATGACCGGCCCTGGGCGCCGGCAGTGCGTGAAAGGCACACGAAGCCGGCGTCGGCGCGCGATGCGACGCCCAAGCCGGAGGATTTGGAAGTGGGGGATTGACCCGTCATTCCGGGACACGCGCGAAGCGCGTTGACCCGGAATCCATACGCCGCAGCGCTGGGATTATGGATTCCGGGCTCGCTCGCTGCGCTCGCGCCCCGGAATGACGGCAACTAATACCTTCTAAACAGCCCCACAAGCTTGCCCTGAATGCGCACGCGGTTGGGCGGCAGGATGCGCACTTCGTAAGACGGATTGGCCGGCTCGAGCGCGATGGAGGCGCCGCGGCGGCGGAAGCGTTTCAAGGTGGCTTCCTCGTCATCGATCAGCGCCACCACGATGTCGCCGGTGTCGGCCGCTTCCGATTTGCGGATGAGCGCGATGTCGCCGTCGAGAATGCCGGCCTCGATCATGGAATCGCCGCGCACTTCGAGCGCGAAATGCTCGCCGGCCGAGAGCAGGTCGGGCGGCATGTTGATGACGTGGCTGCGCTGCTGGATCGCCTCGATCGGCGTGCCGGCGGCGATGCGGCCCATCACCGGCACCGCGATCGGGTGCATGCCGTCGCTGCCGTCCTCGCCAACGGCCCGTACCCGGCCGAGGTCGCCCTCGATCACGCTCGGGGTGAAGCCGCGCGAGCGGCCGCCGCTGATGCCGTGGGCGACCGAATTGGGCAGCTTGATCACTTCGATGGCGCGCGCCCGGTTGGCCAGCCGCCTGATGAAGCCGCGCTCTTCCAGGGCCGTAATCAGCCGGTGGATGCCCGATTTGGAGCGCAGATCGAGGGCGTCCTTCATCTCGTCGAAGGAGGGCGGCACCCCGGTCTCGGTCAGGCGCTCGTGGATGAAGCGCAGCAGCTCGAATTGCTTGCGGGTCAGCATCGGTCTCTCCCCGTCGCGGCCGGCCCCCAAATGGTCCCCCAGCCGGAAAAACAAATCATGAACGGACACTATCTGTTCGATATGTGTTCCGCAAGGGTTTAATTTGGAGTGAAAAACTCGAAAGGCCGCTAAAGGCCGAGCTTAAGGATGACGCAGGGTGAACCGGCGGCCGCCGCCGGCGCATGCGGTTCCCGAATCAACAGACAGTCTGCGGCGGCGAGCGGGGCCATCAGGGAACTGTCCTGGTGGGGCAGCGGCGTGGCGACCGGGCCGTCCGGGCCGGGGCTAAGCGTCGCCCTGAGATAGTCCTGGCGCTCGTCATTGGCCGGCAGGTCGCATCCGAGGCGGGCGGGCTCCGCCGCCTCGGCAAGGTCGCCGCGGCCGGTCAGGCGGGCGATCAGCGGCAGCAGGAACAGGAAGGCGCAGACATAGGCGGAAACGGGGTTGCCCGGCACGCCCAGCACGTGCATGGCGCCGAGCCGCCCGTGCATCATGGGCCGGCCCGGCCTGAGCGCCACCCGCCAGAAGGAGAGGCCGAGGCCTTCCGAATGCAGCGCGCGCTGCACGAGGTCGTGCTCGCCGACCGAGGCGCCGCCGGTGGTCAGCAGGATGTCGGCGCCCCCGTCGCGCGCCTTGCGCACGCCGGCGGCGATGTCCTCGATGCGGTCGCGGGCGACGCCCAGGTTGGTGACTTCGGCGCCGGCCTGCTGCGCCAGCGCGATCAGGGCAAAGCCGTTGGAATAGACGATCTCGCCCGGCTTGGGCGTGGACCCAGGCGGCACCAGCTCGTCGCCGGTGGCGAGCACGGCAAGCTTGGGCCGGCGGTGGACGGGCAGCGTCGCGTGGTTCATGGCGGCGGCGAGCATGACGTCGCGGTCGGTGAGGCGGCGGCCCTGGCGCAGCAGCACCTCGCCCTGGCTGAAATCGATGCCTTTGCCGCGCACGTTGCGGCCCTTGGCCGCCGTTTTCCGGATGGTGACGTTGTCGCCGTCGCGGGTGGCGAGCTCCTGGATCACCACGGTATCGCTGCCGGAAGGCAGCACGCCGCCGGTGAAAATGCGCGCGGCCTGACCCTGTTTTATCTCGCCGGTGAAGGGGTGACCGGCGGGAACCTCACCGATCACATGAAGCGTGGCCGGCACCTGCGCCACGTCCGAAGCGCGCACCGCATAGCCGTCCATGGCGGATACCGCGTCGGGCGGCTGGGTGCGCAGCGCGGTCAGATCCTCCGCCAGCACGCGGCCGGGCGCATCTTCGAGCGCGACCTGTTCCGCCGGCAGCGGCGCTGCGCCTTCCAGCACCCGCGCCAGGGCTTCGGCGACCGCCATGAGCGCCGCCATGTTGCTTACAACTCCGCTTTCCAGGTGCCGGAGCGGCCGCCGCTTTTTTCCAGCAGCCGTATGCCCTCGATGCGCATGCCGCGTTCGATCGCCTTGACCATGTCGTAGACGGTCAGACACGCAATCGACACCGCGGTGAGCGCCTCCATCTCGACGCCGGTCTGGCCGGTCACCTTCACCGTGCCGCGCACCAGGAAGCCGGGCAGGGAATGCTCGGGGTCGATCTCGATCGCTACCTTGGTGATCGGCAGCGGATGGCAGAGCGGGATCAGCCCGTGCGTGCGCTTGGCCGCCATGATGCCGGCAAGGCGCGCCGCGCCCAGCACGTCGCCCTTGAGCGCATTGCCGGCGACCACCTTGTCGAGCGTCTCCTTCGACATGATGACGCGGCCTTCGGCGACGGCGACGCGCTCGGTCAAGCCCTTGGCGGAGACGTCGACCATGCGCGCCTGGCCGCGCTGATCGAGATGGCTGAGGTGGCCTTGCACGGGGGCAGTCGTGCGTTTGGCGCGCTTGACGCGTCGGGCGGCCGGTTTCTTGGCGCGCGGGGCAGGGCGGCGCGCTTTCGCTTTCCGCACCTTGCGGCGCGCGGGCTTTTTCTTGCGTGCGGTGCGCGCCATGGGCCTACTCCGCCGGGGCGTCGGCGCGCGCGAGCAGCGCGCGGGTGGCGGCCGTCACATCGGCCTGACGCATCAGGCTTTCGCCGATCAGGAAGGTCTTGATGCCGGCGCGGGCGAGGCGGGCGAGGTCGGCCGGGTTATTGAGCCCGCTCTCCGCCACCACCACGCGGTCGCGCGGGATCAGGGAGCTGAGGCGCTCGGAGACTTCCAGCCGGGTTTCGAAGCTGCGCAGATCGCGGTTGTTGATGCCGATCAGCCTGGATTTCAAGCGCAGTGCGCGTGAAAGCTCGTCTTCCTGATGAACTTCAACAAGGATATCCATCCCATTGGCGAAGGCTGTGTTTTCGATCTCCTGGGCAGCTGCATCGTCGACCGCCGCCATGATGATCAGGATGCAGTCCGCCCCCAGCGCGCGCGATTGCACCACCTGATAGGGCTCGTAGATGAAATCCTTGCGCAGCACCGGCAGCGCGGTCGCCGCGCGCGCCTGGCCGAGATATTCCGGCCGTCCCTGGAACGAAGGCGCATCGGTCAGCACGGACAGACACGCGGCGCCGCCCGCTTCGTAGGCACGCGCGAGTGCCGGCGGATCGAAATCGGCGCGGATCAGGCCTTTCGACGGGCTCGCCTTCTTGATCTCGGCAATGAGCGCGTAATCGCCGCCCGCCAGGCGGCGCTCGATCGCCTTGAGGAAACCGCGCGGCGGCGGGGCGGCCTTCGCCTCCGCCTCAATCACGCTCAAGGGTTTCGCACGCTTGGCCGCCGCGATCTCTTCGCGCTTGTAGGCTTCGATCTTGGCGAGGATGTCGCTCATAGCTTTTCCCTGCGCATGATCTTATCCGAAAACCGGCTCCCATCCACGGACCAAGTCCGAGGACAAGCTTTTCGGGATCATGCGCGTCAATCCTCCGCGGCGTTCGACACCGCGATCAGCCGGTCGAGGCTGCCTTCGGCTTCGCCCGAGTTCGATCGACTTGGCGGCCAACATTACGCCTTCCTTCAGGTCCTTGGCCTTGCCGGCCACCACCAGCGCGGCCGCGGCATTGAGGAGCGCCACGTCGCGGAAGGCTCCGCTCTTGCCCTTCAGCACGTCGAGCAGCGCCTTGGCATTGTGCTCGGCATCGCCGCCCTTGAGCGCCTCCGGCTTGGCGCGCGGCAGGCCGACATCGTCGGGCGAAATCTCGAAAGTCCGGATCTTGCCGTTTTCCAGCGCGGCCACGCTGGTCGCACCCGACGTCGTGATCTCGTCGAGCCCGTCGGAGCCGTGCACCACCCAGACCGTTTCCGAGCCGAGGTTCTTCAAGACTTGCGCCATCGGCTCCACCCATTGCTTGGAGAAAGTGCCGATCATCTGCCGCTTGACGCTCGCAGGGTTCGACAGGGGCCCGAGCAAATTGAAGATGGTGCGGGTGCCGAGCTCGACGCGCGTCGGGCCGACGTTCTTCATCGCGGGATGATGCGCCGGCGCGAACATGAAGCCGATGCCGGCCTCGCGGATGCATTTGCCGACCTGCTCGGCATCGAGATCGAGCTCGACGCCGAGCGCGGCAAGCACGTCGGCCGCGCCCGATTTCGACGACAGCGCGCGGTTGCCGTGCTTGGCAACGGGAACGCCGGCGCCCGCCACGATGAAGGCCGCGCAGGTGGAAATGTTGAACGAGCCGGACGCGTCGCCGCCGGTGCCGACCACGTCGATCGCCTCGGGCGGCGCCTTCACGCCCAGCATCTTGGCGCGCATGGTGGTGACCGCGCCGGTGATCTCGTCGACGGTTTCGCCGCGCACGCGCAGGCCCATCAGCAGCCCGCCCATCTGCGAGGGCGTGGCTTCGCCCGACATCATGCGGTCGAAGGCGGAAGCCGCTTCCTCGCGCGTCAGGCTGGCGCCGGTCGCGACCTTGGCGATGAGCGCTTTGAATTCGTCGGCCATGCGCGTCCGTCTCTATTCCGCCGCGGTGAGCACGCGCCCGCCGGTCTTCCGGCCGGTCTTGCGACCCGTCTTGGCGTTCCAGGCAGCGGCAATGTCGAGAAAATTTTTCAGGATCAGGTGGCCGTGCTCCGAGGCGATGCTTTCCGGGTGGAACTGCACGCCGTGCACCGCCAAGCTTTCATGCGCAAGCCCCATGATGAGGCCGTCCGCTTCGGCATTGACGGTCAATTCGCGCGGCACGCTCGCGCGCTCCACCACCAGCGAATGATAGCGCGTCGCCTTCAAGGGGCCGTTGATGCCGCGGAACACGCCGGTGCCCGCGTGGCGGACCTCCGACAGCTTGCCGTGCATCGGCGTTGCCCGCACGATGCGGCCGCCGAAGGCCTGGCCGATCGCCTGGTGGCCGAGGCAGACCCCGAGGATCGGCACACTCGGCGCGGCTTTCGCGATGAGGTCGAGGCAGATGCCGGCATCGTCCGGCGTGCCGGGGCCGGGGGAGATCACGA
The DNA here is from genome assembly GCA_963773305.1 of uncultured Pseudomonadota bacterium. Taxonomy (GTDB): domain Bacteria; phylum Pseudomonadota; class Alphaproteobacteria; order Rhizobiales; family Xanthobacteraceae; genus Pseudolabrys. The sequence goes on from CAVZAR010000003.1 coordinate 515,717, forward strand.
TCGCCTCGGGCTCGGCGCGCAGCACCGTATCGACCGCGATCTTGTCGTTGCGGTGCACGGCCACGTCCGCCCCCAAACTCCCCAGGTAATGGAAGAGGTTGAAGGTGAAGCTGTCGTAATTGTCGATCAGGACGATCATTTTTCCTCACCCGCCTCAGGGTCTTAGACGCGGGCCCCGGGAGGGGTCAAGGTTGCAGGCGGCGGGCCTGCGACCCATAGATGTATTGGTTTCATCCTACAACCTTGTCCGCTATGCTGGGCCCGGACGAGCGTCCCGGGAGAAAGCCATGATCCGTTTTGCCGCCAAGTCGCTTGCCGCGAAGTCGCTTGCCGCCAAGTCGCTTTCGGTCATGCGCCTTTCGGCGCGCGCCGCGATCGCCGTAACGCTGCTGCTGGCGGTAAGCCTGGTGTCGGCCGCCCATGCCGCACCGCAGGCCTCTTTGTGCAGCAAGACCTATGCGCCGGCGACGCTTGAAGCCAGCCAGCCGCTCAATCTCGGCCAGCTCAAGAACCAGCTTTATTTCTACGCCTGCTCGGGCGCCTATGACAGCGACCTGAACACGGTGCTGTCTGCGGCCACGGCCTATGTCGCGATGCGTGCGGGGCAGGTCGAGCAAGCCCGCGCTGGTGCTCGACATCGACGAGACCTCGCTGTCGAACCTGCCGGAGGAACTGGCGGACGATTTCGGCTATATCCCGAACGGGTCTTGCGATCACCTGCCGGACGGCCCGTGCGGTTTCACCGCCTGGGTACTCAGCGGCCGCGCCAAGGCTTTCGATGGCACGCTCGCTTTATTCAACGCCGCCAAGACGCACCATGTGGCGGTGTTCTTCATCACCGGCCGGCACGAAAGCGCGGCCATGCGCGACGCGACGGAAAAGAACCTGAAGGCGGCGGGTTATGACGGCTGGGCCGGTCTGGTGTTGCGCCCGGCGCGCACCGATAATCTGACAGTCGACGCGTACAAGTCGAGGAACGCGCGCGCATCGCCGCGCAGGGCTTCACCATCATCGCCAATGTCGGCGATCAGCAGAGCGATCTCAACGGCGGTTTTACCGAGCGCGCCTACAAGCTGCCGAATCCGTTTTATTTTATTCCGTGAGCGCTACTGCCCGCGCTTGGCCGCGCTGGCGAAGCGGCGGGCTTTTTCGGCGGCGCGGCGTCTGCGGTGTTCACCACTGACCTCTTGCGTAGCAACTTAGGCGGCACCAAATAAAAGGTTTAAGGGGTATAGCATCGCGGCCAATTCTGGCCAGCTTCGAGCGCCCCGCTAAGGGCTGCTTATGGAATTATCGGCATTCGTGGTCGTACCTGCTCGACGCGGGAGCTTCGACAACCCCCTAATCCACTGCTACGCCGGTAAGCAACTGGTCTTGACCTACGTAGCTAGGGAGGCTTTGCAGGACTATTTCCAGGTCCCCGGCGACGCGCGCATTACGCCGGAGCAGTGGAATCTCGTCGTCGACCGCAACCTGGACGCCTTCAAGCATATCATCGAGGCAAAATACGAGCGGGACGACTGGCAGGTCCACAACGCCTACGGCCAGAGCTATCCGAAGCTGATCGTGACATTGGAGGACATGAAGCGGAATGGCGAGGGGTTCACCATCGATGTGCTGAGCCTTGACGCGGCATTCCGTCCCCGGTCCTGAGCACGGAGACGGCATTGAGCGACGAACATTACGAGCTTCCGAAAAAGGTCGAGCACTACGTGGCAGCGCTCTCTAGGCTCTATGCACAGGAGGGGAACCGCTCGTTACAGGAAATTCTGGTCAATGCACAAATTCGCGTGGTGACAGCGTGGACTTCGGACAACTGGAACGGCGGGACATATGGACACGCGCTCTTCCTCACGGTGCCGGAGTCCTTGTTTCTGGCCGCCTCTAGGAATCGAGAGGAGATTCAAAGTCAAATTGCGCACGACCTGAATAACATTAATCACGTCCAGAACGAGCACATCGCCGAGGTCTTCCTTGAGATGCACGTCGCCGAGGACGGCGACTGGCGACAGGATTCGGGCCTGCTCATCACAACCAGTCGCACGGTCGCGCCCGACAGCGCGAAGCGCATTTGGGGAGCCGAGGGTTTCCGCCTCTTCCTCAGCCACAAGTCGGAAGTGAAGAAGGAAACTGCCGCTCTGAAAGAGCGCCTCGGCCTGTACGGTGTATCTGCCTTCGTGGCACACGAGGACATTCGCCCTACCAAGGCGTGGCAGGACGAAATTGAAAATGCACTAGCCACCATGGACGCCTTCGTCGCGCTTTTAACGGATGATTTCCACGACAGTGATTGGACGGACCAAGAGGTTGGTTTTGCTCATGCCCGAGGTGTTCCGGTCATCGCCGTGCAGATGGGGCGCTTGCCTTACGGCTTCATCGGAAAGTTTCAAGCCCTGCGCGCCGACTGGGACACCGCAGCGGAGGGCATCGTAGAGCTACTGATAAATCACGATCGAATGTTTAGCGCCTACGTCCAAGCGCTGCGCAGGTGTCCGAACTGGGACACCGGTAACGTGCTTGCTCGTATTTTGCCGTCTATAGAGCGGGCCAGCGACGAGCAGATTGAGGAGTTGATTGCTGCGAACAACGACAACAGCGAGGTGCGTTACAGCTTCGGGTTCAGAGGCAACAAGTCATCGCAGTACGGCGACGGCCTAATCGCAAATTTACACCGTCTGGGGCCGAGGCGATTCATCCAAGACAACGTCGCCAACGTCGTCCCCGCCGGTCACGCGAAACGGCGCCGGGTAGTTGAGGAGGACGAGATTCCATTTTAGTGCAATAAACGATCAAGCGGCCGTTTGCAGGCTGGCTACTGCCCCCGCTTCGCCGCGCTCGCAAAGCGCCGCGCTTCCTCCGCGGCGCGGAACAGGGCCTTCGCCTTGTTGATGCACTCGATCTGCTCGTAGTCGGGATCCGAATCCGCGACGATGCCGGCGCCGGCCTGCACATACATGGTGCCGTTCTTGACCAGCGCGGTGCGCAGCACGATGCAGGTATCCATCTCGCCAGCCGCCGAGAAATAACCGACGCAGCCCGCATAGAGACCGCGCTTTTCCTTTTCCAATTCGTCGATGATCTCCATCGCGCGCACCTTGGGCGCGCCCGACACCGTGCCGGCCGGAAAGCCGCCGACCAGAGCGTCGAGCGCGTCGTATTTGTCGTCGAGCTTGCCCTCGATGTTCGACACGATGTGCATGACGTGACTGAAGCGCTCGACGAAGAACTGGTCGGTCACCGTGACGGTGCCGATCTTGGCGACGCGGCCGACGTCATTGCGGCCGAGATCGAGCAGCATCAGGTGCTCGGCGCGCTCCTTCGGATCGGCCAGTAATTCTTCTTCCAGCGTCTTGTCCTCGTGCGGGCTCGCCCCGCGCGGGCGCGTGCCGGCGATCGGGCGGATGGTGACGGTGTCGCCGGCGACCTTGACCAGGATTTCGGGGCTGGAGCCGGCGACCGCGAAATCCCCGTAATCGAGGAAATAAAGATAGGGCGACGGGTTGGTGCGCCGGAGCGCGCGGTAGAGCGAGAACGGCGGCAGCGAAAACGGCGCCTCGAAGCGCTGCGCCAATACGATCTGGAAGGCGTCGCCGGCGGCGATGTATTCCTTGCCGCGCAGCACCATCGCCTTGTACTCGTCCGGCGTCGTGTTCGACGTCATCGGCACGTCGAGCGGGCCGTCGTCGACATCGGCCAGCGACTTGTCGAGCGGCTTGTCGAGCGCGTCGACCACCGCCGACAGCCGCTCGATGGCGCGCGCGAGCGCCGCCTTGGCGTCGACGCCACTTTCCGGCCGCACCGGCGTCACCACCGTCATCGCGTCCTTGACCGCGTCGAACACCACGATCAGCGTCGGGCGCACCAGCACGGCGTCGGGAATGCCGATCGGATCGGGGTTGGGGGAGGGAAGCTCCTCCATCAGCCGCACCATGTCGTAGCCGAGATAGCCGAACACCCCGGCCGCCATCGGCGGCAGCGCTTCGGGCAGCGCGATGCGGCTTTCCTCGATCAGCGCATGCAGCGCCGCCAGCGGCCCATCGTTGAGCGGCGCGAAGGCGTCCGGCTTCGAGCGGGCATGCCGGTTGATCTCGGCCTGCTCGCCGTTGGCGCGCCAGATGAGATCGGGCTCGAGACCGATGATCGAATAGCGTCCGCGCGCTTCGCCGCCTTCTACCGACTCCAGCAGAAAGCTCATCGGCTTGGCGCCGCACAGTTTCAGATAGGCCGAAACCGGCGTTTCCAGATCGGCGACCAGCGTCGTCCACACGACCTGCGGCTCGCCGCGCGCGTATTTATCGGCGAAGGCGGCTTGCGACGGCTCGATCTGCATGGCGGCGCTTTAAGGATTGCCGGTGCCGATCACCTGGCTGATGGCGGACTGATTGAGATTGACGCCGAGCGTGCTTTCCAGATGGCCGAGATATTCGGCATTGATGTCGTCGGCGATCGAGGTTTGCAGCGTCTTGTCGATCGCCTTGCCCTCGGCCGATTTGGCGTCGAGCTTCGGCTCGGTGACGCCGGTCACTTCGAACACGTAACGCTCGGTTTCATCTTTACCTTCCACGCTGCCGGGCTTGCCCTTGGGCGTGGCGAAGGCGGCATCGACCAGCGGCTTGGGCGCGGCGTCCGAGGCCTGGCCGCGCTGCAGACCGCTCGCCGTCTTGACCTGCAAGCCCTCCGCGGTCGCGAGCTCGGCAAGCTTGGCGCCGCCTTGCAGTTTTTTCACCATCGCCTCGGTCTTGGCCTTCAGCTTCTTGGCCGTCTGATCGTTGCGCCAGTCGCGCGTAACCTTGTCCTTCACCTCGGAGAGCTTGCGCTCGCGCGAGGGCGTGATGCCGCTGACGTTGTAATAGAGATAGCCGCCGTCCGGCAGCTGCAGCGCGTCGTTGTCGACGCCGACATCGGTGTTGAAGCTGGCCGCGACCACGTCCGGCTTCTGCGGCAGGTCGGCGATCTTCTTGCCGTCGGGCCCGTTGCCGGCGCGGTCGACCGCGTCGATCTCGTGCACTTTCAGCCCGAGCTTCTTGCCGGCCTCGGCGAGCGTGGAGCCGGCGGCGCGCTCATCCTCGATCTTGTCGCGCAGGTCGCCGATCCTGTTGCGCGCTGCGCTTTCGGCGAGCGTCCGCTTGATCTGTGGCTTGACCTCATCGAAGCTTTTCTCGGAGCCCGGCTCGATCTTGCCGACCTTGAGCAGCACGGTGCCGAAGCTGCCTTTGACCGGCTGGCTCAGTTCGTCCGACTTGAGCGAGAAGGCGACCTTGGCGATGGCCGGATCGATGATGCCCGCCTTGGTCACCATGCCGAGATCGGTGTCGCTCGGCTTCAGCCCGCGCGCCTTGGCGATGTCGGCGAAGCTCTTGCCGGCGGTAATCTGCGCGCGCGCGTCTTGCGCGGCCTTTTCGTTCGGAAACACGATCTGGTGCAGCTCGCGCTTCTCGGGCGTGCCGTACTGCGCCTGATGCGTGTCGTAGTACTTCTTGGCCTCGCTGTCGGATATCTTGTCGGGCTCGGCGAGATCGGCGGGCGAGAGGCTGAGCAGCGTGACCTTGCGATATTCCGGCGCGCGGTAGAGCGCCTTGTGCTGCTCGTAAAATTTCTCCAGCACGTCGTCGCCCGGGGCCGGGATGTCCCCGGCCTGCGCCGGGCCCAAAGCCAGATAGTCGACGCTGCGCTTTTCGTTGCGGTAGCGGTCGATCGCGGCGACGGCGGCGGTCGGCACCTTCACGTCGCCGGCCAGGCTTGCCGCGACCTGATGGCGCAGCATCACCCGGCGCTGCTCCTCGACGAAGCGCGCCTCGGTGTAGCCGGCATTGCGGATCAGCGCCTCGAAACGGTCGCGGTCGAACTGGCCGTTGGGTCCGCGGAAATTCGGATCGCCGGTGATCTGCTTGGCGACCGCGGCATTGCTGACGGCAAGCCCCATGTCGCGCGCGTGCTGGTCGAGCGTCGTATCGCCGATGAGCTGCGCGACGATCTGGCGGTCGATGCCGAGCGCGCGCGCCTGGTCGGGCGTGATCGGCCGGCGGATTTGCATGCTGAAGCGGCGCAGCTGGTCGTTGTAGTACTCACGGAACTGCTCGACCGAAATTTCGGTGCCGCCGATGGACAGGGCATAGTTCTGCCCGAAGCCGCGGAAAATGTCGCCGATGCCCCAGATCGCGAAGCTGATGGTGATGACGCCGAAAACCAGCGCCATCAGGATCTTGCCGACCCAGGTCGAGGACGCTTTGTGGATACCGCGGAGCATGCGCGCTTTCTTGAAGCCCTAAGCCAGACATGGGGGTAGTGGGTGATGGCGCCCTTATAGGGAGCGCGCCAAGAGGCTGCAACTGAGCCTGCAACTGAGGCTGCAACGCAAGAAGGATCAGCCCCGGCCGGCGGCTCTGGCGCCCTTGCGGCCGGTCTGGTAACCGCAGCCGGAAAAGGACTTTGACCATGGCGGGCGCAACTCCCCGCCCGCTGGTGGCGGGCAATTGGAAGATGAACGGGCTTAAGGCCGCGCAAGCCGAGCTCGACAAGATCATGGCTGGCTGCGCCGGGCTTGGTTGCGACCTGATGATCTGCCCGCCGGCCACCCTGGTGGCGCGCTTTGCCGCAGCCGCCGCCGGTTCCCCCGTAGCGATCGGCGGCCAGGATTGCCATGCCGAGCCTTCCGGCGCCCATACCGGCGATATCGCCGCCGAAATGCTGGCCGATGCCGGCGCCCGTGCCGTGATCGTCGGCCATTCCGAGCGCCGCGCCGACCACCACGAAACGGATGGGGAGGTGCGCGCCAAGGCCTTGGCCGCCTGGCGGGCCGGGCTTGCCGCAATTGTCTGCGTCGGCGAGACGCAAAGTGAGCGCCAGGCCGGCAAGGCCCTGGACGTGGTCGGCAGCCAGCTCGCGGGCTCGCTGCCGGACGGCGCCATGGCGGCCAAGTTGGTGGTGGCCTATGAGCCGGTCTGGGCCATCGGCACCGGCCTGACGCCCACGCCGGCGGACGTCGCCGAGGTGCACGGTTTCATCCGGCAGCGGCTGGCAGGCCGTTTCGGTGGGGAGGGGGCGGGCGTCCGCATCCTCTATGGCGGCTCGGTCAAGCCGGCCAATGCGAAGGAACTGCTGGGCGTCGCGGACGTAAACGGCGCCCTGGTGGGCGGTGCCAGCCTCAAAGCCGCCGATTTTCTTGGCATTGCTGCCGTCTATCGCTAGCTCCAGCGAGGGTGGAAAAGCCGGGTTCGATGGTGTAGAGACCGCCGCGAATTCCTATATGAACGGCGCGGCCGCCCGGGCGGGAGCTCGGACCGGCCTGAATATTGGACGGATTCCGACCGATGCAGCACGTGGTAATCATCGTCCATCTGATGCTGGTACTCGCCCTGATTGGCGTGGTGATGCTGCAGCGCTCCGAAGGCGGCGGGCTCGGCATCGGCGGCGGTGGCGGCTTCATGACCAGCCGCGGCACCGCCAACGTGCTCACGCGCGCGACCGCGATCCTGGCCGGCCTGTTCTTCTTGACCAGCCTGGTGCTGTCGATCCTGGCCGGCATGAACCGCGCGCCGACATCGATTTTGCAGGGCGGCCAGAGCGCGCCGGCCAAGCAGGCGCCCGGTCAGGCACCGCCTTTGGGACCCGGCAATGGCGGCCTGCTCAAACAACTGCAACAGGGCGCGCCGAGCGCGCCCGCGCAGCCGGTGGCGCCGAGCGCGCCCTCCGGCCCGCAGGTTCCGCAGTCGAAGTGATACGCAACGGGAGGGCCGGGAAACCGGCCCTTCCGCATTATATGGGAAGGGTGACGAGCCAAACGCAAAGCCTTGGGTAAGCAGGCACTTCCCCGCTACGCACAGGTGCAGATCAGGTTCGCGCTTTTCGCGCTCGTCGAATCGAAACGAGAGGGGTAAAGGTTAAGTCCCATGGCGCGGTACATTTTCATCACCGGCGGCGTGGTCTCCTCACTCGGCAAGGGTCTCGCGTCAGCGGCGCTCGGCGCGCTCTTGCAGGCGCGCGGCTACAAGGTGCGCCTGCGCAAGCTCGATCCCTATCTCAACGTCGATCCCGGCACCATGTCGCCCTACCAGCACGGCGAGGTGTTCGTGACCGACGACGGCGCCGAGACCGATCTCGATCTCGGGCATTACGAGCGCTTCACCGGCCGTCCCGCCACCCGCTTCGACAACGTCACTACCGGCCGCATCTACCAGGACATTCTCACGCGCGAGCGGCGCGGCGACTACCTCGGCGCCACCATTCAGGTGATCCCGCACGTCACCAACGCCATCAAGGACTTCATCCGCGAGGGCAATGACGGCTTCGACTTCGTGCTGTGCGAAATCGGCGGCACCGTCGGCGACATCGAGGGTCTGCCGTTCTTCGAGGCGATCCGCCAGATGGGCAACGAATTACCGCGCAACCATGCGGTCTACATCCATCTGACGCTGTTGCCCTTCATCCCGAGCGCCGGCGAATTGAAGACCAAGCCGACCCAGCATTCGGTGAAGGAGCTGCGCTCGATCGGCATCCAGCCCGACATTCTGCTTTGCCGCACCGACCGGCCGATCCCGGCAGGCGAGCGGCGCAAGCTCGGCCTGTTCTGCAACGTGCGCGAAAACGCGGTGATCGAGGCGCGCGACGTCGACAACATCTACGCGGTGCCGGAGGCCTATCACGACGCCGGTCTCGACACCGAGGTGCTGTCGGCCTTCGGCATCGACACTGCCGCGCCGCCGGAGCTCGCGCGCTGGCGCACCATCAACGAGCGCGTGCGCAATCCGGAAGGCGACGTCACCATCGCCATCGTCGGCAAATATACCGGCATGAAGGACGCCTACAAATCGCTGATCGAGGCGCTCTCGCACGGCGGCATCGCCAACAAGGTCAAGGTCAATCTCGACTGGATCGAATCGGACGTGTTCGAGAACGAGGACCCGGCGCCCTTCCTCGAGCAGGTCAACGGCATTCTGGTGCCCGGCGGTTTCGGCCAGCGCGGCGCCGAAGGCAAGATCATGGCGGCGCGTTTTGCGCGCGAGCGCCACGTGCCGTACTTCGGCATCTGCTTCGGCATGCAGATGGCGGTGGTCGAAGCTGCGCGAAACTTGTGCGGCATCGAAGAGGCGAATTCGACCGAGTTCGGTCCGACGCCGGAGCCGGTGGTCGGCCTGATGACCGAGTGGCTCAAAGGCAATGAAAAGGAAAAGCGCACGGCGGCCGGCGACATGGGCGGCACCATGCGGCTCGGCGCCTATCCGGCGCTGCTTGCACGCGGCAGCCGCGTCGCCGAGATTTACGGCTTGACCGAAATCTCCGAACGCCACCGTCACCGCTACGAGGTCAACACGGCCTATAAGGGCCGGCTCGAGCAGCACGGGCTTCGCTTCTCCGGCATGTCGCCCGACGGGGTGCTGCCGGAGATCGTCGAATTCGACGATCACCCCTGGTTCATCGGCGTGCAATTCCACCCGGAGCTGAAGTCGCGCCCGTTCGACCCGCACCCGCTGTTCGCGAGCTTCATCGGCGCGGCGGTCGAGCAGAGCCGGCTGGTGTGATAGCAATCGCAGCGGCTGCCGTTGTCATGCCCGGCCTCGGCCGGGCATTGTTGTGTCGACAAAAGAAGCTGAGGGAGGTCATCTGTGATCTACGAACTGCGCGTCTATTCCTGCATTCCCGGCCGCCTGCCCAAGCTGCTCAAGCGGTTCGAGGACCACACGCTCGCCATCTGGGAAAAGCATGGCATCCGGCAGGCCGGCTTCTGGACCGTGCTGGTCGGCGACGGCAATAACGACTTGCATTATCTGCTGGCCTGGGAATCGCTCGCCGAGCGCGAGCAGAAGTGGACCACGTTCATGGCCGATCCGGCCTGGCAAAAGGCGCGCAGCGACAGCGAAAAGGACGGCCCGCTCATCGCCAACATCAAAAGCGCGTTCCTGCAGCCGACCGCGTTTTCGGCGGTGCGCTGAGTGGGAACGATGCCGCGCGGTCTCGATCACATCGTCCATGTCGTGCGCGATCTCGACGCGGCGGCCGCGCGCTACGAGAGCTTCGGATTCACCGTCGGCGCGCGCAACCGCCACCCGTGGGGCACGCATAATTATCTGGTGCAGTTTCCCGGCTTCTTCATCGAGCTGTTGACGCTGGCCGAACCGGACAAGCTCGGCGAGGACGGCTTCTCGCGATTGTTCGGCCGCTTCGCTGGCGCCTTCGCCGAAAAGCACGAAGGTCTGGCGCTCATGATCCTGGAATCGAAGGACGCGCGCGCCGACGAAAAAGACTTCCGTGCCGCCGGCATCGCCGCGTCCGAAACCATGCGCTTCGAGCGCGAGGGTAGGCGGCCGGATGGCTCGGCGGTAAAGGTCGGCTTCTCGCTCGCCTTCGCCAAGGACGAGGCCGCGCCCGATAGTCGCTTCGCGGTTTGCCAGCAGCATTATCCGGAGAATTTCTGGAATCCGGCTTTTCAGAAACATGCCAACGGAGTCACTGGCATCGCCGGCGTGGTGCTGGTCGCTGACGCACCTGACCGGCATCGCGGGTTTTTGGAGGCCTTCACCGGCGCCGGCGCGACGCCCTGCGATGGCGGCTTTTCCATCGCCACGCCGCGCGGTGTCGTCGAAGTCGTGACGCCCGCCGCCTTTCTTGCCCGCTACGGCGTCAAGCCGCCGGACGCTGCGGGCGGGGCGCGGTTGGCAGCGCTGCGCTTTGCCGTGGCCGACGCGAGCCGCCTGCAGGATTTGCCCGAACTCGCCGGCATCGCCGGGCTTTACCAGGCCAATGCCGCGGTGATCGGCGTTGAGGACGCGTTGGGCGCCGTGTTGGTATTCGAACCCTCCCGTTGACCGGGCCCGCGCCCGGCCGCATGGTCCGGCCGCTGGCGCATGATCCCGAAAAGTGGGTACCGGTTTTCGGATAAGATCATGCGCACGAAAAATGTCAGAGGCGCGCTAAATCGATCGAAGCGGATTGAGCTCCATGGACCAAACCCTGCTGCCTAACGCGGCCGTGACGGTGGGAGGCGTGCGCTTCGGCAACGATCTGCCGCTGGTGCTGATCGCCGGCCCCTGCGCGCTTGAATCGCGCGCGCATGCGCTGGAAATGGCCACGGCGCTGAAGGAGATCGCGGCCAAGGTGGGCGTCGGGCTCGTCTACAAGACCTCGTTCGACAAGGCCAACCGCACCTCGTCGGCGAGCGCGCGCGGGCTCGGGCTCGACGCCGCGCTCTCCATTTTCGCCGAAATCCGCGATACGTTGAAAGTGCCGGTGCTCACCGACGTGCACGAGGCCGCGCAATGCGCGCGCGTTGCGGAAAGCGTCGACGTGCTGCAGATCCCGGCGTTCCTGTGCCGCCAGACCGACCTGCTCATCGCCGCCGCGCAGACCGGCAAGCCGGTCAACGTCAAGAAGGGGCAATTCCTGGCGCCCTGGGACATGAAGAACGTGGTCGCCAAGATCACCGGCGCGGGCAACCGCAATGTGCTGGTGACCGAGCGCGGCGTCTCCTTCGGCTACAACACGCTTGTGTCCGACATGCGCGCGCTGCCGATCCTGAAGCGCGACACGGCCGCGCCGGTCATTTTCGACGCGACCCATTCGGTGCAGCAGCCGGGCGGGCAGGGCACTTCCTCCGGCGGGCAGCGCGAATTCGTGCCGGTGCTGGCGCGCGCGGCGGTGGCCGTCGGCGTGGCGGGCGTCTTCATCGAGACCCACCAGGATCCCGACAAGGCGCCATCGGACGGGCCCAACATGATGCCTTTGAAGGAAATGGAGCCGCTGCTTCGCACGCTGGTCGCCTTCGACCGGCTGGCGAAGCGGTGAGCCTAGTGTCCGCGCGCCGCGTCCGCGCATGATCCCGAAAAGTGGGAACCGGTTTTCGGATAAAGGTCATGCGCTACCCCAAATGACCCGCACGCTCAATCTCATCGCCGTCGTCGCATTCGCCAGCGCGTTGTTTGCGCGTTCGACCGATCCGGTGATCCCTGAAATCGCGCACGGCTTGCAGGTGAAGCTGTCGACCGCCGCGCTGCTGTCGACCGCCTTCACCTTGCCTTACGCGCTGGTGCAACCGCTGCTCGGCGCGCTCGCCGACATGTTCTCCAAGGCGCGGCTGATGTTGCTCTGCCTGTTTATCGTTGCCGCGGCCACGCTCGGCTGCGCGCTGGCGGCAAGCTTCGAAATGCTGTTCGCGGCGCGCGTGGTCGCGGGCCTCGCCTCGGGAGGCGTCATCCCGATCGCTTTCGCGCTGGTCGGCGACATGGTGCCGGTCAGGGAGCGCCAGGTCGCCATGGGCCGGCTGCTGTTCGCCATCATGACCGGCAATCTCTTGGGCGCGACCTTGGCAGGCGTGGTCGGGGATCTCGCCGGCTGGCGCGGCGTGTTCTACGTCGTCGGTGGCTTCGGCGCGCTGGTGCTGGCGGTGGCGTTTCCCGGCGTCCAGGGTGTGAGCAGCGCGGCCAGCGGCCGCTTCGACCTATCCATGATGTGGCCGAACTACCGCGCGATTTTCAAAAACCCGCTGGCCAAGATTTGCTTCGGCGCCGTATTCCTGGAAGCGGTCTTCATGTACGGCTGCTTTCCCTATATCGCCACAATGCTGCGCCAGGCGGGCGAAACGCGGGCCTCGATCGCCGGCATCGTCATCGCCGGCTTCGGCATCGGCGGTGCGCTCTATGGCGTCACGGTTTCGCATCTGCTCGCGCTGCTCGGCGAGACGCGCATGATGCGCGTCGGCGGGCTCGCCATGGGGCTATGCCTGGTGACGATCGCGGCGCGGCTTTATTGGCCGCTCGAATTCTTGAACTTCGCCGTGCTCGGCCTCGGCTTCTATTTGCTGCACGCCGTCATCCAGATCTATGCCAGCGAGCTCGCGCCGACCGCGCGCGGCTCGGCCATGGCGCTGCATTCCTTCTTCTTCTTTCTCGGGCAGGCCGTCGGCCCGATCGTCTATGGCGCCGGGCTCAACACCGTCGGGCTGTCGCCGGTACTGCTGTTCGGCGCGGTGGTGCTGGTGGGCGTCGGTCTTGTTTGCGCGCAATGGCTAAGAAGGCCGGACGAACGCGCAAGCGCGTGATCCCGAAAAGTTCGGCGAAGCATGCCCGCGGGCTCGACCCGAGGGTCCCCGCGCCCCCATTAAAGCTTCTCAGCCTCGCCCGCGATAAGGCTGCACGCCCTGGTCTGGCGGCAGCCACACGTTCTTCGGCAGGCGGCCGGCCTGCCAGAACACGTCGATCGGCATGCCGCCGCGCGGATACCAGTAGCCGCCGATGCGGAAATATTTTGGCCTGAGCAGCGCGACCAGCTTCTTGCCGATGGCGACCGTGCAGTCCTCGTGGAAGGCGCCGTGATTGCGGAAGCTCGCCAGATAAAGCTTGAGCGACTTCGACTCGACCAGGAATTTGCCCGGCACATAGTCGATGACGAAATGCGCAAAGTCCGGCTGGCCGGTGATCGGACAGAGGCAGGTGAATTCCGGCACGGTGAAGCGCGCGACATAACCGGTGTCCGGGTGCGGATTGGGCACCCGGTCGAGCCGCGCCTGGTCAGGCGAGGCGGGAAGCGGCGACGGCCGACCGAGCTGCAAGGTTTTTCGAGCCATAAGGCCTATTGCCGGGCTTGTCCCGGCAATCTCGCTTGGGAATGCAAAGCGTGTCCCCGATCGGGATGCGCGGGTCAAGCCCGCGCATGACGGCCAAATCGCCGCCCCCTTTGCCGGTTAGCCCTCGATCCTGTAGAAGCCCCTGCAAACCAGCCGGAAACCGCCGTCATGACCGCCATCACCGATATTATCGGCCGCGAAATCCTCGACAGCCGCGGCAACCCGACCGTGGAAGTCGACGTCATCCTGGAAGACGGCTCGTTCGGCCGCGCGGCGGTGCCGTCCGGGGCCTCCACCGGGGTTCATGAAGCGGTGGAACTGCGCGACGGCGACAAAAGCCGTTACGGCGGCAAAGGCGTATTGAAGGCGGTCGAGGCGGTCAACGGCGAGATATCCGAGGCGCTCGGCGGCATGGCGGCCGAGGCGCAGGTCCATCTCGATGAAACCATGATCGCGCTCGACGGCACGCCCAATAAGAGCCGGCTCGGCGCCAACGCCATTCTCGGCGTCTCGCTTGCCGCCGCCAAGGCCGCCGCCAATACCAAGGCCGATCCGCTCTACCGCTATGTCGGCGGCGCCACCGCGCGGCTCCTGCCGGTACCGATGATGAACATCGTCAACGGCGGCGTGCATGCCGACAATCCGATCGACTTCCAGGAATTCATGATCATGCCGGCCGGCCTGCCGAGCTTCGCGGAAGCGCTGCGCGCCGGGGCGGAAATTTTCCACACGTTGCGCGCCGACCTGAAGGCGAAAGGGCTCAACACCAACGTGGGCGACGAAGGCGGCTTCGCGCCCGACATCAAATCGGCGGAGCAAGCGCTCGACCTGATCGTGCAGGCGATCGGTAAGGCCGGCTACAAGGCGGGCGAGAACGTGTGGCTTGCGCTCGATCCGGCGGCCAGCGAATTCTACAAGGACGGCGCTTACGTTTATTCAGGCGAAGGCAAGACGCGCTCGAAGGAACAGCAGGCGCGCTATCTCGCGGATCTCGCCAAGACCTATCCGATCGTTTCGATCGAGGACGGCATGGCGGAGGACGACTGGGAAGGCTGGAAGATCGTCACCGACCTGATCGGCGACAACGTTCAACTGGTCGGCGACGACCTGTTCGTCACCAATGTCGAGCGGCTGTCGAAGGGCATCGCGGACGGCGTCGCCAATTCCATTCTGATCAAGGTCAACCAGATCGGCACGCTCACCGAGACGCTGGCCGCGATCGAGACCGCGCACAAGGCCGGCTACACCGCGGTGATGTCGCACCGCTCCGGCGAGACGGAAGATTCAACCATCGCCGATCTCGCCGTCGCCACCGGCTGCGGCCAGATCAAGACCGGCTCGCTGTCGCGCTCCGACCGCCTGGCCAAATATAACCAGCTCCTGCGCATCGAACAGGAACTCGGTCCCCAGGCGAGGTTTGCCGGCACGGCGGTGCTGAAAGGCGTGAAATGAGCGGCGCCTTACTTGCCTTTGTTCCTGGAATTGCCGCAAATAGCGCATGAATCAATAAAAAAAGCCGAGCCTGCCGCCCATGGATCAGACCGCCACGCTTCCCGCTAACGAACGCCGCCGCGCCGCGGCGCGCCTGGCGGCCTTTGTCGCGCAGTCGGTCGATGCCGCGCGCGCGGTGGACAAGCCGTTCTATCATCTCGAATTCGACCGCGTGTTCCCCGACGACGTCTACGCGCAAATCGTGGCGCTGCTGCCGGTCAACGCCGACTACCGGCCGATGCACGGCCGCAGCAAGGGCCACGATCTGGAAGACGGCACGCATACGCGGGTCAAGATCGATCTCTTCCCCGAATACATCCGCAACCTGCCGCCGGACAAACGCGCGCTGTGGGACGTGGTCGGCCGCGCGCTGACCTCCGACACGGTGCGCCAGGCCTTCATCCGCCGGCTGGCGCCCGGGCTCGAGAAGCGTTTCGGCAAGGACTTCGCCAAGGTCGGCATGTATCCGATCCCGATCCTGACACGCGACATCCCCGGCTATCTGATCCCGCCGCACACCGACACGCAATGGAAGGGCATCACCGTCCAGCTTTATCTGCCGCAGGACGACGCCAATACCGACATCGGCACCATCTTCCACGAAAAGCTGGCCGACGGCTCGATGCCGAAGCGCGCGCAGATGAAATTCGCGCCCAATAGCGGCTACGCTTTTGCGGTCGGCGACGACACCTGGCACTCGGCCGATCCCGTTCATAACCGCGTCAAGACGCGCGACTCCATTCTGCTCACTTATTTCGTCGACCACGGCCTGCTGCGCGTTTTGCGCAACCGCGGCAAGCGCATCGGCAATTTTCTCGGCAACGAGATCAGGTATCGA
The DNA here is from genome assembly GCA_963773305.1 of uncultured Pseudomonadota bacterium. Classification (GTDB taxonomy): domain Bacteria; phylum Pseudomonadota; class Alphaproteobacteria; order Rhizobiales; family Xanthobacteraceae; genus Pseudolabrys. The sequence goes on from CAVZAR010000003.1 coordinate 531,601, forward strand.
ATTTAGGGGCACGGCCTTTCACCGTCTTCCTTCGAGGGCGGCCTACTGCCGCCGCCTCAGGCGGACGGAACAGGCTCGTTAAAACTGCCTTAACGCGATTCCCTTAAGTCTCGCCGGCCATGGTCACCCATCGTCGCCGCCGCGTCATCCTGACCGCCCTCGGCCTCTACATCTTCGCGGCGCTGTTCATCGGCTATTTCGGCGTCAACGCCTTCACCGGCGCCCACGGTCTGCGCGCGCAGGCCGACCTCGACAAGCAGATGGCCACCATGAACGCCGAGCTCGCGCGCCTGAAAGCCGAGCGCACGGTCTGGCAGCGCAGGGTGTCGCTGCTGCGCTCGTCCCAGATCGATCCCGACATGCTGGACGAGCGCGCCCGCGCCCTGCTGGGCTATGCCGACCCGCGCGACATAACATTGCTTTTGCACCCGCGCGAATAACCGAACCTTGCGCGGGGGCCGGGCGTTATCCACCGCCGGCCTTTCTCGTTGCCGATCAATTCCTTGCCGACGCAATCGGCGCGGCCGGCGGGAGCCTCGCGCTTCCGCCTGCGGGCGATTTAAGCTAAGGGGGGTTAGCCGCCGGTCCCGCCCAGGAGTGCCCATGGTTTCGTCCAAAATGGCCTCGCCGAAAAAAGCCCCGCGCGCCGCTGGCAAATCGGCGGACAGGCCGCCGGCCAAAGCCGCCCGCCATGAACGGGCCGGTGTTCGAAGGCGAGCAGGCTATCGTCGAGTTCAGCAAGGACGAGGACCTTGCCGCCTACCGCGCCATGCTCACCATCCGCCGCTTCGAGGAGAAGGCCGGGCAGATGTACGGCATGGGGCTGATCGGCGGCTTCTGCCATCTTTATATCGGTCAGGAAGCCGTCGTCGTCGGCATGCAGATGGTGCTCAAACCCGGCGACGAGGTCATCACCGGCTATCGCGACCACGGCCACATGATCGCGACCGGCATGGAGCCGAAAGGCGTGATGGCGGAACTCACCGGCCGCACGCACGGCTATTCCAAGGGCAAGGGCGGCTCGATGCACATGTTCAGCGTCGATAAGGGTTTCTTCGGTGGCCACGGCATCGTCGGCGCGCCGGTGCCGCTGGGAACGGGCTTAGCCTTCGCCAACAAATATCGCGGCAACGACAATATCTGCCTGACTTATTTCGGCGACGGCGCCAGCAATCAGGGCCAGGTCTATGAGAGCTTCAACATGGCCGAGCTGTGGAAGCTGCCGGTCGTCTATGTGATCGAGAACAATCGCTACGCCATGGGCACGGCGATCACGCGTTCCTCGGCCACCACCAACCTGTCGCACCGCGGCGCCTCGTTCAACATTCCGGGCGAGCAGGTCGACGGCATGGACGTGCGCGCGGTCAAGGCGGCGGGCGAGAAGGCGGCCGATTGGTGCCGCTCCGGCAAAGGCCCCTACATTCTCGAAATGCTCACCTACCGCTATCGCGGTCACTCGATGTCCGATCCCGCCAAATATCGCACGCGCGAGGAGGTCGACGAGGTGCGCAGTCACCACGATCCGATCGACATGGTGCGCCACCGCATCCTGGAGAAGAAATTCGCTACCGAGGACGCACTCAAGAAAATCGACAGCGAGGTGCGCGACCTGATCAACCAGGCTTCCGAATTCGCCACCCACGATCCCGAGCCAGATCCTGCCGAGCTCTACACCGATGTCTACCGTTAGAAGCGCGCACCTTACCACTTGTCATTGCCGGGCCGCCGCGAAGCGGTGTGACCCGGCAATCCATCTTTTCGCGAAAGAGATGGATGCGCGGGTCAAGCCCGCGCATGACAGAGGAGCGATCGCGCGGCCCCTGTAACGAGCAGTAGCGCCCATGCCGACCGAAGTATTGATGCCCGCGCTGTCGCCCACGATGGAGAAGGGCAACCTCGCCAAGTGGCTGAAGAAGGAAGGCGACACGGTCAAATCCGGCGACGTCATCGCCGAGATCGAGACCGATAAGGCCACCATGGAAGTGGAAGCGGCCGACGAGGGCACGCTCGGAAAAATTCTCATCCCGGAAGGCACCGCCGACGTGGCGGTCAACACGCCGATCGCCGTCATTCTCGGCGACGGCGAGGACGCCTCCGCGATCAAGGCCGCACAGCCGGCGGCGCAGCAGAAGGCGGCCGAGTCGGCGCCGCCCGCGGCCGCGAAATCCGAAACGCCGGCGCCGCCGAAAGCCGAACCGAAAGCCCCGCCGCCGCCCGAACTGCACGTCAGCGCCGATCCCGACATCCCGGAAGGCACCGAGATGGCCACCATGACCATGCGCGAAGCCTTGCGCGACGCCATGGCCGAGGAAATGCGGCGCGACAAAGACGTGTTCGTCATGGGCGAGGAGGTCGCCGAATATCAGGGCGCCTACAAGGTCACGCAAGGACTGCTGCAGGAGTTCGGCGACCGCCGCGTGATCGACACGCCGATCACCGAGCACGGCTTTGCCGGCTTGGGCGTCGGCGCCGCCTTTGCCGGCTTGAAGCCGGTGGTCGAGTTCATGACCTTCAACTTCGCCATGCAGGCCATGGATCATCTGATCAATTCCGCCGCCAAGACGCTCTACATGTCGGGCGGACAGATGAACTGCCACATCGTATTCCGCGGACCGAACGGCGCCGCCGCGCGCGTCGCGGCACAGCACAGCCAGGACTACACCTCGTGGTATTCGCACGTCCCGGGCCTGAAGGTGATCGCGCCGTCGAACGCCGCCGACGCCAAAGGCCTGCTTAAGGCCGCGATCCGCGATCCCAATCCGGTGATCTTCCTGGAAAACGAAATCCTCTACGGGCATTCCTCGCCCGTGCCCAAGCTCGACGATTTCGTCCTCCCCATCGGCAAGGCACGCATCGCCAAGGCCGGCAACGACGTGACCATCGTGTCATGGTCGATGGGCATGTCCTATGCGCTGCAGGCGGCCGAACAGTTGGCCGGCGACGGCATCGACGCCGAAGTGATCGACATGCGCACGCTCAAGCCCATGGACATCGACGCGGTCGTTAACTCGGTGCAGAAGACCGGCCGCTGCGTCACGGTGGAGGAGGGCTGGCGCCAGTCCGGCGTCGGCGCCGAGATCGCGGCGCAGGTGATGGAGCGCGCCTTCGACTACCTCGACGCGCCGGTCTTGCGCGTCACCGGCAAGGACGTGCCGATGCCTTACGCGGCCAACCTGGAAAAGCTCGCGCTGCCGTCGACCGCTGAAGTGGTCGAGGCGGCGAAAGCGGTTTGTTACCGGTGAGCGCCATGGCCGATCCTGAAGTCGATCCACTTCCCCTTCCGCCCGCCGCCCAGGAGCAGGGCGGGGTCGAGGTGCTGCGCGCGCTCATCGTGCAGAACCGGCTGGAAGTGTCGCTGCGGCGCGCCTTCGAGGAACCGGAAGTCTGGGGTATGTTGATCGCCGACATCGCGCGCCACGCCGCGCGCGTCTTCGCCACCGAAACCGAGCTGAGCGAGCGCCAGGTGCTCGCCATGATCCGCGAAACGTTCGACGCCGAGCTCGATTCCCCGACCGACCCCGGCACCACCGGCGCCATAAGCTGAAGGTTAGCCGATGCCGACCAATATCCTCATGCCCGCGCTGTCGCCCACCATGGAAAAGGGCAATCTCGCGCGCTGGCTGAAGAAGGAGGGCGACACGGTCAAGTCCGGCGACGTGCTGGCCGAGATCGAGACCGACAAGGCCACCATGGAATACGAGGCGGTCGACGACGGCACGCTCGCCAAGATCGTGGTGCCGGAGGGCACGCAGGACGTCGCCGTCAATTCGGTGATCGCCGTACTGGCGGGCGAGGGCGAGGACGTGAAGGCGGCCGCGGCTTCGGCCGCGAAAGCCCCGCCGCCGAAAGCGGCCGAAGCGTCGAAGCCGGCGGCCGAGCCCGCCAAGCCTGCGCCGCCGGCGCAAGCGGCGCCCGCGCCGAAGCCTGCGCCCGCGCAAGCATCGGCGCCGGCTCCAACCGCGCCGCGCGCCGCCGGTAACCGCGTCTTTTCATCCCCGCTCGCGCGCCGCCTCGCCAAAGAAGCCGGCCTCGACGTGTCGCGCGTGCAAGGCTCTGGCCCGCACGGCCGCGTGATCGCGCGCGATATCGAGGCGGCGAAATCGGGCAAAGGTTTGCGCGCCACGACGACGGGCGCTCCGGCAGGAGCGCCGTCCGCACCGGTCATGACCGACAGCCAGGTGCTTTCGCTGTTCGAAGAGGGCTCCTACGATCTCGTCCCGCACGACTCCATGCGCCGCACCATTGCGCAACGCCTCACGGCCGCCGCGCAATCGATGCCGGTGTTCTACCTCACCGTCGAATGCGACATCGGCAGGCTGATGGCCGCGCGCGAGGAGATCAACGCCGCCGCGCCCAAGGACAAAGACGGCAAACCCGCCTACAAGCTCTCGGTCAACGATTTCGTGGTGAAGGCGCTTGCCGTCGCGCTGCAGCGCGTCCCGGACGCCAATGTGAGCTGGACGGAAGCCGCCATGGTCAAGCACAAGCATTCCGACATCGGTGTGGCGGTGGCGCTGCCGTTCGGCCTGATCACGCCGATCGTGCGCAGCGCGGAGATGAAAACCCTGTCGGCAATTTCCAACGAGATGAAGGACCTTGCCGCCCGCGCCCGCGCCAAGAAGCTCAAGCCGCACGAATACCAGGGCGGCACGTCGTCGGTCTCCAACCTCGGCATGTTCGGTATCAAGGAATTCACCGCGGTGATCAACCCGCCGCAGGCGAGCATTCTCGCCGTCGGTACCGGCGAGGAGCGCGCCGTGGTGCGCGGCGGCAAGATCGAGGCGGCCATGCTGATGAGCGTGACGCTCGCCTGCGATCACCGCGCCATCGACGGCGCGCTCGGCGCGCAGCTTATCGGCGCGTTCAAGACACTGATCGAGAACCCGGTGATGATGGTGGTGTGATCTTTCTTTACCCTCTCCCCTGCGGGGAGAGGGTCGCGAGCGAAGCGAGCGGGTGAGGGGGGCGCTGACATCGCGATATACAAATGCTCTAACCCCTCACCCGGCCCTTCGGGCCGACATCTCCGTAAGGGAGAGGTGAAGAAAGCGCAGTGCAATGGCGGATACGAGCTTCGACGTCCTCATCATCGGTTCCGGGCCCGGCGGCTATATCGCCGCCATCCGCGCGGCGCAGCTCGGCTTCAAGACGGCCATCGTCGAGCGCGACTGGCTGGGCGGCATCTGCCTCAACTGGGGCTGCATCCCAACCAAGGCGTTGCTGCGCTCCGCCGAAATCTACCACTATCTCCAGCACGCCAAGGACTATGGCCTGAAAGCCGACAATGTCGGCTATGACGCGTCCGAAATCGTCAAGCGTTCGCGCGCCGTCTCCAAGCGGCTGAACGACGGCGTCGGCTTCCTGATGAAGAAGAACAAGGTGTCGGTGATCTGGGGCGAGGCTTCGATCGACGCGCCCGGCAAGGTGACGGTGAAGGCCTCCAAGAGCGAAGCGCCCAAAGGCGCACTCGCGCCGGGCAGCTATCAAGCCAAGCACATCATCATCGCCACCGGCGCGCGGCCGCGCGTGCTGCCGGGGCTGGAGCCGGACAAGAAGCTGATCTGGACCTATTTCGAAGCCATGGTGCCGCCGGCGATCCCCAAGTCGCTGCTGGTGATCGGCTCCGGTGCCATCGGCATCGAGTTTGCGTCTTTCTTCCGTAACTTCGGCAGCGACGTGACGGTCGTCGAGGTGCTGCCGCAGATTCTCCCGGTCGAGGATCACGAGATTCAAGCGTTTGCGCGCAAGAGCTTCGAGAAGCAGGGCATCAAGATCCACACCAACGCCAAGGTGACCAAGCTCGACAAGAAGAGCGACGGCGTCACAGCGACGATCGAAGCGGGCGGCAAGAGCGCAACAGATCACCGTCGAGCGCGTCATCTCCGCGGTCGGCGTCACCGGCAATATCGAGAACCTCGGCCTCGAAAAGCTCGGCGTGAAGACCGACCGCGGCATTATCGCGGTCGACCAGTTCAACAAGACCAACGTCCCCGGCATCTACGCCATCGGCGACGTCTCCGGCCCGCCCATGCTCGCCCACAAGGCCGAGCACGAGGGCGTCGTCTGCATCGAAGCGATCAAGGGCCTTCAGCCCCATCCGATGAACAAGCTGATGATCCCCGGCTGCACTTATTGCTCGCCGCAGATCGCCTCGGTCGGTCTCACCGAGCAGGCCGCCAAGGACAAGAAGCTGGACATCCGCGTCGGCCGCTTTCCCTTCATCGGCAACGGCAAGGCGATCGCGCTCGGCGAGGACCAGGGTCTGGTGAAGGTGATCTTCGACAAGAAGACCGGACAATTGCTCGGCGCCCATATGGTCGGCGCCGAAGTCACCGAGCTGATTCAAGGGTATGTGGTGGCGATGAACCTGGAGACCACCGAGGAAGAATTGATGCACACCGTCTTCCCGCATCCCACGCTGTCTGAGATGATGAAGGAGGCGGTACTCGACGCCTACGGACGGGTGTTGAATATGTGAGATAAGCAGCTGTCACTCCGGCGCGCGCGCGGCGCGCGCGAGACCGGAATGACAAGACTGAATGCCGGGAGGATTATTTTATGGCCAAGTTCAACAATATCCTCGAAACCGTCGGGCGCACGCCGGTGGTCAAGATCACCAAGCTCGCGCCCAAGGGCGTCAATCTCTACGTCAAGATCGAAGCCTTCAATCCGCTCGGCTCGGTCAAGGACCGCCTGGCGCTCGGCGTCATCGAAGCGGCGGAGAAGTCCGGCGAGCTCAAGCCCGGCATGACCGTGATCGAGGCGACTTCCGGCAACACCGGCATCGGGCTTGCCATGGTCTGCGCGGCCAAGGGCTATCCGCTGGTGGTCACCATGGCCGAGAGCTTCTCGGTCGAGCGGCGCAAACTGATGCGCTTTCTCGGCGCCAAGGTGGTGCTTACGCCCGGCGCCGAGCGCGCCTTCGGCATGGTCAACAAGGCGCAGGAATTGGCCAAGACGCACGGCTGGTTCCTGACCCGTCAGTTCGAGAACGAAGCCAACCCCGATATGCACGAGCGCACCACCGGCCCCGAGATCGTCGCCGACTTCAAGGGCGAGCGGCTCGACTACTGGGTCACCGGCTTCGGCACCGGCGGTACGCTCACCGGCGTCTCGCGTGTGCTGCAGAAGGAGCGGCCGGAGACGAAGATCGTCGTGTGCGAGCCGAGCGATGCGCCCATGCTCACCAGCCACATCCCGCAGGAGCGCAATCCCGACGGCTCGCCCGCCAAGCCCCACCCGTCCTTCAAGCCGCATCCGATGCAAGGTTGGAGCCCCGACTTCATCCCGCAGATCACCGCGGAAGCCGTCGACATGAAAGTGATCGACCGCATCGTCACCGTGCCGGGCGCGGACGCGCTCAAGTGGAGCCGCGAACTCGCGCAGAAGGAAGGTATCTTCGTCGGCATTAGCGCCGGCGGCACCTTTGCCGGCGCGCTCGAAGTGTGCAAAACCGCCGAACCGGGCTCGACCGTTCTCGCCATGCTGCCCGATACCGGCGAGCGCTACCTGTCGACGCCGCTGTTCGGCGACATTCCGGCCGACATGACCGAAGAGGAAATGAAGATTTCCAACTCGACGCCGAGCAACCGGCTGGCGCCGAAGGCGGCATAAGGCTTTTTCGTCACGGCCGGGCCGGCGCGAAGCGGCGAAACGTAAGATAAAGGGCGACGACATCATGGCCATCTTCCTCTGGATCGTCATCGGGCTGATTGCGGGCTGGGTCGTGACCCTGCTGCTCGGCGAGCGCGGCGGCGGGCTGCCCAACAATCTCGGGCTCGGGCTCGCCGGCGCGCTGGTCGGCGGCTTCATGTTCACGCATCTGAGCACCGCGGCCCGACCGAGCTTCTTCGGCAGCCTGGGCACCGCCGTGGTCGGCGCCATTCTCGTGCTGTTCATTTGGCGGCTCGTCCGTCGCGCGTGAGCGAATAGCGGGTTGAGGTAAAACGATGGGCGTCATCATCTGGGTCGTAATCGGGCTGATCGCCGGCTGGCTGGCGCTCGAAATCATGGGCGGGCGCGGCGGCGGTATCCTGCGCAAGCTGGCGATCGGGCTCACCGGCGCGATCGTCGGCGGGCTGATCTTCTCGAGCCTCAGCATCGGCCCGGTTGGCTTTGCCGGTGCCCTCGTCAGCGCCACGCTGGGCGCGCTGGTGCTGGTGGCGCTGTGGCGCCTGATCGGCCGGGTGTAAGCCGGCCGCGCATGCCTTGCGGCGCAGGGCCCCCGGCCGTAAGTAAAGCTCAATGACCGTCGTCCTCGACCGCACCAATCCGCGCCCGCGCCACCCGGAAAAGGCGCATCGGCCCGATTCCGGCGCGCCGCCCGCCAAACCCGACTGGATCCGTGTCAAGGCGCCGGTCTCGCCCGGCTATTTCGCGACCCAAAAGATCATGCGCGCGAACGGCCTCGTCACCGTGTGCGAAGAGGCCGGCTGCCCCAATATCGGCGAGTGCTGGGAGAAGAAGCACGCCACCTTCATGATCATGGGCGACACCTGCACGCGCGCTTGCGCCTTCTGCAACGTGAAAACCGGCCTGCCGGGCGCGCTCGACGCCGACGAGCCCGAGCACGTCGCGCAAGCGACCGCCAAGCTCGGCCTTGCCCATATCGTCGTCACCTCGGTCGATCGCGACGATCTCGCCGACGGCGGAGCTGCGCATTTCGCCGACACCATCCGCGCCATCCGCCGCGCCTGCCCGCAGACGACGATCGAAGTGCTCACGCCCGATTTCCTGCGCAAGGACGGCGCGCTCGAAACCGTGGTCGAAGCGCAGCCCGACGTGTTCAACCACAATCTGGAGACAGTGCCCGCGCTCTATCTCACCGTCCGCCCCGGCGCGCGCTATTTCCATTCGCTGCGGCTGTTGCAGCGGGTGAAGGAACTCGATCCCCGGATGTTCACCAAGTCCGGCATCATGGTGGGTCTGGGCGAGCAGCGCAACGAAGTGCTGCAGGTAATGGACGACCTGCGCTCGGCCGAGGTCGACTTCCTCACCGTCGGGCAATATTTGCAACCGACTCGCAAGCATCACGAAGTGGTGCGCTTCGTGCCGCCCGACGAGTTCAAGGCGATCGAGCAGGTCGCCTACGCAAAAGGCTTCCTGATGGTCTCGGCCTCGCCGCTCACGCGCTCCTCGCATCATGCCGGCGAGGACTTCGCGCGGCTGAAGGCGGCGCGCGCGGCGCGATGAAGTTATCCGTCACCCTGAGGTGGCCGCGCCAACGGGTCCGCGCGAAACGCGGCCCGATGATAAACTGCGCGCGGCCCTCCAAGGGCGGCGGCCCGGGCCTGTCATCCTTCGAGGCTCGCTTCGCTCGCACCTCAGGATGACGGAGACGAGATTCGGATGCCGCAATTCTCCACCAAGCGCCGGGTGCCGCACAGCGCTTCCAACATGTTCGACCTGGTCGCGGATGTGGAGAAATATCCCGAATTCGTGCCGATGTGCAGCGCCATGCATGTGCGCAGCCGGACCGACAAGGGCGAGGGCGTCGTCGTCATGGTTGCCGCCATGACGGTCGCCTACAAGATGATCCACCAGACCTTCACCAGCCGCGCCACGCTCGACCGGCCCCACCTGAAAATTCTGGTGGAATACCTCGACGGCCCGTTCCGCCGCATGCAGAACCGCTGGGCCTTCCGCGCGACCGGCGACGACGCCTGCGAGGTCGAGTTTTTTATCGATTACGAGTTCCGGAGCCGCGCCCTCGCCATGATGATGGGTGCGCTGTTCGACACCGTGTTCCGCCGCATGGCGCTGGCTTTCGAGCAGCGCGCCGACAAAGTCTACGGCCGCAAGCGCGCCTGACCCTGACACCGTTTAACCGTTCAGCCACCACAGCGCGGCGTTGAGCGCTGTCGCATAGCCGACCCACAGCGCGAGCGGCACCAGGCACCAGCCCGCCAGCCGATCGAGCCGCAACAAGGCGACGACCGTCGCCACGACGGCGAGCCACTGCGGCACGATATTGACGAGCCCGAGCAGCGGGCTGTGCGCGGCAAAGAACATCCACGACCAGGCCGCGTTCAGCGCCAACTGCACGAAAAACAATACCAGCGCGCTGCGGCGCTCGGGCGAGGGCGCATGCCGCAGCGCTCGCCACAGCGCGAATGCCATCAGCGCGTAGAGTGCGCTCCAGACCGGTGCGAACAGCCAGTTCGGCGGATTGAACGCAGGCTTATGTAAGCCGGCGTACCATGGCGCGAGATTGGGAAAGGTGGCGATCTGTCCGGCAAACGATACCGCAACGACCAAAGCGACCGCGAGCACCGCGTTGGCAACGTCGCGGCGACGCGAAACCGTACCGGTTGAATGCATCGTGTCCAAACCTTTCCAACGTCGCTCTCATGCATCCTGTTCCGCGCGGCGCGCAACACTTTTTCTCAAAGCACACCATACGTTCGCCAAGTTGGCGGCGTTACCTCCACGTCATGAAGGGCAACCGATGCGGCTGTTCGTTTGCAACGTGGAAGGAGAGTATCGATGTGCGATTATAGTCTGCACGCCGTCGACACCCGGCCCGCGCGGGTCGGCGACAAGTTACGCTCGACAAACTTTGCCAATTGTTTCACCCGCGGTTTCGCCGCCGAGGGCGAGCCGAACGTGGCCGTGTGTCTGCGACCGGGCACCGAGCTTGCGTTCGAACGCGACGTCGATATCGATTACGGCTTCGGCCGCCTGCTGCCCAGCCTCGGTTTCGGCAGAACAGGGCAGCGCGTGGCGCGTTTCCGCCAGATCAACAGTGACCGGCCCGACACCCATCACGACGCCCTGGAGTTTGCCAACGGGCGCGTGGTGCTGATCACGCGGCTGTGCGTGGGCCAGACGGCGACCGTGCTGCAATTGCCGGCTTCCGAACGTGCCGAGCGCGATGCGCAGGCGGGGTCCGACAGCCTCGCGGCCACTCGAGCCAAGCAGGATCCGTTGACCGCCTGAGCCGCAAAATAGGGGCGCGCACGCTCCGGCGGCCGATACCGGCGGCGCGCCTCGCAGCGCAGGCGTGAGGCGCGCGCTGCCGCTATTTTTTGCGCGCCGGCGGCTTGATGGGCTCCTTGGCGATGCCCGTGCGCGCGTCGCGATACATTTCAAGGCAGGCCGCGAGTTCGGTATAGGTCGGCTCGAACCACTGAATCGACTGGATGCATTTAAGCCGGTCGCCGGCGGGGAATTTCGACCAGTCCTTTTGCAGGCCTTCGCGCGTCTTCTGTTCGCTGGCGAGACAGCTTTTGAAACGGTCGCGGCCCTCCGTGGCGGGCCCTGCCGCTTCCGCCGCGCCGCGGCAGCTCCGGGTGACGTCCCAATGCGGAACGCCGTCGGAAACGGCAATCTGCAGCACGAACGGCACGGCAAGAAATGGAATGAACATCTCGGCTCCCCGCTTGGCTCTTTCTTGCGCGTCGGCTCCCGCCGCCCGCGCAACCCCGGGCGTATCGAGTTACCCGCCCGCTGGAGGCGCCATCATAGAGCCCGCCCGCGTTTCCGCCAGAGCCAGGTCGCCCAAAGCCGCGCTAAGCGGCGCAAAACGGCGCATCCGCCACAAATCCCCCAAGCGTCCGAAGTGGCGCCCCGCCGGCCGTTGATCCGGCCGGGATTTTCCACTCTAACCCGGCCGGCAACAGCAAAAGGAGTTGCGGTTGGAGCAGCCCGGCCAGCAGACGAACGGGCCATACGCCACGCCCGCCGTGCGAGGCTGGCTCACCGCCGCCCGGCTTCGGCGAGCGGCGGCGGCGCTTCTGGTCGTCGCCACGTTCGCCGGTATTGCACTGGCGCTCGGCGTGGCCGCGCTCTTGCCGGTGCTGGTGAAGCGTCACCGGCTTTCCGCCAGGCGATGAAGCGGGGGGTGACAGCGCCGGCCGGCGCGTTACGATAGCGGAAACAATGGCTGGGGCAGGGGAGGCCTTAAGCCCATGACGCAAAGGACGCTCAAACGCGCCGCCGCCTTGTTGGTATTGGCGATCGTGCCGGCTTGGCTGTTCGCGGCCACAGCCGCACATGCCAGGCACTTCCATTTCGTGAACCGCCTGCACGCGTCCCACAGTGGCGCGCGCGGCTATTGGCCGTTTTTCGGCGGCGGCATCGTCGCCGTGCCGCCTTACGCCAATCTCAATCCGGTGAGCTACGTCGCGCCGCCGACGGTCGTCTATGTACCGTTGCCGCCGCAAGCGCTCACCTGCCACCGCACGCGTGAAACCGTGACGGTGGCCGCGGAAGCGGGCGGCACGCGACAGATCACCGTCACGCGCTGCTAGCGCGTCGATGCCGGCTTGACGTCTGACGGCGCGTTCAGCCGTGCCCGCTCACCACCTGCACGGCGCAGCGCGCGCAAAAAATGTCGTTCTGCGGACCGCTCTGGAAACCGTGCGTAAGGCTCGCCAGCCGGGCGATCTGCGCGCCGTGGGGGAGGGCGATGCGCTCGTTCTCCTCCCAGTGCGCGGTGCCGGCTTTCTTGCACCTCGGGCACCTGAAGCGCGTGATGTAACCGTAACGGCGCGACATGGCGCGCCCTCCCAGTCCTGCTGTTCACCCCACTTCCAGCCTGCCGGACTTCCACGCCCGGCCGGCGCGGCAAGCGTTTTGCGGCAACGGCAACGCGATTGCCGGCTTGCGGTTAGACTAGACGCCGGGGGCGGCCGAGTTGGGGTCTTGCCTGACTGATGCGACCCCCGAACAGACCGCGCCCGGCGAAGCGCTCGTGTGTTTGCCGCTATGCTGCGGCCCGAACGTGTTCACGCAGCAATTATCGCGGCCCTCTGACCCGGTGGAGTCATGCTACACCTCCCGTGTCGCTTGGCTTGGAATGAAATTCTGGACCCATCCGGCCGAAAGTCAAGCGAGACCGCACCGGCAAAAAGCTACCGTCGGCGCAAGGTTTATCTTTGTCGATTGAGCGGCGCTTAGCGCGCCGGCTGCGCGGCGAGGTTAAGCGCTGAGGCCGGCGCCGGGATCGCGCCCGCCCATTCGCTGCGCGCAACCAGGGTGTCGTGCAGGAAATCGAGATCGTGGCCGGCGTCGCGCGCCGCCGCCAACACCGCATCGGCCCCGAGCCGCGGCGCCGCCGCCTGCGTCCACAGCACGGTGCAGCGCGTGCCGGTACCGCAGTAAAACAGCACCGGCCCGGGCAGATCGTCCATCAGCCGCGCGAAGATTTCGACACTGTCATGTTCGGTTACCTTGGCGCCGGTCACCGGGTGATAGCGGAAGGCGAGCCCGTGGCGCGCGGCTGCTTCGGCGGCCTGGGCCTGCGGCAGTTGATCGGCCGCCTCGCCGTCGGGCCGGACGGCGACCACCGCGCGGAAGCCGCGCTCGGCCAGTGCGGCGAAGTCCGCCTCGATGAGCTGGCGGGCCACCGCAACCTCAGGCTCGAGCTGCTTGATGTCGACCACGGTCGTTGTCCTGTTCGCGGGACCGCCGGCGGGAACTTGGCCCGGCAGGCGCCCAAATCGCCCTTCAGGGCCTCAAATTGCGCTTTGCCCGGGTTGGCACAAGGCCAAAGGAGAAAATAAATCTATAATTCCAAGAATTATGACGCCGATCGAATATTCTATTCTTCCAAACGGCGCCGCGCGAAAAACTATTCCACGTCCGCATGGGGCGAAAAGCCGGCGCATAAGCCCGGTCTCAGGCGCTTTCCGCCATCGCCTTCAGCATGACCAGCGCCTGCAACACCGATTTCTCCCGCACCGCGCCCCTTCCAATATCGCCGTAGCGCATCTCCGTGTGGACGAGCGCGCCGGCGCGCGAAGCGGCCGCAAAATGGACGAGCCCCACCGGCTTCTCCGCGCTGCCGCCGCCCGGCCCGGCGATGCCGGTGATCGCCACCGCGATATGCGCGTCGGAATGCGCGATCGCGCCGCGCGCCATTTCCTGCGCGGTCTCGCGACTGACCGCGCCGGCGTCGCGCAGCGTTTCGGAATGCACGCCGAGCATCTGCTCTTTCGCTTCGTTCGAGTACGCGACGAAGCCGCGGTCGACCACGTCCGAAGAGCCGGCGATATCGGTGAGGGCGCCGGCCACCAGCCCGCCGGTGCAGGATTCCGCCGTCGCGACTTTCAAGCCGCGCGTCCGGCAGGCGTCGAGCACGGCCTTGGCGGCGGTATGCAATACCTCGCTCATGATGCACTCCTTATCGTCCAAAGCTAACACAGCCCGACACATCGCGCCCGCGCCGGTCGGCTGGCCCGCCGCGCGCGCTTCAGGTATGAAGCGGAATCCTAGCCTTCCCGAAACCGGCCGCCGCCCTCGAAATGAAATTCCGCTCCATCGCGTTGTTGACGCTCGCCGAAGTGGCGGCGCTGTCGCTGTGGTTCGTCTCGGCCGCCGTGCTGCCCGACATCCTGCGCGAGGCGGCGGTGTCGCCGGTGCGGCAGGCGGCGCTGTCGAGCGGCGTGCAGGCGGGCTTCGTCATCGGCGCGCTCGGCTCCGCCGTGCTGGGCCTGGCCGACCGCTTCGATCCGCGCCGTGTCATGATGAGTTCGGCCATCGGCGCCGGCCTCGCCAACGCCGTGCTGCTGATCGTGCCGCCCGGCAGTCTCCTCGCGATCGCCGCACGCATCTTGACCGGCGCGCTGCTCGCGGGCGTCTACCCGGTCGGCATGAAGATCGCGGTCGGCTGGGGGCTGAAGGACCGCGGCTTTCTGATCGGGGTTCTGGTCGGCGGCACCATCCTCGGCTCTGCGGTGCCGCATCTGTTTTCTTTCTTTGGCGGCGCCGACTGGCATTTGAGCGTGGCGCTCGCCTCGCTGGCGGCGATTGCCGGCGGCCTTATCTGTCTTGCCGCTACGCTCGGGCCCTATCACGGCGTGGCGACGAAGTTTCATCCGCGCATGATCTTCGGCGCCTGGACCAACCGGCGCGTACGGCTCGCCTATGCCGGCTATCTCGGCCACATGTGGGAGCTTTACGCCATGTGGGCCTGGATCGGCGCGGCTACCGCCGTCTCCTATGGCGCCAGTCTGCCGGCGAGCCAGGCGGTGCCGCTCGCCAAGCTGTCGACCTTTCTGTCGATCGCCGCCGGCGGGATCGCCTCCGGCATTGCCGGCCTGGTCGCCGATCGCATCGGCAAGGCCAATCTCACCATCATCGCGATGGCCGTGAGCGGAGGTTGCGCGCTCATCACCGCCGCCACCTTCGGCGGGCCGGTCTGGTTCACCTTCCTGATCGTGATCGTCTGGGGCGCGGCGATCTCGCCGGACTCGCCGCAATTCTCCGCACTGGTGGCCGACGCGTCGCCGCCCGAGCAGGCGGGCTCGCTGCTCACCTTTCAGACGGCGCTCGGCTTCGGCCTCACCATTGTCACCGTGCAGCTCACGCCGCTGGTCGCTTCGGCGCTCGGCTGGCCATTGCTGCTGGCGCTGCTCGCGCTCGGCCCCGCCTTCGGCATCGTTGCGATGCTGCGGCTCAAGGCGATGGGCTGATACTCTCCCGTTCGTCCCCGCGAAAGCGGGGACCCAGGGCCGCATCGCGCAGACTGTGGATCGTATCTCTGGATTCCCGCTTGCGCGGGAATGAGCGGAGTTTGCTGTTCGTCACCGCAGCGGCAGCCGTACCGTCGCGGTCGCGTAAGCCGCGATGCCTTCGCCGCGCCCGGTGAAGCCGAGTTTTTCGCTGGTCGTTGCCTTCACCGCCACCCGCTCGATATCGAGCCCCGCAAGCTGCGCGATCTTTTCGCGCATGGCGTCGCGGTGCGGGCCGATCTTGGGCGCCTCGCACACCAGAGTCAGATCGAGATGGGCGATACGCCCGCCGCGCGCCTTCACGCGCTCGACCGCAAACGTGAAAAATATATGAGACGCAGCGCCCTTCCATTGCGGATCGCTGGGTGGGAAATGCGAGCCGATGTCGCCGTCGGCGAGCGCGCCGAGAATGGCGTCGGTCAGCGCGTGCAGGGCGACATCGGCGTCGGAATGGCCGGTGAGCTTGTGTGTGTGCGGGATGGCGACCCCGCCCAGCGTGACATGATCGCCGGGCACGAAAGCATGCACGTCGATGCCGGTGCCGGTGCGCACGTCGCCCAAACTCGCGAACTGCGCCGTCTCCGCGCGCGCGAAATCTTCCGGATTGGTGATCTTCACGTTGCCGCTTTCTCCCTCGAACACGGCGACCTTCATGCCGGCCCATTCGGCAAGCGCGGCATCGTCGGTGAAGTCCTCGCGGCCTTGCTCGGCCGCCTTGCGATGCGCCGCGAGCAAGGGCGCGAAGGCAAAGCCTTGCGGCGTCTGGATGGTGCGCAGCGTTTGGCGCGCGAGCGTCCGCTGCACGATATTTTGCGCGTCCACCGTCTTGACCGTGTCGGTCACGGCGAGACCTGGCACCGCCGCGCCGCTTCTGCCGGCCGTCTCGATCGCGCGCGCAATCAGCGCCTGGCTGACGAAGGGGCGGGCGGCGTCGTGCACCAGCACGATGTCCGGCTTGTGCGGCTCCAGCGCCTCCAATCCCGCGCGCACCGAAGCCTGCCGGGTGGCGCCGCCGATGGCCGGCGGCAGCAGACGGAGCTTGTCGACAGCCGCGTCGTAGGCCGCGCGATCCTCCGCCCTGATCACCGCCTGAACAAGGTCGACCTTTGGGGCTTCTACGAGCGTGACCAGCGTCCGCCGCAGCAGAATCTCGTCGCCGAGACGGCGAAATTGCTTGGGTGTGTCGCCACCCACCCGGGTACCCTTGCCCGCGGCCACCACAACCGCCGCCACCTCCACCATAATTCGCCGCTCCTGAAAGCTTCCACCCACAGCCTTAGCGCGTTCCGGCGGCCGGGCAAATCGGCGCGAATCCGGACTTTTCCGGTGTGCATTCCAGGTATGAACACTATTTTGCAATGCAGCACTTGCGTCCGGGGCTGACTTGTCTAAACTATGGGCATCGAATAGAGGCCGCCTAAATGGTGAGCAGAAAAGCAATGCCAAGGGAAACGCCCGCGTTTTCTGCGGCGCCGTTGTCTATCGGACCGGTCACCCTGCCGAACCGGGTGATTTTGGCGCCGATGTCCGGCATCACCGATGCGCCGTTCCGCCGTCTCGCTGAAAGGCTGGGCGCCGGGCTGGTGGTCTCGGAAATGACCGCCTGCGCCGGCCTCGCCAAAGGCGAGCGCGAAGCGCGCCTGCGCAGCGACGGGGCAGGGGTCGCCAGCCATGTCGTACAGCTTGCCGGCTGCGAAGCCCGCTACATGGCCGAAGGCGCCCGTATCGCGGAAGACCAGGGCGCCGCCGCCATCGACATCAACATGGGATGCCCTTCGCGCCAGGTAACGAACGGCGCGGCCGGCTCGGCGCTGATGCGCGATCTCGATCATGCGCTCGCGCTGATCGAGGCGACCGTCGGCGCGGTCAAAGTGCCGGTGACGCTGAAAATGCGGCTCGGCTGGGATGCAACAAGCCTCAACGCGCCGGAGCTTGCCCGCCGGGCCGAAGCCGCGGGCGTGCAGATGATCACCGTGCACGGCCGTACCCGTTGTCAGTTTTACGGCGGCAGCGCCGACTGGTCGGCCGTCCGCTCCGTCAAAGAAGCCGTCAGCATCCCGGTCGTCGTGAACGGCGATATCGTTTCCTTCGACGATGCCGCCGCTGCGCTCGATGCCTCCGGCGCCGACGCGGTGATGATCGGCCGCGCCGCGCAAGGCCGGCCCTGGTTCCCCGGTCAGGTCGCGCGCTACCTCGCAACCGGCGAGCGCGAGGAGGCCCCGTCGCTCGCCGCGCAGTACGCCATGACCGACGCGCTCTATGACGAGATGATCGGCCACCACGGGTCCGCCATCGGCCGCCGCCACGCGCGCAAGCATCTCGCCTGGGCGCTCGATGTCGCGGCCTCCACCGCGCGCGCGCCGCTTACGCTGCTGAAGGATCAGCGCGCCCGCGTGCTCACCGCCGAGGAGCCGAAGCCGCGCGCGCCGGCTGCTCGCCGACGCTTACGACGCCTTCGAGTCGGGCGGCGGCGATTGGAGGGCTGCCGCATGAGCCGCGCGCAAGCGACATCGAATGCCGTCTCGTCCCCCGTCAATTCGCCGGCCGATGCGGTGCTGCACGCACTGCCGCATCCGGTGATCATGGTCGGCCCCGACGGCCGGATCGCCGACGCCAACGTCGCCGCCGAGCAATTCTTCGAAGCCTCTATGCCGGTTCTGCGCCGGCACCTGGTGCGCGAACTGGTGCCGTTCGGCTCGCCGCTGCTTGCACTCATCGAGCAGGTCCGCAAGTCGGGCGCGGCTGTCAACGAATACAAGGTCGACCTCGCCACCCCGCGCAATCCGGGCGAGCGCCTGGTCGATCTGCATGTCGCGCCCTTGCCGGAATATCCCAACCACGTCGTAGTGATGCTGCAGGAGCGTACCATCGCCGACAAGATGGACCGCCAGCTCACCCATCGCGGCGCCGCGCGCTCGGTGATCGCGCTTGCCGCCATGCTGGCGCACGAGATCAAGAACCCGCTGTCCGGCATCCGCGGCGCCGCGCAACTCCTGGAAACCTCCGCCGCCGACGAGGATCGCGCGCTCACCAAGCTCATCTGCGACGAAACCGACCGCATCGTGAAGCTGGTCGACCGCATGGAAGTGTTCGCCGACGAGCGCCCGGTCGAGCGCGAGCCGGTCAATATTCATGTCGTCCTCGATCACGTGAAGCGGCTGGCGCAGTCGGGCTTCGCCCGCCACGTGAAGTTCGTCGAAGAATACGACCCCTCGCTGCCGCCGGTGCTCGCCAACCGCGATCAGCTCATCCAGGTCTTTCTCAATCTGGTCAAGAACGCCACCGAAGCCATGGGCGAGGCGCCCGACGCCGAGATCCAGCTCACCACGGCATTCCGTCCCGGCGTACGCCTGTCGGTGCCCGGAGCCAAGGCGCGGGTGTCGCTGCCGCTCGAATTCTGCGTGAAGGACAACGGCCCCGGCGTGCCGGAAGAGCTGATGCTGCATCTGTTCGATCCCTTCGTCACCACCAAGCAGAGCGGCAGCGGGCTCGGCCTCGCGCTCGCCGCCAAGATCGTCGGCGACCATGGCGGCATCATCGAATGCGAGTCGCAGCCGCGTCGCACGACTTTCCGCGTGCTGATGCCGATCTACACCGGCGAAGGCGAGCCGATCGCGCTCGCACCGGTCGAGTCCCCGGAGGGTTAAAGCCATGCCGACGGGAAGCATTCTGGTTGCCGACGACGACGCCGCCATCCGCACCGTCCTCAATCAGGCCCTTTCGCGCGCCGGCTACGAGGTGCGCTCGACCGGCAACGCCGCCACGCTCTGGCGCTGGATAAGCCAGGGCGACGGCGATCTCGTCATTACCGACGTCGTCATGCCGGACGAGAACGCCTTCGATCTCATTCCGCGTATCCGCAAGGCGCGGCCGGACCTGCCGATTATCGTGATGAGTGCCCAGAACACCTTCATGACGGCGATCCGCGCGTCCGAGCGCGGCGCCTACGAGTACCTGCCCAAGCCATTCGACCTGAAAGAGCTGACCGCGATCGTCGGCCGCGCATTGTCGGAGCCGAAGGAGAAACGCGCCGCCGCGCCTAAGCCGGAAGACCTCGACAATATCCCACTGGTCGGCCGTTCGTCCGCCATGCAGGAAATCTACCGCGTTCTGGCGCGGCTGATGCAGACCGACCTGACCGTGATGATCTCCGGCGAGAGCGGTACCGGCAAGGAGCTGGTGGCGCGCGCGCTGCACGATTACGGCAAGCGCCGCGCCGGCACCTTCGTCGCCATCAACATGGCGGCGATCCCGCGCGATCTGATCGAGTCGGAATTGTTCGGCCACGAGAAGGGCGCCTTTACCGGCGCCAATACGCGCTCGTCCGGCCGCTTCGAGCAGGCCGAGGGCGGCACGCTGTTCCTCGACGAGATCGGCGACATGCCGATGGAGGCGCAGACGCGATTGCTGCGCGTCTTGCAGCAGGGCGAATACACCACCGTCGGCGGCCGCACCCCGATCAAGAGCGACGTGCGCATCATCGCCGCCACCAACAAGGACCTGCGTCAGCTGATTCAGCAGGGCCTGTTTCGCGAGGACCTGTTCTTCCGCTTGAACGTCGTGCCGCTGCGTCTTCCTCCCTTGCGCGAACGGCTGGAAGACGTCCCCGATCTCATCCGCCATTTTTTCGCGCAGGCCGAACGCGAGGGTTTGCCGCCCAAGCAGATCGATGCCGCCGGCATCGAGCGGCTCAAGCGCCACCGCTGGCCCGGCAATGTGCGCGAGCTTGAAAATCTCGCCCGGCGCCTCGCCGCGCTCTATCCGCAGGAAGTAATCACCGCCGCGGTGATGGAGCAGGAGTTGGCGCAGCCCGCGGTGGCGGTCGGCGGCGAAGAAGCGCGCGCCGACGAATCCTTGAGCGCCTCGGTCGAGCGCCACCTCAACGCATATTTTGCCGGCTTCGAGGGCCTGCCGCCGGCCGGCCTCTATCATCGTGTGCTGCGCGAAATCGAATACCCGCTTTTGACCGCCGCGCTCGCCGCCACCCGCGGCAACCAGATCCGCGCCGCCGATCTCTTGGGCCTCAACCGCAACACGCTGCGCAAGAAAGTGCGCGATCTCGACATCAAGCTGTTCCGCGGGGCGTAATTCGTATCGAAGAAGATCGTTATTGCGCGCCGTGCACGGGGCTTGAGCCAAAATGGGCGCTGATCGATTTGGCGCGCCCTATCCCGGCGATCCCAAGAACCCACGCAGCTTTTGCGCCACTTTGCGGGCCGTCGTTTTGTCGAGCCGGCCGGCGCGCCGTTCGATCCGTACGCGCTCGACACAGGCAATCTTTGCCGGACGGACGACCGAAGGCGCGGGCAGGCCGGCGCGGTCGGAATCGGGAATCTCAATGTCCGTGGGCCAGGGAACGTTTTCGGCGCTGGTGATCATCGCGAGCCAAATCAAGCCATGGTTCGCAAGCTTCGGGCCGGAGATCACGAGCGCGGGGCGACGCTTTTCCGCGAGCCGGTCTGCATAGGGAAAGGGGACGACGACAACATCGAAGGCGGCGAGGCGCTCGCGATCAGAGCCCGGCATAGGCTTTTTCGTCCGCCTCGCCGGACCATTCGGAGAACGCGGCAAACGGATCGTCTATTTCGGCGGGGGCCTTGTCGATCAAGACACCTTGCTCGGTCAGGCGATAGCGCAAAGTGTCGCCCGGTTTGATACCGAGACGATCGCGCACTTCGCGCGGCAGCACGGTTTGGCTCTTGACCGAAAGCTTCGAGAACGTAGTTGGTATGGACATGCGGCGGTTCATAACAGGGAGTATATCTTACCGTCTTACGTCTTACCAAGCCCGCTGTGGGTGCGCTCGCGTCTCAACGCGTCCGGCATCGACCGATTTCTAGACGCAAGCGCGCCCGGCGATGGCCGGCCGCTGCCGCTGAGATCTGTGGCAAAACGCGCCCCTGAATTGTCGCAATTTGGCAACATTGTTGTATAAAAGCATCAGTGCCGGGCAGGGCAGCACCCTCCCGCGCCCATCCAAGGGGCCATCCGTCCCGCCATCCGCCGCCGGGGGTTCATGAGCGTCGATCAGGCCGCTGCCGACACCACGCTCGCTGGCGCGCAGCAAAGGCGCGGCGAGGCGCGCGTGCTCGGCCCGCTCGCGGTCGGCCTCGCGCTTCTATCGGCCTTCGCTACTTTCATCGTACTCGCCGACTTAACGCCGATCCGGCCGACGCATTACGTGGTGGTGACGCTGCTGCTGGTGAACGCCGCCACCGTGCTGCTGCTCACCGGCATCATCGTGCGCGAAGTCTGGCTGATCATGCTGGCGCGCCGGGCAGGGCGCGCGGGCGCGCGGCTGCATATCCGCATCGTCGGGTTGTTTGCCATCATGGCCGCGGTGCCGGCCATTCTGGTGGCGATCGTGGCGAGCGTCACGCTCGATCGCGGCCTCGACCGGCTGTTCTCCGCCCGCACCAAGGAGGCGATCCAGAATTCGCTGATCGTGGCGGAGGCCTATCTGCACGACCACGCCGAAATCGTGCGCTCCGATATCCTCACCATGGCCTTCAACATCGCGCGCGACGAGCCGGTGTTCCAGCAGGACCATGCCAAGCTCGCGCAGTATCTCACCTTCCAGGCGTCGGTGCGGCGGTTGTCCGCGGCCATGGTGATCGACAAGAATTTGCATGTGGTCGCGCGCGCCGATCTGAAGATCAACCAGACCTTCGCCATGCCGCCGCGCGACGCGCTGCCGCGCATCGGCACCAAGGCACCTCAGATCGTGCTGCTGCCCGACACCAACTACGTCGCCGCCGTGGTCAGGCTCGATAAATATCCCGACGACTGGCTTTACGTGACGCGCCTGCTCGATCCGCGCGTGGTGCCGCAATTGCAGGCGACACGCGCCAGCGTGCGCGAGTACACCCAGCTGCAGGCGCGCCGGCTCGGCGTGCAGGTCGCCTTCGCGCTGATGTACACCATCATCGCGCTCACGGTGTTGCTCGCCGCGGTGTGGATCGGACTTAATTTCGCCAACGTACTGGTTGCGCCCATCCGCCGTCTGATCGGCGCGGCCAACGTGGTTTCGACCGGCAACCTCTATGTTCGCGTGCCGGTGCGCCAGTCGGAAGGCGATCTCGCCCAGCTCGGCGAAACCTTCAACCGCATGACCGCCGAATTGCGCACCCAGCGCGACGACATCATGCGCGCGCGCGACTTGATCGACAGCCGCCGGCGATTTACCGAAGCCGTGCTGGCGGGTGCGTCCGCCGGCGTCATCGGCGTCGACGGCAAGGGCTGCGTGTCGATCCTCAACCGCTCGGCCGAAAAGCTGATCGACCGCACCGAGGAAGAGGCGCTCGGCCGCCCGCTCAACGAGGTCTTCCCCGAGCTCGCCGACATGATGGCGGCGGCCAAGACCGACGAGCGCGCGCAGGACAACGTCACCATCGCGCGCAAGGGCCGCGAGCGCAACCTGTCGGTGCGCGTCACCAGCGAGCAGTCGCGCGAGAGCGAGCACGGCTACGTCATCACCCTCGACGACATCACCGAGTTGGTGGCCGCCCAGCGCACCTCGGCCTGGGCCGACATCGCGCGCCGCATCGCGCACGAGATCAAGAACCCGCTCACCCCCATCCAGCTCTCGGCCGAGCGGTTGCGCCGCAAATACGGCAAAATCATCGTCGACGACCGCGAGGTGTTCGAGCAATGCACCGACACCATCGTGCGCCAGGTCGACGACATCCGCCGCATGGTCGACGAATTCTCCAAGTTCGCGCGCATGCCCAAGCCCGTGATTGCAGAAGAAGACGTCGCCGACACCGTGCGCCAGGCGGCGTTCCTGATGCGCGTGGGCAATGCCGACATCGACATCGAGGCGGAGATCGCGGAAGACCCGATGCCGGCCAGGTTCGACCGCCGCCTGATCTCGCAGGCGCTCACCAACCTGATCAAGAACGCCACCGAAGCGATCGCCGCGGTGCCGCCGGACGAGCTCGGCAAAGGCGTAATCGGCGTCTATGCCGCGCGCGAAGGCGACGACATCGTCATCGACATCGTCGACAACGGCATCGGCCTGCCCAAGGAACGCCGCAACCGCCTGCTCGAGCCCTATGTGACGACGCGCGAAAAGGGCACGGGCCTCGGGCTCGCCATCGTCGGCCGCATCGTGGAGGAACACGGCGGCCGCATCGAGTTGCGCGACGCCGCCGACAAGATCCCCGGCCAGCGCGGCGCCTGGATCCGCCTGCGTTTCGCCGCCTCCGGCGAGGCGCCGGCCGACGCTCCCAAATCCGCTCAGACCGTCAACGAGTAACGAAAAATGTCCGCCGATATTCTGATCGTAGATGACGAAGCCGACATCCGCGACCTGGTCGCCGGCATCCTGGAGGACGAGGGCTACACGACGCGCACCGCGCGCAACTCCGACGACGCGCTGGCGCAAATCGTCTCGCGCCGGCCGAACCTCATCTTCCTCGACATCTGGCTGCAGGGCTCCAAGCTCGACGGCCTGCAGCTGCTCGACGCGATCAAGCAGGAACATCCCGAACTGCCGGTGGTGATGATCTCCGGCCACGGCAATATCGAGACCGCGGTGGCGGCCATCAAGCGCGGCGCCTACGACTTCATCGAAAAGCCGTTCAAGGCCGACCGGCTGGTGCTGGTGGCCGAGCGCGCGCTCGAGACTTCGCGGCTCAAGCGCGAGGTCAAGCAGCTCAAGCAGCTCGCGCCCTTGCCGGCCACGCTGGTCGGCAAGTCGGTGGCGATGGCGCAACTGCGCCAGACCATCGAGCGCGTGGCGCCCACCAACAGCCGCATCCTGATCGTGGGTCCTTCCGGCTCCGGCAAGGAGCTCGCCGCCCGCACCATCCACCAGCTCTCGGCGCGCCAGCACGGTCCCTTCATCGTGATCAACGCCGCCGCCATCACGCCCGAGCGCATGGAAACCGAATTGTTCGGCGTCGACGCCAGCAACGGGCAGGAAAGCCGCAAGGGCGGCGCGCTCGAGGAAGCGCATGGCGGCACGCTGTTCATCGACGACGTGGCCGACCTGCCGCGCGAGACGCAGAACAAGATTCTGCGCGTGCTGGTCGAGCAGACCTTCCAGCGCGTCGGCGGCAGCAACAAGGTCTCGGTCGACGTGCGCATCGTCTCCTCGACCGCGCGCAATCTGGAAGCGCTGATCGGGGAGGGCAAGTTCCGCGAGGACCTCTATCACCGCCTCTCGGTGGTGCCGATCCGCGTACCGCCCTTGGCCGAGCGGCGCGAGGACATTCCCGGCCTGGTCGATTATTTCATGGACCAGATTTCGTCGGCCACCGGCCTGCCCAAGCGGCGCATCGGCGACGACGCCATGGCGGTGCTGCAAAGCCACGACTGGCCGGGCAACGTGCGCCAGCTGCGCAACAACATCGAGCGGCTGATGATCTTGGCCGGCGGCGATCCGGACGCGGTGCTTGACGCCTCCATGCTGCCGCCCGACGTCGGCTCCATGGTGCCGGCGATGCCGAACGGCAATGGCGGCGAGCATCTCATGGGCATGCCGCTGCGCGACGCGCGCGAATTGTTCGAGCGCGAATATCTGGTGGCGCAGATTTCCCGCTTCGGCGGCAACATCTCGCGCACCGCCGAATTCGTCGGCATGGAGCGCTCCGCGCTGCATCGCAAGCTCAAGGCGCTGGGGATTGGGTGATCTTGCGCTCGGCCTTCCAATTCGTCATTCCGGGACGCGCCGAAGGCGCGGACCCGGAATCCATACTCCGCAGCGCCGGGATTATGGATTCCGGGTTCGCTCGCTTTGCTCGCGCCCCGGAATGACCGCATTGCCATGTCCCGCATCGCCTACGTCAACGGCCGCTATCTTCCGCTCACGCAAGCCCAGGTCTCGGTCGAGGACCGCGGCTTCCAGTTCGCCGACGGCGTCTACGAAGTCTGCGAGGTGAGGGCAGGACGGCTGATCGACGAGCGCCGCCACATGGCCCGCCTCGCGCGCTCGCTCAACGAGCTGCGCATCCCGCCGCCAATGACGCCGGCCGCCCTTGCCGTGGTCATGCGCGAGACGGTCGCGCGCAACCGCGTCACCGACGGCATCGTCTATGTGCAGGTGACGCGCGGCGCCGCCAGACGCGATTTTCCCTTTCCGCCCGGCACGCCGCGTCCCACTTTGGTGGTCACCGCCCGCAATAACGACGTCGCGCGGCTCGAACAATTGGCAGCGCAGGGCGTCGCCGTCGTCACCATGCCCGACATCCGCTGGGGCCGGGTCGACATCAAATCGGTCGCGCTGCTGCCCAACGTGCTCGCCAAGCAGGCCGCGCGCGAAGCTGGCGCGCGCGAAGCGTGGCTGGTCGACGCAGCGGGCCGCGTCACCGAGGGCGCTTCGTCCAACGCCTTCATCGTTACGCGCGCCGGCATGCTGGTCACCCGGCCGCTCGGGTCCGATATCCTGCCGGGTATCACCCGCGCGGTGGTGCTCGAGGCGGCAAGGGCGGAGGGCCTCGCCTTCGAAGAACGCGCCTTTATGGTGGAGGAGGCCTATGGCGCGCGCGAGGCCTTCATCACCTCGGCGAGCCAGATCGTGCTGCCGGTGACATCGATCGACGGCCGCCCGGTCGGCGACGGCGCGCCCGGGCCGCTCGCGACGCGCCTGCGCCGCGACTACCGCCGCTACGCGGAAAGCGGCTAGGCTTGCTGCGTCAACGGATTGACCACAGTCAAGTCCGAAAACCGATTAAAGTCGCGGTCGGCCGACCACAATTCGCGCACGCCGTGCTGCCGGCACAGCGCCGCAATGTGGGCATCGTGAATGCGCGGGCCTGCGATCTTTCCGGCCGTCACCAGCGTCCGCAAATGCGGCCAGTAATCGTCGGCTTCTGAAAGCGTTAGCAAGGCTGGACTCTCGAGCCACGCATTCACCGCATCAAGTGCCACGTCGCGCGGAGTCGGAGCGCTGAAAATGCGGGGGTGGGTGACGATGGCGAGGAACTCGTGGATGCAAGGCCAGGGAATTGCCCAGGGCGCGCCGCCTTCCGCGAGCTCGCGCATGCGTGAAAAGGCCGACGCATGAAACTCGGCATCTTCGCGATGGGCATAGATGAGGATATTGCTGTCGACGGCGATCACCCGCCGTGACCTTTATAGATGAGTTCGCGGATCTTATCCCACCCGGCATCGCGCAGCTCCGGGCGTAGGCCGCGCCCGCGAAACGTGACCTTGCGCAGCCGAAATCCGCTACCGCGCTTTTTTTTGCTGGCAACAACTCGGCGAAGCCCTTGCTCGACGAGAGCGCGCAACGTCGTGCCGTCGCGCGCGGCGATCTTGCGGGCGTCGCGCAGCAATGGATCGGATATTTCCAGCGTCGTTTTCATGAAGCAATATATATGGGTCGGCCGATATGGCTCACCATATAGCGCTCGCGGAAAGCCGCCGCAAGCCTCTACCCGAGCCGTGGCCGCGCGGCCTGCCGCCCGGTCGGCGACGGCGCGCCCGGGCCGCTCGCGACGCGCCTGCGCCGCGACTACCGGCGCTATGCGGAAAGCGGCTGAAACGTTTACGATTTCAAATAGTTGCGTGCGGCGCGCGTTGCCGGCTTGCACCCGCCGGTCGCCTGCCATCTAATAGCGTGCTCCCTCGGCCGCTTCCGCTTCGCGTGGGGCGAAACGGCGCGTGCGCACGCATGCGAGCGGTGTTCGAGGGCAACGAACGGTCTCGCGCGCTAGACGCGAGCAAAAAAATGGAACCACGGCCATGGCAGCCGAACGTGCGCAAAATCTCCAAGACACATTTCTCAATCATGTTCGCAAAAGCAAGATCCCGCTCACCATCTTCCTGGTCAACGGCGTGAAGTTGCAGGGCGTGGTGACCTGGTTCGATAATTTCTGCGTGCTGCTGCGGCGTGACGGGCATTCGCAGCTCGTCTACAAGCACGCCATCTCGACCATCATGCCGGGCCACCCCATCCAGCTGTTCGAAGGCGGCGAGGAACCGCCGGCGGCGGAGAAGACTTGAACCGGCGCAGCCGATGCCGAGGCTGTCAGTGATGCACGCTCACTGAGGTCTCTCGCTTGGAAGAACGCAAACGCGACCAGCGCGCCGATAGCCTGAGCCCCTCCGCCGCGGCCGGCGAAACCGGCCGCGCCATCGTCATCGAGCCGTGGCTGAAGGTGCCGGCCGGCCGGGCAGGGGCCGCGCGCGCGGGCGAATTGCGCACGCCGCAGGCGCGCCTGGACGAGGCCGCAGGTCTTGCGCGCGCCATCGATCTCGCCGTCGTGCAGCAGGGCCTGGTCACGCTGCAGGCCATCCGTCCCGCCACCTATATCGGCAAGGGCAAGGTCGACGAGATCGCAGGTCTCGTCAAAAGCCTGGAAGCCTCCGTGGTGGTGATGGACTGCCCGGTCTCGCCGGTGCAGCAGCGCAATCTGGAGAAGGCCTGGAACGCCAAGGTCATCGACCGCACCGGGCTGATCCTGGAAATCTTCGGCCGGCGCGCGCGCACGCGCGAAGGCGCGCTGCAGGTCGAGCTGGCGCATCTGACCTATCAGAAGGGGCGGCTGGTGCGCTCCTGGACGCATCTGGAACGCCAGCGCGGCGGCTACGGATTCCTCGGCGGCCCGGGCGAAACGCAGATCGAAGCCGACCGCCGCGCCCTCGACGAACGTATCGCGCGCATCGAGATCGAGCTCGACAAGGTCAAGCGCACCCGCAAGCTGCATCGCGACAGCCGCAAGCGCGTGCCTTATCCGATCGTGGCGCTGGTCGGCTACACCAATGCCGGCAAGTCGACGCTGTTCAACCGCGTGACGCAAGCCACCGTCCTGTCGGCCGACATGTTGTTTGCCACGCTCGATCCCACCTTGCGGGCCGTCGCCCTGCCGCACGGCGCGCGCGTGATCCTGTCCGACACCGTCGGTTTCATCTCCGATCTGCCGACCATGCTGGTGGCCGCCTTCCGCGCCACGCTGGAGGAAGTGATCGAGGCCGACGTCATCCTGCACGTGCGCGACGTCTCGCACGAGGATACGCAAGCGCAATCGCAGGACGTGGAGAAGGTGCTGGACGAGCTCGGCATCGCGGGAAGCGATGCGCGCCTGATCGAGGTGTGGAACAAGATCGATCTTCTCGACACCGACGGCCGCGCGCGGCTGGCCAATCTCGCCGAGCGCCAGGAGACCGAGCGCCGGCCGGTGCCGCTGTCGGCGATGACGGGCGAGGGGATCGAGCGGCTCTCCGCCGCGATCGAGGCGCGGCTTGCCGCGCGCCGGCAGACGCTCGAAATCGCGCTCGATCCGGCCGACGGCGCCGGTTTGAGCTGGCTCTACCGGCACTCGGAAGTGCTGGAAAAGCACCTGCGCGACGACGGGCAACTCGCCGTCACCGTGCGCGCCGAGCCCGACAAGGCCGCGCGCGTGCGGGCGAAGTTTGCGGGCACGCATTGAGCCTGCCACAGCGTCGGCGTCATTCCGGGCTTGAGCCGGGCATCCATCTCCTTTGCAAAGAAAACCGATGGGTCGCCGGGTCACGCCGCGGAGCCTGTCATCGGGCAGCGCTCTGCCGGACGAAAACCCTGCAATTTCAACGCCGAAAAAATTCGAAAAAACTTATCCCCGGTCTGAAAACTGCGCCGATAATGCGCGCGTCCTGCTCAACAGAGGGCGTCATCTAGAGGCGTCTTGATGATGGGGCAGGGCGCGGCGCCCGCGCGGGGGAGACGAACGCTCCTCCCCCTCCCGGGCGGCGCCGGGGCTCCGCCCGGGGGTACTAAGGCCCCCTGCCAGGAGCTGGCTGACGATGAACTGCTCCCGGTCGAGCGGATCATGGGCAAAGCGCGGCCCGGCGCCGTAAGGAAGACGCCGCGATGGCGCGCCGAAAGGCGCCACACCTTCGAAAGAAGGTGTGTCCATCGAGGAATGGCTGCGCCGGACGGCGCGCCATCCCCCTCCGCTTTTGGAGGGGAGAAGGGGAAGACGGGCCTACCCGGGGCCTCGCAAAGAATACGGGCGATGGCGCATGTCTGCGCGGGCTGTTTGACAATCGAATAGGCGAATGTGTGTGCGCACGCACGCGCAATAAGCTGCAACGCCGCCGGTGGGCTTCGCTTCACTCAGCAAACCCTACGAAGCGATGATCGGAAAGGGCATCACTCGCCTTTCTTCTCCGCTTCCTTCGCCGCGTCCCACAGCACGTCCATCTCGGCCAGCGTCGACTGCTCGGGCCGCTTGCCGCGTTCGGCGAGCGCGCGCTCGATTCTCCTGAAGCGGCGCTCGAATTTGGCATTGGTCGCACGCAGCACGTCTTCCGGATCGGCGCCGATATGGCGCGCGAGATTGACCACCGCGAACAGCAGATCGCCGACTTCCTCCGCCGCCGGCGTCTTGTCGGCGCGCTCGAGCTCGGCTTCGATCTCCTGCGTCTCCTCGCGGATCTTGGCGAGCACGGCGCGCGGATCGCGCCAGTCGAAGCCGACGCGGCCGGCCTTGGCCTGCAGCTTGAGCGCGCGCGTGAGCGCGGGCAGGGCGAGCGGCACCCCGGCGAGCGCGCCTTCATCGGCCTCACCGCCGCGCCCGGCTTTCGCTTCTTGTTTTTCTTCGGCCTTGATCCGCTCCCACATGCCCTTCACCGCCTGCGCGGTCCGGCCTTCCTCGTCGGCAAACACGTGGGGATGGCGGCGGATCATTTTGGCGGTGATGCTATCGACCACGTCGCCGAAATCGAAGGCGCCTTCCTCCTGCGCCAGCCGCGCGTGGTAGACGACCTGCAGCAACAGATCGCCCAGCTCGTCCTTGAGGTCGGCGAGATCGCCGCGCGCAATGGCGTCGGCCACCTCATAGGCTTCCTCGACAGTATAGGGCGCGATCGTCTTGAAATTCTGCTCCAGGTCCCAGGGGCAGCCCGTGCCGGGCGTGCGCAGGGCGGCCATGATCTCGATCAGGCGGGCGATGTCGCGGGAAGGCTTCACGGGGCTGCTTGGGGCTGTGGATTGCAGGCGGCGGCGCGACCGTAGCAAAGCCGGCCCGCCACAGCGAACCGGGGCGATCTGATTCGCATAAGATAGATTATGGAATATTTGTAGGCGCGAATTGAGCCGCACCAAAAGCCTAATAACGACGCGGCCAAACGCTTGCGGCCGTCAGATCGCCCGCTGGTTGGCCAGGCTGCCGACGAGGTGCTTGATGTGGGTAACGCTGCCCGCCAAGGCCTCCAGCTGCCGTTCCAGCTCCTTGAGACGCTGATCCTGCTCTTGCAACGTTGCCGCCGCGTGGCCGTCCACCAGGCCGGCCGGCGCGCCGCAGCCCGTGCATTGCACGAACATGAGCTTGTGCCGCGCGCCCGCGACCTTGGCCTCCTGCAGCTCGAATGACGTGCTCTGGCAGCGAACACAGGCGGCGACGGCCATGACGAACCTCCAACGATTGCTGGCCGCGCAGTTACATGAGAATTCCTTCAAAACTCTTTTAACGCGTTGGTATTTTTAGATGCGTCGAGGTGCCGGAAGATCCGGCTGACGCAAAAATTCGTATATGTATCAGTGGTGTACGTAAGTGTCCTCAAAATACAGATTAGGAACTTCAGAAATGACTTTAGCTGAAGTTCATACCATCGTAGGCCGGCTCGATATGTGGGGGCAGGACCTTCCGCAAAGCCTCGTAGTCCAGCTCGGCATGCAGATTGGTCAGGATCGCCCGCTTCGGCTTGATGCGCTCGATCCAGGCCAGCGCCTCGTCCAGGCTCATGTGGCTCGGGTGCGGTGCCCGCCGCAGCGCATCGACGATCCACACATCGAGCCCTTCCATGACCGGGAGGCTCTCCTCAGGCAGACCCTTGATGTCGGCGGAATAGGCGACATTGCCGATACGGAAGCCGAGCGAAGGGATGTCGCCGTGGTTCTGCAGCACGGGGACCGCCTCGATCGGCCCGCCCTGCCCCTCGATGGTGACCGGCTTGCCGGGCGTAATGCGGTGCTCCTGCAAGATCGGCGGATATTCGCTGCCGGGCGGCTGCAGGAAGCAATAGCCGAAGCGCAGGTGCATGGTGCGCGCGGTCGGCTCGTCCATGTAGACAGGAACGCGGCGCCGCTTGCGGATGAACAGCGGCCGCAGGTCGTCAATGCCGTGGGTGTGGTCGGCGTGTTCGTGGGTGAGCAACACGCCGTCGACCCAATCCACCTCGGCCTCGATCAGCTGCGAGCGCAGGTCGGGCGAGCAGTCGATCAAGACACGCGTCCGGTGGCCTTGCGGGTTGACGCGCTCGACCAGCAGCGAGCAGCGGCGGCGGCGGTTCTTCGGGTTATTGGGGTCGCACTCGCCCCAGCCGAGCGCCACGCGCGGCACGCCCATGGACGAGCCGCAGCCGAGAATGGTGTAGGTCAGGCTCATGCGGCGTTCGCCAGGGTTTTACGTTTGCGCATGATCTTTTCCGAAAACCGGTTGCCATCCCCGATCGGGGTCGAGGACATGCTTTTCGGGATCATGCGCTGGGCGCGGCACTTTAGAGAACAGCCGGAAAAACGTCTCGGTGGTCTGCTCGGCGATCTGCTCTGGCGTGACGCCGCGCGCCGCGGCCAGCACCTTGGCGGTCTCCACTACATAGGCCGGCTCGCAGCGCTTGCCGCGATACGGCAGGGGCGCGAGATAAGGCGAGTCGGTCTCCACCATGATGCGATTCTCCGGCAGGTCGGCGGCAAGCGCCCGCAAGTCGTCCGAGCGCTTGAAGGTGAGGATGCCGGTGAACGAAATGTGCAGGCCCAGCTCCATCGCCTTGAAGGCGAGCGCGCGCCCGCCGGTGTAACAATGCAGCACGGCCGGGAAGGGGCCCCTCCCCGTCTCTTCTTCCAGGATGCGCGCCATGTCTTGATCGCACTCGCGCGAATGGATCACCAGCGGCAGCTGCGTCTCGCGCGCCGCGGCGATGTGGCGGCGGAAGCTTTCTTCCTGCAAATCGCGCGGGCTCTTGTCGTAGTGATAGTCGAGCCCGGCCTCGCCGATCGCCACGACTTTCGGATGCTTGGCCCGTGCGATGAGATCGGCCGTGGTGACGTCCATTTCCTCTTGCGCGCTGTGCGGATGCGTGCCGACGGAGCAGAACACGTCCGCGAAACGTTCGGCCACGGCCAGCACCTGCGCGTGTTTCTTCACCCGCGTGCAGATCGTCACCATGCGCCCGACGCCGGCATCCCGCGCCCGCGCCACCACGGCGTCGAGCTCGTCGGCGAAGTCCGGAAAATCGAGATGACAGTGGCTGTCCACCAGCATGATCAGGCTTTTTCCTGCTCGGCTTCGACAAAACGCGGGAACACGGCCTTGGGCGCCGGCAAAGTGACGCCGGGCTCGATGCGCGTCGAAAGACTTTCGAAGCCGCGCGCGCCCTCGGGGATCGCCAACTGATCGAGCATCTTGGTGGCCGAGAACGGCACGAAAGGCTGCGCCAGAATGGCGACCTGACGGATTACTTCCGCCGTCACATAGAGAATGGTGCCCTGCCGCTTCGGATCGGTCTTGGCCTTGGCCCAGGGCTCTTCCGACGCGAAATAGCGGTTGGCATCGGCCACCACGGCCCACACGGCGGCGAGCACTTGATGCAGTTGCTGCGTCTCCATGAAGGCGCGCGCCTTGCCGATCATGCCGTCGGCGGCGGCGAGTATGGTCTTGTCGGCTTGCGCGAAATCGCCCGGCTCCGGCAGCGTGCCGCCGAAGGCCTTGCCGATCATCGACAGCGAGCGCTGCGCCAGGTTGCCGAGATCGTTCGCCAGGTCGGCATTGATGCGGTTGACGATGGCTTCGTGGCTGTAATTGCCGTCCTGCCCGAACGGCACCTCGCGCAGGAAAAAATAGCGCAGCGGGTCGACGCCGTAGACATCGACCAGCGCGAACGGGTCGATCACGTTGCCGACCGACTTCGACATCTTCTCGCCGCGGTTGAACAGGAAGCCGTGGCAGTGGATGTGCTGCGGCGGCTCGATGCCGGCCGACATCAGAAAAGCCGGCCAGTAGACCGCGTGGAAACGCACGATATCCTTGCCGATCACGTGCAGCGCCGCCGGCCAGTAGCGCTTGAACATCGCGCTGTCGTCGTCGGGAAAGCCGACGCCGGTAATGTAATTGGTCAGCGCGTCGACCCAGACATACATCACGTGGCCGTCGGAACCCGGCACGCGCACGCCCCAGTCGAAGGTGGTGCGCGACACCGACAGGTCCTGCAGGCCGCCGCGCACGAAGCTCGCGACTTCGTTCAGGCGCTCCTTCGGCAGCACGTAATTCGGCCGCTCGTACAGCTTGAGCAGCTTGTCGGCATAGGCCGACAGGCGGAAGAAATAGCTCTCTTCCTCCACCCAATCGACCGGCGTGCCGGTCTTGCTGGCGACACGCTGCTTCTGCTCGTTCAGGTGCGTCTCGCTCTCGGCGTAATAGGCTTCGTCGCGCACCGAATACCAGCCGGCATATTTGTCGAGATAGATGTCGCCGTTCTTCTCCATGCGCCGCCAGATTTCCTCCGACGAGCGGTGATGGCGCTCCTCGGTGGTATGGATGAAGTCGTCGTTCGAGCATTCCAGCCGCTCGACCATCTTCTCGAACAGCGGCACGTTGCGGTCGAGCAGCTGCCGCGGCGTCAGGCCTTCCTTGGCCGCGGTCTGCTGGATTTTCATCCCGTGCTCGTCGGTGCCGGTGAGGAAATAGACGTCATAGCCGTCGAGCCGCATGAAGCGGGCGATGGCGTCGGTGGCGATCGCCTCATAGGCGTGCCCGATATGCGGCGGGCCGTTCGGGTAGGAAATCGCCGTGGTGATGTAGAAGGGCTGTTTGGCGGGCATTTTCGAATCTGGTGCGGGCATCGGGGCTGAGGATTTGCCCGGCCTTTTGCCGGGCATCCGCGGCTTATGCAAGGCGGTTTTTACGGTCCCGAGCGGTTGGGAAAAGCCCGGCACGGCCAGGCTTATACCGTCCACGCGCCGTGCGACCCGAAAAGCGCTCCTGCAGGCTGTTGTGGAAATGATCCGGACTTGCCATGTAGTGACCGTTCTCGAATCCTTTCAGGAGTATTGATGAGCCCCTACCGAAGCCCCGACGTGCTGGAACGTCGCAATAACGCTGCCGCCGTCAAGAAGGCGATGTTGGATAAGTTTCGTGCCGTCACTCAAGACCCCATGCTGGTCGAGCAGCAACGCGCCCAGAGAACGGCTGTGCACGAGGCGCGCCTGCGCCGAGCGGCTGAGCGCGAGACCGTCAAGGCGGCGCGTGAGGCCGAGTTGGCTGAGCAAACCGCTCGGGCAGCGGAGCTCGCCGCCCAAGCGCAACGCGAGGCGGCGGAAGCCGAGGCGCTCGCCAAGGTCGAGGCTGCCGAACGCGCGGCGGCATTGGCCAGCGAGCAGAAAGCTGAACGAGACGCGCGCTATGCGGCACGTAAAGCCGCCAAGAAAGTGCGGCGACGCGGTTTTTGACAGCGGACACAATCGGGATGGTGCAACCTCCCGCGCGCGCGGGAGGATTTCGGCGGGCGCGCTTGGCATCTCCTCGCGAGACCTATCTCGAGACAGACGGGCTGTTCCAACCGCCAATTGCGGGCGCTGGGTCAAGCAAAAGGGAACCATATTGCGTCTTTACGCGACCTCCCCGGTCCGCATCGTACCGAAATCGGCGGCAGATCCGTTGCCCTTGTAATAGACTGGCGCCCGGACTTTAGGCGGCGCCCGCCACCGCGCCGGTCAGGAGACGTTGCAATGGAAAAGAGCCCCGCTCCCGGATCGCGCTCGCGCATCCTGGTGGTCCTGCTCGTGCTCGGGCTGCTGACCGGCCTGCCGGTCGCGGTCTGGCTCGACCTGAGCAACCTGACCGAGAACGCCTTGCGCCGCCAGGCGTCCGACCTGAATTCGGTGATCAGCAGCGTGCGCGCTTACTATGCGAGCAATGTGGTCGGGCGGGTGCTGGCCTCGACCGGCGCCACCGCGGTCATCCATAATTACCACGACGTTCCGGGCGCCATTCCGATCCCGGCCACGCTGTCCATCGAGCTCGGCCAGGTTATCAACCGGCAGCAGCACAATATCGGCTACCGCTTCGTCTCCGACTTTCCCTTCAAGGACCGCAAGCCGCACAAGCTGGACGCGTTTGAGACCGACGCGCTCAAACTCCTGCGCGCCGACCCCAAGGAGAAGATGCTGGAGAAGGTCTCCGCCTCCGTATTGGATGACCACGTGCGTCTTATCGTGCCCGTGAAGATGGGACAGGCTTGCGTCAACTGCCACAACACGCACCCCGAAAGCCCCAAGCGCGACTGGAAAGTGGGCGACGTGCGCGGCATCCAGGAAGTGAGCATCAGCGAGCCCGTGGCCAAGAACATCTTCTCTTTCAAATACCTGCTCGGCTATTTTGTCTTCATGGCCGGCTGCGGCGTCACCTTCATCGGCCTGCAGCGGCGCCAGACCGACACCATCCGCGGCATGAACAAGGAGCTGGAAACCGCCAACGAGTTCCTGGCCGGCCTGTCGATGAAAATCTCGCGCTACCTCTCACCGCAGATCTACAAGAGCATCTTCAGCGGCCAGAAAGACGTGATCATCCATACCGAACGCAAGAAGCTCACCATCTTCTTTTCCGACATCAAGGACTTCACCGCGCTGACCGAGCGGCTGCAGCCGGAGCAGATCACCGCCCTGCTCAACGAGTACTTCACCGAAATGTCGAAGATCGCCCTCTACCACGGCGGCACCATCGACAAGTTCGTGGGCGACGCCATGCTGATCTTCTTCGGCGATCCGGAGACGGAAGGCGAAGCCGAGGACGCCAAGGCCTGTCTGCGCATGGCCGCCGACATGCAGCACCGCTTGGCGCAGCTCAACACCAAATGGCGCAACGAAGGGATCGAAAATCCCTTCCGCGTGCGCATGGGCATCAACACCGGCTACTGCAATGTCGGCAACTTCGGCAGCGCCGACCGCATGGACTACACGATCATCGGCGCGGAGGCCAACCTCGCCGCCCGCCTGCAGTCGATCGCCGAACCCGGGCATATCGTCGTCAGCTACGAGACCTACGCATTGGTGCGCGACAGCGTCGTAGCGCGCGCCTTGCCGCCGCTTACCATGAAGGGCATCAGCCGCGAGGTGATCCCCTACACGGTCGAAGGACTGCTCGATGCCAGCGGCAACACGGTGGAGATTTTCAGCGAGCACATGACCGGGCTCGATTTCTACCTCGATCCCAGCATGGTGCCGGTGGGGTCGGCCGCGCGCATCCGCGCGGTGCTGCGCAAGGCCCTGTCGGCGCTGGACCGCAACGGCCCCGAGCCGGCGGCGTAGCGACTGGCCGGCCGCCCGCTAGCCGCCGCACAGCTTGTCGAGGCCGCCGAGCACCTCGCCGATATCCTGCGCCTGCTTGGAATCGGGGTCCATGCCGTCCATGGCCTGCATCAGCTTGGCATAGTCGGGACCGAGCTGCTTGGTCAGGGCGTCCATCCGCTTGCCCAGCGCCTCCAGCTTCTTGGTGTCCTTGTTCTTCTCGGCCTCGAACATTTGTGCGCCGAGCTTGTCCGTCTCGCAATACACTTCGATCTTGGCCTTGTCGCCGCGGATCGTCGCCGCGACCTTCTCGGCGTCGGCCTTGCTGGCTTTAGCCGTTCCGTTTGACGACCCTTGCGCCAGCGCGGCGAGCGGTAAAAGTCCGGCGAGCGCCAAAGCCGCCACGATTGTCTTGAACGTCATGAGAGCCCCCTTGCATCAAGCCGCGCCAGACTTACGACAAGCCGCGGCCGCGGTTCACGTTTCTGGCCGCGTATTGCGGCGGCGGCGTGACAAGAGACAGCGCCCGCCTGCCGACGCTAAGATAGCCGCAACCGTGTGTGATCGGAACGACAATGTCCGCCCTCGCCTTTTCGCCCTTGGAGCTTGCCGGCCGGCTCGCTTTGATCGTCGGCCTCGCCGTGTTCCTCGGGCTCGCCTTCGAGGAAATCTATAAGAGCGAGCAACGCGCGATCCCGGGCGGCATCCGCAGCTTCCCGGTGCTCGCCATGGCCGGCACCATGCTCTATCTGATCGAGCCTATTTATGCGCTCGCCTTCGTCGCCGGCCTGCCGGTGCTGGCGGTGTGGCTCTATGCCTTTACCCGCAAGACACCGGTCACGCCCGTGACCGGTAGCGTGATGATCCCCGGATGTAACCTCATTGCCTATGCGATCGGGCCGATCGCACTGCTAAAACCGCCCTGGGTGCCGGTGGCGATCACGGTGGCGGCGGTGCTTTTGTTGACCGCGCGCGAACGGTTGCACCGGTTGATCCACGTGGTGCCACGGGACGAATTGCTGACCGCCGGCGAATTTCTCGTGCTGGTCGGCATCATATTGCCGCTGGTGCCGAACACACCGATGACGCCGCTCACCCCGCTCACGCCTTACGGCGTGTGGCTTGCCGTGGTGGCGGTCTGCACGCTGTCCTATATCAGCTACCTGCTGCAGCGCTATCTGCCGGGACGGCATTTCGCGCTTCTGCCGGCGGTGCTGGGTGGGGCCTATTCCTCGACCGCCACCACGGTGGTGCTCGCCAAGCGCCTGCGCGAGCACGGCGAAGTGCGCGGCGATATCTCCGCCGGTATCGTGGCGGCGACCGCGGTGATGTATGTACGGCTCGGCATCGTCGTCGCGATTTTTTCACCGCGCATCGCGCTTGCGTTGGCGCCGGCGCTCGCCGCGCTCAGCCTCTGCGGCGCCGGCCTGGCGGTCTACGAATGGCGGCGCGCCAAGACGCGCGTCGACGACGGCGGGCTCATGGTGTCGCCGAGCAACCCGCTGCAGATTCCGACCGCCATCGTGTTCGCGGTGCTGCTGGTGGTGGTTTCGATCGCTTCCGCCTGGGCCAGCTCCGCTTTCGGAGAAGGCGGCATATTGGCGTTCGCGGCGCTGGTCAGTGTCAGTGACGTCGATCCCTTCGTGCTTAACATTGCGCAGGGCGGCGTCACCGGCCTGCCGATTGCGGTGCTGAGCGCCGCCGTGCTGGTTGCGGCCTCCTCCAACAATCTGACGAAAGCCGCCTACACGATCGCCTTCGGCGGCGGCAGCCCCGGGCGGCGCCCAGCGCTGCTGCTGGCGCTGCTGGCGCTCGCCGGCCTTGCGATCGCCTGGTTTTATATCGCACGTGCTTGACGCGGGGCCGCTAAACCAGCGCCACCGCCTCGATCTCGATCTTGAAGCTGTAATGCAATGCGGGCACCGGCACCACGCAGCGCGCCGGCCGCGCCGCGCCCGCCCATTCGGCATAGAGCGCATTGAAGGCCAGGCAGTCCGCGATGTCGGTGACGTAGACGCGCACCTGCACCAGCCGGCCGACCGCGCTGCCGGCGGCGGCGAGCGCCTGCGCCACATTGGCGAGCACCTGGCAGGCCTGCTCGTCGAACGACGCATCGGAAAGCTTGCGGCCGTCGGGTGGCGATCGGCAATTGCCCGGAGACGAAGACGAAGCCGCCGCCCTTGACCGCGTGGCTGTAATGGCCGCCGGGCGCGGCCATGCTGTCGGGGCTGAATAAGGTCGGCTCCGCGGGCATTTCAATTCTCCTGTTACGGCCGCGCCGCTTCCGCCAGCGCGCCGAATACCGCAAACACCAGCGGCTTGCGCTCGAGGTTATAGGCTTCCACCTCGCGCGCGGCGCGGTTGACCGTCTCCCAGGTCTCGGCGAGGCGCGCCATGCGCGGCAACGGCCCCTCGCCGCCGGCAACCTGTTGCGACAGCCAGCCGTTCACCAGGTCCATGAAGGCGGCAAGCGTGGTCGGATCGGTGCCGCCGAGCGCGTCGCCGAGCGCATGCAGACCGCGCGGGTCCGGCTGCGGCAATTGCGCGATGAGATCGAGCACGCGCTGGCGCAGGCGCCGCGCGTCCTCGTCGAGCAGTGTCAAGGCACGGCCTACGCTTCCATCTGCCGCGCGCGCGGCTTCTTGTACGTCGACATCGTCAGGACTGCGGCCGGTCGCGGCCGCCACGGCCTGTACCAGGTCGCTTTCAGAGAGCGGGCGCAAGAGCAGGCGCCTGCAACGCGAACGGATCGTCGGCAATTCGCGCCCCGGCGCATGACTTATGAGCAACAAGATGGCGCGCGCCGGCGGCTCCTCCAGAACTTTAAGCAGCGCATTGGCGCCTTCGCGCTGCAGGTCGTCGACGGCATCGACGATGGCGATGCGCCAGCCGCCCTCCCCGGCGGTCGATCCGAAGAACGAGACGGTACGCCGCACGTCGTCGACGCGGATCACGGTATAGAGCTTGCCGGACTGTTCGTTGAGCACGCGCTCGAGCGTCAACAGATCGCCCTGCGCCTGCGCGCCCACCCGCCGCGCCACCGGATGCTCGGGATCGAGCGCGAGCGAACGCGCTTGCTGCACTTGCGCGGCCGTCGGATCGGGATGTGCCAGCACGAAGCGCGCGAAGCGGTAGGCGAGCGTCGCCTTGCCGATCCCCGGCGGCCCGCCGATCAGCCAGGCGTGCGGCACGCGCCCGCTCTGGTAGCTGCCGAGCAGCGCCTGCTCGGCTTCGCCGTGGCCGAAAAGCGCCGCCGTCTCGCGCGGCAGGCGAGTTTCTTCGTCGCGGTCGCTCACGGCGCCGCGCCTTCCGTCGCGCTCTCGGTTGGGCGCGCGCGTTCCGGGTGCAGGCGCTCCGAGACCTGTTTCCAGATGCGCTCGGCCACCACGTCGCGCGGCGGCCGGCCGTCGACCAGCACGATGCGGCGCGGTTCTTCCTGCGCCAGCGCGCGATAGGCGCGCCGCAGTTCCTCATGGAATTCGACCGTTTCGGCTTCGAAGCGGTCGGCGGCGGCGCCGGAGCGCCGCCGCGATGCGCGCGCAAGGCCGACGGTCGCCGGCACATCGATGATGAAGGTGAGGTCCGGCATGGCGGCGCCGACCGTGACCCGCTCCAGCCCGCGGATCAGCTTACGGTCGACTTTGCCGAGCGCACCTTGATAGACGCGGGTGGAATCGATGAAACGGTCGCAGATCACCCATTTGCCGTCGACGAGTGCCGGCCGGATCACGTTGCGCACGTGATCGTCGCGCGCGGCGGCGAACAGGATGGTCTCGGTCTCGACGCCGAGCGGCTTGGCGGCGCCCGACAAGATGATGTGGCGAATGATCTCGGCCCCGGGCGAGCCGCC
Source organism: uncultured Pseudomonadota bacterium (assembly GCA_963773305.1). Classification (GTDB taxonomy): domain Bacteria; phylum Pseudomonadota; class Alphaproteobacteria; order Rhizobiales; family Xanthobacteraceae; genus Pseudolabrys. The sequence goes on from CAVZAR010000003.1 coordinate 572,114, forward strand.
CGGCTCGCGCGTCAGCACGACCTCGATGCCGAGCGATTGCAGATGCGCCGCCACCAGCTTGGCGTGAGTCGACTTGCCGCTGCCGTCGCCGCCTTCGAAGGTGATGAAGCGTCCCCGCATGACTGCTTAGTGTTTCACAACCGTTTCGGCGCCGGCGCGGAAGAGCGCGATCATCGTCTCGGTCACCGCATCGAGCGCGCGCTGCGGCAGGTTGCCGATACCGACGTTGCCCGCCGAATGCAGCGGAGCCTCCAGCACGACGTCATCGCCGCGCCACACTTTGAGCTTGCCGATCGGCTGGCCGGACTTCACCGGCGCCGGCACCGGGCCGGTATAGACGATGCGCGCGACCAGTCGCGCGCCGCCGTCCTTCGGCACCATCACGTTGACCGGACCGTCGGCCTCGAGCGGCACGTAGCCGTCGGCACCGCCATAGACCTTGGCGAAGCCGAGCTGCTGGTTTTCGGCAAAGATCGTGCGTTTCTCGAAATTGTTGAAGCCCCATTCCAGCAGCTTCTTGCCCTCGTTGGCGCGCTCGTTGGCGCTCTTTTCGCCGTTGACCACCACGATGAGGCGCAAGCCGTCCTGCACCGCCGAACCGACCAGGCCGTAGCCGGCCTCCTTGGTGTAGCCGGTTTTTAATCCGTCGGCGCTTTCCATCTCCTTGAGCAGCGGATTGCGGTTGTACTGGTGAATCTTGTTCCAGGTGAAGTCCGGCTGTTTGAAGATCGGATAGTATTCGGGGTAATTGAGGATGATATAGCGCGCCAGCATGGCGAGCTCGCGTGTGGTGACCTGCTCGTTCGGATTGGGCAGCCCGTTGGCATTGGCGAAGGTCGATTTCTCGAGCCCGATCTCGCGCGCGCGCTGGGTGAGCAGCTCGGCGAACTTGGCTTCGCTGCCGGCGATCGCTTCGGCCAAAATGATGCAGGCGTCGTTGGCCGACTGTACGATCATGCCCCTGATGAGATCGTCGACCGGCACCTTGCTGTCGAGTGCCGCGAACATGGTGGAGGTGTGCGAGGGCGCCCCGCCCGTGCGCCAGGCATGCACGCTGACGGGATATTCGTCGGTGAGATGGATCTTGCCGGTCTTGAGCAGATGAAAGACGTATTCGGCCGTCATAAGCTTGGCGAGGCTGGCCGGATAGATCAGCGTATCGGCGTCGCGCTCGAACAGCACGCTGCCGCTTTTCGCTTCGATCAGGATGGCGTGCGGGGCGGCAAGCTTCGGGCCGTCGCTCTTGGCCTTCTTTTGCGCGAACGCGGGTGTCGCCAGCGCGATCAAGGCGAGCGCGGCTGCGGCCAGCGCGGATACCAACGCAAGACGCCGATCGGCCATGTCAATGCTTCCCTGCCAGGCGGCACGCGAGAGCGCGCCCCTTGGAATCCGAAAACGGCGGGCTGGCGGAGATTTGCGGCTCAGTAAAGGCCGCGGCCGCTCATAAAGCCCGCATGGCCATCATAGCGCACGGGGGCGAAGGCCGAAACCGGCGTGACTTCGGGCTCCGGACGGGTGGCGGCGGCAAGCTCGACGGTCGGCGCCGGGCGCGGGGCCCGACCGGCAACCTGCTTATAGGGTTGGACCGGCGGCGCGGTGGAGCCGGCGGCATAGGGCCGCTCAGGCGGCGTCGGCGCGTGCCCGGCGGCCGCCAGCCGCGTCATCGGATGCGGATCGAAGAACGTACCCTCGAACGGCTCGGCCGAGGCGACCTTCACGCCCGAGAGTGCCCCATTGTTGCGCAAGGTGGCCACCAGCTTGCGGTCGCTGGAGCCCTTGAGCGGGGCGCGGCCGATATATTCCACCCTCACCCGCGTCACGCCCTTGTCGTAGAAGCCGAGCAGTTTGGCGGTCTTGCGCGACACGTCCATCAGGCGGTCCGAGGCGAAGGGCCCGCGGTCGTTGACCCGCACCACGATCGAGCGGCGGTTGGTAAGGTTGGTCACCCGCGCATAGGACGGCAGCGGCAGAGTCGGCGACGCGGCCGAGATCGAGTTCTCGTCGAAAACCTCGCCGTTGGCGGTATAACGCCCGTGAAACTCGTCGCCGTACCAGGATGCCATGCCGGTCTTATTGTAATCGCGATCCTCTTGCGGGACGTAGGTGCGGCCGGCGACCGTATAGGGCTTGCCGACGCGGTAGACGCCGCCGCCCTTGGGCGCGCGCTCGCCGAGCGGCACCACGCGCGCGCTGGAGGCAACCCCGTAGCGCGGGTCGACCCTGCTGGCGACATTGCCCGAGCAGTTGGCGAGCAGCAGGGCGCCGGCCATCAAGCCTGCAAGCCCTGCCAAACGGCGCAACCTGCGCGTGGCCCCCGATCCGCCCATTCCGATAAATTTCCCCGATCGATGCGGTTAACAATACCGCGTTTCGCCGCTAGCCGGAACCGGCCACACGCCGGCGTGGTAAACGATTGGTTCCATGAGACTTTGCGACTTTGGCGTTTCCGGGGCGAGGATATGGCGGACGGCTCAATTCCGCCTCTTGCAAGGGCCGATTTGATGGACCATTCACAGAGCAACATGAACCGGAAGGGTGGCCGAGCGGTTTAAGGCACCGGTCTTGAAATTCGTTTGCCGCCGTTTCGCCCTGTTTTGTTCTGGATTGCAATGTTTTGAAAATGAAACTCTTTTTGGTTTTTTGTAGTTCATTCGTCTTGCCCTATCCTGCCTTGTCTAGCCCCCAGGGAAAATGAAATTCTCCGTGGGCCCGATCCTGATGACGGAGGGTTCTTTCGAGAAGAATGACTTGGATGCCTCGGCGGGCCAGTGCAGTCGCTAACGCGCCTCCAGCAATGCCTGCCCCGATGATCGCGACTTCGGTACGCTGCATCGGAGTTCTCCACCGGGAAGCAATCGTGGACCTTGCCTCCGGACACTCGGCGCGCCTGCATGTGGAGCCATGTTAGCAGGTCCAAATGCCATCTCCGCTGATTACCTCACGGCCGACGAACGGCTTACTCAACTTGCCGAAATCTTGACCCAAGCCCTCTTCCGCGCAAGCCGGGCGGAAGCCGCGGGTGAGAGCCCGAGAGCGCACAACGCCTATGAACCTACTGTGAAACGGGATAATCTGCGGACTGGAGACTCAGACTAACCTGGAACCGGCCCGAAATTCGGTTGTAAGCGTCGGAGAATGTTGGTTTCCGGTTCCTCTCCCTCCGCCGAAACAGCCTTATGCGCCCGACCGGCGCATAAGGCTGTTTTGCATGGAGAGGTGAGGGATATCGAACCCCCGATTTCCCCCGCTCCTCGCATTTGTCTTTGACAAAGCGAGGAGCGGCAAGAACTTGCTCGTTGTGCCGGGAAAATTGACCTTGTTTTAGATCAAGTGACGGGCGCAAAAGAACTGGCTTAATTTGCTGATTTTCCAACGCGAATCCTGGATGGTCGCTCATGACGCCATCGGCGCAGCCAAGGGGATCGGTTCTAGCCGTCCGCGGCGCCGTGGTCGACGTCGGCTTCGCCGGCGGCCGGCTTCCGCGCATCGACGAAGCCTTGGTCGTCGAGTGGGATCAGACGGCGCCGCTGACCGTCGAGGTGCAGGCGCATCTCGACGAGACCACCGTGCGCGGCGTGGCGCTGCAGTCGACCGCGGGCTTGAAGCGTGGCGTGCCGGTCACCACCACCGGCGGGCCGATCACCGTGCCAGTCGGCGACGCCGTGCTCGGCCGCCTGCTCGACGTCACCGGCAATGTCCGCGACAACGGTCCGCCGCTGCCGGCCGGCACGCCGCGTTCGCCCATCCACCGCGCTGCACCCCCGCTGGGGGAGCGCAGCCCGGCCACCACGTTGTTTGAAACCGGCATCAAGGTCATCGATCTGCTCGCCCCGCTCGGCCAGGGCGGCAAGGCCGCCATGTTTGGCGGCGCCGGCGTCGGCAAGACCGTGGTGGTCATGGAGCTCATCCATGCCATGGTCAAAAGCTACCAGGGGATCTCGGTATTCGCCGGCATCGGCGAGCGCTCGCGCGAAGGTCACGAGCTGCTGACCGAAATGCGGCGCTCGGGCGTGCTCGAGCGCAGCGTGCTGGTCTACGGCCAAATGAACGAGCCGCCGGGCGCGCGCTGGCGGGTGGGGCTGACGGCGCTGACGGTCGCCGAATATTTCAGGGACGAGAAGCGGCAAAACGTCTTGCTGCTGAGCGACAACATATTCCGCTTTGTGCAGGCGGGCAGCGAGGTCTCCGGCCTGCTCGGACGGCTGCCGTCGCGCGTCGGCTATCAGCCGACGCTGGCGAGCGAAGTGGCCGCCCTGCACGAGCGCATCGCCTCGGTCGGCGGCGTAGCGGTGACTGCGATCGAGGCCGTCTACGTGCCGGCCGACGATTTCACCGATCCCGCGGTCACGGCGATTTCGAGCCACCTCGACAGCGTGATCGTGCTGTCACGCAGCATGGCGGCGGAAGGCATGTATCCGGCGGTCGATCCGCTCGCCTCCTCGTCGATCCTGCTCGACGCAACCGTGGTCGGCGAGGAACACTTCCGCGTGGCCGAAGAAGTGCGCGAGACCGTCGCGCATTACAAGGACCTGCAGGATATCATTTCGCTGCTCGGCATCGAGGAATTGAGCGCGCACGACCGCCTGGTCGTCGGGCGCGCGCGGCGCCTGCAGCGCTTCCTGACGCAGCCCTTCGCGGTGACCGAAGCATTTACCGGCAAGCCCGGCCGCTCGGTGCCGCTCGTCGAAACGATCAAAGGCTGCCGGGCGATCCTCGACGGCGAAGGCGACGGTTTGCCGGAAGGCGCGTTCTACATGATCGGGGCGGTCGAAGAGGCGCGCGCCACGCAGAGTGCCCACACGGCTTGAAGCGGGAACGTCATGCGGCTCTTGATCACCACGCCCACCGCTGTCGTTGCCGACGAGCCCGCGGTCGTGGCGGTGCGCGCGGAAGACGAGACCGGAAGCTTCGGCATTCTGCCGGGCCATGCCGATTTCCTGACGGTGTTGTCGGTCTCGGTGGTAGCTTGGCGGGGCGCCGACGAGAGCCAACACTATTGCGCGGTGCGGCGCGGCGTCCTGCGGGTGAGCGGCGGCACGGAGGTTGCGATCGCGACCCGGGAGGCCGTCACCGGCGATGATCTCGATCATCTGGAGCAAGTCGTGGTCGGGCAGTTGCGTAGTGAGCTCGAAACCGAGCGGTCGGCGCGCACCGAGAGCCTGCAATTGCAGATGAAAGCCATCCGGCAGATCGTTCGCTATCTGCGGCCCGAACGGCGCGGCACGCTGGGAGGTGGCGGTTGAGCGACGCAAGCGACCGGGAAGAAGAAGACCACATGGCCGCCGCGGTCCATGCGGAACGCGAGCGCCGGCGCGAATGGCAGCGCGAGGGCGAGCCGTCCATGGCACAGTATGTCGGCCAGATCGGCGTTCTCGGCTGGATCATCGTGGCGCCGACCTTGATCGGGCTATTCACGGGGCGCTGGCTCGATCGCACCTTCGGCACCGGCATTTTCTGGAGCGCCCCCTTGCTGGGAATAGGCCTCATCATCGGCTGCTGGTCGGCCTGGAAATGGATGCATAAACAATGAGCGCCGCGCACCTCTCAGCGCACGATTTGGCGTTCGCCGCTTTCTGGCTCGCGGCCGGCGCGGGTATTGGCGGTGTGTACTTTCTGAGCCTGCGTTGGAACGTGCGGATGCTGGCAACCGGCCGCGCCATGCTGCCTGTCATCGTCGTTCAGCTTACGCGGATCGCGGGTATCGGCGTCGCGCTGACCGCCATCGCGCTCGATTTCGGCGCGCTGCCGCTGCTCGCCGCCGGCGTCGGCATCTTGCTGGCGCGCTCAATCGTCGTTCGGTGGGGAGCGTAAGCCATGATCCGCTCGCCGCTTGTCACCACCGCACTTTTTTCCATCGGGCCGGTTCCGATCAGCGAGACGGTCGCGGTCACTTGGGGGTTGATGGCGGGGCTGGCGCTCGCGGGCTATCTGGCGACGCGCTCGCTCAAACTGGCGCCATCCCGCACCCAGACCGTGCTGGAACTGATCGTGGCGGCGGTCGAGGATCAGATCCGCGCCACCGTTCGCGTAGCACCAGGACCCTACGTGCCGATGATCGGCACCTTGTTCCTGTTCATCCTGGCCGCCAACTGGTCGTCCATGATCCCGGGGGTCGAGCCACCAACCGCGCATATCGAAACCGACGCCGCGCTCGGCCTGATCGTGTTCGTCGCCATTTTCTATTTCGGCATCAGAGCGCGGGGCCTGCGCGGCTATCTTGCCACCTTCGCCGAGCCGTCCATCGTGATGGTTCCGCTCAACGTGGTGGAAACCTTCACGCGGACCTTTTCGCTGATCGTGCGCCTGTTCGGCAACATCATGAGCGCCGTCTTTATCATCGGTATCATCCTATCGCTCGCCGGCCTGTTGGTGCCGATCCCGCTGATGGCGCTCGATCTCCTGGTCGGCGCCATCCAGGCTTACATTTTTGCGGTGCTGGCCATCGTCTTCATCGGCAGCGGCGTCAGCGAGGGCAGCCGCCGCCAACGCGAGGAAAGGACATAAGTTATGAACCTGCTCGAGATCGTGAGCATCGCTGCCGCCGCGGTCGCGGTGTCGTTCGGCGCTATCGGCCCGGCGCTCGCCGAAGGCCGCGCGGTGGCCGCCGCCATGGACGCCATCGCCCGTCAGCCGGAAGCGGCGGCAACCTTGTCGCGCACGCTCTTCGTCGGCCTGGCGATGATCGAAACCATGGCAATCTATTGCTTGGTGGTCGCGCTGCTGGTGCTGTTCGCCAATCCGTTCATTCATTAGCCCATGCGCTTTGATTGGTGGACGCTGGCGCTCCAGACCGTCAACGTCCTCGTTCTCATCTGGATTTTGGCGCGGTTCTTCTTCCGGCCGATAGCGGACCTTATTGCCAAGCGCCAACAAGAGACGAATAAGCTATTCGCCGATGCCGAGGCGGCGCGCGCGCAGGCGACCGCCGCGCGCGGCGAGGCCGAGAAGGCGCGCGCCGAGGTCGCCGCCGAGCGCGACCGGCTGCTGGCCGATGCGCAGAAGTCGGCGAAAGCGGAAAAGGCCAAGCTGCTGCAACAGGCCGCGCAGGAGGCCGGCAAGCTGCGCCATGAGTCCGAAGCGGCGATCGTGCGCGATCGCGCCGCGGCGGAACAACAGGTCGTCGATCACGCGAGTGTGCTTTCGGTCGATATCGCCCGGCGCCTTATCGAGCGGCTGTCGCAGGACTGCATGCTGGATGCATTTCTTGACGGGCTTTGCCGTGAAATCAAAACCCTGCCGGCGGATGCGCACGACAATTTCGTTGCGGCGGCGACGGCGGGCCGCGCCATCGAGGTGGTGACGGCGGCCCCCTTAAGCGAGCAGGAGAGCAAGCAGGTTCGCAACGCTCTCAAGAATGCATTCGGCCAGGACTTGCCGCTGAGCTTCCGCAGCGATCCGCAAGTGCTGGCCGGCATCGAGCTGCAGGGCCACAACGTGATCTTGCGCAACAGCTGGCGCGCGGACCTCGAAAAGATTCGCGAGGAGTTGAGCCGTGAGCAACACGCGAACAATTCTTGACGCCTGGCTGAAGGATGCCAGGCAACGCGTGGGCGCGGCGCGCCTTGCGCCGCATGCCGACGAGGTCGGCCGCGTCGAGTCCGTCGCCGACGGTATCGCCATCGTTTCAGGCCTGCGCGACGTCCGCCTCGACGAATTGGTGCGCTTCGAGCGCGGCCAGACCGGCTTCGTGCTCACGCTCGACCGCGACGTGCTCGGCTGCGTGCTGCTCGACGACATCGACAGCGTCGAAGCCGGTCTCCAAGTGCGCGGCACCGGCGAGGTGGTGCGCGTGCCGGTTGGCCCATCCTTGCTCGGCCGCACGGTCGATCCGCTCGGCCGCCCGCTCGACGACGGCCCAGTGGTGGAGAGCGAGGAGCGTCAGCCCGTCGAGCGTCCCGCGCCGGCGATCATCGACCGCGATTTCGTCAATGAGCCGGTCTATACCGGCTTGCTGGTCATCGATTCGATGTTCGCGCTCGGGCGCGGCCAACGCGAGCTGATCATCGGCGACCGCGCCATCGGCAAGACTGCGATCGCCGTTGACTGCATCATCAACCAGAAGCACAGCGACATCATCTGCGTCTACGTCGCGATCGGGCAGAAATCGTCGACGGTCAAGCGCGTGATAGACGCGATCAAGAGCCACGGCGCGCCCGAACGCTGCATCTTCGTCGTCGGGAATGCGTCGGATGCCCCTGGCCTGCAGTGGCTTGCGCCTTTTTCCGGCGTCACCATGGCGGAGTATTTTCGCGACCGCGGCCAGCACGCCCTGGTCGTCATCGACGACATGACCAAACACGCCGCCACCCACCGCGAGATCGCGCTGCTCACCCGCCAGCCGCCCGGCCGCGAGGCCTATCCGGGCGACGTCTTCTACGTGCACGCGCGGCTGCTCGAGCGCGCCGCCAAGCTGTCCAAGGCAGCCGGCGGCGGCTCGCTGACCGCGCTGCCGATCGCCGAATTGGATGCCGGCAACCTTGCCGCCTACATCCCCACCAATCTGATCTCGATCACCGACGGCCAGATCGTGCTCGATTCCAGGCTGTTCTACGAAGGCCACAAACCGGCGATCGACGTCGGAACGAGCGTCAGCCGCGTCGGCGGCAAGACGCAAGCCGCCGCCTTGCGCAAAGTGTCCGAGACGCTGCGGCTCGACTATGCGCAGTTCCTGGAGCTCGAAATGTTCACCCGCTTCGGCGGTGTGACCGACGCGCAGGTCAAGGGCAAGATCGCACGCGGGCGGCGCATCCGCGAAGTGCTGTCGCAGCCGCAATACGCGGCGCTTCGGCTCGTCGACGAGGTCGCGCTGGTGCTGGCGCTGCAGAGCGGCCTGCTCGACAGTTTGCCGTTCGATCGCATCGCGCAATTCCGCGCCCAATTGCCGGCCTGGCTCGACCGCTCGGCGCCGAATATCATCGAGCGGCTCGCCCGCAGCGGCGAGTTCGACGAGCCGGCAGCCGCCGAATTGAAAGAGACTCTCGCTGCGCTGGCATCGCAACTTGCGCCGGCCGCGCCCCGGGAGGACGAGTGATGGCCGAGCGGCTCGCCGATATCGTCACGCAGATCCAAAACGTCCATCAACTTGAAGCGGTGGTCACCGCCATGCGCGGCATCGCCGCCTCGCGTGCGCAGAAGGCGCGCTCGCTGCTCGCCGGCGTCGAGGCCTATAGCGAGGTGGTCTCGCGCGCCATTGGCGAGGCGCTCAGCCTGCTGCCGGCCGACGGCCCGATCGCAAGCCGGCGCAGGCGGGCCAAGCGCGGCCTCATCTTGTTTTGCGCCGAACAGGGTTTTGCCGGAGCGTTCAGCGAGCGCGTGCTGGAGGCGGCGGCGCCGGGTCTCGAACAGGCGACGGTGCTTATCGTCGGCACGCGCGGCGCGACGGCCGCCGGCGACCAAGGCGTAAAGCCCGCTTGGTCGGCACCCATGGCCGCCCACGCCGATGCCATTCCAAGCTTCGCCAACCGGCTGGCCGACGTTCTCTACGGCTATGTCGCGGACGGCACGGTCGCCGAAGTCGATATATTGTATTCTCGTTCCGCCACCAGCAGCGGCATCCAGGTCGAGCGCCATTCGCTGCTGCCGATCGACTTCGAGCGCTTCGGCCGCCCGCAGCAAACGCAAGCGCCGCTGATTTCGCTGTCGCCGGATATCCTGCTCGAACGGCTGGCGGAAGAATACGTCTATGCGCAACTCTGCACGGCGGCCCTGCACGCCTTTGCCGCCGAGAACGAGGCGCGCATGATCGCCATGCTGGCGGCAAGGAACAACATCGGGAGCAAACTCGACGGCCTCTCACGACGCGAGCGCCAGCTTCGCCAGGAAGAGATCACCACGGAGGTCGTGGAACTCGCGGCCGGAGCGGAAGCCGCAAAGGCCGGTCGTCGTTAAGGGATAACGGTCACCGGCCGGGGCGCAAGACTCACCACCTTTTGCGAGACGCTGCCAAGCAACAAGCCCGCGATTCGTCCGACGCCGCGTTTGCCGACGACGATATTTTCCACATTCTTTTCCTGCGCGATTTCGACGATTGTCTGCGCAACGTCGCCGGCGCGCAACTCCAACAGCACCGTCTTGACGCCGATGCCATGGGCCCGCTCGCGGGCGGCGTTCAAAATCTTCTTCGATGCCGCTTCAAGCTGCTCCCGCAGCCAAGCCTGCTCGGCATGCGTGAATTGCCTAAAGACGTTATCCGGCAGGCCGTAACCTCCCATGACGTGTGCGATCAACAGGTCCGCTCCGTCGCTTTTTGCCGCGTTCGCCGCATAATCGACGGCTCGATCGGCTCCGTCAGACCCGTCCGTCGCCACCAAGATACATTTCATTGTCGACTCCGCTTATTGCGTACAAAGCCCCTCAATCGTTGCCCGATTTCAGGTGCGCCGTGATGTAGGCCACCGCGCCGTCGAGTGTCACCAGCTTCGGGTAGTCGATCTCCGGGATGTCGATGCCGAGACGGTGATGGATGGCGGTGATGAAAGTGAGGAAGTCCATCGAGTCGATGTCGATGGCCTCGCGCAGGTCGGCGGCCGGGTCGACGCTTCCCATGTCGACCTCCGGCGCGATATTGTTGAGCTCTTCCTCGATGGCTTTGCGAATGTCGGTGTCGCTCATAGCTTGTCGGGCTCCTGCAACAGTCTGCCGATCTCGGCCAGGAACAGCGCCCCCGCATGGCCGTCGCTCACCCGGTGGTCGGCGGCCAGCGTCATGGTCACCACCGAACGCGGCCCGATGGCGCCGTCGATCACCCAAGGCCGCTGCACCACCTTGCCGAAGCCGACGATGGCCACCTGCGGCGGATAGATGACGCCGTAGAGCGCTTCCACCCCGCGCTCGCCCAGGCTCGACACGGTGATGGTCGGGTCGGCGATTTCCGAGCTGCGGATGCGCCCGGCGCGCGTGCGCTGGATGAGGTCGCGCATGCGGGCCATCAAGTCGTCGAGCGTGAGCTTGTCGGTATCGTGCAGCGCCGGCGCGGTGAGCCCGCCGCCGCGGATGGCGATGGCAACGCCGACATGAACGGCTTCTGAAGGCTCGAACTTGTTGTTGCGATAGAAGCCGTTGAACGCCGGAAAACGACGGCAGGCAAGCGCGACCGCCTTGAGCGCCAAGGCGCCGATGAGCAGCCGGCTGTCCGGCGGCAGGTTGGCATTCTTCTGCGTCAGCCATTGTTCGCACGGCGTCACGTCGACCTGATGCGAAAGATAGTAGTGCGGGATTTCCCGCTTCGAGCGCGCCATGCCGGCGGCGATAGCCACCCGCATGGCGTTGAGATTGAGCGAAGGCGCGCGCTTCTTTTCGGGGGCGGTGGTCGGCGGGGCAGCGCCGACAAGCCGCTCGACGTCGGCATAGGTGATCGCGCCTTGCGGGCCGGTTCCGCTGACGGCTGCGAGATCGATGCTCCGCTGTTCGGCCAGCCGCCGCGCCGCGGGCGAAACCCGCCCGCCCGGTGCGACCGGCGGCGACGGTGCTTGCGGCGGCGCCGGCTTCGCAGCGGGCGGCGGTGGGGCAGCTTTAGGCGGTGGAGCTGGCGCTTTCGGCGGTGCAGCGGCCGGCGGCGGTGCGGCAGCGGCTTCGCCCTCCGCCCTGATCTCCGCCAATGGCGTGCCGACCGGCACCTCGGTGCCGACCTCGACCAGGAACTTCTCGATCGTGCCGGTCTGGAAATTCTCGATCTCGATGGCGCCTTTCTGCGTCTCCACCACCGCGATGATGTCGCCGTGCTTGACCTTGTCGCCGGGCTTGACCAGCCATTGCACCAGCGTGCCGGCCTCCATGTCGGCGCCGAGCGAGGGCATGCGGAACTCGGCCACGGCGCCTCCTCAGGTCCGGCCGAGCGCCGCCTTGGCGGCGGCGACGATCTTGGGCGTTTGCGGGATCGCCGCGTTCTCCAGGTGGTGCGGATAGGGGATCGGCACTTCCTCGCTGCACACGCGGGAAAGCGGCGCATCGAGCGACCAGAACGCTTGCTCGGCGATGCGCATGCCGATCTCCGCCGCCAGGCTGCCGGAGCGCCAGCCTTCGTCGATCATGACCGCGCGCCGGGTCTTGGCGACCGAGGCCATGATGGTGGCGTCGTCGAGCGGGCGCAAGCTGCGCAAATCGATCACCTCCGCCTCGATCCCCTCGGTGGCCAGCGCCTCCGCCGCTTCCAGCGTCTTCCACAACGAGCCGCCATAGGTGATGAGCGAAATATCGCGGCCAGGACGGCGCACGGCGGCCTTGGCGATGCCGACGGCGCCGGCATCGGCGGCGAGCTTGCCGCTCATGTTGTAGAGCATGACATTCTCGAAGATCAGCACCGGGTCGGGGTCTTCAAGCGCGGTCCACAGCATGCCGCGCGCGTCCTCCAGCGTCGCCGGCGCCAGCACCTTGATGCCGGGGATGTGCGCGTACCAGCCCTCGAGACTATGCGAATGCTGGGCGGCGAGCTGCTTGCCGGCGCCGGTCGCCATACGGATCACCAGCGGCACGCCGAACTGGTTGCCCGACATGTGGCGCACGGTGGCGGCCGTGTTGAGGATCTGGTCGAGCGCCAGCAGGCTGAAATTCACAGTCATCAATTCGACGATCGGCCGCATGCCGGCCATGGCAGCGCCGATGCCGGCGCCGGTGAAGCCGGATTCCGACAGCGGGGTGTCGCGGATTTTCTCAGGGCCAAACTCGGCCAGCAGCCCCTTGCTCACCGCGTAGCAGCCGCCGTAGCGGCCGACATCCTCGCCCATCAGGAACACGCGCTCGTCGCGCTTGATGGCGTCGCGAATGGCCTGTTTCACCGCTTCGCGGTAGGTCATTTCGAGCGCGCCGGTGCTGGCGATCTGCTGCTGCATGACGGTTCACCCTTCCGCCCGCGCGGCGCTTTCGGCATAGGTGAAGCGGGTGAGCTCACCGAGCGGCTCCCAGGTGCCCGCTTCCGCGAAAGCGACCGCCTCGGCGATCTCAGCATCGACTTGCGTCTCGATGCGCCGCACGTCGTCGGCGTGCACAATATTGTTGGCCTGCAGCCATGTCTGGAAGCGCAAGATCGGCTCGCGGTGCCGCCAAGCCTCGATCTCGGACTTCTCGCGATAGAGCTGGGCGTCGAACATTGAATGGGCGCGCAGGCGGTAGGTGCGGCATTCCAGAAAATATGGCTTGCCGCTCTCGCGCACGGCATGCACCGCGCGCCGGGCGGCCGCTTCCACCGCCACCACGTCCATGCCGTCGACCGGCTCGGCGGCGATCTTGTAGCACGCCGCCTTGTGTTCGATGTCGGTTTCCGATTCCGACAGCGCGAGCGCGGTGCCCATGGCATAGAGATTGTTCTCGCACACGAAAAGCACCGGCAATTGCCACAGCGCGGCCAGGTTCATGCTCTCGTGGAATTCGCCTTCCGCCACCGCGCCTTCCCCGAAGAAGCAGGCAATCACGCCGTCGCCGTTGCGCATGTGCTCGGCCAGCGCCAGACCGACCGCCAGCGGCAGGCCGCCGCCGACGATGGCATTGCCGCCATGGAAATTATGCGCGGCGTCGAACAAATGCATGGAGCCGCCGCGGCCGCGGCTGCAGCCTTCCTGCTTGCCGTACATCTCGGCCATGACCTTTTTCATCGGCACGCCGCGCGTGAGCGCATGGGCGTGCTCGCGATAGGTCGCAACGATGCGGTCGCGCTGGTCCAGCACCGGAATCACGCCGGCCGCCACCGCCTCCTCGCCGTCGTACAAATGCAGGAAGCCGCGGATCTTCTCCTGCGTATAGAGCTCGGCGCATTTGTCCTCGAAGCGGCGGATGCGGATCATCTTCTTCAGGAGATCCAGCATGTGCTCGCGCGACAGATGCGGCTTGTCGGCACTCGCGGTCATCGCTCCTCGCTTTCCAGCGTCGAGATGTCGCCCTCCGGCAGGCCGAGTTCGCGCGCTTTCAGCAGCCGGCGCATGATCTTGCCGCTGCGCGTCTTCGGCAGGTTCTGGCGGAACGCGATGTCCTTCGGCGCCACCGCCGGGCCCAGGCGCTTGCGCGCATGGCCGAGCAATTCCTTGCGCAGCGCTTCGTTTGCTTCGTAGCCCGGCTTGAGCGCGACGTAGGCTTTGACCACCTCGCCGGCCGCCGGGTCGGGAATGCCGATCACGCCGGCTTCGGCGACCGCGGGATGCTCCATCAGCGCGCTCTCCACCTCGAACGGACCGATGCGGTGGCCGGCGCTCTTGATGACGTCGTCGGCGCGCCCGACGAACCAATAATAGCCCTCATTGTCGCGCATGGCGAGATCGCCGCTGAGGTACCAGCCGTCCACGAAGCACTTCTTGTAGCGCGCATCTTCATGCAGATAGGCGCGCATCATCGACGGCCAGCCCGGCCGCAGCGCGAGCTCCCCCATGGCCATCGGCTTGGTGACTTCGCGCACCGCGCCGCCTTCCAGGTGCTCGACGATGCCGGCGGTGATGCCGGGCAAGGGCCGGCCCATCGAGCCCGGCTTCACGTCCATGGCGAGGTAATTCGAGATCATGATGCCGCCGGTCTCGGTCTGCCACCAGTTGTCGTGGAACGGCTTGCCGAAGGCTTCGACGCCCCACACCACCGCTTCCGGATTGAGCGGCTCGCCGACGCTCGCCATCAGGCGCAGCTTCGACAGGTCGTAGCGCTTGGCGTAGTCGGCGCCGGCCTTCATCAGCATGCGGATGGCGGTCGGCGCCGTGTACCAGACCGTCACCTCCTGCTCCTGCAAGATGCGATACCAGCGCTCGGCGTCGAACTCGGCCTGGTCGACGATCATGGTGGCGCCGTTGGTGAGCGGCGAGATGATGCCGTAGGAGGTGCCCGTCACCCAGCCCGGATCGGCGGTGCACCAGAAGATATCGTTGGGGTGGAGATCGAGCGCGAAGCGGCCGGTAACGTTATGCGCGACCACCGCTTCGTGCACGTGCACGGCGCCTTTTGGCTTTCCGGTGGTGCCGCTGGTGAAGTGCAAAAGCGCCATGTCTTCCGGTTTGGTCGCGGCCACCTCGAACTTTTCCGACGCCTGCGCCAGCGCCGCGGCGAGGTCGATCGTGTCCGCCGGCGGATTGGCCGAGCACTCGATCAGGAAGACGTGCTTGAGGCTCTTAAGCTCGTTGCGCCAGGGCTCGACCTTGCGCCGGTAATAGGCTTCCGTGGTCAACAGCGCATTGGCCTCGCCGATGGTCATTCGCGATTTGATCGGCTCCGGCCCGAAGGCGGAAAACAGCGGCGAAAACACGGCGCCGCTCTTCAGCGTGCCGAGCGCAGCGATATAGAGCTCCGGCACGCGGCCGAGCAGTGAATAGACCCGGTCGCCCTTGCCGAGCCCACGCGCCGCCAGCACGTTGGCGAAGCGGTTCATGGCCGCGGCGAGCGCGGCATAGCTGAAATTGCGGACGGTATCGTCGCGGCCGATCCAGCGCAGCGCGAGCTTGCCGCCTTGGCCCGCTTTCACATGGCGGTCGACCGCCTCATGGGCGATGTTGAGGCCGCCATTGGGCAGACCGTCGAGCAGGGCGCGCGCCTTCTCCCAAGAGAATGTCTTGGCGCAGGCATCGTAGTCCGTCAGGTTGGCGCCGGCGCGATCGCCGGGGCGCTTACGGATGAGCTCCCACGCCATTTCTCACCTTCGCCTGGTTTTTCGCCGACAGCTTGGACGGCCTGGCGCATGACGGCTTTGAGCCAGGTCAACCGCTTGCTCGCGCAAGCGGGCTTATGCGACCAGCAAGGACGGCAGGAATTCTGGCAGGACTTCGCTGTCGATTTTCGGGCTGGCTTCGACCGGCGCAAAGGCCTCGGTCTCGAACTTGTGGCCGCAGCTCACGCAGGACCAGAAATCAAGGATAAGCCGCTCTTCGGGAAAGCTTTACTCTGTATTCGGGAACCATCAGCCAGACGCCACACTTACCGCAGACGACCCCTTGGGTGGCGCTAGACGAAAATCCGACGGCCGACATGACAGCCTCCTTGGTCGTCTTCTTGCTTTTGCGGCCCTGCGCCCCCGATCGCGCGCTAGCTTTGAGCTTTCA
Organism: uncultured Pseudomonadota bacterium; assembly: GCA_963773305.1. Lineage (GTDB taxonomy): Bacteria > Pseudomonadota > Alphaproteobacteria > Rhizobiales > Xanthobacteraceae > Pseudolabrys. The sequence goes on from CAVZAR010000003.1 coordinate 588,115, forward strand.
ATAGGTTTTCCATCCGGCCCGGACCGGGGAAGCTGCGGGCCATCGGCTTCTCCCGTGCTCAAGCGGAACCTGCGTCCAGGCCAAGCCGAACTCGCATCGGCGCGGTGACACTTTTGTGGTGACCCAGGCGGATGGCCGTCCCCTGCAGCCGCGATCCATCACGCATGAATGGGTCCGCCTGAGCGCCGCCAAGGGTCTCCCCCGCATTCGATTTCACGATCTGCGGCACGCACACGCGACACACCTTCTGAGTGCCGGCATTCATCCAAAGGTCGCTTCGGAGCGCCTGGGACACTCTAAAGTCGGGATCACCCTTGACCTGTACTCCCATGTGATGCCTGGAATGCAGGAGGAAGGCGTTGTGCGCGTTGATGAGGCGCTCCGCGCGGCAATGGCGACCAACAAGAAGCCACGCGCCTAATCCACTGGCAAATGTTGGGGAGCGATCATGGACAACGATCGCATTTATGCTCTGACATCAAGGCTATTCGACTACGTCAAAAGCCCATCACTTCGGCATATCCGCGATCCCCACAGCATTCGTAAGCTCGCGCGCGAGCTTATGACCGCGGTTGATCGCGCCGGCTCAATTTGGAGCAAATGGGAAGGTCGTCGAGAGGATCTAATTGAGGCGGCAGCCCCCTGCTGGGTACCGATCGAAGATCTTAGGGCGTATCTGAACCGCCTACCTGGCCCCCAGCTGACTCAGACGGACGTCGCCCAACGCCTGCGCGCCATCCATGAGGAGCCTTATGCCCAATACCCCAATGAAGATATCAAGGCGTCGTGCCTCGCGCTTTATGAAGCCGAAAAGGCGCAAGGGACCAAGATGACGGCCATCATCGGCGCCCTTCAGGAGCATGTGGAGCTTGAGGAAGAGCGTATAAATCGGAAGCGCGAGGACTCGCTTCGCCGCCTGAGGGAGGAAGAACGGCTCCGGGCGCAACAGCAATTCAGTGCAGGCACCGACTGTGGCTGGACCACGCTCGATGGCTTTGAGGGGTTCTTCTGCCGTCGCAACGGACGAACGTTTCGGACCGTGCGGGGCAAGGACAAGCGCTGGTCGCTTTTTCGGATCAAGACGACGGAAGATTCGGGTTCGGCGCTGGGAACCTACCAGGGACGACGCGAAGCCAGTAAAGCGCTAGAAAAGATCGCCTTCAGCCCCGAGCCCCAGTGGTGACCCAAATGCTGGGGAGCGTCCGGTCAGCGCTACCGGGCTGAAAGCGCGCGCCGCCTTTCAATTTGTGCGGTGTCGGTGCACATATCGCCAGTGCCGAAACGATTGGGTAGCAAAATGGTAGCAAACGGCAGTTTCGAGGGTTCGTGGCAAATTTGGTTATCCAATGATATCAAATAGTTGGAAGGGTGGCCGAGTGGTTTAAGGCACCGGTCTTGAAAACCGGCAGAGGGGCAACTCTCTCGTGGGTTCGAATCCCACCCCTTCCGCCAGTCAATGGAGGCAGCACATGCCCGAACGCATCGCCGAAGAGAGCGAAAAAGAAGTCCTGAGCAGCGAGTTCAGCGACGAGGCGCTGGAGGCCGCAGCCTGCCCGGACAACACCGGCGCCTACACCCAGCTTGGCCTTTGTACCCTCTCACTTTGCAACGGCTGATACGCCCGGCCCGCAGCAACCCTCTGCGAACCGCGCAGCAGCCAGGCGAACGCGTCTCGGCGCGGCCGGGTTGTCGCGCTCGACGCAGCGGCCGTTGCCGCTATTCGAGCGGCAGCAACGGACCGCCCTGCCCGCGGCAGTCGCGCTGGCAATAGCGGTCGCAGGCGGCGCTGTAGAGCACGCAGATGCCTTGCGCGTTGTAATGGATGCAGCCGTCGAGGTCCGCGGCGCAGGTGGCGCGGCAACCCTTCCAGCAAGCATCCGACGCCCAGACCGAGGCGGTTTGCTCGCTGCGCTCGAACGGCAGGGCGCGCGGCTGCCGGTTGTAGCGCCAGACCGGCGGATGCGGCCCGACCACCGGCGGCACCACGGCATAGCGCGAGGCGTAAATCTCCGCGGCTGGCGCCTGACCGGCCGGCCAGGCGAGGCCGGCAAACAGCAGGATGGCGAAGACAAGCGCGCGCGGCATTCTCGGGTTTCCTCGTTTAAGCCACTACGATAGCGCGCGGCGCCGCCTGAGGCCATGGGGTGTTTGCGGTCCGCCCGTCCTTGCTATGATGGTGCCGGGGTGCGCGTGAGGGAATTGACGTATGGACCACGCCGCCGACCGCCCGGCCCAGCAATTTGCCACAGCCGGCCTCAAGCCGATGACGCGGCCGAGCCTGGTCACCCGCGCCTTCCTGCGCATCGTTGCCTTCGTCGAGCGTCTCAATCTCAAATGCAGCAAGGTCGGCAATCCACCGATCTACGACAAGGCGGTATTTCCCTGGGTAGTGGAGGTCGAGCGCGCCGCTCCTCAAATCCGCTCCGAGCTCGAGCGTGTGCTCACGCGCAAGGACGAGTTGCCGGGCTTCCATGAGCTTTCGAGCGACGTTGCCGCCATCTCAACCGACCGCGGCTGGAAAACCTATCTGCTATGCGGCTACGGCTTCCGCTCCGCGGCCAATATCGCCGCCTGCCCGCGCACCTGGGAAGCCTGCCGGAACATCCCCGGCCTGATCACGGCGATGTTTTCCATTTTGGAACCCGGCAAACACCTGCCGCCGCATCGCGGGCCCTATAATGGCGTGCTGCGGTTGCACCTCGGGCTGATCGTGCCGGAGCCGGTTGACCAAATCGGCATCCGGGTCGACCGCCAAGTCTATCGCTGGCGCGAGGGCGAGGCCGTGGTGTTCGACGACGCCTATGAGCACGAGGCCTGGAACCGGACCGACAAGACCCGCGTGGTGCTGTTCGTCGATTTCGTCAAGCCGACCCGCCAGCCGGCGCGCCTGCTCAACTGGTTGCTCCTGCACCTCGCCGCCTTCACGCCCTTCATCCGCGAGGGCCTCGACAACCAGAAGGCCTGGGAGAAGCGGTTCTATGCCGAGGCTGAGGCGCTGCGAAACCGATAATGCCTGTCATTCCGGGAGGCGCCGATAGGCGCGGGCCCGGAATGACAGTGACTTGCCATCCCGCCCGTTCGGCATTAGCTCAACGCCCGCATGCGCGCGCCAGACACCGACACCCCCGCCCCCAAAGTGAGCTTCGTCTCGCTCGGCTGCCCCAAGGCGCTGGTCGATTCCGAGCGGATCGTCACGCGCCTGCGCGCGGAAGGCTATGACCTGACCCGCGGTCATGAAGGCGCCGACCTCGTCATCGTCAACACCTGCGGCTTCCTCGACAGCGCCAAGGCGGAGTCGCTTTCGGCCATCGGCAATGCGCTGAAGGAAAACGGCAAGGTGATCGTCACCGGCTGCATGGGCGCGGAGCCGGACAGTATCTCCACCGCGTATCCGGATGTGCTCGCCATCACCGGGCCGCAGCAATACGAGTCGGTGGTCGAGGCCGTGCACAAAGCGCTGCCGCCCAAGCACGATCCGTTTCTCGATCTGGTGCCGCCGGAAGGCGTCAAGCTCACGCCGCGCCATTACGCCTATTTGAAGATTTCGGAAGGCTGCAACAACCGCTGCTCGTTCTGCATCATCCCGCGCCTGCGCGGCGATCTGGTCTCGCGCCCCGCCTCCGACGTGTTGCGCGAGGCGGAGAAGCTGGTCAAGGCGGGCGTCAAAGAGCTGCTGGTGATCTCGCAGGACACTTCGGCCTACGGCCTCGATCTCAAATACGCGGCGAGCGCGTGGCGCGAGCGCGAGGTGCGCGCCAGGTTCGTCGATCTCGCGCGGAACTTAAGCGAGCTCGGCGCCTGGGTGCGGCTGCATTACGTCTATCCCTACCCGCACGTGGACGAGATCGTGCCGCTGATGGCGGAGCGCCAAGGAAATGGCGGCGTGCTGCCCTATCTCGACATCCCGTTCCAACACGCCGCACCTGAAGTGCTCAAGCGCATGCGCCGCCCGGCGGCGCAGGAAAAGACGCTCGATCGCATCGTGCGCTGGCGCGAAATCTGCCCCGACCTGACGTTGCGCTCGACCTTCATTGTCGGCTTTCCCGGCGAGACCGAGGACGACTTCAATTACTTGCTGCAATGGCTGCAAGAGGCTTCGCTCGACCGTGTCGGTTGCTTCAAATACGAGCCGGTCAAGGGCGCCGCCGCCAACGATCTCGGCGCGCCCGTACCGGACGAAATTAAAGAACAGCGCTGGCACCGCTTCATGCAGACGCAGCAGAATATTTCCGCCGGCCGCCTCAAGCGCAAAATCGGCACGCGCCAGCAGGTCATCGTCGACGAAGTGGGACCGACCGTCTCAAAAGGCCGCTCCATGGCCGACGCGCCCGAAATCGACGGCGCGGTCTATGTGGCGAGCCGCCGCCCCCTGCGCGTGGGCGAAATCGCCACTGTCAAGATCGAGCGCGCCGACGCCTACGACCTGCACGGGAGCGCGGTCGGCTTCTAGACGGAGAGGCCCGGGCGGACGAATATGCGGTCCATGAGCGCCTATTTCGTCACTTCGACCGGCGCCGATGTCGGCAAAACCTTCGTCACGGCCGGGCTCATCCGCCGTCTGCGCGAGGCCGGCGCCGCTGTCGACGCGCTAAAACCCGTGGTGAACGGCTACGATTCCTCGGTCGCCGAGACCAGCGATCCCGCCGTGCTGCTTGCAGCCCTCGGCCGCCCGCTCGCGGCCGACGAAGTCGCGCGCATGTCGCCCTGGCGCTTCCGTGCGCCGCTGTCGCCCGACCTCGCCGCCGCGCGCGAGGGACGCAGCCTCGCTTTCGACGAGCTCGTCGGGTTCAGCCGCGCCGCGGTCGGCGCCGCCAAGGGCATACTTTTCATCGAGGGCGTCGGCGGCATCATGGTGCCGCTTGACGGCGAGCGCACCGTGCTCGACTGGATGGCGGCGCTCGGCATCCCGCTCCTGCTGGTCGTCGGCGGCTATCTCGGCACCATCAGCCATACCCTCACCGCGCTCGACGTGCTGACCCAGCGCAAGCTAGCCGTCGCCGCGATTGTCGTGAGCGAGAGCGAGCGCAATCCGGTCGAGCTCGAAGATACCGTCGCCAGCATCGCGCGCTTTTCCGGCGGCGTGGAGGTGATCGGCTTGCCGCGCCTGCCCGGCGGCATCAATCAGCATCCCGCCTTCGCGCGCATCGCCGCGCTGCTCTAGCGGTGCAGCGTAATCAGCGTTTCGAGCATGCCTTCGGTGTTGATCAGGGCGTGCAGCAGCATGGTCAGAAGCGCCGAGCCGGTCGCCCAACGGAGCCAGCCGAGCAGCACGCCGAAGCAGAACACCTGCGCGATCACGAACCAGTCGTACTGCACGTGCACGATCGACCAGAGAAACGCCGTCAACAGGATCACAGGCCAGGTGTCGCGCGGATTGCGCAGCCAGCCGCGGAACAGAAATCCGCGGAACAGCGTCTCCTCGCCGATCGGCGTCACTACCACGACCGCCAGCCACAGAAGCGGCAGCCAGCCGGCGGCCGACGCCGTGCGGTAGATGTCGAGCTGGAACGAGGTCACGACGAAATGGCCGAACAGCCAACTCACCGCGTCGCCGACGACGATCAGCGCCACGGTCGCGCCCAGGCCGAACCACAACTCGCTGCGGCTCGGCATTTTGAAAGCGAGATATTCGGCTGCGTTGCCACTCGCACGGTCCGCCAGCAGCCAGAGCAGCGCCACCTGAATGGGCGTCGAAACGAAGATAACGATGCTGACGGCGACGCCGTCGCCGGAGAAATCCGGCATCCGCGCGATGCCGACACCGAACCACCAGGTGAGCGCAAGCAGCGCCGCGGCCTGCCCGCCCAACAGCGCGACGAGCCCGAAGCCGAGTGTCGCCCAGCGTCCCCAGGCTTGCCGATCTGCGCTCATGCGATTTAAAAAAATCCGGCCCTACGCCGGCAAGGCGTAGGGCCGTACCGCCTGATTCGCAAACCTTAAGGCACCAGGATCGAAGCACCGGTTGTGCCGCGACTCTCCAGGTCCTTGTGCGCCTTGACGGCGTCCTTGAGCTTGTAGGTCTGGTTGATCGGGATTTTCACAGCGCCGGAACCGACCTTGTCGAACAGGTCGTTGGCGCAGGCGACGAGGTCCTCGCGCTTGGCGACATAGGTGTTGAGTGTCGGGCGCGTGGCGAAAAGCGAGCCCTTCTGCTGGAGGATATTGATGTTGAAGGCGTCGATCTGCCCGGAGGACGAGCCGAAGCTGGCGAAAAGCCCGAGCGGCCGCAGGCAGTCGAGCGAGCTCGGGAACGTCGACTTACCGACGCCGTCATAGACCACGTCGCACAGCTTGCCGCCGGTGATGTCTTTTACGCGCGCCACGAAATCCTCGTCGCGGTAGAGGATAGTGTGGTGGCAGCCGTTCTTCTTGGCGAGCTCCGCCTTGTCCTTGGAGCCGACGGTGCCGATCACGGTGGCGCCCAGATGATTCGCCCATTGGCAGAGGATCAGGCCGACGCCTCCGGCCGCCGCGTGCATCAGCAGCGTCGTGCCTTTGGTAACTTTGAAGGTGCGGTTGAGCAGGTATTGCGCCGTCATGCCCTTGAGCATCATGGCGCCGGCCTGTTCGTAACTGATATTGTCGGGCAGCTTGACTACGCGTTCGGCCGGCACCAGGCGCTCGAGCGCATAGCCGCCGAGCGGCCCGACGCAGGTGACGCGGTCGCCGATCTTGAAGTCGCTGACGCCGGGCCCTACCGCGATCACCTCGCCCGCGCTTTCGTTACCGGGAATGAACGGCATGCCGACCGGCGACGGGTACATGCCCGAACGGAAATAAGTGTCGATGTAATTGATGCCGGTGGCGTGGTTCTTCATCTTGATCTGGCCCTGGCCGGGCGCCGGAATATCGGCGTCCTCGTAGACCATCGCTTCAGGACCGCCAGTTTTGTGTACGCGCACTGCCGCGACCATGGTTCACTCCCTTTGAATATCTGGATTCTCGCCGTCGGATGGCGGCGGCGATCATAGGCAGCCGAACGCCGAGCGCAAGGAGGCTAGCGGCCGCCGGAAACGTCGAGCACGGCGCCCGTGACGTAGGACGCCGCGTCCGACAGCAGAAACAGGATCGCCTCAGCGACTTCTTCCGGCTCGCCCGGACGCTGCATGGGCAAGAGCGGCGTGATCCGTTCCAGCCGCCCCGGCGCGTGAATCTCGGTGACGATCGGACCCGGGCGCACGGTATTGATGCGCACGCCCTCCTTCGCCACTTCGCGCGCAAGGCCGACGGTGAGCGAGTCGATGCCGCCCTTGGCCGCGGCATAGAACACATATTCGCCCACGCCGCCGGTCACGCTGGCGATCGAGCCCAGCATGACGATCGAGCCGCCCTTGCCGCCATGCGCGCTCGACATGCGCCGCACCGCCGCGCGCGCGCAAAGAATGCCGCCATAGAGGTTGACGTCGATCACCTCGCGGATGGTCGCCGCACTCGCCGCATCGAGCCGCGAATTCTTGCCCGGAATACCGGACGAATGGACGAAATGCGTGATCGGCCCGAGCGCCTTGGCCGTCTCGTCGAACACGCGCTCGATATCGGCCTCCTGGCTCATGTCGCCTTGCAGCGCCAGCGATTTACGGCCCGCGGTTTCGACCTGCTTGACCACTTCGGCCGCGGCCTTGGCATTACGAACGTAGTTCACCGCGACATCGTAGCCGCGCGCGGCGGCCATGCGCGCGGTGGCGGCGCCGATGCCGCGGCTGCCGCCGGCGATGAGCAGAACGGGCATGACGATGAACTCCTTATTTCAGCGGCGGGATCGTTTGCGCCTTGCACGACGGGCGAGCACGTTGAGGAATTCGACCAAGGCCGCAAACGCCATGGCCGAGTAAATGTAGCCTCGTGGGATATGGAAATGGAAGCCGTCCGCAAGAAGCGCGGCGCCGATCATCAAAAGAAAGGCGAGCGCCAGCATTTTGGTGGTGGGGTGCTCTTCAATGAATGCGCCCACGGGCCCCGCCGCCACGAACATCACGATCATGGCGATCACCACGGCCGCCACCATCACCTCGAGTTGATCGGCGAGCCCGACAGCGGTGACGATGGAATCGATGGAAAATACCAGGTCGATCACGGCGAGTTGCGTGATCACCGCCCAGAGCGCGCGCCTGCGCGCGTGGCCGGACGCCTCTTCCTCGCCCGGCTCGACCTCGCTGTGGATTTCGTGCGTTCCCTTGGCGATCAAGAACAGCCCGCCGGCAATGAGAATGACATCGCGCCAGGAGAATGTCAGGTCGTAGAGCGTCACAACGGGGCGCGTCAGTCCCATGATAAAGCTGAGCGACGCCAGCAACAGCACACGGAAAACGAAAGCAAGCGTCAGGCCGACCGCCCGCGCCTGCCGCGCGCGCCGCCGCTCGAGCGGCGAGGTCAGAACGGCGATGAACACCAGATTGTCGATGCCGAGGACGATTTCCAGCGCGCTCAGTGTGAGCAGCGCCGCCCAGGCATTCACGTCGGTGAGAAGGTCAAGCATGGATCACGCCGGCCTTGGCAAGAAGCCAACGGCGAAAAAATAGAGCGCGATCGCGACTAGCGGTCCCGTCACATAGGGGCCGGGCTTAAGGTTATAGGCGAGCGCGACTGCGCCCAGCACGGCCCAGACCGCCAGCAGCGCCACATTGAGCGCGCGCAGGCGCTTGACCCGCAAAGGATGCAGAAACTTGATCGGCGCGAACGTCAGGAGCGCAAGCGCCGCGATCAGCGCGGCCGCCAGCCATTGCTGCGGCTCCAACAGATAGAGATAAAAGGCCGCCAGATTCCACAAGACGGGGAAACCGCGGAAATAATCGTCTTCCATTTTCATCTGCCGATCGGCGAAATACACTGCTCCACTGATCACCACCACGACACCGGCGACGATGGCGAGCGCCTCCGGCAGCAGCCCGCTGGCGGCGATCGCATAGGCCGGCACGAAGACGTAGGTGACGAAGTCCACCACCATGTCGAGCGTCTCGCCCGACCAGCGCGGCAGCGTGCCCGCCACGTCGAAGCTGCGCGCCAGCGGTCCATCGATACCGTCGACCACCAGCGCCAGACCGAGGCAGAAGAACATCGCCGCCCAGTGCCCGCCGGTCGCGAAGATCAGCGCGAGCAGCGCAAGCGCCGCGCCCGTCGCGGTGAAGACGTGGATGGCGAAGGCGCGGACGGTCGCGAAACGCGGCACTTAACCGTTGCCCCAGTCGAGCTTGACGATCTCGGCCGAACGGCCCGCCAAGTTCCAGTTGCGACCGAAACCTCGGAAGCGCGACTTGTCCGCGCGCGAAACGATGACGTCCGGCCCGACCCAGTACTGGCTGTTGCGGATGACGACGTTCTCGCCCTTCTTGTTGCCGGGCACCGGCGTGATGGCGCCGCCGCCATAACGTTCGAGGCTGACGATGCGGGTCTCGCCCTGCATCTCATAGGTGACCGGGATCTGGTGCACGCCCAGCGACTGGCTCACCAGGATCGACAAGAGATGCGTGGTGCCGCCGACGCGCCCGCTGAAGATGCGGGTCAGTCCTTTCACCGCCTGGATCGGCGCCTTCTCGTCGACGAACAGCGCCGTGGTCCAGCCGCCGCGCGCCATGATGCCCGGCAGGTCCATCATCAGCCCGACCTTGATGCCGGAGAGGTCGACCTCGCCGAAATTGCCGCTGTCGATGCGGATGCCGGCCCAGGTCTGGCAGCGCTCTTCGGTCGGCGGGTGGTTGCCGAGCGAGATCACGCAGGGGCAGAACACCGTGCAGCTGCACGACAGCGCCATCTCGCCCTTCAAGGTCCAAGCTTCGCTCAAGGCGTCACTCCCGTTTTTGTTGGCAGTTCCTAGCCCAAATTCATGCCGCGGGCCAATGGGCGGCGAAGGCGGTTGCCACGAAGGCCAAACCGGCCGCGATCAGCGCGATACCGAGCGCATAGGTCAGGCGGTTGCCGCTCACCATCTTTTCCAGCGTCATGACGATGCCGAGCGCGGCCATCCACACCACGTTCATGACGCCGACCGCGAACATCACGGCCATCATCGCCCAGCAGCAGCCGAGACAATAAAGCCCCTGACTGACGCCCAATCGGAACACGCCGCGCGGCGTCGTCTCCCAATGCGCAAAGAAGAAGGGGAACGGGCTGCGGCATTGCGTCAGACACGCGTGCTTGAGCGCGGAAAACTGATAAAAGCCGGCCGCGATGAACACGGCGCCGGAGAACAGCCCGCTCGCGGATGCCATGCCGTCGTCGATGAGCGCGACGCGCGTCAGAGCGAATTGCGCCAGCGTCGCCGCGGCCGCGAAGCCGAGCCAGACCACGGTGTAGCCGGCGGCGATCGCCAGAGGCGACACGATGCGCTCGCCTTTGCGCGCCGCCGTCTCGGCGATCTCGGCGTAAGTGAGGATCATTGGCGCGGCGCTCGGCAGCATCATCGCCAGTACCATCGCCGCCCACATCGGCGCCACCACCAGGACGGCGCTTGCGTTCCAGGCTCCGACCGGCATGGCAAGGCCGAAGGTCGGCCGGCACAGCGCGGTGACCACGCGCGGGATGAGATCGAGCGCGCCCATGCCGGGCCCGAGCGCGCTCATTTCGCCGCCCATGTGGGCGACGAGCAGCGCCAGATAAAGCCAGCCGAGCCCGGTCAGCGCCACCACGCAGGCGCCGGCGAGCCAGCGCGGCTGCGCAAACAGCGCGCCCAGCCGCCCGGCGGCCGTCGGCAGATGGCTGAAATCGTGGGTCTTGCTCATTGCGTTCTCGCAATCGGAAGCTAGCGCAGGACGGCGCAGCCGGGTACCGGTTTCCGGCCAAGCCCGCGCCGTGCTAATGCCGTTACCGGCAAGGCAATGCGAGCGTTTTGATGCCGGACAAAGACTTACAGCAAAGTGCCGTGGTGGTGGGCGGGGGGCCCGCCGGCCTGACCGCGGCCATCGCGCTTGCCTCCGGCGGCATCGACACCGTGCTGATCGGCCGCCGCCCGGCGGCAACCGACAACCGCACAACCGCCCTGCTCGCCGGCTCGGTCACCGCGCTCGCCACCTTGGGCGTGTGGGAACTCTGCGCCGCACAAGCCGCGCCGCTCAGGATCATGCGCATCGTCGACGACACCGGGCGGCTGTGGCGCGCGCCGGAAGTGAAATTCGACGCCGCAGAAATCGGTCTGGAAGCCTTCGGCCATAATATCGAGAACAGCCATCTGGTCGCAGCGCTCGAGCGCCGCGCCGCCGCGCTTCCCAATCTGCGCAGGATCGAAGACGAAGTGCTCGCGCTCGAGCCGGGCGAGCGCACGGTGACGCTGGCGCTCAAGCGCGGCGAGACCCTGGCCGGTCCACTGGTGGTCGGCGCCGACGGCCGCCGTTCGCTCTGCCGCGAAGCCGCCGGCATCGGGGTCGAGACGCACGAGTACCCGCAGGTCGCGCTCACCGTCAGCCTGCGCCACAGCCGCCCGCACCACGACGCGTCGACGGAGTTCCACACGCCGAATGGGCCGTTCACGCTGGTGCCGCTGCCGGGCGATCGTTCGAGCTTGGTCTGGGTGCTCGATCCGCTCGACGCCGACGAACTGATGACGCTTGACGACGCCGAACTGTCCGGGGAGATCGAGCGCGCCTCCCATTCCATCCTGGGCAAAATCGAAGTCGAGCCCGGGCGCGGGCGCTTTCCTCTCACCCGCGCAAGAGCGCGCCGCTTCGCCGCGCACCGCATCGCGCTGGTAGGCGAAGCCGCGCACGTGATCCCGCCGATCGGCGCGCAGGGGCTCAATCTCGGTTTGCGCGATGCCGCCACCATCGGCGAGATCGCGGCGCAAGCCCGCCGCGCCGGCCGCGACATCGGCGGCATCAACGCGCTTGCCGACTACGACCGCCGGCGGCGCAGCGATGTCGGAAGCCGCACCGTCGCCGTCGACCTACTCAACCGCACTTTGCTCACCGACTTCCTGCCCGTACAGGGTGCGCGCGGCCTCGGACTTTATATGCTCGACCGCGTCGGTCCTTTACGCCGCGCGCTCATGCGCGAGGGCGTCGCGCCGCGCGCCGGCCAGCCGCGGCTGATGCGTGGCGAAACGTTGTAGCGCTAGCGAAACAGCAGCGCCGGCAACGACCCGCTCTTCACCATCCACATCACGCTGGTCAAGGTCACCACCGACATCAGCGTGCCGATCAATACGGCGCTGGAAGCCTGCTCGACCCAGGCGTCATATTGGCGCGCGAACACGAACACGTTGAGCGCCGGCGGCAACGCCGCCATCAGCACGGCGGTGGCGATCCAGACCGGGTCGAAGGGGCCGAGCAGCGACAGCAGCAGAAACACCAGAACCGGATGCAGCAGCAGCTTGACGAAGGCAAGCGGCGGCACTTCCCACGGCATCTTCTTCAGCGGCCTGAGCGCCACCGTGACGCCGAGCGCAAACAGCGCGCAGGGCGCGGCCGCGTTCTGCAGGAATTGCATCAGCCGGCCGAGCGCGACCGGCGGCTCGAAATGCAGCGCCGCCGACAGCACCCCGAGCGCGCTGGCGATAATGAGCGGATGGCCGGCCACCCGCTTGAATACGTCGAGCGCGATCGCCGGCACGCTCATCGGCCGCGGCCGCGACAGCGCCATCAGGAACGGCACCATGGTGAACAGGATCACATTGTCGAAGCAGAAGATGAGCGCGACCGGCACGGCGGCTGCCTGCCCGAGCGTCGCCAGCGCCAGCCCCGGGCCCATATAGCCGATATTGCCGTAGCCGCCGGCCAGCCCCGCGATGGTCAATTCCGCCACGTTGCCGCCGCGGATCGCCATGCCGATGGCGAAGGAGATGGAGAAGGCCCAGAAGGTCGCCAGCGTCGTGGCGAAGATGAAATCGACCTGGCTCAGCTTTTCGAGCGGCGTCTGCGCCAGGATGCGGTAGAACAGCGCCGGCAGCGCCACATAAACGATGAAGAAATTCATCCAGGCCAGCGCCGTGTCGGGGATCTGCTTGATCCGCCCGCAGGCAAAGCCGATGAAGATCAGCCCGAAAAACGGCAGCGCGAGATTGACTACGTCGATCATCCGGCCTCGTGCGGCCTTGCGCCCCCGCCCTGCCGGGTCCCACTCGATGCTACTTGGCGCGGCCTTTGCATTGCTCTAAACGGCGGGTTGACGTTTTGGAAGGACCTTAAGCCGTGAAGCCTCCGCGCCAGTTCTACCAGCCGCTCGCCATCGGCGCGCCGGCGCCTTTGCGCGAAATGCCCCTGCGGCTCGAGCGCATGATCCATTTCGTGCCGCCGCACGTGGAAAAAGTGCGCGCCAAGGTGCCCGATCTGGTCGCCCAAGTCGACGTGGTGCTGGGCAATCTGGAGGACGCCATTCCGGTGGAGGCCAAGGAAGCCGCGCGCAAGGGCTTCATCAAAATGGCCAAGGAGGTCGATTTCGGCTCGACCGGCCTGTGGACGCGCATCAATGCGCTCAACTCGCCCTGGGCGCTCGACGACATTATCGACATCGTCGGCGAAGTCGGCGGCAAGCTCGACGTCATCATGCTGCCCAAGGTCGACGGCCCCTGGGACATTCATTATCTCGACCAGCTGTTGGCGCAGCTCGAAGCGCGTCATGGCGTCGAGAAGCCGATCCTGATCCACGCCATCCTGGAGACGGCGCTCGGCGTCAACAATGTCGAGGCGATCGCCACCGCCTCCCCGCGCATGCACGGCATGAGCCTCGGGCCCGCCGATCTCGCCGCCTCGCGCGCCATGAAGACCACGCGCGTCGGCGGCGGTCATCCCGACTACAAAGTGATCGAGGACCCGAAAGGAGATGCGCCGCGTGCCGCCTTCCAGCAGGACCTGTGGCATTACACCATCGCGAAAATGGTGGACGCCTGCGCCGCCGCCGGCATCAAGCCGTTCTACGGACCGTTCGGGGATTTCGCCGATGGCGCGGCTTGCGAAGCGCAGTTCCGCAACGCCTTTCTCATGGGCTGCCTTGGCGCCTGGTCGCTGCATCCGTCCCAGATTGCAATTGCCAAGCGCGTGTTCTCGCCCGACCCGGGCGAGGTCGCCTTCGCCAAGAAAATTCTCGACGCCATGCCGGACGGCGCCGGCGCGGTGATGATCGACGGCAAGATGCAGGACGACGCCACCTGGAAACAGGCCAAGGTGCTCATGGACCTTGCCAGGCAGGTGGCGGCCAAGGACCCGGAGATGGCCGCGCGCTACGCGCTGTGAGGCAGACTGGCGCAGGCGGCCGAAAGTGAATATGTGAGCTTCGTCATGAAGAAAATGCGCAACGCCAAATACACGCTCGGCCAGGTGGTCAAGCACCGGCTGTTTTCGTTCCGCGGCGTGGTGTTCGACATCGATCCCGAATTCGCCAACACGGAAGAATGGTGGCAATCGATCCCGGCCGAGATCCGCCCGCGCAAGGACCAGCCCTATTACCATCTGTTCGCGGAGAACGATGAGACCGAATACATCGCCTATGTCTCCGAGCAGAACCTGCTGCCCGACAATTCGGGCACGCCGGTGCGCCACCCGCAGGTCGCCGAAGTGTTCGAGCGCGACGATACCGGCGGTTACCGGCCGCGCAGCGGACAATACAACTGATCGCTTATCGATGCGCACAAGCGCAATGCAAAAAGGCGCGGGAAAAGCCCCGCGCCTTTCGTTCTTCGGCTGTCAGGCCGGCGCTTATTTCTTCTGTGCCGCCGCCGGCTGCTGCGCCTCGAGCTTCTTGCGCGCCTCTTCGGCCTTCTTCTGCAACTCGGACTGCAGCTTCTGCTGCTGCTCGGCAAACACCTTCGGATCGGTGGCCGGGCCGTCATAGGCCTTGGCGAAGTCGCCGAGCGGCAACGGCAGGCTGATCGGCTCGCCGCGCATATTGATCGCCTGCACGGTGATCTGCTTGCCGTGCTTCATCTTCTTGATCATGTCGTCGGTGACCGGATAGTCCGACATGCAGCCGACCGGGAAGCAGATCTTGTAAGGTTCGTTGACCGGCTTGCCCTGATCGATGATGACGCGGGTGCCGTGCTGCAGCTGCATGCCGAGCGGCACGGTGACCCGCAACACCTTCTGCCCGCCTTCGGGCTCGAACAACTGCACCATGGCGACCGGCATGCCGTTTTCGAGGCGGCCGTCTTTGGTGACCACGCAGACCTTTTTGCCGTTGGTGTCCTTGCCTTTGCCGCAGACCTTCATCCAGGGCGAGTACATGAGCTGCGGCTGGCCGTTTTCGGCCTGCTGCTCCGGCTTGGCGGCGGGCGCGGCCTTCTGCGCGGCTTTCGGCGCCGGCTTTTTCGTCTCCGCCAGCGCCGACGGCGCCGTGCTGAACGCCACGCCGGCGAGACCGATGGCCGCCAATGTGGCGGTCAGCGCCCGACCCAGCGGCCGGGCCGATGCGATCCGATGATCCATGCCAATGATCCCTTGTTATTTCCGGCGGGCCGCCCTGAACATCCTCCCGGCCGGTCGCCTCTTTATTTCGGCTCTCTCCGCGTGAAATACGGCGGGAGCGTGACGCCTGACCGCAGCCTGATAGCCGAATTCGCGCCTGCAATAAAGCCACGAATGCACCGAAAATAGCAGGCCCGCGCGCCGGGGCGCGCTGTGATAAATTTGCCTGGAACCGGAGCGAATCGCATTCGAACCGCGCCTCTGCCCCCTTTTGACCTGCACGCGCTCGCGCGAATGCGGGTCTCGCGCCGCACGGCAATGCGCGGCGCGCTCGCCGCTGCCGCGACCCTGACGCTGTGCCCGGCCCGCGCACAAAGCGCCCGCCACGCCATTGCCATGCACGGCGAGCCAGCCTGGGGGCCGACTTTCAGCCACCCGACATACGCCGATCCAATGGCACCGAAAGGCGGCCAGCTGGTGCAAGGCGTGCTCGGCAGTTTCGACTGCCTCAACCCGTTCATCGTCAAAGGCCTGCCGGCCGCGAATATCCGCAGCTATGTGGTCGAGAGCCTGATGGCGCGCGGCTACGACGAGCCCTTCACGCTTTACGGCCTGTTGGCGCAAAGCGTCGAGACCGACGCCAAGCGCAGCGTCGTCACCTTCACCATCAATCCGGCCGCGCGCTGGTCCGACGGCAAGCCGGTCACCGCCGAGGACGTGATCTTTTCCTGGCAACTGTTGCGCGACCACGGCCGCCCTAATTTCCGCATCTATTACGCCAAGGTGGTCAAGGCGGAGAAAGTCGGCGAGCGCGGCGTGCGCTTCGACCTCAGCGGCGCCGACGACCGCGAGCTGCCGCTCATCATGGGGCTGATGCCGGTGCTTGCCAGCCACGCCACCGATCCCGCCAGTTTCGAAGACACCAGCTTTACACCCCCGCTCGGCAGCGGCCCCTATACCGTCAGCAAGGTCCTGCCCGGCAACAGCGTGACCTTTACGCGCGACGCGCATTACTGGGGCCGCGACCTGCCGATCAATCGCGGCCTGTGGAATTTCGATACCGTGCGCCACGACTATTACCGCGACGGCAATACCCATTTCGAGGCATTCAAGAAGGGCCTCTACGACGTGCGCGCGGAGACCGATCCGGGGCGCTGGGAGACCGCGTATAATTTTCCGTCATTGCGCAAGGGCCTCGTCGTCAAGGAGACGTTCCCCTACGGCCTGCCGAAAGGCATGGTCGGCCTGGTGTTCAACACGCGCCGCCCGGTCTTCGCCGACGTGCGCGTGCGCGAGGCGCTGCTGCACCTGTTCGATTTCGAATGGATCGACCGCACCTATTTCTTCAGTCTCTATCGGCGCACCGCCAGCTATTTCGACGGCTGCGATCTTTCCGCACACGGCGTGCCGGCCGATGCGCGCGAGCGCGAACTGTTGAAACCCTTTCCCGGCGTGGTGCGCGGCGACATCCTGGAGGGCCGTTGGGCACCGCCCAAGACGGACGGCTCGGGGCGCGACCGCGAAGGGCTTCGGCGCGCCTTCGCGCTGTTCAAGCAGGCCGGCTACGGGCTGAAAGGCACCACGCTCGTCCACCTCGCCAGCGGCCGGCCGCTCTCCTTCGAGATGCTGACCAATACGCGCGACCAGGAGCGCGTCGCGCTCGCCTATGCGCGCAACTTGAAGCGCGCCGGCATCTCCGTGCTGGTGCGCAATGTCGACCCGACCCAGTTCGAGCATCGCCTGCTCTCATTCGATTTCGACATGACGCAGTACCACTGGGAGCAATCGCTCTCACCCGGCAACGAGCAGCTTTTCTATTGGGGCTCGGCCGCGGCCGACCAGCAGGGCAGCCGCAACTATATGGGCGTCAAGTCGAAGGCGGTCGACGCCATGATCGAGGCGCTGCTCGCCGCCGTCGCGCGCGAGGATTTCGTCTCCGCCGTGCGCGCGCTCGACCGCGTGCTGTTGTCGGGCTTCTACGTCATTCCGCTGTTTTATCCGCCCGTGCAATGGGTGGCGCGCTGGAAGCGCGTCCAACACCCGGCGCACACCTCGCTCTACGGCTATCTGCCGGAAACCTGGTGGGCCCGGGAGACGCGATCGTGAGGACGGCATGATCTTGGCCGACACGGTTTTTACGGCCGCGGGTGCCGACGCCACGCTCGACGCGTTGTTCCGGCGCGCCGGCGTGCGTGCGCCCGACGCCATCGCGCTCGTCGATCCGCCCGACAAGCAAAGCTTCGCCGGCGGCGTGCCGCGCAAGCTCACTTACGCCGAAACCGACCGGGCGATCTCCGCCATGGCCGCGCGCCTGCACGGGCTCGGCCTGCGCGCCGACGCGGTGGTCGCCTTGCAGCTTGCCAATACGGTCGAAAGCGTGATCGCCCTGCTGGGCGTGCTGCGCGCCGGCATGATCGCAGCGCCGCTACCCTATCTGTGGCGGCAGCAGGAAATCGTAACGGCGCTGCGCGGCACTGGCGCTAAAGCAATCGTCACACAGGGCGCGGCACCGGCGCAAAGCGCGATGCTGGCCGCTGTCGAGCTGTTTCCGGTCCGCCATGTCTGCGCTTTCGGCGGCGGCCTGCCCGACGGCGTCGTTGCGCTCGACGATGTGTTCGAAAACGACGCGTCTGCCGGCCTGCCGGCGGCACCCCGGCCGGGACCGGCGGCCGCCCATGTCGCGCTCGTCAGCTTCGAGGTGACCGCCGCCGGCATCGTGCCGCGCGCGCGCAACCATGCCCAGCTCATGGCCGCCGCTTTAAGCGTTTTCCTGGAAGCCGGCATCGCGCAGGAGGCCGCGATCCTGTCGGCGCTTCCCGCTTCCTCTTTCGCCGGCGTCGCGCTCACCGTGCTGCCCTGGCTGCTCGCCGGCGGCGCCTTGACGCTGCATCACACCGGCGACGCGCGCGCGCTCGCCGCGCAATGCGCCGAGCTCGGCCGCGCCACGCTGATGCTGCCGGGCGCTGCGGTAACGCCACTTGCCGCGGCCGGTGCGCTCGGCACTCTCGAGGCGGTGGTCGCGCTCTGGCGCGCGCCCGAGCGGATGGCAGGAAGTCCAGCCTGGACCGGCGATGCCACGCTGGTCGACGTCGCAAGCTTTGGCGAGATTGGCCTGTGCACCGCCCGCCGCGGCGCGGATGGCTTGGCCGCTCCGCTGCCGCACGGCGTGGGGACGGCCCCGCAAAAAGCCGCAGGCGCGATTGCGGTCGCCGAGACCGCGCGCACGGCCACGGGCACGCTCGCCTTGGGTGGCCCCGTGGTGCCGGTTGCCGCCTTCCCTCCTGGCGCTGCACCGCTTGCCGAGACCGATGGCTTCATCGACACCGGCTTCACCTGCCGCATCGACGGCAATGGGCTCCTCGTCACCGGCCCGCCCGCCGGCCTTGCCGGCATCGGCGGCTACCGGTTCCACCCGCCCACGCTCGAGGCCGCACTCGCGGCTTACGACCCCGACGCCACTTTGCTGGTCGTCCCGGACGCCTTGCTCGGCCAGCGCCTGGCCGGCAGCGCGCCCGATCAACTGAAGACCGCCGCCGCCTTGCAGGAGAGCGGACATAATCCCCTGCTTGCCGGCGCCTTCCGCCCGCGCCGCGCGGCTTGAGAAAAATCGTCGTTGACGGGGCGTTAATCGCCGCGCGCTAGGCTTAATGCCTTCAGTAACGGTCGCGTGCGTATTCCATGTCGCTGCAAGGTCCGATCATCGTGGTCGCCGACACCCCGGCGCCCGATCTCACCGAGGCGTTGCGCGCGGCCGGCGCCTTTCCCATCGTCGAGGCCAAATGGCCGGACGCGCCGACCGCCTTCGTCGCGGTCAAGCCGGCGGCCGTCGTGATCGCCGAACCGGGCGCGCCGAAGTCGGAATCCTCGGCCCGCATGCTGAGCCTGCAGATCGCCACCGCCGCCGGACCGATCGTGCCGGCCGTGGCACTGGCGCACGGCGAAATCGACGCCGCCATTCCGGTCGCGCTGCCGGCCGACGCATCGCTGCCGGTCGAGCGGCTGATCGCGCGCCTGCGATCGGCCATGCGCGTGCGCGCACTGCATGCCACCGTCTTGCGGCGCATCGAGACCTTCGGCGCGCAGGGCGGGACGCTGCCGGCGCTGCCGCTCGGCGATGCGCTCGCCGACGCGACCGTGCTGATCGCCGGGCGCGGGCCGCTCTATCCGGCGCTCAGCGTGGCAATCGGCGAGCGCGTCAAGATGGTGGGCGGCTTGAGCGTGGAGACGGCCGCCAAGCATCTCTCGGCGCGCGACATCGACGGCATCGTGGTGGGCGACGGCTTCTCGCCGCGCATGGTGGAGGCCTTTCTCACCTTGCTGGCGCAGGACACGCGTTTCCGCGACATTCCGGTGGCGGTGATCGGCGAGGCGCCGCCCGATTTCGCCGACAGCCTGCCCAATATCGACCACGTCGACGCCGAGCCTGCGCGCATCGTTGCGCGCATGATCCCGCTGGTGCGCATGCACGCCTTCGAAGCGCGGCTCAAGAGAATGTTGAAGTCGCTCGACGCCGAGGGCATCTTCGACCCCGACACCGGCCTGCTCACGCGCGACGCCTTCTGGCACGAGCTGACCAAAGCGATCGCCGAGGCTTCAGAGCGCGGGCTGGCACTGTCGATCGCGCGCTTTTCCTTCGAGGGGCCGCTCGACGCGCGCGCGCGTCTCGACGGCGCCCGGCTGATGACCCGCCTCGTCCGCAACATCGACTTCGCCACGGCCGACGACGACGGCGCCATTCTGATCGTGTTCACCCAGACCGACCTGCGCAGCGCCCATGTAGTGGCGCGCCGTATCGCGGGCGCGCTCCGGGCCATGCTCACGCCGGCGCGCCCGCACGGCGAGGTCGCCGCCAATGTGACGCTCGCCACCTTCAAATCCGGCGATACGCTCGACAGCCTGCTGCTGCGGGTGATGGGCGGCCAGGTGGTTGCCGCGGAGTAGCCTCCGGGCTTAGGCTTGGCAGTCCGAAAGGAGCCAGCCATGCCCGACCAACAGCCCGTCCGCATCGACGTCGTCTCCGACGTGGTCTGCCCCTGGTGCTTCATCGGCAAGCGCCGCCTGGAAAAGGCGCTGGCGCTCAAGCCCGAGGTGCCGGTCGAGGTGCATTGGCACCCGTTTTTCCTCAACGACTGGATTCCGCGCGAGGGCATTTCGCGCGCGGACTATCTCACCACAAAATTCGGCTCGCCCGCGCGCTATGCCGGCATCGCCGAGCGCGTCACGGCGGCGGCGGCCTCCGAAGGCCTCGACTACGCCATGGACAAGATCAGCCGCCAGCCCAATACGCTCGACGCGCATCGCCTCATCCGCTGGGCCGGCGGCATCGGCAAGTCGGCCGAGATGAAGCAGCGCCTGATGGATCTCTATTTCACCGAAGGCGCCGACCTGACCAACCATGCAGTGCTGGTGCAGGCGGCCGTCGATGTCGGGCTCGACCCGGACGACGTGGCGGAGGCGCTGGCAAGCGATCAGGACGTGGCCGAGGTCGAGCGCGAGGCGCTCGCCGCCAAGGAGGCCGGCATCGACGGCGTGCCCTGCTTCATCTTCGGCGGGCGCTTCGCGGTGTCGGGCGCGCAGGCGCCGGAATATCTCGCCGAGGCGATCGAGCGCCTGGCGCAGGGCGGCGACGCCGCCGCCGAATAGCGGACCGCGAGCCCATGAAAATCACCGCCGCCGTGGTGCGCGAACGCGGCGGCGCATTCGCCATCGAGCAGCTCGACCTCACCGACCCGCGCGACGACGAACTGCTGGTGGAGGTGACCGCCTCCGGCATGTGCGCGACCGACCTGCACGGCCGCGACGGCTATTTCCCGACCATGCCCTACCCGGCCGTGTTCGGCCACGAAGGCGCCGGCATCGTGCGCGCGGTCGGCAAGGCGGTCACAGCGTTCAAACCCGGCGACCACGTGGTGATGTCGTATCCCTTCTGCGGCACCTGCCCGAACTGCCGCACGCACCGGCAGAACTATTGCCTGTCGGTGCGCGACATAAAGATGGGCGGCAGGCGCCCCGACGGCTCCACGCTGCATGCCCAGAACGGCAAGCCGGTCTACGGCGCCTTCTTCCAGCAATCGTCCTTCGGCAATTTCACCATCGCCAACGAGAAATTCGCCGTGAAGGTGCCCGACAGTGTCCCGATCGAGATGCTGGGCCCGCTCGCCTGTGGCGGCCAGACCGGCGCCGGCGCCGTGCTCAATGTGATGAAGCCCGCGCCTGGCGATGCCTTCGGCGTGTTCGGTGTCGGCTCGGTCGGCCTGTCCGGCCTGATGGCGGCGAAGATCGCCGGCTGCGATCCGATCGTCGCCGTCGACGTGCACGATCATCGTCTGGCGCTGGCGCGCGAACTGGGCGCCACCCACACCATCAACCATTCCGGCCACACCGACGTGGTGGCCCAGATCCGCAAGATCACCGGACACGGCCTGCGATTCTCGCTCGAGACATCGGCGCAACCGGCCGTCTTGCGCGAGGCGATCGACGCGTTGATGCCGGCCGGCACCTGCGTGCTGCTCGGCAGCGCGCGCGCCGGCACCGAGGCCTGTTTCGAGATGCCTTTCTTGCAGCCCGGCCGCAGCGTGCGCGGCGTGGTGCAGGGCGACAGCCAGCCGAAAGAGTTCATCCCCTTGCTGGTCGAGTACGTGGCCAAGGGACGCTTTCCGCTCGAGCGGCTGATCACCTTCTACGATCTCGCCGACATCAACCGGGCGGCGGCGGATTCGGAGTCCGGCAAGACCATCAAGCCGGTGCTGCGCATGCCGCATTAGCACCGTCATCCTGAGGTGCGAGCGCGGATCGCGCGAGCCGCGAAGGATGACGGACTACGCCGCCTTGGCCGGCTCCGCCAGCGTCGCGAGCTGCCGCAAAATGGCGGCCGTGCCTTTGAGACGATCGACCGGCCGCGGCCATTCCTCGAAGAAGACGAGCTGCTGCGCCTTGGCGTTTTTCGGGTCGTTGCGCATGCGCACGCCAGAGCCCTGCTCGTGGATATAGCCGATCAGGCCCTCCGGGTTGGGGAAGACATTGTCGCGGAAGGCGAGCACCACGCCACGCGGGCCCGCCTCCACCTTCTCGACATTGGCGCGGCGCGACAGCGCCTTGATCGCCACCACCTGCAACAGATGCTCGACCTCGATCGGCAGCTTGCCGAAACGGTCGACCAGCTCGGCGGCAAAGCCGTCGATGTCGCGCTCGTCCTCGATCTCGGCCAGCCGCCGGTAGAGCGCCAGCCGCACCGACAGGTCGGCGACGTAATCGTCCGGAATGAGCACCGGCGTGCCCATGGTAATCTGCGGCGACCAGCGGTCGGCAACCGGCGCACTGATGCCCGCCTTGGCGCTCATCACCGCCTCTTCAAGCATCTGTTGGTAGAGCTCGAAGCCGATCTCCTTGATGTGCCCGGACTGCTCCTCGCCCAGCAAGTTTCCGGCGCCGCGGATGTCGAGATCGTGCGAGGCGAGCTGGAACCCGGCGCCAAGCGTGTCGAGCGATTGCAGCACTTTCAGCCGACGCTCGGCCTGCGGCGTGATCTTCAGCTGCGTCGGCAGCGTGAGCAGCGCATAGGCACGCAGCTTGGCGCGCCCAACGCGTCCGCGCAGCTGATAAAGCTGCGCCAGCCCGAAGCGGTCGGCGCGATGCACGATCAGCGTATTGGCGGTCGGGATGTCGAGGCCGGACTCGATGATGGTAGTGGACAACAGCACGTCGTATTTGCCGTCGTAGAAGGCCGACATGATGTCGTCGAGCACGGCCGCCGGCATCTGCCCGTGCGCGACGGCGACGCGCACCTCCGGCATGTTCTTGTCGAGGAAGTCTTTTGCGCCGGCGAGATCCTCGATGCGCGGGCAGACATAGAAGGCCTGCCCGCCGCGGTATTTCTCGCGCAGCAGCGCCTCGCGCACGGTGATGGGATCGAACGGCGACACGAACGTGCGCACCGCCAGCCGGTCGACCGGCGGGGAGGCAATGATCGACAGATCGCGCACACCCGTGAGCGCCAACTGCAGCGTGCGCGGGATCGGCGTGGCGGTGAGCGTCAAGACGTGAACCTCGCTGCGCAGCGCTTTCAGCTTTTCCTTGTGCGCGACGCCGAAATGCTGCTCCTCGTCGACCACCAGCAGCCCGAGATTCTTGAACTTGACGCCGCGGCCGAGCAGCGCATGGGTGCCGATGACGATGTCGACCGAGCCGTCGGCAAGCCCGGCCTTGGTCTGGGCGACCTGAGCCGGCTGCACCAGCCGCGAGACCTGCGCCACATTGATCGGAAATCCGCGGAAGCGCTCCGAGAAGGTCTTGAAATGCTGACGCGCCAGCAGCGTGGTCGGCACGATCACCGCCACCTGCATGCCGTTGACCGCCGCGATGAAGGCGGCGCGCAGCGCCACCTCGGTCTTTCCGAAGCCGACGTCGCCGCACACCAGCCGGTCCATCGGCTTGCCGGAGCCGAGGTCCTTGATGGCGGATTCGATCGCCGCCAGCTGGTCGTCGGTCTCTTCGTAAGGGAAGCCGGCGCAGAATTCGTCATAGGCGCCCGGCCCCACCGTGAGCCGCGGGGCCTCGCGCAATTGCCGCTCGGCGGCGATCTTGATCAATTCGCCGGCGATCTCGCGGATGCGGCTCTTCAGCCGCGCCTTGCGCGCCTGCCAGTTGTGGCTGCCGAGCCGGTCGAGCTCTACCCCCGACTCTTCCGAACCGTAGCGCGACAACAGATCGACGTTCTCCACCGGCAGATAGAGCTTGCTGTCGTCGGCGTAATGGATTTCGAGGCAGTCGTGCGGCGCGCCCGCCGCTTCGATTGCCTGCAGGCCGGCGAAACGGCCGATGCCGTGGTCGACATGCACCACCAGATCGCCGGGCGCGAGGCTCGTCGCCTCCGCAATGAAGTTCTCGGCACGGCGCGAAGTCTTGCGCTGGCGCACCAGCCGGTCGCCCAGGATGTCCTGCTCGCTGATGACCGCGGCGCTCTCAGTCTCGAAGCCCTGCTCGATGCCGAGCACGGCAAGCGCCACCACGTGTTTGGGCAGGCTTGCCGCCTGCTGCCACGACACCACGGAGGTCAAATTGTGCAGCCGGTGGTCGGCCAGCACATGGCTCATGCGCTCGCGCGCGCCTTCGCTCCACAGCGCGATCGCCACCTGCCTGCCCTTGCCCTGCAGGGCCAGCACGTGCTCGGTCACGGCCTCGAACACGTTCGATCCCGGCTCGGCGCGCTCGGCCGCGAAATTGCGCCCCTGCCGCGCACCGATATCGATGACGCCGGCCGCCTCCGGTACCGCGAAGGGCGTGAGCCTGGCGAGGCGCGTCTCGTCCAGCCGCTTGTTCCACTCGTCTTCGCTCAAGTAGAGCCGGTCGGGCGGCAGCGGCTTGTAGGCCGGCGTCACGCCCTCGGCCCGCGCCTGCCGGCGCGCCTCGTAGTAATCCGAGATTTGCGCGAACCGCTCGCGCGCGGCGTCCTCGGCCAGCGGCTCGAGCGCCAGCGGCGTGCCGGGCAGATAATCGAGCAGCGTTTCCATCTTGCCGTGGAACAGCGGCAGCCAATGTTCCATGCCCGGATAGCGGCGGCCTTCCGTCACCGCCTCGTACAAGAGATCGTCGGGCGCGGCCGCGCCGAATTCCGCGATATAGCCGGTGCGAAAGCGGCGGATGGTCTCGGTGACGAGCTGGAATTCCGCCACCGGCACCAGGTCGAGCCCGCGCATTTCCATCTCGCTTCTTTGCGTTTGCGGGTCGAAACTCCGGATGGTCTCTAGCGCGTCGCCGAAGAAATCGAACCGCACGGCCATGTCCATGCCGGGCGGATAGAGATCGAGAATGCCGCCGCGCACCGCATAATCGCCCGGCTCGCGCACCGTGGAGGCGCGCGTAAAGCCGTTGAGCTCCAGCCACTCGATAATGCTCGCCATGCCGGTGACGTTGCCGGGCGCGACCGACAGCGCGTGCGTCGAAACGAAATCGCGCGCCGGCACGCGCTGCAGCGCGGCGTTGACGGTGGTGAGCAGTACCGACGGCCGGTCGCGGCCCTTCACCCTCGCCAAACGAGAGAGCGCGGTCATGCGCTGCGCCACCACGGAAGCATTGGGCGACACCCGGTCATAGGGCAGGCAATCCCAGGCCGGGAACTCCATGGTGAGAATGTCGGGGCCGAAGAAGGAAAGCGCGCGCGCGATTTGCGCCATGCGCTGGCCGTCGCGGCAGAGGATACTGAGCGACACCGCCGGCGCGTCCTTGCCCGCGGCGACGGCGCGCGCCAGATCGGCGAGCACCAGCCCTTCCGCGCCGTCGGCCACTTGGGCGAGCGTGAGCGGGGTGCCGGCGCGCAGCAATTCGGCGGGGGATTTGCCCGGTCGGTTCACTTAAACCATTCCATGAAAAGCGCGCAGCCGCTTGAACAAGGCCGTATCGAACGGTTCGGGCACCGGAACCGAGCCGTTGACCCAGGTGAAAATCTGCTGATCGGGAATGTCCAGCCAGCGTTCCAGCTCGCCGAGCTCGGCCTCGCTCAAGCCGGCAAGCGCGCTGTCGGCGAACCGTCCGAGCACAATGTCCATTTCGCGGATGCCGCGGTGGCGGCAGCGGAACAAGAGCCTGCGCCGTCGCCCGTCCAGCCCGTCGCTCGAAATCTCCGTTCCGCTCACCGCCTGCTCCAACGCCAAAAACCCGGACGGGGCCGGGCGGGGGTTATATAGACCGCCGCGGCCCGCTTTGCACAGGGCCGCATTGCGCATGCCCTGTCCGCAAGCCAGCATGCCGCCCATGCGCCCGCCGGTCCTCAATCCCCTGTTCGCCGCGCTCACCAGCCTGCCCGGCGTCGGGCCGAAGCTGGAGAAGCTCTATGCCCGGCTGCTCGAGCGCGAGGCGCCGCGCGTCGTCGACCTCCTGTTCCACCTGCCGTCCGGCGTGATCGACCGGCGCGCGCGGCCCAAGCTGAACGAGGTACAGGACGGGCAACTGGTGACCGTGGCGGTAACCGTCGAGGAACATCGACCCGCCCCGCCCCGCCGCCCGCGCGCGCCCTATCGCGTCATTACCAGCGACGACACCGGCATCACGCTCACGCTGACCTATTTCAACGCGCGCCCTGACTATCTCGAAAAGCTGCTGCCGGTCGGCGAAACTCGCTACGTCTCGGGCACCGCGCAGTTCTACGACGGCATGTTGCAGATGGTGCATCCCGACCGCGTGGTGGACGAGGCCGGCTTTGCCGCCCTGCCGCTGGTCGAGCCGAGCTACCCGCTCACCGAAGGCCTCGCGCTCGGCAACGTGCGGCGCGCGATGGATGGCGCGCTCGCCGCGCTGGTGCGCATCCCGGCGCTGCCGGAATGGCAGGATCCGGCCTGGGTGTCGCGCGAGCGCTTTCCCGGCTTTGCCGACGCGTTGCGCCTCTTGCACCGGCCGCGCGAGCCGCACGATGTCGAGCCGCAGAACCCGGCGTGGACACGGCTTGCCTATGATGAATTGCTGGCCGGGCAACTGGCGCTCGCGCTGGTACGCGCGCATATGCGCCGCCAGTCCGGCCGCGGCACCGCCAGCGAAGGCCGCTTGCGCGCGCGCATCATGAAGGCGCTGCCCTACGCGCTCACGCATTCGCAGCAGCACGCGGTCGACGATATCGTCACCGACCTTGCCCGCCCACAGCGCATGCTGCGCCTGCTGCAAGGGGATGTCGGCTCCGGCAAGACCGTGGTGGCGCTGATCGCGGCTGCCGCGGTGATCGAGGCCGGGCGGCAAGCGGCGTTTATGGCGCCGACCGAGCTGCTCGCCCGCCAGCATCTGAAAACCATCGCGCCGCTCGCCGAAGCCGCCGGCCTCCGCGTCGCCATTTTAACCGGGCGCGAGCGCGGGCCCGCGCGCAAGGACATCCTCGATCGGCTCACCCTCGGCGACATCGATCTGCTGGTCGGCACCCACGCGCTCTTTCAGGAAGACGTCGCCTTCCACGATCTGGCATTGGCCGTTGTCGACGAGCAGCACCGTTTCGGCGTGCATCAGCGCCTCGCGCTCACCCAGAAGGGCGAGGCGGTCGACGTGCTGGTGCTCACCGCCACACCGATCCCGCGCACCCTGGTGCTCACCTATTTCGGCGACATGGACATCTCCGAATTGCGCGAGAAGCCGGCCGGCCGCCAGCCGGTCGACACCCGCACCATCCCGCTCGAACGTCTGGAAGAAGTCGAAGACGCCATCGGCCGCGCGCTCAATGCCGGGCAACGCGCCTATTGGGTCTGTCCGCTGGTGGAAGAGTCCGAAAAGAGCGATCTTGCCGCGGCCGAGGCGCGCTATGAGGAGCTGCGCGTCAAGTTCGGCGACACGGTCGCGCTCGTGCACGGCCGCTTGAAGGGCGCCGACAAGGACGCCGCTATGGCGCGCTTTGCGTCCGGCGACAGCAAGCTGCTGGTCGCCACCACGGTGATCGAAGTCGGCGTCGACGTGCCGGAGGCGACCGTCATGGTCGTCGAGCACGCCGAGCGCTTTGGATTGGCGCAACTGCACCAGTTGCGCGGGCGCATCGGCCGCGGCTCCGGCGCTTCGACTTGCCTGCTGCTTTATAAAGCGCCGCTCGGCGAAACCGCCAAAGCACGGCTTGCCATATTGCGCGAGACCGAAGACGGCTTCCGCATCGCCGAGGAAGACTTGCGCCTGCGCGGCGAAGGCGACCTGCTCGGCACCCGCCAGAGCGGCATGCCGGGCTTCCGCGTGGCGCGGCTGGAAGTGCACGGCAAGTATCTCGGCGCGGCGCGCGACGACGCCGCGCTGGTGCTGTCGCGCGATCCGTCACTGAAGAGTGAACGCGGCGAAGCCCTGCGCCACTTGCTCTATCTGTTCGGCAAGGACGAGGCGATCAAGCTGATCCGGGCGGGGTAAGCCTTAATCCTCCTCCTGAGGAGGCCGCGACGCGGCCGTCTCGAAGGATGAGGCGACCTGCGCGCTACTCCACCGTCTCCGTCTTCCTCAATGCCTGCGCGGCGCGCGCATTGGCGGCAAGCGCGCCGAGCTTCTTCTGGTCGTCGCCATCCGGCTGCACCATGCCGGCGGAGATCAGCAGCGTCATCGCCTTCTCGACGGAAATGTCGAGCTCGCGCAGTTCGCTGCGCTTGACGAAAAAGAAGAAGCCGGTCGTCGGGTTGGGCGTGCACGGCAAGAACACCGAGACATGGTCGCCGGACGGCAGCTTGCTCGCCACCTCGCCGCTCGGCGGCTGCGACAGGAACACCAGCGACCACATGCCCGGCGCCGGGAATTCCACCAGCGCCACCTTGCGGAAGCTCGAGCCGCTCTTGGAGAACAGCGTCTCGAAAATCTGCTTCATGGTCTTGTAGATCGGCCGCACGATCGGCATGCGCGACAGCACGCCCTCGCCCAACTCGACCAGCGTACGCCCGACCAGGTTGGCGGTGAGGAAGCCGAGCAGCGTGAGCGCAACGAACGCGACCACCAGGCCGGTGCCGGGGATTGGCCAGGGCAGATAGGTTTCCGGCCGGTAGGCGGGCGGAATGAACGGCCGCACGAAATCGTCGGCCCAGCGCACCACCGACCAGATCAGCCAGGCGGTGACCGCGAGCGGCCCCGCCACCACCAGCCCGGTGAGGAACCAGTTGCGGATGCGGCCGGCCAGGCCCGTCTGCGAGGCGGCGGCCACCTCGACATCATGGGCGAGTTCCTCGCCGGGCTGCTGGTTGAGATCGGACATGGGGGATATCTATTCCACCGTGACCGATTTCGCGAGGTTGCGCGGCTGGTCGACGTCGGTGCCGAGCGCGACTGCCGTATGGTAGGCCAGCAATTGCACCGGCAGCGCGTAGACGAGCGGCGTCACCGTCGCCGCCATGTCGGGCAGCGTCAGCGTCTCCACCTGGTCCATGGCGGCCTCCTTGGCGCCTTTCGAGTCGCTCACCAGGATGATGCGGCCGCCGCGCGCGGCCACCTCCTCCATGTTCGACAATGTCTTCTCGAACACGCGGTCGAAAGGCGCGATCACGATCACCGGCATGCTCTCGTCGATCAGCGCGATCGGGCCGTGCTTGAGCTCGCCGGCGGCATAGCCCTCGGCGTGAATATAGGAGATTTCCTTCAGCTTGAGGGCGCCTTCCATGGCGATCGGGAACGACGTGCCGCGACCGAGATAAAGCACGTCGTGCACCTTGGAAAGCTCATGCGCAAGCTGCTCGATCTGCGGCTCGATCGCCAGCGCCTGCGTCATCAGGCGCGGCACCTCGATCAGCGCATGCACCAGCTTCTGCTCGTCCTCGTCCGACAGTTCGCCGCGCGCGCGTCCGGCGGCGATGGCGAGACAGGCGAGCACGCTGAGCTGGCAGGTGAAGGCCTTGGTCGAGGCGACGCCGATTTCGGGGCCGGCCAGCGTCGGCATCACCACGTCGCTTTCGCGCGCGATCGTCGAGGTCGGCACGTTCACCACCGACAGAACGTGCAGTTTATGCTCCTTGGCGTAGCGCAGGCTCGCCAGCGTGTCGGCGGTCTCGCCCGATTGCGAGATGAAGATGGCAAGGTCGCCCGCTTCCATCGGCGCCTCGCGGTAGCGGAACTCGGACGCGATATCGATTTCCACCGGCAGCTTGGCGAAGCGCTCGAACCAGTATTTCGCCACCAGCCCGGCATAGAAGGCGGTGCCGCAGGCCGAGATCGACAGGCGCTTCAGCTTGGTCCAGTCGAACGGCAATTCGCCCGGCAGCGCCACGCGCTCGCGCACCATGTCGATATAGTGCGCGAGCGTATGGCCGACCACTTCCGGCTGCTCGTGGATTTCCTTGGCCATGAAGTGCTTGAAATTACCCTTGTCGACCAGGAACCCCGAGGCCGCCGACTTGATCACCGGACGCTCGATCTTGTTGTCCTGCGCGTCGAAAATCTCAACGCCCTTGCGCGTGAGCACCGCCCAGTCACCGTCCTCCAGATAGCTGATCGTGTCGGTGAAGGGCGCGAGCGCAATGGCATCCGAGCCGACATACATCTCGCCGTCGCCGTAGCCGACCGCCAGCGGCGAGCCTTTGCGCGCCGCGATCATCAGATCGTCCTCGCCGGCGAACAGAAAGGCGAGCGCGAAGGCGCCGCGCAATTCTTTGAGCGCGGCCGCCACCGCGTCCTTCGGCGTTTTACCGGCTTTCAGTTCCTCGCTCACCAGGTGCGCCACCACCTCGGTGTCGGTTTCGCTCGCGAACTTGCAGCCCTTCTTTTCGAGCCTCTCACGCAGCTCGCGGAAATTCTCGATGATGCCGTTATGCACCACCGCCACCTGCTCGGTCGCATGCGGGTGCGCATTGCTTTCGCTCGGCCTGCCATGGGTGGCCCAGCGGGTGTGGCCGATGCCGCTGTGGCCTTTGAGCGGGTCCTTGTCGAGCCTCGCCTCGAGCTGCTTCAGCTTTCCTTGCGCGCGCCGGCGCGCGAGCTTGCCCTGCTCCAGCGTGGCGATGCCGGCGGAGTCGTAGCCGCGATATTCGAGGCGCTTGAGCGCATCGACCAGATGGGCCGCGACTGGATCGCGCCCGAGTATTCCGACAATTCCGCACATGGCGGCTTTGAAGCCCCCCGTTAGCTTGCCATCATTGGTTTAGCCGCCCGCGGCCGTCTCAAGGAAATCACAAGGCATTTCGCCGTGTGACAGGGCGGCACGACTAACGGCCGCCATCTATGCCCGCTTTTTCGAGGGCGCCTTGCGCAAGCCTTTGCCCAAGGCCTTCACGTCGCGCAAGCGCTTTGCCCAGCCTTCCTTAATCGTTTGCCGCGCGCGCGCGATGGCAAGCGAGTTGGGCGGCACGTCCTCCGTCACCACCGTCCCGGTGCCGACATAGGCGTGGTCGCCCACCTTGACCGGCGCAACAAGCGACGAATTCGAGCCGATGAAGGCGCCCTCGCCGATCTCGGTGCGGTGCTTGGCGACGCCGTCATAATTGCAGGTGATGGTGCCGGCGCCGATGTTGGCGCCGGCGCCGACACTGGCATCGCCGATATAGGCGAGATGATTGGCCTTTGCGCCTTGCGCGATGGTGGCCGCCTTCACCTCGACGAAATTGCCGATATGCACGTCGGGCCCGAGTTCGGCGCCGGGCCGCAGCCGCGCGAACGGGCCGATGCGCGCGCCCTTGCCGACATGCGCGCCTTCCAGATGCGAGAACGCGCGGATGGTGGCGCCGTCGTCAACCGTGACGCCCGGGCCGAACACCACGTTCGGCTCGATGGTGACGTCGCGGCCGAGCTTGGTGTCGGCCGCGAGAAACACGGTCTCCGGCGCGACCAGCGTGACGCCCGCCTCCATGGCGGCGGAGCGCAGCCGCGCTTGCAGAACGGCTTCGGCTTCGGCGAGTTGCGCCTTCGTGTTGATGCCGCGCACGTCGTCCTCCGTGGTTTCGATCGCGACCGCCTTCAAGCCCATATTGCGGGCAATGGCGACCGCGTCGGTGAGATAGTATTCGCCCTTGGCATTGTCGTTGCCGATGCGCTCGAGCAGCGCCAGTGCATGCCGGCCGGCAAGCGCCATCAGGCCGGCATTGCATAGCGTGATCTTGCGCTCCTCGGCGCTTGCATCGCCTTCCTCGCGGATCGCAAACAGCTCTTCACTTTGCGTGAGCAGCCGGCCGTAGCCGGTCGGATCGGCGGCGCGGAAGCCGAGCACCGCGACCGCCGCTCCCTCTGCGAGCGCAGATCGCAATTGCTTGAGCGTCTCCGGCCGCACCAGCGGCGTGTCGCTGAAAATCACCAGGATATCGTCCGCGCCTTTGGAAAGCGCGTCGCGCGCCATTAGCACGGCATGCGCGGTGCCTATGCGTTCGCGTTGCTCGAACACTTGGACGTGCGGCGCCAGCGCACGCGCCTCACCGGCCACCGCGCCGTGATCAGGACCGACCACGACCGCGATCTCGCCGCAACCGGCGGCCTCCACCGTATCAAGCACATGCGCGAGCAAGCTGCGGCCGCCGAGCGGGTTGAGCGCCTTCGGCAGGCTCGAGCGCATGCGCGTGCCTTCGCCGGCGGCGAGCACGATGGCGAGGCATGTCCTTGGCGTCATCGGTTCCGGTTCATAGCCCTGTTGGCGCGCGCACCCTACTGATGCCGGAGGGCGGGTAAAGGGCAGGTGTAGCACGCGTGGCAGGCGCAGCAGGCGGCGCGGTGCGGCAGCGGCCGCCGCCGGATTCTGCTAATGTTTTCAACGATTCGGCCACCCGAAAAGGGCCCCATGACGATCAAGTCCGACCCTCGCGATCCGCAAACGGCGCGCCGCATCGCCATGCGTGCGCTGTGGCGGCTGACCGGATGGGGCGTCGGCGCAGCGCTCTCGCTCACCGTGCTGGTGCTGGTCACCCAGACCGACAGCGGCAGCGAGCGGCTTAAACTGGCGCTCGCGCCCGCAGACCTGCCCTCCCGTCATGTCGCGGTGGTACCGGTGCCGCCGCCGGCCGGCCGGGCCGAGCTCGCCCGGCTGCAGGCGCAGGTGCGCAGCCTCACTGCCGCCCGCGAGCGGCTGACCGAACGCGTCGCCGTGCTGGAGAACGGCCTCACCGATCTCACCGGCTCGATCAAAAAGCAGATCGCGGCGGTCACGGCCAAACAGGAAAAGGCCGCGACGCCGCCGCCGGCGGTCGCCGCCCCGCCGGTGATCGCGCCGCCCGCGGTCACCCCGCACGAAGCGCCGACCGCCGCCGCCACGCCTAAGCAGGAGATGGCCAAAGCAGAGCCGCCTGCGGCAATGACTAAGGAGGCTGAGACGCCGCAACAGCCGGCCGTGCAAGAGCCGGCACCGCATCGGGTCGCCGTGCCGCTGCCGCCCGTGCGCATGGCCGCGATCCCGCCCAAGCCGGAATTCGGCATTGCGCTCGCCGGTGCGTCCAACCTCACGTTACTGCACATGCAATGGGCGGCGCTCAACGCCAATTTCGGCCCGCTGCTCGGGGGGCTGAAGCCGCATGTGCTGCGCGAGAAGCGCGGGCCCGCCACGCATTACCGGCTGATCGTCGGACCGATGCCGACTTATACCGCCGCCGCCAAGCTGTGCGCGCGCCTGATCGCTGCGCGCGCGGTCTGCCATCCGGTCAAGATGGCCGGCACGCCGCTCTAACCTTCACCCCGCCAGCGCCGTCTCCGCCAGCCGCACCCAGAAGGACGTGCCGTAGGCGATGGCGTCGTCGTTGAAATTATAGGCCGGGTGATGGAGCCCCGCGCTGTCGCCGTTGCCGATGAAGATGAAAGCGCCCGGCCGCGCGTTCAGCATGAAGGCGAAGTCTTCCGCGCCCATCACCGGCGGCGTGTCGGCATCGACCCTGTCCTTGCCGGCGACTTCCTGCGCGACCTTGGCGGCGAAGTCGGTCTGCGCCTCGTGGTTCACCAGCACCGGATAGTTGCGGAAGTAGGTCAACTTCGCCTTGGCGCCGTAGACGCGCGCCGTTCCCTCCACCACTTCGTGCAGGCGTTTTTCCAGCAGGTCCTGCACCTCGGTCGACAGCGCGCGCGCGGTGCCGCGCAACTGCGCGGTCTGCGGAATGACGTTGTCGGTATTGCCGGCGTGGAACATGGCGATCGTCACCACCGCGTGCTCGACCGGATCGACATTGCGCGACACGATCGACTGGATGTTATTGACGATCTGCGCGCCCACCAGAACCGTGTCGATCGACACGTGCGGGCGCGCAGCGTGGCCGCCCTTGCCCTCGATGTCGATCGTAATGTGATCGGCTGAGGCCATGGTGGCGCCCGCGCGCAGCGCGAACTGTCCGACCGGCAGACCGGGATAATTGTGCATGCCGTAGACCTCGCCGATCTTGAAGCGGTCCATCATCCCGTCGTCGACCATGACCTTGCCGCCGCCGCCGCCCTCTTCCGCCGGCTGGAAGATCACCACGGCGTCGCCCGCGAAATTGCGCGTCTCGGCGAGATAGCGCGCGGCGCCCAGCAGCATCGCGGTGTGGCCGTCATGGCCGCAGGCGTGCATCTTGCCGGGCACCGTCGACTTGTACGGCAGGTTGGTCGCCTCATCGATCGGCAGCGCGTCCATGTCGGCGCGCAGGCCGATGGCCTTGCCGGAGGCGCCCTTGCGGCCGTGGATGACGCCGACCACGCCGGTGCGCCCGATGCCGGTCACCACCTCGTCGCAGCCGAATTCGCGCAGCTTCTCGGCCACCACGCCGGCGGTGCGGTTGACGTCGAACAGGAGCTCGGGATGGGCATGCAGGTCGCGCCGCCATTCGGCGATTTCGCTGGCCAAGTCGGCGACGCGGTTGACGATCGGCATGGGGACGGCTCCTGGCTCGCGTGGAACGAGCGGCCAGTGTAGCAAAAGCGGCGGGGCGAGCGCGAGTTCAAGGATAAGGCCGCCGCGGCCTATTGACCGGGCCGGCGGGCGCCCCTACACAGCGGCGAACGTCCGCGAGGCGCAGCGTTGCGGGCCCGATTTCAGGGCCTATCTTGCGTGTCGGTGACGAGCGCGTAGCTCAGGTGGTAGAGCAACTGACTTTTAATCAGTAGGTCCAGGGTTCGAGTCCCTGCGCGCTCACCAAATTTTTCGCTCACGATTTCTCGTCGACCTTGCCCCCGGTCACCACCTCGCGCACCTTGGCGATGTCCTTTGCGGTCGTGAGATCGCGCTCGGCATCGAACACGTCGTTCATCAAGAATTCGGTCGGGCGATCTTTACCGGAATGGTAGACCGCTGCTTTGGTGCCGTAGCGCAGAATGCCGAGCTTGGCGAGAAGGTCGAGCAATTTCATGAGAGCCTCCAAACATTGCAAAAATTCTTATCCAAATCCGCCGGCTGCCATTTGATTTGGCACAAGTCTTACCTCCGCTCACACCCTGTCACATAAGTTTATCCGCCCGGCCACCGCAGTTTCACCAATCCGTCTCGCCCTCGCCACGATGCCCTTCTAGACCGGCGGCAACGATGGGTAAGGGACAACATTCGGAGGCCGAACGATGCTGCACTGCGCCGAAGCAAAGCTCGCCGAATCCCCGTTCTCCACGCCCGCGCACTGCCCGCAATGCGGCGACTTGATGGTGGCGCCGCTTCTGTCCGAATTCGTCGAAGACGGCGAGATCCGCCACCACTGGGCCTGCGAGGCCTGCGGGGAGACCTGCGTCACCACAATTCCGCTCTGCGAGCCTTGATCCGACCGCCGGAATAGGTGCCTGTCTACAGGTGTTTTTCGGTAGACTGCCCGCAGCCGATCAAGGAGGAGCAACCCATGAACACCGCATTTCTGCGTCCCGCGCTGGCGGCGCTTGCCTGTGCCGCCGCGCTTTCGCTTGCCACGCCGTCGTTCGCCGACATGGTCAAGATGAAGGCCGAACTGAAGCCGTCCAACGAAGTGCCGCCCGTCACCACCAGCAAGGGCAGCGGCGCGGTCGAGGTGACCTATGATACCGCCACCCGCATGATGACCTGGAAAGGCAGCTATTCGGACTTGAGCGGCCCGGCGGTCGCCGCGCATTTCCACGCCGGCGAAATGGGCAAGAACGGCGGCGTCGTGATCCCGATCTTCGGCGGCGCTTCCGCCAAGACCCCGTTCTCCGGCGAGAAGAAGCTGACCGCGGAGCAGGCTTCGCAGCTGATGTCCGGCGGCTGGTACGTCAACATCCACACCGCCGCCCACAAGCCCGGCGAAATCCGCGGGCAAGTGACGAAATAGATTACGTCCTTCGCACAGCGAAGCGCCCGCCGGGGTCTCGAGAGATACGAGCCCCCTCACCCCAACCCTCTCCCAATTGAAGTCGATATATGATTACAAATTAAGTGCCGAACTCGGGTAAGCCCGAGTTCGGGTGGGGAGAGGGAGCATGCTGTGCCTGGCTGACCGTTTCAGCCTAAAACGGCCACGCGCTACAGCGGCTTCAGCCCCCGCACCTCGCCCAGCGTCAGGCTGCGCAGGCCGCTGCCGTGCGACATAGAGAAAGCGCACCTGGCGCCGCCGCGTCACCATGCGGCGCGGTAAGGGGATGTAGCGCATGTCTTCGCTGGCCGCGCGCGGCGACAGCGAGCCGACATCGACGCCGAGACCGCATTCGACGCGCAAGAGCGCAAGCCGCTGGCCCGCCCGGTCAAGGGCCTCGAAGGGTATGCCCGCCAGCTTGAGGAAGCTGACCGGATCGCTCGCCTCGGCAAAGCCCTCGAAGAAGGCGCTCTCCACCTGGTCGAGATCCGCCTCGTAATGGCGGCAATAGTGTTCGTAGCCGTTCGGCCGCTGCGGCGCCTGCCACTGCGCCGTGGGCAACCCTGCCGCAGGCCGGCCACGGCCGCCGGCGGCGGCGCCATTACCGCTGTGATGCTGTTCGTGCTCTTGTCCGCGGCGCATGGTGATCACCTCGATCGTTGCCGGGCCCGATTGCTTTGCGTCAGCACTCAGCAAGGCGCGTGCCAGCACCTGGGCGCCATTCGGAGGATTTCACCGCCGATTTCGCCTAATCCACAGGCAGGCAGGCCCGATTCGGAGGCAATTCCCGGGGCTTAGCTAAACCCGTAGAGCCGCGCCGGGTTGTCGACCAGCAGCCGCTTCTGCCGGCCCGCGTCGGGGGCGTATTGCGGCACCAGGTCGACCAGGTCGGCTTCGTCGGCCTCGTGCGTCGCATTGGGGTGCGGGAAATCGGTGCCCCACAGCACGCGGTCGGGCGCCGCCGCGACGATGGCCTGCGCGACCGGCACCGCTTCCGCATAGGGCGGAAAC
The DNA here is from genome assembly GCA_963773305.1 of uncultured Pseudomonadota bacterium. Lineage (GTDB taxonomy): Bacteria > Pseudomonadota > Alphaproteobacteria > Rhizobiales > Xanthobacteraceae > Pseudolabrys. Next base: position 625,094 of record CAVZAR010000003.1, read on the forward strand.
GAGATGCGCTCGGCGCCGCACACCTTGATCCAGCAATTGTCGCGCTTGGCGAGCTCGAGCAGCGCCTTGAGCGGCGGCTGCTCGACGCCGTCTTTGCCCGGCACGCGGCCCATGTGATCGATCACGAAGGGCAGCGGCAATTGGCGCATCATGTCGGACAAAGGAACGATGCTGGGCGCGTCGAGATGCAGCACAACGTGCCAGCCGCGGCCTTTGATGCGGTCGATCACGCGCGCGAACACGGCCATGTCGGGTGCGCCGCCCAGATGCTTGACGAAATTGAAGCGCACGCCGCGCACGCCGCCGGCATCGAGCGTGTCGAAGTCTCGGTCGGTGAATTGATCGTCGACGATGGCGACGCCGCGATAACGCGCGGGATCGGAAGCGATGCTGTCGAGCATGGCGGCATTGTCGGTGCCGTGGCAGCTCGCCTGCACGATCACCGCGCGCGAAACGCCCAAGTGATCGTGCAGCGCGCGCAGCATCTCCTTGGGCGCGTCCTGCGGCGTATAGCGCCGTCCGGGTGCGTAGGGGAATTTGTCGCCTGGGCCGAACACGTGGCAATGCGCGTCGGTCGCGCCCGGCGGCAAGGAAAAGCGCGGCTTGCGCCGGCGCTTGAGAAAGTCGCCGAACGCGCCTTGCACGTTCATTTGAGCGCCGCCTTCACCCGCGCCGGCGTCATCGGCAGGTCGCGCAAGCGCTTGCCGGTGGCGTGCGCGAAGGCATTGGCGATGGCGGCCGCCGCCGGACCCATCGCCGCTTCGCCGACGCCGAGCGAGGGTTGGTCGGGGCGGTCGAGCAGCACGGTCTGCATCTGCGGCACCTCGGTCATGGTCAGGATCGGATAGCCAAGCCAGTCGCGCGAGACAATCCTGTCGGCGTCGAATTTCACCTGCTCGTGCAAGGTCCAGCTTGCGGCCTGGATCATGCCGCCCTCGACCTGGTTCTTCAGCCCGTCGGGATTGACGATCTGGCCGGCATCGACGGCGCAGTCGATGCGCACGACGCGCAAGGCGCCGCTGCGGGGGTCGACCGATACTTGCGCCACCGCCGCGATATAGGCGGCAGCGTTCTTGTATTGCGCAAAGGCGAAGCCGCGCCCGCGGCGGCCGTCACTCTTGGCGCCTTTCTTCCAGCTCGCGGCCTTGGCCGCCGCTTCGATCACCGCGCGCGCGCGCTCATCCTTCAGATGCGCCAGACGGAATTCAACCGGGTCGCTCGCCGCCGCGGCGGCCAGCTCGTCCATGAAAGATTCGATCGCGAACACGTTGGCGTAAGCGCCGAGCGAGCGCAGCGACGACACCCGCAAGGGCGCGGCCGGCACGAAATGATTGGTGACGCGCCGGCCCGGCAGGTCGTAAAGCGGCACGGCGTTGCGCGCCGCGCCGCCGCCCCAGCCCTCCCCCGGCGCCAGCGGCTGCGCCAGATACCAACTCGCCAGCAGATTGTTGCCGCCGCCGGCGCCCGGCCGCGTGCTGTGCGTGGTGCTCCAGACGTCGTAGGCCCAGTCGACGATTTTACCGCCGGCGAGCGAGGCCTTGGCCTTCATCACCATGGCCGGCCCATAGGGCTCCCAGGCGAATTCGTCGTCGCGCATCCATTGCACGCGCACCGGCCTGCCCGGCACCGCGCGCGCCAGCAGCGCGGCGTCGAGCGCGGCATCGTCGGCGCCATTGTGGCCGTAGCAGCCGGCTCCCTCGACGTGGATGCAATGCACGGTCTCGGTGGCCAGTTTCAACGCGCCGGCGAGCGCGCGCCGCAGCGCGAACACGCCCTGGCTGTGCGTCCACACCGTGAGCTTGCCGTCCTTGAATTGCGCCAGCGCGCAGGACGGCGCCATCGCCGCATGCGCGGTATAGGGCTTGGTATAGGTCGCCTCGAACACGCGCGCGATGGCGGCGGGCGGCGGCGCCTTTTTCTCGCTCACCACGGAATCCCGGCTCGCCGCGTTGACGAGATCGTCGTAGAGCTTGCGCGGATCGGGCAGATCGTCGCCGCCGATCCATTTGGCGCTGCGCAGCAGGTGCGCGCGCGCCCGCACCGCCTGTTCCTCGCGCGCGGCGACGACGCCGAGGAAGGAACCGTCGCGCACCACCGCCACCGCGCCGGGCAGGCGCTTGGCGCCTTCGACGTCGACCTTGTCGAGAATGGCGTGATAGCGCGGCGGCCGCACGACGCGCCCGTGCAGCATGCCGGCCGGGCGCAGGTCCTGCACATAGCAAGCCGCGCCGGTCACCTTGCCGGGAATGTCGCGGCGCTGCACCGGCGTGCCGACGATGCGGTGAGCGCCGGCCGGCGCCGGCGCCACCTTGCCACTCGCCGGCCGGTGCAGATCGACCGAAGCCGCGAGCGCGGCATAACTCACCGTGCGCATGCCCGGCGCGTAGATCACGCCGTCCTGCACGCTGAGCTCGTCGAACGACCAGCGCAGCCGCTCGCCCGCCATGCGGATGAGAATGTCGCGCGCCTCCGCGCAAGCCGCGCGGATGGCGGCGCCGCTGTCCTCGATCGAGCGGCTGCCGGCGGTGAAGCCCTCGTCCGGCGTGCGTTCGGTGTCGCCGGAGACCATGACGATGCGCCAAGGGCGCATGCTGAGCTCTTCCGCCGCGATCTGCGCCAGCGCGGTAAGGATGCCCTGGCCGAGCTCGACCTTGCCGGTGAAGATGGTGACGGTGCCGTCCGGGTTGACGCGCAGCCAGGCGTCCAGCATGCGGTCGTGCGCGAGGCTGCCGGGCAGCGCTGCGCGCTGGGCGCGCACGGGCCCGCGCAGGCTGAACGCGACCACGATGCCGCCGGCCGCAATCGTTGTGAATTGGCGCCGGGTGAGCATGGTCACGGCGCCTGCTCCATCGCGCGCGCGGCCCGCAGCACGGCGCGGATGATGCGCGGATGCGCACCGCAGCGGCAGAGATTGCGATCGAGCGCCGCGCGCACTTCCTGTTCGCTCGGACGCGGCGTGCGCTCGATGAGCGCCAGCGCCGCCATGATCATGCCCGGCACGCAATAGCCGCATTGCGCCGCCTGCTCCACGATGAAGGCGCGCTGCAAGGGGTGCGGATCATCGAGCGTGCCGAGCCCTTCCAGCGTGACGATCTCGGCCCCGCTGACGCTGCCCGCCGGCGTCACGCAAGACAGCGCCGGCTTGCCGTCGACCAGCACCGTGCAGGAGCCACATTGCGCCAGCCCGCAGCCGAACTTGGCGCCGTTGAGCGCCAGATCGTTACGCAACACATAGAGCAGCGGCGTGTCGGGCTCGGCCTCCACGCTATGGCTCTTGCCGTTGACGTTCAGGGTCAGCGCCATGATAGACGCGATCATACACCACGGCGGAGGCCGCCGCGCCTAGAGCGCCGGAATGTCGCCCCGTTCCCAGAGGCTCGAGGTTTCCGTCCGGAACTCGGCAAACCGGCCGGCCGCGATGGCCGCGCGCATGCCGGCCATCAACTCCTGGTAATAGGCGAGATTGACGGTGGAAAGCAGCACCGCCCCCAGCATCTCGTTCGCCTTGGTGAGATGGTGCAGATAGGCGCGCGAATAGCTGCGCGCCGCCGGCTGCGCGCTTTGCTCGTCGAGCGGGCGCGGGTCGTCGGCATGGCGGGCATTGGCGAGGTTGAGCGGGCCAAACCGCGTGAACGCCATGCCGTGGCGGCCGTTGCGGGTCGGCAGCACGCAGTCGAACATGTCGATGCCGCGCGCAACCGCCTCCAGCATGTCGTGCGGCGTGCCGACGCCCATCAGATAGCGCGGTCGATCCGCCGGCAGTTGCGGCGCGGTTTCTTCCACGATCTTGAGCATCACCTCCTGCGGCTCGCCCACCGCCAGCCCGCCGATGGCGTAGCCTTGAAAATCTAGCGCCGTCAGCGCGCGCGCGCTCACTTCGCGCAAGGTCATGTCGTCGCCGCCCTGCACGATACCGAACAGCGCATAGCCTTTGGCGCTGCGGCCTTCGAACGCGCGTTTCGAGCGCTCCGCCCAGCGCAGCGACAATTCCATCGCGCGCTTGATCTCCTCGCGCGAAGCCGGCAGCCGCAGGCATTCGTCAAGCTGCATGGAAATGTCGGCGCCGAGCAGCGCCTGGATCTCGACCGCGCGCTCGGGCGACAATTCGTGCATGGCGCCGTCGAGATGCGAGCGGAACACCACGTGCTGCTCGGTCACCTTGCGCAGGCTCGACAGCGACATCACCTGGAAGCCGCCTGAATCGGTGAGGATCGGCAGCGGCCACTGCATGAAGCTGTGCAGGCCGCCGAGCGCCGCGATGCGCTCGGGGCCGGGCCTGAGCATCAGGTGGTAGGTGTTGCCGAGCACGATCTCGGCGCCGGTCGCGCGCACGATCTCGGGCGTCAGCCCCTTCACCGTGCCGGCGGTGCCGACCGGCATGAAGGCCGGCGTCTGCACCTTGCCATGCGGCGTGACGAACTCGCCGCGGCGCGCGGCGCCGTCGGTCTGGAGCAGGGCGAAGGAGAACGGCGAGCTCATTTTCCGGAAGGATAAAGCAGGCAGGCGTCGCCATAGGAATAGAAGCGATAGCCGGCCTCAATGGCATGGGCATAGGCGCGCTTCATGGTGTCCAGCCCTGAAAACGCCGCCACTAGCATGAAAAGTGTCGAGCGCGGCAGGTGGAAATTGGTCAACATCAAATCGACCGCGCGGAATTGGTAGCCGGGCGTGATGAAGATGGCGGTGTCGCCCGAGAAGGCCTTCAGCCTGCCGTCTTCGCTGGCGGCACTTTCCAGCAATCTGAGCGCGGTCGAGCCGACGGCGACGATGCGCCCGCCCTTCTCGCGCACCGCATTGAGCGCCTCGGCCACCTCCGCGGTCACCACCCCGAACTCGGCATGCATTTTGTGGCCTTCGACCTCGTCGGTCTTGACCGGCAGGAAAGTGCCGGCGCCGACATGCAGCGTCACCTTGTGCAAGGCCACCCCGCGCGCCTTCAGCCGCTCAAGTAGGACGTCTGTGAAATGCAGCCCCGCGGTCGGCGCCGCCACCGAGCCTTCCTCCTGCGCGAAAAGCGTCTGGTAGTCGGCCCGGTCCTGCTCGTCGGGGGCGCGGCGCGCGGCGATATAGGGCGGCAGCGGCATGTCGCCGCGCTCGGCAATGGCCTGGTCAAGCACCGGTCCGTGGAAGGAAAATGAAAGGGTTACCTCACCTCCTTCATCCTTCTGTGAAACTTCAGCATCGAGCTGATCGAGGAAGCAGACCCGCCCCTCGGACCCGAAGCGCAGCATGTCGCCCACCTGCACCTTCTTGGCGCCGAGGATGAAGGCCTTCCAATGCGAACCGTCGAGCCGCTTGTGCAAAGTGGCCTCGATCCCGGGCTCGGCGCTGCCCCGCCCGATCCGGCGCCCTCTCAGCCGAGCGGCGATGACCTTGCTGTCGTTGACGACCAGCGCATCGCCCGCCTGCAACAGTTCGGGCAAATCGCGCACCACCCGATCTTCAAACACGTCTCCGTTCGTCCCCGCGGACGCGGGGACCCAGGAGCTGCGATCTCGGCGCTCATCCTTGTCGCTCTGGGCCCCCGCTTGCGGGGCGGCGAACGGGGAATGGCTATCCCGGGCTTCCGCTTGACGACCCGGCCGCACCACCAAAAGCCGCGCGGCGTCGCGCGGGCTCATCGGCCGCAGCGCGATGCGGTCCGCCGGCAGGTCGAAGTCGAACAGATCGGTGCGCATTTGTCGCGTCATTCCGGGGCGCGTGCGCAGCACGCGAGCCCGGAATCCAGAGCAAAGTCCGTGTCCGTCGCCCCTGGATTCCGGGCCCGCCGCTTCGCGGCGTCCCGGAATGACAAGTTCTCCTTACGCCCCCATCGTCGCCTTGACGATCTTGTCGGGGTCCCGGACCGGCTCGCCGCGTTTGATCTTGTCGACGTTCTCCATGCCCTCGATCACCTTGCCCCAGGCCGTGTACTGGCCGTCGAGGAAGCGGGCGTCGTCGAAGCAGATGAAGAACTGACTGTCGCCGGAATCGGGGTTTGCCGCGCGCGCCATCGAGGCGGTGCCGCGCACATGCGGCTCGGCGTTAAACTCGGCCTTCAGCTTCTGCCCCGAGCCGCCCATGCCGGTGCCCTCCGGGCAGCCGGTCTGCGCCATGAAACCGTCGATCACCCGGTGGAACACGACGCCGTCATAGAAGCCCTGCTTCACCAGTTCCTTGATGCGCGCGACGTGTTGCGGCGCGAGGTCGGGCCGCATCTCGATCACCACCTTGCCCTTGGTGGTCTCCAGCGTGAGCGTATCCTCCGGTTTGGCCATTTCGAAAACTCCCTTTGAAATGCGACGCGGCAGCTTTTAGCGAACGATCGTCGCCTTCTTCACGTAATCCATGCGCGGAAAGCCCTTCATCAGATAGGCATTGCCTTGGCTTTGAACGCGGCCCTGGTCGGGCCCGCGCCCGCGCGGCGCGCCTTCGCCGTATTCGGCGTTGATGCTGTCGACTACCTTCATGCCCGACACCACCTGCCCGAACGGCGCGAAGCCCTGGCCGTCGAGCCCGGCATTGTCGGCGAAGTTGATGAACACCTGCGTCGTGCGCGTGTTCGGCCCGGCGGTCGCGAAGGTGATGGTGCCGCGCTTGTTGCTCGCCTTGACTGGATCGTCCGGGATATTGGCGTCCTGCCAGCGCGCCGAGACGCGCGGATCGCCGTTGATGCCGAACTGCACCATGAAGCCGGAAATCACGCGGAAGAAGCGGTCGTTGTCGTAGAAGCCGTGCTTGACCAGATTATAAAAGCGGTCGGCGCCGTGCGGGGCCCATGAACGGTTCACCTGAATGACGAACGGCCCCTTGCTGGTATCGAAGCGCACTTTGTAAGTGGCGGGCGCCTTCTCATTGAGCGCCGCCGGGTTGGACAGGTCGCGCCCCTGCGCGAAGGCAGCCGTCGCGAGCGCGGCCATCAGCAGCACGGGCGCGAGCGTCAGGATCGAACGGCGGGTGGTCATCGCGTCTCCTTAATCAGGGTGTAATGCCGGTTCAGCCGCCGCGCGCGAATTTCGTCTTCAAGCGGGCGGCAACCGTGGCGGGGACGAAGGCGGAAATGTCGCCGCCCATGCCGGCGATCTGGCGCACCAATGTGGCGGTGATCGGGCGCACCATGGGCGAGGCAGGCAGGAATACTGTGAGCACTTCCGGCGCCATGGCCTCGTTCATGCCGGCCATCTGCATCTCGTAGTCGAGGTCGGTGCCGTCGCGCAGGCCCCGGATCAGCACGGCGGCGCCTTCGCGGCGCGCGGTCTCCACCACGAGGTCCGAAAAGGTGATGCAGGAAAGCGTGCAGTTGGCCTCGCGCGCCAGCGGTCCGCAGACCTGTTCCAACATGGCGAGCCGCTCCTCGGCCGAAAACAGCGGCGCCTTGCCGGGATGCACGCCGACGGCGATCACCAGTCTATCGGCCAGCCGAACGGCATGGCGCACCACGTCGAGATGGCCGTTGGTGACCGGGTCGAAGGAGCCGGCATAGAGGGCGGTCCGCGGCATGGCCGGGGTCTAACCTGCCCCTTGTGCCCCGGCAATAGCCGCCGGGGCGGTTATCCCGAGCCCCGGTGGCCGAGGCTAGTCTTCCGCTTCCTCGCTCAGGTGCTCGACCGAGACCACGCGCTCGTCTTCCGCGGTGTCGAGCACGATCACCCCTTGCGTGGCGCGGCCGGCGATGCGGATGCCGGTCACGGTGGTGCGGATCAGCTTGCCCTGGTCGGTGACCAGCATGACCTGGTCGCCCTCCTCCACCGGGAACGAGCCGACCAGCTTGCCGGTCTTGGCGGTGACGTTCATCGCCACGATGCCTTTGCCGCCGCGCCCGGTGGTGCGGTATTCGAACGAGGAGGTGCGCTTGCCGAAGCCGCGCTCGGACACGGTGAGCACGAACTGCTCGGCCGCCGACAATTCGACATAGCGCTGCTCGCCGAGCTCGATCTGCTCGGCGCTTTCCTCGGCTTCCGTCGGCGCCTCCTCCTCGGCGGTGCCGCGCCGCACGGCGCTGGCGCGCTTCAAATACGCCACGCGCTCCTCCGAGGTCGCCGCGACATGGCGCAGGATCGCCATGGAGATCACCTTGTCGTCCTTGCCGAGCGCGATGCCGCGCACGCCCATCGAGGTGCGGCCGGCGAACACGCGCACGTCCGGCACCGGGAAGCGGATGCAATGGCCGGCCGCCGCGGTGAGCAGCACGTCGTCCTTTTCGGTGCAGATCTCCACGTGCACGATGGCGTCGCCTTCCGACAATTTCATCGCGATGATGCCGGAGCGGCGCACGTCGACGAAATCGCTGAGCTTGTTGCGGCGCACCGTGCCCTTGGTGGTGGCGAACATCACGTCGAGTTGCCCCCAGGTCTTCTCGTCCTCGGGCAGCGGCATGATCGAGGTGATCCACTCGCCGGCGTCGAGCGGCAGGATGTTGATCAGCGCCTTGCCGCGCGCTTGCGGCGCCGCCTGCGGCAGCCGCCACACCTTCTCCTTGTAGACCTTGCCGCGCGAGGAGAAGAACAGCACCGGCGTGTGCGTGGAGGCCACGAACAGCCGCGAGACAAAATCCTCCTCGCGCACCTGCATGCCGCCGCGGCCCTTGCCGCCGCGCTTTTGCGCGCGATAGGTCGAAAGCGGCACGCGCTTGATGTAGCCGAGGTGCGAGACGGTGACGACCATGTCCTCGCGCTGGATCAGGTCTTCGTCCTCGACCTCCGCTTCCTGCTCGGTGATTTCGGTGCGGCGCGGAGTGGCGAACTCCTCTTTCACCTTGGCGAGTTCGTCCTTGATGATCGCCTGGATGCGCGCGCGCGAGCGCAGGATGTCGAGATAGTCGGAAATCTCCGCCGCCAGCTTGTCGAGCTCTTCCTTGATCTCGTCGCGCCCGAGCGCGGTCAGCCGCTGCAGCCGCAAATCGAGAATGGCGCGCGCCTGCTCGATCGACAGCTTGGTGGTGCCCTTGTCGGACACCTTGTGGCGCGGGTCGTCGATCAGCGTCACCATGGCGGCCATGTCCTTGGCCGGCCAATCGCGCGCCATCAAACCTTCGCGCGCCTCGTTGGCGTCCTTGGAGCCGCGGATCAGCGCGATCACCTCGTCGATATTGGCGACCGCGATGGCCAACCCCACCAGCACGTGGGCGCGGTCGCGCGCCTTGCCGAGCAGGAACTTGGTACGCCGCGACACCACCTCTTCGCGAAAACCGATGAAGGCGGTCAGCATGTCCTTCAGGTTCATCACCAGCGGACGGCCGCCGTCGAGCGCCACCATGTTGGCGCCGAAGGAGGTCTGCAGCGGCGTGAAACGATAAAGCTGGTTCAAGACCACATCGCGCTCGGCGTCGCGCTTGAGTTCGATCACCACGCGGTAGCCGTCGCGGTCGCTCTCGTCGCGCAATTCGGCGACGCCGTCGATCTTCTTTTCGCGCGCGAGCTCCCCGATGCGCTCGACCATCGCGGCTTTGTTCACCTGATACGGGATCTCGGTGATGATGATCGCCTCGCGCTCCTTGCGGATGGTCTCGAAACCGACTTTGCCGCGCATGACGATGGAGCCGCGCCCGCCCATGTAGGCGCTGCGGATGCCGGCGCGCCCGAGGATGATGCCGCCGGTCGGGAAGTCGGGACCCGGCACGATCTTGATCAGGTCGTCGATGTCGAGCGCGGGATCGTCGATCAGCGCCACGCAGGCTTCGATCACCTCGCCGAGATTGTGCGGCGGGATATTGGTCGCCATGCCGACCGCGATGCCGCCGGCGCCGTTGACCAGCAGGTTGGGAAAGCGCGCCGGCATTACGACCGGCTCTTTTTCGTAGCCGTCGTAATTGTCCTGGAAGTTGACGGTGTCCTTGTCGATGTCGTCGAGCAGCGCCATGGCCGGACGCGCCAGGCGGCATTCGGTGTAACGCATGGCCGCCGGCGGATCGCCGTCGACCGAGCCGAAATTGCCCTGGCCGTCGATCAGTTCCAGGCGCATGGAGAAATCCTGCGCCATGCGCACCAGCGCGTCGTAGATCGCCTGGTCGCCGTGCGGGTGATATTTGCCCATCACGTCGCCGACCACGCGCGAGGACTTCACGTATTTCTTGTCGGGTGTATGGCCCTGCTCATGCATCGAATAGAGGATGCGCCGGTGCACCGGCTTCAGGCCGTCGCGCACGTCGGGCAGCGCGCGCGACACGATTACGCTCATGGCGTAATCGAGATAGCTGCGCTTCATTTCCTCGGTGATCGAGATCGGGCGCACGTCGGAGGGACTGCCGTCCCCCGATTTGGGATTTTCAGTGTCGGACAAGGATGACGTCCCGCGGATGGCGTTGCGATTGGGTCTAGCCAATTCACCGCTGATTTGCTACTCGAAACGGGTTCCCGCAAGCGGTATTTTATAGATATTTTTCAATGCGTTATGCCGGCACGGCTGGGCGCGCTGCCGACCCCTTCACGTCACCTCGACCGGTGAACCGCCGTGGCCCGCACCAGCCTAAAGGACGAACGGCAGCCGGTTGTCGGTTGCAGCCGCATATGCAAAATTTATGCGTTTGCACCCTTGGGGTGCATCCCGGGGGCGGGCCAGCAAGACAGACTTCCAAAAGATAATTGTCGCGACAGCCAGCCGCCGCGCTTTGGGCGCGCAGCCGGCGACCGGTGCGAAACACCGCCGGCCGCGGCTGCGGGCTTTGCTGCTGGGGGTGGCGGCATGTTGGAACTGCGCGAAGTCTGCGAGCTCTTCTCTCTGCTCGACAGTTGCCTCGAGGTCGGCCTCGATCCGGACGGATGGCGGCAGGTGCTGGCAGTCGGCCTCGCCGACCTGTTCGGCTGCGTAGTGGCCCAGTCCGGCGAGTTCCGCAACATCTACGACGACGAAGCGGAAGTGCTGCACTTCATCGATTACGGCTGGGAAAGCGACGAGCAGAAAGCGCATTTCGTCGCCTATCAGGTCGAAGGCGCGCACCGCCTCGACCCGGCCCGCACGATCCTGAAGGCGCGCCGCGGGCACCTGGTCGCGACCTCCACCGGTGCGCTGACCGATTTCGAGGCCTATACGCAAAGCGAGGTCTATCGCCGCTACATGGCGCCCGCCGGCCTCGGCGACAACCTGATCTCGATTACGCAGATCCCCAACTCGGACGGGACGCGCTGGAACATGATCTCCTGCATGCGGCGCGCCGGCGAGCCGCTGTTCCGCGCTTCCGAGCGGCGGCTCATGCGTCTGCTCGCCATCCTGCTCCGGCCGCTGATCGGCGAGCGGCTCGCCGATTCCACCAGCCCCCTCATGCGCCTGACCCCGCGCCAACATCAGACGCTGCGCCTGCTGCTCGACGGCCTGAGCGAAGCGAAAGCGAGCGCGGCCATGGGCATCAGCCAGCAGACGCTGCACAAATCGGTGACCGAGCTCTATCGCCTGTTCGGCATTTCCAGCCGCGCGCAATTGCAGGCGCATTTCGCCGGGCGCGGCCGCCTCACCACCGAGCGCGAGCGCGTGCACGATCCCTTGCGCGGCCGGGTACGGCGCGAAGGCGCCCCCATGGCGCGGCCCTGGCATAAGGCCTCGACGTTTCGCGCCTTGCTGCCGCGCGGCAAGCGCGACCGTTGAGCAGCACGCGCAAGCGTCTGATATTGGGGAGATTTTGTTGCGCAACCGGCCAGGTGCCGCGCGCGCCGCCAAATACGCCCGGAATTCGGGCACTTTCGTGGGCTTTAAAATTTTTTCCCCCTTCTCCGCTCGCACCGATGGCGGGCACAATCCGCAACGGTTGGAGGAAAAGGCCGCCGGCTAAAGGCGGCATAGTCAGGGGCGTTTCGTTATGTGGTCTTCGCAGATCGGCTGCAGCGCATGGAGCAATTCATGCGCGCGTGTCTTGTGTTTGTATCGTTCTCATCGGCGGCGCGTGGGGGCGCTGCTGGCAGCGCTGCTGTTGGCATCCGGCGTCGCGGCCAGGCCGCAGCCGGCGCGGGCGAACGGGGCGGAAGCGGACTGGGCGCTTCTTATGTTGATGGGCGTGATCGAAGGCGCCGCAACAAACAACGCGTGCGAAATCGGCCCTGGTCAACTCACTGAAACCGAGCAGGGCGGGCTAGTCTATACGCAAGAGGCCTATATACCTTATGAACACGTGCTCGCTGACCTACGATTTCTCGACTTGAATGAATACGTAGTGGTGACGCTTAAAAACGGCCATCACCTCAAAGTCAAAATAGGAGACCTTCAATCTCTGCAGCCTGGGCAGACTGTTCGCGGATTGGATATTGAAAGAGCCCAGGCCGCCGCGACTTACCCTGACAGAGACGGAGGGCCAGCCGTATTTCACCCGGCAAAGTTCCAAGACATCATGCGCAACCCCGATAACTACGTGTCTCGCGTTCAATTCCCGGGGCTACCTCAAGATATCGGTTTCTATTCAGAATTCGGCCTGAACGATATTGCTTCAAGCGCAGCCTGCGATCCTTTTCATTATAGCAGGGCGCATGGCAACGGCTTGACGGTCACCAACCAAATGTCGGACGCCACATTGCCGATCCATATTACGCGCAATCTCACCATCGCGCTCACCGGCGGCAGCGGCAAGAGCAAGGCGGAGTGGCCAGTCAACGGACAATTCACGAGTTATTCCGACCAGACCTTCGGCAGCGTCACGGCGGCCTATGACGTGCCCGTGATCCCCGGCATGCGCCTGATCGGCGGAGCGTCTACCGGCAGAATCGGTTCGGATTTCACCAGCTACGGCTCCTACGGCTCTTACACCAGCCATTATCGTGCCGTATACGGCCGCGTCGAAAAGCAGTTCATGCTGGGCGCCATTTCGATCACGCCGATGCTGGGCGTGCAGCAAACGCGTGTCAAGCGAGAAGCCTTCAATGATGCGACCGGGACCAGCTACGAACCGCCTTCGACGATCAATATCTTTCAATACACCGCCGGTTTAAACGGCACGATACCGGTGCCACTCGGCATCGCCAATTGTATCGATGCTGGGCCGAAAAGTGGGGCTCTCTGCAAGCACGGTTTCCTCTCCGCTCATGTCGTCGCTTCCCACACGCATTTCAGCGGCATCACTGACGATCCGACCGTGGCGACGTTCAAGAACAACTATATCGGCCTCAACGCCGGCGCCGGGGTGCAGATACCGATTGGCCACTACGCCACCGCCGGCGCGGATTTCGACTGGTTCACCGCCGGCGACACCGACGGCTGGAGCGTCACCGCCAGCCTGAACATCGACCTCTTCGGCCTGCTCAACATGCGCCGGCCCGGGCCGCTTGTTCGGGCGCTAACCTCCGGCAAAGCGCGCGCGGGATGCCCCTCGCGCGCGCTTTTCTTCTCGCGCTGGACCGTGCTCCCGCACCTGCCTAGTCTGCCGGCCACCATGCCGGCCGAATTCCTCGTCTCCGCCTTCGTCACGCTGCTGGTCGTGGTCGACCCGCTCGGCCTGGTGCCGAGCTTCATCGCCGTCACCCACGGCATGCCGCCGCAGGCGCGCCGCAGCGTCGCCTGGCGCGCCGCGCTGATCGCGGCGCTCGTTCTGGCGGGCAGCGCGCTGATCGGCGACTGGCTGCTGCGCACGCTGTCGATCACGCTGCCCGCCTTCCGCATCGCCGGCGGGCTGCTCCTGTTCTCGATCGCCTCCGAAATGGTGTTCGGCGTGCGCATCGAGCGGCAATCGCAGGAGGCGGAGGAGGCGGTCGAAGAGCGCGTGCGCAACGTCGCCGCCTTCCCGCTCGCGGTTCCGCTGATGGCGGGGCCGGGCGCCATTACCGCCTGTGTATTGCTCGCCGGCCGCGCCGACGGCACGGCAATGCAGCTCGCCGTGCTGCTCGGCGTCATCGCTGTAGTGATGGCGGTCTGCCTCGCCGTGTTCATGACCGCCGCGCAGATCGCACGGCTGATGGGCACCACCGGCAACGTGGTGGCCTCGCGTCTGCTCGGCGTGCTGCTCGCCGCGCTCGCGGTGCAATACGTGATCGACGGCGTGCGCATCGCGCTCGGCTGAACCCGCCGCCGTCGACCGGGCGGTCGACAACTGCCCGCGCCATGCCCCCCATAGGCGTGCCCCATAGGAGTGCGACAAGTCACAGGCGCTCGCCTTGGCGGCGCCGCCGCCATGTTGCGGCTGCCGAGGCGGGCGTGCGCGCCCTATGGCTTGACGATCACGGCGACTTCGAAGTGCATTCCGTCGATGCTGTGCTTGCTGTAATGGCCGCCCCAGAAAAATCCCCACTTATTGGCAATTGGAACCAGCTCGTAGACGCAGCCTTTCTGACCCGGTCTTGCCGGCGCATGCTTCCACGGATTGTATTTGAGATTGACGTCGAAGGCGGTGCCGAAGGCATGGTTGCTCAGCGTCGTGGTGCCGCCGATGAACCGTGCGTTGAATGAGCCTTCGTAGCTGAGGATGCGATCCAGCAGATCGGCCTCTTCCCATTCTTTCCACATCGCCTGCAGTTGCGCCATGGCTTTGCGATGAAACTGCATGGTGGCCGGCGCGTGTGCTCCAATGCCTGTCCGCTTGAGCTGCGGGACCTTGACGCTGACGATATTGTCGCGCTCCCAACTGCCGAGAATGCGGATCGCGCGCGGTTCATCCGGCCGCGGAGCCGCGACATATTGGAATGCGCCGAACAAGGCCTGGCGCGAACTCGTCGACACCAGCGGCCTGAATTTCGGCTTCGGCGGATAGTCGAGACTGCCCGGAACTCTGTTCGGCTTCGGCAGAGGCCCTCTCGAGCCCCTCCCCCGTTTCGGTGTCGGTGCGGTCGCCGGCCCCTTATAGCCCAGCGCTATCGCCTTGCGGTATGTTTCGGGTCCCATGATCCCGTCGACAACCAGCGCATATTTGGTCTGGAATGCGGCGGTCGCCTCGACCGTGAGCGGGCCGAAAATCCCGTCGATGGGCCCCGGGTCGATGTCATGGCTCTGCAAGAACTTCTGCCACGCCTTGACGTCGTCGCCGCGCACGGACCGCCGCAGGATGCGCCAATCCTCGGACTTCGGCCGCGACGGCGCCTGCTTCCGCTTGCCGGGAGCCTTCGGCGTCTTTCTTGTTCCTGCGCCCCTCGCGCCAGCCGACATCGGAAATTTCCGCGCGGCCGCCAGCGCGTTGTTCCAGCGGTTCGCCAGGCCCTTCCAGAATTTGCTCGATTCGTCCCGCGCGTGCTTCTTCCACGGATAGGTACTCCGCTCATAAGTCTCGCGCGCGGCACGCAGCGCGTTCAAGAACGCCGCCGGACGCGCGGCGGCGGCAACGAGCGCGGCGCGTGTCGAGGCATCGACCCGCCCGGTAATGTCGACGCCGAGCGCGATCTGCAGTATCGTGGCAGCGCCCGTGGCGCCGCGGTTAAAGCAGCAGTCGCGCAAATAGAATTCGATCGCCGGGATGGCGCACCAGTCCGCCACCCGATCGGTATCCTTGGCGATGAATTCGCTCGCGAGCTTTTCCGCTTCCGCGAAACGGCCCGCCTGCAACAGTGCGACCAGCCGGTCGCACACCTTTTTGTTGTATTTCTGGTTGATGCCGGCGACTTCGTATTTGCCGCCGCCGTCGCCTTTCGGCAGCCAGTAAATCTCAAGCTGCTTTGTCCTGCGGTTGCGCCTGGCCTCGAAATTCTTGATCGTCTCCGCCATACGGAGACGTTGTTCCGGCGTGCCCATGGTTGCCCCCATCCTATGAACAACCAAGAGTATATGCCTTCGGCTTACTCGCGTCGGCGCTCAGGGTGCGACCGATGGCCGCTGCTCGCTTCTCCGGCCGGACGCGACGGGGTCGGCGCTGGGCTCGGCTGAACCGCTTTCATTCGAAACGATTGGTGCGCCCTCAGCCGCCGAACACGACGTCGTGCATGATGCGGCCGGGTACCAGCGTGAATAGGCCCGCCACCACCAGCGCGCCGAGGAAAATCGCGATCATCGTCCGGCGGTGCTGGGCGACCCGATGACGCCGCGCCGCCAGCACCGCAATCGGCAGCATGACCAGCGTGAAGATCGAGAGCAGGTGGATCGGGCTGAACGGCCCGACCATGCGGATGGTGTGGATCCAGAACGAGCTGATCGCGATGGCCGCCAGCAGCAGCACCCACAGCCAGCCCATGGCGCGGTGGCGCGTCGTGCCCTTGGGCGCGGCAAGCTGCACGACGCCGAGCACGAAGGCGGTGAGCGCCGCGAAGGCGTGGATTTGGATCACCGGATCGGCGTGCAAGAGCGGCGCGAGCGTCATGGCGGCCGACTTATAGCGTAACTCGGCCCTGCATACCGTCCTGCGTCCATCCCCGGGGCCGCCGGCCCAAGGCCTACTGACGGCTCACCGCCTTCTAACATCATGATTTAATTATTTTTCCATAATGACTGACCGGTCAGTCATATTTCGCGCGGCCGGATTGCCTGCGTGCTCAGGAGCCCCCATCACTCAGCGTACCGAGCGGTCGACGCGACCGCCAATCAGGAGCGCGTTTCAGAACGGAATCTCGTCGTCCATGTCGTCGCGCTTGCCGCCGCCCGCGCCGGCGAAGGCCGGCTGGCGCTCGCGGGCAACGCCCGTCCCGCTCGCGCCGAAATCGTCGCCTGCGCCCGCGCCGCCGCCGCCCGCCCGGTCGAGCATGGTCAATTGCGAATTGAAGCCCTGCAGCACCACTTCGGTCGAGTAGCGGTCGTTGCCGTCCTTGTCCTGCCATTTGCGCGTCTGCAGAGCGCCTTCCAGGTAAACCTTCGAGCCCTTCTTGAGGTACTGCTCGGCGATCTTGCAGAGGCCCTCGTTGAAGATCACCACGCGGTGCCATTCGGTTTTTTCGCGGCGCTCGCCGGTCGCCTTGTCGCGCCAGGTGTCCGAGGTGGCCACGCGCAAATTCGCGATCGGCCGCCCGTCCTGGGTGCGGCGAATTTCTGGATCGGCACCGAGATTGCCGATGAGAATGACCTTGTTGACGCTACCCGCCATGATGCTCTCCGCGTGGCGGCTTGCTTTCAGGGCCTCGCCTCAACCCGAAGCCAAGCTCTCCAAGCCGCCGTTATGGGCGCGCCGGCCGCGCGGCGGCGCCATTTGACTGACTGCTCACCCTAGACCTCGGTCGAGGGGCGGCAAGCGCGATCGGCCGTATTCCAACCTTCATCCACAACGCTTCACGGCTTGTGCCGTGAAACCCCGGGCGCCCTTACGCTCGGCGGTTGCCGCCGCCGGGACACCACAAGATTGTTCGCTTTTTGTTCTAGCCGACTTTCGCCGCCTATTCAACTGATTCGCTTCGAGAAAAGAGATTTTTTGTGGCGTAAAGGCCACAGATCGAATCATCCACAAGATATAGCGTCCCGCACCAGTGTGAGTTGTTTCGGCCGAAAACTCAGGAGGTCACTCACAATGAAGCGTCTCATTATCTCGATGGGCGCGGGCCTGTTGGCCGCCGCGATGGCCTTGCCATCGTTCGCGGCCGATCTGCCGCCCCCGCCCGGCCCGATCTACAAGGCGCCGGTGGCGCCCTATATCGCGCCGTTCAGCTGGTCCGGCTTCTACATCGGCATCAACGGCGGCTACGGCTGGGGCGATGCCGATGTCTCCAATACGCTCGGCACCTTCACCACCGATACGCAGGACGGCTGGCTCATTGGCGGCACCCTCGGCTACAATTTACAGACCGGCAACTGGGTCTGGGGCCTGGAGGGCGACTTCGACTACGCCCTGATCAAGGGCAACACCACCAACACCGTCGCCTGCGGCGGCGGCGACTGCACCGTCAAGAACACCTGGTTCGCGACGGCACGCGGCCGCATCGGCTACGCCTTCAACCGGTTCCTGCCCTACATCACCGGTGGCGCCGCCTTCTCCGGCTTGAAGGTCGAAACGCCCCTCGGCAGCGAAAGCAACTCCGCGATCGGCTGGACCGCCGGCGCCGGCGTCGAATGGGCTTTCACCGGCGCCTGGTCGGCCAAGCTCGAATATCTCTATGCCGACCTCGGCAAGTCGACCTGCTCGGCGGCGACCTGCGGCCTGTCCACCGACATCGAGCCGACGGTCAACATCGTGCGGGCCGGCATCAACTATCGGTTCTGAACCCGAGGGCCGCGCCGTCGATGCGGCATGGCGCGGCGCCGGTTTCCGTGCAGACCCGCTCTACATCATCCAGGCCGGCGCCAGCCGGCCTGGATCTTTTTCACCGTGGCGACGCAAAGGGTTATTCGCGCCGCACCGCGGCGGAATATTAGGGTTGGAACATATGCAAAAAATAGTATATGAATTTGGCAGGGAGCGGAACCAAAGCACATGCCGAACTCATTGGCCGAGGCCCAGCCGCAGGTCGCGCTATCGGTGGCGCCCGGCGACGAGATCAAGACCACCACCTGCTACATGTGCGCCTGCCGTTGCGGCATTCGCGTCCATCTCAAGGACGGCAAGGTCCGCTACATCGAGGGTAACCGCGATCACCCCGTGAACCGCGGCGTGCTGTGCGGCAAGGGCTCCGCCGGCATCATGCAGCATTACTCGCCGGCGCGGCTGCGCGCGCCGCTGCTGCGGGTCGGCGAGCGCGGCTCGGGCGAGTTCAAGGAAATCTCCTGGGAAGAGGCGCTGACGATCGCCGGCGACTGGCTGGGCGAGGTGCGCCGCACCGACCCGCGCCGGCTTGCCTTCTTCACCGGCCGCGATCAGTCGCAATCGCTCACCGGTTGGTGGGCGATCCAATACGGCACGCCCAATTACGCCGCGCATGGCGGCTTCTGCTCGGTCAACATGGCGGCGGCCGGGCTCTATACGTTTGGCGGCTCGTTCTGGGAATTCGGCGATCCCGATTGGGACCATACCCGCTACTTCATGCTGTTCGGCGTCGCCGAGGACCATGCCTCCAATCCGATCAAGATCGGGCTCGGCAAGCTGAAAGCGCGCGGCGCCAAGGTCGTTTCGATCAATCCGGTGCGCACGGGATACAACGCCATCGCCGACGAATGGATCGGCATCAAGCCCGGCACCGACGGGCTGTTCGTCGGGGCGCTGATTCACGAACTGCTGCGCACGCAGAAGGTCGATCTCGACTATCTCGTGCGCTACTCGAATGCGCCCTGGCTGATCGTGCAGAACCCGGGCGCGGCCGACGACGGCCTGGTCGCGCGCGATGGCGACGGCCACGCGCTCGCCTACGACCGCAAGACCAAAAGCTTCGTCGCCGCGCAGCGCGGCGATCTCGAGCCGGCGCTGTCCGGCGAATTCACGCTGCCGGACGGGCGCAAGGCCGTGCCGGTGTTCGAATTGCTCGCCAGGCGTTATCTCTCGCAAGAGTATTCGCCGGAGCAGGCCGAGAAGGAAACCGGCGTCGCCGCCGCCGACATCCGGCGCATCGCCGCCGAGCTCGCGCACGCGGCCTTCGAAGAAGAAGTGGTGCTCGACGTGCCCTGGACCGACATCTACGGCCGCCGTCACGACAAGATGGTCGGCCGCCCGGTCAGCATGCACGCCATGCGCGGCATCTCGGCGCATTCGAACGGCTTCCACACCTGCCGCATGATCCACCTGCTGCAGATCCTGCTCGGCACCATCGATTGCCCGGGCGGCTTCCGCTACAAGCCGCCCTATCCGAAATGCATACCGCCGCGCCTGAAGCCGCGCGGCAAGATCGGCGAGGTGCTGCCCGAGGAGCCGCTCGGCGGGCCGCATCTCGGTTTTCCGACCGGCCCGGAAGACCTGCTGGTCGACAAAGCCGGCCGCCCGCAACGCATCGACAAGGCGTTCAGCTGGGACGCACCGCTTGCCGCGCACGGCCTCATGCACATGGTGATCACCAACGCGGCGCTCGGCACGCCCTACCCGATCGACGTCCTGTTCATGTACATGGCGAACATGAGCTGGAATTCGGCGATGAACACCGCCGACACGCTGAAATACCTGACCGAGAAAGATCAGTGGACCGGCGCCTACAAGATTCCGCGCATCATCTATTCCGACGCCTATTACTCCGAGATGGTGCCCTACGCCGACTTGGTCCTGCCCGACACGACGTATCTCGAACGCTGGGATTGCATTTCGCTGCTCGACCGGCCGATCTCGGAGCCCGACGGACCGGCGGACGCCATCCGTTACCCGGTGGTCAAGCCGGACCGCGACGTACGTCCGTTTCAGGATGTGCTGATCGAGCTTGGCGGCCGCCTCAAATTGCCCGGCTTCACCAACGAAGACGGCAGCCCGAAATATCCCGGCGGTTATCCCGACTACATCGTCAACCACGAACGCCTGCCGGGCATCGGTCCGCTGGCCGGGTGGCGCGGGCAGGACGGCGACGAATTCGGTACCGGCCGTAAAAACCCGCGCCAGCTCGACCACTACATCGCCAACGGCTCGTTCTGCACCCACCACCTGAAACCCAGCCAGCGCTATTTCAAGCACGCCAACCGCGATTACCTCGATTGGGCGGTGTCGATGGGCTATCTGCGCGGCGACGCGCATCTGACCTTCGAGCTATATTCGGAGCCGTTGCAGAAGTTCCGCCTCGCGGCGCAAGGCCACGGCGCGGTGCAGCCGCCGGAGACGCACCGCCAGCGCATCGAGACCTACTTCGATCCGCTGCCGTTCTGGTATCCGCCGTTCGAAGGCGAAATGCTCGAGCGCGACGCCTTCCCGCTCTACGCCATCACCCAGCGGCCGATGGCGATGTATCACTCGTGGGGGTCGCAGAACGCCTGGCTGCGCCAGATCCACGGCTTCAACCGCCTGCATCTGAACCGCGCGCGCGCCGGCGCGCTCGGCATCGCCGACGACGACTGGGTCTGGATTATCAGCGCCATCGGCCGCGTGAAGTGTCAGGTCAAGCTGATGGAAGGCGTCAACCCGGACACGGTGTGGACCTGGAACGCCATCGGCAAGCGCGCCGGCGCCTGGAACCTCGACGCCGACGCGCCGGAAGCGACGCGCGGCTTCCTGCTCAATCACCTGATCGCGGAGCTGTTGCCCGAACAGGACGGCGGCTACCGCTTCTCCAACAGCGATCCCGTCACCGGCCAGGCCGCCTGGTACGATCTGCGCGTGCGCATCGAAAAGGCGGCGCCCGACGAAGCGCACGAAACCGCGCCGCGCTTCGAGCCGATCGCGCACGGCTTCCTGCCGAAGACGCCCGCCACCTCGACGTTCGGCGCCGAGTTCCGGAAGCGAACGCCATGACGACGCTGCCGCAGACCACGGACAAGAAGCTCGGCCTGGTGATCGATCTCGACACCTGCGTCGGCTGCCAGGCCTGCGCCACGAGCTGCAAGGAATGGAACACCGGCGGCTATTCGGCGCCGCTCACCGACCAGGACCCCTACGGCGCCGACCCGCACGGCGCCTGGCTCAACCGCGTTCACGGCTACGAGGTCGGCGAAGGCGCCACCAGCCGCACCGTGCATTTCCCGCGCTCGTGCCTGCATTGCGAGACGCCGGCCTGCGTCACCGTCTGCCCGACCGGCGCCTCCTACAAGCGCGTCGAGGACGGCATCGTGCTGGTCAATCCCGACACCTGCATCGGCTGCAAGCTGTGCTCCTGGGCCTGCCCCTATGGCGCGCGCGAATACGACTACGGCCACGGCGTCATGAAGAAATGCACGCTCTGCGTCGACCGCATCTACAACGAGACGCTGGAGCCGCGCGACCGCATTCCGGCTTGCGTGCGCGCCTGCCCGACCGGCGCGCGCCATTTCGGCGATCTCGGCGATCCGGAGAGCGAGGTGTCGCAGCTGGTCGCCGCGCGCGGCGGCTTCGATCTGATGCCGGAAACCGGCTACCGGCCCGTCAACAAGTATCTGCCGCCGCGCCCGCGCCGCGACGCGACGACGGCGGCGACAACCGAATCGATCGTGCCGTCGCCGGAGGAAGCCGGCACGCTGGCCGCGCGGCTGTTCGGCTGGGCCGAGCGCGCGCTGTCGCGCTGACGAACGGACGTTGCGATGCATCCCGCTTACTCGGTCATTCTGTTCACGACGGCCTCGGGCGCCGGCTACGGGCTGCTGATCTGGCTGGCGCTGTTCGGCGCGCTCGGTCTGGCGCCGATCACGCCGGAATTCGGCTTCGTCGGTTTTGCGCTCGCGCTCGGCATGGTGTCGGTCGGGCTGTTGTCCTCGACCTTCCATCTCGGCCGCCCCGAGCGGGCCTGGCGCGCGGCGACGCAATGGCGCTCGTCCTGGCTGTCGCGCGAAGGCGTTGCCGCGCTTGTCACCTATGCGCCGGCCGGCATTCTCGCCATCGGCTGGGTGTTCTTCTCTGACGTGAGCGGCGCTTACCTGGCTGCCGTCATGCTCACCATTGCGGGCGCGCTGGTGACGGTCTGGTGCACGGGCATGATCTACGCTTCGCTCAAGACCATTCCCGCCTGGCACCAGCCCCTGGTCGCGCCGCTCTATCTCGTGCTCGGCCTCGCCATCGGCGCCGTCGTGTTCGACTTCCTGTTGCGCGTGTTCGCAGCCGGGACCGGCGTGACGGCGGCGCTCGCCGCCGCGCTGCTCGCGCTCGGCCTCGCGTTGAAGCTCGTCTATTGGCGAGCGATCGACCATGCCAAAGCCGGCCCAGTCCGCCGAAAGCGCGACCGGGCTCGGCCGCTTCGGCAAGGTGCGGCCGCTCGAGCCGCCGCACACGCAGCCCAATTTCGTCATGCGCGAGATGGGCTACCGGGTCGCCCGCAAGCACGCCCTGAAGCTGCGCCGCTTCGCGACCGTGCTGGGTTTTGCCGTGCCGATCGTCGCTATGCTGCTGGCGCTCGGTTTCGGCGGGATACTCGGCCTGGTCGCGTCGGCGATTGCCGTTTTGTCGACTGCCACAGGGATCGTGGTCGAGCGCTGGCTGTTCTTCGCCGAAGCCAGGCACGTGGTGATGAACTATTACCGGGAAAGCGCGGACGTGGCCTGATCCTCGCTCGCGCTCCCGTCCCTGATTAATCCCGCCCGGCGCGCTTGCCGCCGACCTTGAGCTGTTTGCGATAGGCGAACACCTGCTCCGGGCTCAGGTTCTTCTTGCGCAGCGCCGCGACCATGTCGGGCGTGACCGGCTGCATCGCCTTCGGCCGCAGCGCGTCGTTGCCAAAGGCGCCGCGCACATAGTTCACCACCGCCGCGATCTCCTGGTCGCTCAATATGTTGAGCGGCGGCATCACGCTGTCGAGGTGTTGCCCCTCGACCGTAATCTTGCCGCTCAGGCCGGCGAGCACCACGCGCAGCGGAAAATCCGCGCTCAGGAAAAGATCGGGATTATGCGCGAGCGGCGGGAATTGCCCGGCCACGCCCTGCCCTTTCGCCTGATGGCAGGCGCTGCACTGGTTGGCGAACACTTGCGCGCCGTCGACCTTGGCGGGCGCCGTCTCCTTCGCCGCGGCGGCGCCCTTCGGCGGCGGATTGGGGCCGAGATAGGTGCCGAGATAGTCGAGGATCTTGGCGCGCTGGTCGGGCGCGATGCGCAGGCCGTATTGCTTCATGCTGTCGAGCAGGTCGTTCCAGGCCGAGCGCGGCACGCCGGCCAACTCCTGCAGATACTGCAGATCGTGACAGGTGCGGCACTGGCCATAGACCAGTTCGCGCCCCGGCCCCGGCGGCAGGTCCGGTCCGCTGTCGGCGGCAAACGCGCTCGCGGCCAACAACACGCTGCCGACCGCCCCTGCAAGGAGCGCCGTCTTCCTCATCCGCTTTCTCCCGATAATCGGCGGGGACGCCGCAAGCCGGCGTCCCCGTTTCTTGTGCGTAATGGCGCGGCGGGATCAGACGTCGAGCTGGACGCGGTCGACGCCGTTCCACTCGTAGCCGCGCGGGTTCCAGCGCGTCAGCCCGTCCATCGGCTGCGTGCGGCCGAGCGCGTCGGTGGCGCGGCACATCAGCGTCTGCTTGCCCTTGCCGATATGCGCCTTCACCGACCAGTGGTACCAGGCCCAGGGGCTGAGCGGCGGCTTGATCGCCGCATTGTGCCAGGTCTTGCCGTCGTCGGCCGATACTTCGACCTGGGTGATGGGGCTGCGGCCGTCGTTGAAGGCGACGCCGGTGATCGTGTGCGTGCCGGCCTTCGGCTTGTCCTCCGGCAGCGGCGAGAAGATCACGCTCTTGATCGCATGGCCGTAGGTCGGACGGCTGTTGTACCAGTTGTAGTCGTTGGCGCCGAACTTGCCGGGCTCGACCGGAAAGTTCGGCATGCGGTAGCCGACCGACTGGAACACGCTGGGGTTCTGCTCGGCCGCGTACAACAGGTAGGTCAGCATCTTCACGTTCATGTTGCCGTAGTAGCCGGGGATGATCAGCCGCACCGGCCCGCCGTTCGTGCACGGGATCGGCTCGCCGTTCATCTTGAGCGCCAGGATGGCGTGGTCGAGCGCGTCGTCGGCCAGGTGATAGCTCTTGGCGAAGTCGGTGCCGACCGGCGTCGCCGGCTGGTCCCAGCCCTCCGCGGTGAGCCAGTGCGCCTTCGGGCTCGGCTGCATCTTCAGGCTGTCGAGGAAGGGCCTGAGCGGCACGCCCTCCCATTCCACGCAGCCCATGCCGCCATTGTGCCACTGGCCGCCGCCGCATTTCTGCTTGGCCGCGTAGAAGGCGCGGCCGTTGCCGGCGCATTGCAGCACCGAGACGCGCTTCTCCTGCGGCTGCTTCTGCAGGTCGGCGATGGTGACGTCGCGCGGCCGCTCCACCAAGCCGTCGACGCGGATCTTCCAGTTCTTCACCATGTCCGCCGACGGCGGCGCCTCGTTGACGTACCAGGCGGCGTCGCCTTCGTGCGGGAAGTGGAAGCGGTTGAACAGGATGTTCTTCGGGGTGATCTCGTGCTTGCGCAGCTCGGTGAGCGGCGTCTCCATCACCGCCAGCTTGGCGTTGTGGATGATCATGCCGCTCGCCTTGCCGTGGATGATGCTGGCGCTATCCGGGGCATTGCCCGCCGCCTTGGCGAGGCCGGAAAGGCCGCCGGTGCCGAGCGCGACACCGGTGGCGCCGGCCAGCGCGTTGAACTGCCGGCGCGAGATACGGGTATTCTTTCGGTTGAGCATGTCTCTTCCCCTTGCTGCTCTCTCGACCGCTTTGCGGTTGCGCCAAGTCCCGGCCGTCCATCGATGGCCGGGGCACGGCGCGCGAGAGAGGTGATTTTTTCGACGCGTTGAAATTGGGCGATACGTTGCCGCCGACGATGGTCCGCCGCGGGCGTTTGATTTTCAATGCGTTCATATGCCGCATTATGAATATATTCGATGAGTATATTCGCGCCCGACGATAAGGCGGCGTCCGCTCTGCGGGGCGCCGACCGCGCACGGAAACGCGCCGACGTGCCGGCTGCTGCCGCAGCGCGGAAGTCGCCGCTTCCTGGCTAACGATGGGTGCAGCGCACCGCGCCGCTTCAGCCGATCTTCACCAGCGCCCCGCCGTCGACCGGCAGCGCCACGCCGGTGATGAAATTCGCCTCGTCGGAGGCGAGGAACAGCGCCGCATTGGCGACGTCCCAGGCGGTGCCCATCTTGTTGCGCAGCGGCACGCGCGCATCGCGCAGCGCGGCGATCTCGGCGCGGCTCTTTCCTGAGTGCCGCGCGCGGGTGTCGACCGCCATCGGCGTATCCATCAGGCCCGGCAGGATGACATTGGCGCGGATGCCGTTGCCGGCCTCGTGGATCGCGAGCTGCTGGACATAGGCGATCATCGCCGCCTTGGTCGCCTTGTAGGCCGTGTAGGGATAAGTCTCGAGCGCGGCCACCGACGAGATGCCGAGAATGACGCCCGAGCGCTGCGCCCGCATCACCGGCAGCGCGTATTTGCACAACGTGACCATGCCGCGCAGATTGATGCGCACGATGCGGTCGAACGCCTCCTCGGTGATGGCGTCCGGCGGTGCATCGCCGCCGCCGAGCGAGACGCCGACATTGTAGTGCAGGATGTCGATGCGGCCCCAGGTCTTCTGCGCGTGGGCGATCAGCTCTTTGAGCGACGCCTCGACGGTCACGTCGGCCTGATAGGCCTGACAGCTGCCGGCCGCGTCCTTGACCATGGCGCAGGTTTGCTGCGCCGAGGCGAGATCGCTGTCGACGGCGAGCACGCGCGCGCCCTCCTGCGCGAAGCGGATAACGGTCGCCCGCCCATTGCCCATGCCGGTGCCGGGTCCCTGCCCCGCGCCGACCACGATCGCCGTCTTGTCCCTGAGCCGCATCGCCTTTCCTCCCCAATCGGCCCGCATCATACGGCGCGGACCGGGCGCCCGTCGGCTCCGTTCGCGGGTGTTATCCCCATGCCCCGCCGGGGGCTGGCGAAACGCCCCCGTTCTCACTACGTTCCTGATCGCCGCCGCGCTCCGGCGCCGGCGCCGCAGAAGGTTTCCATGACCGACCGTCCGCAAAAATCCGCCGACGCCCGCACGATCGCCATCCGCGGCGCGCGCGAGCACAATCTGAAGAACGTCGACGTCGCCATCCCGCGCGACCGGCTGATCGTGTTCACCGGGCTGTCGGGTTCCGGCAAGTCCTCGCTCGCCTTCGACACCATCTATGCCGAGGGCCAGCGCCGCTATGTCGAGAGCCTGTCGGCCTACGCCCGCCAGTTCCTGGAAATGATGCAGAAGCCGGACGTCGACCAGATCGACGGCCTCTCGCCGGCCATCTCCATCGAGCAGAAGACCACCTCGAAGAACCCGCGCTCGACCGTCGGCACCGTCACCGAGATCTACGATTACATGCGCCTGCTGTGGGCGCGCGTCGGCGTGCCCTATTCGCCGGCGACGGGATTGCCGATCGAGAGCCAGACCGTCAGCCAGATGGTCGACCGCGTGCTGGCGCTGCCGGAGGGCACGCGCATCTACGTGCTGGCGCCGCTGGTGCGCGGCCGCAAGGGCGAGTACAAGAAGGAACTCGCCGAGCTGCTCAAGAAGGGCTACCAGCGCGTCAAGGTCGACGGCGCCTTCCACGAGATCGCCGAGGTCAAGCCGCTCGACAAGAAGTTCACCCACGACATCGACGTGGTGGTCGACCGTCTCGTCGTGAAGCCCGACATTGCGACGCGCTTGGCCAACTCGCTCGAACAATGCCTCAAGCTCGCCGACGGCCTCGCCGTGATCGAGCTCGCCGATAGCAAGGCGACCGGCGCCGCCGCCAACCGCGGCCGCAACGCCAATGCCGAACGGCTGATCTTCTCGGAAAAATTCGCCTGCCCGGTGTCCGGCTTCACGATTTCCGAGATCGAGCCGCGCCTCTTTTCCTTCAACAACCCGTTCGGCGCCTGTCCCGGAATGCGGCGGGCTCGGGCTCGAGCAGCACATCGACGCCGAGCTGGTCATCCCCGACAAGGACGCCACCTTGCGTAAAGGCGCCATCGCGCCCTGGGCGAAATCCTCCTCGCCCTATTACCTGCAAACTCTTACGGCACTTGCCAAGCACTACAAGTTCACGCTCGACACCAAATGGAAGGACCTGGGCAAGAAGACGCAAGACGCCATCCTCTACGGCTCCGGCGAGGACGAGATCAAATTCGTCTATGACGACGGCCTGCGCGGCTACACCACCAAGAAGCCGTTCGAGGGCGTCATCACCAATCTCGAGCGCCGCTTCAAGGAAACCGAAAGCGAGTGGGCGCGCGACGACCTGGCGAAATATTTCACCGACGTGCCCTGTCACGTCTGCCATGGCGCGCGGCTCAAGCCCGAAGCGCTGTGCGTCAAGATCGGCGGCAAAAACATCTCGGAAGTCGCCGAGCTGTCGGTACGCAAGGCCGGCGACTGGTTCACCGACATCCCGCAACGGCTCAACGCCCAGCAGAACGAAATCGCCGGCCGCGTGCTCAAAGAGATCCGCGACCGGCTCAAGTTCCTGGTCGATGTGGGCTTAGACTATCTCACGCTCGCGCGCGCCTCCGGCACGCTCTCCGGCGGCGAGAGCCAGCGCATCCGCCTCGCCTCGCAGATCGGCAGCGGCCTCACCGGCGTGCTCTACGTACTCGACGAGCCGAGCATCGGCCTGCACCAGCGCGACAACGCGCGCCTCTTGGAAACCCTCAAGCGTCTGCGCGACCTCGGCAACACCGTCATCGTGGTCGAGCACGACGAGGACGCCATCCGCGCCGCCGACCACGTGCTCGACATCGGCCCCGGCGCCGGCATCCACGGCGGCCACGTCGTGGCGCAAGGCCAGGTCGCCGACCTGATCGCCGCGCCGCATTCCTGGACCGGCAAATATCTCTCCGGCGCGCTCGAAGTCGCCATCCCCGAGCGCCGCCCGCTCAACCCGCGCCGCACCGTGAAAATCGTCAACGCGCGCGGCAACAACCTGAAGGGCATCGACGCCGAGATCCCGCTCGGCCTGTTCACCTGCGTCACCGGCGTCTCCGGCGGCGGCAAGTCGACGCTGCTGATCGACACGCTCTACAACGCGGTCGCGCGCAAGCTCAACGGCGCCTCGCTCTCCCCCGCCAGGCACGACAAGATCGAAGGCCTGCAGCACATCGACAAGATCATCGACATCGACCAGTCGCCGATCGGCCGCACGCCGCGCTCGAATCCGGCGACCTACACCGGCGCCTTCACGCCGATCCGCGAATGGTTCGCCGGCCTGCCCGAGAGCAAGGCGCGCGGCTACGAGCCCGGCCGCTTCTCGTTCAACGTCAAGGGCGGCCGCTGCGAGGCCTGCCAGGGCGACGGCGTCATCAAGATCGAGATGCACTTCCTGCCGGACGTCTACGTCACCTGCGATGTCTGCAAGGGCAAGCGCTACAACCGCGAGACGCTCGACGTCACCTTCAAGGGCAAGACGATCGCCGACGTGCTCGACATGACGGTGGAGGAGGCGCTCGAGTTCTTCAAGGCGGTGCCGCGCGTGCGCGACGTGCTGGCGCTGCTGCACCGCGTCGGCCTCGACTACATCCATGTCGGCCAGCAGGCCACCACCTTGTCGGGCGGCGAGGCGCAGCGCGTCAAGCTCGCCAAGGAGCTGTCGAAGCGCGCCACCGGCCGCACTTTATATATCTTGGATGAGCCGACCACCGGCCTGCACTTCCACGACGTCGCCAAGCTGCTCGACGTGCTGCACGAGCTGACCGACACCGGCAACACGGTGGTGGTGATCGAGCACAATCTGGAAGTGATCAAGACCGCCGACTGGATCATCGACCTCGGCCCCGAAGGCGGCGACGGCGGCGGCGAGATCGTCGCGCAGGGCACGCCGGAGGATATTGTGAAGGTGAAGCGGAGTTATACGGGGGAGTTTTTGAAGCCGGTGCTGGCGAAGGGAAGCGCCGGGGCGACGGAAGAAGAAGGGGATGGAAGCGGCGGAGTGACTTTCGGCATTCTCCGCACGCTTCAACACGACTGCCCACACTATTGCGATTCAAAAAATTTTGCGATAACTACAGGTTGTATCTATATTGTTTTCCCGGGGGAACAAAATCATGGATCCTTTCACGTTATCCGTTGCAGCAGGACTAGTAAGCACCGCCATCGCGGCTGGGGCGGGATACATATTTCGTGGAAAACGATACAAACAAAAAATCAAATCTGCGCCGACGGCCTATGTCGAGCAACTCGGTGATCTAATCGAGAAGGCCCATGCCGAAGGCACAAATCAAGCCATCGTAAATGCGCGAGCTATTGTATCAGTACGCAATGAAATGCGCAGTAGCCTAATCAGCATCTCACAAAATCTAAATTCCGAAATCTCGCAAATGCAGCAAATACTGTTTGGCGACTTCGACGCTCTGGACGCAGCGGCGCATTTGGAAAAAATCAAGGGCAAGTCGATCGAGCCCAATCCCGCTGCCTTATACGAGCTCATACAGGTCCTATATAAGACGTGGCCGAAGAAACGAGTGATAATCGAAAATCAGATACGTAAATTGTTGACCGAATTGGGTCTAGAGCCGGGTTGAGGTCACGCACGTCGGCGCCGATGTGTGTTGAGATGATAAAGTGGATTGGCGAAGCGTAACCTGCGATCTCACACTCCGCGCGGCGGGCCACGCCTTCGGCTAACTCGCCCACGAGATCGTCGCTCAAGGCGCGCCGCAGGACATCGTCAAGGCGAGCGGAGTTATACCGGTGAATTGTTGAAGCCGGTGCTGGGACGGGAAGCACCGGGGCAGAGGAAGAAGAAGGGGGTCGAAGCGGCGGAGTGTCAAGCCGCTGACGACTGCTCAGCCCGGATTGTCACCGGTTCTTTTGAGGGGATCGACTTAGCAGAAACATCGACCTTTTGATCGAGTTGACGCTGGGCGACGTAGTCGCCTGTTTGAGACTTCACTGGAACCGAAGTCGAAGTGTTAGCTGCCTGAGCCGCTGTCGACGCACAGCCAAGGAATCTGGAACTACCTGCCATGATTTGTCTCTCGGTTTAGGTCAGCAGTATAATAATGTTTGCGGGCGACCCACTTAAAGCCCTCGTACTTAGTGATGGCTGCCAACTCAGTTGGCCCCCCAATTGTTTCAGGCCTTAGCCCATACCTCGCGAATTTAGCCGCAGTTTCAACTGCGAAACGAGCGACGTCTATCGCATCATGGATTGGCATTGCTGGTATTACAAGTCCTGCGCCAATTCGCCTAATAAGTTCTAAATAGGCCTCGTGCGCCGCGGTCGGATCGAGCCCCTTTTCGACGAGAAACGGCTCTATTTCACCACTTGTTCCCAAGATAAGCCTATCCAACGCCTCATTCTCCCCAGCCCATCTCAGTCCAAAATCATCCTCACCTTGAATTAAATTCGGTCCGATGCATTCGCGGCCATCTATCGCAAATTCCCACACTTCAGCGAGCGACGAGCCTGCCGAATATCCGCATATTCGATATCCCATAAAGAAACCTTCAGGTGGTTCGTGGTATGCCGCACGGTATACGCCATCGAACAAGAAGCGTTTTGCTTTCTGCGCGACTTCTTCAATTGTATAGGTGGCTTCGTCGAGGCCGTACTCGCCATCGGCGGGATTTGAAAGCCGTACTCGAAGATCTTTTGACAACGTTTCCAAGGACGACGCGCCAATGCCACCGGCGCCGTAAACCAATGCGCCAATCGGCCAGACCTTTCGGAGGTTAAAGACCTTGTTTGCATTATTGTATATTTTTATCGGCGCTCCATCCGCACCGACAAACGTGCCGGCACTATCTGCCGCCAAAACAATTCCGTCTGTAACTTTCGCAGTGACAACAATGGTCATTGAAAAGGTCTCCAAAAATTTGCGGCCATGCCTTTCTTCTTAGAGCGCCGCGTCGCGCCTCAACGAATAGTTGTATCCGGTGAATATTCTTTCTTCAACCGGATTTTGATAAAGCCGACCGAAAATTTCCCCAAAACCACCCTCACCCTCCCGTAAATCCCCTTCGCCTCGCTCTCCCGCGGGCCCCGACCGCGAGCCTGAACGGCGCGTCGCCTTCATGCGCCGCCCCCTATCGCCCCGCCCTCTTGTCCGCCGCTTCCAGCAATCGGCGCACCGTCCCGTTGTCGACCGCGCTCTTGATCTCCTTGGCAAACTCCGCCTTCAGCCCCGCGCATTTAGATCGCTTGGAGAAGGCGACATACATCGCCGACAACAAAATCTCCTTGGGCAGGAACGCGACCTTGCTGGCTAGCCCCAACCGTCTGGCTTCGTCGCGGCCGGGATAGAGCCCGATGATCATGTAATCGGCCTTCTGCGCGAGTAGCGCCGCGAAGCCCTTGTCGACGCCATCGGCGCGCGCCACGGTGAGCTCTGATCCCATGTAGGCGTCGAATTTGTCGCCGTAGCTCTCGCCGGCGTTGGTCACGCCCTTGCGGCCCTTGAGGTCGCGCCATTCGCCGTAGGCAAAACCGTCGCCCTTGCGCACCACGATCGCCACCGGATCGGCCATGAAAGGCGGCGCGATGAAGTCGAGATATTGCGCGCGCGCGTCATTCTTGAAGATGCCGAAGATTACGTCGGCCTCGCCCTTGCGCGCCGCATCTTGGGCGCCCTCCCACGACCCGAAGTCCTTCGACATAACGTCCTTGACGCCGAGTTTGGTGGCGATGGCGCTCACCAGCGCGGGCGCGGCGCCGACGATTTTGCCCTGCGCGGCCCAGGCAACCGGCGGATAGGATGGGTGGCCGGTGATCACCAGCCGCGCGCAAGCCTGTTGGGCCTCAGCCGGCGCGGCCGCTCCGACCAGCGAAGCCCCGACGAGCATCGCCAAAGCCAAGACCGGGATTGAGAGCCACCACAGCAGGCGCGTGTTCATACGATTCTCCTGTTCAGCCGGGACGAGCGACGCCCGCGCCTGCCGGCGCAGTGTGCCGCCGGTGCGCAATCGCCAGCGTTAGAGTCGCATCGTTTATTTTTCCGGCGCGAACTCCCGGCCGATTTGAATCAAACCGGCTTGCCACCTAAGGTGCGCGGCTACCTGAGCCCGGATAAAGCGCAGCGAAATCCGGGATCGGCCCATCCCGCATTCCGCTTCGCTCCATGCGGGCTACAGCTTGCCTCACGCCCTGGCTATCCCTGCAAAAAGTCCTACTAGGACATAATTCCACCATAATCTAGGACCATATTCCACCCTGCCCGCTCCCCATGAGGGGCACGAACCGGTTGCGCCGGCTCGTGGGGAGCGGGCCGGCGCCCGCGGGCGTGGTCTCGCAAACCACGCACTCGGGCGGCGCCGGGGCTCCGCCCGGGACCACTACGGGTCCCCGCGAGGAGCTCGCTGACGGTGGGCCGTGAAGGCCCGCCCGAGACCCGGATGGAGCGGTTGACCCGAAAGGCGCCGCGAAATCCGGGACGAAGGCGGGGCGGCACGAACCACGGGCAAAGCGCGGCCCGGCGCCGTGAAAGACGCTGGACGGCGCGCCGAAAGGCGCCGCGTCTCTCCGACAACGAGAGGCGCGCACTGAAAGGACAGGCTGCGCCTGACGGCGCGCCGTCCCCCTCGTCTCTTTGGCGGGGGTCGACTCCCCCGGGCCCCCTGTCGGCTCGGGAAATGACCCCGCCCCGGGGGCAAACGGGGAGCATGCCTCGGGCGCATTGCGCGCCGCGAGAAGGACGGAGTTTGCCCGAATGAATGAACACGACGGCGAGATTGGAATGACGCACGCGCGGCAATCTCGCTTCCTTCTCCCCTTGTGGGAGAAGGTGCCTTCGCGGAGGCGAAGCCGAGCGAAGGCGGATGAGGGGGCCGGAGTCCCAGTGAGGCACTGACCCCTCACCCGGCGCGCGCTCCGCTATCGCTCCCGCGCGCGCCACCCTCTCCCACAAGGGGAGAGGGAGCAAGCATCACCGCAACAACTCAAAGGACATCCAAAATGCAAACCACCGACGTCGATCCCGACAACGACACCGCGACCCTGCGCTGGACCGCCGACATGCTTCGCCTCTGGGCGCTGTGCGGCAAGCCCGCCTGCCGCCGCGCGCGCCAATGCCGGCGCGATCCGATCGCCTGCACCGACCGCTATGCGCCGCTGGTGCCGCAAGCGGCCGGCTGCGGCTTCGCCGCGCTGTTCGAAGGCAAGCAACGGGGCCTCGGCTATGACGAGGTGCGCGCCGAGGCGCCGGACGACATCGCGGCTTACGAGGCCTGGCTCGCGCGCGCGCGCCGCAGCGCGCAGCCGACGAAGCACGTGTAGCCCGGATGGAGCGCAGCGAAATCCGGGAGGGGCCGCCCCGCATTCCGCTTCGCGCCATGCGGGCTACGGGCTCTGCCGCGCTACTTCTTCAAATGCGCCTTGAAGAACGCGATCATCGCCTTGCGCCCGGCCGCGGTGGCTTTGGCGTCGTAGGCGAGCAGGTGGCCGTGGTAGCGGTGGCTCGGCCCCGGCTGGTCGAAGCCGTGGCGCGCGCCGTCGGCCACGATCACCTCGTAGTCGGCGCCGCTGACGAGCTTCATCCGCTTGGCGCGCAGACAGTTGCTCGGCGGCGTCCAGTCGTCGGCGCTGCCGCCCAGCACCAAGAGCGGCGATTTCAGCTCCGCCCCCATCACGTCGTTGCATTTGGGATACCAGGCGGCCGCCGCGCGATAGGCGCCGTCGTGGCGCGCGAAGGCCTTGGTCGACACGCGCACCGTCGCCATCGCGCCCAGGCTCTCGCCCGCGACGAAAATATTGTCGCCGTCGATCTTGGGCGATCGCGCCAGCGCCGTCCTGGCGTTGAAGGCGTCGTCGGCCATGGCGTTGAGCCCCGGGATCATGAAGCGCCCGCCGCAGGCTTCGCCCCCTTGCATGCCGCGCGCGCGGATGCTGTCGAAATAAAGCACGGCGAAGCCGGCCTGCGTCAGCGCCGCCGCGTGCGCCTCCAGCCCGCGCTTGACCGCCGGCCGGATGCCGTTGCAGGGCGGCAGGAAGATCACCGCCGGGAACGGCCCCTTGCCCTTCGGCAGCGCCAGCTCGCCGGCGATGGTGCGCGTGTATTGCGCCGGCTTGACCTCGCTCTTGAAGCTGAAGCTCGCGGCCTCTGCCGGCGCCGCCGCCGCGATGAGCGCGAGCGCAAGCGCAATGCGCAGCGTGGCCTTGGCGATGTCCGTGGCCATGTCTGTGCCCATGTCCGCCCCCCGTGGCTTGCCGCCGGCGCCGCAAGGCTCTCCCGCGCCGTCCGGCCGGCCCCGTCCCCAGGAACGCTATCCCAGCCGGCGGCCCTTAGACAAAGGTTGCATTCGGAACCGGTTTTTGCTCAACATTGGCTCGAACACATGCAGATATGCCTATGTAACGGCGGCCCCAGCGGCCGCCCGCGGAGCGGGGAAAACCTCGCCGTCGGGGACGAGAAAAGGGACGAAACGAAAGGCTTGCTTCGATGACGCTCAAATCCCGCTGCCAGCTCGGCCTCCTGTTCTACACCACGCTCAACATCGTCGTGTTCACCGCCGCGGTCTATGCGGTGACGATCTTCCCGCCGCTCGAGAAGAATGCCGGCTTCTGGCTCGCCGCCTTCACCGTCGGCAGCCTGATCGTGACGGCGCCGCTCGCCTGGTGCGTCGGCGGCTGCCGCATGCCGGAGGCCTGGCGCAAGAAGATCGCGGCCGAGCCCTCCCCGCTCGCCTCCGAGCCCACCCGCTCGGTCTGAGGCGGCGCTTCGTAGACTCGCGCTGAGAATCTGGCGATCATGTCCCCCGTCGCCTGCGGGGGCCGTCATGCGCCGTCTGTTCTTTCTGCTGATTGCTGCGCTCTTCGCCGCGCCGGCCGCGGCCGCCCCCCTGCACTTTCCCAAAAGCGGCGCGCACGTCTTCACCATCGATCTGCCGCCCGGCTGGACCACCACTACCGACAAGCGCGGCGGGCTGTTGCTGGTGCCGCCCGACAATCACGCGATGATCTATCTCGCCATCCTCACCGATCCCAAATTGCGCGGTGCGCCGGAACGCGAAGTCGTCGGCAAGGTGGCCAAGATCGCCGGCATCAAGATGGAGGACAAGCAGGAGCCCGAGCGCCTCGCTGGCACCGACGGCGTCGTGCGCTATCGCGGCATCGCGTTCTACGGCGAGCTGCCGTCGCCGCGCAGCCTGTCGCGCCGCGCCCGCATCGTGCTGTTCAAGCTCGCCCCCGCCACCTGGGCGCAGGTGTGGACCGTGACGCAGCCCGGCATGAATGCGCGCGAGACCGCGGCGCTGTCCAAGGTGCTCAACAGCCTCTCGCTCGGCAAGAAATAACCCCCGGAACCAGCCTCCCGCCGCCCGAGTTGACTCGGAGGAAACTGGAACCGGAAAGGCAGTTCCATGAAACGCAACACCAAGACCCGCGCCGGCATCGCCGCGCTCGTCTACGCCATGACCAACGCCGTCATGTTCGGCGCCGGTCTGATTTTCGTGCTCAGCGTGCCCGGCCTGCGCTCGCACGCCTGGCTCGGCATTCTGGCCGTCGTGCTGGCAAGCTTGATTCTTGCCGCCCCCGTCGCCTGGTGGGTGGCGCCGCGCCTGCGCGCGCGCTACTGGCGGGCACGCAACGCCGACCGCCACGCCGCGGCCATCCCGCGCATCTGACATCCTGCGCAAGTCCGACGGGCCCCCGGTTGCCCGCGCGGCGGCGACATCTGCGCACGCGCTGCGAGCGCGTAACGCCTCAGTTGCCGCCCAGCTCCTTATCCCTGGCGGCCGCACGCTGCGCCGCCGGACGCGCGGCGAAACGCGCGACGTAGTCGGAAAATTCCTTCCGCTCTGGAATCATCTTGAACATCATCCCATAACGAAGGCCCGCGCCGATCACCACGTCGGCGGCGGTGAACTGCTCGCCCATCAGGTAGGGGCCGGGCTTGAGCGCGTCCGCCACCACGTCGAGCACCGTGTCGAAGTCGCGCCAGCCGAGCGCGGAAGCACGCGGCGTCTCCTTGCGCGGAAAGGCGCGGTCGGTCATGGCCGGCTCGATCACGCTCGGCCCGAAGAACAGCCATTTGAGATAAAGCCCGCGCCGCGGCGTGCCGACCGGCACGTTGAGCTTGGCGGCCGGGAATTCGTCGGCCAGATAGGTACAGATCGCCGCAACTTCGGTGACGACCGCCTCGCCGTGCTTGAGCGCCGGCACCTTGCCGAGCGGATTGATGGCGAGATAGTCGGGCTTCAAGTTGTCGCCCTCGCTCATCTTGAGCAGCTTGATCTCGTAGGGCTCGCCCACCTCCTCCAGCATCCACAACGCGATGGACGAGCGCGAGGGCGCGATGTGATAGAGCGTGAGGGCGGCCATTGGAAATGTTCCTGTCTCGGGCGGTGGGCGGGAAGCGCTTTATATACGCGCGTTTCCGGCTGGGGAATGCGCCTAACGCAAAATTTACTTTCCGGTAAGACATTGGGCCGTCCACTTAGCGCTACCGGAGTGCGCCTTGAATTTCGCGGCCGGCATCGAGTTTTTTCTACACCAGTGCCGCGAGGTCTTTTTCTCGCTCGGCTCGCATTTCTCGCTGACCTCGCTGTTCGTGGCTTTCACGGTCGCCGCGCTGTTCTTCGTGGCGCAGCGCGTCCGGCGCGGGCGGCGCGTGCGGGCGCGCACCATCCTGCGCGCGCTGTTTCCGCGCTGGCTCGTCGCGCACCCCTCCAACCAGGCCGACATCTTCTATCTTTTCTTCAACGTGTTCATGGCCGGCATCGTGTTCGGCTGGGCGGTGCTGTCCTATCAGTTCATCGGCAATGGCATCGTCTCGGGGCTCGTCGCGCTGTTCGGCCCGGTCGCACCGTCGGCGCTTCCCGTCGTCGTCAGCCGCGGCGTCATCACGGTCATGCTGTTTCTCGCCTACGAGCTCGGCTATTGGTTCAATCACTGGCTCAGCCACAAGGTGCCGCTGTTGTGGGAATTCCACAAAGTGCATCACACCGCCGAAGTGCTGACGCCGCTCACCAATTTTCGCGTCCACCCGGTCTATGCCTGGATCTTCGCCAACATCCTCGCCGTCTCGGCGGCGGTCGCCAGCGGCGTCGGCAATTACATGTTCGGCAACACGGCCTATCAATACGCCATCAACGACACCAACATCATCCTGGTCGTGTTCATCCACGCCTATGTCCATTTGCAGCATACGCATGTGTGGATTGCGTTTACCGGCGCGCTCGGCCGCGTGTTCGTGTCGCCGGCGCATCATCAGGTGCACCACTCCGGCGATCCCAAACACTTCAACAAGAATTTCGGCAGTTGTCTCGCGCTGTGGGACTGGATGTTCGGCACGCTCTACGTACCGCAGAAGGAGCGCGAGCCGCTCACATTCGGCTTCGCCGACAATCCGGACGCGCACACCGTCAAGGGCGAGCTGATCGACCCGCTGGTCAAAGCCGCCGCCCATCTCAAGCCGGCGCCGAAGCTCGCCAGCAACGCGCTGCCGGCCGCCGAGCGCCGGCGGGCCTAGTTCGCCCGGTGGCCGAGCGCTTCCGTCTCGCGCAGCCATTCCTTGCGCGTGTCGTCGCTCACCGATTCGATCATGCCGTGGATGGTGGCGCGTACCGGGTGCACCCCGGTGAATTGCAGGATATTGCGGCGGAGCAACTTGAGCGCATGAGCGCCGAAATACCAGCGATAGAACCAGCCCGGCATGCCCATGGTCACGATCACGCGCGCCGTCTTTCCTTTGAGTATTTTCGCGCTCGCCTTACCGCCGGACGCGGCGATCGCCATCATGTCGGGTTGCAGGATGCGCTCAATGAAGCCTTTGAGGATCGCCGGCATATCGCCGCACCAGAGCGGAAAGACGAACACCAGATGGTCGCTCGCCTGCAAAGCCCGGCGCGCCGTCGCCAGATCGGGCTCGAGCGGCTGCTCGCGCCGGTAACCCTCGCGCAAAATGGGATCGAAGCTCATACGGGCAAGCGCAAAAAGCTGCGCCTCGTGGCCGCCCTCTTCGGCGCCGCGCCGATAGGCCTCGCCCAACGCCTCGCAATAGCTGTCGGCCATCGAATGGCCCACCACGATCATGATTTTCGCCATGGCCGTCTCCACCGATCATTGGCGTGAATTCTGGGCATGACGGCGCGGTTCCGCCTTGATGTGGCGCAAGCCGCCCTCTAAGGCTCTCGGCCCATGCGCAAGCGCGCCGTCACCGTCAACGACAAGATGCAGAAGGGCTATCGCTACGTGCTGAGTGCGCCCGTCGGCCGTGGCTTCGACCCCGAATTCAAGCCGCATTTGACGCCGGCGGAGATGCTCCGCCTCGGCGTGTTCTGCGGCAAATACATGACGGACTGCCGGCGCGAATTCCCCAAGAGCTGGTTCGCGCGCGCCAAGCTCGCGCCGAAAGGCCGCGACTGCGCGCTCAATTTCTTCGGCGTCGACGCCAGCCAGCCCCTGTCGGAATGGAAGCGCAAGGGCTGGATCCATCCGGACGATCCGCGCGGCTGGTTTCAGTGGTATTGCCGTTATTACCTGGGCCGCCGCATGCCGCAGGAGGATGCGCGCCAGATCAAGCGCTGGAAGGCGATCCGCCGTCACGTCCGCCAAGTGCAAAAGAATTGCGAACCGGGCGACCTCACCTGCCGCAAGCGCCAGCGCCAGGCGCTGCTGCACTGGGCCTATGACAGCCGCAAGATTTAGAGCGCGATGCGGGTGAGCAAGTCGGCCAACACGTCCGGACAGGTGACGTGCGGATTGTGGCTGGCGTCGATCTCGCAATTGCCCCAGCCCTCGCGCTTGGCGCGCTCATAGAATGGACGGAAGCGGTCTTCCGGCCCGAAGCGCGTGCAGTAAATGTAGTAGCGCGGCAGCGTGAGCGCGCCGTTCTTCAGATGAAGCTTCTGCGCGAAGGTCTTGGCCGGCTGCGGCAGCCGGCGCGGCATGCACCAGGCGACATCCTCCTGGGGCGTGTCGGGGGGCATCGGCGTTGGTGGAATGCGCCAGCCGTCCGAGCCGGTCGCCCGTTGCGCACGCATGGCGGGCGACACCAGATCGAACAACGCCTCGCCGTCCTGCGGCGCGAAGGCGTCGAGATAGATGAGCTGCTTGACGCGCGCGCGCGCACGGTCCGCGACGCCGGTCGCCACCATGCCGCCGTAGGAATGGCCGATCAGGTTGACCTCGCTCAGATCCTCCATCTCGAGCACGCCCAGCATGTCGGCGATATGCGTTTCGAGATCGATGTCGGGATTGGCGAGATGGGCGCGCTCGCCGACGCCGGTATAGGTCGGCGTGACCAGGCGATGGCCGCGCGCGGTCATCAGCGGATGCATCTTCTTCCACACCCAGCCGGCCGACCAGGCGCCGTGCGCAACGACAAAGACTGCCATGAAGCTCCCCTATGCTTGCGCGTGATCTTATCCGAAAACCGGTACCCACTTTTCAGGGATCACGCGCTACTCCGCGGCGACCGCGCGGGCGCGCGGCGCGCGCCTGTTCCAGCGCGATCGCAGCACATCGAGCGCTACCACCGCAAGCCCGGCGCCGAGCACTTCCCAGCCGGGCCTGATGCCGGCGCTGAAATCGAAATCGACCGCCAGGACCCGCAAGGGCGAGACATGGAAGGCAATGCCGATGCCGATCGCTTCGCCGACGAAGACCAAGACCGCCACCATCACGCTCAGGCCGAACAGCGCAAGCGAGGACAGCTCGCTCGTCTCCTGCCACCAAGCCAGCACGCGATACGCGATCAGCCAGAGGAACAGCCCGGCGGCGAACACCGGCACGGTGACATCGGCCTTGGTCTGCTGGAAATAATGGATGAGCGCGAGTAGCGCGATGGCGTAGACGATTTTGTGCAGACGCCGCCAGCGCAGACCGCCCAGCCGGCGCTGCATGCCGTCGGTCGAGGTGACGGCGAGCACGGCCAGGCCAAGCCAAGCGGTGGCGCCGACGATCAGGTACCAGCGATGGGTGATCTCGTGCACTACCTTGCCGAGATCGAACATCTGGTCGGCGACGAACAGCAGCAAATGCGCGGCGATATAGCAGAAGGCGCCGACGCCCAGCATGCGCCGCACCTCGATCAGATTGCCGTAGCGCGCGATGCGGCGGAACGGCGTCACCGCCAGCGCGACGCCGAGGAAGACGAGCGCCCAGAAGCCGGCGCGGTGGATCATGTCGTTGAGCGGGCGGGCGCCGTGATAGATGGCGCCGGCGTCATAGAGCGCCTTGGCGACCGGCAGCAGCAACAGCGCCAGGGCCGCTATTCTCAGCCACGACAGGCGTCCGCGGCGGTCGCGCCAGAGCTGCCAAGACGACTTCGGGGCTTTCGACGATTTCGTGGCCGTCATGACGTGCGCCTACCACGCCGCCGCCGGGCCGGTAAGGGCATGCCAGCCGCCATACCCGAGCAATGCATTCCGCTCATGCGGCACCGCACAATTCTACCTACCGAATCCATGGGATCGTGCTAGCATTTTGAGCAGGCCTCGATTCGTCACAACCGATCACAAAGCCGCGTGGTCAACGGTTGGACAATGCAGGGCTCAAACGAGATCGACCGCTTGGAACAAACCGGCGGCGATCCAATTGAGGAGACGCGAGGGGAGGCAGGAGACAATAGCCGCGCCGGGGAGGTTTTGACGGAGGCCACCCATGCCGCGCGTTCTCATGCGCTCTTTCTTCGCCATCGGCGTTTCCCTCGTCACGACAGCTGCCCTCGCTCACGACATCTGGATCAGCCAAGGCGCCTACCGCAATCCGGCGGGCGAATGGTGTTGTGGCGCGGAAGATTGCGGTGTCGTCAATCCGCAGGCCGTGCACACCGTGAAAGGCGGCTATTCGATCGTCGGTACGGTGACCTACGGCGAGGCCGTCACCGGCAACATCAACGACGGACCGACGGTGAGGCAGCAGGTCGACGAGAATATCCCCTACAGCCAAGCTCTGCCCTCGCCCGACGGCGCCTATTGGCGTTGCAAGCGGCCGGACGGCGCCATGCGCTGCTTCTTCGCGCCGCCGCCGGGAAGCTGATCGCGGCTTCGGGTTTTGCACTAGATGCGCGGCGGCGGGCGGCCGCCGGCCTCCTTCGACGGCACTTTGACCCAGGCCTCGCCGTCGAGCACGACTTCGTCGCCGACCGTACAGGTGCAGGCAAGCCGCGCGCGGGTTTTCTCCGGCATCAGCTCGGCAACCGTCACCGAGACTTCCACGGTATCGCCGATCTTGACCGGAGCGCGGAAGTTGAGCGTCTGCGAAATATAGACCGCGCCAGGGCCGGGCAACCGCGTGCCGAGCACCGCCGAGATGAGGCTTGCCGTGTAGAGACCGTGCGCGATGCGGGTGCCGAACGGCGTCTTGGCGGCGAAATGTTCGGACAGATGGATCGGGTTGCGGTCGCCGGTTACCTCGGCAAAACCGACCACGTCGGCGGAGTCGACGGTTTTGGTCAACCGCTCGGTCAAGCCGACCGAAAGGTCCTCGAAAAACAGCATCTGCAGCGGCAATACCATCGGCTTCCTCGTTACAGGCGGTCCCGAGCCGGAATGCGACAAATCTTGACGCAGATCACAGAACTTTCCGGCCCCCAAGCGCTTTCTATCAGGCAACAACGTTTCAACAGGGCGGCATGTGTCATGATCTTAATGCGATTTGCCATCAGTCTTTTTGCCTTGGCGCTGCTCGGTATGGCGTTTTCCTTGAGCGCGGCGCACAGCCAGCAAGACTCCGGTCCCGGCCATCCCGCGCTCACGCTTCAGCAGCGCTGAGAC
Source organism: uncultured Pseudomonadota bacterium (assembly GCA_963773305.1). Lineage (GTDB taxonomy): Bacteria > Pseudomonadota > Alphaproteobacteria > Rhizobiales > Xanthobacteraceae > Pseudolabrys. Next base: position 666,981 of record CAVZAR010000003.1, read on the forward strand.
GGCATAGCCACCACAACACCCCGATCAGCGCCAGATTGACGAGCGCCAGCGCGGTCAGCCCGGCGAGCGTCAGGTTGACGCCGCTCGCCTCGATCAGCAGCGCGCCGGCCGACGGCGCCAGCGCCTGCACGATCAGGCTCGGGAAGGCGAGCTTGCCCATCAGGCGCGGAAAGCGCGCCGGCCCGAACAGCGCCAGCGGCAGGGTCCCGCGTCCGATCCACGATATGCCGTAGCCGGCGCCGTAGATCAGGATGGTCAGCACCAGCACGGGGAAGCCGCCGGAGAGCATGAGAAGCCCCGCCGCCATCAGCGCGCAGGAGCCGACCATGGTCCAGATCGGGTGATAGCGCGCGCCGAAAAGCCGCTCCACCACCCGCGCGCCGACCTGCGCCGGCCCGAACAGCGTGCCGAGCCAGACCGCCAGCGCGTAGTCGACGCCGCGCGCCTGCAGGAAGATCAACAGGTGCACCACCACGATCGAGCCGATGCCGGCGGCGAGCGACAGCACCACCGCGAGCAGCGCGAAGATCATTCCCTCCCTGGCGATGGGCGCGCTGTCTTTCGGCGCTGCGCCATTGTCCGCAGTGGGCGCGTCGGCGATCCGCTTGGCCGGCCGCACGACCGCCATCTGCAGCGGCAGCGCTACGGCAATATGCAAGCCGGCATAGACCAGACAGGCGGCGCGCCAGCCGACATGGTCGATCATGAAGGCGCTGAACGGCCAGCAGATGGTGCTGGCGAACCCGCCGAACAGCGTGAGATTGGTGATGGGCTGGCGCGCCTGGCTGCCATACATGCGCCCGAGCGCGGCGAACACCGCATCGTAGAGGCCGGTGCCCATGCCAAGGCCGATCAGCACCCAGGCGGCAAGATAAACCGGCAGCGCCGACGATAGTCCCACGCCGACCAGGCCGACGGCATAGAACAGCGAGCTCGCCAGCAGCACCGGCCGCCCGCCATGGCGCGCTATCAAATGTCCGACCTGCGGCGAGATCAGCCCGGCGACCAGCAGCCCGAGCGAGGTGCCGCCGACCACCATGCCGAGCGACCAGCCGGTGTCGCGCACGATCGGCCCGGCGAACACGGCCGGAAAATAGAACGAAGTACCCCAGGCCAGGATCTGGGCCGCGCCGAGCGCCGTGATGACGACGCGGCGGTCGAGCGGCCGCGGCTGTGCTTCGCCCTGCAACGCGCCCTACCCGGCCCGCGCAATCACGGCTCGACTCATCGCTGACATGGCTACGCCCCCCGGCCGGCGCATGGCCAATTTACACAATTCCGGCCGAAACAAGCCGATTCGGTCGGTTTCTCCACGGCGGTCATGTTTTTCTGGGCTCCACTGTAACAAAATGGTTGTTATCCTTAAAAATCAGTTGTTTAAGCCATGCGCATTTTGCATTGCTGCGACGCAACATTGGCTGTTTTCAGACGGCCGCAAATCCTTATTTTGCGCGCAGAACGAACCGGCCGCACGGCCGGCCAAAAGGAAAGAAAGAGGTTACTGCCATGCTTGCCACCTTTGTCCGCTTCTTCCGCGAGTGGCACCGTTACAACGTCTCCGTCCGCGAACTGCAGGCGCTCGGCGACCGCGAGCTTGCCGATATCGGCATCAGCCGGTCCGACATCCAGCGCGTGGCCTGGAGCGCTACTCACCACGGCTAATCGCGGAACCCGTCGATTTCGAAACGCCCGCCTTTGGCGGGCGTTTTCGTATGCGCATGGCCCCGAAAAGTGGGAACCGGTTTTCGGATAAGGCCATGCGCCACGAAAAATTGGCCGGTTGCTAGGCGGGGGTCCCACCCCTAGTTTGCCGCCATGACGCCCAAACCCGTCCATGTCATCGGCGGAGGCCTCGCCGGCTCCGAGGCCGCCTGGCAGCTTGCGCAGGCCGGCGTGCCGGTGACGCTGCACGAGATGCGGCCCGAACGCGCAACGCCCGCGCACAAGACCGGCGGCTATGCCGAGCTGGTCTGCTCGAACTCGTTCCGTTCGGACGACGCCGCGCGCAACGCGGTCGGGCTGCTGCATGAGGAAATGCGCAGGCTCGGCTCGCTGATCATGCACGCGGCCGACGCCAACCAGGTGCCGGCGGGCGGCGCGCTGGCCGTCGACCGGGAGGGCTTTTCCGCCGCGGTGACGGCGGCGCTGGAAGCGCACCCGCGCGTTACGCTCGCGCGCGGCGAAGTCGCGCTGCCGCCCGACGACTGGGACAGCGTGATTATCGCGACCGGCCCGCTCACCTCGCCCGATCTCGCCGCGAATGTCCGCGCGCTGACCGGCGAAGACGCGCTCGCCTTCTTCGACGCGATCGCGCCGATCGTGCATCGCGACTCGATCGATTTTAGTCAGGCCTGGTTCCAGTCGCGCTACGACAAGGCGGGGCCCGGGCGGCTCGGGCGCCGACTACATCAATTGCCCGCTGACGCGCGAGCAATACGAAACGTTCGTGACGGCGCTGATCGCGGGCGACAAGGTCTCGTTCCACGACTGGGAAGCGTCGACGCCCTATTTCGACGGCTGCCTGCCGATCGAAGTGATGGCCGAACGCGGGATCGAAACGCTGCGGCACGGGCCGATGAAGCCGTTCGGGCTGACCAATCCGAACGCGCCCGGCGTGAAGCCCTACGCGGTGGTGCAGCTGCGACAAGACAACAAGCTCGGCACGCTGTTCAACATGGTCGGCTTCCAGACCAAGCTGAAGCACGGCGAGCAGAGCCGCATTTTCCGCAGCATTCCCGGCTTGCAGAATGCCGAGTTCGCGCGGCTGGGGGGCCTGCACCGCAACACCTTCCTCAACTCGCCCGCGCTGCTCGACGATACGCTGCGGCTGAAGGCGAATACCCGCTGGCGCTTTGCGGGGCAGATCACCGGCTGCGAGGGCTATGTGGAGTCGGCGGCGATCGGCGGTCTGGCCGGGCGCTTCGCGGCGGCCGCGCGGCGCGGCGAGCCGATCGTCGCGCCGCCAGCGACCACGGCGCACGGCGCGCTGCTCGCGCATATCACCGGCGGCCATATCGAGACCATCGACGCGGGGCCCGCCTCGTTCCAGCCGATGAACGTGAATTTCGGTCTGTTCCCGCCGCTTGCCGAGCCCGCGCCTTACGATCCCGACGATGCGCGCAAGTTCGGCCGCGGCTCGGCCAAGAACATGGCGCGCAAGCAGGCGCTCAGTGCGCGGGCGCTTGCGGATCTGGCGCGCTGGATGGGCGGCGTCCAGGCCGACGCGGCGGAGTGAGTATCTAGATTCCGACATCCGATCCCTGAAATAGCCAACGCTCCGCCGCCCCTATTGTTTGCGGCGCGGGGTACGCCGTCTTCTCCTTTTCCGTCCCCTCCAAAGCGGAGGGGGATGGCGCGCCGTCCGGCGCAGCCATTCTCGATGGACACACCTTCTTGCGAAGGTGTGGCGCCTTTCGGCGCGCCATCGCGGCGTTCTCACTCCGGCGCCGGGCCGCGCTTTGCCCATGAACCGCTCAACCGGGAGCAGTTCATCGTCAGCCAGCTCCTGGCAGGGACCCCTAGTGGTCCCGGGCGGAGCCCCGGCGCCGCCCGAGTGCGGGAGGAGCGTTCATCTCCCGCCCGCGGGCGCCGCGCCCTGCCCCATCATCAAGACGCCTCTAGATGACGCCCTCTGCCGAGCAGGACGCGGGCATTATCCGCGCACTTTTCAGACCGGGGATAAGTTTTTTGTATTTTTTCGGCGTTGATTTTGCAGGGTTTTCGTCCGGCAGCGGTCCGCGCGCCGCGCTTTACTGTTGGAAAATCCGCTCCGGCTTGCGCGCGGCGCGCCAGACGATCCATTGCCGGCGCCAGGCCGGCAGCGGCGGCACCGCAAAGGGATCGCCACTGCCCTCCATGCGGGCAAGCGTCGGCCCGACGAGCGCAAGCGGCAGCAGCGCCGGCACGATCGCGCGCGGGGCCGGCTGCCCGCCGGCCAGGCCGAGATACCAGCGCGCGCGTGCGCGCAAGGTGGCGAGCGCGGCGCTTAAAGAATCCGTCGGCTGGCGCGCAAAGACCGTTTCGCGGTCGACGCCGTGCTGGGTCAATAAAAGAAGCGGCACGTAAAGCTGGCGGCGCGCGGCATGGTGCGCGAGGTGGGAGAGTGCCTGCGCGATGCCGTAAGCGGTGCCGGCGTTCATCACGCGGTTGCCGATCGCCTGCTCGTCGGCGCCGAGGATGCGGCAGGCATAGCCGAACACCACGCCCTCGGTCTGCACAGCGTAGCGCGTCAAGTCGCCGAGCGAGCTCATCGGCTCCTGGTAGAGATCGAACGCGTGCGCGTCGATGAGCTGCGCGAGCGGCTCGCGCGCGAGCTTATGGCGCAGCAGCGTCTCGGTGAGCGCCGCCGCCACCGGATGGCCCCTCGCCTCGCCGAGCCGCTCGCCGGCCAGCACCTCGCGCCACCATTGCAGGCGGATCTCGCCCGGCATCGGCTCACGCGCGACCTCGCGTACGCGCGCGATCTCGGCATTGAAGGCATAGAGCGCGTGCAGGCCGGGGCGCAGATGCGCCGGCGCGAACAGCGCCGACAGATAGCGGTCGCGGTCCAGTTCGCGCACCAGCGCGGCGCAATGATCGAAGGCGGAGGGCATGTATTTACGGTCCGTCATTCCGGGGTGCGGGCGCAAGCCCGCGAACCCGAAATCCATAACCCCGGTGCTGCGGCGTATGGATTCCGGGTTCCGGCCTTCGGCCGGCCCCGGAATGACGGTTTATTATTCCACCGCAATCAGCCCCGCGCCGGCGCGGCGGTTTTCGGCCAGCAGAATATTGTAGGTGCGCACCGCCGCGGCCGTCGTCATGGCATCGACCGAAAGCCCGGCGGCGTGGAAGCGCTCGCGCAAGGAGGCCGGCAGCGCGAGCGGATCGCGTCCGGTGCCGACAAGGAAGAAGTCGAGCCGCTCGGCGCGCGCGAATGCCGGCGCCAGCATTTCCTCGCTCAGCTCGGAAAGCGCGCCGACCGGCCAGGCCCAAATGCCGTCGGGAAAGCACAAGAGCGAACCGCGGTGCGACATGCCGGCAAAGCGGAAGCCGCCATTGCCGTAGGCGTCGATCTGCGCCGGCGCCGGCAGATGCCGGTCGTCGAAACCGAACCCGCTCGGTTTGTTTACGTTGCGCATGGTCTTATCCGAAAACCGGTTCCCATCCCGGGTCAAGCCCGGGACAGGCTTTTTCGGGACCGTGCGCGGGACTATTTACGCCGGCGCGGCTTGCCCGAGCGGCGCGGCGCCGGCGCCGGCTTCGGCTCTTCTTTTGGCTCGACCGTCGCCGCCGTCTTCTCTTCCACCTTGTTATCCCTTTCCTCGCCCGCGCCGCCGCCGCTGAGCGCATCGCGCCCGGTGCCGACGGCGAGATAGATCAGGATCGGGGAAGCGATGAACACCGACGTATAGGTGCCGACCAGCACCACGCCGAACATCATGGTAGCGGTGAAGGAATGGATCGCCTCGCCGCCGAACAGGAGCAGCGCGAGCAGCGCCAGCGTCACGGTCAAATGGGTGATGACCGAGCGCGACAGCGTCTGGTTGACCGAGGCATTGAGCAGGTCGGCCATCGGCATGCGCTTGTAGCGGCGGAGCATTTCGCGGATGCGGTCGTAGATGACCACGGTGTCGTTGAGCGAATAGCCGAGAATGGTGAGCAGCGCCGCGATGCTGGTCAGGTCGAAATCGATGCGCGTGAGCGACATGAAGCCGACGGTCAGCACCAGATCGTGCACGTTGGCGATCATGGCGCCGAGCGCGAACTGCCATTCGAAGCGGAACCAGAGATAGACCAGGATGCAGAAGATCGCCGAGATCAGCCCGATGATGCCGTAAGACAGGAGCTCGCCGGAGACGCGCGGGCCCACCACCTCGACGCGGCGGTAGGTCACGCCCTTCAGGTTGGCGCGCACCTTGTTGACGGCGGCCTGCTGGGCCTCGTCGCCGCCCGGCTGCTCGGCGATGCGGATCAGCACGTCGTCGGGCGGGCCGAACTGCTGCAACTGCACCTCGCCGAGGCCGAGGCCGCCGAGCGTCGCACGCATCTTGGCGAGATCGGCCTTCGCGGCTTGCGTCTTTACCTCCAGCAAGAGGCCGCCCTTGAAGTCGATACCGAAATTGAGCCCGTGCGTGAAATAGAGCGTGATCGCCAGGATCGACATGATCGCGGAAATGGGAAAGCTGAAGCGCCGAAAGCGCATGAAATCGAATTTGGTATTGTCGGGAACGATGCGAAGCAGGCGCATTGGTCTGTTTCCCGCCCCCTAGATCGGCACGCGCTGCGGACGCCGCCAGCGCACCCAGAACGCCACGATCAGGCGCGTCAGGGTGAAGGCGGTGAACAGCGAGGTGATAATGCCGACGCCGAGCGTGACGGCGAAGCCGCGCACCGGACCGGTGCCGATATAGAACAGCACCGCGGCGGCGATGAAGGTGGTGATGTTGGAATCGAGAATGGTGGCGAGCGCGCGCGAAAAGCCGGCGTCGATGGCGTTGATCGGGGTGCGGCCGCCGCGCACCTCCTCGCGGATGCGCTCGTAGATCAGCACGTTACTGTCGACCGCGATGCCGACGGTCAAGACGATGCCGGCGATGCCGGGCAGCGTCAGCGTGGCGTTGAGCATCGACAACACGCCGAAGATCATGGCGACGTTGATCGCGACCGCGATATTGGCGAACAGGCCGAACAGCCCGTAGGTGACCAGCATGAAGATCACCACCATGGCGGCGCCGACGTAAGACGAGATCTTGCCTTGCGCGATCGAGTCCGCGCCGAGGCCGGGGCCGACGGTGCGCTCCTCGATGATGGTGAGCGGCGCCGGCAACGCGCCGGCGCGCAACAGGATGGCGAGGTCGTTGGCGCTCTGCACGGTGAAGTGGCCGGAAATCTGCCCCGAGCCGCCGAGGATCGGCTCGCGGATCACCGGCGCCGAGATCACCTGGTTGTCGAGCACGATGGCGAAGGGCTTGCCGACATTTTGCTCGGTCACCTGCGCGAATTTGCGCGCGCCCGAGGTGTTGAAACGGAACGAGACGATCGGCTCTGAGGTGCGCGGGTCGAAGCCGGGCTGTGCGTCGGTCAGGTCGGCGCCGGAAACCAGGATGCGCTTTTCGACGACGTAGGGCTCTTTCGGCGTGCTCTGACTGTAGAGGATCTCGTCGTCGGGCGGCAGATGGCCCTGCTGCGCCTGCTGCGGGGTGATGCCGGTGTCGACCATGCGGAAGTCGAGCTTGGCGGTCTTGCCGAGCAGTTGTTTCAGGCGGGTCGGGTCCTGCAAGCCCGGCACCTGCACCAGGATGCGGTCGTTGCCCTCGCGCTGGATCAGCGGCTCGACGGTGCCGAGCTGGTTGATGCGGCGGCTGACGATCTCGATCGACTGGTCGACCGCCTGGCGCACGCGCTCGAGCATGGCGGGATCGGTCACCGCCATGCGGAAGGCGTCGTTGGGCTGCGCGGTGATGTCGATATTGTTGTGGCCGGTGGCGCTCAATATGCCGCCGAGCGGATGCACCAGCGTGCGCAGCTTGGCCTCCGCCTCGCCCGAATTATGGCCCTGGCGGATGTGCACCTCGACGGCGTTGCCGCGCACGACGAGGCCGGTATAGCCGATGCGCGCCTCGCGCAGCACGCGGCGCACGTCGTCGCGCAGGTTCTCCAGCATTTCCTTGCGCACGGCTTTGGAGTCGACTTCGAGCAGGATGTGCGAGCCGCCCTGCAAATCGAGACCGAGCACGATGTGGCGCTGCGCCCAGGCCGGCCAGCTGTCGACCATCGCCTTGGGCAGAAAGTTCGGCACGGCAAACAGCACGACGATCAGCACCGTGCCGAGAATCGCCGCCACCTTCCAGCGCGTGAAATAAAGCATGACGTCTTTACGGTACCGGGCGAGACCGCGGCGCTCAGCCGGCCGCGGCTTCGTCCTTCACCGGCTCACCCTTGGCGCGCACGTCGGTGAGCATGGTCCGCAACTGACGGATGCGCACGTCGTCCGCGATCTCGATCTCGATCTGGTCGTCATCGATCACCTTGGTGACCTTGCCAATGAGACCCCCATTGGTGATGACGGTGTCGCCCCGCCGTACGTTCTTGACCATTTCCTGGTGCGACTTCACGCGCTTCTGCTGCGGGCGCAGGATCAGGAAATACATGATGACGAAGATGAGGACGAACGGGAGCAGCGACATGATCATGCCGCCTTCGCCGCCCGCCCCTCCGCCGAACAGCGATCCTTGCGCGAATGCGGGCGTCACGAACATGGCCGTTCCTTGTCTCTTCGATCGTCCGATCGGATCGTTCGATAGGGCCGAGAGCGGCGGGCGCTTGGAATCCAAGGCCCGCCGCACGAATTCGCGCGGACTATAACGGCCGCCCGCCCAATTGCAACGCTGCTATCCCCCTCAAATCCGGGCTTTTTCGGGCCTTGCCGGGGCCTGCGCCTTGCGGGGGCGACGCGCCCTGAGCTAAGAGCAGCGCACTTTTCGAGGTTCCTGCAAAGCGCGAATCCGATGGCGAAATCCAAGCCCAAGACAAGACCCAAGACGAGACCCAAGACGAAGGCGAAGCGCAAGAGCGGCGGGCGCGGGCAAGCGCCCGGAACCGACGTGCTGGAGCGCGTCGCCGCCGCGCTCGAACGGCTGGCGCCGCGCGCCGTCGGGCTGCCCGCCCTGACCGCGGCCGACGCCTTCGTCTGGCATCCGGACGGCAAACGGCTGGCGCCGGTCAAACGCGTCAACCGCGTCGAGATGTCGCTGCTCAAGGGCATCGAGCGCGTGCGCGACGTGCTGATGGAAAACACCGAGCGCTTCGCCAAGGGCCTGCCGGCCAACAACGCGCTACTGTGGGGCGCGCGCGGCATGGGCAAGTCGTCGCTGGTGAAAGCCTCGCACGCCGCGGTGAACGCCGCCTTCGCGCGCAACAGCAAGAGCGGTCCGCTCAAGCTGATCGAAATCCACCGCGAGGACATCGAAAGCCTGCCCGACCTGATGGCGCTGATCCGCGGCAGCGACTGGCGCTTCATCGTGTTCTGCGACGACCTTTCGTTCGACGCCGACGACACGTCTTACAAGTCGCTCAAGGCACTGCTCGAGGGCGGCATCGAGGGCCGGCCGGACAATGTGATCTTCTACGCGACCTCCAACCGCCGGCATCTGATGTCGCGCGACATGATGGAGAACGAGCGCTCGACCGCGATCAATCCGGGCGAGACGGTGGAAGAGAAGGTGTCGCTGTCCGACCGCTTCGGGCTGTGGCTCGGCTTTCACCGCTGCAGCCAGGACGAATATCTCGCCATGGTCGACGCCTATGTGCGACACTACAAGATACCGGCGAAGGATACCGACGCGTTGCACCGCGACGCGCTCGAGTGGTCGACCACCCGCGGCTCGCGCTCGGGGCGCGTGGCCTGGCAGTTCATCCAGGATATCGCCGGGCAACTGGGCGTGCCGCTGAAAGGCTGAAAACGCGCATGGCGCTCGACAGCAAGCTCAGGAAGGCCGCCGCGATCATGGCCGTTCCGGCCGCGCTGTTGGCGATCGGCGCCGGCTACGAGCGCGGCGGGCTCGCCGGCTTGCGCGACCTGACTGACGCCACGCTGCATGCCGTCGGGCTCACACGGCAAGCGCCGCAGGCCAAGCCGCCCTCGCCCGCACCCGCCGCGCTCACGCCGGACGAAGCGTTCTGGCTGAGCATCAAGGATTCGCGCGCGCCCGGCCTGTACGAGGAATTCCTCAAGAAGTTTCCGGACAGCCCGCGCGCTCCGCAAGCCCGCGCCAAGCTTGCAGCACTGGAGAAGCCGGCGCCGCCGGCCGCGCAGGGCCAATCCACCATGCCCATGAACGGGCAAGGCCGCGGCTCGATGATGATGCGTCCCGGCGGCTGACGGGCGGGCGGCCTCGCTTCTTGCGAGCGTGCCTTGCCGGCCGGGGGCGGCCATGCTCTGGTGGCCCAAGGGGCAATCGGCTGCCCGCGCCGCTGACGCGCGCCGGCTTTTGAGAGCGCGGCCTCCTATGGACTTCCTTTACCTCGCGTCGATCTGGGTGCTGCCGATCCTGGTCGCCATCACCTTCCACGAGGCCGCGCACGGCTACGCCGCGCGCTTCCTTGGCGACGAGACGGCCGCAAAGCTCGGCCGCGTCAGCCTCAATCCGGCGCGGCACATCGACCCGTTCGGCACCATCATTTTGCCCGCACTATTGCTGCTTGCGCGCTCGCCCTTCCTGTTCGGCTACGCCAAGCCGGTGCCGGTGAATTTCCGCGCGCTGCGCAATCCGCGCTACGGCATGGTGCTGGTGGCGGCGGCCGGCCCCGCGATGAACATCGCGATCGCGCTGATCGCCGCCTTGAGCTTTCGGCTGGTGGTCTATCTGCCGCCGACGGCGGCGCAATGGGTGGCGCTGAACTTGAAGAACGCCCTCGTCATCAATGCCGTGCTGGCGGTGTTCAACCTGTTTCCGCTGCCGCCGCTCGACGGCGGACGCATCGCCGTCGGCATCCTGCCGCAAGCGCTGGGCAGACAACTCGCCCGGCTGGAGCCTTACGGCATGGTCATTCTGCTGGCGCTGTTCATCTTGCTGCCCTTGCTGGGCGCGCAACTGCATTTGCAATTCGATTACGTATCGCGCGTCATCGCCTTCGCGACGAACGCCGTGATCCGAGCCATCCTGACCGTGGCCAGTCTTATCTAGCCGACGCGTACCATGGAAGCGGAGGGGCGAGCTACGCCCCGCTCAGGAATTTGCGCGGATCGACCGGCGTCGAGCCTTTGCGGATCTCGAAGTGCAATTGCGGCGAGTTGACATTGCCGGTCTGGCCGGCATTCGCAATCACCTGGCCGCGCTTGACGTGTTCGCCGCGCGCGACCAGCAGCTTGCTGGCGTTGGCATAGGCCGACACGTAGCCGTCGGCATGGCGGATCAGCACCAGATTGCCGTAGCCTTTGAGCTCGTTGCCGGCATAGGCGACCACGCCGTCGTCGGCCGCCTTGATCGGCGTGCCTTCCGGCACCGCGAGATTGATGCCGTCGTTCTGCGTGCCGTTGGAGCGCGCGCCGAAGCCGGCGATGATGCGCCCGCGCACCGGCCAACGGAAAGACGGAATGGAGCCGGCCGCTTCCGCCTGCTTGACCGCCGGCTTGGGAACGCTCCTGGTCTCCGGCACCTCGGCCTTGGCGATGCGGGCGTGCTGCACCGGCGCGCTCGACGCGACGTGCTCGCGCGCGACCGGCACGCTGCGCGGCTCGGCGAGTTTCGGGGCCGGCGCGCGGCGCGCCGCGACGTGGCGGCCGCCGGGGATGGCGATGCGATCGCCGATCTTGAGCCCGGTATAGGGACTGATGTTGTTGGCGCGCGCCAGCTCCGTCAGCGAAACGCCACTGCGGCGCGCAATCCCGATCAGGCTTTCGCCCGGCGCGACCACGTGCACATTGCCGGCGCGCACGTCGGGAACCGCGCGCGCTTCGGGCGCGGGCTTAGGCAGCGCGGCGCGCTCGCGGCCCGCGGCGTCCGAAACATAGCGCGGAATCACCAGCCGCTGGCCGGGCCTGAGCGCGGCGCCGCGCTGCATGCCGTTGGCCTCCAGGATGGCGGAGACCGGCACGCCGTTGCGGCGGGCAACGCTGTCAATCGTATCGCCGCGCGAAACCGTGATCGGGCGGCCGCCGTCCCAGGTCCAATGACCGGCGGGCTTCGGCGGGACGTAACGCGCCGGCACCGAGCCGGTCACCTCGACGTCGCGCGTGCCGGGCCGGTAGGCGCCGAAGCCGCGGTCGCCGTAAGCGACGCCGCCGCCGCGCGCAGCCACCGTCGCCGGCCGGCTCGGTGCCGGCAACGGCTGCGACTGGATGCTGGAGACGCGCCCGGCATGATGGGCGACCGAGCCGGTATATTCCGGGCGCGAGCCGCGATTGGAGGCGAAGGGATTGGAATCGAAGCGCGATGAATTCTCGCAACCGGCGACGGCAACACCAACCAGCGCAAGAACTGCAACCCGCAGCCAAACACGCGGGCGAGACGGCACCATGAGGCGCGGCATGTGGTTACTCACTCATACGCTAGGAAACTAGGCTTCGAGTTAAATCAGTGGCGAGTAAACAGAGCTTTAAGAATTAAATTTCGGTCACGCTTACGCTCGAGTTTGGCAAAAATGTCACAACCAGCGCGGGGAACTTACAACTCCCGGGCCTGGCCCTGCACCAGCGGCACGAAACGCACCGGGATCAGATCTTCGCGCGCAACGCCCGTTTGCGACTTGGTAAGCTTGACAATGTGTTGCGTTCCCTGGTGCGAGCCCAGCGGCAATACCATGCTGCCGCCGTCGGCCAACTGGTCGAGCAATGTCTCGGGCAGCCGCTCGGCGGCGGCGGTGACCAGGATGCGATCGTAAGGCGCACCCTGCGGCACGCCGGCATAGCCGTCGCCCACCACGACCTCGACATTGTCGTAGCCGAGATTTTTAAGCCGCTCGCGCGCGGCCTCCGCGAGCGTGCGGTAGCGCTCGACGCTCACAACCTCGCGCGCCAGCCGCGACAGCACCGCCGCCTGATAGCCCGAGCCGGTGCCGATCTCGAGCACGCGGGTGTGCGGGCGCAAGCCCAACTGCTCGGTCATATAGGCGACGACATAGGGCTGGCTGATAGTCTGCCCACAATCGATCGGCAGCGCGCGGTCGGCATAGGCCTGCCAGGCGAACTCGGTATTGATGAATTGCGCGCGCGGCACCTCGTCCATGGCGCGCAGGACCGCCTGGTCCATGATTCCGCGGCGGCGCAGATTGAGCAGGAATTCCATGCGCCCTTCGGCGCGCTGCGGCTGGTCCGGCACTTTCCCCCCTTTCGCCGCATTTTTAGCACGTTTGCCGGGGATTGATGTATGCTTCATCGGAGCCTGAGACGCCGGACCCGGCACGGCGCATTGAATTGTCGGGCGGGAGCAGACCATGACGGATTCAGCGCAGGCGCAGCAGCGCGTTCTTGTGGTCGAAGACGAATATCTCATCCGCATGCTGCTGGAGGACATGTTGGCCGATCTCGGCTATGTCGTCGCCGCCGCCGTCGGCACCATCGCCGAGGCGCGCGCGCACGCGGCCGACGGCGAGTTCAGCGCGGCGGTGCTCGACGTCAATCTCGACGGCCAGGAGATCTTTCCGGTCGCCGACATTCTGGCGGAGCGCGGCCTGCCCTTCGTGTTCGTCACCGGCTATGGCGAGCGCAGCCTGCCGGAGCGCTACCGCGACCGGCCGGCGCTGCAGAAGCCGTTCCAGGCCGAGCAGCTCGAAACGGCGCTCGCGGGACTGGTGGCGACGGCTTAATCACCACCGTTCGTCCCCGCGAAAGCGGGGACCCAGAAATGAAAACGAAGCGTTGGCGATTGTCGCCCTGGGTTCCCGCTTACGCGGGAACGAGCGGAGATGTGCCGCCCCTACCCGAACAACTCAGCCAGCCGCGTCGTGAAGCCCTCGTCGGTCAGGTCGAGCCGCAGCGCCGTCACCGCGATGCGGTTTTCGTTGAGCGCGGCGAGATCGCTGCCGGCGCGCGCGCCGGCGATGCCGCCGCGGCCGAAGGCGATCCAGTAATAGGGATTGCCGCGCCCGTCGTGGCGCGGCTCGATGCGCAGCAGCTCCTGATCGCGCTTGCCCTGCACGGCGACGGCGACGCCCGCCACGTCGTCCGGCGGGCAGTCGGGAAAATTGATGTTGACCAGCACGTCGCGCGGCATGCCGGCATCGAGCACGCGGCGGATGAGGTCGGGCGCGTGGCGGGTGGCGGTCACCCATTGCGGCGTGCGTTTGGTGGAAAAAGTATAGGCCTGCGACAGCGCGAAGGAGGGAATGCCGAGCACGGTGCCTTCCATGGCGCCGGCCACGGTGCCCGAGTAAGTCACGTCCTCGGCGCAGTTGCGCCCACGGTTGACGCCGGACAAGACCACGTCCGGTACCGCCGGCATGATGTGGCGCACCCCCATGATGACGCAGTCGGTCGGCGTGCCCTTGACCGCGAAATGCCGCTCGCCGACTTCGCGCAGGCGCAAGGGATCGTTGAGGGAGAGCGAATGCGACACGCCCGACTGGTCGGACTCCGGCGCCACGATCCACACCTCGTCCGACAATTCGCGCGCGATCTCCTCGCAGGCGTTAAGCCCCGGCGCGTGGATGCCGTCGTCGTTGGTGATGAGGATGCGCATTGTTACTCGTCATTCCGGGGCGCCGCCATAAGCGCGTTTACGCGCGTCTTCGGCGCGCTATGGCGGCGAACCCTGAATCCAGGGCCACAAGGTGAGGCCTTTGCGTGTGGCCCTGGATTCCGGGCTCGCGGGCTGCGCCCGCGCCCCGGAATGACCGGAAAATTACCGCGCATGTCAATCAATTCCGCTCGATCTTTTTCAAGCCGCCCATATAGCCCTGCAATGCCTCCGGCACGGCGATCGAGCCGTCTTCCTGCTGATAGGTCTCCATCACCGCAATCAGCGCGCGGCCAACCGCGACGCCCGAGCCGTTGAGTGTGTGCACGGGCCGCACGCCCTCCTTGGCGCGGTAGCGCGCGTTCATGCGGCGCGCCTGGAAGTCGCCGCACACCGAGCACGACGAGATTTCGCGATATTGCCCCTGCCCCGGCAGCCACACTTCGATATCGTAGGTCTTCTGCGCGGCAAAGCCCATGTCGCCGGTGCACAGCGTGACCACGCGGTAATGCAGGTCGAGCTTCTTCAGCACTTCCTCGGCGCAGGCCAGCATGCGCTCGTGCTCGTCGCGCGATTGCTCGGGCGTGGTGATGGAGACGAGCTCGACTTTGGTGAACTGGTGCTGGCGGATCATGCCGCGCGTGTCCTTGCCGGCGGCGCCCGCCTCGGCGCGGAAGCAGGGCGTGCAGGCGGTGAAGCGCAGCGGCAACTTGTCTTCGTCGACGATTGAATCGCGCACCAGATTGGTGAGCGGCACCTCGGCGGTGGGAATGAGCCAGAGCTTGGAGGAGTCGAAGAAGCGCGCGAACATGTATTCGCGCAGCGCCTGCCCGATCAGCCGCGGCGGCATGTCGGCGGCCAGCTCCTGGATCATCGCCGTGCTGGCGGCGAAGAACTGGTCGTCGACGAATTTCGGCAGCTGCGCGGTGCCGTACATGGCGGCGTCGCGCACCATCAGCGGCGGGCTCACCTCGGTATAGCCGTGCTCGCGCGTGTGCAGGTCGAGCATGAACTGGCCGAGCGCGCGTTCCAGCCGCGCCAAGCCTTGTTGCAGCACCACGAAGCGGGCGCCAGAGAGCTTGGCGGCGAGCTCGAAGTCCATCTGGCCGAGCGCCTCGCCCAATTCGAAATGCTGCTTGGGCGCGAAGCCGAGCTCGCGCTTCTTGCCGATTTTGCGCACCTCGACATTGTCGTCGGCGCTGGTGCCGTCCGGCACGTCGTCGGCCGGCGCGTTGGGGATCTGGGCGAGCTCCATGTCGAACGCGGCGACCGCCCGGCGCTCCTCAGCCTCCATATCGGGAATGGCGGTCTTCAGATCGCCCATCTCGGCCATCAGGCGCTGCGCGGTGGCCTCGTCCTTTTTGGCCTTGGCCTGGCCGATTTCCTTCGAGGCGGCGTTGCGGCGCGCCTGCGCCTGCTCGAGCCGGGTGATCAGCGCGCGCCGCTTCTCGTCCATCGCCATGAGCTCGCCGGCGAAGGGCTGAAAGCCGCGGCGCTTAAGCCCGCGGTCGAAGGCGTCCGGGTTATCGCGAATCCATTTGATGTCGTACATGGCGGGCTATTCTCTAGCCGGTCATGGCCGGGCTTGTCCCGGCCATCCACGTCTTTTAGTCGGCTACGCCAAAGACGTGGATGCCCGGCATAAAGCCGGGCATGACGAAGTCAATAGTTGCGGGAAAACGCCCTACTCGGCCGGGTTTTTGGCCGCATCGCCATCGCCGCCGCCCGCGTCACCATCGCCACTGCTGCCGCCCTCGGCCGCCGCCTCGCGCGCCTTGCGCTTCTCGACGAAGCGCACCGACCAGATCGAGCCCTCGAACAGCAGCATCAGCGGCACGGCGAGCGACATCTGGCTCAGCACGTCGGGCGGGGTCAGCACGGCGGCGAGCGCGAAGGCGCCGACGATGGCGTATTTGCGCTTGGCCTTGAGCTGGTCGGAGGTGACGATGCCGATGCGCCCGAGCAGCGTCAGGATGACCGGCAACTGGAAGGCGACGCCGAAGGCGAGCACCAGCGCCATCATCAGCGAGAGATATTCGCCGACCTTGGGCAGCAGCTCGATCGTCGCGCTGTTGTCGCCGCCCATCTGCTGCATGTGCAGCGAGAAGCGCACCAGCATCGGGAAGACGAGGAAATAGACCACCATGGCGCCGATGGCGAAGAAGATCGGCGTCGCGACCAGATAAGGCAGGAAGGCCTTGCGCTCGTGCCGGTAGAGCCCGGGCGCGACGAACATGTAGATCTGCGCCGCGATCACCGGAAACGACAGGAAGGCGGCGCCGAACATCGCGAGCTTGAGCTGGGTGATGAAGTATTCGAGCAGCGCGGTGTAGATGAATTTGGAATGTTCGGGCCCCGCCACCCAGACGAAGGGCCACATCAGGACGTTGTAGATGTCCTTGGCGAACAGAAAGCAAACCACGAAAGTGAGCGCGAAGGCGATCAGCGCCTTGATCAGCCGCGAGCGCAGCTCGACCAGATGCTCCATCAAAGGCGCTTTGCTGGCCTCGATGTCGTCGTGGCTCATGCCTTGCCCCCGGCCTGCTTCGCGGCCTGTTTGGGCGGCGGCTCGTCGGCGGGGGCGAAATCCTTTTCGGTGACCGGCTTGGGCGCTTCCGGCAGCGGCACGTCGATCGGCGGCAGCGATTCTTCGCCTTCGGCGGAGGTCAGTTCGCCTGTGTCGGCTGCGGCCGGCGCGCCGGCGGCGGCTTCATGCGCGGTCCCGGTGGCGGCCTCGCTCGCCGTCTCGCTCTTGGTCCCGCTTGTAGCCACATCGCTTTCGGCCGGCGCGGGCTTGCTCTCGCTCGAAGCGGCTTCGCCGTCATTGTCGATGTCGGCGAGCGGGTCCCATTTGGTGGCGTCGGTGACGGCGCTGGTCAAATCGTCGGCGTGCTTCTTCAGGTCGGCCATCTCGGCCTCGCGCAAGGCCTCCTGGAACTGACCCTGGAACTCGCCGGCCATGCGCTTGATCTTGCCCATCCACTGGCCAAGCGAGCGCAAAACGGTCGGCAGCTCTTTCGGCCCGATCGCGATCAGCGCGACGATACCGATGAGGAGGAGCTCGCCCCACCCGATGTCGAACATGGATTGGTCAACTCCAGGGCGCCTGGCCCCGCTGGCCGGCGCGGCGATCGCACCGAAGACCGCCGCGGCAGCCGCGCGCGCTTAATTAGGAGCGCACGCTCTCAGCCGGCCGCTCGGCCTCCGCCTTCGGCGCCGCCGCCCCGCCGCTTGCTTGGTGATCGATGGTCTTGACCGGCTCGTTCTTGGCCTCGGCGGCGTTGTCGTCTTCCGCCATGCCTTTCTTGAACGCCTTGATGCCGCCGGCGACGTCCCCCATCAGATCGGAAATCTTGCCGCGCCCGAACAGCAGCAGCACGACCACGATGACGACCATCCAGTGCCAAATGCTTAATCCACCCATCCGCTAATCCTCCGCAGCGACGGGCCCTTAAGCGCGCGTCCCGCCTCGTGTTTGAGCTAGAAACTAGGCCCCACAGGCGGCAAAAACAAGGACTTCGGCACGTTAAATCGCGCCGCGATGTCGCGCCAAGCGGCTGAATTTACCCTAATTTTCCCCCGCGAATGGCGCGGCCACCGGGGCGCCGCACGGCACTGAACGTGACCTGCGTCCTGGCCCGGTCACGCGGCCCGACCGGCTATTTTTCGCTGTCGGGCCTGGGCGCCAGCGCCAGATCGAGGTCGCCGGGATCGAGCGGGTCCTCGTCGTCGCGCAGGGTCGTGTCGTCGGACGGCATGGGAACCGCAAAGCCGGGCGGCAGATTGCCCTCCAACAGGCCTGCCCCTTTGAGCTCTTCGAGGCCCGGCAGGTCGCCCACCTCCTCCAGCCCGAAATGCGACAGGAACGCCTCGGTGGTTCCGTAGGTGATCGGCCGGCCCGGCGCCTTGCGCCGGCCGCGCAGGCGGATCCAGCCGGTCTTGAGCAGCACGTCGACGGTGCCGACGGCGGTGGCGACGCCACGGATTTCCTCGATCTCGGCGCGCGTCACCGGCTGGTGATAGGCGATGATGGCGAGCGTTTCGATCGCGGCGCGCGACAATTTGCGCGACTCGATGACCTGCTTGGTCATCAGCCACGAAAGATCGTCGGCGGTGCGGAAGGTCCATTTGCGCCCGACGCGCACCAGTGTGACGCCGCGGCCGGCGTATTCGGCCTTCAGCTGCGCGAGCGCTTCTTTCACCTTGACGCCGTCGGGCAAGGCGCGCGCGAGCGTCGCCTCGTCGAGCGGCACGGCGGAGGCAAACAGCAGCGCCTCGAGCTGGCGCAGTTCCTCCGGGCGTATCGCCTGCTCGGCAACCGCATCCGGCTGCGACGCCGGCTCGTTGTTCTGCACGACAACCAGTTTCTTGGCCGCGCTAGGCATGGGCCTTTTCTCCTTATGCGTTTTCTTGTGCGTCATGCGTTGCGCTTCCATTCGCGCCGATACGCTTGCGCATGTAGATCGGCGCGAACAACTCTTTCTGATGAATTTCGGCGAGGCCTTCGCGCACCAGCTCGAGCGCGGAGGCAAACGACGAAGCGAACACGGTGGCCGCCTGCGCCGGCTCCACCACATAGGCGATCAGGTACTCGTCGAGCCGCGCCCAGTCGGCGGTCCGACCGATCAGCCGGTCGAGCGCGGCGCGCGCTTCCGCCAGCGACCAGACGGTGCGCTTCTTGAATTGCACGCGCGACATCGCCGAGCGCGAGCGCCGCGTCGCATAGGCCGACAGCAGGTCATAGAGCGTGGCCGACCATTCCGGCTGCTTGATTTCGGCGATCGGCTCGGGCGCGCCGCGCGCGAACACGTCGCGATTGAGCTGCGGGCGGCCCATCAGGCGTGAGGCCACTTCGCGGAAGGCTTCCAGCCGGCGCAGCCGGTTGGCGAGCGCCAGCGCCATGTCCTCCGCGCTCGGGCCCTCGCCCGGCGCCTCCTGCGGCAGCAGCAGCCGCGATTTGAGGTAGGCGAGCCAGGCGGCCATCACCAGATAGTCGGCGGCGAGCTCGAGGCGCAGCTTGCGCGCCTCCTCGATGAAGGCGAGATACTGGTCGGCGAGCGCCAGGATGGAGATTTTCGACAGATCGACCTTCTGCTGACGCGCCAGCATCAACAACAGATCGAGCGGGCCCTCGAAGCCCTCGACGTCGACGATCATCGCCGGCTCGTCCGAGGCGCGGTCGGCTTCGGCAAGGCTGTTGTCGAATTCTTCGCTCATGAAACCGTCATCCGTTGCGTCTCGACCCCGCTCATCATGCGCGCGAACATTTCGCGCGCGCCGCCGACATCGAATTCTTCCGGCGCGTTGCGCCGAGCGAGCGCCGCCTCGGCGCGCGCAAGCGCCTCGCCGGCAAGCTCCGGCACCGCCCCCGCCACCTCGCCCATCTCGGCCAGATCGCCGTTGCAATGAAGCACCAGGTCGCAACCGGCGGCGAGCGCGGCGCGGCTGCGCTCGGCCAGCGGGCCCGACAAGGCGCCCATCGAGATGTCGTCGCTCATCAGCAGTCCCCGGAACCCGATGAAGCCGCGAATCACTTCCCGCACCATTGTGACCGAAGTGGTGGCCGGTGCGACGGGGTCGATTGAGGAAAACACAACATGTGCGGTCATGCCGAGCGGCAGGCCCGCCAAGGGCCTGAAGGCGGCGAAATCGGTCTTTTCCAGGGTCGCGCGGTCGGTGTCGACGACCGGCAAACGGTGGTGGCTGTCGGCCGCGGCGCGGCCATGGCCCGGCAGGTGCTTGAGTACCGGCAGGACCCCGCCGGCCATGAGCCCCTGCGCGATGGCCCCGGCGATCTCCGCCACCTTGCCGGGCTCGGTGCCGTAGGCACGGTCGCCGATGACATTGTCGCCGCCCGGAACCGGAACGTCGGCCAAAGGCAGGCAATCGACATCGATGCCGAGCGGGCGCAGATCCGAAGCGATCAGGTGACCGGCGAGCCGCGCCGCGGCCAGCCCGACCTTGGGCTCGCGATCGTAAAGCGCGCCATAGGCGGCGCCGGCCGGATAGGCCGGCCAATACGGCGGGCCGAGGCGCTGCACCCGGCCGCCTTCCTGGTCGACCAGCACGGGCGCCGGAAAGCCCACGGCGTCGCGAAAAGCGTTTGTAAGTTCTGATACTTGCTCAGGTGTGCTGATATTTCGCTTGAACAGAATCAGGCCCCAGGGCCGCGCCTCGCGCGCAAAGGCCCGCTCGTTGGCGGTGAGGGTCAGTCCCGCCAGGCCGGTGATAAATGCGCGATGCAGCATGGGCTGCGGATTAGCCCGCGCCCAAGGTGAGGGTCAAGCGAAGCGCGCTTAAATCCTTTGGACGAAGCAGCTGCCGCCGGCGGCCTTGAGCTGCGAGCATACGCGGCCCGCCTCGTCGGAACTGGCGAAGGGCCCGAACATGGCGCGGAAGTAGATGCCCTTGGCGCCGAGATCGACGCGCCGAACCATGGTCTGGTGGCCGGCGAGCGCTTGCGGATATCTGGACTTCAGGCTGCGCAGCGCGGCTTGCGCGTCGGCTTCGTTGTGGCGCGAGGCGACCTGCACGGCATAGCCGCTGCCATGCTGCGCGGCCGGCGCGGTCTGGACCGGCGCGCGGGCGGCTTGCTGGCGCGGCGCGGTCTGCATCGGCGCGGCCTGTATGGGCGCGGCGCGGTGCACGACCGGCGCGGGCGCGGCAGCCGGCGCATTGGGATTGAGCGAGAGCGGCGCGTTGCTCTGCGCGACCGCATGGCGGCGTGCGGGCGACGGAGCGGCATGCTGCTCGGTCACGCGATGCGGCGGCGCAGTTGGCGCGGCCGGCGCCGGCATGGGCGCGGCCGCACGCGGCGGCGGCGCCATCGGCTGTTCTGCAGCGGACGCGGGCTCCGGTGCAGCCGGCATGGGCGCAGCCGGCATGGCCGCAGGCGGCGCGGCCGCGGCAGGCGAGGCATTCGCCATCACCGTGCCGTCCGGGCGGATGGCGATGGTGTGGACCTTTTTCGGCGCGCCGCCGACCACGCCGCTGCCGAGCTCGGGTTGGATCGAGCCGGAGGCGATGCCGCTCTGCTCGTGCGGCGGCAACATGCCGGCCTCGGGCTTGTTGATGTCGACCGGTTGCTCTTCGCGCGACACCAGCTTCTCGTCATGGCCATGCTCGGCCACGCGGTCGTAGATCAGCTTGCCGTTCTTGTCGGCGCTCTTGTTGGCCGGCACCACTTTGCTCGGCGCGGTGTCGGCCTTGATCACCGGCGGCGGGCCGCTCGAACCGGAAGAGCTGAACAAAGCGCGGTAGCCGAACGCGCCGGCGGTGCCGAGCACGGCGAGCGCGAACACGGCCGCGATGGCGAGCACGCCCATGCGCCGGCGCGGCGGCACATCGTCGTAATAGTCGTGATGCTCGCCGTCCGAGGCCGGGATATTCGGATAGTAGGACTCGCTGTCGTAGCCGCCCTCGCCGCCGGCATAGCCGGGAACGGGCTCGTGCGGCGGCGCGAATTCGGCCGGATGCATGTCGGGGGCTGCGTAGCCTGCGTGCAGCGGCGGCGGCGCGGCGGGCGGCGGAAGGTAGCCGGCGTCGGCGGCGACATGCTCGGCCCAGTCCGGGTTGACGCGCGCCGGCTGCGGCGGCGCGGAACTTTGCGCATTCTGCCGGCCGTATTCGGCGAAGGGATCGTTCTGTCCGATCAGGCGGGCGAGCTCGGCGAGCGGATCGTTGCCGGCCGGTACTTGGCCACGTTCGGCGCCCGGCGCCGGCTGCGGCGGCATTGGATTCGAACGGAAGTGTCGCTGGCTATGGTCGTCCGCCATTCGGTCCCCGGTCACTGGCTTTTTCGCTCGGCCCTGGCACGCGCGCGCCTGGTTTGCGCGCCCGGCGGCCGGGTCCTATCGCATCTCGTCAGGCGCAGCGACCCCAAGCAACGAAAGCCCGGCGGCCAGCACCGTCACGATCCCCTGCACCAGCGCGAGCCGCGCCATGGTTGTTTCTGGATCATTCTGGATAATGAAGCGTAAATGAGGCAAGTCCTTTCCGCGCGTCCAGTGTGCGTGAAATTCGCTAGCCAGTTCATAGAGATAGAAGGCAATGCGATGCGGCTCATGGGCGGCGGCGGCCGCCTCCACGGTGCGCGGAAAAAGGGCAATGCGGCGCATGATGTCGATCTCGCCAGGATCGGCGAGTTTTTCGAGCGGCGCCTTGGCGAGGAAGGCGACGCGCGCGGCTTCCTCTTCCGGCAGCCCGGGCAGTTCCGGCTTGGCATTGCGGAACACCGATTGGCCGCGGGCGTGGCCGTACTGCACGTAGAACACCGGGTTCTCGCGGCTCGCCTCCACCACCTTGGCAAGGTCGAAATCGAGCGGCGCGTCGTTCTTGCGGAACAACATGTCGAAGCGCACGGCATCCTTGCCGACTTCGTCGACCACTTCGCGCAAGGTGACGAATTCGCCGGCGCGTTTCGACATTTTCACCGGCTCGCCGGCGCGCAACAGCTTGACGAGCTGAACGAGCTTCACGTCGAGCGTCGCCTTGCCGGCGCTGACGGCCTTGACCGCGGCCTGCATGCGCTTGACGTAGCCGCCGTGGTCGGCGCCCCACACGTCGATCAGGTTGCGGAAGCCGCGGTCGACTTTTGATTTGTGATAGGCGATGTCGCTGGCGAAATACGTATAGCTGCCGTCGGATTTCTTCAGCGGGCGGTCGACATCGTCGCCGAAATCGGTGGAGCGGAACAGGGTCTGCTCGCGGTCCTCCCAATCCTCGACCGCGCCGCTTTTGGGCGGCGGCAGGCGGCCTTCGTAGACTTCACCCGACTGGCGCAAGCGCTTCGATGGTGGCGCCGACCTCGTCGCGGTCGCCTTCGATCAGCGAGCGCTCGGAATAATAATCGTCGAAATGCACGTTGAGGGCGGCGAGATCGTCGCGGATCTGCTCCATCATCATGGCGACGGCGCGCGTGCGCACCAGCGGCAGCCATTCGGCCTCGGGCTTGGTCGTCAGCGCAACGCCGTGATCGGCGGCGAGCACGCCGCCCACATGGCGCAAGTATTCGCCGGGGTAGAGGCCGTCGGGAATCGCGCCGACGTCCTCGCCGAGCGCCTCGCGGTAACGCAGGTAAGCCGAGCGCGCCAGCACATCGACCTGGGCGCCGGCGTCGTTGATGTAGTATTCGCGCGTCACGTCGTAGCCGGCATAGGCGAGCAGGCTCGCCAGCGCATCGCCGAACACCGCGCCGCGCCCGTGGCCGACATGCAAGGGGCCGGTCGGATTGGCGGAGACATATTCGACGTTGACCTTTTCGCGCGCGCCGATGTCGCTGCGGCCGTAGTCGGCGCCGAGCGCGAGCGCGAGGCGTAGTTCGTCGGCCCAGACTTGGGGTTTGAGCGTGAGATTGATGAAGCCGGGGCCGGCGACATCAACTTTTTCGATATTCGGCTCGGCGCGCAAGCGTTCGGCGATCTTCTCGGCGAGATCGCGCGGCCTTTGTTTCGCGTCCTTCGCCAGCACCATGGCGACATTGCTGGCCATGTCGCCATGGCTCGCGTCGCGCGGCGGCTCGACCACGATGCGCGCGAGGTCGGCGCCTGCGGGCAAAAGCGGCGCGGCGGCCGCCTGCACGCGCGCAAGCATCGCGGCGAAGAGGTGTTGGGGGGCTTTTCGGCGGCGGCGGGCATGGTGGTGGCGGTAAGGGATTTTGATGGGGGTGTCAAAAAGGGACGCTTGCCGATGCCCGATTCTCAATCGCCCGCGTTCACTGACACGGATTACGCCGCCCGCGGCTTGCGACAAGGCGCTGCTGGTCGCCTTCGCGCCCGCCATGTCGAGGCGCCGACCACGGCGGCCGTATTCGAGCATCCCCAGCACGGCGTCGTGCTGTGGGATACCGGCGTCGCCGAGGAGATGGCCGACCCCGAGCGCGCCGACGACTATTGGGGCGCGCAGGTGCGCGCCGCCTTCGGGGCGGAGCGCGTCAAGCGCGACGATATCGTCGACCGCCAGCTCGACAAGCTCGGCATCAAGCCGAAGGACGTGCACTACGTGGTCTATTCGCATCTGCATCTCGACCACGCCGGCGGCATGTCGATGTTTCCCGAAGCGGTGCACGTCGTGCAGCGCGACGAGATCCGCTACGCGCTGTGGCCCGACCCGTGGACGCGGCCGGTCTACTGCCAGAACGACTTCAAGGACATCCGCAATCTCAACATTTTCGAGGTCGAGGGCGACTATGACCTGTTCGACGACGGCACACTGCGACTGGTCAAGGCGCCGACTCGCCGGACAGCAGGTGCTGATCGCCAATCTGCCCAACCCGGCGCATCTGCAGGCCGCCGACACCGGCCATCAGCGCGACGGCTTCGAGGCCACGATTCCGATGCCGTGGCGGCATCAATCTCGACGCCATGGCGTCCTCGAGGCAAGCATGCTGTTCGTTCGACGCGAAGAACGTCAGCAGGTTCCTGACGCAGATGTCAATGCGCCGCTTGCTGGCTACGGCCGTAGCGCAGGCGACCGGCAATCATCTTTCAGAATTTTTGATCACGGGATTCCCGCCGCTATGACGCGGGGAGGAAGCCGTAAGATGATGCGATTCAATCCAGTCATTCCCCGCCTTGCGCCAGATCAATGAACGTGGCCGCAGGGCCGCGACAATGCCTGCTTCTTACGATTGGGGCAGACATGTTCAAGATCGCAATCATCGTCTGGATGATGGCCGGCACCACGCTGGCCGGCATCGCCGTCATGGCGGTGCTGACCGTGCCGGCGCTGGCCGTCCACGACATGCAATATATCCCTTATGCCGCCCTCGCCGGCTTCGTCGTTGCCATTCCGCTTGCCTATGTGGTGGCGAAAAAGATCGCCGCCCTGACGGCGGCGCGGGCCGCGCGCTAGGTGGAAGTGCGCGCGTCGTCGCGCGCGTGCATCACGGCGCGATAGGCAAACACCAGCGCCGGCCCGAGCGTGGTGCCGGGGCCGGGATAGCTGCCGCCCATGACCGAGGCCATGTCGTTGCCGCAGGCATAGAGGCCGGGGATGGCTGCGCCGTCGCTGCCGAGCACGCGCGCATCGGCGTCGGTCGCAAGGCCGGTCGAGACCGCGATGTCGGCCGGCCAGACCGCCAGCGCATAGAAGGGCGGCGTGGCGAGCCTCCCGATGCACGGGTTGGGCTTGTGCGCGGCATCGCCGTTGAAGCGGTTGAGTTCGGTCTCGCCCTTGCCGAAATCGACATCGATGCCGGTCTCGGCAAAGCCGTTGTGACGTTTGACGGTCAGGCCAAGCTGCGCGGCGTCGACGCCGATCTGGCCGGCGAGTTGGTCCAGCGTGGCGGCGCGCTTGAGATAGCCGTTATCGACGAATTTCCCCGGATTGCGGTGGCCGGGATAAACGATGCCCAAACCGTAGCGCGCGATGAAATCGGCGTCGCAGACGAGCCAGGCGGGGATCGTCGGCACATGCGCGTTGCTCTCGAACATGGCCAAGACGAAGTCGTGATAGGAGCAGGCCTCGTTGACGAAGCGGCGGCCGGCGGCGTTGACCGCGATCAGGCCGGGCTTGGCGCGGTCGAGCATGAAATGCGGGAACAGGCCCTTGCCGCCGCCGGCGCGCGGCGTGACCGAGGCCGGCGTCCACAGGCCGCTGGTGCATTTTTCCGGCGTCAGCGCCGCGCCCAGTTTCTCGCCGAGCGCCAGCCCGTCGCCGCTGTTGCCTTCATAGCTCATCGAATGCGCCGGCACCGGCTGCGGCATGAAGGCATTTCGGAAGCGCTCGTTGTGGGCGTAGCCGCCGGTCGCCAGCACCACGCCCCTGCGCGCATTGACGACGATGTCCTCGTTAGCGACCCGCAGGCGCGCGCCGGTGACGCCGCTGCGGTCGCCGGTCAGCTCGACGATCGACGCATTGAGCAGGATCGGCACCTTGCGCCGAAGCAGGCTGTAATAAAGCCGGCCGACCAGCGCATTGCCCATGGTGAGGCGGGTGCCGCGCGGATAGCGCAGGCGGTCGGTCAAGTAGCGCGCGAACAGTTTCGCCGCGTGCCAGAAATTTGCGGGCGATTTGAAGCGGCCGACGAGCGGCGCGATGTCGGCCTTGCCGATCATCATGCCGCCGAGCAGCATGAATTCGGGGATCGGCGGGCGCAGGCGCTTGAAGTCGCGGCCAAGCAGGCGCCCGTCGAACGGCGCCGGCACGATGGCGCGGCCCGAAACCGCCGCGCCCGGCATGTTGCTGCGGTAGTCGGGATGCGTGCCGCAGGCGACGAACTGCACGTCGGTCTTGGCAACGAGATAGTCGACCGCCGTGGGACCGGTGGCGAGATAAGCCTCGCGCAAGGCGCGATTGGCGCCCTCCCCGATCAAGGCCGACAGATAGCGGTCCGCGTCTGCCGCGCTGTCGTCGTAGCCCGCGGCCCTGCTCTGGCTGTTGCCGGGAATCCAGAGCGTGCCGGCCGAGGTCGCGCCGGTGCCGCCGACTTGGCCCGATTTCTCGCACAGCAGCACATCGAGGCCTTCGAGTGAGGCGATGAGCGCCGCCGTCATGCCGGCGGGTCCGGCGCCGGCGACCAGCAGATCGACTTCGCGTGCAGGCATGGGCCGCATTCAATCATGCGCCAGGCGCTCGCGGCTAGCGCATGGTCCCGGTACGCGGTCGCCGCGCGCTGTACCGAATGGCGGGCCTCCACGCAAAAGGGCCGCCCTTACGGACGGCACCTTCGGCGAATGCTTGACGTAACGTGCGTGGGGGACTTCAGGCCACGGCGGCGGTGACCCGCTTGGCGTGTTCGTTGGCGTGGAAGCCGTTGGCCGGGCGGATGCCCGTCTGGCGGCCGGCCTCGCGCCGGGCATTGGCGACCGCGCGGTCGATTTCCAGGAAATGCGGCCGCATCGTGCGGCCGAAGGCGGTCATTTCGGTGATCTTGCGGCTGCGCTCGAACAGCTCCCCGCCGAGCTCCTTTTCCAGCCGCTTAATGGCGCGCGTGAGCGAAGGCTGCGCCACCCCGCAGCGGCGCGCGGCGCGGGTGAAGTTCCTTTCCTCGCAGAGCGCGAGAAAGTAGCGGATATGCTGCATCTCCATGGCCAAAACCCCTCAGCCGGTTCGCGTCAGGCGCAAGGATTGCGCCTTGCGATTTCTCGATCAGCCTAGGGCGGGGGCGCGCCGGGGGCTGTGACGGAGGTCACATTGCGGTCGGTTTATCCGCCGGCGCGCCGCTAGCGCAGTTCCGGCGTGGCGGCGAAATGGCGGGCGTGTTCCACGAGGGCATAGCGGTCGGTCATGCCGGCAATGTAGTCGGCGATGCGGCGGGAGCGCGCGGCCTCGCTCATGCTCGTTGCGCCCTCGCCCCATTCCGCCGGCAGATCGGCAGGATGCGCGGCAAAATGCGCGAACAGGTCGCGCACCACGGCTTCCGCCTCGTGCATGACGCGCATGACGCGCGCGTGGCGGTACATGCGCGGGTAAAGGAAGCCCTTGATGGCCGTATCGGCGGCCTGCATGGCGCCCGAGAAGGCGATGACCGGCGCGGCCGCCTCACGCACGGCCGCCGAGGATGCCGGCGCCAGCGCCCGCAGGCGGCGGCGGCTTTCCGCGGTCACGTCCTCGATCATGCGGGTGATGATGCGGCGCACGGTCTCGTGCGCGCGGCGGGCCGGATCGAGCCCGGCATAGCGGGCGTCGATCTCGCGCAGGATGTCGCCGATGAGCGGGACGCCGGCGAGGTCGTCGAGCGCGAACAGGTCGGCGCGTAGCCCATCGTCGATGTCGTGAGCGTCGTAGGCGATGTCGTCGGCAATCGCCGCGACTTGCGCTTCCGCGCTGGCGAAGGTCCACAGCTCGAGGTCCTGGATGCGCGAATAGGCCAGGATCGGCGCCGGCACCCCGCTTGTCGCGTAGCGGCCGACGGCCTTGCCCTGCCGGTCGGTGAGCGGGCCGTTGTGCTTGGTGAGGCCTTCGAGCGTCTCCCAGGTGAGGTTGAGCCCGTCGAAATCGGCGTAGCGGCGCTCGAGATCGGTGACGATGCGCAGCGCCTGGGCGTTGTGGTCGAAGCCGCCGAAATCCTTCACGCAGGCATCGAGCGCGCGCTCGCCGGCGTGACCGAAGGGCGGGTGGCCGAGATCGTGCGCAAGCGCGGCGGCTTCCGCCAGGTCCTCGTCGAGGCCGAGCGCGCGCGCGAGCGAGCGCGCGATCTGGACGACTTCCAAAGTATGGGTGAGCCGCGTGCGGTAATGATCGCCCTCGTGGTAGACGAACACTTGCGTCTTGTGGGCGAGTCGGCGGAACGCGGCGGAGTGGATGATCCTGTCGCAGTCCCGCCGGAAATCGTTGCGCGAGGGGCTCGCCGGCTCGCCATAGCGGCGGCCGCGGCTTTTTGCCGGATCGGCGGCGTAAGAAGCGCGCGAAATGGGCGTGGAAATGGCCATATTTGCCTTAATAGTGGCGCATGATCCCATCCGAAAACCGGTACCCATTTTTCGGGATCATGCGCGCATTGACGCGGCAACCACGCGCACTTAACTAATTAGGATGCTTTCTGCCAATAGGATGAGCGCGATATGAGCGAAACGGGCATCACGGTCAGCGAACGGGCGGCGCAGCGGATCGGCGAGATCCTCAAAGCCGAGCCGGCCGGCACCATGCTGCGCGTGTCGGTGGAAGGCGGCGGCTGCTCCGGCTTTCAGTACAAGTTCGACATGGAGCGCGCGCGGGCCGACGACGATCTGGCGATTGCGCGCGAGGGCGTTACCGTGCTGATCGATCCGGTCTCGCAGCAATATATGGCGGGCTCCGAGATCGACTTCGTCGAGGACCTGATCGGGGCTTCGTTCAAGGTGAAGAACCCGAACGCGACCGCGTCCTGCGGCTGCGGCACCAGCTTCGCGCTGTAGGATTTTCCAAATCACTGCGTTCCGCCGTCATCGCCGGCCTTGCGCCGGCGATCTCGCTTAGGGACGCACTGTGCTCTCCTGAGCGGGATGGCCGGGACAAGCCCGGCCATGACCACGTGTAGTAGGCGGTGGCGTCCGCCCTACTCCGCCGCCACCGCGGTCTCGGTCTCGCCGACCTCCTCGAGCTGCGGCTCGATGCGGCGTTTGATCAGCCGGTCGAAGCGGTCGAGATAAAGATAAATCACCGGCGTGATGTAGAGCGTCAGCAGTTGCGACAGCACCAGCCCGCCGACCACGGCGACGCCGAGCGGCTGGCGCAATTCGGCGCCGGCGCCGGTGCCGACCGCGATCGGCAGCGAGCCGAAGATGGCCGCGAAGGTCGTCATCATGATCGGCCGGAAGCGCAGACTGGCGGCTTCGCGGATGGCGGCCTCGGCCGAGAGGCCGACTCTACGGCGCTCGATGGCGAAGTCGATCATCATGATGGCGTTCTTCTTGACGATGCCGACCAGCATGACGATGCCGATCATGGCGATCACCGACAGGTCCATCTTGAACAGCATCAAGGTCAGGATGGCGCCGATGCCGGCCGACGGCAGGCCGGAGATGATCGTGATCGGGTGGATGAAGCTCTCGTACAAAATGCCGAGCACCACATAGGCCGCGAAGATCGCCGCCAATATCAAAATGCCCTGCCCGCGCAATAAATCCTGGAACACCTGGGCGGTGCCCTGGAATCCGGTCGTGATCGTGTCGGGCAGCCCCAACTCGCGCTCGAGGTTGCTGATGGCGTCGACCGCCTGGCCGAGCGCCATGCCGGACGCCAGGTTGAAGGAGATGGTCACCGAAGGCTGCTGGCCCTGGTGGTTGATCTGCAACGGTCCGACCGTGGGCACGAAATGCGTCACCGCCGACAGCGGAATGACGGTGCCGTTCGCGCTTTTCAGATAAAGCTTGTTGAGATCGCTCGGATTGGAGCGGTACTGCGGCATGCTTTCAACGATGACCTCATAGTCGTTGGCCGACGTGTAGATAGTTGCGGCCTGGCGGGTACCGAAGGCGTTGAACAACTCCTGGCGCACCTGGTCGACGCTGACGCCGTAAACCGCGGCCTTCTCGCGATCCACCTCGACCGAAATCTGCGGATTCTTGATGTAGAGGTCGGTGGTGACGTCGAGCAGCCCCGGCAGTTTGGCGATCTTGTCGCGCATTGCGGGCGCCGCGCGGTAGAGCGCGTCGGTGTCGTTGGACTGCAGCGTGTATTCGTACTGACTCTTGCTGAGACGGCCGCCCAGGCGGATGTTCTGGATCGGCTGCATGAAGATCTGGATGCCGGGCACGGCATTGGCCTCGCGCCGCAGGCGGGCGAGTATCACGCGCAAGGGCGGGCGCTTGTCGCGGTCCTTCAGCGCCACCAGGATGCGACCGGTATTGCCGAGGCCGCGCGAACCGTAGCCGCCGATCGACGAGTTCACGTAGGAGACGGCCGGATCGGCGCGCAAAATATCGGCGACCTTGCGCTGGTGCTCGGCCATCAACTCAAAGCCGATGTCGGTCCTGGCCTCTGTAATGCCGAATAGGAAGCCGGTGTCCTCGGTCGGGAAGAAGCCCTTGGGCACCACCACGTAGAGCCAGACGGTGCAGGCGATGGTGAGAATCGTGAACAGCAGCATGATCGACTTGAAGCGGATCACCCAGTCGAGCGACCATCCGTAAATGCGCCGCATGCCTTCGAACAACGCCTCGAAGCCGCGCAGCACGAAATTCTGCTTCTCCTCGCCCGCGTGGCTCTTGAGCACGCGCGCGCACAGCATGGGCGTCAGCGTCAGCGAGACGAAGCCCGAGATGATGATCGCCACCGCGATGGTGACGGCGAATTCGCGGAACATGCGGCCGACCATGCCACCCATCAGCAGCACCGGGATGAACACGGCGATCAGCGAGAAGGTGATCGAGACGATGGTGAAGCCGATCTCGCGCGCGCCTTTGAGCGCCGCCTCGAACGGGCGCATGCCGCCCTCGACATGGCGCACGATGTTTTCCAGCATGACGATGGCGTCGTCGACCACGAAGCCGACCGAGAGCGTCAGCGCCAGCAGCGTCATGTTGTTGATGGAGAAGCCGAAGGCGTACATCGCCGCCGCGGTGCCGATCAGCGACACCGGCACGGCGAGCGCCGGAATGAGCGTGGCGGAAACCTTCCTCAGGAACAGGAAGATCACCATGATGACCAGGCAGACCGCGATCGCCAGCGTCTCCTGCACGTTCCACACCGCCGCCCGGATCGAGATCGAGCGGTCGAACAGGGTCGATATATCGATCGCCGCCGGCACCTGCGTGCGCAATTGCGGCAGCTTGGCGCGCACCTGGTCGACGACCTCGACGGTGTTGGCGTCGGGCTGGCGGTAGATGCCGAGCACGATGGCGCGCTTGTCGTTGTACCAGCTCGCCTCCTTGTCGTCCTCGACGCTGTCGATCACGTGGGCGACCTGATCGAGCTTGATCGGCGCGCCGTTGCGATAGGCTACCACCACGTTGCGGTAGTCGGTGGCGTGCTCCATGGCCCCGGTCGCCAGAAGCGTCACCGTGCGGTCCTTGCCTTGCAGCACCCCGACCGGCGTCGAGGAATTGGCCTTGGCCACCACGCTGCGGATGTCGTCGAGCGAGATATTGCGCGCGGCGGCCGCGGCCGGGTCGACCTGGACGCGCACGGCGAATTTCTGCGCGCCGTAGACCAGCACCTGGGCGACGCCCGACATCTGCGAGATGGTCGGCGCCACCACCGTCTCGGCATAGTCGTCGATCTTGGACAGCGGCAGCGTATCGGAGCGCATGCTCAGATAGACCACCGCAAAATCGCCCGGATTGACCTTGTGGAAGAAAGGCGGCGTGGTCATCTCGACCGGCAGCCGGCGTTGCGCGGTGGCGAGCGCGGTCTGCACGTCGAGCGAGGCGCCGTCGATGTTGCGGCCGAGGTCGAACTGCACGGTAATCTGCGTCGAGCCGAGCGAGGACGACGAGTTCATGGTCGAGATGCCGGCGATGGTGGAGAGCTGGCGCTCGATCGGCGAGGCGACGGAAGCGGCCATGGTCTCCGGGCTGGCGCCCGGCAGTTGCGCGGTGATCTGAATGGTCGGGAAATCGACCGCCGGCAGCGCCGCTACCGGCAGCAGCCGGTAGGCGAAGACGCCGAATACGATGAGCGACGCCGTGATCAGCGTCGTCAACACCGGCCGGCGAATGCAGGTTTCCGAGAGGGACATTGGGTCAGGTCCCGGCGCGTGCCTTAGGGTGACCGGCGGCGGGCTTGTGTCCGCGCGGGGCGACCCGCGTGCCGTTCTGCAGCCGCAACTGTCCGTCGGTGACGACCACCTGGCCGGCGGTGAGCCCGTGCTTGACCACGGTCTCGCCGGCGAATTCGCGCCCGATCTCGATCGGCTGCACCTTGACGGTCTTGTCGTCTGTGACCACGAAGACGAAATTGCCGCTCTGGCTCACCTGCACGGCATTGGTCGGCACCACCAGCGCCTCCTCGCTGCGGAGCGTCAGCTCGGTTCGGACCAGTGTGCCCGGCCACAGCCGCTCGTCCTTGTTCGGCATGGCGGCGCGGATGGTGGCCATGCCGGTCGAGGAATCGACCGTGTTCTCGATCATGGAGACGACGCCGTCGGCGGGCTTGCGCTCGCCCGGGATGACCGCCTCGATGCGTGCGGTCTTGGCGGCGATCGCGGTGCGGATGTCCGGCAGGTTGTTCTGCGGCACGGTGAAGGTGACGTAGACCGGCGCCATCTGGTTGATGGTGGCCATGGGCGTGGTGTCGGCCTGGCGCACGAAATTGCCGACCTTGACGTTTGCGACGCTGATGCGGCCGGCGATCGGCGCCTTGATCGTGCAATAACTGCGCTGCACCTTGAGATTTTGCAGCGTGCCCTGGTCGGCCTCGATGGTTGCGCGGAAGACGTCGGCCTGCGTCTCGGCGGCGTCGAGGATCTGCTGCGAGGTGGCCTTTTTCTCCACCAGCGAGCGATAACGCGCCACGTCGCGTTCGGCGCCGGCGAGCTGGGCCCGGTCGCGCGCGACGGTGCCCTGGGTCTGCGCGATCTGCGCGTCGACGGCGCGGCAGTCGAGCGTGAACAGAACCTCGCCCTTGTCGACATGGGCGCCGTCCTTGAAGTGCACGCTGTCGATGGCGGTATCGATGCGCGCCTTGATGGCGACGCTCGCGATCGGCGTGACGGTACCGAGCGCGTCGATGCGCACCGGCACATCTTTGCGCACCGCCTTGGCGATCAGCACCGGCACGGCGGCATTGCGCTGGCCTTGCGCGCGCGCGGCCGAAGCGTGCTCGGGGCGCCACCAACTGCCGCGCGTAAGCACGGCAACGCCGATCAGGGCGAGCACCGCCACCCCAAAGAACGCCTTTCGTCTGCTCATCGGCAAATTCGATCCGGGCTCGATATCAGGCCTGCCCGGGCGCTCCCTTTCACCGCGGAATGGCTTTTCCTACCCCTCAGAGGCGGCCGCGCTGCCGCCTTCTAGCATATAAACGGGTCGGGGTGCATCTCCCTGCGGCGGCTGCTAAAGACGCCGCCATAGCGACCTATTCGGCGATCTATTCGGCCTTTCTTGGACCCTCGGAACCCCTCGCCCGCCATGCGCATCGCCACCTGGAACGTCAATTCGATCCGCCAGCGCATGGACAGCCTGACCGCCTGGCTTGCCGAGCGGAGCCCGGACATCGTTTGCCTGCAGGAGATCAAATGCACCGATGAGGCCTTCCCGCGCGATCCGATCGAGGCGCTCGGCTACAACGTGGCGGTGCACGGGCAAAAGACCTGGAACGGGGTGGCGCTGCTGTCCAAATTGCCGTTCGACGAGGTGTCGCCGGGCCTGATGGGCGACGACGGCGACGTGCAGGCGCGCTTTCTGGAGGCACTGGTCTCGAGCAAGCGCGGGGTGGTGCGGGTGGTCTCGCTCTATCTCCCCAACGGCAACGGCGGGGATGAGAAATACGCCTATAAACTCAAATGGATGGACCGGCTGGCTCGATTTTCGGATGAACGACTTAAACTGGAAGAGCCGCTGGTGCTGGCCGGCGATTTCAACGTCATCCCCACCGCGCTGGACGCCAGGCGGCCGGAAGCCTGGAAGAACGACGCCCTGTTCCTGATGCCGACGCGGGAGAAGTTTCGCGCGCTCATCAATCTCGGGCTGACCGACGCCATCAGGGCGACGAGCGATGCGGGCGACCTCTATACGTTCTGGGATTATCAGGCCGGCGCCTATCAAAAGAACGACGGCATCCGCATCGACCACCTGCTGCTGTCGCCACAGGCCGCCGACCGGCTGAGCGACGCCGGCATCGACCGCCATGTGCGCGGCTGGGACAAGCCTTCCGACCACGTGCCGGTGTGGGTGGATTTGGAAATCGAGGGCCGGTGAGAGCCCACCGCAATTTCTGTCTCGTCATGGCCGGGCTTGTCCCGGCCATCCACGCCTGTCTTGCAGCCTTAAGACGTGGATGCCCGGCACAAGGCCGGGCATGACGACGGAAAAGCGGCGCGCGGCGCCCTACTCCCGCCGCGTTTCCAGCCAGCGCTTGAGGAACAGCGCGGCCATAGCCTTCTGATCCTCGGTCGCCTGGCGGAAGGCGTGATCGTAGAGCCGGTTGATCCAGTCGCGGTCGTTGGCCGGGCTGTCCTTGGCGGCGTCCTTGGCCAGCGTCAGCCACATCAGGCCGCGCGCGGCCTGGCGGGGGACGTGGTCGCCGGTGAACAGCATGGCGCCCAGCATGGCCTGCGCCTGGCACAGGCCCTTATGCGCCGACAGTCCGAACCAGCGCGCCGCCGTGCGCGGATCGTGCGGGGCGCCGACGCCGTCGAGATAGAGGCGCGCCAGGTAATACTGCGCCTGCGGATCGCGAAAATAGGAAGCGGCATAGGCAAACATCGCGCGGGCGCGGTTGGGATCGCGCTTGACCGCGGTGTTGGGAATGCCGGTCAGGTAGTAGCGGCCGAGCGCGACGAAGGCATTGGCGACGAAACGCGCCTGACGCGTGTCCGGGTTGTCGGCGGCGTGCTCGCTGGCGACGCGGCGGAAGTAGTCGTAGGCCTTCAGATCGTTCTGGGTGACGCCCTCGCCTTCGGCATACATGCGGCCGAGCTTCCACTGCGCCAGCGGATGGCCGTTCTCGGCGGCATATTCGAGCGAGACGATCGCCTTATGGGTGTCGCCTTCTTTCAGCCAATGCGCGCCGGTGCGGAAGGCTTCCGAAGGGGTCAGCGGCGTCTTGGCGGCGTCGACATGCGGAACGTCGCCCGGCGGCCGCAACTGGGCGTCGGGTTGCTGCGCCGGCGGCAACGACGCTACTTCGGGCGGCGTCGGCGAAGCCTTGGCGTCGGTCTTGCTGCCGTCGAAGGCGAGCGCCGGCGCGGCCATCAGGCAGGCCGCCGTCACCGCCACGCGCAGCAGGGTTTCAGGTGTCCGCATAGCAGACCTTCTCGCCCTTGCCGCCGGGATGGGTGACCGCGCCACCAAGCGCGTTGCCGACTTCCTTGGTGTATTTCCACAGATAGCCGGAGCCGTATTCGTTCTCGCGCGGCTTCCAGGTGGCCTTGCGCTTGGCGAATTCCTCGTCGGAAAGCTTGGCGTTGAGCGTGCCCTTGTCGGCGTCGATCTCGATGATGTCGCCGTCGCGCAGCAGGCCGATCGGCCCGCCGATCGCCGCCTCCGGACCGACATGTCCGATGCAGAAACCGCGGGTGGCGCCGGAAAAGCGCCCGTCGGTGATGAGGGCGACCTTCTCGCCCATGCCCTGGCCGTAGAGCAGCGCGGTGGTGGCGAGCATTTCGCGCATGCCGGGGCCGCCTTTGGGGCCCTCGTAGCGGATCACCAGCACGTCGCCTTCCTTGTATTTCTTGTTCTTGACGGCGTCGAAACAGGCCTCCTCGCCGTCGAAGCAGCGCGCCGGACCGGAGAACTGCAGCTTGTGCATGCCGGCGACCTTCACGATGCCGCCTTCGGGCGCGAGATTGCCCTTCAGGCCGACCACGCCGCCCGTCGCCAGCAGCGGCTTGTCGGCCGGATGGACCACGTCCTGATCCGGATTCCACTGCACGCTCTTCATGTTCTCGGCGATGGTGCGGCCGGTGACGGTCATGCAGTCGCCGTGCAGGAAGCCGTGGTCGAGCAGCGTTTTCATGAGATTGGGCACGCCGCCAGCCTCGAACATATCCTTGGCGACATAGCGGCCGCCCGGCTTCAAATCTGCGATATATGGTGTCTTTTTGAAGATTTCGGCGACGTCGAACAGCGTGAACTCGATCCCGCACTCGTGCGCGATGGCCGGTAGATGCAGCGCAGCATTGGTCGAGCCGCCGGTGGCGGCCACCACCGCGGCGGCGTTTTCCAGCGCCTTGCGCGTGACGATGTCGCGCGGACGGATGTTCTTCTGGATCAGGTCCATGATCATCTCGCCCGCCAGCATGCAGAAGCGGTCGCGGATCTCGTAAGGCGCCGGCGCGCCGGCCGAGTACGGCAGCGCGAGCCCGATGGCTTCGGAGACCGTCGCCATGGTGTTGGCGGTGAACTGGGCGCCGCAGGCGCCGGCCGAGGGACAGGCGTTTTCTTCCAGCGTCAGCAGGTCGGCGTCCGACATTTCGCCGACCGAGTGCTTGCCGACCGCCTCGTAGACGTCCTGAACGGTGACTTCCTTGCCCTTGAAGGTGCCGGGCAGGATCGAGCCGCCATAGATGTAGATCGACGGCACGTTGAGCCGGCACATCGCCATCATCATACCGGGCTGCGACTTGTCGCAGCCGGCGACGCCGATCAGCGCGTCATAGGCATGGCCGCGCACGGTCAGCTCGACCGAATCCGCGATCACTTCGCGCGAGGGCAACGACGCCTTCATGCCGGCATGGCCCATGGCGATGCCGTCGGTGACGGTGATGGTGCAGAACTCGCGCGCGGTGGCGCCGACGCTGGCGACGCCCTTCTTCACCGCCTGCGCCTGGCGCATCAGCGCGATGTTGCAAGGGGCGGCCTCGTTCCAGCAGGTGGCGACCCCGACGAAGGGCGCGTGGATCTGCTCGGCCGAGAGGCCCATGGCGTAATAGAAGGCGCGGTGCGGCGCGCGCTCGGGCCCTTCGGTGGCGTGGCGGCTCGGCAGCCTGGCTTTCAGATTGGTTTTTGCGTCCATTACTCTTCGGAGCCCCCCGCCCCTGATGCCTGGCTTACCCCGCCAGCCTTATCCGAGGTTCCTTGCCCGGCGGTAAAACCTCAAAGCCTCAACGGCTTGCGGCGTCCCTCGAGCGGCCTCGGTGTCGGCGCAGGGTATGGCCAAATCGCGGCGCTTGGGGGATTCACCCGCCGTTACGGCCGTTTTGGCAGGTGGGTGTTGCCGGCAGGACACAGGATTTCGCGCCCGCCCAGGGTTCTGTTTGCACCGCAAAAAAGAAAGCCGTGGATGCCCGGCGCGCGGCCGGGCATCACCGGGGAGCCATGGCCAACAAGCCACCCCGCCTCACCCGCTCCTTCTTCGGCCGCTCGGTGCACGACGTGGCGCCCGAGCTGATCGGGGCGACGCTTCTGGTTAACGGCGTCGGCGGGGTCATCGTGGAGGTGGAGGCCTATCACCACACCGATCCGGCCGCCCACTCTTACATTGGCCGCACCGAACGCAACGCGGTCATGTTCGGTCCGCCCGGCTACGTCTACGTCTATCGCTCCTACGGCATCCACTGGTGCCTCAACTTCGTGTGCGAGCAGGCAGGCTCGGCCAGCGCCGTGCTGATCCGCGCGCTCGAGCCGACCGCGGGCTTGAGCACCATGCGGCGGCGACGGGGCTTGAGCGAGCCGCGCGCGCTGTGCTCGGGACCGGGCAAGCTGTGTCAGGCGCTCGGCGTCACCATCAAGCACAACGGCCTTGCGCTCGACCGGCCGCCGTTCGAATTGCGCGCGCGCGCAGCGGCGCCGGAGATCGCCATCGGCGTACGCATCGGTATTACGAAGGCGGTCGAGCGTCCCTGGCGCTACGGGCTCAAAGGTTCGAAGTTTCTCAGCAAGCCGTTTGCGCCCGCGCGCTGAGCGCGCTCAATGACGATGCGGCTCGCCGCGCGGCCTGCGCCAATCGAGCGACACCCAGAACATGATGATGAACAGCGGGATCGCGATGATCGAGCACCACCAGGCGAGATGGAAATAATTGGTGCGCCAGACCACCAGATCGGACAGGCGGGCAATCTCGGCCGTGTAGTCGAGACCGTGCGGGCCGGTGCAACTGACGTAATAGAAGAACGGATAAGAGATTTCCGAAACGAAGAGACATGCGACCGCGGCGGCGAACGACAGCAGGATCACGGCGATGGCGAGCCAGCGCACAAGCCCCGGCCGCTGGAACACGCCGCCCTTTTCCGCGGCGAACGTGGTGGCGGCGACGAGGATGCCGTCGAAGGCGAGCAGCGCCAAGCCCTTGTTGTCGAGGATGGTGAGGACCTCATAGAAGGTGCGCAGCACGTCGCGCGCGTCCGGCGGCGTGAATTGCGTGCCGGCCGCGTGCAACAGCTCGATCTTCTGCAGCAGGTCGCACACCATGGCGCAATCCCCTCACCCGCCGATCATAAGGCAAAGGGTTTTACGGCGCGAGCGGATCGGGACCGTACGGGTTCGGCCCCTGCTGCCCGACCTGGACATAGACGAACACCAGTTGCGCAAGGCCCGTGAGCGCGGTGACCACCCAGAGCACGCCCGCCAACAGCCCCAGGCCGTTCACGAAATAAGCGCCGGCGCTGAGCAGCAGCGCCATGAAGCCGGCGAAGATACTGGCGAGGCTCCACCAGCCGGGATAGCCGACGTCGTGGAAGCGCTTGAAGCCGATGCAGACCGACGCCCAGGTGAGCGCCAGCGTCACCAAAAGACCGACGATGGGAATCCAGCCGAACAGCACGCTCGCCACCACGATCGGCACCACGCCATGCAACCAGAATTGCCGGCGCGAGATGCGGCCCGCCGGCGAGACGAACAGCGTGATCCAGTATTCGGGCGGCGGCAGCGAACCGAGCCTGCCGGCGAGCGCCGAAGGCGCGGTGGCGCCGAAGCGCCGGCGCGTAGGATCGGCGGCGGCGGCGGCCTGCTGGCGGGGCGCGGCTTGTTGGCGTGGCGCGGCCTGCTGGCGGGACGGCGCGGCCTGCTGCTGCGCGGGCTTTTGCGCAGAGCTGGGCGCTGGCTTGGGTGCTGACTTGGGCGCCTGCTTGGGCGCCTGTTTCGGCGCCGGTTTGGGCGCGCTCATCGAATGAATGAAAATGTCGACCGGCTGGCCTTCCCAGAGCTGGAAGTCGACGAGCTGGCCGGGCTGGCCGGGTCCGTTGCGGATTTCCGAGGTCCAGTAGCTGTAGCGCTTGCCGTCCTCGGCCGCGATCTGCCCGTAAGATCCATCGGGCGCGATCGCCGCAATCGTTCCCCGCATGCCGCTCCCCTCGCCGCAACCCGCCGTAAGCGATAGTGCGCGGGCGGGTTGCGCTGTCAAGCGATCAGGCCGCGCCTTTCAGCCGCTCCAGCGCTTCCGCGATCTTGGCCTTGCGCGCGAGCGCTTCCTCGCGTTTTTCCTTTTCTTCTTCGACCACTTCCTCCGGCGCGCGCTCGACGAATTTGGCGTTGCCGAGCTTGGCGTCGACGCGGGCGATGTCGGCGTCGGCTTTCTGCATTTCCTTGTCGAGACGCGCGCGCTCGGCGGCAAGATCGATGACGCCTTTGAGCGGCAGCGCGGCCACCTCGCCGCGCACCACGAGCTGCACGGAGCCCTGCGGCGCGGCGTCGGCTGAAGAGATTTCGGAGACGCGCGCGAGCCGCTTGATGAACTCGGCCCAGCGTGTCGCGCGCTGCTTGGTTTCTTGTGAAGCCGCGGCGAGCACCAGCGGAATTTGCGCGCCGATGTTCATTTCGGCGCGCACCGAGCGGACGGCGGTGACCAGATCGATCACCCAGCCGATTTCCGCTTCGGCCGCTTCGTCGCTGAACTCGGTCTTCGGCCATTCGGCGACCACCAGCAGGCTCTCGCGCGCGGGCCCTGTTTCCGCCGTCACCCGCCAAAGCTCTTCGGTGACGAAGGGCATGAACGGATGCAGGAGCTTCAATATCTCGTCGAGCGCCCAGGCGGCGGTGGCGCGGGTCTCGTCCTTGGCGGCGCCGTCCGGCCCGGTGAGCAGCGGCTTCGACAGTTCGACATACCAGTCGCAATAGACGTTCCAGACAAACCGGTAAGCCTCGGCCGCCGCGTCGTTGAAGCGATAATCCTCGATTGCCGCGGTGACCTCGCGCACCGCCTTGGCGGTCTCGTGCACGATCCAGCGGTTGAGCGTCTCTTTCACCGACCGGGGATCGAAGCCGGCGACCCGGCCGGCGCCGTTGAACTCCACGAAGCGCGCGGCGTTCCACAGCTTGGTCGCGAAGTTGCGATTGGTCTCCACGTGCTGGGGGCTGAGCTTGATGTCGTGCCCCTGTGCCGCGCCGCGCGCCAGCGTGAAACGCAGGGCGTCCGCGCCGTATTCGTCGATGATGCCGAGCGGGTCGACCACGTTGCCTTTCGACTTCGACATCTTGGCGCCGGTGGCGTCGCGCACCAGTCGGTGGATGTAGACGTCGCTGAAGGGAATGTCCTTCATGAAGTGCAGGCCCATCATCATCATGCGGGCGACCCAGAAGAAGATGATGTCGAAGCCGGTGACCAGCGCGGTGGTCGGATAGAAGCGTTTCAGCTCCGGCGTCTGCGTCCGGCCAGCCGAGCGTGGAGAACGGCCACAGCGCGGAGGAGAACCAGGTGTCGAGGACGTCCTCGTCGCGTTTGAGGCTTAGCCCCCTTGTTTTCTCTCGATTGAACAGCTCGTTGGGGTCGACGCCAGTTGCCGGTGGCCAATCTTGCACTTCCACGCGCTCAAGATTTGGAGCGTACGGCATGCCGTCCGCGTGCGGGATCGTGCGATAATGAGCTAGCGCTGCCGCGCATGCATCCGCTTCCAATTCAGCAACAAAAATTTGGCCGTCCGGCCCGTACCAGGCCGGAATTTGATGTCCCCACCAGAGTTGGCGCGAGATGCACCAAGGCTGGATGTTCTCCATCCAATTGAAATAGGTGTTCTCCCAATTCTTCGGAATGAACTTGGTCTTGCCCTCGCGCACCGCGGCGATCGCCGGCTTCGCCAGTTCCTTGGCGTTGACGTACCACTGATCGGTCAAATAGGGCTCGATCACCACATTTGAGCGATCGCCGTGCGGCACGACATGCGTGTGCGGCTCGATTTTCTCGACAAGACCTTTTTCCTCAAGTCGA
This sequence comes from uncultured Pseudomonadota bacterium, assembly GCA_963773305.1. Taxonomy (GTDB): domain Bacteria; phylum Pseudomonadota; class Alphaproteobacteria; order Rhizobiales; family Xanthobacteraceae; genus Pseudolabrys. Next base: position 708,299 of record CAVZAR010000003.1, read on the forward strand.
GCAACAATCGCTTTGCGGGCAGCAAAACGATCAACGCCTTCTAGCTTTTGTGTTTCGACAAAATCGGCCGACGTTTGGCCCGGCTGATGAAAGATATTTTCCGTAAGCGTAACCTTCCCTTCGATGCTGAGCACATTGACCATCGCCAAGTCGTGCCGCTTGCCGACCTCGAAATCGTTGAAGTCGTGCGCCGGCGTGATCTTCACCGCGCCCGAACCCTTCTCCGGGTCGGAATATTCGTCCGCAATGATCGGAATGCGCCGGCCGACCAGCGGCAGGATCACGTTGACCGGCTTGCCCGCCTTGAACGCCGCCACATAGTCCTTGTAGCGCTCGTCCTCCGGATGCACCGCCACCGCGGTGTCGCCCAGCATGGTCTCCGGGCGCGTGGTGGCGACCACGATGAAGGTCGAAGGATCGTCCGGATTGAAGCTCTTGCCTTCGATCGGATAGCGCAGGTGCCACAGGTGCCCCTTGGTCTCCACCTGCACCACTTCGAGATCGGAGATGGCGGTTAAGAGCTTCGGGTCCCAGTTGACCAGCCGCTTGTCCTTGTAAATCAGCTTTTCATTGTAGAGCTGCACGAAGACTTTGATCACTGCCTTCGACAGCCCCTCGTCCATGGTGAAGCGCTCGCGCGACCAGTCGCACGAAGCGCCCAGGCGCTTGAGCTGGTTGACGATGGTGCCGCCGCTTTCCGCCTTCCATTCCCACACGCGTTCGAGGAACTTCTCGCGCCCCATCTCGCGCCGGCCCGGAAGCTGGCGCTCCATCAACTGCCGCTCGACCACCATTTGCGTGGCGATGCCGGCATGGTCGGTGCCCGGCTGCCACAGCACGTCGCGCCCGCGCATGCGCTCGAAGCGGCAGAGAATGTCCTGCAGCGTGTTGTTGAGCGCATGGCCCATATGCAGCGAGCCGGTGACGTTGGGCGGCGGAATGACGATAGAGTAGGCTTGCGCGTCGGCGCGCTCGGGCCGGCCCGCGCGGAACGCTTCCGCCCGTTCCCAGGTCTCGTAGATGCGGCCCTCGACCGCCGCGGGCTGATAGGTCTTGTCGATCATCGTGTTTCGATTACGCGTAACAGAAAATATGCGGTGTAGCTTGCAGCGGCTGCCCCGAGTACGGCGTGCCCCCTCTCCCCATCCGAACTCGGGTTTACCCGAGTTCGGCACTTTAGGTGGTCGAAGTCGGATATATCCGACTTCGACTGGAGAGGGTTGGGGTGAGGGGGTTCCGGATTCTCGATCGGCAGTAACCCCTCACCCGACGCGCTTCGCGCGTCGACCTCTCCCTATGGGAGAGGTGAAGCGGAGTTCGCGGCAAGGCCCAATTCAATCTAAACCGGGCGCGGGCTAGAAACCCCGCCATCCTCCCGGAGTCAACGTTGCCGTCCGCCCAAGGCACTCAAGGCACACAAGCCGCACAAGCCGCCCCCCTCGCCAGCGACCGCGCCCTCACCCGCGTCATCGCGCTGATGTCGCTGGCCGCCTTCGCCAGCGGCGCCAGTTTGCGCATTTCCGACCCGCTCTTGCCGCAGGTGGCACAAGGATTCGGCGCCAGCCTCGGGCTCACGGCCTCCATCGTCACCGCCTACGCCATCCCCTACGGCATCACCCAGGCCTTCGCCGGCCTGGTCGGCGACCGGCTCGGCAGGGCGCAGGCCGTGGCGCTGACCTGTGCGCTTTCCTGCGCGCTGGTGCTGCTGTGCGCGGTGGCGCAGTCGGTTCCCCAATTGGCGCTTGCCCGCTTCATCTGCGCGCCGGGCGCCGCCATCATCGTGCCGCTCGGCATGGCCTATGTCGGCGACGTGGTGCCCTATGAACGCCGGCAAACCGTGCTGGCGCGTTTCCTTGCCGGGCAGATGTTCGGCATGATCGCGGGGCAAGTCGCCGGCGGCGTGATCGGCGATCATTTCGGCTGGCGCATGGCTTTCGTTGCGCTGGCCGGCGTGTTCGCCGTCGCTTCGCTCGCGCTCGCCAGCCAATTGCGCGGCAACCCCTATACCCGGCCGACGCAGCACGAGGCCGGCGCGCGGCCGGGCTTCATCGCCGGCTACCGCAACCTGTTCGCGGTGCCGTGGGCGCGCTTCATCATGCTGGCGGTGCTGATCGAGGGCGGCATCTTCTTCGCCGGCCTCACCTATATCGCCGCCGATCTGCACACGCGTATGGGCTTGAGCTTTTCCGCCGCCGGCCTGGTGATCGGCGCCTACGGCGTCGGCTGCGTGCTCTATGCCGGCAGCGTGCAGCGGCTGGTCGGCCTGCTGGGGGAGCGCGGGCTGGTGATCGGCGGCGGCATCGTGGTGACGCTCGCCTATCTGACGCTTGCCGGCGAGCCCTCCTGGCAGGCGGCGCCGCTCGCCTGCGCCATGCTCGGCTTCGGCTATTACATGGTGCACAACACGCTGCAGACGCACGCGACGCAGATGCTGCCGCAAGCGCGCGGCACGGCGGTGGCGGGATTTTCCTCGGCGCTGTTTCTCGGCCAGAGCATGGGCGTGGCGATCGTGGCGCCCCTCGTCGACCGTCTGGGCGCGCGGCCGGTGTTTCTGCTGGCGGCGTGCTTGTGGCCCGCGCTCGCTTTGTGGGTGCGCGTCAGGATCGGCCGGCAGGGAGCTTTTTAGGCCTTTTCTTGTTAGGGCTTGCCGCCCTTCTCCGTTCGTTCCCGCGCAAGCGGGAATCCAGAGTGACGATCGCGGCTAAGCGATTGCGTCCCGGGTCCCGGCTTTCGCAGGGACGAACGGAAGTGATGTTACGGCTTGCCGCGCGAGACGCGTTCGATCTCGGCGCGCACGATACGCTCGACCAGTCCCGGCAGATTGTCGTCGAGCCAGGACTTGAGCATCGGCCGCAGCATTTCCTTGACCAGATCCTCGAGCGTGCGCGCGTTCTGCCCGAGCACGGTGGAGGCCAGCGTATTGAACGCGCTGTCGACGGCCGCGGCGGTCGAATTCGACAACAGCCCGCTATCGATGCGCTGCGGCGTGTGCGGCTGTGGCGGCGGCTCGGGCGCGGGTGGCCGCTCATGCGCCGCCGGCCTTTCCGGCGCGCGGTCGGTGAACACCACGTCGTCGGTGCCGTCGATGGTGCGGAAATTCGGCGACGGCGGCGGCGGCGGCGGCGACGCCGTCATGGCTTCGGTCAGATCGAGCACCTCCCCGGCCGGCGCGGGCTGGGATTGCGCAGGGATGGGCGGCTCGGCTTTGGGCTCCGGCTGCGCCGCTTCGAGCTCGGCCAGCACGGCATCGACGTCGCTCTGGCTGTTGGCGGCGGCGGACGGCGCCGGCTGCGGCGCCGGGGGTGCCGCTGCTGCCGGGGGTGCCGGGGGTGCCTTCGCGGGTTTGCTGGCGTCATCATCGGCGATGATCCGCCGAATGGAGGCCAGAATCTCCTCCATGGAGGGCTCTTGCGCCTTTGCCGCCTGGCTCATTCCGTGATCCCGATTTTCCTCACCGACCGCGCGGCACGGGTCCGCCTCGCCGCCTAAGGCAAATCATGGCCGCATACCGTTTATACGCCAGAGCACTACCGGATTGGCAGGTAGAAAGCCTGGAAAAGCTAACGAACTGTGGACACGGGGCGGTGGAGCGCGCGACGGCGCGGGCGGTCCCGCAATAGGCTCAGCGGGTCAGCGGCCGTCCGGGTTGCGCGTGCCTGCCCAGGCGTCGCGCACCTGCTGATAATGTACCATCGGACGGTAGACCGGCACGCGCAGGCCCAGCACCTGCGGCGACAGCCGGCCGACCGAAGCCAGCAGCGTGTAGGATGCTACCACCCGGTCGCGCTGCGCGGAGACCAGGGCCACGCGCGCATTAACCAGTTCCTGCTGCGCGTTGAGCACGTCGAGCGTGGTGCGCTGGCCGACGCGCGCTTCCTGGCGCACGCCGTCGAGGGCGATCTCGGCGGCCTGCACCTGCGCTTGCGTGGCATCGATATTCGCTTTCGCCGCTTCGAGCTGGCCCCAAGACTGCACGATGCTTTGCCGCACGGTATCGCGCGAGGTGTCGAGATCGAGCCGCTTCTGCCCGAGCGTCTCCTTGGCCTGGCGGATGAGCGAATATTCGGCGCCGCCCTGATAGATTGGAACGCTCAACGTGCCGAGCACCGAAGCGTTGTAATTCTCAATCGTATTGAGGCTGCCGACCACCTCATAGTTATGGGTGTAACTGCCGGTCACCGACAGGGTCGGCATGAGGGCCGCTTCCGCGACTTTAACCGCCATTTGCGCGGCGTCCACGCTGTATTCGGCCGACATCACCGAGGGATGCACGGTCGTGCCGAGCGAGATCGACTTAGGCAAATTGCGCGGCGAGTAACGATCGACCGGCGTGCCGGCGGAAAGATTGTGCGGGTTGACGCCGACCACCTGCCGGTAAGTCGCCACCGACGCCTTGTAACTGGCTTCCGCGGTCAACACCTGCGAGCGGCCGGAGGCGAGCCGCGACTCCGCCTGCGCCACGTCGGTGCGCGTCACCTCGCCGACATTGAAGCGGTCGCGCGTCTGGCGCAGTTGCTCCTGCAACACCTCGACGTTGCGCCGCTGCAGATCGAGGATCGCCTGGTCGCGCAGCACGTTCATATAGGCGGTCGCCGCATTGAGCAGTGTGACCTGTACCGTCGTCTGCAAAGTCGCGCGCGCCGCCAATACCTGCAACTCCGCCTGGCGCGTCTGGTTGGACGTCTTGAATCCGTTGTACAGCGTCTGTGTGATGCTGGCGCCGAGCGAGACTGGCGTGTTGTAGCCGCTCTGGACGGCGTAGGTCGCCGGCGAGTTGGGCGGCACGTTCGCGGGCAGGTTGGGGCTGACGACGCGGCTCGTCGACGACAGCGATTGCTGGCCGCCGGTAATCGTCGCGGTGATCCTGGGCCGGTAACCGGAAAGCGCCTGCGGCACGTTCTCGTCGGTGGCGCGTACGGCGGCGCGTTGCGCATTGAGCGTCGGGTTATTGAGGTAGGCTTGGATCAGCGCACTCTCGAGCGTTTCGCCGAGCGCTGCCGACTGGGCAAACGCTGCCGCGGCGCAGCCGATCACGCCGGCCGCTACCTTGCCCGCCAAACCACGACAACTACTATGCCACATTGCACAACCCAACCGGCGCGCGAACGCGCTTTCCGCACAACTCGCACACATTCCCAGGTGGAACCATAGGCTTATGGCTGTACGCTTAAAAGCCCCCGCCCCGGCTCCGCCCACAGAATGAGCGCCAAGTGGGGTTTTCCGGTCACGCGCCGGGGAATCTGTCTCAAAACGCGAAAGCCGGCGGCTTGACGAAACCGGGCAGGACAGGCGCGACAGCGTCGAAAATCGGCCGTCCGCCCGTCTCCTCGCCGCTGCGCCGATACAACATGGCCTTGGCGCCCGGGCCGGAGCCTAGGACGCAAACCAGCCGGCCGCCGTCTTTGAGCTGGCGGAAAAGATGTCGCGGCGGCACTTCGGTTGCACCTTCTACCAATATTGCGTCGTACGGGCGGCCCTCAGCATAGCCCTCGTTCAGCAGCCCGGACGCGAGCGTCAGATTCGGCAGGCCCGCCAGGGCCTCCGCATTGACGAGGCTGGTGTCTTGCTCCAACGCCACCACATGACCCGCTATGCGGGTCAGGACCGCCGCCGCATAGCCGGTGGCGCAGCCGACATCGAGCACCCGGTCGGTTCCGGCCAGTTCGGCGGCCTGGATCAGCTTGGCGAGCACCATCGGCTTAATCAGGCGGCGTCCGTCCATTCCCACCGGCAAATCGAGATCGAGATAGGCGAGCCCGGTTTTGGCGGACGGCACAAAGCGCTCGCGCGGGATTTCGAGCATGGCGCCGATGATGCGCAGGTCGGTGACGTCGGCGGTACGCACCTGGCCTTCCACCATATTGCGGCGCGCGGCGGCGAAATCGGTCATCGCGATCCTCAAAGCGAAACGCTCGGGAATAGGCCCGCTTCTTGCGGCAAGCGCAATCAAAAGGCAAGCAAGCGCACGCATTGTGGAGCGCGCTCGGCTCCTATATAGGGCTTGGACGCCGGGCCGGTTCGGCCCCGGCCGAAGGCCACGTGGCGGAGTGGTTACGCACCGGTCTGCAAAACCGGGTACGCCGGTTCAATTCCGGCCGTGGCCTCCAGCCTTCGCTTTTTCGAAGCCTCGGCTTGGCAAGCCTACCGTACGAAGGCTGCCTCGCCGGAGCCTTGGCGAGGTGGCCTTTCGCAACGCGGCAGTTCCCCCTTGCGAAAGTCTTGGCCAAGGAAAGCCGCAAGCCTTAATCTCTACCCAGCGCATAACGGCCGGAGGCAACGACTATGTCGCGTGGGTTCGCGGCACTCGCAAGCGTGTTATTGACCGCTCTGTCCATCGAACTTGTCGCTGTCACTACGGCCTTCGCCGGACCGCTCCAAGATGCGCAGCGCGCCCAAAGCAAAGGCGACTACGCAACCGCCCTGCGGCTCTACCGGCCACTGGCCGCAAAGGGTAACCCGAAAGCGGAGGAAGAGATCGGCGGCATGTATAGCCGCGGCGAAGGCGTGCCCGCCGACAAGGCCGAAGCCTTGGTGTGGTTCGAGATGGCCAACAACCAGCGGCTCGCCTTGCTCGCCTATAACAAAGCCGACTTCGCCACTGCCTTGCGGATTTTCCGCCCGCTCGCCGAGCGCGGGCATATTACGGCGGAATACGTCATCGGCCTCATGTACGCCAACGGCCAGGGGCTGCCGCAGGATTACAGCAAGGCCCTGGAGTGGCACCGCAAGGCCGCCGAGCAGGGCGAAGCGAAGGCGCAGTTCAGCGTCGGCGTGATGTACTTCAAAGGCCTCGGCACGAAGGTCGACCGTAAGGAGGCGTTCAAATGGTATCGCCGGGCGGCCGAACAGGGAGAGCCGACCGCCCAATACAATCTGGGCGCCATGTATGCCAAAGGCGAGGCCGTGCCGCGCGACCCGGTGACGGCGGATATGTGGCTCATCCTGGCGGCCACCGCCCGTATCAGAGCGGCACCGGCGGCGGAAAAACAAATTGCCAAGTCAATGAGCCCCGCCCAGCGCGCCGAAGCGCTGAAGCGGGCGCGCGACTTCAGGCCGAAGCCGGAGTTCTGACAGGGTTTGCAAATCGGGGGCGCTTTAGTTATAGGCCCCTTTGCCGAAGCACCGGCTGATGTTCCCCGGTAGCTCAGTGGTAGAGCAACCGGCTGTTAACCGGTTGGTCGCTGGTTCGAATCCGGCCCGGGGAGCCATTTCTGCGTTGCGCCAGCGAGGCACGGTTGATCGCGGCCCTTTCTTGCGATCGTTAAGTCCGCACCCATGACCGCCCTCACGAGCCCCCTCACCACCGACCTCTACGAGCTCAACATGGTCCAGGCCTATCTGGACCGTGGCGAGAGCAGCGAGGCGGTGTTCGAGTTCTTCGTGCGCAAGCTGCCGGCCCGGCGCGGCTTCCTCATGGCGGCAGGGCTGGAGGATGCGCTGCAATTCCTCGAGACCATGCGCTATTCGGACAGCGAGATCGCCTGGCTCAAGAGCACCGGCCGCTTCCGCGACAATCTCATCGATTATCTCAAGAACTTCCGCTTTACCGGCGAAGTGCACGCCATCCCCGAAGGTGCGGTGTGCTTTGCGCCCGCGCCTCTGCTGCGCATCACCGCACCGCTGCCGCAGGCGCAGCTTGTCGAATCGCGGCTAATCAACATTTTGCACTACCAGACGCTGATCGCATCGAAAGCGGCGCGCATGGTGCTGGCCGCGCCCGGCAAGGTGCTGTCGGATTTCGGCCTACGCACCGCCCACGGCGCGGAGGCCGGGCTGTTCTCCGCACGCGCGAGCTATATCGCGGGATTTGCCGGCGCCGCCAATGTGCTGGCCGGTGAGCGCTACGGCATTCCGGTGGTCGGCACCATGGCGCATTCCTACGTGCAGGTGCACGACAACGAGAAGCAGGCGTTCGAGGATTTCGCGCGCGCGAGACCGGACGGTGTCATTCTATTGATCGACACCTACGACACCGAAGCCGGTGCGCGCAAAGTGGTCGAACTTTATCCGAAGTTGAAGCAGGACGGCATTTTGATTCGCGGCGTGCGCATCGACAGTGGCGATCTTATCGCCATGTCGCGTAAGGTGCGCGCGATTTTCGATGACGCGGGCATGAAAGACGTCGTCATCCTGGTGAGCGGCGGCGTCAACGAGGACGTGCTGCAGAAGATGATGGCCGAGCAAGCCCCGATCGACGGCTTCGGCATCGGCGTATCGCTCGACGTGTCAACCGACGTACCGGCGCTCGATTGCGCCTACAAGCTGCAGGAATATGCGGGCGTGCCGCGCCGCAAGCTGTCGGAGGGCAAGGCCACCTGGCCGGGACGCAAGCAGGTCTGGCGCAGCTTCGATACGCAAGGGAACATGCGCGGCGATGTGCTGTCGATCGAGAGCGACAAGCAGCAAGGCGAAACCCTGATCACACAGGTGATGCGCGGTGGCAAACGGCTTGGCCCCGCGCCGACCCTTCAACAGATCCGCGAGCGTGCGGCGGCCGAGCTCAAGCGCCTGCCGGATAAGCTCAAGCGGCTCGAAGCATTCGACTACCCGGTGACGATCTCGGACGCGCTGCACGCGCTCGCCGCCGAAGCCGACCGGCATAATTTGGGTAAATAAAAAATGTCATTCCGAGACGGCGCGTCAGCGCCCGCCCCGGAATGACAATCACTGCCCCGCCCTGTTCCAGCCGCGCGCGCCGTCGCCATAGACCTCGTGGCCGGCGGGCGTCACCACCGCGGTATCCTCCAGCTTGATGAAGCCGCGCGTGGGATGCTTGAGCGTGGTCTCCACCGACACCACCATGCCGGCTTCCAGCGGCTTGCCGGCGTCCTCGGCCGGATACGGAACCGGCCCGCTGTCGGTCAGCCGCGGCGCTTCGTGGCTGACCAGACCCATGCCATGCGCCAGGAATTCCATCTGATTGTGGTGCTTCGATTTCTGCACCAGCAGCTCGGCGGCGGCGTAGATGTCGCCGCCCATGACGCCCGGCTTCATCGCGCCCATGCCGGCGCGCTGGATGGCCTCGATCTCGGCCAGCAGGTCCTGCAATTCGGCGTCCGGCTCGCCCTGGATCGCCATGCGGCACACGTCGCCGATATAGCCGTGATAGTTGCCGCCGGAATCGATCGACATGATCTCGCCCTTCTCCCATTTCTGATCGGAGGGCGCGCGGTTGAAACTGGTGCCCGCAGTGATCAGGCAATATTCGAAGGTCATGCCGCGCAGCGTCTCTTCCTTGCGCAGCGTCTCCACCACGTCGGCCTTGGTGCTGCCGGGCGGGCTCTTGGCGACGGTCGCCAGCATGGAATCGATCACCGCTTCGGAGGCGTATTTCAAGAGCTTCAGTTCTTCCGGCGACTTCACCAGGCGCTGGCGCTCCATTACGAACAGCCCGTCCACCCACTCGGCCTCCGGGAAGCCGGCACGCAGCACCTTGGATGAATCGAACGGCAGGAAGCCGTATTCGGTGGCAATGCGCTTGGGACGGAGCCCCATCTTCTTCATATGGTCGATCGCCTTCTGCATGGCGTCGACCGAGCCGTTCGAAGACATGTCGGTCACCGGCGTCCACAGAGGCTTGGCCTGATGCTGGAAGCCTTCCAAGCGGTGGCCGACATAGGCGGCCTTTTCCGGCTGCCCTTTGGGATAGATGAAGACCGGCAGATAGCGCGTGACGCCGGTGGCATCCATGACGTCGAAGAAATTGGCACGATGGCCGCCCAGGAGGTACTGCACATTGTGCTTGGAGGTAGCGAGCAGCACGTCGATGCCGGCATCGTCCATTAGTCGGTCGAGGCGGGCGTGGTCGAACGGAATGGCGAGGCTCTTGGCAGGCGGGGCGTTGACGTTCATGGGGCTTGCTCCGGCTGACGCAGCTAGTCCATCAACCGGCAGACTAGGACCACCGTTCCCGGCCCGCAAGTCGGGTCCGCCGCGCGAATCCGCTCTAAGCCTTCACCACGCCGATAAGCTGTTCAAGCTTGGCGGGGTCGTCGCGCAACGTCGCACTGTCGCCGTCATAGACGACGCGCCCGCGGTCCATCACCGCCGCGCGCGGCGCGATGTCGAGCGCAAGACGCGAGTTCTGCTCCACGAGGATAAGCGCCAGCGCGCTCTCGCGCGACAGCCGCTTCACCGCGCGCGCGAGTTCCTCCACGATCACCGGCGCCAGACCCTCGGACGGCTCGTCCATCAGCAGCACCGTCGGGTTGCCGATCAGCGCGCGGCCGATCGCCAGCATCTGCTGCTCGCCGCCGGAGAGCTGGTTGCCGCGGTTATTCTGGCGCTCGCCGAGCCGCGGGAACAGCTCGAACACGGTCTCAATCGTCCACTCGCCCGGTCGCGCCGCCACGTCGAGGTTTTCGCGCAAGCTGAGCGAGGGGAAAATCTCACGCTCCTGCGGCACATAGGCGAGGCCGGCCGCGACGCGCCGGTAGGTCGCCAGCGCCGAAATGTCGTTGCCGTGCAACCGAACGCGGCCGCCGTGCAGCGTGGTGTGGCCCATGATGGTGGCGAGCAGCGTCGACTTGCCGACACCGTTGCGGCCGATGATCGACAGCGTCTCGCCGGCGGCAACCGCGAGCGTGACGTCTTCCAGTACCACGGTCTCGCCATAGCCGGCGAAGACACCGTCGAGCGCGAGCACCGCCTCAGCCATGGCGCCGCCCTCCTTCCTCGCCCAGATAGACCGCGCGCACGTCGGCGTTAGTCATGATCTCGTCGGGCGTGCCTTCGGTGAACACCGCACCCTGCACCAGCACGGTGATATGCCGGGCGAAGCGGAACACCACGTCCATGTCGTGCTCGATGATCAGAATGGCGATGTCGGGATCGAGCGCGGCCACCACGTCGAGAATGAGATGGCTCTCCGAGGACGGTACGCCGGCCGCCGGCTCGTCGAGCAGCAGCACGCGCGGCTTCTGCGCTAGCGCGATGGCAATCTCCACCAGCCGCTGGCGGCCATAGGGCAGTTCGCGCACCAGCTTGAGCGCGTCGTCGGTGAGTTTCAGCGAATCGAGATGATCGAGCGCCTCCTCGATCACCGCGCGCTTGGCACCGGCCGGGCGCCACATATTGTTGCAGTTGCCGTCGCGCTCGCCGATGGTCATGGCGAGGTTTTCCAAAACGCTCAGGCCGCGGAACAGCTGGTTGATCTGAAAGGTGCGGGCGAGGCCGCGCCGCGCGCGCTCGGCCTGACTGGTGGCGGTGATGTCCTCGCCGTCGAGCAGCACGCGGCCGGCATTCGGACGCAGCGCGCCGGTGATCAGATTGACCAGCGTGGTCTTGCCGGCGCCGTTCGGCCCGATCAGCGCGCGCCGGGCGCCGCGCTCCAGGCTAAGATTGACGTCGCGCGCCACCTGCAACGCGCCGAAGCTGCGGTTGAGTTGCTGCACTTCGAGCGCGGCGGCGGTCACGGTTTCTTCCTCGTCGTCCATCTGGCGGCGTCTTCGACCACCCCGAGCAGGCCGCGGCGCGCAAACAGCACCGCCAGCACCAGCAAGAGGCCGATGCCGAACTGCCAGAAGGTGGGCGAAAGCTTGGACAGGTTGTCTTCGAGGATCAGATAGACCACCGCGCCGACGAAGGCGCCGTAAAGCCGGCCGGTGCCGCCGAGGATCAGCATCACCATGACTTTGGCGGAAACGTCGAAGTCGAACACGCTGAGCGTGAGATAGGCGTTGGTCTGCGTGAACAGCGCGCCGGCCACGCCCGCGATGCCGGCCGAGACCGCATAGACCGTCACCAGGCGCCGGTGCACGGGCGAGCCGATCGCGTGCATGCGGCGCACGTTCTCGCGGATGCCGGTGAGCGCCTGCCCGAACGGCGAATAGACGATGCGGCGCACCAGCAAAAACACCACGAACAGCACGGCGAGCACGTAGATATAGTTGGTGTGACCGTAAAGATCGTAGTCGAAACGGCCGAGCAGCGGATCGAAGGTCAGCCCCGGCAAGCCGTCGTAACCGCCGGTGATGTCGGAGCGAATATTACCCGACTCCTGCAGCGCTGCGGCAAAGGCGATGGTCAGCATCAAGAGCGTCAGCCCGCGGTAGCGCAGGATGAACCAGCCGGCGACGGCCCCGAACGCACCAGCGACTAGGGCAGCGAGCGCAAGGCCGCTGATCGGCTCGGTCCAGCCGAGTAGCAGCGAGGCGAGCGCGACGACATAGGCGCCAATTCCGAAAAAAGCAGCGTGACCGAGCGTGACGATGCCCGCATAGCCGAGGATCAGGTCGAGCGAGAGCGTAAACATGACCATCACCAGCACCTGACTGCCGAAGGTCATGCGGTTCGGAAAGACGAAATAGCAGGCGATCGCAATCAGCCAAGGCAATGCCTCCGGCCAGCGGTAGCGATGGCGGCTGACGAGGAATTCGGCCGCGCGCTCGCGCGCGACTTCGCGCGCCGGCCGGACGGCCGCCATGGTCTCACTCGCGGCCATAGAACCCCGCCGGCTTGATCAGGAGTACGACCACGGTGATGGCGTAGACAAACAGGTTGCCGGCGACCGGAAAGGCGTATTTGCCCCCGGTGTCGAGAATGCCGATGACAAGCGCTGCGAGCAGCGTTCCCTTCAGGCTGCCGAGGCCGCCGACCGCCACCACGACCAGGAACAGCACGAGATAAAGCACGGCGAAGCTCGGCGTGAGGCCGAACAGCTGAATGGCCAGCGCGCCGCCAAGCGCGGCGAGGCCAGAGCCGAGCGCGAATGTGAGCGTGAACAAGCGGTCGACATTGATGCCGACCGATTCCGCCATACGCCGGTTGTCGACGGCGGCGCGGATTTTGGCGCCGATATTGGTCTGCTCGAAGCCATACCAAAGCACCGAGATCAGCGCGGCGCCGAGCACGATGAGAAAGGCGCGATAGCTTGGGAACGAACGGAAGCCGAGATTGACGTCGCCTTGCAGCCAATCCGGTAGCGGGACCGACTTCGGGATCGGTCCGTAGAAAAAGGTAAAGGTCGCGATCGACATGAAGGCCAGCCCGATGGTCAGCAGCACCTGCTCGAGATCGGTCGACTTGTAGAGACGCCGGTAGAGATAGCGTTCGAACGGAATGCTGATGATGCCGACCGCGGTCGAGGCGATGATGAGGGAGGGCACGAAGTCGACGCCGAGCGAGCGGGTGAGCGTGACGACGAAATAGCCGCCGGCCATGGCGAAGGCGCCATGCGCCAGGTTCACGAAGCCCATCAGCCCCATCGTGACCGACAGGCCGACGGAAGTGATGAACAGGAACATGGCATAGGCCAAGCCGTCGAACAGGATGCTGACGACAATTTCGGCGATATGCGGCACGGGCCCCACCCCCTCTCCGCCAAAGAGAAAACGCCGCCGCGCCCGCTATGCGCGGCGGCGCCTTTTTCGTCAAATGCGCGAGACGATCACTTCAAGCGGTCGCTGCGAGCGGTCACTTGCAGCGGCCGACCTTGAGGATCTTGCATTCGTCCTTCACCGCCTTGGTGGTGTGGAGAATGCGCTCGCCGAGCTTGCCGTCCGGCTTGCGATAGACCTCCATGGCGCGCTCGTCCTCGACGATGTCGCGCGTCTTTGGATCGATCATCACATGCCCGCGTGGGCCGTTGGTCGACCAGCCCTTGAGCGCATCGACCACCTTCTTGGCGTTCGACACGTCGCCGTTGAGCTTCTTGATGGTGTCGAATATGGCATGCATGGTGTCCCAGCCCGCCGCCGACATGAAGTCGGGATAGGAGTCCGAGCCGTATTCCTTGTGCCAGGCGGCCTTGAACGCTTCGTTGGCCTTGTTCTTGAGATCGACCGCGTAGTGGCCCATCACGATGGTGCCGATGGCGGCGTCACCCATGTCTTGCAGCTTGTTGTCGGGCACGAGGTCCATGGGGCCGATCAGCTTGACGCCGGCTTTGCGCAGGCCGAGTTCGCCATAGGCTTTCATCAAGCCGGTCGCATGCGCGCCGGACGGAATGAAGGCGTAAACGCAATCGGGGTGGGCGTCCTTGACGCGCTGCATGAAGGGCGTGAAGTCCGGCACCTGCGCCGGCGAGCCCATCGGGATCGACAACACGACCTTGCCGCCGGCCTTCTCGAAGCCAGTCTTGAAAGCGAGTACTGAGTCCTTGCCGGGCGGGAAGTCGGTATAGGCGACCGCCGCGGTCTTGCAATGAACCTGATTGTAGGCAAAGGCGCCCATCGGATAGGCCGGATGCCACATGGAGAAGGACAGCCGCACGTAGTAGGGCGACAGATTGGTGATCCAGGCGGTGCCGGCATTGGCGATGATCATCGGCACCTTGGCCTGGTTGATTACCGGCGCGAGCGCGATCGCCGACGGCGAGAACACATAGCCGGTCAGCAATTGCACCTTGTCGTTGGTGATCAGCTCGGTGGTGACGGTCTTGGCTACCGCGCCGGTCGGCGGACCTTCGTCGCGCTTGATGATCTGCACCTTGTGCGGCGCAATATCCTTGGCGTGCAGCTTGACGTAAAGATCGAAGGCCTTGTCGATCTGGTGGCCGAGGTCGGCATTGGGGCCCGAGAACGGCAGCACGACGCCGATCTTGACCGTCGCCGCCTGGGCTGCGCTGCCCACCGCAAAGGCCAGGGCAGCCAGCCCCAGCACGCGGAAAATCTTCATCTCACCCTCCCTTAATCTTTGAATTAGTTGGGAATCCCACCGTTCCATGAACCGGCAGGCCGGCCCACTCGGGTTCAGTTGATCCCATAGCCCGCCTGCGGTCAATCCGCACGCGCGCCGCAGACGCGGCATTCATATTCAGATTTCAAAGAAGAATGCGCCGGCCGATCAAGCGGCGGCGCTGTCGGACGCGGCGGGAGCGATGGATTCCGCGGACGCCGGCTTGGCGCCGGGCTTACACGCCATGATCATTTCAAGCGTGGCGATTTCGACCCGATTGCGCCCGTGTTCCTTGGCAAAATAAAGCGCCTGATCGGACTGCGCCAACAATTCCTGCACGTCGAGCGCCGCATCCTCGCAATAGGCAATGCCGATGCTCAGCGTGGCGTCGACCGGATAGCCGTCGACCTCCTTGGCCGCCTGGGCAAAGTTCAGGCGGATACGCTCGGCCACGGATGCCGCCTTGTCGCAGCTGGTATCGACGAGCACGGCGGCGAACTCCTCGCCGCCGAGCCGCCCGAGCAGGTCGGTGGAGCGCACCGCCTGGCCCGCGGCCTGCGTGAATGTTTCCAGCACGCGGTCACCGAGCGCGTGACCGAAGCGGTCGTTGATCGACTTGAAATGATCGAGGTCGATCAGCAGCACCGCCGTCGGCTTGGGATCGGCGAGGTGGCGCTTGGCGAGTTGGCTGGCGTCGGCCAGGAAGGAGCGCCGGTTGGCGATGCCGGTAAGCGGGTCGATCATGGCGGCGTTGCGGTGGCGCAATTCGGTGCGCTCCTTCGCCATCGCCAGCAGGATGAAAGCGACCGAGATCGTAAACAGCAGCGCCTCGAATGACAGCACCGTCAGCCACACGCTGCCAAGGATGGCCTCGCTCGGCGCCCACGGCAGTAGCATCACCAGCGGCGTGCGCAGCAGGAACAGCGCGCCGTGCGCGAACAGCATAAAGATGGCGGGCCAACGCGAAACCAGCTTCTCGTCGCGGCCGCGCCAGAATTCGAAAGCGGTGAGCCAAGTATAGCTCGTGATGATGCCTGAGGAGATCAGCGCGCGCAGCGCCACCTGGTCGGAGAGCACCGGCAAACGGCAGATCAACAGCCAGAGCACCGCGCCGGTCACCATATAAACCGGTTCGACCGGTCGGCCGTCGAACACGCGCGCACCGGTCCAGGTGATCGCGAAGGACGTGACCAGCAGCGTATTGGCGAGATCGATGGAAATCAGGTCGGGCACCGAGCCGTACATGCCGAACACGACCACCGACGAGGCGCGGATAAGATGCGCGAAGCCCCACCAGCACACGGCATGAAGCGCGGTGTTCTGCGCCCAGACGAACAGCAGCAGCAGGCCGAGGATCACCTCGACATAGATCGTCACCAGGAAAAGGGTATTGACGTCGAGCCTCATCGATCCGCTTCGTCCGCTTGACGGTGGGATGTTCGGATTGTCCGCCTTCGTCCCGTTCTTGCGACGATTAATGCGGATGCCCGTAAGAAGTCGTGAATGTGCGGGGATACCGGCCGCCAATACGCCGGTATGGTTTCGAGGTACTTTCGGCCGCGCGTGGCAATTAATTCTCCCGTCCCAAAATCGGACAACAGGACCGTTCTCCGGGGCGGTCTTGTAGCTCCCGGCATGGTCCACTAGGGTCGGGGCTGCCCCCTGTTCAACGCGCCAACCGGGACCGACATGCAAATCCGCGACGGCATTGTCGAGGCAATCGGCAACACGCCCCTGATCAAGCTCGAACGCGCCTCCGCGGCGACCGGCTGCACCATCCTGGGCAAGGCCGAATTCATGAACCCGGGTGGCTCGGTCAAGGACCGCGCCGGGCGGCAGATGATCCTGGAGGCGGAGGCGCGCGGGGAACTCCGGCCCGGCGGACTGGTGGTGGAATCGACCGCCGGCAATACCGGCATCGGGCTGGCGGTGGTGGCCAATGCGCGCGGCTATCGCACGCTCATCGTCATCCCGCTGACCCAGAGCCAGGAGAAGAAGGACATGCTGCGGCTGTGCGGGGCCGAGCTCGTCGAAGTACCGGCCCTGCCCTACAGCAATCCGAACAACTACCAGCACGTCGGCCGCCGCTTGGCGGAAGAGATGAAGAAGACCGAGAAGAATGGTGTGATCTTCGCCGATCAGTGGAACAATCTCGACAACCGCAAGGCGCACTACGTCTCCACCGGCCCGGAAATCTGGCAGCAGACGCAGGGAAAAGTGGACGGCTTCATCTGCGCGGTGGGCACCGGCGGAACGCTCGCCGGCGTGGCAAGCTATTTGCGCGAGCAGAAACCGGACATCGCAATCGGCGTCGCCGATCCGCGCGGAGCCGCGATGTACAATCTGTTCAAGAACGGCGAAGCCAAGTCGACCGAAGGCGGCTCGATCACCGAAGGCATCGGGCTCGGCCGCGTCACGCCGATCATCGAGGACTTGAAGGTCGACAAGCCCTATCTCATCCCCGATGAGGAAGCGCTGCCGGCGATCTTCGACGTGCTGGAGCACGAGGGACTTTGTCTCGGCGGCTCCTCCGGCATCAATATTGCCGGCGCCATCCGGCTCGCCAAGGATATCGGGCCCGGCCACACCGTCGTCACCGTGCTGGCCGACGGCGGCGCGCGCTACCAGTCCAAACTGTTCAATCCGGACTTCCTGCGCTCTAAAAACCTGCCGGTGCCGGCGTGGCTCACGCGGAAGTCCGACATCGCACCGCCCTTCGTGAAAACGTAAAGCCGTTCCCGTCGGGGCAGATCGGAGTCGAGCGATGGCGACCGAGTGTCTGTTTCGCGACGACGCCTACCTGAGGAGTTGCCAGGCGCGCGTCGTCGCCGTCACCGAACGAGGCGGCGTGGTGCTCGACCGCACCGTATTCTACGCCACGTCGGGCGGCCAGCCCGGCGATTCCGGCGCGCTGACGACCGCCGACGGCAAGGAAATCCCGATCGCCACCGCCGTCTACACCGACGCGGCGAAAAGCGAGATCGCGCATGTACCGGCGCAAAATCCCGAACTTGGCTCCCCTGCTCTCGCCATCGGCGACCAAGTGACCGCGGCGATCGACTGGGGCAAGCGTCACGCCCGCATGCGCATGCACACCGCGCTGCACCTGCTGTCGGCCGCGCTGCCCTACGCGGTCACCGGCGGCTCGGTCGGCGAAAGCGAAAGCCGGCTCGACTTCGATATTCCGGAAGCGGGTCTCGACAAGGACGCCATCACGGCCAAGGTGAACGAGATGATCGCTTGCGCCGCCGCGGTGTCGAGCCGCTGGATCAGCGACGAAGAGCTGGACGCCAATCCCGGCCTGGTCAAGACCATGTCGGTGAAGCCACCCATGGGTACCGGGCGCGTGCGGCTGATCGAGATTTCGGGGCTCGACCTGCAGCCCTGCGGCGGCACCCATGTGCGCTCGACCGCCGAGATCGGCACGGTTGCGGTCACCGGCATCGAAAAGAAGGGCAAGCAAAACCGGCGCGTGCGCCTGGCGCTGACCTGAGAGCGCGGCATTCAAACGCGCCGCCGTCCCGACGCGGGGCGTTACCAACAGGCGCCGGTTTCCCCCATTGCGCCCAAGAAACGCCCATGGAACGATTGCGCGACAGTCCGCATTGACACCATTCGAAAAAACGCCGGACCCGGAGCCCATGAGCAACAGCCCATCCGCCAGCCGCTGGCTGAAATCGACCCAATGGCTCGCCGACAATCTCGGCAAGCCCGACCTCGTCGTGGTCGACGCTTCTTACTATCTGCCCAACCAGAAGCGCGACGCCCACGCCGAATACCTGAAGAGCCACATCCCGGGCGCGGTGTTCTTCGACATCGAAACGGTCGCCGACACGTCCACCGACCTGCCGCACATGCTGCCGGGACCGGATCAGTTCGGCAAGCAGATGGGCGCGCTCGGCATCGGCGAAAACGACACCATCGTGGTCTACGACGCGGTCGGGCTCTATTCGGCGCCGCGCGCGTGGTGGAGCTTTTTGATCTTCGGTGCCAAGAGCGCCTTCGTGCTGGACGGCGGTTTCCCGGCCTGGAAATCGGAAGGCCGCGCGGTCGAGGCCGGCGAGGTCAAACGCGCGCCGAAGCAATTCAATGCCGAAATGGATACCGGCGCGGTCGCCATGCACACCGACGTGGAGATGGCGCTCAATGACGGCAGCGCGCAGGTGGTCGATGCGCGCTCGGCCGGGCGCTTCGCCGGCAAGGATCCCGAGCCGCGGCCGGGCCTGCGCTCGGGTCACATGCCCGGTTCATTCAACGTGCCCTTCGCCGAAATCGTCGAGCACGGCAAGCTGGTCTCGCCCGAGCGCATCAAAAAAGCGTTCGAGAAGGGCAAGGTCGATATCGACAAGCCGATCATCACCTCCTGCGGCTCCGGCGTCACCGCGGTGGTGCTGGCGCTCGGCCTCGACGCGCTCGGCAAGCCGCTGCCGCGCATCTATGACGGCTCCTGGTCGGAATGGGGCTCGCGGCCGGATCTGCCGGTGGAGAAGAGTTGATGCAAGCCCATTCGGCGTGCGGTAGGCTAGCCGCGATAGGCTTCCGCATAGCGAGCTGTGTCGGTGAAGTCACGAAATGTCTTCACCTTTCCGTCTTCGATCGTGAACACGTGCAACCAGTCGGACCCCACGGTCTTGCCGTTCTTGCGTAGCTTCCAGGCATAATGCCCTGAGACGAAAACCATCGCTCCGGAAGCGTGGAAGTCGCGCGGCTCGAATTGCTCGACGTCCTCATGCTCGGCAAGCACGCGGAAGAATTCGCGCACGCCGTCGTGGCCCTTGCGGACGCCCAATACGGGAAAATCGGCGGGACGGCCGACCACTTCCCAGTGCACATCGGGCGACGTAGCCGCCACGATGGTGTCGATGTCGCCGCGCCCAAAAGCGGCGTAAAGACCTTGCACGAATGCGATATTGTCTGCGCTCATGACTCCCTCCTGCATGTGAACGCAGGTAACTACGGCGCGCCGATCGTTTCGGATGCAGGCTCCGGGCCAAAATGATGCTGGCGATGGGCTTGGGATCGGAATTGGCGCCGGTAGCGTCGGACGGCGCGCCCCCAAGGGCGCAACAATGAAACATGGATGGAACAGATCGAACGCCGCTACAGCGAAATGATGCTGTCGCGCACCGCGATCGCCACCGCGTGCGTGCGATTGACGGCGCCGAGCTTGCGCACCGCGGTTTGCACGTGTTCGTCGACCGTTCGTTTGGCGATGTGCAGAATTTCGCCGATCTCCCAAGCCGACTTGCCGCGCGCCACCCACGTCAAAACCTCTGCCTCGCGCGCCGTGAGTGAATGCTTGACGCGATTATTGCGCCGGGCGTTCACCGGCATGACATCCAGCCCGTCCTGGCCGCCCCTCGTGTTTTGCAATTCAATAGCTTTTTGCTATGCAACGCGGCTCTCAACTTTTCCATTCCCCTATTTCAATTTAAAAGTGTCTATTCGCATAGGCTATTGTTTGAAGTGCCGGTATTGTCACATTTGACGGTGCAATGTTTTTTCGGCCGCGCGAGTCATTCCATGCACTAAAGCTATACAACCGCTCGCAATCACGGCGCAGTTGTAAGGGGCAAGAAGCCGTCGAAGCGCAAGTGACGCCGTTTCGACGCGTCCTCGGCACGATTGCGCGAGTCATCGCAAAATTTGACTGAGAAAAAGTTTGGTGCGGGCGTGTTGCGGGTTGGCGAAGAACGCGTCCGGCGCGTTGGCTTCGACGATCTGCCCCTCGTCCATGAACACAATGCGATTCGCGACCTGGCGGGCAAAGCCCATTTCGTGAGTGACCACCAGCATGGTCATGCCGTCCTCGGCCAGTGCCACCATGGTATCGAGCACTTCCTTGACCATTTCGGGATCGAGCGCCGAAGTCGGCTCGTCGAACAGCATGATCTTCGGGTTCATGCAGAGAGCGCGCGCGATCGCCACGCGCTGCTGCTGGCCGCCCGACAATTGTCCCGGATATTTGCCGGCCTGCTCGGGAATCTTCACGCGCGCCAGATATTCGCGCGCGATCTCCTCGGCCTGCCGCTTCGGCATTTTACGCACCCAGATCGGCGCCAGCGCGCAGTTCTCCAGCACGGTCAGGTGCGGGAACAGGTTGAAGTGCTGGAACACCATGCCGACCTCGCGGCGCACCTCGTCGATCTTTTTCAGGTCGCCGGTCAGTTCCACCCCATCGACGACGACGCGCCCCGACTGATGCTCCTCCAGCCGGTTGATGCAGCGGATCATGGTGGATTTGCCCGAGCCCGAAGGGCCGCAGATCACGATACGCTCGCCGCCCAACACCTTGAGATCGATATCGCGCAACACGTGGAAATCGCCGAACCACTTGTTCACCTTGGCCATCTCGACCGCCACCGGCGTGTCGAGCTTGCTCGGCTTCAGGTGCGTTGCCT
This sequence comes from uncultured Pseudomonadota bacterium, assembly GCA_963773305.1. Classification (GTDB taxonomy): domain Bacteria; phylum Pseudomonadota; class Alphaproteobacteria; order Rhizobiales; family Xanthobacteraceae; genus Pseudolabrys. The sequence continues at coordinate 729,316 of CAVZAR010000003.1, forward strand.
CGCTCATGTTACTGCGCATCCCCGCGCGCCAGCCGTGCTTCCATGGCGCGCGCGTAGCGCGACATGCCGTAGCAGAACACGAGATAGAACATGGCGGCGACCGCGTAGCCGGTGGTCGAGGTCACCGGCGTTGCCCATTTCGGATCGATGCGTGCGACCTCGATCGTGCGCAGGAAATCGAAAATCCCGACGATGAACACCAGCGTGGTATCCTTGAATAGCCCGATATAGGTGTTGACGATGTTGGGGATGGTGATCTTCAGCGCCTGCGGCAGCACGATCAACCGCATCATCTGGGGATATTTCAACCCGAGCGCCATGGCGCCCTCGAACTGGCCCTTGGGGATGGCCTGCAATCCGGCGCGCACCACTTCCGCCATATAGGCGGACGCAAACAGCGCGATGCCGATCAGCGCGCGCAACAGCTTGTCGGGCTCGAAATGCTGCGGCACGAACAGCGGCAGCATGACGCTCGCCATGAACAGTACGGTGATCAGCGGCACCCCGCGCACGAACTCGATGAACATGGTGGAGAAAAAATTGACCGCCGGCAGCGACGAGCGCCGCCCGAGCGCCAGCAATATGCCCGCCGGCAACGACACCACGATGCCGACCGAGGCCACCACGATGGTCACCAGCACGCCGCCCCACAACACCGTGTCGACGACGGGCAAGCCGATAAGCGGAAAGCCGTGCAGCAGAATGAACGAGGCGACCGGCACCACGACGAAAAAATAAAAAGCGCCCAGCCCGCGGCGCGGTGCGTCCAGCCACAGCAGCCATGCCACGCCGGCCGCCAGCAGCACGAAGAACAGGTCGACCCGCCAGCGCTCCGGGATCGGATAGGAACCGTAGACGAAATAAGGCCACCGCTCCCAGACGAAGGGCCAGCAGGCGCCGATGGTGCGGTGCTGCACGACCTCGCGGCATGCATCCCGGTCGGCGCCGTGCCACACCGCGTCGACCAGCAGAAACCTGATCAGCTCCGGGATTACCCAGGCGAGCAGCAAACCGATGATGACGGTGAGCGCGATGTTGAACGGCGTCGACAGAAGGTTCGCGCGCACCCAGCCGAAAGCGCCGGTCATCGCCGCCGGCGGCGACCTTGGCGCGATGACCTCGCCGCGCACGAAGTGCAGTTCGGTGACGGCGAGATCGCCCTCGGCCATGGTCATGGCTCGCGCCCCCTCACCGTTCCACCAGCGCCACGCGCCGGTTGTAGATGTTCATCGCCAGCGAGGTGACGAGGCTGATGGTGAGGTAAACCGCCATGGTGAGCGCGACCACGCTCACCGCCTGGCCGGTCTGGTTGAGCACCGTGCCGGTGAAGACCTGCACCAAGTCGGGATAGCCGATCGCCACGGCCAGCGTGGAGTTCTTGGTCAAGTTCAAATACTGGCTGGTGAGCGGGGGAATGATCACGCGCATGGCCTGCGGGATCACGATCAGTCGCAGGGTTGGGCGCGGACGCAGGCCGAGCGAATAAGCAGCCTCCACCTGTCCGCGCGAAACGGCGAGTATGCCGGCACGCACCACCTCGGCGATGAAGGCGGCGGTGTAGATCGTCAAGCCGAACAACAGCGCCAGGAATTCCGGCTGCACGCCGACGCCGCCGAGAATGTTGAAGCGGCCGGCTTTCGGGACATTGAACTGCACCGGAAAGCCGAGCAGCAGGGCGACCGCGGCCGGCAGGCCGACGAGCAGAACGAGCGACACCCAGAACACCGGCGCCTGGGCGCCAGTGCGCATCTGGCGCCGGCGCGCCCACAGGAAATAGCCGATTGACGCAACGACGCCGGCCGCCAGCGCGGCGATCACCCAAGCGAAATCGCTCTGCAGCACCGGCTCAGGAAGGATCAGGCCGCGGTTGTTGAGATAGATACCGCCGGGGAATTGATAGCTTTGGCGCACGAGGGGCAACGACTTGAGCACCGCGTTGTACCAGAACAGCAATTGCAGCAGCAGCGGAATGTTGCGGATGGTCTCGACATAGCCGGTCGCCGCCTTCGCCACCAGCCAGTTGCTCGACAGCCGCGCAATGCCGATGACGAATCCGAGCACGGTCGCGAAGACGATGCCGAGGCCGGCCACCAGCAGCGTGTTGAGCAGGCCGACCCAGAAGGCACGGCCATAGCTGGAGACCTGCGCGTCGTAATGGATCAGCGTCTGCGAAATATCGAAGCCGGCGGTGGTGTCCCAGAAGCCGAAGCCGGAGGCGATGTGCGCGCGCGCCAGATTGTCGATGGCGTTGCTGGCGGCGGCATAGACCAGGAAGGCGACGCCTGCGAACAGCGCAAGCTGATAGACGATGCCGCGCACCTTGGGGTCGTTGTAGAAGGCGACGGGCGGCGGCCCGGTGGGTCGGTCGCTCGACATTTACCTCCTCGCGGGCCGCGGCGAATGCGAGCGTTGCAGCGCCCGCCCGCGGCGATGCAGCGCGGACGCCAGTCTCAGCGGATCGGCGGCGCGTATTGGATGCCGCCCTGGTTCCACAACTTGTTCAGGCCGCGGTCGATCTTGAGCGGCGAATCCTTGCCGACATTGCGGTCGAATACCTCGCCGTAATTGCCGACCGCCTTGACGATGCGCACCGCCCAGTCCTTGGTCAGGCCGAGCTGCTCGCCGTAGTTGCCTTCGGTGCCGACAAAGCGCTTGATCGCCGGGTTGGCGGATTTGAGCATGCTGTCGGCGTTCTTCTGGTTGATGCCGAGCTCCTCGGCATTGATCATCGCGAACAGCACCCATTTGACGATATCGAACCACTGGTCGTCGCCCTGGCGCACCACCGGGCCGAGCGGCTCCTTGGAGATGATCTCCGGCAGGATGATGTGGTCGTCGGGGTTGGCGAGCCGCAGCCGCTCGGCGTAGAGGCCGGAGGCGTCGGTGGTATAGGCGTCGCAGCGGCCGGCATCGTAGGACTTGATCGCCTCGTTGGCGGTGGCGAAGGTCACCGACTTGAGCTGCATCTTATGCGCGCGGAAGAAGTCGGCGAGGTTGAGCTCGGTGGTGGTGCCCTGCTGCACGCAGACCGAGGCGCCGTTCAATTCGAGCGCCGAATTCACCTTGAGCGACTTGCGCACCATGAAGCCCTGGCCGTCGTAATAGTCGACGCCGGTGAAGTTCAAGCCGAGCGAAGTGTCACGCGAGGACGTCCAGGTCGTGTTGCGCACCAGCACGTCCACTTCGCTCGATTGCAGCGCGGTGAAGCGGTCCTTGGCGGTCAAGGGCACGAACTTCACCTTGTTGGGATCGTTGAAGATGGCGGCGGCGATGGCGCGGCAGACGTCGACGTCGAGGCCGGTCCAGTGCCCCTGCGCGTCCGGCAGGCCGAAGCCGGCGAGCGTGCCGTTGGCGCCGCAGACCAGGATGCCGCGCTGCTTGACCGTTTTCAGCGTCTGCGCGCGGGCGCCCTGCGCGGCGAAGCTGGCGAGGAGGACGAGCGCAAGAACGCCGGCGAGCTTTTTCATGACGGTGCCTTTTTATTGCGCGCGGCGGAACGCAGCGCTCCAGTTCGGGTCGGAAGGGCATATGCCGCCGCCCGGGCGCGGGACCCGGAACGGAAGTTTCAACGGCGGCCCGGCCAATTGCCCCCGGCCCGTAAAGCGAGTTTTCGCATCTCAAAACGATCGGGTTGCAAGGTCAAGGGGTTGACGGCAAACGCCGATGCGGCCGTATATGGCCGGCCGCGCCTTAAAGGCGGCCGTTCCCTGCCGACCGGACTTCAAAGACCCTATGGCGAAACCGCCCAAAGCCCCCCTCAAGCCGGAAACCCGCCTGGTCACCGCCGGCCGCGACACCAAGGGCCAGTACGGCTTCGTCAATCCCGCGGTTTATCACGCTTCCACCGTGCTCTACCCGACCGCCGAGGACCAGGTCGCCCATCGCGCGCGCTATCAATATGGCCGCCGCGGCACGCCGACCACCGAGGCGCTGGAAGACGCGCTGCGCGCGCTGGAAGGCGAGGCCTGCGCGGGGGTGGCGCTCATGCCCTCCGGCCTGTCGGCGATCGCCACCGCGCTGATGGCGGTGGCCGGCGCAGGCGACCACGTCCTGGTCACCGACAGCGTCTACCGCCCCACCCGCGTGTTCAGCGACGGCGTGTTCAAGCGCATGGGCGTGGAGACCACCTATTACGATCCATTGATCGGCGCCGGCATCGAAAAGCTGATGAAGCCGAACACCAAGGCGGTGTTCGTGGAGGCCCCCGGCTCGCAAAGCTTCGAAATGCAGGACATTCCTGCGATAGCCCAGGTCGCGCACGCCAAGGGCGCGCTGGTGCTGATGGACAATACCTGGGCGACGCCGCTTTTTTTCGACGCTTTTGCCCATGGCGTCGACCTGTCGATCCAGGCCGGCACCAAATATATCGGCGGCCATTCCGACATCATGTTCGGCTGCGTCTCGGCCAATGCGGCCGCGCTTGGCGCGCTCAAAGAGACGGTGCGCGCGACCGGGCTCAGCGTCGGGCCGGACGACGTGTTCCTGGCGCTGCGCGGCTTACGCACGCTTTCTGTGCGGCTTTCGCGGCACTACGAGTCCGGCCTGAAAGTTGCGCGCTGGCTGCAGCAGCGGCCGGAAGTGCAGCGCGTGCTGCATCCCGCGCTGGAAAGCGATCCCGGTCACGCCATCTGGAAGCGGGACTTCACGGGCGCGAGCGGGCTGTTCAGCATCGTGCTCAAGCCCATGCCGGAGAAGGCGGTCTATGCGTTCATGAACGAGCTTCAGTTGTTCGGCATGGGCTATTCCTGGGGCGGCTTCGAGAGCCTGGCGATCCTGTTCGATTGCAGCGAATATCGTACCGCCACCAAATGGGCGCCGGGCGGTCCCACCTTGCGCATCCATATCGGGTTGGAAGACGTGGGCGATTTGATCGCGGATCTGGAGCGCGGCTTTGTTGCGATGGCGGCGGCCTGATCAGGCTTTCAGCGGTCCGCGCCGCTCGCGCATGACGAAAAAAAGATTGCGCGCGTAGACGAACACGCCGAAGCCCTGCCCCGCGATGAACACCGGGTCGCGCCGGTAGAGCGCATAGGCGAGCAGCAGCACGCCGCCCCCCATCGACAGCAGCCAGAACGACATTGGCACCACGCTCCTGCCTGCACGCTCGGACGCGATCCACTGCACCGCGAAGCGCGCGGTGAAAAAGCCCTGCGCGACAAAGCCGAGTATCACCCAGCCGTCGAGACGCGCAACGAACACGTCATGCAGATAGCCGCCGACGGAGCGGGCAAGTTCGATCAACATTTTGCTTTCCTTTAGTGGCGCGTGGTCTGGTCCGAAAACCGGTTCTACCACCCTCGGACCAAGTTCGAGGGCACGCTTTTCGGGACCGCGCGCTAGTCCTCTGAGATTTCGGGGACGCGCTTGCGGCGCCTTATCAGCCACCACACGCCGAGAAGATCGAGAATGCCGACCCACAGCCGGTCCCACATGCCGTAGTTCGAAACGCCCGCGCCGCGCGGCCGGTCGACCACGTCGACATAGCCGATCTCGTAGCCCTCCCGCCTCACCAAAGCGGGCAGGAAACGATGCAAGCCATCGAAATATGGCAGGCTGAGGAACACCTCGCGCCGGAACGCCTTTAGCCCGCAGCCGGTGTCACGCGTGCCGTCGCGCAGGACCGCGCCGCGCACCGCATTGGCGATACGCGATTGCAGCTTCTTGAAGGCGCTCGCCTTGCGCTTGACGCGCTGGCCGGCGATCAGGGCGACGCGCGGGGCGCCCTCCTCCAGCGCGCGCAGCAAATCGGGGATGAATTTCGGATCGTTCTGGCCGTCGCCATCGAGCGTGACGACAAGCGGGCCCCGCGCGGCCGAAGCACCAGTCCGTACCGCGGCAGACTGCCCGCAGGATTGCTTATGACGGACAAGGCGCAACCAGGGATGCTGCGCCATCAGTCGTTTGAGCTCGGCTGCGCTGCCATCGCTGGAACCGTCGTCGACATAGACGATTTCGAATCCCCATCGGCCCTCAAGCGCGGCAGCGATCTCGGCCACCAGCGGGGCGATATTGCCGACCTCGTTGCGGACCGGCACCACGACAGAGACTGCCGGCTCATTGCTGTTCATGAGGTTCAAGTGTTCCGTCGGGCGACAGGCTCGCCGCGCTTCTTATGGCTCCAACAGCTCGCGGGCAACCGCTTTCATGCGCTTGACCGAAGGCCCCGGCAGCTGGTGCAGGCTCCCGTCCGGCCCGACCGAGAAGCCTAAGCGCCGCAGCGCGAAATAATGGCGGACCAGCAACGCCCCCGCGGTGCCAACCACGGCGCCGGCGATCACATCGGAGGCGAAATGCCCCAGCACAAAGATGCGGCTGAGTGCAATCGCCGCTGCGTATAACAGAAAAACGGTGCGCGCGCGCGGCCACAGGCTGCCGAAGGCCACCAGCACCGCGAAGGCCGTCGTGGCGTGACCCGAGGGCAGGCTCGCGTAGTCGGCGCGCCAGATGAATGGCCTGAACAGGAACGGATCGACCTGCGGCAGGGTCACGGTCGGCCGCGCCCGCCCGATCAAGCGCTTGAGAATGGAATCGAACAGGCCGGGCAGCGCGATCGCCGTGAACAGAAAGCCGACGCGCACCATGACTGACGCCAGCACGGCCTGCGATATGCGGGTGACCGGCGTCGGCAGAGCGGCGAGCGCCAGAAACAGCAGGCCGAGCGGCCAGAGAAACCAGCCGGATTTGCCGAAATCGGTGATCTGATCGAACGGCCAGATCGCCCAGCGCGGCAGGCCGAGCACGCCCCGCGTCACCGGACCGTCGATCAAAATTATAAAGAACAGCACGGCCGCCACTACAATCGCCGCGGAAATTGCAATCTGCCGCGGCGTCGCCCAAAACTGCTGCGGATGCAGCTTGGCCGGACGCGTAAGGATGGTGAGCGCGCGGACGACATTGTCGCCGCAACGGCGCCACGCCGGCGCATTTTCGTCTTCAGGATGCGATCCGTTGGCAGCCGTCATGGGGTACCCACCGAGCGGAACACCGCCAGCCTCACCGGACGGCCGATACTGATGTTGTAGCCGGCCAGGCGCTTGACCAGCGCGTAGCGCAATCCGACCGCGTTGGCGCGCGCTACGAATGCGCGCTCGCTGCGCGCGTCGATCAGCGCGAAATGGCACGCGCCTCCCTGCAGGAATTCGGCCGCGCCCGGCCCGCTGGTAAAGCGCATCTCAGTGCCGAGCAGGAACACCAGGCTCGGCTCCTCGTAATAGCCGGTCGCCGCCACTTGCGGGTGCGCGCAGCCGGTACCGTGTATCTCGTCGGCGATGAGCGCGCTGGGGAACAGCTTGGGCAGCGCAGGAAAGGTAACGCCATAGACCGTGAAGGCGACCAGAACGGCGGTGAGCATGCCGCGCATGAGCGAGCGTTCGGGCCCGTCGACCTCGTAAAGCCGCCAGGCGAACAGGCCGATCACCACCGCGGCCGCCGCCGACGGCCAGGCGATGAGGCCGAGGTCGCGGTCGACATAGAGAAAGCCGGCCACCACCGCGGTCGCGATCAGGCTCGGAAACAAGAACCAGCCGACCGTGCCCCGCACCAGCCAGCGCGCCTTGGAAAGCCCGCCGCCTTCCAGAATGCCGGCGATCAGGATCGCGATGGCCGGATAAAGCGGCAACACGTAATGCGGCAGCTTGGTCATCGCCGCCTCGAATACCAGCCAGGACGGCACCAGCCAGGCCAGCAGGAACTTGGCCCCCAGTTCGCGCCGCGCCCGCCACACCATGGGCGCGGCCGGCGCCGCCAGCACCGCGCCCGGCCAGAAGGTCAAAAAGAACAGCAGCAGGTAATAGCCGGGCGGCGCGCCATGCGCCTCCTGCCCGCTCGCCACCTTGGCCAACATGTCGTGGCCGACCGCCTTGGTGAAGAACTCCATGCCGGATTTGGCGACGATCGCCACGAACCAGGGCGTCACCAAGAGCAGCATCCAGACGATGCCGGTCAGCGGTCGCAGCGCCACGAGCCAGCGCGCCGAGCGGTCGACGATCGACAGCGTGAGCGCTGCGAGCACCACGAACATCACGATCAAGGGGCCCTTGACCATGATGCCGGCGGCCATCGCCGTCCACAGGATCGCCGGCCAGCCCCAGCCGATCTTGGCCTCGGGCGTGCGGCGCTGCGTCAGATAAATTCGCGCCAGCGCGCCCATGGCGGCGACGCAAGTGAACAGCAGCGTGGCGTCGGTCTTGGCAAGCCGCGCCTCCACGCCAAGCAGCACCGAACTTGCCAGCATCAACGCCGCCAGGAGTGCGGCTCGCCTCCCGACGAAAACGAGCGCCGTCCAATAGGTCAACAGCACGGCACCGATTGCGGCAAAGAGCGAGGGCAGCCGGTAGATCCAGATGGTGGTGAGCGCGTCGGGCACGCCCACCGCGCGGCCGGTCTTCACGGCGGCTGCTTGCAGCCAATAGATGCCGACCGGCTTCTTGTAGCGCACCTCGTTCTGGAACCGGATATCGACATATTGTCCGGTCTCGATCATCTGCTTGGTGGCTTGCGCGAAGCGCGCCTCGTCGCGGTCAACCGGCGGGATCTGGAAAAAGCCCGGCAGGAAGGCGATCAGGCAGAAGACGACGAGCAACGCCGCCGCGCGGGCGTGCGAACCCGTCGCGAGGTCGAGGACGGTGCCAAGCCCGAAGCCCGGCCGGCGGTCATCCGCCGCTACCGAATGACTTTCCATTTCTTATAGAAGATGAAGTTCGCGCTCTTGAAGAAGAAGTGGACGAGCTTCACGAACGGACGCAGCAGCACGGGCGAGAGCGACGGCCGCAATATATCGACAAACAGGCAATAGCGCACCTTGTCGGTTTCGTTGAACGACTGATGCATAAGCGTGTCGTCGAAAATGAAAAGCTTGTTGTCCTGCCAGTAGTTTGTCCTGTTGCCGACGACGATATAGGCGGAGCGGTCGTCGATGTCGTTGAGGTTGTAGAGCACGCGCAAGGTCGGCCGGATCGGGCCGAAATGTTTCGAGGTCGACACCTTCTTGTTGAACACCGACACGCCGATGGTCTGGATGTATTTCCACTTCTCGTGGAAGGCCGGCGTGTCGAGGAAGGTGTCGACGTTCTCGCCGTACCACTTGAAGAAGATCATGGTGCGGTCGAGCTCCTTGGCGCGCTGCTCGAGCTGACCGGTCAGGTTCTGAGCTTTGGCCACCGCGATCAGGCGCTCGACCTCGGCGCGATAGGGCGCCGGCAGGTCGGCGAGCCGATAGACGCCCTTGTTGATGTAAGGCAGCGTCAGGATGTCCAGCAGGATGTTGAACGGCGAGGCGAGCCAGGTCGGCACGCCGTTGCCGATGAAATATTGCCGTACCACGAACCAGGTGAGCGGGCGGTGGCGGGCAACGTCATAAAGCCCGCACAGTGCGTAGAACAAGGTGAGCTTCGGGAGGAAATAGGCAAAGACGGCAGCGCCGAGAGCAAGGCCGGCGAACTTGACCTTCTTTTTCAGCGCGAGCTTCGGCCGCGCCGGCGCGTTGGTGGTGGTGGTGGTGGTGGCCGTCATGTCCTGCCTTGCTGCGTTACGGAAACCGTGCGCCGACCATAGAGAAAATCCGAGTCGCGCGAAAGGCGATCGGGGCCTGGGTCGAAAGTCTTGTGATCATTGCTAAATCCGCACTATAACGCTGTCGCTTAAACCGCGGGCATCCATCACCGTCAGCCGCGCGAATCCCGGACCGTCCGGCTTAAAAAACAGCGTGTGCCGGCCATTGCCGGGCGCAAGCGGCACGCCGTTCACCATGACGGTCAGGGGCCGGCGCCCGCCGGCGATTTTCACGGCAAGCGAATCGGAATCCTCGCCGCCGCTGAGTTCCAGTTGCGCCCCGTTGGGCGGGAACATGATGCGCGGCGGCTCGCTCAGCGCCGCCTGCAGGCCGGCCGGCCCGAAACGCTGCAGGGGCGGCGGCAGTTGATCGGTCGAGGCAAGGATAACGCCCTTGGGCGCACGCGGCAGCGGCGTAAGCGCGTGACCGCTGCGGCCAAAGGCGTCGAACAGGATGGGCGCCGCCGCGATGCGCCCCACGAGGCCCGGCACCGGCGTGCCGTCCGGCCGGCCGACCCACACGCCGATGGTCATGCGGCCGTCGTAGCCGACCGCCCAGGCGTCGCGATAGCCGTAAGACGTGCCGGTCTTGAAAGCGATGCGGCCGGGCGCGGCGTTCTCAGGCGGCGGCGCGCCGATCAGGACATTGCCGACATACCAGGCGGCGACCGGTTCGATGAGCCGGCGCGGCGCTTTGGGCGCCTCGCCTGCCCGTTCGATCAGTGGCGCCACCGTGCCTTGCCGCGCCAGCCCGGTATAGAGCATCACCAGATCGTCAAGCGTGATGCCGACGCCGCCCAATCCGATGGCGAGACCCGGCGCCTGCCCCGGCGGTAGCACCAGCGTTGCGCCCACTTGCGCAAGGCGCGCGGTCAACCGCTCGACGCCGACCTTGTCAAGCACCGCGATGGCCGGCACGTTGAGCGACCATTGCAGCGCGCGGCGCACGGTCACCGTGCCCTGGAAGCTGTTGTCGAAATCGTGCGGCATGTAGCCGCCGTAGCGCACCGGCCTGTCGTCGATCAGCGTCGCCGGGTGGATCAGGCCGTCCTCGAAGCCGAGCCCGTAGATGAACGGCTTGAGCGCGGAGCCCGGCGAGCGCAGCGCGCGGGTCATATCGACCTGCCCCGCGCGGCGCGTGTCGAAGAAATCGGCCGAGCCGACGCGCGCGCGTACTTCGCCGGTCGCGTTGTCGACCGCCAGGATCGCCACCGAGATGCGCGGCCCGATCGCGCGCGCGCGCTCGCGCGCCAGGTCCTGCAAGGATTTCTGCAAGGCGGCATCGATGGTGAGACGATGCACGCGGATGTCCGGCTCCTGCGAGACGATATGGTCGGCTTCCTGCGGCGCCAGCATCGGCAACAGCTTGCGTCCATGCGGAACGCCCTGCTCTTCGGCGCGCGCGGCCTCGTCCTGCGGCACCACGCCGTCCTCCACCATGCGATCGAGCACGCGATTTCGCGCCTCGCGCGCGCGCTTGGCGTAACGGTCGGGCCGCCGCGTTTCCGGCGATTGCGGCAGCGCCACCAGGAGCGCCGCCTGCGCCAGCGAAAGCGTGCGCGGTTCCTTGCCGAAGTAGGCAAGCGAGGCCGCGCGGATGCCCTCGATGTTTCCCCCGTAAGGCGCAAGCGTCAGATAAAGCGAGAGAATTTGACGCTTGGTAAGCGCATGCTCGATTTCGAGCGCGCGCACGATCTGGTGCAACTTTGCTTCGAGGCTGCGATGCGCACGCGGCTCCAAGAGACGGGCGACTTGCATGGTGATGGTGGAGCCACCGGACACGATGTGGCCGCTGGTCAGCCATTGCCAAGCCGCACGCATCATGGCCGCCGGGTCGACACCGTCATGCTCGTAGAATCGCTTATCCTCGTAGGCGAACAACAGGCTGAGGAAGCGAGGATCGACGTCTTTCGGCGTCGCCGGCAGCCGCCAGCGACCTTCCGGCGTAGCATAGGCGCGCAACAGCTTGCCGTTGCGGTCGAGCACTACGTGGGAATAGGCAAGATGCCGGCCGAGCGGCGGCGGCCCGAGCGAATAGACCCAGGCGGCGCCCGCCGCCGCCAGCGCCAAGCCGACGGCGCCGATGCCCGCCAAAATATAGTGCCAATATTTCATTTAGCCGCCGCGATCTCGACCTTGGCCGTCGCGGTACGACCAAAGCGGTCGGGCCGGTACATGTCCTCCACCGAAGCCTGCGGCAGCACATAGGTTCCCGGCGACACCGCCCGCACCACGTAGGCCACCGTAAACACCGGCTTGGAATTGCCGGCCCGGTCGAAGGCGGCGGTGAAGCGGTCGTCGCGGAATTCGGTGTGCACCGGCTCGGCGGCGTCGGCGATCCACGACAGCTTCGTCGTGTCGCCGGACGAGACCAGATGCGGATTGTCGATTTCGAATCCTGCCGGCAGATAATCGGCAACGATCACGCGGCCGAATTGCGGCAGCTCTTCGGTCACCTTGAGCACCACCACGAAGCGCTCATTCTGCGTGGCGTGGCTCGGATCGGCCGGCTGCCCTTGAAGCGTGAAGTAATTGCGCTCGATCTTGAAGCCATGCGCGGCCGGCGGCTCCGGCGTGATCGGCGCGCCGGAGACCGACACCACCGCCTGCACATTGCCCTTGCCGCTATTCGTCACCTTCAGCGGCGTCGCCACCTGGTCGGCGCGCAGGGTGCGGTAGAGCGCGCCCTGGCGCGTGTCGCCGTTGACGCTAAGCGAGATGGCGTTGAGCTTCTCGGCGAGCGAGCGCGCCGCCAGCACCAGCCAGGCGTCCTCCTGGGTCGAGGTATAAGGCGTGAGCCCGCGCGCGGCGTCGAGGCGCAGCACCGCGTCGTCGACTATGCGCGGCGCCGCCTTGCTTTCGGAGGCGAGGGTCACCAGCGCCGCGGAATCGCGCAGCATCGAGCCGAAATCGGTGCGGCCCGTTTCGAGCGTGGGCTTGGCGGGAAGCGCGGCGAGCGCGGCGCCGAACGCGGCACCCGCGCGGTTCTTATCGCCCAACATGGCAAGCGAAGCGCCGATCTGCGCCTTGCCGATCGGGGTAGCGACGGCGCCGAGCTTGGTGTCGGCGATATAGCGCAGATCGCCGATCGGCGCGGCCTTGTTGCGCGCCAGCACGTAGAGCGCATAAGCGAGATCGCGGCCGCCGTTCTTCTTCGGCTCGGGATTGTTGGCGACGTAATTGCGCAACCGGTCGAGCGCCAGCGTGAAGCCGGTCGCCGGCACGTGCAGGCCCTGTTCGCGCGCGCGCGTCAGGAAGTCGGTGACATAGGCGTCGAGCCAGATGTCGTTGCCGCCTACCGACCACAGGCCGAAGGAGCCATTGGAATCCTGACGCGAGAGCAGCCGGTCGACCGCGTCCTGCAGGCGCTTGTCGATGTCGCCGGAGACGGAAAGATGCGCGCCGCTGCCCAGGTCCTTCATGTACAGCATGGCCATGGCGGTGCTAGCGATCTGCTCCGAGCAGCCGAACGGATAGGTGTCGAGCTTGTTGAGCAGCGTGGCGGCATCGAGCGACGTGGAGACCGCCACCGACAGCGCCACCCTGCCCGTCCCCGGCACGAAATCGGCGAACATGTCGCGGTCGAGCGTCAAGGTCTCGCCGGGCGAGAGCGCGCGCACGGTGCGCCGCACCAGCGTCTGTGTCGCCGGCCGCACATTGAGCGCGTAGGCGCGATCGAGCGCGAAACCGTTCGGCCCGCTCACGCTGACATCGACCACGCTCGCGCCGGCGCCCGCGGCCGTCACCGGCACCGAAATCTGGCTGCGCTGCTTGGCGGCGAGCTTGAGCGTGCGCGTGCCGTCCTCGATCTTGGCGGCGCCTTGCGCGCTCACCGCGATTTTATAATCGCCGGCCGCGCCTTCGACATTATCGAGCTCGAGCTGCACCGCGCCATGGTCGCCCGTGCGCAGGAAGCGCGGCAAGGTCGCGGTCAGCACGACGGAATCGCGCACGATCACCTCGCCGCTGGCCTGGCCGACCTTGTCCTTGCTCCAGGCCACCGCCATCACCCGCACGGTGCCGGCGAAGGCGGGAATGTCGAAGGAGACCTGCGCGCTGCCGTCCACGGCCACCTTGACGATGCCGGAATAGAGCGACAGCGGCGCCTGCGTCGGCGGCGAGCCGGTGAGCTGGGCGCCCTCGTCGCCGCCCGAGCGGATCGCGCCCGCCACGCCCTGCATGCCGTCGATCAATTGCCCGTAGAGATCGCGGATCTCGGGCGTCAGCCGGCGCTGGCCGAGATAATATTTCTCGGGCGACGGCGGCTTGTAATTTGTGAGGTTGAGAATGCCGACATCGACCGCGGACACCACGACGCGCGCCTCTTCGCCGCCCTTGAGGCCGGCGAGATGCAGCGGCACGGTGAGCTTGGAATTGGGCCTGAGCGTCGCCGGCAGGTGCATCGTCACGGCGATGGTGTGGGCGGCGCGGTCGATGCCGAACCATTTGACGCCGATGGCGCGGCCCGGCATGCGCCGCGCCGGCGCATCGAGCGGGCGGCGCAAGGTGGCGACCACATAGGCGCCGGTGCCCCAGTCCTTGCCAACGGCCAACGTCGCTTTAAAGGCGCCGGCCTTGATGTCGTATGACTTGCTCGCGACCAGGCGGTCGGTGAAGACATTGAGCGTCAATTCACCCGCGCTGCGCGCGGTGACCGACACCGCCATGGTGTCGCCAGCCTTGTATTCCTTCTTGTCGAGGGCAAGCTCGAGCAGGTCCGGCGTGTCGGCGCTTGCCTCGGCATAGAAGCCGGCGTCGAAGGTCAGCGCGGCGATCAGGCCGTTGGGCTTGCCGTCGGAAACTTCCAGGCGATAGCGACCCCATTTCACCGGCAGCGACAGATGCCCCGGCTTGTCGGCCGCAACGTCGAGCGTGCCGTCCGTCACGCGCTCGGTGCGCTTGACCGGCTCGAACTGCCACTGACCGTCCTGCTTGTACCATTGGTAGCTGGTTTCGATGCGCAGCAGCTGGTAGTGCAGCCCCTTCATCGCCAATTTGGCGCCGTCGGCCGCCGCCACCACCACGTCGAAATCGGCATTGGCGCCGTCGGCCAGCGCGCGGCCCTTGAAGTCGGGCTTGACGCCGATCTGCGGGCCGTCCGGCACGACCGGCAGGTCGAGCTCGCGCTCGACCGCGCGGCCGCCGGCTTCCGCCATGTTGACGGTTACACGCGCCTCGAGCGGACGCGTGGTCGCCGGCAGCTTGTCGAGCGTGACCGGGAAGCTCGCCTTGCCCGCGGCATCGGTCTTCGGCAGGCCTTTCAGCTCCTGGCGCACCGCGATCACGTCGTCGTCCGACCGGCCGAACGTGTAGCCGTCATAGCCGGGACGGCCATCGGCGGCGGCGATCGTCACCGAACCGCCGAGCGACAGATTGGATGCCGGCGCGCCGTAGAGGAAATGGCCGTCCACGCTCAGCTGCGCCGGCTGGCCGCGCGCAATCGCTTTGGCCGCCGAGCTCAGATCGAATTCGATGCGGTCGGGCACGTAGTCCTCGACCATGAAGCTGGTCTGCCCGATCGCCGGGCGCTTGGGATCGGTGTAGGCGCTCACCCGCCAGGTGCCGGACATGGCGGTGGCGACGATCGGCACGTTCCAGCTGCGCCCGCCCAGGCCCTCGTCGTCCACCAGCGTGCGGCGGTATTCGACGCCGTCGGGCCGCTCCATCACCAGCGTGAGCGGCGCGCCCTCTACCGCGGCCCCGCGTGCGTCGCGCAAGAGCGTCGTCACGTGCGCGGTCTCGCCGCGCCGATAGACGCCGCGCTCGGTAAAGACGAAGGCGTCGAGCCCGGCCGGCACCGCGCGGCCGCCGACACCGCGGTCGGTGAGGTCGAAGGCCGGCGATTTCAGGCTCAGGAAGGCGTAGTCGGCCCCCCTTTCGTTGGCGCCGCCGGCGCCGGAGCCGCGGGCGATGATAGCGGCCGGCGCCTGGCCGCCCTCCCCGCGCGTCAGGCCGGCGGCGAAGTGCAGGAAGCCCCTAGCGTCGGTCTGGCCGCTGCCCAGCACCTCGTTGTCGCGCGCCATCAGGCGCACCTCGATGCCGGCGCTCGGCTTGGCGCTCGCCAGCGAATGGATGAAAACGTCGACGCCATCATGCGCGCTGTAGGCGGTGAGACCGAGATCGGAGACCACGAACCATTGCGTCGCGAGCGCGCCGTAATCCTGGGTCAGCAGTTCCTTCGGCGTCGCGGTCATCACATAGACGCCGGGCTCCAGCTTGCCGAGCGCCTTGTTGACCGGAAAGGCGGTGGTGACTTCGGTGTTGAGCTTGCGCGCGACCGCAATCTCGCCGCTCCACACTTTGGTGCCGCGCTCGCGCGCGATGTTTTCCGCCTGATAGCCGCTGATATTGCGCTGGAAGTCGTAACCGAGCAGTGTATTGACGAGATTACGGTCGCCGATGCGGTAGACGGTGAGCTTGACCGCGCTGGTATTGACGCTGAGCACCGGAATGCCGCGCTGGCCGGTGCGCGGCAGCACGTAGGCCTTGCCGGAAAAGCGCACGAAGGGCTTACGGTCGCGCACGAAGACGGTGAATTGCGCGGACTTCGCCAGCGTCTCATGCACGGTCGAGGGCAACCCCGCGCGCAGCGTGATCTGGTAGCGCTGGCCGTGCTTCAGCCCATCGACGCAGAGCTGCTTGTCGTTCACCGAGAGCGCCGGCTTGTCGATCTGCTCGACCGCCACGAAGGGCGAGAAGTCGGTGCGCCGCCCGGGCAGCGCCTCCGAAAACTGGAAACAGGCGCGCGGCGAAATGGCGTCGGAATCGACCGTGTAATCGAGCAGACGGAAACCGTGGGCGGCGCGCAGGTGCTCGTACTGGCCGCGCAGTTCGGCCGTCTCGCGCAAGGAAAGCGACAGCCGCATGGCATCGAGCGCCGGCCGCCAGAGCTGGCGGTCGGCGAGCGTCTGCCCGAGCAGCGCCAGGCTGTCGGCCTCCACGGTGCGATCCTTGGCGCGCTGATAGGCGATGTAGGCGGCGGTGGAGGCGCGGTCGAGCAACAGGGCCTTTTCACGGGCGTTCCGCGGCACGATATGGCGGATGGTGCGGGCAAGCCGCAGCCAGACGCCGGCGTCCTGCGGGGCGGCGGCCACCATGCGGCTCAGCACCAGCATGCCGGTGCGGTAATCGCGCTTCTTGAAGGCGGCGTCCGCGTCCTTGCTCAAGGCGGATACCGATTTGCTGACAGTGCCGACGTCCTGGCGAATCTGCGCCTCGAGCTTGATGGCGGCGTCGGCGAGGTCGTCGCGCTTGAAGGCCTTGTCGACGGCCGCGGCCGGCACCATTAAAAGAGCGATGAGCCCGGCGATGAGGCCGACGCGGACAAGCGAAACCATAGGGGGAACCTCCCGGACGATCGGACCGCCGTCACGCCCGCGGCGTGGCGGCCAGCACTTTGATTTCAAGGCACGAAGGTGTCGAGGGCATGGCTGGGCGGTGACCGGGCTCGTCGGCCGAATTTTTGATCGTCGTTAAGGCCGCCTCGCCTAAGCGGTACCGGAGCGTTAGCGAGACATCCTCACAGATAACGTGAAGTGTCTCAAGAATCGCTTTTAAGTCATTTATTTATCTGCGATATTTGTCGCCGGAAGCCCGCCGGCGACACTCCCGACAAGCCCTGCCTTTCATTGCCGGCAGGGTGCAGGTAAACCCGGCAGCAGAGACCCCGTAGCTCAGCCGGATAGAGCATCAGCCTTCTAAGCTGAGGGTCGCAGGTTCGAATCCTGCCGGGGTCGCCATGCTCTACGCGGCTGACGCACCCTTGCCGCTCGCAAGACCACCACCCGGCTTCTGAACGATGAATTGGTACATGCCGATGAAAGTCCTCGGGTTATCCACCTCGTAGACGTTCCAATTATCTAGATCAGTCATCGTTAAATCCTGCGGAAAACGCGCCCGATAGCGACCTATCACCTCTGGACTAAGGTTTTTAAAGCCAAGGAATCGGAAGCCAATTTCATCAATAACGCGTTTGAGCTGTGCGATCGTTGCGCACTGCTCCTGCACATGGAATAAGAGATCTCGGCAACCGCTTGTACTGTAGAAATCTGCCCAAGCGCTGACTGATTTCGCCTCTTCGCCGTCGGGGAGCGCCATAATCGCTTGGCGCGCCCGCCGAATTCCGTCTACGGTACCCGGAAAATTACGCGCGACAATGAAAGCGCGCGCAGCTACGATGTGTCGCCTGGCGATATCACTATAGAAGCCGAGCATCATCAAACCGTTTGGGCGCAGCAACGACGCCAAATCGCGCCAGGCCGCGAATGGGTCGGCCATGTGATGCAATACGCCGCCGGCTGCAATCACGTCGAATGTACGGCCGAGCGCGCCTAGCTTGAGAATATCGGCCTGCGCATATTCGATATCGCCGACGCCGAGTTCTCGTGTCTTTCGCACTGCATGAGCAAGACTGGCCCTGCTCAAATCAACCGCGAGGATTTTTGCGCCGGACATATTGAATGCTATGTCCAATGGCTGCTGCCCTGTACCGCAGCCGGCAACCAGAACTTCACATTCAGCTTTTCCGGTCCGCTTGAACGGCGCGACAGGAACCTCCCTCCAAACAAAAACATCTAATGGAACGCCTTTTACAGACGAAGGGATTTTGATCCAGCGCGGATATGGATTTTCCTCATATTGCTGCTGGACCTTAAGCGAGACGTCGTCATCTACCGGGGTGAGCCGCGGGATAACATCTCTCAATTCGCGCTCAAGCTGAGGCTCGCGCAATTGCTGCGCCAGCAACGCGTCGATCGGCGCGGGCCAGGTGACCTGCAGCAATCTGTCGGCGCCGGCAACTTCGTACAGCGGGAAATAGCTGGCCACGACCGCTATCAGGAGCGGAGAAGGGGCCTTAGCGACGAGTCGCTCGCACAAAGCGCGCGCCTGCGCAAGCTCCTCCTCGGTGAGATCAAAAACATATTCATTGATGAAGCATTGCCGGGCGAGCGCGCAGGCAAATCCGAGCAGCGCCTCGTCTGCCGCGCCGTTTTCGAGCGCGATCATAAGCAGTAGGCGGCGCGCTCCGGTTAATATTCGCTCGAACACGCGATTGGCCGTCAACGCATTCTCCAAAATGGCGAGCAGCAAATGGTCGCTGGCGATTGCTTCGAGATCGGACGACGACAGATTTAAACTACCTGTTCCCGCTATGGCTCTGGCCCAAACGGCAGCGGACGGTCCAGTCATTCGCATCATGGCGATCGCAAAACGAGTAAGTTTCTGCGGCCGGGCCCAAGGCTCGCTCAGCGCCGCAATCAAATGTTTTTCTACGCCAGGAATTGAGATAAATTGGGCAAGACTACTGACACATTGGACAAACAATTCTTTTGCGTCTGGGTTTTCATTCTGATCGAGCACCCGACACAATATTGCGAGCGCTTCCTGCAGTTTGCCTTTCTCCATCAGCGCCACGGCATACCCGAGCTTGGCTTCCACAAAATCCGGGCGGGCGGCCGATACCCTCCTAAATTGCTCGATAGCTTCGTCTTGACGCCCCATCCGCAGCAGTGCCGTTCCAAGATTCTGCCGCGCCGACAGATGATTTGGTTCATCAGCGAGTACCCGCTCGAACGCGGCGACCGCGGCTTCGAACTCGCGTTTATCGAGATAAACATTTGCGAGATTGTAACGCGCGGCGACCAGCTTGGGATTGCCGGCAACGACGCGTTGGTAGGAAGCCGCCGCTTCGTCGAGCTTACCGAGCGCTTTGAGCGCGTTGCCGAGATTCATATGGGCGTCAAGGAAATCAGGCTTGATTGAGATCGCGCGGCGATTGTGGGTGGCCGCGTCTTCGAAGCGCTGCAACCTTCCCATAATTAGACCGAGATGATAATGCGCCTCTGCATCACCCTCGCGCACAGCAAGCGATTTTTCGATTAGCGTGACGGCGTCCTGCAGGCGGCCCTGATTAAGAGCTGACACGCCGGAATAATGAAGGGCGCCCGCGTGACGCGGATTGATGGACAGAACGTCGCGGTAAAGGCGTTCTGCGTCGACGAGACGCCCGCGTTGATGATGGCCGACGGCTAACGCAAAAAGTTGGCTGGCTGAAGGGGGCGTAGCGCTGCCGGACACCGCCGTTGCATCCGGGCCGGCACGTTCGTTGGAGCTTTCTGTCATACGGGTATCAAAGGGAAGCTGTTATCCGAATCAAGCGTTTTTGTCGGCTTGTGCGCTGTATTGCAGCCCATAATCGTGCTACCGGCACATGGGTGAAGCTGTGATCTACCGCATTTATGCAGAAATGCCGGCCGCCAGGCCTTTCATTAAAATCATACTGTTCGTTGAGTTGACCACTTAGAGCAACCTGAAGATATGATTATCTAAGCCCGCCAGCAGTACCGATATTCCCTTGCAATACTAAGGCTTAGCCGGCAACCCCGCTGGCTGGCCCTGCTCGGTCACGAAACCCATAATTAACGAGTTTGGCACACCAATACCTTTGTCCGATCGACCCGATATTTTGCCGGTTGCGCCCTCATCGCCATGGCCGAGCCCACGCAGACCTCCTCCACCATCATCGAGGCGCCCCCGCTGGCGGCCGCTGAGGCGCCGCTGTGCTACGTGGTGGACGAGGAAGCCTCGCTGCGTCATTTCCTGTCGCTGGTGCTGCACGGCTCCGGCATCGACACCATGGGGTTCGCCGACGGCGCAGGCTTACGCGCTGCGATTGAGAAGCGCGCGCCGGTTCTGGTCTTTCTCGACATCTCGCTCGATTCGACCGACGCCATCGAATCGGTGGTGGCACTGGGCGATGCCGGCTTCCAAGGATCGGTGCAGCTGATGAGCAATCGCGGCGCCGCGGTGCTCGAACACGTCAAGGGCATCGGTGTCCAGCACAAGCTCACCATGCTGCCCGTGCTCAAGAAGCCGTTCGAGACCGAGGCGATCGTCAATGTCCTGCGCGACCTCAAGCTCGGCCTGCCGCCGGCCGTCGCCTCGCGCGTCGACCTGGAAGAAGCGATCCGCAGCGACTGGGTCGAGTTCTGGTATCAGCCCAAGATCGACCTGCGCAAAAAGCAGCTGGCGGGCGCCGAATCCTATGCGCGCGTGCGCCATCCGCAGCACGGCGCGGTCAGCCCCGAGTCGTTCCTGCCGGGCGCGCCGGAGGCGGCTCTGCTCAAGCTCGGCGAACTGTCGCTCGCCAACGCACTCAAGGCCGGCCAGGCCTTCTCGAAGCTCGGCATCAACATGCCGATCGCCGTCAACATCCCGTCCGCGATCCTGGGCAAGCTCGCCTTCGAAGAGATCGTGAAAACGCACCGCCCGAACGACGGCAAATGGCCCGGGCTGATCGTCGACGTGCCCGAGAGCGAGATCGTCACCGAAATCGGGCTCGCCAAGGCGCTCGCCAAGCGGCTGGAGGCTTGCAACATTCGGCTCGCGCTCGACGAATGCGGCAAGGCCCATGCGGTGCTGGCGCGGCTCGACGCCCTGCCCTTCGCCGAGCTCAAGCTCGCCCGCACCTTCGTCGCCGACTGCGGCGGCGACCGGGTCAATGCGCCGCTATGCAAGCAGATGATCGACCTCGCGCACGGTTTCGGCGCGACGACGGTCGCCATGGGCATCGAAAAGGCCGGCGACGCCGTCGCGCTGGTCAGTATGGGCTGCGACTTCGGCCAGGGCTTCCTGCTCGGCCAGCCGATGCCGGAGGAGCGCTTCATCTCGCTGCTGCGCCAGCGCGCGGTCACGCACGGGCGCAAGCGGGCGCCGGCGGGTTAGGGACGGCTCATCTGGCGGCCGATTGAAATCATTGACGTATTTAGGTTCGTTCTGCCAAATACACGCTTATTTAGTATAATAAATACTTTACCCTTAATGATTGTTACGATTTGGGCTTCGGTTCGCTTTGTAGGAGCACGCCCCACAGTAGTTCCATATGAAATATACTACTTTCAGCTGTCATCCTCCGGTTTGAGCCGAACGGCGATCCCCGGCCTTTCGGCTATCCGGAAGCCCAAACCGGTTGATGAGATGCGTACCAAATGGAGCGTTTTAAAATTCGGCGAGCGTGTCATGTGTTAGCTTGACACCTCTACGTATAACTACAAGTCGAGTAGCCTGGACAGACGGCTCCTGAACTACAGATTAAGGAGATTTGGCAAACGCGGGTGCGCGATGGCCATCGGGGAGTCCACATCCAATTGCCACGTGAAGGCTGGCAGCACGGCCAGAGCAAAACGCGGCGTATCAATCGTGAATTAGGCCTGCAATTACGCAACAAAACGAAACGCTAAGTCAACGGCCTGCTACCCACGACGCTATCCCCCTTGTCATCTAATACGACATGAGCGCCGTCTCTGAAGTAGGCCGCGGCAATGTCTACCTCATGAAGTGATTGCTACCAATATAGCCTTGATTGTGCTTAAGAGGCGCTCGACCACCTCGCGCCCCTGACGCATTTTTTCCGCACACACGCCGAACCGGCGGAGTCAGCCCGAGTCAATCGGAACCGCCATCAGTCTTTTGTACGACAAACCGGTACATGCTACTGAATGTGCGCGGATTATCAATTTCATAAGCATGCCAGTTATCCAAATTGGTCATGGTCCAATCGTCGGGAAAGCGCGCCCTATAACCGCGGATAGCCGACGGGAGAGGTCTTTGGAAGCCGATAAAACGAAAACCGAATTCGGCCACCGCCTGCTTGATTTGTGGCAGATCCAAGTAATGCTCCTGCACATGGAATAAAAGATCCCGGCATTCGCTCGTGCAGTAGAAATCGCTTCTTTCGCTGACTGATCTGACGGATTCAAACTCAGATTCGGTCATAATTGCTTGACGGGCACGCCTAATGCCGTCGAGGTTAGGTAAGAACCTGCAATTCGCGATGAGAGTGCGGGCGGCAGCGACATCGCGGCGGGCAACTGCACTATACAGTCCAACAATCATCAAGCCGCCGGGACGCAACCGCGACGCCAAATCTCGCCAAGCCGCGAATGGGTCGGCCATATGATGCAGAACGCCGCCCGCTGCTATGACATCGAATGTACGTTCTATCTCGCCAAGCTTGAGGATGTCGGCCTGCGCATATTCGATGTTATTGACTGCAAGCTCTCGTGTCTTTCGGATGGCGTGTGCAAGACTTGCTTTGCTCAAGTCGACCGCCAAGATTTTTGCACCTAAAATACCAAGCGCGAGGCCGAGTGACTGCTGACCCGTGCCGCAACCCGCAACAAGAATGTCACACTCTGGTTTTTCGAAACCTTTTAGTGCACCAACCGGAAGAAACTTGCGAAGGTAATCACCAAGCGGCCTAAGATTGGAGGCGCGGTGAATTTTAACCCACCGCGGGTATGGATTCTCTTCGTATTGACGCTGCACTTCGAGCGATACCGCGCTGTCAACCGAAGTTAATCTCGGGATCGCCTTAAGCAACTCCTGCTCAACGCGCGGTTCCAATATTTGCTGTTTTAGTACCGCCTTGAGCGCACCGGGCCACTCGTACTCCAACAATTTTTGTGCACCCGGCACGTCAAGCAAGCCAAGGTAGCAACCGATAACCGCAATCACGAATGGTGAGGACGTCTCGGCTGCGAAGCGTTCGGTCAAAGCTCGCAACTGGTCAATTTCTGTCTCTTCAACATCAAAAACATATTCGTTTATAAAACATTGTTGGGCGAGCGCGCACGTAAATTCGACTATAGCCTCGCTAACTTCGCCGTCTTCGCTTGCAATTGCAAGCAATTCACGGCGCGCTGAGGTCAAGACGCGCTCGATGTTGCGGCCAATTACCGGAGCGGCCTTGAGAGTCGAGAGCAGAAGTTGATTCACAACAAGCGCCTCGACGTCGGATCGTGTCAACCTGAATTGATATCCCTCCGCAGCAACTCGGCTAGCAATTGAAGGGTGCTTGCCAAGGCTCTGACGTCCAGCTGCCGCTGCCAACAAGCGTGGAGCGTTCCAAGCCTCGGTGAGCGCGGCGATAAGATGCTTTTCCAAACCAGCGATAAGAGAATATTGCTTTAGCGACCTGAAGCCTTGGACAAATAGCGTCCTCGCGTCTTCACTGGAATCGGTTTCAAGAACTCGACACAGAATTGCAAGCGCATCCAGCGGCTTACTTTGTTGCATCAAAGCCAACGCATGACCAAGCTCGGCCTCATTGTGGCCTGGCCGAATAGCTTTCACCTTTTCGAATTGGAAGATGCTTTCGTCTGATCGCCCAAGCATCACCAAAGCCGTTCCTAAGTTTTGCCGGGCGGGCCAATAATTTGGCGCTACCGCGACAGCCGCCTCGTAGGCGGCAACAGCGTTTGCAATGTCGCCTTTGTCGAACAGCAGATTTGCAAGGTTATAGTGCGCTAACGCATTGCGAGGATTGGCAGTGGCAACGTGGCGGTAAGACCTCGCGGCTTCGTCAATTCGGCGGAGCGCCTTGAGCGCATTTCCGAGATTTCAGATGAGCGTCGAGGAATCCCGGATCCAACGCGATGGCACGACGATTGTGGACTACCGCGGCTTCGAAGTTCTGCATCCTCCCGAAAACCAGACCAAGGTGATAATGGGCGCGAGCGTCGGTCTCACGAACCGAAAGCGATCGTTCGATCAGCGCGGCTGCCTCGGCCAGTTCTCCGCGATCGAGCGCTGCAACCCCGGCAAAATGAAGCGCATTCCCGTGAGTGGGGTCGATGGCTAGAACGGCATCATAAAGACGCTTTGCTTCCTTCATCTCTCCTTGCTGATGGCATCTAAAGGCTGACGCAAAAAGTTGATCAGCAGAACGCGCCCCTTTAGCGTCGACCATTTCCGTCGCGACCTGGCCAGCTTGTTGCTTATCAGCGCAAATACCCATTTTTGCAATGCGCTAACTGCCACGAGAATCAAGAAGAATCAAGCCAACATTGCAGGGACTTAAATCGCCCCCTGTGCCCCTACCGATTTTGATCGCCATCCAAAAATTCACCGCGAGAACCTACTCCCCAACTTGTCCTTTGTTCATAAGCAGGTTCTGTTCCAGTTGCTCTGAGGCCGCCAAACTGGATCGTTTTTGGCTAGAGTTTTCCGCACCGATTCTCAGGCTGGGAGGAGCGGAGAGCGATAAAAGCTTCCAGGTTTTCGGACGCGCAGAAGGCTTTCATTCTCAAGTAGGGAACGGACGGCATGCCGGTGGCTGATATCTGCCGCAAGGCCGGGATCAGCCAGGAGGCCTACTTCAATTTGAAGAATAAGTGCGATGGTCTGCCCGACCGAGATGCGGCGGTTGAAGCAGCTTGAGGACGTGAACGCCAAGCTGCGCAAGGTCGTCGCCGATTTCAGCCTCGACAAAGAGATGCTTCAGGACGCGCTCCGCCGAAAGCTTTGAATCCTGTCCGGAAGCGCAAGCTGGTCGATGAGATGCGTACCGATTGGGGTGTTACGATCCGGCGCGCGTGTCGTGTCTGCCTGCTCAATACCTCCACCTATCATTACAGATCTCGTCGCCCCGGACAGGCCCATCTTGAACAGCGGATCAGAGACATCTGCCAAACGCGCGTGCGCTACGGCTATCGACGTGTTCACGTGCTACTGCGGCGTGAAGGTTGTCGCCATGGGCAGAATAAGACGCGGCGTATCTATCGCGAATTGGGCCTGCAATTGCGCAACAAAACGCCTAAGCGGCGGGTCAAGGCCAAGCTCCGAGATGATCGACGTCCGGCCACGCGATCGAATGAGACCTGGGCCATGGACTTCGTACATGATCAGCTGGCGACTGGCCGTAAACTGCGAGTGCTCACGATCGTTGATACGTTCTCACGGTACTCGCCGGCGCTGGAGCCCCGGTTCACATTCCGCGGCGCCGATGTCGTGGAATTCCCGATAGAGTCGGCCGGCAAGTGGGTTTCCCCGCAACGATCCGGGTCGACCAGGCACTGAGTTTGTATCACGCGACCTGGATCTGTGGGCGTATCAGCGTGGTGTCACGCTCGACTTCTCACGACCAGGCACGTCTTGCGGTCAACTCGCTCTGTTTTGAGCGATGAGAAGAAGCTCTTCATCACCGCATTGTCCCAGACATTGCCAGAGCGGCTCATCGAGCAGACAACGCCGTGATCGGCCGTCAGCCGCTGGAACTGCTCGCTCGTATATTGGCTGCCCCGGTCCGAATGATACAGCAGGGCGTCGGGCTTGCCGCGCCGCCAGATCGCCATCACATCGGTGACGAGCTGAGCGGACATGGCCGCGCTCATCGACCAGCCGACCACACGGCGCGAGAACAGGTCGATCACCGCGGCCACGTAGAGCCAGCTCTCTGCCGTCCAGATATAGGTGAAGTCTGCAATATAGCGGCGGTTGGGGCCGGAGCCGCAAAGGCGCGATCGAGCACGTTCGGAGCGACGGCGGAGGCTGGCCGCTCACCCACGCAGGTCACGCTCTCGGCCAGCAGGCCGTGCCATACACGCCTGGCGCCATAGGTCCGGTAGTTCCCGATGAAGCTCACCCGTACCTTCGCGTAGAGCTCTTCGTCGCTGCGGCTGCGCCTGCTGCGCGGTCGCTTCAGCCAGGCATAGAACTCGCCCCGCGAGACATCGAGCGCCGCACATCCAATCCGCCGGCCAGATTTCCCGGTGCTTCGCGATGAAGGAGAACTTCACGTGGATTACTTCACGAAGTAGGCCGCGGCCTTTTTTAAAATGTCCCGCTCGGCCTTGAGCCTGATCACTTCGCGCTTGAGCCGAACGATCTCAAGCTGCTACGGTTGCATCTGCCCGTGGCCGGGGAGCGGCGTGCTGTGGGTCATCCGCAGACTTCTTCAGCCAGTCTCGAAGCTGGGACTGATGCACGCCCAGATCAACCGACGCCTGGGCAACCGACACGTCTCGATCTTTGATTAGGCGCACAGCCTCAACCTTGTACTCCCGCGTAAACTTCCGCCTCTCCATGGCCAGCCTCCGGTCCCATCGTCACACCAAACTCGGTGTCTTCGAAACCGGATGGAGCCCAGTGCGCCCGCCCGCGCCAACTACGCTTATGCAACCCGACGCGCCCTGCCGGCGCGGGGCAAAGCGGCGCTGCGCAACATGGTGGACGGAGAACTTCGCTACGCCATTTTCTCTCTTTCGTACGACACCGCTCCCGCGTCAACGCCAAGTGGTTAACCCACGGCGGTGGTTTGCACGGGTCGATCGAGAAGCGCACATCGGTTATTTCGGAATACTGGCTCAGTTTGCCAGTTATTTTGGAACTTTAATAACGCAGCCTGAACAAGCCCTCAATGTTTACGCGCCTGCCCTGGACGCTGTGGCGCGAAAGATTTTATAATTAATCGCCAGCAAGGCAGGTAACCGCAGCAGCGACACTTCTTTCAGAAGGGGGCTTCATGACCCAGAACAATTTTTTAGAAAATAAAATTCGAGCCTTCGAGCATTACGTTGCAAAAAATAGTGATGATATAAACCGATTACATCATTTGATTATCCTCCTTCATGTTTACAATCCATCAAACGAACTTGGTCCGCTGTCGTCCCTCCAAAAAACCCTCGGCAGCCTCGATTTTATAGAAAACTGCCAAAGTCTAAATGAACACTCTCTCTTTGAGCTTCTTTCGCAAAAATACCTCGACTGGATGGGAACAATTAGATCGCGCAAAATAAATATTGATACGTTGAATTCACAACCATTCACAGGCGAAGGCTTTCCGATCAACATGCCTGACAAAGCCACCTGCGACCTAGCCATACAGCTTTTCAATGCCAAGAAGATTATTCCCAGGTTTTGCTTTTCATGCCACAAAGTTCAGATTGTCGCCTCTTCCGTGGCGTGGTTGATTTTTTCTTATTTAATTCTACGCAAACTAAAGTTACCAAATAACAATTTGAGGAAATCGATGATTGAGTTGCGCTTGGGAATTGGCTATCCATACAAGAGTTACATTTTTTGCGCCTCCGAAGAAGAAGCCATTAATTGCAAATCTGTCTTCGATAAGCATCTCAAAGAAAATGATGCGATTGGCGTTTTCACGCAAATATCTCATGGTTGTTCGGAGTACGCGACGCACTACCCGCAATTTAAATATTCGGCGGAGGGTGACTACAAAGAATTCAAATACGACAATGAATGGAGATCGCAAGAAGACTTTTTCTGGGAAAACGCGCCAACAACCCACGGCTTCCGTCCTGCCGGCAATTCTCAATTTGTTACACTTTGTGATGTCGTCTCTATTCGCACTTGGATTGCTTATGCAAAAATAATCGGAGATGACAGCCACGAAATGTTTGGCGATGATGTTTTTATTACCCCTCGCTTTTATAAGCGCGTCCGCGAGCAAGCTGACATTCGCAATCAGCAGCTTGCAGCACTCCGCAACAGACACACCTAAGGGTTTCCGGTGACAATCATGTTTGTCGCGGAGTTTTTCTGGATCCTATGCTTCGCCGGCGACTACGGCAGCGACGCAATTAATGCGCCGTCCCGCAAGCAGCGGATGGACCTCAGCAACAACAACGGCTATCGTGGGTATCCAAAGGGCCGGCGATACGGACCAATGGCTAATGTCGGCTGCGATTTCGGCCGGCACGTCGCGTTCGCGCGCAAGCGGATGTCAGCGCGCCAGACGCGAGCGGCAAAAATTTGATCCGCAAGCACGCTGCCTGGTACAGTCTGACGCGATGGCGGAAAATCCCCCTCGACCACGCTTCTACTGGCACGATTGAATGACCTTGACCGATCAAGCGATGGCAGCCTATCGTGCTGGAGATATTTCCTCTGCGCAACGGCTCTGCCGCCAGGCGCTTGAACAAAATTGCCGCGATTTCGACGCTCTGCATGTGCTCGGCATTATTCATGCGCAACGCGAGCAATACGAAGAGGCTGAAAAATTTTTATGCGTACCGCGCTTGAGGTCGATGCAAACATGCCACCCGTTCTGCATAACTACGGTAACGTCATGAACCGGCTCAGGCGCTATGAGGAAGCCATAGACGTCTACAATAAAGCTCTGTCCCGTGCGCTCAAAGTGCCGCTAATCTATTCCGACATTGGGATCGCTCAGCGGGAGCTCGGCCGTATCGAAAACGCTATTGTCTGCTTTCAAAAGGCGCCTTCGCTCGACTCGAATTTTACGCCGGCACTCTTTGCGCTGCCCAACGCGGTCATGATTCACATGGTGCGCAATCCGGTCAACGCCTGCATTTCCTGCCTCTCTAAACTCTTCAAGTCGGGCGAGCAGAAGTTTAGCTACGACATGACCGAATTGGGCCGTTATTACATCCGCTATCAGCGCCTTATGAACAATTGGCGGCGCGTATTGCCGTCAGGTCGTATTCTTGACGTTAAGTACGAGGAATTGGTAACAGACATAGAGGCGCAAGTACGTGGTATCCTTGATCATTACCGCTTGCCTTGGGATGCACACTGCCTCGCCTTCCATGACACAGACAGGCCAATCCGAACTGCCAGTGCGATGCAGGTGCGTCGGTCCATCTACACCAGCAGCGTCGAGCGCTGGCGCGTCTACGAGCCGTTCCTCGGCCCGCTTCTAGGGACACTTGGCTTCGCCTGAGCGAACTTGGTCGTAGAATCAGTGCGTCCAAGCCTCGCGCCGGTTGAAAGCGAAATTGTCCGAATAGGATATCCGACGCCGGGTGTAGGGCTTGGTATCGAACACTTCGTAGATGATGCCGTAGCGTTCGCAGTAAGCGACCGCCTCTTCCTTGCTGGCAAAGCGCAGGCGCACCTGCTGGCGCATATCGCCAGAGGATGTCCAGCCCATCAGCGGCTCGACTTGGCGCGGCTCCTCGGGCGCGAAATCCAGCACCCATTTCTGGGTGTTGGCTTGGCCCGACTGCATCGCGGTCTTGGCGGGTTTGTAAATGCGCGCGGTCATGCAATTTCTATATGGCCAAGGCGGCACCTTGGCAACGTGTTTGCGCGCCGCTAGAGTTGATCTGTCTAGATTGAATCACTGCGCCGACCTAACATTTTGTTTGCGCATGATCTTATCCGAAAACCGGTTCCCACCTTTCGGGATCATGCGCTAGCTGTGAGCTTTCAATAGGTTGTCCATCCGGTCCGGACCGGGGAAGCTGAAGGTGTCGAGACTTCAGGTTTTCCAGGGAGAGGACCGGATGAACATCCATAAGAATGCCCGTCTGACGCCGTCAGGTCGAGAGCGGATTGCACGGCAGGTCGCGAGCGGGCAGACGCCGGAGGCCGCCGCACGAGCCGCAGGCGTCTGCCCGCGGACCGCTCGCAAGTGGGTAGAGCGCTATCGGCAGCGAGGGCGGGGCGGGGTTGAATGATCGCTCATCGCGGCCGCAACGGCTTTACCGGCCGACGCCGCAGGCCACGGTCGATGCAGGTCGAACGGCTGCGCCGCCAGCGCTTCACCGGCAAGCAGATCGCGGCCGAGCTCGGTCATCTCGCCGGCCACCGTGAGCCGCATCCTCAAGCGCCTCGGCCTCAACAGGATCAGCGCGCTGGAGCCTGCGCACCGGTCCATCGCTACGAACGCGCAGCGCCCGGGCGAACTGATCCACATCGACATCAAGAAGCTCGGCCGCTTCGCGCGCGCCGGCCATCGCGCCACCGGCACGACGGCAGGGCTGCCGCAACAAAGGCGCCGGATGGGAGTTCGTCCATGTCGCCATCGACGACCACTCCCGCCTGGCCTTCGCCAAGATCATGGCCAGCGAGAAGAAGCGCAGCGCCACCGCGTTCCTGAAGGCCGCATCGCTACTACGCAAGCCTCGGCATCAAGGTCGAGCGCGTGATGACCGACAACGGCTCCTGCTACAAGTCGCTTCGCCTTCCGCAGGCTTGCAAGCGGCTCGGCCTCAAGCACATCCGCACCAAGCCCTACACGCCCAGGACCAACGGCAAGGCCGAGCGCTTCATCCAGATCGTCCTTGCGCGAATGGGCCTATGCCAGGCCTATCCGAACTCACGCGAGCGCAAAGCCGCGCTGCTCTCCTGGCTGCACCGCTACAACTGGCATAGGCCTCACGCCGGATCGGTGATAAGATCATAGCCGCCTCGGCCTCGCCGAGGACAACCTGTTGAGATCCATGCGTCCAGGCGTCGCGGCGGTTGAAGGCGAAATTGTCCGAATAGGATATCCGGCGCCGGGCGCCGGGCTTGGTATCGAACACTTCGTAGACGATGCCGTGGCGTTCGCAGTAAGCGACCGCCTCTTCCTTGCTGGCAAAGCGCAGGCGCACCTGCTGGCGCATATCGCCGGAGGAGGTCCAGCCCATCAGCGGTTCGACCTGGCGCGGCTCCTCGGGCGCGAAATCCAGCACCCATTTCTGGGTGTTGGCCTGCCCCGACTGCATGGCAGTTTTCGAAGGCTTGTAGATGCGCGCGGTCATGGAATTTCTATATGGCTAAGGCGGCACCTTGGCAACGTGTTTGCGCCGCTAGAGTCTGATCCGTCTAGATTGAATCACTGCGCCGACCTAACATTTTGTTTGCGCATGATCTTATCCGAAAACCGGCTCCCACTTTTCGGGATCATGCGCTAGCCGGCCGACTGGCCGAGCGCCTCCAGCAGCGGCTTGAGCTCCTCCCGATAGGCCTCCCAAGCCCCGACCGAACTGCGGTAGATCGGCTGGCGCACCTGCGCCGCGCTGGCGGTCCGCACCGGCCGTTTCAACTCATAAAATGCGAGGCAGGCGTCGTCCCACGGCAGCCCGCAATAGTCGACGATGCGACGTGCCTGCGTTTCGATGTCCTCCACCATGTCCTCGTACTGAACTTCGAGCATGGCGCCCTCGGGCAGCACCTTGCGCCAATGCGCCATCAACCGCTCGTAGGCACGATAGTAGCGGCCGAGTTCGGCGAGATCGTAGGTGGCGTTCAGCGGAAAATCGAAACGCGTCGAGAAACAGGAAAGGCACGTGTCGACCGGGTCGCGGCGGGCGTGGATGATGCGCGCATTGGGCAGCGCCAGCCGTATCAAACCGACATATGTGAAATTTGCCAGCATTTTATCGGTGAAGCGGAGCGCGCCTCTCGCGTCTGGTTCGAGACCGGCAAGGTAGGCGGTGCCGATCGCCTCCAATTGGACCGGCGTCAGCGCAGGCACCAGCGTGGAGCATTCCGCGGTGCCGGCAACCTTTTCCAACGCCATCTTGAAGTCGCTGCGTTCGCCAGCGCCGTAGACTTGAGGATGGCTGCCCAGAATCTGCTCGATCAGCGTGGACCCCGAGCGCATCATACCGACGATAAAGATCGGCTGGCTGGACGGGTTACCGTGTCCCGACATAGTTTGCAGCAACGCGGGCGTGAATATTTCGGCGACGCGATCCAGATTGCCAATTGTCGCCGCTTCGTCATATTCGATTTGCCCGCGCTTGAGCGCGTTGCCTTGCAGGAAATGGCGGAACGATTGCTCCTGAGAGCCTGCGTCGCGATAGGCCTTACCGAGGGCAAAATGCAGATTGACCCGATCGCCGACCGAAACGCCGCTGTCCCCCGCCAGCTTTTCCATCGCGGCGATCTGCGCGTCGCCGGCCTTAAATCGCTTGACGGAACTCAACCCAAAAAAAAGCTCGGTATTTCGCGGATCGCGCAATAACGCGCGCTCCAGGGATTCGCGCGCCGCGTCCACACGGCCGAGGATGAGAAGCAATAGTCCCCGCTTGTTCAGCGCCGCGGCATGCTCCGGATCGAGCGCCAGGACCTTGTCGAGGCTGGCAAGGCTCTCCTCGTAGCGATCGAGCTGCGCAAACGCAACAGCCATTGCATAGTGAAGCTGCGGCGACGCTGCGCCGAGCTGCAGTGCCCGCGCATAGCTGTCGAGGGCTTCCTGCCAGCGGGCAAGCGCGCTCAATGCACGCCCGAGATTGGCAAATGCCAAAGCGAGATTGGGCCGCAGCGCAACGGTGCGCCGATAATGCGGCACCGCCTCCTCATAGCGTTCCATCCGCTGCAGCACATTGGCCAAATTGAACCGGACTTCGGCCAAGTTGGGATTGAGCGCAAGCGCGCGGTCGAAACTTTCGGCCGCCTCGGCATCGCGGCCGAGCGCTTCCAGGGCGGTGCCGCGATTGCACCAGGTCACCACATTGCGCGCATTGACGGCCAGCGCCTTGTCGTATTCGGCAAGCGCCTCGGCATGACGGCCGAGCGCATCGAGCGCGTCTGCTTTGTTGATCAGCGCCAGCTCGATGCGCGGGTCGATCGCGAGCGCGGAATCGAACGCCGACAACGCCTCCTGCGGCCGGCCGAGCCGGCTTAACGCCACGCCGAGCAAGTTGTGGGCAGGCGCGTGCTTCGGATTGAGCGCGGTCGTCTTGCGCAGCAGCTCGGTGGCCTGCTCGAACTGGCCCTGCTGACAATAGGCGCGGCCAAGCAGGAACAGCGCCTCAAGGTTTCCCGGTTCTGCGCAACAGAACTTTGTGGTAGCCGGTTGCCGCGCCGGCCAAATCGCCGCGAGTTTTCCAACGCAACCGCTTCTTTAAGCGAGGAATTTTCATTCATCCGCGTGCGATCGGCATATTCTCTGATCAAAAGAAGCTGCCGTTCAATAACAGCGGCCGCGGTTTCTCTGATTTGTTTGGGTGCCGTGCCGCTATAGGTCGCCAGAAAGCCGCGCAGATCCTCATAGAACTCAATGTTCTTGGTTATGATTTGATGTTCGGCATCCTCGATATAGTCTTGCCGCTTCTTTTGGTCGGGCGGCGCGCCCAGACCGATCGATGAGAATCGCCAGGACACGCCGCAAGGCAAGCGGCGCCAGCTGAGCCCGGGATCAGCAGAAATCGCGCATCCAACCGTCCCTTTTCGCCGATCCTCGATCTCTGGCAGATAAAACTCAAGATCCTTGACGGCAGGCGGAAGCTTTAAGCGCTCGACCTCGACGCATAAAGGAGTGCGGTTCTGATTTCACCCAGACCCTCAAGCGTAATGGTCAAGGGTATGGATCTCACAAATGTGGTACGGCGTTCAGCGTAACCGTAATTCGAGGAAGAGGTCGTAGGCATCGTATGGGCCATAGCAGCGCAAAACATTGCTCTGAGCCCGGGACGACGCGAGAATTCAAAAGCCGAGCCGTCCGCGGTCGGGGTGAATACGCCGCCAGCGTCAGGATGGTGGTTTGCAAAATCGATGAAATGGCATAAGAACATTATAGGGCTTGCCAACGGCTCCTTCGTGAACTTGAGAATTCTCGAACGTGAAAAAACTGTCGGACACAAAATCGTCCATCGCATTCGACGCCTTCGCCTTCGGCATGGCTTCAAGCGGCGGCACAATCGCTGCGCGCCGCCGTCAGCCGGCGAAAAATATCGCCGTCAGCCGCCACAGGCAAAAAAGGACAGAGCGTTTCCGGTGAGCTTCAAACTTCCCGGTCAGATTATACAGCTCCAACATCGTCTCGAAAAGCGCGCGGCGCGGCGGCGTCAGCAAAGCGCTATCGATATTCTCCTTCAAATAAAATTCGTCATTGCGGATTCCGACCCAAGCGGCTTCGTATGGAATCAGCGCCTGCTCGGGCAGATCGATCAGCACGCTCTTCCGATCTTCCGGCTCCAGCGGCGACAAGACGCTCAACTCGCCGCCTTCTTCCTTTATCTCCAGCTTTTCGTGCAGCCAGCCGCCGGACGACACCACCTGTTCTTCCAGCTTCTGCAGGCAGCGCAAAATGTCTTTGTTGTCGGAGCTGTACACTGGCATTCGTCTAGCGCCCGGCTGCGCAATTTTTCGGGGAGCTCGGCACGTTTGTTACACTTGTCAGTTGTGCCCACAAGCACTCGCCGCATCGCCTTTTTGCCCCGGCTCCCGTCGATATCGGAACTTGCCCAACGCAGCCGCTCCCGCGGGCAATGTCGCGGCCAGCAAAAAGCCTGGACCGAGCACTGCTTAATTGGCAACCTCGCGCTGCGCCTGCGCCTGAACGTCCTCGCCATAATTCTCCGGCAGCCCGAGCGCCTCGAACAGCGGCTTCAACTGGTCCGCATAGGGGCGCCAGCGCCCGACCGACGTGCGATAAAGCGGCTGGCGCACCTGGGCCGTGCTGGCCGTCATAACGGCCCGTTCGACTTTGTGGAAGGCGAGACAGGCGTCGTCCCATTCAAGCCCGCAAAAATCGAGAACCCGGCGCGCCTGCCCTTCGATATCGTCGACCACATCCTCGTATTGAACCTCGAGTCATGACGCCGGCGGGCAGCACGCGGCGCCAATGCGTCGCCAGCTCCTCGATCGCGCGGATAATAGCGGCCGAGCTCGCCGAGATCATTGGCGTAACGCGGCCCTCCGTCGAGTGAAAATTCTGCGAGAAAGACGAAAGGCAGCTATCGATCGGATTGCGCCGCGCCCAAATAAAGCGCGCATTCGGCAAAGCCAGGTGGATCAAGCCGGCATAAAATAATATTGCTCAGCATCTTGTCGGTGAAGCGATCGGTCGGCGGCATCGAGGCCGTCGCCCGCTCCAGATAGGCGGAGCCCAACCTGTAGAAATCCTCGGGCGCCATCTTCGCGGACGCGCCTGGCATCGTGCTGTCCCTTGAGTCGCGCAAAGCGTGTCGGGAAAAATCCGTGCAGCTCGCCGCCGGGCTGGATGCGCGGATGGCCGGCCAGGATCTGCTCGAGCAGGGTCGAGCCGGAACGCGGCATGCCGACAATGAAGATCGGCTGGGCGGAGGGATTGCCATGCCCCGATCTTGCTGGCGATGAACTCGGGCGTGTACAGATCTCGCGCATACGTCGCAACGCAAGCTAGTTGCGCCTCTTCATCATAATCGACCTGCCGCGCTGTAGCGCGTTGCCGTCGACCAGATGGCGAAATGACCGCTCGTGGCTCACCAAGCTTGTCGTAGATCTTGCCAAGCGCAAAATGCAAGCGGATCCGCGCTGTCGCTCGTTGAACCTTCGCCGTCTTGCACTAGATTTTCCATCTTCGGCGATCTCCGGGTCGCCGGCGGCAAACGTCTTGTTGTCAGGAAAATGCAACAGATAGTTTGCAGCGTTGCGCGGATTGATCTTCTTCATGCGTCTCGGCCGCCGCACAGCGCATCGTCAAAGCGGCCGAGAACGTAATCGATAGCGAGCCTTCTGCGTGAGAGAGCGCGGACATAATCGGCGTCGATCGCCAGCGCCGCATCGTAGCTGGCCACACTCTCCGCGTGACGTTCCAGTTTGATACAGCGCCTGGCCGCGGTTGCAATGCGCCTGAACGGCATCCGGCCGCAGCTCGATGGCCCGGTCGCTGCATTCGACAACCTCTTTCCAGCGATCGAGCGCCATCAGCGGGCCGGCGAGGTTGATATAGGCATCGGCAAAATCCGGCTGAAGCGCGATCGCCCGCCGGTAACGCGCGATGGCCTCCTCGTGGCGGCCCAGCCGCTCGAGCGCATTGGCCATGTTGAAATGGGCGACCACCAGATTCCGATCGAACACCAGCGCCTTGCCGAAGCTCTCGACCGCTTCGGCATCGCGGCCGAGCGCCTGCAAGGCGCTGCCCCGGTTGCACCAGGCCGCGACATTGCGCGGATCGCGCGCCAGCGCCTTGTCGAATTCTGTTACCGCCTCGTCATGCCGGCCCAACGCGGCAAGCGCATCGGCCTTGTTGACGAGCGCCATGACGTTGGCCGGATCCACGGCGGCCGCACGCTCGAAGCTGGCGAGCGCCTCCTCCTTGCGGCCGAGCCGGTTCAGCGCCATGCCGAGCAGGTTGTGGGCCTGGCCATAATTGGGGGCGAGCGCGACCGCCTTGCGCAACAGCTCCGCCCCGCGCTCGAACTGGCCCTGAACGCAATGGGCGCGTCCGAGCAGGAAAAGCGCATCGGTATTGCCGGGCTCGCGCGCGAGCACCTTCTTGTATCCGGCCATCGCCGCGGCCACGTTGCCGCTTTGATCGCTGGCGACCGCCTTCTGAAGCTGCTGGTTCATCGGCAATCAATGACTTTCCGCTGAAGTCACAGCATATAATTTACCGGGATTGCCCCGACAAGCCCACCATGCGGGCGGCCCGGCGGAAAGCCGGGAACGGGCCGGGCACAATGCGGCACGAGAAAATTGGCCGCTGCGCTTTTGCAAGGCCCCCCTCAAAAGACGACCCCCGGCGGTTTCCCGCCGGGGGCCTTTATCGTCAGATCGCGATCACGCCATCAAGGATAGAAGTTCCTTTGGACGCGGAACTCGACCGAAAGGTTGTCCTGATCGCCGACAGTCAAGGAGCGAGTGCCGCCCTGGAATGCCGATTGGTCGACGGCAGGCAGAACGTTGTTGAACGTGGTTGCGCTCTGCAGCGTCGTGTACAGGACATCCACGCCCATGAAGAAGTCCTTGCTGACGTTCCACTGGGTGCGCGAGCCGACCCACCAGGTGCTCCAGTCGTTGTTGCAGCCGGCGGTCGCCACCGCCGCGCTGCCGAAGCCGACGGCATTGCCGCCGCCTTGCAGCGAGCAGAGAATCGCGTTGGCCTGGGTGTTGTAGTTGATCTCGGCATAGCCACCGTAGACCGAGGTCTGCCACTGCGGATTCCAGTGATGCTCGAAGGAGGCGGCCACGCCAAACGCCGTGGTCAGGTTCAACCCCGTGTTATTGCCGCCGCCAATCGTGCCGCCAAAGACGGCATCGCTCATAACGCCGTAGCCGGCACTGGCGCCATCGCGCTTGTACCAGTTAAACACGCCGGACGGATTGCGGCGTGAAGACGTAGGCCGTCGCGCCTTCGGCATAGTCCGCTTCCATCTGGAAGTAGTCGCCCTGGCCGATCATCGGCGCGTTCAGCTTGAGGCCGCCGCCGATTGCCCAGCCCCACTGGTCGCCGGGATGACCGGACGCCAAGCCCGTGAAGCCGGCACTGCTGCCATAATAGGCCGCATTGACCTGATGCAGAGCGCCCATGATCTGGGCGGAGCCCCAGGCCTGATCGACGTGCAGGTTGCCGACGATGTCGGGCGCCTGGAAGCCGCCATAGCCGCCGCCGATGGAGACGCCGGGGGAGATAGAACCGGCCTGCAGCGGTCCTGCCGCCGCGGCCGCGGCGACTGCGTTAAGCGTGATGGTAGCAGCGCCAGTCGTCAGCGACCTTGGTGCCGGCAACCGCAGCGGTGGCCGGCGTAAACCCTTGCCCGATGATCTGCGTCTGGCGGCGGTTTTCAGCGGCGATCGTGGCCGAGAAGCCGTTGCCGAACTGCGCCGTATAGCCGGCGACATCCCAACCGGCACCCGCCGTCGTGGAGCTCACCCAGCCCGGCGCGTAGCCGACCGCGAAGGGGCTATAGAAGTCGAAGAACGACTCCGCCTGGCCGAATGTGAAGCCGGCCCATTGGATGAACGCGCGCGGTGTCAGGAAGGCAGCCGCAACGCCGGTGCCGCCGACAGTGTCGCCGTTCTGTCCGAAGGACAGGTACGAACGCACGGTGCCGTAGGCCGTCTGGCTGCGCGCATCGGCCGTGAGGAACGTTTGCACACGCCAGGTCGTGTTGTTGGTGGTGCGGTCGTTGAGATTGCCGTTCATCGCACCAAGCGTATTGCTGCCGTTGGTGTCGACATCGTACTGGAGACGTACCCAGCCGCCGATCTTGATGCAGGTATCGGTGCCCGGGATGTAGTAGAATCCAACGCCATACAGGCTGCAAATCTTCACGTACTGGACCGGCTTGGCCTTGACGGGAAGATCGGCGGCCTGCGCCCCGGCGACCGCAACGATACCCGCCGCGGAACCGAGGAGAAGGCTTTTCACCATCTTCATCTTGAACCTCCAAACATTGTTTGTCGTGAGAGGGTTCCGTATCCGCCCAGTGCGACAGGCACCGATGGAACTTCCCCTTGCTCCCCGCTAGCCGGACAAACGTTGACCAAACGAGCTACCCCACTTTGAATTCACTAGACTTTGAATTCGCGAACTTGGGTCACTACTTGGTGCAATCCGTTTAACCGGACAGCGCGACCTGGGGATGCCCCCCTCCGTCGCAGCCGTGACCTTAGCCGATAAGGTCTTAGGCGCAATCAAGAACGCCCCTTCCCACAGGCGCGTAGGCCGCTTTTCGGCCGGGTGTTGCGCAAAAAACACGCAATTTCGACACACCGCAAAGGGCTTCGCCGAGGTTCGCTTTTTCAGATTTTATCATACGATATCAAAATGTTACTGGATGGCGGTCGAACCGCGGGGCGCCTGGACGAAGCCATTTTCCGAGTGGTTTTATTGCACCGCCGGCTGGCCCTTCGGAGGCAAAAGAAGGGCAGGAAGGCAGATTTGATCCATCTCCGCCGGTTTTTTGAGCAATTCCGGGCCAATTCGCGCAGATTCCGCCCCCACGCGTGCGAGTTCTCGAATTAGGCGGCTACCGGAGATGCGCCAGCCCAGCGCCCGCACGGCATCGCTTGCGCAATAGCCCCCGGCGGGAAGCTGGCGGAGACGGAGGGATTCGAACCCTCGATACGCCTTTGGAGCGTATAACGGTTTAGCAAACCGCCGCCTTCAGCCACTCGGCCACGTCTCCGCGTGCCGACCTACCTATGCGCTCCGCTGTTTCCGGTCAAACCGCGCCGGCAATCATGCGCTCCTTGCAAGCATCGGCATGTGCAAGCCAAATTGTGCGTCAATGGTCGATTGCGGATTTGTTTGCCGGCCGACGACAATGCCGCCCGGTGCGCCGTCGTCGCCATCGGCATGGGCCGCACCGCGCAGTGCGGCTATGGCAGCCGCGCGCAATGCCAGGCGGCGATCGGCGGCGTCGGCGCCTGCCAACCGAACGCGTCCTCGAATACGCGGGAGTGCTGAGGGGCCGCCCGTGCCAATCGCCCCGCCAAAATGAACCGGCGTCGCGTGCAAAGCATTATCGTTTCCGACCCGACCGAAAGGAAGAAACGTCATGCGTCTATTTCGCCCGGCAGCGCTCACCCGGACCGCGCTCGTGCTGGCCGCGCTGGCCGTGCCGGCGGCGACCGTATCCGCCGGCGCCCAGCAGCTACCCTACGACCCCTACCCGTGGTGCGCAGTCTACGGCGGCGGCGTCATGGGCGGCGCCTCCAATTGCGGCTTCAGCACGTATGCTCAGTGTATGGCGACGGTGAGCGGAATCGGCGGCTCATGCGAGCCCAATCAGTTCTATAACCCGCGCCGCCAGCCCGAGCGCGCCCGCCGCAAGCGCGGCAGCCGCTACTGACCGCACACGCCCGCCCCGCATTGACGCTGCCGTGCAGCCGTGCCCATTTGCGCGCGCCGTGTCGTCACGCCCGTTCAACATCGCCGAGGCCATGCAGGAAGCGGTCGGCCTGCACCGGGCCGGCCGGCTGCGCGAGGCCGACAAGCTCTATGCCCGCGTGCTGAAGGCTGCGCCCGCGAATTTCGACGCGCTTCATCTCGCCGGCCTGTGCAAGGCACAAAGCGGACATATGGGCGAAGCCTACCGGCTGATGGCGGCGGCGCTGAAAATCAATGCCGCGGCGCCCGAGGCCTGGATGAACTTCGCCAACGTGCTGCACGCGCTCAAGCGCGACGGCGAGGCGCTCGATGCGCTCGACAAGGCGCTGGCGTTGCGGCCCGACGATCCCGCAGCGCTTGCCAACCGCGGCAACGCGCTCATGTCGCTCGGCCGGCCGCAGGAGGCGCTCGCCGCGTTCGACGCGGCGCTGGCGCGCGATCCGCGCCGGCCCGACGCCTTGAACGGCCGCGGCAACGCACGCGCCGCCTTGCGGCAGATGCGCGAGGCGCTCGCCGATTTCGATGCCGCGCTCCTGCTCGCGCCCGGCCACGCAAGCGCGCTCTATAATCGCGGCAACGCGCTGCTCGAGCTGGCCCGCTACGCCGATGCACTTGCCGCGTTCGATGCGGCGCTCGCCGCCGCGCCCAACCACCTGCACGCCTGGAACAATCGCGGCCGCGCGCTGCAGGCGCTCGACCGTCACGCGCAAGCGCTGACGAGCTTCGACAAGGCGCTCGCGCTCAAGAAGGACTACGCCGACGCCCATTTCAACCGCGCGCTCTCGCTGCTGTCGCTCGGCGATCTGGCGCGTGGCTTTGCCGAATACGAATGGCGCTGGCAGCGCACCGGCATGACCGACACGCGGCGCGGCTACCGCGGCCGGCTTTGGCTCGGCGACACCCCGCTCGCCGGCAAGACCATCCTGCTGCATGACGAGCAGGGCCTGGGCGACGCCATTCAGTTCGCGCGCTATGTCCCGCTTCTTGCGCGCGCCGGTGCCAAACCCGTGCTGGAAGTGCAGCCGGCGCTGAAGCGCTTGTTCGCTACTTTGCCCGGCGCGCCCGCGGTCATTGCGCGCGGCGAACCCTTGCCCGCCTATGATCTGCATTGCCCGCTCGGCAGCCTGCCGCTGGCGCTCAAGACCGCGCCCGACACGATCCCCGCCGAGATTCCCTACTTGCACGCGGACGAAGCGATTATCGTCAAATGGCGGCCCGCGATCGAAACATTGCCGGGCAAACGCGTCGCGCTCAGCTGGGCCGGCAATCCCGCTCACCGCAACGACGCCAATCGCTCGATGGATGTGCGCCTGCTCGAGCCGCTCATGGCGATCGAGGGCGTCTCTTTCGTCAGCCTGCAGCGCGATATGCGCGCCGGCGACGAAGACTGGCTGGCACGCCACCGCCAAGTGCATGCGCTGGGGAACGAGCTTGCCGATCTTGCCGACAGCGCCGCGGTACTGTCGCTCTGCGATTTGACGATCGCGGTCGACACCGCGCCGGTGCATCTCGCCGGCGCGCTTGCGCGGCCGGTCTGGGTGATGCTGGCTTTCGCGCCGGACTGGCGCTGGGCCTCCCCCAGCTGTCTCTGGTATCCGCAGGCGCGTCTGTTCCGGCAAAGCGCACTCGGCGACTGGGCCGGCGTCGTCGCCGCCATCGGCGAGGCGCTCACGCGCTTCGCCGCCGAACGTTAAGCCGCCCGGCGGATCGCCGGCATCGCCTCGCGCACGTCCGGATGCGTTTTCAGCCAGTCGCGCGCGGCGCGCTGGGCCGAACCGATCTCGGCATCGCTCATCTGCGCGGCAACCTCGCGGCGCAACTGCGCCGCCTCGCCGTGCCCGCGCGCGGCGGCGATGTTGAACCACTTGTGCGCGTTCACCAGATCGATCTCGACACCGGCGCCGGCGGAATAGTTCATTCCGAGCGCGAAGCATTCCTCGGCATCGCGCGGCGTGACGGCATTTGCCGTCATCTCGTTGTCAGCCATTACGGCCTCCCCATTCTCAGGCTTGCGGCGCCGCCCCCGCGGTCGCCGCTGCCTCGTCCCTGTCATCACCCGCGAGCTTCTTGCGGCGCGAGCAGGGGCGATCATGGCGGGCAAAATT
Organism: uncultured Pseudomonadota bacterium; assembly: GCA_963773305.1. Taxonomy (GTDB): domain Bacteria; phylum Pseudomonadota; class Alphaproteobacteria; order Rhizobiales; family Xanthobacteraceae; genus Pseudolabrys. Next base: position 771,046 of record CAVZAR010000003.1, read on the forward strand.
TCAACGCGTCCTTAAAGGCCGCGATGAATCGAAGGTGAACGCCGGTGCCGGTAGCGCCCCCGCCGCGCGCGAAAAGTGACGATTTATCGGGCCAAAACGCCATTCGCGCGGCGCCCGCTCACGAAGCGTTCACCGCAGCCGTAAAGCCGCCGATAACCACCGGACGCGAAGGCGCTGAGGCGTCAGCCCGCGCGCGCCCGCTGCCCGAACAGCACCGCCTGGATGTTGGGGTCTTTCATGTCGACTTTTTCGCGCAGGTCGAGCCCGAGCTTTCTGCCGCGCTCCACCGCCGGCCGCGCCTTCAGCGTCGCCAGCCAGCGTTTGAGATGCGGGAAGTCGTCGATGTTCTGGTTCTGTCGCTCCCACAAATTGACCCAGCCGATGCACGCCATGTCGGCGATCGAATAGCGCCCGGCGAGGAATTCGCGGTCGGCAAGCCGCGCGTTCATCACCCCGTAGAGCCGGTTGACCTCATCCTCGTAGCGTTTGATCGCATAGGGCAGCGTCTCGCGCGCGTAGCGCAGGAAGTGGTTGAGCTGGCCGGCCATCGGCCCCAAGCCGCCCATCTGCCAGAACAGCCATTGATCGACTTCGACGCGGCCGCGCTCGTCCTGGGGATAGAACTTGCCGGTCTTGCGGCCGAGATATTGCAGGATGGCGCCGGACTCGAAGATCGAGATCGGCCGCCCGCCCGGCCCGTCCGGATCGACGATCGCCGGCATGCGGTTATTGGGCGCGATCTTGAGGAATTCCGGCTTGAACTGCTCGCCCTTGGCGATGTTGACCGGGATCAGCGTGTAGGGCAGCCGGCACTCTTCCAGCATGATCGAGATCTTGAAGCCGTTCGGAGTCGGCCAGTACCACAGCTCGATCGGCTTTGCCTTTTTGGCCGGCTTTGCCCGCTTGGCCGCGGCCTTCTTGTTGACGGCCTTGGCCTTGGCTTTCGCCTTAGCCGTCTTTTTGACGGACTTGGATTTGCGCGCCATCGCCTTCCTCCCCGATCAATCGCTTTATATGAAACTTCGTCTGACCTAGGCCGCCGCCGGGCAATCCGCAACGGGCCCTTGCCGGCGGGACTGGACGGTTTCAACTTATGCTTGATATTCTGAGGTTTGGGTTGCGGGCGGACCCGAGGGGTCTGCCGGGCCCACCAAAATGGGGGTTCGCATGAGTACCCGTGTGCTTGCGGCCGTACTGGCCGCGAGTTTGCTGGCGGCGCCGTTGGCGGCGCTCACCGGCGCGACATCGACACAAGCGGCGCAGACCGAAAAGAAAGCCAAGCCCAAGAAGCCGCCGACGGCGGGGCAGCTCGCGGCGCGCGCGCGGCAAAAAGAATGCGGCGCCGAGTGGAAGGCCGCCAAGAGCGCCGGCAAGATCGAGAAGGGCATGACCTGGCCGAAATACTGGAGCGCCTGCAACAAGCGGCTGCGCGCGGCCGGCAAATAACAATCGGCAAGAATGACGCCGGAGGATGCGGGGACTGCCCTATTCCTCCGGCTTCGACGGCGAGTCGCCGACCACGCCGTAGTCCTTGGATTTGCCCCCGGACCGGGCCAGATCGAAGCCTTCGGCAGCCAGCCCGCGCTTCAAAAGCTCCCGGATGGCGGAGGCACGACTCGGCATGCGCTTGGCGAAACGCCAATCATCGAGCGCCGCGACTTCTTCGTCCGTGAGCATCAATTGCAGACGCTCGCCTCGTTTCAGAACACCCATTTCGGCCAATATGGTTTGCAGGACCGGCAATTAAAACCTGCGCTCTTACTCATAAAACGTCAATGTCGGTTTATGTGTCATTTTACCTATGCGCGTTATCGGACTCTTACTCACTCGACCCATCGACTGCATTGCCCGCATTCAACGGATTTCGCGACTTGTGGTGCGAACGCTCCATCGCCGCAATGTGTGCACGAAGGTTTTCTTGCGCGCGCGCGCGAACGCTCCCACACTTTATGCATGAGAAACGATAGTCCCTTGGCGCGCACGGACAGCCCGCCGCCATCCAGCCTGCACGCCGAAGCCGCGGTCACCGCACACGACGCCGTCGCCGAAGCCAATCACCGCATCGCCAACAATCTATCGCTGGTCGCCGGCATGGTGCGCCTCTACGCGCGCAAAGCCGCGCGCGCCGAAGAACCGCTGAGCAAGCAAAAGGTCTCCGCGATGATGGAGGAGATCGGTGGGCGCATCGAAGCGATCGCGCATCTGCACGCGCTGCTGGCGAACCACGAGCACGGCCAGCCGATCGACCTTTCGCAATATCTGCGCGAGATCGCCGAGACCGTGGTGTCGTCATTCACTTTCGCGCGCCGGGCCGAGCTTTCCTTCAGCTCCGGCAATGCCTGCCTGATTGCGCCCGAGCGTGCGCTCGCAACGGGCCTGGTCGTCGGCGAACTGGTGACCAATGCCGTGAAATACGCCCACCCCACCGGGGTCATGGGACGGATCTTCGTGTCGTGCGAAAACAAGGAGGGCGAGGTCATACTGCAGGTCGCCGACGACGGCGTCGGCCTGCCGGAAGGCTTCGACCCGCAGAAGGACGGCGGCCTGGGCATGCGGCTGGTGCGCTCGCTCGCCGATCAGCTCAAGGCGCAGCTCGCCTTCGACGATACCGGCGTCGGCCTGTCGGTCGCCTTGCGCATGGCGGCCGCGTTCGAACCGGCGCACTGATCGGCTCTCCCAAAAAGTTGAGGGCGTCGCCGAGACGGTGAAGTCTCGGCGACGCCCTCATTCATCATCCGGTACCGGGCGCGCTCTGGAACGACTGCAGAGCGCTCATCACTCCATCGCGCACACCGGCCCGTATGACGCAATCTTCGACACGTTTAAATGCGAAGATCGGGAAGTGGCGTGAAGACTAGAGCCTCTTCTTCCGGCGCTTGGTCTTCTTCGCCGTCTTCTTCGCCGCTGCCTTCGCCTTTCTACGTTTCGCCATTGCTGCCCTCCTAGCCATGTAACATGGCAGATGTCGCTTCAGTGCGGTCGCGAATCGAGCACGCACTGCATTTCGTTTACTACAGCACAACGAAAAAAACAGTCTCCCGCTTAACGAAACGTGTACGCGGCGCGCTTTGCGGGCACGTCGGCGCGTGCGTCGTGCGCGTTAGTCGACGCGCGCAGACACTTGCACGCGCGCGCGCGGCAAATGCGCAACGTGCGTGCGCATTGCAAAAAACTCCGATGAAATAAGGATTTTTTGCGACCGTTGAATTTTCTCACGCGCGCGCTTGCGCAAACGAAAGCGCGCGCGCGCGTCCCGTTTTTTGCGCGCGCGCGCGCCTAAACGCGTCTGCGCGCGTGGTAAAATAATTTTGCACAGCTAGCCCATTTTGAGGGTGTCGAAGGGTCGGAATCGATCAAAAACGCCGAATCGGGCCGGAGTGATTCGCGCTGCAGCGGCGCCTCGCGGAGCCGACCGCACGCCGACGCACACCCGAGTCCGGCACCGATTGCGTTCGTCACGACATCGCAACGCGACGCCGACGAACGCGCGCCGCGCCGATGTGCCGATCAGAGACCGAGTTTGTTTTTGAGCAGTTGATTGACCGCCTGCGGGCTCGCCTTGCCGCCCGACGCCTTCATAACCTGGCCGACGAACCAGCCGATCGCCTTCGGATTGCTCTTGGCGTCGGCGACCTTGTCCGGATTCGTGGCGACGATCTCGTCCACCACCTTTTCAATCGCGGAAAGATCGGTCACCTGCTTCATGGCCCGCGCTTCCACGATCGCTTTCGGGTCGCCGCCCTCGCTCCACAGGATCTCGAATAAGTCCTTGGCAATCTTGCCGGAAATCGTCCCGTCCGCGATCAGGTCGAGCACGCCGCCGAGCTGTGCGGCGGAAACCGGCGAGGCCGCGACATCAATGCCCTGCTTGTTGAGACGGCCGAACAGTTCGTTGATCACCCAGTTGGCGGCGGCCTTGGCGTCGCGTCCCTTGGCCACCGCTTCGAAGTAATCCGCGGTCTCGCGCTCGGCCACCAGCACGCCGGCGTCGTAAGCCGACAGACCGAACGCGGAAATGAACCGCGCTTTCTTTTCGTCGGGCAGTTCCGGTAGCTCCGCCTTCAGCGCCTCGACCTCTTCCGCCAGGAGTTCCAGCGGCAGCAGGTCGGGATCGGGGAAATAACGGTAGTCGTGCGCCTCTTCCTTGGTGCGCATGGAGCGCGTCTCGCCCTTCACCGGATCGAACAGCCGCGTCTCCTGCTCGATGACGCCGCCTTCTTCCAGGATGTCGATCTGCCGGCGCGCCTCGTAGTCGATCGCCTGGCCGACGAAACGGATCGAGTTGACGTTCTTGATCTCGCAGCGCGTGCCGAGCGGCTCGCCGGGGCGGCGCACCGACACGTTGACGTCGGCGCGCAAGGAGCCCTTTTCCATGTCGCCGTCGCAGGTACCCAGATAGCGCAGGATCGAGCGCATCTTGGTCAGGAACGCCATGGCGTCGCGCGCCGAGCGCAGATCGGGCTTTGACACGATCTCCATCAGCGCCACGCCCGCGCGGTTCAAATCGACATATGAGAGGGTCGGATGGCGCTCGTGCAGGCTTTTGCCTGCGTCCTGTTCCAGATGCAGCCGCTCGATGCCGACGGTGAAGCTGTCGCCGCCGTCCAGGTCGACGGTCACCTCGCCCTCGCCGACCACCGGCTGCTTGTACTGGCTGATCTGATAGCCCTGCGGCAGGTCGGGATAGAAATAGTTCTTGCGGTCGAACACCGATTTCAGATTGACCGTGGCCTTCAGCCCGAGCCCCGTGCGTACCGCCTGGCGCACGCATTCGGCATTGATTACCGGCAGCATGCCGGGCATGGCGGCGTCGACCAGCGAGACGTGGCTGTTGGGCTCAGCCCCGAATTCGGTCGAGGCGCCGGAGAACAGCTTCGATTTGGAGGTAACCTGGGCATGGACCTCCATGCCGACGACCACTTCCCAGTCGCCGCTTGCGCCCTTGATCGTCCGATCGGATTTGGTCTGTGCGTCCATGCGCTAGAGCTAGCCGCTGGCCGCTGGCCCGGCAAGACCGGCGCTCAGCGCATGATCGTGAAAATTGGGAAGCGGCTTTCGGATCAGTTCGTGCGCACGCTAAAGCGCAAATTCGCGCCCCAGCACCTGCTCGGCCGCGTCGAAACTATCCATGAAACCGCGATATTCGATCACGCGGCCGTCGCGGATGCGCTGGAAACTGGCGACCCGGCAGCGGATGGTGCGGTCGCTCGAACGCTGCATGAGCGTCACGTCGGCAATGCTGGCGGCATGGTCGTCGTCGGCAACCAGCCATTCGGTGACATGGCTGACGAACCGGTAGTGCAAGTTGAGCGCTTCCAGTGCTTTGAAGACGGCGACCTTGCCGAGGCGGCGGCCGATCTCGGGAAAGACCCCCGGCGGCCCATGGAAAAGCCAATCGATTTCGTCGTCGTAACGCGCGGCGATGCGGGCATAGTCGCCGCGCCGGAAAGCGTCCTGGATGTCCTCGATCACAGCGCGCGCCGAAGCGCCGTTGGCGCAAGTGGAAGCGGATTGGCGATCACCGGTCATGCAATTCTCAAATTGGCTATCGCTGTCGCGTGCGCCTGCACGACCGGCGCTCAAAGCGCCAATTCACGCCCGAGCGCCTGCTCGACCACGTCGAAGGTATTGGTGAATTCGCGGAATTCGATCAGGCGTCCGTCCTCGAAGCGCAGGAAATCGGCGATCCGAAAGCGCAGCAGGCGGCCGGTGGTGCGCTGCCGGAAGCCGACGTCGGCCATCACCGCGGCGCGGTCCTCCTCCACCACCATGATCTCGCGCACGTAGCGCTCGAGCGCGTACTCGGCGGCGATGCCGGCCAGGGCCTGCATCACCGCGTCGCGGCCGTGGCGTTCGCCGGCGAAGGGGAACACCGCGATCGGTCCATAAATCACCCAGTCGATATCGTCATGCAGCAGCGCGGCGACGCGCGCGGCCTCGCCGCTCGCATAGGCGTCGTAGAGCGCATCGACCGTTGCATGAATGTTGTGGTCAGCCACGGCCCTGTCTTCCCGGCTCCACCGTTATTGTTCCACCGTTAATTATGACGGCGCGTCCCACCGTCAATTATGACGGGGCTCCCGTTCACAGCCAAGCGTTGTAGTGACGCCATAAACCACATTCGCTTGCGGGAATGTGTGGACCCGCAAGGCGGGCCGCTTTCCCCGCCGCGCGATGTGAAATCCCGCGGATCGACCGCCTCAGGCCAGCAGCGCCGCGACCATGGCGCGCCATTCGGCCGCCGGATCGCCGTGCGCCACCGGCTTGCCCGCTTGGGCGTACCAATAGCCCGCATTGCCGAGATCGCCCTCCACCCGGTGCAGATAGGCATGCACCCAGGCGGCGTCCCGGCTCGTTTCGTCCTGCACGAGCTTGTGCGCCTTGTCCCAGTCGCCTTTCTTGGCCCACCAGAGGGCCGCGAGCGGCGGTGCAAGGTCTGGCGGGGGCGCCGCCAGCGTCAGCATGCGCTCGAAGGCGGGCGCTGTCACCACCACCGTTCCGGCGTGAACTTGCCCGCCGCCTGCTCCAGCACGTGGCCGAGCGAGAAAAGTGTCTCCTCGTCGAACGGCCGCCCGATGAGCTGCAGGCCGAGCGGCAGCCCTTGCGCGTCGAGCCCCGCCGGCACCGAAACCCCCGGCAGGCCGGACATGTTCACCGTCACCGTGAACACGTCGTTCAGGTACATCTCGATCGGGTCGCCGCCCATCTTCTCGCCGATGCCGAAGGCCGCGGTCGGCGTCGTCGGCGTCAGCATGGCGTCGATGCCGCTCTCGAACGCCTGCTCGAAGTCGCGCTTGATCAGCGTGCGCACCTTCTGCGCGCGCAGGTAATAGGCATCGTAATAGCCCGCGGACAGCACATAGGTCCCGATCATGACGCGCCGGCGCACTTCCTTACCGAAGCCTTCGCCGCGCGTGCCTTCGTACATGGCGCGGATGTCCTTGCCCTCGACGCGCAGGCCGTAGCGCACGCCGTCGTAGCGCGCGAGATTGGAGGAGGCTTCCGCCGGGCAGACGATGTAATAGGCCGGCAGCGCGTATTTGGTATGCGGCAGCGAGATATCGATGAGCTCGGCGCCGGCGCTCTTGAGCCACTCCCTGCCCTGCTGCCAAAGCGCCTCGATTTCCGCCGGCATGCCCTCGACCCGGTATTCCTTCGGGATGCCGATGCGCAGGCCTTTCACCGATTTGCCGACGGCGGCCTCGTAATCCGGCACCTCCCGATCGACGCAGGTCGCGTCCTTAGGGTCGGGACCGGCCATCGAGCGCAGCAGCACCGCGGCGTCCCGCACCGAGCGCGCGAACGGCCCGGCCTGATCGAGCGAGGAGGCGAAGGCCACGATCCCCCAGCGCGAGCAGCGGCCGTAGGTGGGTTTCATGCCGACGGTGCCGGTGAAGGCGGCCGGCTGCCGGATGGACCCGCCGGTGTCGGTGCCGGTCGCGCCCAGGCACAGGTTGGCAGCGACCGCCGCCGCCGAGCCGCCCGACGAGCCGCCGGTCACCAGCGGCGTGTTCGAGGCCTTGCGCCGCCAGGGCGAAACGACTGGATTGAAATACGAGGTCTCGTTCGACGAGCCCATGGCGAACTCGTCGCAATTGGTCTTGCCGAGCAGCACCGCGCCGTCGCGCCACAGATTGGCGGTCACCGTCGACTCGTAAGTCGGCACGAAGGTGTCGAGGATGTGCGAGCAGGCGGTAGTGCGCATATCCTTGGTGCAGAACATGTCCTTGACGGCGAGCGGCAGCCCTTCGAGCGGCTTGGCTTCGCCCTTGGCGAGGCGCGCGTCGGACGCTTTCGCCATGTCGGCGGCGCGCTCGGCCGTCTCCAGCACATAGGCGTTGAGCCCGCGCGCCTTTTCGATTGCCCCAAGATGCGCTTGCGCCAGCTCGGCGGCGGAGAAGCTTTTCTTCGTCAGCCCGTCGCGCGCCTCGGTCAGAGTGAGCGAGGTCAGTTCACTCACGATTTGCGCTCGTCCTCGGGCGGCGGGGCTGCCTCGGGCGCCGGGTCGCAGGCAAAGCGCGCGGCTTCGGCGCGCTCACGTTGCTGGCGTAAGATGCGCTCACGCGCCTCTTCAGGCAGCGCGTCGATCATGCTCCAGAAACCGAGCTCGCAGGCGATGCACATTGGCTACACCCTCACTCGACCACTTTGGGAACGAGGAAGAAATTATCGTCGCTCGCCGGCGCGTTCCTGACGATGTCGCCGGCGATGCCGCCGTCGGTCACCTCGTCCGCGCGCCGCTTCATTTGCATCGGCGTCACCGAGGTCATCGGCTCGACGCCGGCCACGTCCACCTCGCCGAGCTGCTCCACCCAGTTCAGGATGGTGTTGAGCTCGCCCTTCAGGTGCTCCATCTCGTCCTCGGCGACCGCGATGCGGGCGAGATGGGCGATGCGGCGCACGGTTTCGGTATCGACGGACATGGCAACCCTCCGGCACCGCCTATAGCAGAGCAGGCTTTCGACCGGCAACCATCACGGCCGCTGGTGCTCCAGGATCGTCCAGCCCAAAGCCTCCATATGGCGTTTGGCGAGCGGCGTCGCCGTGCCGGTAATGCGCAATATCCCGTGTGCCTTCGGATCGAAGCGCCGGCGCTGCTCGCTCACCACGCCGAAACCGTGCGATGTCTCCTGCGTCCACGATAGCGCGTCGACCGGAAGCACCGCCATGACCTTGCGATCGCGCGTTACCATGAAGGGATAATCGGCGAGCGCGATGAAGCGCTCGTATTCGCGCGGATGCCGATGATAGTCGTCCGCCATCAGCTCGGCCTGGCGGCGCATGATATAGGCGAGCGAGCGCGTTTCGGCGAGCGAGGCGCGCGCGATATAGACCGGGCGGCCGCCGACGCCGTGCATGCTGTCGAGCGCCGCCACCAGCGCGGCCGCGTCGATCGGCGTGTAGTGGCGGTTCTGCAGGAACTGCTCGGTGATCTGGCCGCTGACGCCCATCTTGTGCAAGAGGCCGCGATTGATATCCATGATCTGGGCGGCGTCGTAATTGCGCGCCACCGCTTCGAGCCCCATGTCGTTGAGCTTGTAGGCGGTCGACAGGTTGGAGACGATGATGCCTGCGCCGCCCGGCACCGCCATCAGCGCGCCGGTCACCACCAGGCCGCCGGTCGCCGCGGCCTGCGACAATTGCTGCAGCCGGGTCGCGAGCGGCGGAAAGTCGCTATAGGGATCGACGCCGTAGGCCGTCGCCAGTTCGCGCCGCTTGTCGGTCACGCCGAGCAGGCCGGACAGCGCGTCGTCGCGCGTCTTGCCTGCATTGTTGAGGCCCGAGCCGATGCGGCCGAAGAAATTGCCGACGCCGGCAAAGGTGTTCTGCATGGTGTCGACGGGATTGGTGAGGAGCTTGCCGGCGAACATCAGCGGGCTCAGTCCCGCCTGCGCCAGCGCCTGCCCGAAGGCGTCGGAATTTCTCACCTTCTCGAGCTTGGCCAGCGCATAGAGCTCGTTCTGGCGCATGCGCATCATCTCGTCGCCCTGCACCGAGAACTGCCCGTAGGGCGTCTTCAGCACGTAGATGCGCAGCAGGCCGTCGCTGCGCACCGGGTTGGCGATGGTGTAATTGTCGCCGACGCGCTTGATGCCGCGGATCTGCGCCGCGTTGAAGGACGGCGGCCGCTCGTAGGTTTCGGCGGCGGCGACCGCCGGCGGCACGATGAGAAGCACCGCCCCCGCCAGCGCGCGCAAGAAGTTGGTATGAACCGCCATCGTGAACCCCCGAACCGGTGACCTTGCCTGCACTCTGCCCTTTCCGCCCGCCGCGCCGCAAGGCTTGGCTCCGCCGGCGGCCAATACCGGCTAAAACCGGTCATGACGGCGCGGAACCGGCCCGCTACCATGCCCAAACGATGCGCAGCCACGGCCGCTATCCCTATTCCCCGATTTCGGCGCGGCCGGTCTATGACTGGCCGGGCGGCAAACGGCTCGCCGTCTATATCGGGCTCAATCTCGAATGGTTCGCCTTCGGCGAGGGGCTCGGCGCGGAGCTTGCCCCCGGCGGTCCGCACCCGGACGTGCTCAATTACGCCTGGCGCGATTACGGCAACAGGGTCGGCGTGTTCCGGCTGGCCGAACTGTTCGGCGAGTTGCGGCTGCCGGTCGCGCTGCTGATCAATGCGCGCATGATCGAGGAGGCGCCGCAGGCCATCGACGCATTTCCGGGCGCGGAGCTGGTCGGCCACGGCCGCAGCAACGCGGAACGCCAGGGCACCCTGGGCGAAGCCGAGGAAGCCGCGCTCATCGCAGAGACCACGCTTGCGATCGAGAAGCATGCCGGCAGCCGCCCGCGCGGCTGGCTCGGCCCCTGGATCTCGCAATCGCACGCGACGCCCGATCTGTTGCAGGAGGACGGCTACGGCTACCTGCTCGACTGGTGCCACGACGACCAGCCGGTCTGGATGAAGACGCGGCAGGGCAAAATTCTCTCGGTGCCCTATCCGCAGGAGCTCAACGACATTCCGCAGATCGTCGCGCGCAAGCGCGAGGGGGCCGATTTCGCCGACACGATCCTCGACGCCTACGAGGTGCTGCGCGCCGAATGCGACAAGCGCCCGCTGGTGATGGGCATCGCGCTGCACGCCTACATCGTCGGCCAGCCGCACCGCTTCAAGCATCTCGCGCGCGCGCTGCGTGCCATCAGGCGACGAAGCCGACGACAGGGTGTGGCTCACGACGCCGGGCGCCATCGCCGACCACGCGGCATCGCTGCCGCAAGGCACCGTGCCATGAGCGCGGTGCTGCCGCTCGCCGAAGCCGCGGCGCTGCTGCCGCCGCGCGGCACGCTGATCGGGCTCGATCTTGGCAGCAAGACCATCGGCGTCGCTTCCTGCGATCCCGACCGCAGACTGGCGACCGGCGTGACCACGCTCGCGCGCAGGAATTTCACCGCCGACGCGCAGGCGCTCCTCACGCTCGCCGCCGAGCGCCAGGCGGCCGGTTTCGTGCTCGGGCTGCCGGTCAACATGGACGGCTCGGAAGGCCCGCGCGCGCAGTCGACGCGCGCCTTCGCGCGCAATTTCTCCAAGCTCACGGAATTGCCGATCGCGCTGTGGGACGAGCGCCTCTCCACCGCCGCGGTCGAGCGCCAGTTGATCGAAGCCGACGTCAGCCGCGCCAAGCGCGCCGCCGTGATCGACCAGCACGCCGCCGCCTATATCCTGCAGGGCGCGCTCGATCGGCTCGCGGCGCTCGCCGCGCAACGCCAATGAGGCGGCGCCCGCAGGCGCCACCCCACTCGCGATTCCGGCAACCCGCTTACGGACTGACCAGGCCGGTATTCGACTGCGCCTGGCCCAGGGTGCGCCGCCGGCGCCCATCACAAGAATTTCAATGCCGCGGAACCCGCGCGCGCCGCACGCTTCGTTAACCGCGCCGCGTTCCGCCTTGTGGACCGGCCCCGGGCGGCCCTTGCCGGGGGCGGAACTTGCGCCTATAGACATCCCTTTAATGAACATCGCGCCGAAATCGTCGTTCGTCCTCAGCGTTCGTCACCTGCTGGGCATCGAGGGGCTTTCGCGCGAGGACATTTCCGGCCTGCTCGACCTCGCCGAGGAATTCGTCGAACTCAACCGCCAGATCGAGAAGAAGCGCGCCTCGCTGCGCGGACGCACCCAGATCAACCTGTTCTTCGAAGTCTCGACCCGCACGCAGGCGAGCTTCGAACTGGCGGGAAAAAGGCTCGGCGCCGACGTGATGAACATGTCGACCTCCTCGTCTTCCATGCGCAAGGGCGAGACGCTGATCGACACCGCCATCACGCTCAACGCCATGCATCCCGACATCCTGGTGGTGCGCCATCACGCCTCCGGCGCCGTCGAATTGCTGGCCAGCAAGCTGGAAGGCTGCTCGGTGATCAACGCCGGCGACGGCGCGCACGAGCACCCGACGCAGGCGCTGCTGGACGCCGCCACCATCCGCCGCAACAAGGGCCGCCTCGAGGGCCTCACCGTCGCCATCTGCGGCGACATTCTTCATTCGCGCGTGGCGCGCTCCAACATCATGCTGCTCAACACCATGGGCGCGCGTGTGCGCGTGGTGGCGCCATCGACGCTGCTGCCCTCCGGCATCGAGCGCTTCGGCGTCGAGGTCGCGCGCGACATGCGCGAAGGCCTCGACGGCGCCGATGTCGTGATGATGCTGCGCCTGCAGCGCGAGCGCATGAACGGCTCCTACGTGCCGTCGGTGTCGGAGTATTTCCACTACTGGGGGCTGGACGAGAAGAAGCTCGCTTATGCCAAGCCGGACGCGGTCGTCATGCATCCGGGACCGATGAACCGCGGCGTCGAGATCGACTCAATCGTCGCCGACGGCGCGCAATCGCTGATCCGCGAGCAGGTCGAGATGGGCGTCGCCGTGCGCATGGCGGTGCTGGAAGCTTTGTCGCGGAAATTGCCGAATGCGTGAGACCCTTTCACGGTCATTCCGGGGCGCGGACGAAGTCCGCGAGCCCGGAATCCAGGGCCACGCCCGCATGCTTCGCCCCTGGATTCCGGGCCCACGCGCTACGCGCGTGTCCCGGAATGACAAGGCAATATGACCATGCTCTCCGACCGCCGCCCGATCCTGCTCGCCAATGCCCGGATCGTCGATCCCTCGCGCGAGATCGACATGCTGGGCGACGTGCTGATGGCCGACGGCGTGATCCGCGAGGCCAAGCGCGGCATCGGCGCCGCCGGCGTGCCGGAAGGCACCGAGGTGATCGACTGCCGCGGCAGACTGGTGGCGCCGGGCCTGATCGACTTGCGCGCCTTCGTCGGCGAGCCGGGCGAGGCCGCGCGCGAGACGCTTGCGTCGGCCAGCCAGGCGGCGGCGGCCGGCGGCGTCACCACCGTCATCTGCCAGCCCGCCACCTCGCCGGCCATCGACGATCCCGCCACCGTCGATTTCGTGCTGCGGCGCGCCCGCGACACGGCCATCGTGCACGTGCATCCCATGGCCGCCATCACCAAGGGGCTGGAAGGCAAGGAAATGACCGAGATCGGCCTGTTGAAGGCGGCCGGCGCGGTCGCCTTCTCGGACGGCGACAGAAGCGTCACCAACGCGCAGGTGATGCGCCGCGCGCTCACCTATGCCGGCGATTTCGACGCCCTCATCGTGCATCACACCGAGGACCCCCAACTGGTCGGTGACGGCGTAATGAACGAAGGCGAGTTCGCCGCCCGCCTCGGACTGCTCGGCATTCCCAAGACGGCGGAGACGATCATGCTGGAGCGTGACATCCGTCTCGTCGCGCTGACGCGCGGGCGCTATCACGCGGCGAGCGTCACCTGCGCTGAATCGCTCGAAGTACTGCGCCGCGCCAAGGACGCCGGCTTGAGCGTCAGCGCCGCCGCCTCGATCAACCACATCACGCTCAACGAAAACGACATCGGCCCCTACCGCACCTTCCTGAAAGTCTCACCGCCGTTACGCGGCGAGGACGACCGCACGCTGCTGGTCGAGGCGCTGCGCGACGGCCTGATCGACGTCGTCATGTCCGACCACAATCCGCAGGACGTCGAAACCAAGCGCCTGCCGTTTGCGGAAGCCGCTCCCGGCGCCATCGGGCTGGAGACCATGCTGAGCGCGGGCCTGCGCCTGGTGCACGGCGAGGAGCTCCCGCTCATGGCGCTGCTGCGCGCGATGTCGACGCGCCCGGCCGAGCTGCTCGGCCTGCCCGGCGGCACGTTGCGCAGTGGCGCGCCGGCCGACGTGATCGTGGTCGACGCCGACATGCCCTGGGTGCTCGACCCGGCCGAGCTCAAGTCGAAATGCAAGAACACGCCGTTCGACGAGGCGCGCCTGACGGGCCGCGTGACGCGCACCATCGTCGCCGGCCGCACGGTTTACGAATACGTATGACCCTCGCTCTCGCACTTGCGCTCGGTTATCTGCTCGGCTCGATCCCGTTCGGGCTGATCTTGACGCGGCTCGCCGGCGGGCCGGACGTGCGCACCATCGGCTCCGGCAATATCGGCGCCACCAACGTGCTGCGCACCGGCAACAAGCCGCTCGCCGCGCTGACGCTTGCCTGCGACATGCTCAAGGGCACCGCGGCGGTGCTGATCGCCGCTTACGTCGCCGGCCAGGACGCCGCCCTCGCCGCGGCGGCGGGCGCCTTTCTCGGCCATCTCTTTCCGGTCTGGCTCAAGTTCAAGGGCGGCAAGGGCGTCGCCACCTATATCGGCCTCTTGCTCGGGCTCTACTGGCCGGGCGCGCTCATCTTCTGCGCCATCTGGCTCGCGGTCGCGTTCCTGTCGCGCTACTCCTCGCTCGCCGCGCTTATTGCCAGCGCGCTGACCCCGCCGATCCTGTGGGCCATGCACCTGCCGCCGGTGGCGACGCTGCTGGCCGCGCTCAGCGTGCTGCTGTGGATCATGCACCGCGCCAATATCCGCCGCCTGCTCGCCGGCGAGGAGGGCAAGATCGGCGCCGGCGCCTGACGCGTGTCCCACATCCGCCTGCAAACTTAAGGTTGTCCGGCGCCCGGCCTTAAGCGATGCTGCCCCCGCAAGGGTCGGGGGCGTGCGGTGGCCGAAGGCGTCAGACTGAGCGAAGAGCAGCGGCTCGACTGGCTGCGCCTGATCCGGTCCGACAATGTCGGCCCGCGCACCTTCCGCGACCTGATCAACTACTATGGCGGCGCGCGCGCAGCGCTCGACGCCTTGCCGGCGCTCGCCCGCCGCGGCGGCGCGGCGCGCCCGCAGCGCATCTGCTCAATCGACGATGCGACCGCCGAATTGAAAGCGGCGAAAGCGCGCGGCATTGCCTTTATCGCACTGGGCGAGCCGGACTACCCGCCGCGCCTGCAGATGATCGACGATCCGCCGCCGCTCGTCGGCGTGCGCGGTGAGATCGCCATCCTCGCGCGTCCGCTGGTCGCCATTGTCGGCTCGCGCAACGCGTCCGCCGCCGGCGTCAAATTCGCCGAGCGCCTCGCGCGCGATCTGGGCCAGGCCGGCTACGGCATCGTCTCGGGGCTCGCGCGCGGCATCGATGCCGCCGCACACCGTGCGAGTCTTGCGACCGGCACCGTCGCGGTGCTCGCCGGCGGGCACGAGCGCATCTATCCGCCCGAGCATGTCGATCTTCTGGAGGACATCGTCGGCACGGGCGCCGCCATCTCGGAAATGCCGCTGCGCTGGGAGCCGCGCGCGCGCGACTTCCCGCGCCGCAACCGGCTGATCTCCGGCCTCTCGGTCGGCGTGGCGATCGTGGAAGCCGCGCGCCGCTCCGGTTCGCTGATCACGGCGCGGCTTGCCGGCGAGCAGGGCCGCGAAGTGTTCGCCGTGCCGGGCTCGCCGCTCGACCCGCGCGCCGAGGGCACCAACGGCCTCCTCAAGCAGGGCGCCACATTGGTCACTGAGGCCAACGACGTGATCGCCGTGCTGGAGCCGATCCTCGGCCGCGGCCTCGACCTGCCGCCGGCGCGCGAGCCGGCGCAGGAGGCGCTCGGCGCGCCCGACAGCGAGCCGGGCGAGGACGAGCGCAGCCGCATCGTCGCGCTGCTCGGCCCCTCGCCCGCGGCGATCGACGACCTGGTGCGGCTGTCGCGGACCTCGCCCGCCATCGTGCGCACGGTCTTGCTGGAACTCGAGATCGCCGGCCGGCTCGAGCGCCACGGCGGCGCCCTGGTGTCGCTGTTGTAGCAGGTTGTGGCCGGAACACTTAGGTCATGCGTATTGTGCCCGACCGGCGCTGCTTCGGAGCTCTCATAAGTTACCGCTTTGCAGCCGACTACCGTACGCCCTCGTAGGGGCGAGTCGCAGCGTTGTGACCGGCTGCTAAGTTTGCGCCCGTCCCCAAACCAGTTTGACTGGAAGTGGTGCCGGTCAACAGACCGCGCTTGTCGAATGTGAATGTCACGGAGCTCGATTGAGTATCATATCCCGCAACAAGCGGTCCGATATACGGAATGAAATTCTGCGGCTGAGATCGTATTGAGGAATAATTGTAGGCCGCCGTGCGCGTGCCATTCGATGCAACGGTCGTCGTCGTTGGCGAGCCAAGCACGGCCACAACTTCCGAATATGTCGATTTTCCAACTTTGAAAGATTCTGCTTGTTGCTCATCGACTTTGACGCCTGATGCGGCGCAGCCAATCAAAAGGCTAAAAAGTCCCACCGCCACAAATACGCGCAACCCCGTGCCCCCCAACTTTAAAGCCCCAACGGCATCATCCGGCAACTTTTGCGCGAATGCAACACCGAATGTTTTGGCTCGACCGGGTTCACCAACGATCAGATTGGCAATCGAGATCGCCGGCCGGCTCGAGCGCCACGGCGGCGCCCTGGTGTCGCTGCTATAATCGCGCGCGAGAATCGAAAAAGCGCCATTGCATGCTTCACCGCCGGCTCATCGTCGTAACTATCGCGCTCGCGCTCGGTTGCCTGCCCGCGCATGCCGCGCAAACCTTCGCGCAATTCGCCGCCACGCTCTGGCCGGACGCGCAAGCGAAAGGCATCACCCGTGCGACCTTCGAGACGGCGCTGCGCGGGGTCACGCCCGATAAGCGCGTCATCGCCGCCACCCGGCGCCAGCCGGAATACGGCAAGCCGTTCGGCGCCTACGTCGATGCCGTCGCCTCGCGCGGCCGCATCGTGCGCGGGCAACGCAAGCTGAAGGAATGGGCGAAAACTTTCGCGCAAGTCGAAAAGAAATTCAGCGTCGACCGCTACACGGTAACCGCGCTCTGGGGCATCGAGACCGACTACGGCGCCGAACGCGACCGCTGGGACGTGTTCCGCTCGCTGGCGACGCTCGCCTTTGTCGGCTACCGCGATCCTTATTTTCGCAACGAATTGCTCGTCGCCATGAAGATCATGCAGGACGGCCGTATTCCGCGCGGCCGCATGGTCTCGTCCTGGGCCGGCGCCATGGGCCAGACGCAGTTCATGCCGTCCAACGTCATCGACTACGCCATCGACTTCTCCGGCGACGGCCAAAGCGACATCTGGACCAACGTGCCGGACGTGCTCGGCTCCACCGCCAATTACCTGCACAAGCAGCATTGGCAGCCCGGCCTGCCCTGGGGCTTCGAGGTGGTCGTGCCGCAGGGCTTCGACATGATGCGCAGCCACGCGAGCTTTGCCGAATGGCGCGCGCTTCGTTTGCGGCGCGCCGACGGCCGGCGGTTTCCTGCCGGCAACGGCATCCTGTTCTTTCCCGCCGGCGCCAGGGGCCCCGCCTTCATCGTCACGCCGAACTACGCTGTGCTGAAGGAGTACAACAACTCGGATGCTTACGCCGTCGGCGTCGGCCATCTCGCCGACCGGCTGCGCGGCGGTGCACCAATCCACGCCAAGTGGCCGGCCGACGACCGCCCGCTCTCGCGCCCGGCGCGCATCGCGCTGCAAAAGAAGCTCGCCGCGCTCGGCTATGCCGTGCACGACTTCGAAGGCCATATCGACTTCGACCTGCGCGACAACATTCGCGCCGAACAGAAGAAATTCGGCATGGTGCCGGACGGCAATCCGACCGCCGCGCTGCTCGAACGTCTGGGAGTTAAGCCTTCGCGCTGACTTCACCCGCTCGTCCCCGCGAAAGCGGGGACCCAGGGCTGCGAACTGAGGGCTTTGCGCGCTTCGCTCCTGGATTCCTGCATGCGCGGGAATGAGCGGAGATTAGGTCGGGTCTCAGCGCCCGCCGTTCGGGCCGTTGGCGCGGTTGGCGCTTTCGGCTTCGAGCCGCGCCATTTCCAGAAGGTAGCCGAGTGTTTCCAGACCCTGTCGGCGCGCCATGGCGGCAAGATCGGCGGAGAGCGTGGCAACGTAGCTGGCTACCGCAGCCCGTGAGCCCGGCTCGGCTGTTATCGGGGTGGTGTTATTCATTGCATTCCCGCGGGGGACTATTTCCGGTAAGTCGTGCGCGTCTTCGCAACCCCCGGGTTAAAATTACACAGTCTTTCGCCGATAGGAATATATTAGTTGTAATTTATAATAAAATACATCCTATGGTTGATTTTGCGCGTAACGCCCGAGTCATTTTCATGCCCTATTCCATTGGTCTGAAAAGCCCCGCCCGGCCGGCCTGATTTGACAGGTCTTGCCGCCTTCCCCATGTTCCGGGCAAAGCTGGCGGCCGATTCTGCCTTGAACCCGGCCCTCTTGGCCGCTAACCCATTGGAAATCATGAACATCGTCGTGGTGGAATCGCCGGCCAAGGCGAAGACGATCAACAAATACTTGGGCCCCGGCTACGAGGTTCTCGCCTCCTATGGGCACATCCGCGACCTGCCCCCCAAGGACGGCTCGGTCGACCCGGATGCCGATTTCCGCATGGTCTGGGAGGTCGACGCGCGCTCCAACCAGCGCCTCAACGACATCGCCCGCGCCCTGAAGGGTGCCGACAAGCTGATCCTGGCCACCGACCCCGACCGCGAGGGCGAGGCCATCTCCTGGCACGTCCTGGAGGTGCTCAAGGAGAAAAAGGCGCTCAAGGACCACGAGATCGAGCGCGTCGTGTTCAACGCCATCACCAAGCAGGCGGTGACCGAGGCGATGAAGCACCCGCGCAAGATCGACGCCGCGCTGGTCGACGCCTATCTCGCCCGCCGCGCGCTCGATTACCTGGTCGGCTTCACGCTCTCGCCGGTGCTATGGCGCAAGCTGCCGGGCGCGCGCTCGGCCGGCCGGGTGCAGTCGGTGGCACTGCGGCTCGTCTGCGACCGCGAGCTGGAGATCGAGAAGTTCGTCGCCAAGGAATACTGGTCGATCGC
The DNA here is from genome assembly GCA_963773305.1 of uncultured Pseudomonadota bacterium. Lineage (GTDB taxonomy): Bacteria > Pseudomonadota > Alphaproteobacteria > Rhizobiales > Xanthobacteraceae > Pseudolabrys. The sequence goes on from CAVZAR010000003.1 coordinate 789,751, forward strand.
GGCAACGCTGGCGACCCCGCGCCAGGAGACTTTCGAGGCGCGCCTGGTCGGCGCCGACGGCCAGAAGATCCAGCGCCTTGACATCGGCTCGGGCGCCGAGGCTGAAGCCTTCACCCGCGACCTCGAAAACGCGCACTTCCGCGTCGCCAGTGTCGAGGCCAAGCCCGCCAAGCGCAATCCGCCGCCGCCGTTCACCACCTCGACCATGCAGCAGGAGGCCTCGCGCAAGCTCGGCTTCTCGCCGGCGCACACCATGCGGCTCGCCCAGCGCCTCTACGAAGGCATCGACATCGACGGCGAGACCGTCGGCCTCATCACCTATATGCGTACCGACGGCATCGAGATCGCGCCCGAGGCGATCGGCGGCATCCGCGGCATGATCGGCAAGAACTACGGCGCCGACTACGTGCCGGAAAGCGTGCGCGTCTATCAGCAGAAGTCGAAGACCGCGCAGGAAGCGCACGAAGCGGTGCGTCCGACCGATCCCAACCGCTCGCCGGCCGAGATCGCCAAATCCGTCGACCGCGACCAGGCCCGCCTCTACGAGCTGATCTGGAACCGCGCGGTTGCCAGCCAGATGCAGTCGGCGGAGCTGGAACGCACCACCGTCGAGATCGAGGCCAAGGCGGGCGCCCGCACGCTCGAAATGCGCGCCACCGGCCAGGTGGTCAAGTTCGACGGCTTCCTCACGCTCTATCAGGAAGGCCTGGACGATCCGTCTTCCGATGACGACGATTCCAAGCGCCTGCCGGCCATGAGCCAGGACGAGCTCCTGCAGAAGCAGGCGATCAATTCGTCGCAGCACTTCACCGAACCGCCGCCGCGCTATTCGGAAGCCTCGCTGGTCAAGCGCATGGAAGAGCTCGGCATCGGCCGGCCCTCCACCTACGCCGCCATCCTGCAGGTGCTGCAAGACCGCGGCTATGTGCGCGCGGAAAAGAAGCGGCTCATTCCGGAAGACAAAGGCCGTGTCGTGGTCGGCTTCCTGGAAAGCTTCTTCCAGCGCTATATCGAATACGATTTCACCGCCAATCTGGAAGAGCAGCTCGACAAGATCGCCAATGCCGAGGTCGACTGGAAGCAGGTGCTGAAGGATTTCTGGGTCGATTTCATCGGCGCGGTCGACGATATCAAGGAAGTGCGCAACCGCGTCGTGCTCGACGCGCTCAACGATCTGCTCGAGCCGCACATCTTTCCCGAGCGCACCGACGGCCAGCCGCGCCGGCAATGCCCGCAATGCGGCACCGGCGAGCTGTCGCTGAAGACCGGACGCTTCGGCGCCTTCATCGGCTGCTCGAATTATCCGGACTGCAATTTCACCCGGCAGATGACGCCGGGCGCCGACGGCGGCGTCAACGGCACCAAGGTGCTGGGCGAGGACCCGGCCACCGGCCTCGAAGTCACGCTGCGCTCCGGCCGCTTCGGCCCCTATCTGCAACTCGGCGAGCAGAAGAAGCCGGAAAAGAAGGGCGAGGAAGTCGAGAAGCCTAAGCGCGCCGGCCTGCCGAAAGGGCTCGCGCCCGACGACGTCGATCTGGAAAAGGCGCTCGGCCTGCTCGCGCTGCCGCGCGACGTCGGCGCGCATCCCGAAGACGGCGAAATGATCATCGCCGGCGTCGGCCGCTTCGGCCCTTACGTCAAGCACGGCAAGACCTACGCCAATCTGGAAGAAGGCGACGACGTGCTCAATATCGGCCTCAACCGCGCGGTCACGCTGATCGCCGAGAAGAGAGCCAATCCCGGCAAGGGCCGCCGCTTCGGCGCCGATCCCGGCAAGGTACTGGGCGAGCATCCCGACCAGGGCGGACCGATCGTGGTCAAGAAAGGCCGCTACGGGCCTTACGTCTCGCACGACGGCGTCAATGCCACGCTGCCCGGCGACCTCACGCCGGAGAACGTCACCGTCGAGCAGGCCGTCGGCCTGCTGGAGGCGCGCATCGCCAAAGGCGGCGGCAAGAAACCGAAGAAGGCGGCGGCCAAGAAAAAAACCGCCAAGAAGGCCGAGGCGGCCGAGGGCGACGCCGAAGCGGTTTCCGCCGAAGCGCCCAAGCCGGTATCGAAGCCGCGCCGCGCCGCCGGCCGCAAGACCGCTTCCGGCAAGGCGGCGGAAGCCAAGGCGCCCACGGCATCCAAGCAAGCCGCCGCCAAGGCCAAGCCCGCGCGCAAGACCAAGGCCGCGGAATAACTTTCGCCGTCAAGCAGAGCATTTTCCCGCTCATTCCCGCGCAAGCGGGAATCCAGTGCTGGGTCCCCGCTTGCGCGGGGACGAGCGGAGATGAGTAGCCGCGCTGGCGGATGCTGCCTGCGGCCACTACATTCGTTTCAATCGCGCCTCTCGGCGCAGGAATTTCGTTTTGAACAAACCTTCCAAAAAGACCCCTTCTCTACCCTCCAAGGCCGACCTTCTCGCCTTCATCCGCGCGCGGCCCGGCAAGGTCGGCACCAAGGAGATCGCGCGCGCCTTCAATCTCAAGAACAATCTGCGCGCCGACCTGAAGCGCCTGCTGCGCGACCTCGCCGACGAGGGCGCGATCGAAAAGCGCCGCAAGAAAATCCATCATCCCGGCACCCTCCCCGCCACCGTGCTCGCCGACGTCACCGCGCGCGACGCCGATGGCGATCTCATCGCCACGCCCGACGAATGGGACGAGCAAGCGCACGGGCCCGCGCCCAGGATCCGTATCGATAGCCCACGCAAAGCGCGCCCCGGCCAGGCCGCGGGTTTGGGCGACCGCGTGCTGCTGCATATCGAGGAGACCGAAGAAGAAGCCGGCATCCGCCACCGCGGCCGCGTCATCCGCATCATCGATCGTCCGAAGACGCGCGTGCTCGGCATTTTCCGCATCGCTCCGCACGGCGGCGGCCGGCTCGAGCCGGTCGACAAGAAGATGCTCGGCAAGGAGATCGCCATTCCGCCCGGCGCTACCGGTAACGCGCAGGACGGCGACCTGATCGCGGTCGAGGCCAGCCGCGCCCGCCGCCTCGGCGCGCCGACCGGCCGCGTGGTCGAGCGCTTAGGCTCGCTCAAGTCCGAGCGCGCCGTCAGCCTGATCGCCATCAGCGCGCACGGCATCCCTCACGTCTTCAAGCGCGAAACGCTGAACGAAGCCGAGGCCGCGCGCCCCGCGACGCTCTCCCACCGCGAGGACTGGCGCAAAGTGCCGCTCGTCACCATCGATCCGCCCGACGCCAAGGATCACGACGACGCCGTGCACGCCGAGCCCGACACGGCCGCCGACAACAAAGGCGGCTTCATCGTCACCGTCGCCATCGCCGACGTCGCCCATTACGTGACGCCCGGCTCCGCGCTCGACCGCGAAGCGCTGGTCCGCGGCAATTCGGTCTATTTCCCCGACCGCGTGGTGCCGATGCTGCCCGAGCGCATTTCCAACGAGCTGTGCTCGCTGCGTCCGAACGAAGACCGCGCCGCGCTCGCCGTGCGCATGGTGATCGGCGCCGACGGCCGCAAGCGCGCCCACTCTTTCCACCGCGTCATGATGCGCTCGGCCGCGCGGCTGTCCTACGAACAGGCGCAGCTTGCGATCGGCGGGCGCACCGACGAGGTGACCGAGACGCTGGTCGAGCCGGTGCTGGCGCCGCTCTATGCCGCCTACGAGCGCCTGGCGCACGCGCGCAACGAGCGCTCGCCGCTCGATCTCGATCTGCCCGAGCGCAAGATCCTGCTCACCGCGGACGGCATGGTCGACCGCGTCACCCATCCCGAGCGGCTGGAGGCGCATAGGCTGATCGAGGAATTCATGATCCTCGCCAATGTCGCCGCCGCCGAAACTTTGGAGAAGGCCCGCTGTCCCCTGATCTATCGCGTGCACGACGAGCCGGCGCTCGAACGCGTGGCCGCGTTGCGCGAGTTTCTGCAGACGCTCGACATCAACTTTCCCAAGACCGGCGCACTTCGCCCCGAGGCCTTCAACCGCGTGCTCAAATCGATCAAGGGCCGCGACGCCGAGCAGCTCGTCAACGAAGTGGTGTTGCGCGCGCAGGCGCAGGCCGAATATTCCTCCGACAATTACGGCCATTTCGGCCTCAACCTGCGCCGCTACGCGCACTTCACCTCGCCCATCCGCCGCTATGCCGACCTGATCGTGCATCGCGGGCTGATCCGCGCGCTCAAGCTCGGGCCGGGCGGCCTGCCCGAGAGCGCGACGCGCGAGACGCTCGCCGAGATCGCCGCCGAAATTTCCGCCACCGAGCGCCGCGCCATGGTGGCCGAGCGCGAAACCAACGACCGGCTGATCGCGCATTTCCTCGCCGACCGCGTCGGCGCCACCTTCGACGGCCGCATTGCCGGCGTCACCCGCGCCGGGCTGTTCGTGAAGCTGCACGAGACCGGCGCCGACGGCTTCGTGCCGGCGCGCACCATCGGCGACGAATATTTCCACTATGACGAGGCGCGCCATTCCATGGTCGGCCGCCATTCCGGCGAGACCTATCGCCTCGGCGACGCCGTCACCGTCAAGCTCATCGAGGCCGCGCCCGTCGCCGGCGCGCTGCGCTTCGAATTGCTTTCCGCCGGCCGGCCGGCTACCACGCGGGGCCGCGCCCATGCCCGGCGCGAGCCGCCCGCGCGCGACGGGCGCGAACCGCGCAAAGGTCGCAAGGATCGCAAGAAACGCAAAGACAGACGCAAAGCGAAACGGAAGGCTTGAATAGATGGACATCGCCAAGCGCATGACCGAGCGCATGACCAAGGCCGAGCGCGACCAGTCGCACCCCGACAGCGAGCCGCGCGACGCCGCCACCCTCATGCTGATCGACCGCTCGGGCGCAGAGCCGAAGGTCCTGCTCGGCCGCCGCCACGCCTCGCACAAGTTCATGCCCGGCAAGTTCGTGTTTCCCGGCGGCCGCATCGAGGCGCTCGACCGGCAGATGTCGGCGGTGAGCGAACCGCACCCCGCCATGGCGGAGAAGCTCAACGAGCGCGTGAAGACACCGGGCCCCGACTACGCCCGCGGCTTCCCGCTCGCGGCCTTGCGCGAGGTGGCGGAGGAGACCGGGCTGCTGCTCGGCGTTCAGCGCGATGCGCCGCCCAACACGCCGGGCGAAATCTGGGCCGAGTTCGAGAAGGCGCGCGTGCATCCCGACCTCGGCAATATCTTTTTCATCGCCCGCGCCATCACCCCGCCCCGCCGGCCGCGCCGCTTCGATACCCGCTTCTTCACCGCTGACGCTTCCGCCATCGCCCACACCATCGAGGGCGTGGTCGGCCCCGACTCCGAGCTGGTGGAACTCACCTGGGTGCCCATCGAACAGGCCACTCATTTGGACATGCCCACCATCACCGGCGTGGTGCTGGAGGAACTCCTGGCGCGCGTCGCCGCCGGCATGGCGCACGACCTGCCGGTGCCGTTCTACTTCATGCAGGAGCAGCAGTTTTACCGGGACCTGTTGTAAAACCGGCGAAAAATCCTTGTTGACAGCGCCGTCCCCCATTGTTGAAATTTGCAATTGCTTTCCCAACGAGGTTCAGCCCCCGTGCTTCCGCTTAGCGATCGACAGAACGAGATTCTGTCGCTTGCCCGAACGATCGGCCGTGTCGGGGTCGATGAGCTTGCCGCCCGGTTCGACGTAACACCACAAACAATTCGCCGGGACCTCAACGAGCTCTGCGACCAGAACATCCTGTCGCGCACGCATGGCGGTGCGGTGGTTTCGTCATCCGTCGAAAATCTATCTTATGAAGCGAGACGTCTGATCGCGGCCGAAGCGAAGCACGTGATCGGCGCGGCGGCGGCCGAACTCATCCCCGACAACTCATCGCTGTTCATCAATATCGGAACGACGACGGAAGAAGTCGCGCGGGCGCTGATCTCGCGCAAGGACCTGCTGGTCATCACCAACAACATCAATGTCGCGCTGACGCTCTACCCCCATCCCTCGTTCGAGGTCGTCATCGCGGGCGGTCCGGTGCGCCATTCGGACGGCGCAATCGTCGGCAGTGCGGCCGTCGATCATATCCGGCAGTTCAAGGTCGATACAGCCGTCATTGGCGCATCCGCGATCGACGAAGATGGATCGCTTCTCGATTTCGATCCTCTCGAGGTCAACGTGTCTCGCGCCATCATCGAGAATGCTCGGCGCGTGATTTTGGTCTGCGACCAAATGAAGGTTGCACGTGCGGCGCCGGTGAGGATCGGACACATGGCTCAGATCGATGCATTTGTCACCGATTGTCTTAATTCGGACCGGCTGCGCACCGTGTGTGCCGAGCACGGCGTGACCGTCATCGAAGCGCTACTGGAAGGCCGGCGCGCGTCAGATTGACGGACGTTAATAGCGATTTTTGTTCGCTTTATCACACTTGCGAACATTTTTGTTTTCGCTTAGCATTTAGCAAACGGGGGACGCGAGCATTGCCCCTTAAAATGAAAAATCGCAGTGGGAGGAAGGCCAATGAAGTGGAAGCCTTTATTGTGCGCGTCGGTGTTAGCCGCCGCGGTCCTCGTATCACGCCAACCAGCGATCGCCGACGATCTGACAATATCGCCGTCGGGCGAGGTGGAGCTGTTGCCGCCCGCGCTCATGGCCCCATCCGCGAAAGAGACCGTCCCCGCCGACAAATTCAAGAAAGCCCCGCCCTGGACCATCGGCGTGTCTTGGCCTGGGCTCGGCAACACCTGGATCGTCCAAACCATTGCTGAGATGAAGTACTGGGCTGGTCATGATTCGAATATTAAGCAGTTTCGCCTTGTTGAAGCCGACTGGAAGCCGGCAAAGCAAGTGGCAGACATCGAGGACTTGTTGGCGCAGAAGGTCGACGCCCTCATCATCGCACCAATCGCCGTTCCTCTCGTGAAACCGGAGATAAAAAAAGCGGTAGCTGCGGGAATCCCGGTGATCGTATTTAGCCCCGGCGGTACATTTACCGACGCGACCGTTTCCGTTTATGGCGGGGGCGAAGCCTTCGGCCGCACCGGCGGAGAGTTTCTCAAGAAGAAACTGCATGGGAAAGGCATCATCTGGGCGTTCCGCGGTGTTGCGGGCGTGGGTGAAGATACTGCTCGCTACAACGGCCTCTTGCAGGCGATCAAGGGTACCGACATCAAGATCGGCGCCGAAGTCTACGGCAACTGGAATTACGCCAAGGGCAAGCAGCTCTGCGAGAACCTGGTGGCGTCCGGGAAACCGGTCGATGGCATTTGGTTCTCAGGAGCCGAAATGACGCGGGCTTGCTTCGACGTGTTCAAGCAACTTAGCAAGCCATTGGTGCCGATGACGGGCGAAGGCAACAATGGGTTCTTACGCGCGTGGAAGAAAGCTGGCGCGGATAGCGTCGCGCCTATCTTCGCCCCCGGCCTCACCCCCGCCATGTTACGCGCTGCGATCGCGCTGTTGGAGGGCAAGAAGATGTATCGGTCCTACTATTCGGACCCGAAGCCCATCACGGCTGCCAACTTCGACAAATATTATCGGCCGGATCTCAGCGATAATGTCTGGTTCCCGTCGACGCTTCCGGAGAAGGTCCTGGAAAAGATGTTCAAGAAATAGTTGGCGGTGAACGCGGAAGACCGCGCAAGATGACCTCCCCTGATCCGGCTGATCCGCGCGATGCGACGGCAACGCCTTGGATCGAATTCCGAAACATCACGAAGCGGTTCGGATCGATCCAAGCGTTGTCGTCGGTTTCATTTTCGGGATACGGCGGGTCCGTCCACGCGATCACGGGCGAGAACGGCGCCGGAAAATCGACGTTGATAAAGTTGCTCGCCGGGGTGTTTACTCCTGACCACGGCGAAATCCTGCTCAAAGGTCAGGCGCTGCGGATCAGTCGGCCGTCGGAGGCGCGTGCCGCAGGCGTGTCGACAATCTTCCAAGAACTGACGCTGCTGCCGAATCTCACGATCGCCGAAAACCTTTTTCTCGGGCGCGAGCCCCGGCGGTTCGGCATCCTTGACAAGAAGGCCATGCGCAAACGCGCACGGGCCATTTTGGATCGAGTTGGCGTCGAACTCGATGTCGACATGACGTGCGGCGATCTCGTCATGGCAGAGCAGCACTTGGTCGAGATTGCGAAAGGTGCCGCCGCCGACGCAGACGTAGTGATTTATGATGAACCCACGGCGGCGCTGGACGCTCCAGGCGTGGACAAACTTGTGCGCCTCGTCGAGCAACAAAAACGGGATGGCAAGCTCGTCTTTTATATCAGCCACCGGCTCGATGAGATATTTCGCCTTTGCGATACGACCACCGTTTTGAAAGACGGAAAGCACGTTGCCACCCGTCCCACACGGGAACTCACGCGGGACGATCTCGTCGCCCTGATGGTCGGGCGCGAACTTGGGCATCTTTTCCCCCCAAGACGACCGCGGTCGGCGAAGCGGGATTCCGCCCTCACCGTTTCCGAGTTCGCCGTTGAAAAGGCAAATCCGCCCATATCGTTTGTCGTTAGTCGCGGTGAAATTGTCGGGCTCAGCGGATTGGAGGGCCATGGCCAGCGCGAGATAATTCGGGCCCTGGCCGGCCTTGTCCCCGCCTCGTCCGGCATCGTTCGAAAGCATGACGCCGCTGGCGCGGACAAGCGACTGGGCCCATCCGTCGTTGCAACGTCCCGCGCCGGGTTGGGCTTTATTCCGGAAGATCGGAAGTCAGAGGGCCTCTATCAGCCTCTGTCAATCGAGCAGAACATCGGACTCGGCATGCTGCGCCGGACTGCGATGATTTCGCGCGCACGTATTGATCGGGGCCGCGTAGTAGCCCTTATGCGAGACATGAACGTTCGGGCGCAAGACGAGAACCAGATCGTCGCGTCACTTTCGGGCGGCAACCAACAGAAAGTGATGATCGGACGCTGGCTTGCTTCGGGCGTCGACATATTGCTCATCGAAGAGCCCACGCGCGGCGTCGACGTAGGCGCCAAGGCGGAAATATACCGGCTGCTTCGGGAGTTCGCGGACCAGGGTGGCGCCGTACTCCTTACCTCTAGCGAGTTGACCGAACACATCGGCCTTTGCGATCGCATCTTAGTGGTGCATGAAGACGCTCTCGTCGCGGAGTTCACCGGCGAGAACGCTGATGAAGAAACGATCATGCATTTCGCCTTGACGGGACGCACCTCTCAAATGGCGCTGCCATGATTCGGCAAACGGTACGGAGGCATAATCGGTCTGGCCTTAGCCTCGTGGCAATCGCACTTCCAGCGGGCACGTTCGTGCTACTGTCCGCGTTCGCTCCCAATTTCTTTTCGGCGGAAAACATCGGCAACATCAATAACCAGATCGCCGCGCTCTTGATCGTGGCCCTGGGACAGCTCGTCGTAGCCTTGATCGGCGGGCTCGACATTTCGGTCGGTTCCGTCGTTAGCCTGACCAGCGTCCTGATTGTGTCACTCGAACCGTCAATGGCGGTGCCGATCGCCTTCTTGACGGCCCTCGCCATCGGCCTTGCCAACGGTCTGGCCGTCACGTTCTTCCGCGTTCACCCGATCATCATGACGCTGGCGACGATGATTTTCGTGCAGGGCTTCGCGCTTCTCATCTTGTCGGCTGCCGGAGGGGTCGTCCCACCTTGGATCATTTCCTTGGCGGCGTCGAATGTTGGCGGACTCCCGGCCGCGTTCTTCTGGAGCGTCCTTGCGATCGGCATCGTGAGTTTTCTCCTCTACAAAACAGCCTTCGGTCTTCGGTTGTTTGCCATTGGCGCAAACGTCCAAAGCGCCATGCTGAGCGGGGTCGGCGCTACCGCGCCAAGAATCATGTGCTACGTCCTTTGCTCGCTGTCGGGGGCGGTTGCCGGCGTCTATTTGTGCGGCCGGATCGCCTCAGGCGATCCGACCATGGGGCAGGCGTTCGGTCTGGATTCCGTCACCGCCATCGCGCTTGGCGGCGTGCAACTATCGGGCGGAGTCGGCAGCGTCGCCGGCGCATTGCTCGGGACCATCACCCTCGGCCTCATCTCAAACGGCATGAATCTCAGTGGAATTTCACCGTTCTTCAGTTCGGCGGTGACAGGGGTATTACTGCTAGCGGCAGTGAGCTTCCAACGACGCAGGACGATCGGCGTATGATGGATACCGTTGCCGGCGAAGGGGCGGACCGGCCGCATTGGTCGCGGGCCATCGGCGCCCGTATGTCAGGTCTTCCGATTTCTTATTTAGGCACGGTCGCGCTTCTCATCTTCGCCGCGGTGGTGCGCCCAAACCTTTTACAGCCATTTCTCTTATTGTTGATCCTGCGCCAGGCAGCGCCATTGGGAATCGCTGTCATCGGTCAATCGCTTTGCATCAGGCTTCTTTCGCTCGATCTCTCGTTTGGCGGCGTGGCGCTGGTCGTGAGTTACATCCTAACGAGCGGCATACTGCATTACCCGGCAGCGGTACTAATAGGGATTTGCGTCGTGTTTGGAATTGCGGTTGGAGCGCTAAACGCCTTCTTCATCACGAAGCTGCGTGCGTCTTCGGTTATCGTTACCCTGGCGATGGTGTTGATCCTGGGCGGTATTGTAACCGCCCTCACTCAATATCGCGAGCCGGGCGAGGCCCCCGAAGTGCTCCGGTACATCGGGCAGGCGCGAATCGGAATTGTCCCAGTATCGGTGATGGTCTGGGTGGCGACGATAATCCCCATGGGGCTGTTCTTGAGACGATCGGTGTTTGGGCGTTATGTCGATGCCATCGGCGCCAATCCGCGCGCCGCCTGGGCATCGGGTATCCCCTACGTCCGAGCAATATACATTGCGCACATCTTGTCGAGTCTCTTCGCCGTGCTCAGCGCATTCCTGATATTGGGGTTCGTTGGCTTCGGGAGCCTCAGCATTGGGGCGGATTTGGCGTTTAACTCCCTTGCGGCCGTGATCCTCGGGGGGGTGGCTTTCGGTTCCGGCAAGGGCGGCGTGTTGGGTCCGGCGGTCGCCGCTTTCATGCTGATGTTCTCGTTCAATCTGCTGACGAGCCTCGGACTCGGTGAGCCCGGCAAAGAAATGGCCCAAGGGGCGATAATCGCGCTCGCGACGATCGCCTTCGCGGCCCGTGGAACCGATTTGACATCATGAAGTCTCAATAACCCGGAGGAACGCGATGGTTGCGGTATTACAGGGCGCGGAGCGATTTTCACTTGAGGGAAACGACGTCGGTGTACTCGTCCAACACGGCTTCACCGGGTCCACGCAAAGCATTCGGGAGCTCGGGGAGAATCTGCATCGCCGTTTCGGCTTCTCGGTCGTCGCGCCGCGCTTGCCGGGCCATGGCACCTCGCCCGACGACATGGAGACGACCGGCTACCTCGATTGGCTCGGGGAGGTTGAAACGGCTTTGCGCGATCTCGCCAAGCGCAGGAAGCACGTGTTCGTGACCGGCCTCTCCATGGGCGGGACTCTCGCGCTAAACCTTGCAGCGCGATTTCCTGACTTAGTCGATGCGATCGCTCCAATCGCCGCGGCCGCGGGAAAGCTGTCAGGAGCGCTCGCGGAGGTCATGCTACTCAACCCCGCGCCGAAGCGCATTCCCGGGATCGGCTCGGACATCAAGGCGCCCGGCGTCACGGAACTCGCCTACGACGAGACGCCGGTAGCGTGTTTGCGCGAAGCGTCACTGCTTATTTCCATTACGAGGGAGTTGCTTCATAAGATTGCGTGTCCGACGCTCGTCATCCATGCGCGCGAGGACCATGTGGTACCCCCCGCCAACGCGATGGAGATCGTGAACGCCATACAGTCCGACGATATCCGGCTCTTGTGGCTCAATAATTCGTACCATGTGGCGACCCTCGATAACGATAAGGATCTGATCGTGGAGAGGATTGGCGGATTCTTCACCGAAATGGCGAAAAAATCGCCGGCCGAACGCACCAACCTGGCCTAAGCGGCATAACCAAAAATCCAAAAAATCCGGTAGTGTCTCAGACATTACCAAAAATCCCCGTTTCTTGACATTCTCGGGGGCGCCGCTAGGTTCGCCGCCCAAGATGACCTGGGCGCACTGGGCGCCAAAGCCGCCAGTTTCGAGGACTATGCCATGGCCAAAGCCATCAACTTGAAAATCAAGCTCGTCTCCAGCGCGGGCACCGGCCACTATTACGTGACCAAGAAGAACTCGCGCACGCAGACCGACAAGCTGAAGAAGAAGAAATACGACCCGATCGCCAAGAAGCACGTCGAGTATTCGGAGTCGAAGATCAAGTAGCCGCCGGCCACGCGACGCAAACCGACAAGGGCGCCCGCGGGGCGCCCTTTTGCATTTTTGCTCCATCCGTCATTCCGGAAAAAGAGGTGACCGGCCGGACGCGGTATCATGAGGAGGCCACTCGCACCGCGCCCGGACCGGCCGAACCCCGCAGGGACCCAGGAGATGCGGCGGACCTGAGCACTCCGCAGGGCATTGCTGATTTGCTCGCCGCGCGCGAGGGCGCGGGCGACTCGTCGGCTGGCGAGGTTAGACCAGCCGGGTCGGCCCGCAAGGCCTGCCTTTAACCCGCTGGGACCTTTACCGATTTTTCCGGGCGCCGGTGCCGCGCAGCGCCTTGCGCGGGCGAATCCCGCGCGCGCCCCCCGCGACTTAGGCCGCGGCCGGCACCACCCGGTTGCGGCCGTCGCGCTTGGCGCGATAGAGCGCGGTGTCGGCCCGCTTCAGCACGGCCGCCGCCGCATCGGCCGGCCCGTCGAGCGTGGCGATGCCGATCGAGATGGTCACGTCGAGATTGCGCGCGCCCTGTTGGATGGCGAAGGGCTCGCTCGCGATCCTGCGGCGCAAGCGCTCGGCCACCACGGTCGCCACCCCCATGTCGGTCTCCGGCATCACGATGACGAATTCCTCGCCGCCGTAGCGGCAGGCGAGATCGATGTTGCGGATCGACTTGCGGATGCGCAGCGCGAATTCGCGCAGCACGTCGTCGCCGGCGTCGTGGCCGTGGCCGTCGTTGATCGACTTGAAATAGTCGATGTCGAGGATCAGCACGGCGAGCGGCTTGCCGCGCGCGGCCGCCTGCTCGACCTGCGTCGACAGATGCGTCTCCATGTAGCGCCGGTTGAACAGCCCCGTGAGCGCGTCGGTGATCGCCATCTCGATCGAGGCCTGCACGTTGTCGCGCAGCCGCTCGGTGTAACGCTTCTTCTTGATCTGCGTGCGCACGCGCGCCAGCATCTCGTTCCGGTCGACCGGCCGGATCAGATAATCGTTGATGCCGATCTCCAGGCCCCGCACCAGCCGCTGGTTGTTGTCGGGCTCGGCGACCGCCAGGATCGGCACGTTGCGCGTGCGCTCGAGCGAGCGCACCTGGCTGCACAGCCGAAGTCCGTCGAAATTCTGCAAGCCCAGCGAGACGATCAGCAGGTCGTAATTGCCTTCGGCGGCATGAAACAGCGCCTCGTTCGGATCGGTTTCCACGTCGACCGTCTGCTCGTTCGCCAGCACCGTCACCAGCCGCTCGTAGGACGAAGCGCGGTCGTCGACGATCAGCACGCGCCCCTGTTTGCCGGCGTCGGCCACCGCCTCGCGCTCCGGGCTCTGGATACCGATCTCCTTCGACGTCACGGCGCGCATGCGCAGCTCGTCGGTCACCATCTTCAACCGCGCCAGCGAGCGCACGCGCGAGACCAGCGCCACGTCGGTGACCGGCTTGGTGAGGAAATCGTCGGCGCCCGCTTCCAGACCCTTGACGCGGTCGGAGGGCTGGTCGAGCGCCGTCACCATCACCACGGGAATGTGATGCGTCGCCGGATTGGATTTGAGCGTGCGGCAGACCTCGAAGCCGTCCATGTCCGGCATCATGACGTCGAGCAGCACGATGTCGCATTCGGCGCGCTCGCAGATGGCGAGCGCGTCCTTGCCGCTGTAGGCGGTGACGACGTCGAAATATTCCGCCGACAGCCGCGCCTCCATCAGCTTGACGTTGGCGGGCACGTCGTCGACGACGAGAACGCGGGCGCTCATGTCAGGCGCTCCTCTTTTTCATTCCGCGCTCCCCAGGAAATGCCGGATGGTCTCGATGAACTTGCCGACCGAGATCGGCTTCGACAGATAGGCCTCGCAGCCGCCCTCGCGAATGCGCTCCTCGTCGCCCTTCATGGCGAAGGCGGTGACCGCCACCACGGGGATCGCTTTCAGCTCGGAATCGTCTTTCAGCCATTTGGTCACTTCGAGGCCGGACACTTCCGGCAATTGGATGTCCATCAGAATCAGGTCGGGCCGGTACTTGCGCGCGAGATCGAGCGCCTCGATCCCGTTGCGGGTGCCGACGGTGCGATAGCCATGCGCTTCCAGCAGATCGTGGAAGAGCTTCATATTGAGCTCGTTGTCCTCCACGATCAGGACGGTCTTCGGCATGACTTCCCCGCCCCGGTTGTCCCCAATGCGCCCTGCCCGGCGCGTCCGCCGTCGCCAGACGCCGCGCGCTCGGGCATGATGGTAACGGTAGTGCCGATATGTTGACGAAAGGCAAATTCGATCGATGAAACCGGGGCCCGCGTTAACCCTGGAGGCAGCGGAAGGCGTGGCGGTTCAAGCGCTTACCTTCCTGGCGGACGACCCGGAGCGGCTTTCGCGCTTTCTTGGCGCTACCGGGCTCGGCCCGGGCGAGATTCGCGCCGCCAGCGCCGACCCCGGCTTCCTGCTCGGGGTGCTGGAATACGTCGCCTCGGACGACCGCCTCATCGCCGGCTTTGCCGCCGCAACCGGCTGCAACCCGGGCGACGTCGCGCGCGCCCACGCGGCCCTGGGCGGCGAGCCCTGGGAGCGCGCGGTGCCGTGAGGAGCCAATGAGCTTCTGCCGCGACTGCCTTACCGACGTGCCGCTTGCGGCCAGGCGCTGCCCGTCTTGCGGCTCGCCGCGGCTTGCCCGTCACGCCGAGCTCGACACGCTCACCATCGCCCATGTCGATTGCGACGCCTTCTACGCCGCGATCGAGAAGCGCGACGATCCATCGCTCGTCGACAAGCCGCTGATCGTCGGCGGGGGAAAGCGCGGCGTGGTCGCGACCGCCTGCTACGTCGCGCGCACCTACGGCATCCGCTCGGCCATGCCGATGTTCGAGGCGCTCGGCCGCTGCCCGCATGCCACCGTGATCAAGCCGAACATGGCGAAATACGTCGCCGTCGGCCGCGCCGTGCGCCAGGCCATGGTCGATCTCACGCCGCTGGTCGAGCCGCTCTCGATCGACGAAGCCTTCCTCGATCTGACCGGCACCGAACGCCTGCACGGCATGAGCGCCGCCAAGGTACTGGCGCGTTTCGCGTTGCAGATCGAGCGCACCCTCGGCATCACCGTGTCGATCGGCCTCTCCGCCAACAAGTTCCTCGCCAAGATCGCCTCCGATCTCGACAAGCCGCGCGGCTTTGCCGTGCTCGGCTTGGGCGAAGCGCCGGCCTTCCTCGCGCCCAGGCCGGTCGGCTTCATCTACGGCGTCGGCGCGGTCGGCGCCGCCAAGCTCGCTTCCGACGGCTACCGCACCATCGCCGACCTGCAGCGCGCCGACGAGCGCGAGCTGATGCGCCGCTACGGCGAGGAAGGCGCGCGGTTGGCACGGCTCGCGCGCGGCATCGACGCGCGCAAGGTCGATTCCGAGCGCGAAACAAAAAGCATTTCGGCGGAAACGACCTTCGACACCGACATCGGCGAATTCCGCCCGCTCGAACAGACGCTATGGTCGCTCACCGAAAAAGTCTCCGCCCGGCTCAAAGCGCAAGCGCTCGTAGGCTCGACCGTGACGCTCAAGCTCAAGAGCGCGGATTTCAAGACCCGCACGCGCGCGCAAGCTCTGAGCGCGCCGACCCAGCTCGCCGCCCGCATCTTCGCCGCCGGCCGCGCGCTTTTGAAGCGCGAGATCGGGCAAACGAAATTCCGCCTGATCGGCATCGGCGTCTCCGGCTTGGAAGACGCGCAAGGCGACGACCTCGCCGACCTGCTCGACCGGCGCGGCGCGCAGGCCGAGCACGCGGTCGACAGATTGCGCGCCAAGTTCGGCCGCGACGCCGTGATCAAAGGCTTGGCGCTGGAGGATGAGTAGCGCATGATCCCGAAAAGTGGGAACCGGTTTTCTGATAAGATCATGCGCAAACAAAATGTCAGGTCGGCGCAGTGATTCAATCTGAACGGATCGGACTCGAGGCGTCTGCCGTCGCGCTCAGCGGCGGCGCGTGCGTTTACTTTTCTGCCGCGGCTGCGCCGGCGCGCGATAGCTCGGATCCGGGTTGCAAAAGCCGGAGCCCGCCCGGTCGCGCAGGCAGGCATCGAGCGAGTCGTAGACGCAGTGCTGCCCGCCATAGCCGGAGATGAGGCACCAGGGATAGTCCCTCGCCTGCGCCGGCTTTTGGGCGAACGCCAGCGCGGCGGTGGCGGCGAGCGCCAAAACGGTCATCCGTAGCATCGTCGGTCTCGTGTGGCCCCGACCGCACCAACACCGCGTTTGTTCTTTCATTCCCTGCGCGTGCCGCACAAGCCGCCCGCCTGCCCGGCTTCGGTTTTACGTGCGTCCAACTTATCCCCGCTTCGGCGCGAAAAATGTCGAAGATTCAACGCACGAAAAAAACTTATCCCCGGTCCGAAAACCGGCCTGATAATGCACGCATCCCGCCTCGTTACCGAGGGGTGTCTGCGCAAGCATCTTCAGACACGGGGCGGGGAGCGGTGGCCGGGGAATGACCTTGCATCGGAGATGCGGTGCAAGGGCCCGGCGGTCCAAGCCGCAGACGTCCCGGCGCACCGGCCGTGCGCCGCCGGGTCCCCGTGATGGCCGAGGCTCGCTGCCGGTCACAGGCGAGCGGGCATCGGTCCGGGCTCAAAGCGGTGGATAGGCGCCTGTGCCGAAAGGCGTGGCGCCTGAAACGGGAAGTCCACCGGGGGCGATGCGGAGCAAACCTAACAAACACCGCGCGCGGGACGCCTTGGGACTGGCGGACTTGCGGCACGACCGGTTTCGACAAGCCTCGATGTCGCGAGGCGTCGAGGCCCGCGGGTCCGAGCATTTTGGTTTGCGCGCTTCGCGTAAACCGGAATGCGCCCGGACCCATAGGCGTCCCGCGCGCCCTCGGTTCTTTTTCGAGAGCGGGCGGCAAAGGGACTACGGCGTACCCCGCGCCGCCAAGAACAGGGGTGGCGGAGCGTTGGCTTTCTCAGAACATGGAGCGGCGATGAATGAACGCACCGCTACTTACAGGGCTTTTCCTTCTTCATCACCAGCCCGGTCATCTTGCCGGTGATGGAGAAGTCCGTGTAGTCGAGCGTCAGCTTGCGCGAAATGCCGTTCTCATACAGCTCGAAGCCGATGGCATAGACCGGCGTCTGCTCGCCGCCCTGCTGCTTCCTGGCGCTTTCGTGGTCGAAATAGCTGATGGTGACCGGCCAGCGCGTCAGCTTGGCCAGCGCCGGCACCTCGGCCCCCGCATCGTCGGGCGGCTGCGTGCCGGGCGGGATGGCTTTGCCGATCACGGTCAGCGTGTCGTAAAGCTTCTGGCCGCTTTCGGAGCCGTCATAGACCGGGAAGTTCAAAATGCTCTTGCCGGCGCGCGCGGCCTCGATGATGCGCCGCATGTGCTCGGTCGGAAACACCGCGTCGGCCGGCTCGGTGAAGCTCTTGTGCTCGGGCTTGCTCAGCTTGACCGACACCGCCGCCTTGCCGCGCTGGGCGTGGCCGTCGACCGCCTCGGTCTGCCGGTCGTCCAGCCGGTTTTCCGAATTGAAGCGGAACTCCTTCGCGGTGCCGTCCTCCCAGGTGGTCGAGCGCAGATCGCTCAGCACCGACTTGCCCTCGTCGGAATCGAGCTCGGAGACCTGGCGGAATTTCAGCGCATAGCCCTCGCAGGCATTGCCGGAGAAATCGTACAGGATGCGCCCGCGCACCGCCGCCACGTTGCGGCTGCCGTGCGATTTGGCGAGCGTGAGGTCGTAGACCGCCCGGTGCGGCGCCAGATAAACCCGCGGGGCCGCCGCCGTCGGCGCGGCGCCTGCCGCGGCCGCCAGCGCTATGGCAAGCAGCAGGAGCCGTCTGGCGGGCATGGTCATGGGGTGTCTCCGATAGGGCTCGCGGCATTGCGAGCCGTGCACGGCACAAAGGTGCAGGAAAAGGGCAAGATAGAGGCCGCCTTGCGGCCCGGCAACCGGCGCCCGCCCCGCTTGCACAGGCCTTTGCGATCGGCCAAAGAAACGAGCAACCAGCAGCGTCAACCAGCGAGGTGAGCCATGGCCGGAACGATCGAGAAGAAGCTTGCCGAGCTCGGCATCGCCCTGCCCAGCCCGCGCAGCCCGATCGCCAATTACGTGCCCTTCGTGCTGAGCGGCAAGCTGCTCACCGTTTCCGGCCAGATCTGCTTCGGCGCCGACGGCAAGATGGTGGCGGCCGGCCAGTTGGGCGGCGCGGTTTCGGTCGAAGACGGCCGGAAGGCGGCGCGCGCCTGCGCCATCAATCTCCTGGCGCAGGTCAAGGCCGCGCTCGGCGATCTCGACAAGGTCGCGCGCGTCGTGCGCCTCAACGGCTTCATCAATTCGGCGCCCGGCTTCGCCGACGGACCGAAGGTGATGAACGGCGCTTCCGACCTGATGGTCGAAGTGTTCGGCGACAAGGGCCGCCACGCCCGCACCACCGTAGGCGTCTCGGCGCTGCCCGCCGACGCCGCCGTCGAGGTGGACGGCATGTTCGAGGTTGCTTGATTGCCGTCACTGGACCCATCCCGTCCTTCGCGAAATCAAGCAACCCGCTCGTCCCCGCGAAAGCGGGGACCCGGGGCCCCACTTTCTGCGCTTTCGCTTGTATCCTGGATTCCCGCTTGCGCGGGAATGAGCGGAGCCAGGTCGACCCAACTGGAATCCGCTTTAGACCGGCTCATCGCCCGTCCCATCGCCCATCGCGGCCTGCACGATGCGTCGGCCGGCATTATCGAGAACACGGCCAGCGCATTTTCGGCGGCCATTGCCGCCGGCTACGGCATCGAATGCGACGTGCAGGTGAGCGCCGACGGCGAGGCCATGGTTTATCACGACGACGCGCTCGGCCGGCTGACGGAAGGCAGCGCGCGGCTCGACACGTTGAGCGCCGCCGAAATCGGCAAGGTCCGTTTCAAGCAGAGCGCCGACCGCATCCTCACGTTGAGCGAATTGTGCGCGCTGGTGGCGGGCCGTGTTGCGCTGCTGATAGAGCTGAAAAGCCATTTCGACGGCGATGCCCGGCTTGCCCAGCGCGTCGCGGCGGTGCTGGCGGACTATTCTGGTCCCGCGGCGGCGATGTCGTTCGATCCGGAGATGGTCGCACAGCTTCGCCAGGCGGCGCCCACCCTGCCGCGCGGACTGACCGCGCAAGCGCGTCCACGACGACGTGCCGGCGCGCTACGCAAGCGGCATTACGCGCTTCCTGCATGTCATGCGGGCGCGGCCGCAGTTCATCGCCTACCGTGTACAGGATTTGCCGGCGCCCGTGCCGCTCGCGCTGCGCCGGCTGTTCGGCCTGCCGCTCTTGGTCTGGACCGTGCGCAGCGAGGCGGACCGCACCCGCGCCGCCACCTATGCCGACCAGGTCGTTTTCGAGGGCTGGCGGCCGTGACAATCGCAGGGCCGGGGTCAACTTCGACCGATTTCCGGTATAAACTGCGGCTAGAACAGACCCGATGAAAGACCAAACCCAGCTCAGCATCCGCATGGCGCAAGCGCTCGCCGAGGTCCCGGCAGCGGCCTGGGACGCCTGCGCCGCCGGCAAGCCCGGCTGCGGGTTGGAGGAGCCAGTTAAACTAACATCTGAGGATAACTCGTCCGCGCAATTATCCACGCGAGGACATCCAAATAACCCATTTGTTTCGCACGATTTTCTTTTCTCTCTCGAAGCCTCCCGCTCGGTCGGCCCGCGCACCGGCTGGCAGCCGCGCCATCTCCTGGCCGAGGACGAGGCCGGCACGCTGGTGGGCTGCGCGCCCTGCTACGTGAAGTCCCATTCGCGCGGCGAATACGTCTTCGACTACGGCTGGGCCGAAGCCTTCGAGAACGCCGGCGGCAGCTATTATCCCAAGCTGCAGGTGGCGGTGCCGTTTACCCCGGTGCCCGGCCCGCGCCTGCTCGCCCGCCCCGGGCCGCTCGCCGAAGCGGTGCGCGGCGGGCTTGCCGAGGCGCTGTCTCAGATCACTGCCGAAAACGATCTCTCCTCCGCCCACGTCACCTTCCTGACCGAGCCGGAATGGCGCCTGCTCGGCGAGCGCGGCTTCCTGCAGCGCATGGACCAGCAGTTCCACTGGCAGAACGAAGGCTACGCGACGTTCGACGACTTCCTCGCTGCGCTCTCCTCGCGCAAGCGCAAGACCATCCGCCGCGAGCGCAAGGACGCGCTGGCCCCCGGCATCGAGGTGCGCTGGCTCACCGGCTCCGACCTGACCGAAGACGTCTGGGACGCCTTCTTCGCCTTCTACATGGAGACCGGCTCGCGCAAATGGGGACGTCCCTATCTCACGCGCGAGTTCTTCTCGATCGTCACCGAGAAGATGGCCGACCGCATTCTGCTGGTGATGGCCAAGCGCGCCGGCCGCTGGATCGGCGGCGCGCTCAACTTCATCGGCGGCGATGCGCTCTACGGGCGCAACTGGGGCGCCGTCGAGCACCACCCCTTCCTGCATTTCGAGTTGTGCTACTACCAGGCCATCGATTTCGCCATTGCCCGCAAGCTCCAGCGGGTGGAGGCCGGCGCGCAGGGCGAGCACAAGCTGGCGCGCGGCTACCTGCCCAAGCCCACGTATTCGGCCCATTTCATCGCCAACCCGGCGCTGCGCCGGGCGATCTCCGACTATCTCGCCCGCGAGCGCCGCTATGTCGAAGAGGCGCGCGAGGAGCTTGCGGGCTACGCGCCGTTCCGCAAAGATTTCGTGGAGCAGGAATGACCTGAGCAATCCGAGGGACTGAAACGATGGCCAGCTACGATCCCAACAATATCTTCGCCAAGATCCTGCGCGGCGAACTGCCCTGCTACAAGGTCTACGAGGACGACAAGACCTTCGCCTTCCTCGACATTATGCCGCGCGCGCCCGGCCACACGCTGGTGCTGCCGAAGGCGCCGGCGCGCAACCTGCTCGACGTCGGCCCCGAGGACCTCGCGCACGTTGCCAGGGTGGCGCAGAAGATCGCGCAAGCCGCACTCAAGGCGTTCGACGCCGACGGCATCACCGTGCAGCAGTTCAACGAAGGCGCCGGCGGCCAGGTGGTGTTCCACCTCCACGTCCATGTCATCCCGCGCAAGAGCGGCGTGCCCATGAAACCGCCGGCGAGCGAGAAGGAAAAGCCCGAGGCGCTGGCCGAGCACGCCAAGAAGCTGGCGGCGGCGCTGGCCGACGCATGATCCCGAAAAGGGGGGAACCGGTTTTCGGACAAGATCATGCGCAATGGAAATGCTAGTGGCCGAACCAGAAGCCGCCCAGCAGCAAGGCCGCCTCGCCCACCGCGACGCCCACGAACACCGAGCGCTTGACCGCCAGGAAGCCGACGAATCCGGCCACCGCCGCCCCCACCCGCACCGGGAGCGGCAGTTGCGCCAGCGCGCCGGGCGGAAACACGATCAGCTTGGCGATGACGCCTGCCAGGATCGCCGTCGCCAAGGCCCGCGCCCACAGCACGATCTCGGAATCCTCGTCCAGCCCGCGCGCCAGTATGAGACCGAGCACGCGCCACGCCTCGTTCGGCAGATAGCCGAGCAGCACCAGCGCCACGTAAGGCCACAGTTCGCCGGCGGGGTTCATGGCGCGGCCATCCTGCGCAGGCGGTGGACGGCATAGGCGAGCGTGCCGCCGCCGATGCCGGTCCACAGCAGATCGAGCTGCACGTGGCTCTCGGTCAGGGCGATGCCGAGCACGAGCCCGAACACCAGCGCGAGCTTGTCCATCATGGCGCGGGCGTTGCGCGCGGTGGAGACCAGGAACGAGAGCGGCGTAAGGAACAGCAGCGCGCCGGCAAACAGCGGCGGCAATTCGGCGGCGAGGTAGAAGCCGAAAAAGCCGGCGCTCACCGCGGCCACCATGAAGCCGGTCGACAGTCCGTTGCAGAACGCCGTTCGGTGCGCGCGCGGTATCCCCGGCAAATGGCGCAGCAATTCCACCCACATGCTCACGGACGTGAAATGCGTCGGCAGCAGCAAGTCGCGCAGCCGCGTGTCCGTCCGGCGCAGCATCGGCAGCAGCGTCACCACCATGGGCAGGAGCCGCACGCCGGTCAGACTGACCGCGATTGCCGCTTCAATCGGCGCGGCGCCGGTGCCGATCGCGGAAATGAGAATGACTTGCGCCGGCCCCGCCCACACCAGCACGGTCGAGGCCGCCATCCACCACGGGTTCAGCCCAAAGCCGTGCGCGAGCGCGCCGATGCCCACATAAGTGCCGCTGATGACGGGAAAGAACACCGAGGTCGCCGCCGAGCGCACGCCGCCAAAGAAGGCGGCACGGGTCGAGTTGATGTTTTGGGGGGCGGCCATGGGCCCGTGTCGTGTCCCATACGGCCGTTGGCCGCGCAACAGAGCGCGCGCATGCGGGCCCTGCAAAAAGCGTGAGGCCGGGCACACGCCCGGCCTCGGCCTATTCTCTTCGTCGAAGCCGGTCTTTAAGCCTTGATCAGCGGCACCTTCGGCACCGAGCCGCGTTTTTGCTGGCGCGGGCGCGGCGAGCGGCGCTTCTGCTTCGGCCGCACGCTCGGCAGCTTTTCCGGCTTGGGCGTGACCGGGCCTTCCAGGAACTCGAAGCCGAGCTTGTCGTGCCCGTCCTCGTCCTTGGTCACGATCACGCGCACATGGCCGCCGCCCTTTAAGTGCCCGAACAGCACCTCATCGGCGAGCGGCTTCTTGATGTGCTCCTGGATCACGCGCGCCATCGGCCGCGCGCCCATCAGTTCGTCGTAGCCGTTGGCGATCAGCCAGCGGCTCGCCTCGTCCGACAGTTCGATGGTGACGTTGCGGTCGCCGAGCTGCGCCTCGAGCTGCAGCACGAACTTCTCCACCACCTGCGCGATGATCTCCTGCGACAGATGCGCGAAGGTGATGGTGGCGTCGAGGCGGTTGCGAAACTCGGGCGTGAACATCCTGGTGATGGCTTCCTGATCGTCGCCCTCGCGCTTGGAGCGATGAAACCCGTAAGCCGCCTTCGCCATGTCGGACGCGCCCGCGTTGGTGGTCATGATCAGGATGACGTTGCGGAAATCGACCTGCTTGCCGTTGTGGTCGGTCAGCTTGCCGTGGTCCATGACCTGCAGGAGCACGTTGAACAGGTCGGGATGCGCCTTCTCGATCTCGTCGAGCAGCAGCACGCAATGCGGATGCTGGTCGACGCCGTCGGTCAACAGGCCGCCCTGGTCGAAGCCGACATAGCCGGGAGGCGCGCCGATCAGGCGCGACACGGTGTGCCGCTCCATGTATTCCGACATGTCGAAGCGGATGAGTTCGACGCCGAGCGCGGCCGCCAGTTGCTTGGCGACTTCGGTCTTGCCGACGCCGGTCGGCCCCGAGAACAGATAGCAGCCGATCGGCTTTTCCGGCTCGCGCAGACCTGCGCGCGCGAGCTTGATCGAGGCCGATAGCGACTCGATCGCCTTGTTCTGTCCGTAGACCGTCGTCTTGAGCGTCTGCTCGAGATGCTGCAGCACCTCGGCGTCGTCCTTGGACACCGTCTTGGGCGGGATGCGGGCCATGGTCGAGATGGTGGTCTCGATCTCCTTCACGCCGATGGTCTTCTTGCGCCGGCTCTCCGGCAGCAGCATCTGCGCCGCGCCCAACTCGTCGATGACGTCGATCGCCTTATCCGGCAGCTTGCGGTCGTGGATGTAGCGCGACGACAGGTCGACCGCCGCCTTGATGGCGTCGTTGGTGTATTTGAGCTTGTGGTACTCCTCGAAATAGGGCTTGAGCCCCTTGAGGATATCGATGGCGTCGGCGACCGACGGCTCGTTGACGTCGATCTTCTGGAAGCGGCGCACCAGCGCGCGGTCCTTCTCGAAATACTGGCGGTATTCCTTGTAGGTGGTCGAGCCGATGCAACGGATCGTGCCCGAGGCGAGCGCCGGCTTGAGCAGGTTGGAGGCGTCCATCGCGCCGCCGGACGTCGCGCCGGCGCCGATCACGGTGTGGATCTCGTCGATGAACATGATCGCGCCCGGATAGGCCTCGATCTCCTTGATCACCTGCTTGAGCCGCTCCTCGAAATCGCCGCGGTAGCGCGTGCCGGCCAAGAGCGTGCCCATGTCGAGCGCGAACACGGTGGCGCCCTTCAGCACGTCCGGCACGTCGCCATGCACGATGCGGCGCGCAAGCCCTTCCGCGATCGCGGTCTTGCCGACGCCGGCGTCGCCGACGAACAGCGGATTGTTCTTCTGCCGGCGGCAGAGCACTTGAATCGTTCTGTTGATCTCGGCGTCACGGCCGATCAGCGGATCGATCTTGCCGTCCTTGGCCTTCTTGTTGAGGTTGACGCAATAGGCCTCGAGCGCGTCGCCCTTCTTCTTGGGCTCGTCGCCGGACTTGGTGTCGGCTTCCTCTTCGGCGCCGCGCACCGGGCGCGCTTCCGACAGGCCGGGGCGCTTGGCGATGCCGTGGCTGATATAGTTGACGGCGTCGTAGCGCGTCATGTCCTGCTCTTGCAGGAAATAGGCGGCGTGGCTTTCGCGCTCGGCAAAGATCGCCACCAGCACGTTGGCGCCCGTGACCTCCTCGCGGCCCGACGACTGCACGTGGATGACCGCGCGCTGGATCACGCGCTGGAAGCCGGCGGTGGGCTTTACTGTCTTCCGCGCCGTCGGTGATCAGGTTCTCCAGTTCCGACTCCAGATAGGCGACCAGGCTGCGCCGCAGCTTGTCGAGATCGACATTGCAGGCGCGCATCACCGCGGAAGCGTCCGAATCGTCGATCAGCGCCAGCAGCAGATGCTCGAGCGTCGCATATTCGTGGTGGCGCTCATTGGCCAGCGCGAGCGCCCGGTGCAGAGACTGTTCTAGACTGCGCGAGAAGGTTGGCATTTCAGTTCCGTTATCGTTTGTATTGGACGCTCCCCAGCATCAAGTTCCGAGACTCACTTTTTTTCCATCACGCATTGCAAAGGATGCTGATGTTTTCGCGCAAAGTCCATGACCTGCGTCACTTTTGTCTCCGCCACCTCATAAGTATAGATGCCGCACTCCCCGATGCCATGGTGGTGGACATGCAACATAATTCGGGTGGCGGCTTCGTGATCCTTGCCGAAGAAGCGCTCCAGCACGTGCACGACGAACTCCATCGGCGTGTAGTCGTCGTTCAAGATGAGCACGCGGTACATGCTCGGTCGCTTGGTCTGCGGCTTGGTCTTGCTGATGACCGCGGTGCCGGGGCCGCCCTGATCGCCTGAGTTACCGCCTTTGCGCTTGCGGTCGTCGTCGGCCATGCGCGGTCGCCAAGGGCTTTGGCCGGCAGGCGCCGTCCGTATCGGCTGGCTCTTGTTGGCGAGAGGCGTCATGGGCATGGCCGAGGCAAGTCATCCTGGAACGTGGTGTCAGCGGGCGCGCCCGGCGACGCAGCCCGGGCACCATCATAAAGACCCCGCCCCCGCCATTCCAAGCCGGCATTTTGGCCCGATACGGGACAATTCGGCCGAAATCCCGCGGTTCCGGGCGTATTGGATCACATAGCCACTGGTTACCCGAACTCAACCCGGCGGCCGATAATCCAAACCGAATTGTCCCCAAATTCGCGGGTTCGGCCTCATGAATCCTCAAGGCGGCACGGCCATACCGTCTTGCCAAGGTTCTCATGTACCCATCGGGGGATGCCATGTTTCTGGCCCGCTTCTGGAACAACGCCCAAGGCAGCGTCGCCCCGCTGGCCGCGCTCGCCCTGGTACCGCTGGTCATCACGGTCGGCGCCGCGGTCGATTACAGCCGCGCCAGCGCCGCTCACGCCGCCTTTCAGACCGCGCTCGATTCGACCGCGCTCGCACTGTCGAAGACGGCGGCCGGCAAGAGCGAGGCCGAACTGCAGACCGCGGCCGAGCAGACGTTCAAGGCTGTGCTCGAACGCAACGACGTCCAGAACCTGACGGTCACCGCCGCCTATTCCTCGGACGCCGGCTCCAAGCTCACGCTCACCGCCAGCGGCTCGATCCCGGCCGACTTCGCCGACTTCCTCGGCGTCGACAACATCGCCATCAACGCCACGGCGATCTCGACCTGGGGCAATACGCGGTTGCGGGTCGCGCTGGTGCTCGACAATACCGGCTCGATGTCACGCGACGACAAGATGACGGCGCTCAAGACCGCCACGCGGAGCCTGCTGACCCAGTTGCAGGACGCCGCCACCGTGCCGGACGACGTCTATGTCTCGATCGTGCCGTTCAACAAGGACGTCAATGTCGGCGCCTCCAACGTCGATGCCACATGGCTGCGCTGGGATCTGTGGGAAGCGCAGAACGGCACCTGCAGCGACGGATGGCACAACAGCAGCCAAAGTTCCTGCACCAGCCATGGCGGCGTGTGGACGCCGGCCGCGCACAGCGCGTGGAACGGCTGCGTGACCGACCGCGACCAGAACTTCGACACCACCAACGACGCGCCGGCCGCCGGCGCCACGCTCTATCCGGCCGAGCAGTATTCGTCCTGCCCGGCGCAGCTGATGGGCCTGTCCAACGACTGGACCGCGCTGTCGAGCAAGGTCGACGAC
This sequence comes from uncultured Pseudomonadota bacterium, assembly GCA_963773305.1. Lineage (GTDB taxonomy): Bacteria > Pseudomonadota > Alphaproteobacteria > Rhizobiales > Xanthobacteraceae > Pseudolabrys. The sequence goes on from CAVZAR010000003.1 coordinate 816,323, forward strand.
ATGCAGCCGAACGGCAATACCAACCAGGCGATCGGCCTGCAGATGGGCTGGCAGTCGCTGACCGCGGCGCCGTTCACCGTGCCGGCCAAGGACCCGAACTACCAGTACACCCAGGCCATCATCCTCTTGAGCGACGGCCTCAACACGCAGGACCGCTGGTACAGCAATTCATCCTCGATCGACGCGCGCCAGCAGACAACTTGCGACAACATCAAGGCCGCCGGCATCGTCATCTACGCCGTGCAGGTCAATACCGGCGGCGATCCGACCTCGACGCTGCTCAGGAACTGCGCCAGCAACTCCAGCAAGTTCTTCCTGCTGACCTCCTCGACGCAGATCGTCACGACTTTCAGCCAGATCGGCACGGCGCTTTCCAATTTGCGGCTGGCGATGTAGCGCGAAAAAAGGCCGGCGCCAGCAAGCATGCGTTAACGACGCCGGCAGCAAAGTTCCCGCGTCGTTTGGCGCCCGCGCGGCGGCGTTAATCATGCAACGGCTTGCGCACGCTTGCTTTCGCGCCCAAGCGCCGGCTTGCGGCTTTACCCTGATGGCGGCACGGCGACGGTGCCATATACCCGCTCTTTAACGGGCGCCGCGTAAAAACCGCGTTATGCAATCATCGCTCGGTGAGCTGCCATGCGGACCTGCCTCAGCAACCTCCACCGCGACCTGCGCACCTTAGCGCGCGCGCGCGGCGGCAATGTCGCCATCACTTTCGCGATCGCCGCGATACCGATCATCTGCGCGGTCGGCGCGGCGATCGATTACAGCCACGCGAACTCCGTCAAGGCGGACTTGCAGGCTTCGCTCGACGCCACCGCGCTGATGCTCTCGAAAGAAGCGGCGACCGATACCGACTCTCAGTTGCAGGCGAACGCGCTCAAATATTTCCTCGCCGACTTCAACCGGCCGGAAGCGAAAAACATTTCGATCAAGGCGACCTATTCGAGCGCCAACTCGACGGTGCTGGTGAACGGCTCGGTCGACGTCCCGACCAACATCATGCAGCTCGTCAATTACAACAATTTCACCATTACCGGCTCCTCGACCGCCAAATGGGGCATCGAGCAGCTGCGCGTCGCGCTGGTGCTCGACAATACCGGCTCCATGCAGCAGGCCGGCAAGATGGACGCGCTGAAGACCGCGACCAAGAGCATGCTCACCATGCTGCAAAGCGCCTCGGTGACGGCCGGCGACATCCAGGTCGCGCTCATTCCCTTCGCCAACGGCGTCAATGTCGGCACCGACAACGTCTCCGAAACGTGGCTCGACTGGAGCTATTATACCGCCAGCGGCGGCTGGCACGGCGGCGGCGGCCACGGCGGCTATGGCGGCTATCATAGCAGCTACGGCGGCTGGTCCGGCGGCAGCAGCGGTTGGAGCAGCGGCTCCGGCAACTGGAACGGGTCGAACCCGAATTCGTCGGGCACCTGGCACGGCAGCGGCGGCACCTCCTGCACGTGGAGCACCTGCTGGAGTTCGAGCGGCACCTGGAGCGGCAGCAGCAGCGGCACCAATACCAGCCACTGGCAGGGCTGCGTCATGGACCGCGACCAGGATTACGACGTCGACAATACCGCCCCGACGGTCAGCAACAAATCGACGCTGTTTCCGGCGATCTACAATCCGACCTGCCCGGCGCCGGTGATGGGGCTGAGCTACGATTGGACCGAGCTGAACGCCGCGGTCGACCAAATGTCGCCGACCGGCTCCACTAATCAGACCATCGGGCTGGACTGGGGCTGGCTGGCGCTGACGCAAGGCGGGCCGTTCGACAACGCCGCGATGCCGGCGGACGGCGAGCGTGCGATCGTGCTTTTGACCGACGGCCTGAACACGGAAAACCGCTGGAGCACCGATCAGGCCACGATCGATGCGCGCACGCAGAAGGTCTGCAGCAACATCAAGGCCGCCGGCATCACGCTCTATACCATTCAGGTCAATACCGGCGGCGATCCCACTTCTACCTTGCTGCAGAACTGCGCCAGCGATCCGGGCAAGTTCTATCTGCTGACGAAGGCGGATCAGATCGTCTCGACCTTCAACGATATCGGCAGCCAGCTCGCCAAGCTCAGGATCGCCAAGTGATGGCAGGCGCCGCGCGGCGAAGCGCAATCGCCGCGCTGGCGGCGTCGCTTCTGCTGATTGCATTCGCCGCTTCGCCCGCGCGCGGCGAAGATCTCGCCGGCGGCCGCGTCGTAGCCGGGCCGCAAGGGCCCGAGACCGGTTTTGCCCGCCGCCAGCTCTGGCTCGTTCCGCTGCCCGGCGAGCGGCTGTTGATGCATACGTTCCTGCTGCGGCCGCGCGGGGACGGTCCCTTTCCGCTGGTCGTGATCAATCACGGTTCCAATCAGAACGCCGAACTGCGCGCGCATTTCGATCTGTCGGCCTATCACAAGCTCGCCTATTGGTTCCTGGCGCGCGGCTTCGCGGTCGCACTGCCGATCCGGCCGGGACATGGCGCGACCGGCGGACCCTATTTCGAGGATCAGGGCCGCTGCGCGCAAGTCGACTACCGCAAGGCCGGGCTCGCCACCGCCAAGAGCATCCAGGCCGCGGTCGACTATCTGACGGCACAGCCTTTCATCAGAACATCGGGCGTGCTGATCGTCGGGGATTCCGCCGGCGGATGGGGCGCACTCGCCTTGGCGAGCCGCAATCCGCCGAACGTCAAAGCCGTGATCGATTTCGCCGGCGGACGGGGCGGCCGTGTCGGAGGTCAACCGAACCGCAATTGCCAGCCCGACCGTTTGGTGGCGGCGGCCGGCGAATTCGGCCGCACGGCGCGCATTCCCACGCTTTGGCTCTACGCACGCAACGACAGCTATTTCGGTCCCGCTCTTTCCCGGCACATGGCCGCTGCTTATCGCGCCGCCGGCGGCGCAGCCGATTATCGCCTGTTGCCGGCGACCGGCGCGGACGGACACGATTTGATCGACCGGGACGCGGCATTCGCGCTTTGGGCGCCGATCGTCGAACGCTTCGTTCATGCGGTACCGACCGCGATGGCCGGGCACGCCGCCACCAAGCGTTAACAATATTGGCCAAAACATGCGCCCTGGGCCGCCGCCCGGCCAGGGGGGTATCGCATAAGTATCTGTGCCTATTGATCTTTTGCGTTAGGCGGCCCGCCTTCGATGGGCCGCCCGCCCGAACTTTCGGCCCGCGCCTATACGCGGCCTTTAGGGCCCGCGGTCTATCACCGATGCGGAAAAGATCGGTGAGCCGCATGATCGAGACCTTGAGCAAGTTCTGCCGCACCCTGCGCGCCTTTCGCGACGAGCGCCGGGGCAATGTCGCCATCACTTTTGCCATCGCGGCCATTCCGATGATCGGGTTTATCGGCGCCGGTTACGACTACAGCCACGCCAATTCGGTAAAGGCCGACATGCAGGCCGCGCTCAACTCGACCGCGCTCATGCTGGCGAAGGACGCCGCCACCATCACCCACGATCAGTTGAATCAAAAGGCGCTGACGTATTTCACCGCGATCTTCAACCGTCCCGAAGCGACGATCAAATCGATCGGCGCGGTCTACGACAATACCAACGGCTCCACCGTCAAAGTGTCGGGCACCGTCGACGTGCCGACGACCTTTCTGCAGCTGCTGAATGTCATGGGCCTCGACCCGTTGCAGAACATCACGCTCAACGGCTCGTCCACCACCGCCTGGGGAATGACGCGGCTGCGCGTCGCGCTGGTGCTCGACAACACCGGCTCGATGGCCGACGACGGCAAGATGTCGGCGCTCAAAACCGCCACCAAGAACCTGCTCACTCAGCTCAAGTCCGCCGCCACCACCAACGGCGACGTCTATGTCTCGATTGTTCCCTTCGCCAAGGACGTCAATGTCGGTTCTTCTAATTACAGCGCCAGCTGGATCGATTGGACCGATTGGAATTCCGACAACCAGAGCTGCTCCGGCGGTGGCGGCTGGGGCGGCTGGGGCGGTCACGGTTGGGGCTGGGGCGGTTGGGGCTTTCACGGCGGCAGTAATTGCTCGGCAGCCAACCACAATACTTGGAACGGCTGCATTACCGACCGCGGGCCATCGAGCGCACCTGGAAATTCGACCTGGGATCAGGTCGCGACCGTACCGGACGGCACAACGAATTCCCTATGGCCATCCGAGCAATACGATGCCTGCCCCACTGCGATGATGGGCTTGAGCTACGACTGGACCGGAATGAACAGCAAGGTCGACGCCATGCAGCCGAACGGCGGCACCAATCAGCCGATCGGCCTGGTCTGGGGCTGGCAATCGCTGGTCGGCGGCGGCCCCTTCACCGCGCCGGCAATGGATCCCGGCTACACCTATACTCAGGTCATCATCCTGTTGTCGGACGGCTTGAATACGCAGGATCGCTGGTACGGCAATGGGAGTTCCACCTCCACCGCCGTCGACAACCGCATGCTGCAGAACGGCAATGGCAGCGGCACCTGCGCCAATATCAAGGCGGCGGGCATCACCATTTACACCATCCAGGTCAATACCGGGGGCGACCCGACCTCGACGCTGCTGCACGATTGCGCGAGCAAGGATGACAGCGGCAGCCCGCAGTTCTTCATGCTGACCAGTTCGAGCGACATCGTGACCGCGTTCAACACGATCGGCACCAACCTAACCAAGCTGCGCGTCGCCAAATAACCCGATGCGGCGCACACCGCTTGCGGGCGGGGCGAAGCCAGGCTTCACCCCGGTTTGCTTTGGTGCGGTTGCTTCAAATGCAAGCGAATCCGGTGAGCCCGCGTTAACGCCACCGCCTCCGGCACGCTAGGTAGTATTCCGGATCGCCGCGCCGGCGCGTTAACGATGCAAGTGGCGTCCGCGCGCGGCTTTTCGGCGCCTTACCGTCGCCAAGCTTTACCGCGATAGCGGAATTTTACCGGATCCGCGCAAGACCCTCTTCAGGCGGCGGGCGTAGGACACGGGACGCCGAAAAACAATCCGTGCCACAAAAAATGTCTTCCGTCCATCATGGCCTGCGTCGCCTCGCCCGTCTCTGGGCCCGCTTCCGGCGCCAAAAACGCGGCAATGTCGCGGTCACTTTCGCCCTCGCCCTCATCCCGCTGTTGGCCTTCATCGGCGCGTCGATCGATTACAGTCGCGCCAACAAGATGAAGGTCGATCTGCAGGCCGCGCTCAATTCGACCGCCCTGATGGTCGCCAAAAACGCCGCCAGCCTGAACGGCAACCTCGAGTCGACGGCAAAGACATACTTCCTGGCGATGTTCACCGACCCGAAGGCCGCCAACATCCAGTTCAGCGCGAAATATTCGACGAGCGGCGGCTCGAACGTTGAGGTCGACGGTTCGGCCGACATGCCGACCGACATCATGAGCATCATCGGGATCCCCAAGATCACCGTCTCGGGCACGGCGACCGCGCGATGGGGCTCGACCCGGCTGCGCGTGGCGCTGGTGCTCGACAATACCGGCTCCATGGCCTCCAACGGCAAGATGACGGCGCTCAAGACCGCCACCAAGAGCCTGCTGACGCAACTCAAAGGAGCGGCCAGCGTGAACGAGGACGTCTATGTGTCCATCATTCCGTTCAACAAGGACGTCGATCTCGGCGCGGGCAACTATACGTCGGCCTGGGAAAACTGGCTCGATTGGAGCCTGACCATTCCGGCGCATTCGACGCCGGGCGACGATGTCGGTCCGGGCTCGTCGTGTCCGTACAGCTCCTACGGCAACGGCTACACGTGCGTCACGCAAGCGGGCGGCAACTCGACGACCTGGACGATACCGTCGAGCGGCAGCAACAAGGGCTATATCTGCCCGAGCAACAGCATCGGCTGCTACAACAGCGTGGCTCAGACCAGCACCTCGACCAAGACGCTCTGCACCGGCCGGTACTGCAGCTGCTACGGCCAGAGCAATTGCTCCTGCACCGGCTACGGTTACAGCACGGTCTGCACGCAAACGGTCACCACGACCAGCTATACGCATAAGTGGTTCGTCGACCCGAGCAAATGGAGCGGCTGCGTCACCGACCGCGGGCCTTCCGCTGCGCCGGGCTCGACCCCCGGCTACGACCAGACCGCCGACGCCCCCGATAGCAGCATCCCGGACTCGCTGTTCCCTGCCGAACAATACGATGCCTGCCCGCAGGCCATGATGGGACTGAGTTACGACTGGACCGCCATGAATTCGGCGGTCAACAACATGGTATCGAACGGCAGCACCAACCAGCCGATCGGTCTGGTGTGGGGCTGGCAGTCGCTGGTCGGCGGCGGCCCGTTCACCGCGCCGGCGCTGGATTCCAATTACGACTACAAGCAGGTGATCATTCTGTTGTCGGACGGTCTCAACACCCAGGACCGCTGGTACGGCAACGGATACGACACCTCGACGGCGGTCGATAACCGCATGTACCAGACCGGCAACGGCTCCGGCACCTGCGCCAACATCAAGGCCGCCGGCATCAGCATCTACACCATCCAGGTCAATACCGGCGGCGATCCGACTTCGACGCTGCTGCAAAACTGCGCCAGCACGTCGGACAAGTTCTTCCTGCTCACCTCCGCCAACCAGATCATCACCACGTTCCAGAAGATCGGCACCGATCTCAGCCAGCTGCGCATCGCCAAATAGGCGCCCGCAAAGCAAAAGCCCGGCTAACCGAGCCGGGCTCCGCATAACGAGACGCTGAACGCTACGCTTAAGCAACTGTCACGCAAAACGACGCGACGACGGCTTACTTTGCCTTCGCCATAATGCTCTCGAACGGCTTGTAGCTTTCCTTGGCGAGATCCGAATAGAGTTCGCCCAGCTTGGTGGCCTCGGCCACGAAGCCCTCATAGGCGCTCTTGGCGTATTCGGTCTGCACCTCGATCGCCTTGTCGAACGACTTCACGCCGAACAGCTTTTCGAGCGCGGCGGTGCCGTCCTCGAACGCCTTCTTCGAATAGTCCGCCATCTCGACCGCGATCGCCTGACCACCCTTGGACAGGGCGCCCCAGCACTTGAGCGCGGAGTCCATGTTCTCTTTGCTGACCTGCTGCAGGTCCTCGAAATTCTTGACCATGACGATTGATCCTTCCCGGCCCCCCGCCTGGAGGCGGCCTCTCTAATGTCTCTCTCGACCCCGGCTCAGCCGGTTTCGACCCCGGCTCAGCCGGTGATGGTGTCTATATATTGCAGCGCACAAAAATGTCAAGGTTTATTTTGCATTGCAAAAAGTGCTTTAGAATCCAGGGGATTGTCTTAATAATGTGTAAACCTTGATTTCCTACAGTTGTAATTTCTGGCGCCGCGAGATTGCTATAAATCCGCCAAGATGGGGTCTTAGGGACGGCCCTGGAAATCGGGGTTTGGGGAGAGCATGTTGCCTGGTCGAGCGCAATTCCAACGCTGTCGCCGTTGGGGCACCCTCGCTTTGGCCACCGTGCTGACCGGCGCCATGGTCATCGGCAGCGCCGACGCGCGCTCCCGCCACCGCAGCCACCGCTCCAGCTACAACCCGCCTTATGCGTCGATCGTGGTGGACGCCAATACCGGCCGCGTGCTGCAGCAGACCAACGCCGACAACCTGCGCCATCCCGCCTCGCTCACCAAAATGATGACGCTCTACCTGCTGTTCGAGCAGTTGGCGGCGGGCAAAATGAAGCTTTCGACCGAAATGCCGGTATCGGCGCACGCCGCCGCCATGGCGCCGACCAAGCTCGACCTCAAGCCGGGCGAGAAGCTTTCGGTCAAGGACGCGATCCCGAGCATCGTGACGAAATCGGCCAATGACGCCGCGGTCGTGCTGGCAGAGGCCATCGGCGGCAGCGAGCCCGAATTCGCGCGCTTGATGACCGCCAAGGCGCGCGAACTAGGCATGAAGCATACCACCTATCACAACGCCTCCGGGCTGCCGGACGACCGCCAGCTCACCACCGCGCGCGACGAGGCGGTGCTGGCGCGCGCGCTACAGGACCGATTCCCGCAATATTTCCACTATTTCTCGCTGAAATATTTCACCTATCGCGGCCACCGGATGCGCAATCACAACCATCTGCTCGGCCGCATCGACGGCGTCGACGGCATCAAGACCGGCTATATCCACGATTCCGGCTTCAACATCGTCACCGATGTGCGACGCGATGGCCGCCACTTGGTGGTGGTGGTCTTCGGCGGCCGCAGCGCCCGCGTCCGCGACTCCCATGTTGTCAGCCTGATCAACAGCCACATCAAGTTGGCCTCCACCAAACACACCGCACCCAAGGTGGTGGAAGGCTGGCGGCGTCCGGGCAAGGTGGCGTCCAACATGTCGCTGCCGCCGCGTCCGCCGCAGGACGAGGCCGAAGCGGCCAAGCCTTTGCCGCCGCGCGCGCCGCTCGTCGCGCCCGAAGCGCCCAAGCCCGGCTCGACCGCGCCGATCAAGGCCATCCCGGTCAGGACCGTGATGGTGCAGCAGCCCGACCTCGTGCACACGGCCTCGCTGTCGCCGCTGCCGCCGAATAGTCGCAAGCTGCGACCGGCGCCGCCCACGGCCAATCCGGCCAAGGTCACAACCGTTGCCACCGTGCCGAGCGAACCAAAGACCGGTATTGCCGGCGCAGCCCCCGCCAAGACACCCGGCCCGACGCGGGTCGCCGCCGCCGGCAAGCAGCCGGTCGCCGCTCAGGATCTCGCCGCCAAGCCGCACGGCGGCTGGATGATCCAGGTCGGCGCCTTCGACATCGAGAAGGACGCCAAAGAGCGCCTCACGCTGGCGCAAGGGAAAGCCAAGGCGCAACTCGGCGAGGCCTCGCCCTTCACCGAGCCGGTCGCCAAGGGCGCCAAAACGCTCTACCGCGCGCGCTTTGCCGGCCTCGACAAGCAGCAGGCCGAGACCGCCTGCAAGCATCTCAAGCGCAGCGAAATCCCCTGCATGCTGTTAAGGAATTGACGCTAGGCTATTTCGATCCAACGCGCGGATCGCGGGTTTTCCGGCAAAGATCACGCGCTGAAAAGAAACAACAGGGACGCCGAAGACCAGGAGCCGCTGATGGTGTTGTGTGCGGAGTACCTCAGCGATGGCGACGAAGAAGGACTTCCTTGGCTTCATTGATGCGCGCGGCAAGATACGTCGTCCCCCCTTGGTCGGGATGGAATTTCTTCATCAGCGCGCGGTGCGCGGCGGAGACGGCCTCGGCACTCGCGCCGGGGTCCAGGCCAAGGATCTGATAGGCCTCCTTTTCCGACATTTTGCCGCCGGCGGCGGGCGCCCTGCCCGGGCCCGCGTCACCTTGCGCGTATTCACGCCAGCGGGGCTGCCGGCGGTCAAGATACGCCATCAATAGCGCGCGGCTTTCGTCGTCGATCTCGCCCAGCAGCACGACCAGCGTTTTGACATCGAGGCGGTCGAGCGCCGCCCCCTGATGGCGGCCGGCGAGCACGCGGCCGCGCATGGCGCCGCTGTCGTGGTCGAGCTCCATGTCGAGATAGGCCGAGCGCACATGCGAGGTGCCGCCACTCGATTTGTTGACGCGCTTGGAAAAGCCGGCCGGGCCGAACGGCAACCAGCCGAGCAGGCCGAGCCCCACGGCGCCGAGCGGCAGCGCCACCCCGATCTCCCCGCGCGCACCCAGGAAGGCCGCAAAGGCGAGCGCCAGGATGCCGCCGGCTCCCTTCATCACGCGCGCGCCGACCTTGGGATCGACCTTGGAAATGACGTTGAGCGCCCAGAGGGCGAGCACCAATACTGCAAGGCCGAGAATAAGCGGCATGACTATCGAAGCTGCGCCAGAAGCGCGCGCACGCTGTCCGAGCCGTGCGCCGACAGAGCGGCCAGCGCCTGCTTGCCGCCGGCGGCATAGGCCGCGACCGCGCGCAACAGCTCGCCCAGCTGCGCCGCCGCGCCGACGTCGAAGCGGCAATAGGCGCCGCCCGACAGCCGCGCGATTTCGCGATAGGCGCTCTCGGCGATCGCGTCGTAGCCTTCCTGGAACATGAACACCGGCAGACTGAGCAGTCCGAGTTCACCCGCCGATATGCACAGGTCGTCGACCGCCTCCTCCATCGCGTCGCCGACGAAGACCAGCGCCTGAACGCGCTCCCTGGCATTTTCCTGACGGGCGTGGCTGAGCACCTTGCCGATCTGGGTGTGGCCGCCGCGGCAATCGATATGGCCCATCAGCACGGCAAGCTTGTCGGCGTTCGCCGCCCAGCCGGAGGCGCGGCATTCCGCAAGACCGCGGAAATAGACAAGCTGAATGTCGAGACCGCCCGCGCTCGCCGCCTCGCGGAACATGTCGGCCTGCAGCGCGCAGGCCGTATCCCAGGTCGGCTGCCGGCTCATGGTGGCATCGAGCGCGAAAATCAGCCGCCCGCGCTTGCCGGCAGCCGAGGCCGGCCCGAGCGCGCTGACGCGCTTAAGGAAGGCGTCGATCTCGGCGCGCGAGGAGGCCGGTGCCGGAAACGGCGGGGAAGGCTCTTTGGTCATGCCAGTGCTTTACCGAGCGAGATCGCATCGGAAGTCGGGCTTGCCCGACTTCCGCATTGTTTGACACCGCAAGTCGGGCTTGCCCGACTTCCGCATTGTTTGACACCGCAAGTCGGCTATACCCGACTTGCGGTGTCAAGCCCGGCGATGACATCGTGCTTGGTTAGCGGCTTCGGCTAGCCGATGACGTCGTGGACCTGCAGCGGCTGGTCCATGACCGAGTACCACTCGGCGCGGGCGGCGGCGCGGCGCTTGCCGTTTTCCGACAGCGGCAGGTGCAGCGTGTTGAGCAGCGCCACCACTTCCTCGCGCGCGGTGACGTGCGACATGTTGGGGCGCGTGCCGAGCGTTGTCTCGTCGAGATCGTCGAGCGCGGTGAGCCCGCGCGGAAAGAACTCGCGGTAGACCACGCGCTCGGCGAAGCCTTCCACGCAACGAAAGCCCATGCGCTTGGAAAGCTCGGCCAGGCCCTCGCCCACCAGGCGCTTGTTGCGCGAGCCGAGCGCCGACAGACGGTTGCGCACCACGATCCAGTCGGTCAGTCGGCCGTCAACCAGGCGGCGCTGCCGGCGCGCCTCGCGCACCATTTCGGCGTAATGGCTTTCGCCGGTGACCGAGAAATTGGTCGGGTCGAGCGTGGCGAGCACGTCGAAATCGAGAAACGAGTCGTTGAGCGGCGTGACCAGCGTGTCGGCCATGGAATGGGCAAGCCGCATCAGATAGGTGTCGTTGCCCGGCGTGTCGACCACCACCACGTCGTGGCTGTGTTCGATGGCGCCGATCGCCTGCGAGAACCTGGCGAACTCCTGCGCCTCGTTGGCCTCCACCGAACCGCTCTCGGCGCGCTCGACGCAGTAATGCGTCGGTAGTTCGAGCTTGATGCGGGCGCGCTCGGACCAGGCGCGGCGGTTCTCGATATAGTGGGTGAAGCTTTTCTGGCGCGAGTCGAGATCGATGGTGGCGACGCGCTGGCCGGCCTTGAGCAGCGCGACGGCGATATGCAGCGCCGTCGTGGATTTGCCCGAGCCGCCCTTCTCGTTTCCGAGCACGACAACGTGCGCGGATTGCGGAGACCCTTCGATCGGCTGGACCAACATGAACGCGCCCTTTACCCCGATAATTCCAAGCTACAATCGCCTTTTAGTCAAGCCGTTAAACATTTAACCATTAATCGTCGTGGCGTCGCCGGCGCCGCTTTGCTAGGCCCTGGCGCGGTTTTGCGACAGTTTGGCGATAGGACGCCCTCCAATTATGGCAAGGCCCCCGCAGATCGAACGCACGGTCCCGTCTTTGCGCCGGGCCCTGGAACCGTTCCGGTCGCGCGGCGGCAAGATTGCGCTGGTGCCGACCATGGGCGCGCTACATGCCGGCCACCTGGCGCTCGTCGCCGAAGCACGGCGCCGCGCCCGGCGCGTCGTCGTGTCGATCTTCGTTAACCCGACCCAGTTCGCGCCAAGCGAGGATTTCACGAGCTACCCGCGCGACTTCGCCGCCGACCTGAAAGTGCTGCGCGAGGCCGAAGCGGACCTGGTCTGGGCGCCGGCGCCCGCCGTCATGTATCCGGACGGTTTCGCCACCCGCATCGCGCCGCAAGGCGCCGCGCTCGCCGGGCTCGAGGACAAGTTCCGTCCGCATTTCTTCGGCGGTGTCGCCACCGTGGTCGCCAAATTGTTCCTTCAGGTACGGCCGGACTTCGCGCTGTTCGGCGAGAAGGATTATCAACAGCTTTGCGTCGTGACGCAGATGGCCAAGGATCTCGACTTGCCGCTCAAGGTGGTCGGCGTCAAGACGGTGCGCGAGAAGGACGGCCTGGCCTTGTCGTCGCGCAACGCCTATCTCGCACCGGCCGAGCGCAGCGTTGCGCCGGTGCTCTATCGGGTGCTCAAAGACAGCGCCGCACGCATCAAGCGTGGCGAGACGATCGCGCGGACGCTGGAAGACGGCGTCGGCGAGATCATGCGCGCGGGCTTTGCGCTCGATTATCTCGAAGCGCGCCACGCGCGAACGCTGGAACCGGCGGCGTCGCGCCAGGACGGCCCGATCAGGCTCCTGGTGGCGGCGAAGATCGGGAAGACCCGGCTGATCGACAATATCGCGGTTTGAGCGGAGCGGCCGGCGCTTGCCGCCGCCTCACTTCGCCGTGCCGACCGTCGGCTGTAACTGCCGCGCCTTCGCCATATCTTCGTCGCCCGCCTTCCAGTCGCCCTTGCCGCGCTTGGCGAGCCCGCGGTTGAACAGGGCCTCGGCGAAGTCGGGCTTGAGCTTGAGCGCCATGTCGAAATCATCGACCGCCATGCCGTAGTCGCCCATGGCGGCATGGGCATTGCCGCGGTTGTTGTAGGCCAGCGCGTTCTTCGGATCGAGCTTGATCGCCTTGTCGTGGTCGGCGATGGCTTTGTCGTATTCCTTCTTGCGCGCGTATTCGACGCCGCGGTTGGTATAGATCAGCGACAGCGTCGTGCGCTGCTTGCGCGAGCGGTATTTCTTCGACGCGATTGCCCGCGTGCAGGCTTCGATTGCCGTATCGCCGGCCGCGGTCTTGCAGGTATCGCGGTCGTCGGCTGCCGCCGCCGGCTTACCAATGCCGAAGCCCATCGCAACCACAAGTGCGATGACGGCAAAGACTATCCCTTTGCGCATGTCCGCCCCCCAGCCTCGACTGACACGAGCGTCAAGCCTAGCACTTCGCCGCCGGGGGCGTCACGCGGGCTAAAGCAGACCTAATTCCTGCAATTCCCGCCGCATGCGCTCCGGCATGCGCGCAGCGCCCGGGGCCGCGCGCGACAGATCGCGCGGCGCGTCCTTGGTCTCGAAATAGCGCCAGCCCTGGAAAGCCGAGCGCGGGCGCGGCTCGACCAGCACCACCTTGCCGTCGAGCACGAGCTGGCAGCGCTTGATGCCGTCCTTGCCGGTCACCGGGCGGACATCGAGGATTTTCTCGCGGGCTGCGATCTGGCCGCGGATCACCCAGTAGAGCGAGCCGCCCGCGGTCAGCTCATCGGCGCGCTTGGGGAACATGCGGGTGGTGTGGATGTGCTCCGGCTTCTGCCGCCGCCGCTTCTTCTCCTTCAGCTTCTGCTGGATCCAGTCTTCCAGGTCGGCAACCGAGTCGCAGCCGACGCAGAGCTTGATGAGATGAAGCGGCATTAGCGGAACACCCGGACGGGACGTTACGATAGGCGTCCCTGCATAACGCCTGTACTCCACCGGGGGAAGCCGCCGCACGCGGTTGTTAACGGCGAACCCGGCCCGCTCCGGCCGGCGACCGGCGCCTTGTCGCCGCGGGTTCCAGGCAAAGGCGGTACCGGCGCAAGACGCACAAGCGGCCCGGCAAGCCGGTGTTCCTGTTGGCAGCCGCCGGCCCCCTATTGCAAATCCGGCGGCAAAGCCGATGATATGCGACCGCACTACTGTCCAAGGGGGGACAAAATGAAGAAAATCGCTGCCCTGCTCGTCATCGCGGCCTTTGCCGCTTCGCCGGCCGCCGCCGCCCACAAAAAGAAGAAGGTCGACGACACTTTCGCCAAGCAGAACGCGAACACCGCGCGCATCCTGCGTGACGGCCTGCCGCTGGTGCTGCCGAGTTGGGCGCTGCCGGTCTATTTCGGCACCCACATGGACACGACCCAGGCGAAGAAGAAAAAATCGAAAAAGATGTAATCGGCTCCGGCCGGTTTTCGCCTCCACTTCGGGTCGCAGCGCGCGGGGGACCGGTTCGCCCGCGCGCCTCGCGTATGGCTGCGCGCTTGTCCTATGATGGCAGCATGCCGGGGCATGCCATGACCATTCCGCAATCTGTCATCGACGCTTTCGATTTGCGGGCGCTGCCCGACGATTTCTATCGCGATCCCTTCCCCTATTACGACACGCTGCGCGCGGCCGCGCCGATCAAGCGGATGCCCGACGGCAGCTATTTCCTGACCCGCTTCAAGGATTGCGAGACGGTCTATCGCGACGCGCTCGCCTTCTCGTCCGACAAGAAGCAGGAGTTCAAGCCGAAATACGGCGACACGCTGGTTTACGAGCATCACACCACCAGCCTGGTATTCAACGACCCGCCGCTGCACACCAAGGTGCGCAAGCTGATCGTCGGTGCGCTCACCCCCAAGGCCATCGCGCAGATGGAGCCGGGCCTGGTGCGGCTGGTCGGGCATCTGCTCGACCGCATGGCGGAGAAGGAAGCCGCCGGCGAGAGCGTCGACCTGATCGCGGATTTCGCCGCCGCCATCCCGGTCGAGATCATCGGCAATCTGCTCGATGTTCCGCAAGCCGACCGCGGTCCCTTGCGCGGCTGGTCGCTGAAGATCCTGGGCGCGCTCGAGCCGACCATTTCATCCGAACAACTGGCGGCCGCCGATGCCGCGGTCGCCGAGTTCCTCGCCTATCTCGAAATTCTGGTGGCCGAGCGCAAGCGCAGGCCCGGCGACCCGCAAACCGACGTGCTGACGCGGCTGCTGCAAGGCGAGGTCGACGGCGAGCGGCTGACCCACAAGGAGCTCCTGCAGAATTGCATCTTCATCCTGAATGCCGGCCATGAGACCACCACCAATTTGATCGCCAACGCCCTGGTGACGCTGGCGCGATGGCCGCAGGAGAGAGCGAGGCTGATTGCGGACCCCGGCCTGACGCGCTCGGCGATCGAAGAGGTGCTGCGCTTCGAAAGCTCCAACCAGCTCGGCAATCGCATGGTAGCGGTCGACACCGAGGTGGGCGGCCTCGCCATGCCCAAGGGCACGCGCATCACTACCTGCATCGGGGCGGCCAACCGCGATCCGGAGGCCTTCGAACAAGCCAACCGGTTCGACATCACGCGTACGCCCAACAAGCATCTTGCGTTTGCGAGCGGTCCGCATCTGTGTGCCGGGCTGACGCTCGCGCGGCTGGAGGGGCGCGTGGCGCTCGAATTGTTTCTCAAGCGATTTCCGGACTACGCGCCCGCCGGCGAGCCCGAGCGCTCGCGGCGCGCGCGCTTCCGTGGCTTCAACCGCGTGGCGGTGAAGCTCGACGCCGCATAGCCGGTCGGCGCTAGTTTTGCCGAAGCGCGGCCACTAGCTTTTCGTCGGAACGTTGGGCGCTGGCTTGCCGGCGACGTTCTTGAGATCGGCCTTGATCGCGTTCACGCACTTGTCGGAAAGCGCGTAGTCGATCTTGGTGGTCCCGATCTTGGACACGGTTTTCTGCACGAGTTCGTCGCGGTCGTAGCTGTTGGCAGTCTTGAGGAACTTCGCCATGGCCGCCTTGTCGGCCATGAAACGCTGGGCGCAGAACGGCGCCAGCACCTGTTCGACTTTCGCCTGCACCGCGTCGCTCGTATGCTGCTGCGCGGTCGTCGGGCTCATCCAGCCGAGCGCGCTGGCAAGCACGACCCACCACGCGACGCCGCCGACGATGGCGCTCGCACCGGCGATCTTGGCTTGTTGGAAGAGAGCTTGTTTCTGCTGGTAGTCCATAGCGCGACCTCCCAAAGGTCGCCGCCCTTGCCTGCAACTATATACCAGCCGCAACGGCGGTCCAGCGCTGCGATGCCGCCGCTCGCGCCTCAGAAAAAAGCGGTCTTGTCGGCGGCCGGCGCCGCCTTGGTTTGGTTGCGCCGGTGCCTGGACTTGCGCGGCGCGGACTTGCCGCCCAATACATAGGCGCGCAGCTCTTTCGCATGGTCGCCGATCACCGAGAAATGGTCTTCGCCCTGCCCGGGCACGATAGTCACCGAGCGGCGCTCGTTCTTGGCCTTTTCGTTGCCGCCTACGGGATCGAGCGTGACCACCAGGCTGACCGGCACGTGGTGACGGCCGAGCTCGGCCGCCATGGCATGGGCCGCGCTGCCGCCGAGCGAATGGCCGACGATCATGATCCTGCGCAGGCGGCCGTGCTTGTACTGCTCGACCGCTTGCGCGGCGAAGGACGGCCATTCCATGTAGCTGCCGACCGTGGTCGGGATGCCGCGATGGCCGATGCGGGCGCCGAAGTCGCTCAAGCCGGGCGACAAATTGGCAAATCCGAGCAGCACGTAAAGATGAGAGCCGCCCGCGCGCGCTTGCAGGGGCGCAGTAAGCAAGGCCATGGCCGCGAGCAGGATGCCGGCCATCGACGCACGCCAAGCCACGATCGGGCGAAAAATACCCAACACGAAACGCCCCCGCTTCCCAGGCCGGAATTATCGCCGGGAAACCGCCCGCCGCGCAAGCGGCTCGCGCTCACTCGGCCGGCGGCTCGATCGTCATCAGCTTGGCTCCTTCCGCCACCTGCGTCTCGGTCTGCACGGCGATTTCGGCGACCGTGCCGTCGATCGGCGCGGTGAGCGTGTGCTCCATCTTCATGGCCTCGATGATGGCAAGGCGCTGCCCGCGCGTGACCGACGCGCCCTGCTCGACCAGCAGCGCCAGCACCTTGCCGTGCATGGGCGCGCGGACCAGGCCGCCGGCGCCGCCATCGCCCGCCTCGTCGAGCGCAAGATCGCGCAACGTCACCTTGGTCTGGCGGCCGTGCCGCAGCACATAAACCGCCTCGCCCGCACTAAGCGCAACCGCGTCGGCGGCCGGTTTCTCGCCGCCGACGGCGATCGAGGTCCCTTGCGGCCCATAGGCGATGTCGGCGGTCACGGTCTCGCCGTCGGCGATCAGCGGCAATTTGAGCGTGCGGCTGCCGGAGAATTGAAAGCCGTCGTCGGCGTCCCACGGCGACGGCGGCGCATCCGGCGCACGTGCGGCAGCGAGGCGGGTGCGCTCACGCGCGATCAGTTCTTGCGCTGCGCGCGCGACCGCCGCCTTGTCGAGCGGCTGGCGGGCAGCGCCGAGCGCCTCGAGATGACGGTCGATGAAGCCGGTGTCGAAATTGCCCTCCCGAAAGGCCGGCGCCCGGGCGAGCGCGGCGAGGAAGGCGAGATTGCTGCGTGGACCGACGGCGATTGTGCGTTCCAGCGCCTCGGCCAGGCGGTCGAGCGCGGCCTCGCGCGTCGCCCCGTGCGCGATCAGCTTGGCGATCATCGGATCGTAGAACGGGCTCACCTCGCTGCCGGCTTCCACGCCGGCGTCGACGCGTAATTCTTGCATTTGTGGAAATTGCAGCGCAATCAGCTTGCCGGTGGATGGCAGAAAATTGTGCGCGGGGTCTTCCGCGTAAAGCCGCGCTTCCACCGCGTGGCCGGCAAGGTTCACCTGGTCCTGTTTCAACGGCAGCGGTTCGCCCGCGGCGACGCGGAACTGCCATTCCACCAGGTCGAGGCCGGTAACGGCCTCGGTGACCGGATGCTCGACCTGCAGGCGGGTGTTCATCTCCATGAACCAGAAGCCGCCCTGCTTGAGGCCGCCGGCACCGTCGGCGATAAATTCCACCGTTCCGGCGCCCTCGTAATGCACCGCGCGGGCGGCGGCAACCGCGGCCTCGCCCATCACGCTGCGCAGCGCCGCGCTCATGCCGGGCGCCGGCGCCTCCTCGATCACCTTCTGATGACGCCGCTGCAGCGAACAGTCGCGCTCGCCGAGATGGATCGCGTGGCCGTGGCGGTCGGCGAACACCTGGATCTCGATATGGCGCGGGGCGCTCACGTATTTCTCGACCAGCACGCGGGCGTCGCCGAAAGCGCTCTGCGCCTCGCGCTGCGCCGCTTCCAGCGCGGCGTCGAAATCGGCGTGCTTATCGACCCGCCGCATGCCCTTGCCGCCGCCGCCGGCCACCGCCTTGATCAGCACCGGATAGCCGAGCTCGTAGGCCTTCTCCTTGAGGAATTTCGCCTCCTGCCGCTCGCCGTGATAGCCCGGCACCACCGGCACGCCGGCCTTCTCGAGCAACGCCTTGGCGCGGTCCTTCAGCCCCATGGCGCGGATGGCGTCGGGCGGCGGTCCGACGAAGACGATGCCGGCATCGCGGCAGCTTTGCGCGAAATCGGCGTTCTCCGACAGGAAGCCATAGCCGGGATGGATGCAGTCGGCGCGCGCCTGTCTGGCGGCGGCGATGATCTTGTCGATGGCGAGATAGCTTTGCGCCGGCTGCGGCGGGCCGATGGCGATCGCCTCGTCGGCGGCGCGCACGTGCAACGCGCCGGCGTCGGCCTGCGAATAGACCGCGATGGTGCGCAGGCCGAGCCGGCGCGCGGTGCGGGCGATGCGGCAGGCGATTTCGCCGCGATTGGCGATCAGGACGGATTTGAACATGGGGCCCCGGGCGGCAAGGTCGACCGATCTTAGCGCGCGGGCGTGGGCGCCGCATGCGCCGGTTGGCGCTCGGGTGGCGAAGGCGGCACCGGCTTGGCTTGCGCCGCGGTGCCTTTCGACGGCTTTTCGGGCGCCGCCTGCGCCGAGGCATTGGCGCCAGGCGGCAGCAGCGGCTCCTTGCCCATGATGGTCACCGGAGGGATCGAGGCCGACGAGGGGAAATCCCACTTTTCGCCCGGCTTGATCGGGGCCGGCATCTTGCCGGTATGGGCAGCGGCAAGGCCGAGAACCGCCGGCGCGGGCGCGGCCCGCGACACGGCGGGCCCCTTCGGCGTCGGCGCCGCCGCATTCCAGCTGCCGGCATAGCGCGAGACGTATTGGTCGTAGACCTGGGCGCGTATATTGGCCTTGAGCACGCCGGCGTCGTCGACCCATGCGAAAGCAGCGCATTTCTTGGGCGTACAGTCGTCGCGCGTCGCCAGCACGTGGGCGGCGATACCGAAGCGGTCGAGCATGACCGCGCGGCGCGTGGCGGCGAGCGTGTGCATGATGCGCTTGTCGCCCGCCTTCGCCACTTGCGCCGCTTCGCCCAGCAATTTGAGGCGCGCGTCCATATAGGCGACAGCGCCGGCCGCGCTCTCGGCCGAGCGGAACACTTTCTGCTCGCAGGCCGCTTCAACCGTCTCGCCGGCGCCGGCATCGAGACAGGCGAGCGCGGAGCCTTGCTCGAGCGCCACGCGGTCGAGCGCGGCATCGCGCGCCAAAACGGCGCGGGCCGCAGCCTCACGGTCGTTATGCGCCAGACGCCAGGTCGTCATCAGCAGCGCGGCCACGGCAGCGGTGCCCACAACAAGGGCAACCACCGGCAAAGCATAGCGCGCGAAGTGCTCATTCATGACGCGATCAGGTTCCACCTGCCGATTTGAAACCGGGCGCCAGATCGCTCGCGGCCGCGAAGGCGCCCTTGGCCTCCACCGAGCTCATCGCCACCGTGGTTTTCAGACCCGTGACGCCACCGCCCGCCGCCGCCGCCAGGAGCGCCGCGGCGGCTTGGGTGTCGCTCGCCACCTCGAAGATGGCGAGAAAGTCGTATTCGCCGAAGGTGAGGTAATAGCCGTGCAGCCGGCCGCCCGCCTTGGTGAGCAGGCGCGAGACCGCGTCGGCGCGGTCTTCCGGCCGCACGATCATGCCTTTGACCGCCTCGCGCGTGTAGCGCCCTTGCGTGATGTAGATCGGCATCCGCGGTCCCCTGGCCGGTTGGCGCTGGCATCATAGGCGATGGCGGAGACGAAATCGCGGACGGCGATGGCGAAATCTAGGCGCGGTCGAGCTGGCTTTCCTTAGCGACCCGCTCGAAGGCCTCGCCCGAGCTCTTGATCCGGTACTGGTAGTCGTCGCCCTCCGACGGCAACAGCTTCACCACCGTGTAGCTGCCGGTGGCGGCTGCGCGGCCGAAGGTCGGCGAGGTGTAGTACACGTTCTCACCGACCTGGTACTTGTGCGCCTGCACAGGAATGTCCGGCACCGCCACCATCGGCTGCATCGGCGGGCTCACGGTGCGGATCATCTTGGCCGATTTCTCGGCAGGCTTGACGCCGGAGCTGGCGGCCGTTTTGGCGGCGCTCGGAGCGCGCGCGGCCGTCTTGCCCGCCTTGCCGACGCTGACTCGGGCCGATTTCGACGCTTTTTTGGTCGTTACGCGGGCGCGTTTCGCGCCCTTTTTGACCGTTCGCTCCGCGGACTTCGCTGACCGCCGGGCAGTTTTTGCTGACTGTGTACTCATGAACACAATATAGCAGCAAATTTCGTTGGCGTGCGAAGTTTTTTAAGACTTAAATTTAGGTATTTCAATGGGTTAGCTTGACGCTGAACGCCCTTTTAACCCGTCGCGCCGAACCGGCAAAACCCCGCCTGCGGACGCCCGGGCGGGAACCCGAGCGAAGCGGCCGGGTTCTCCGAGGGGGCTGACGGGAGATTGCCATGCGACTCCTCATCGGAATGGTGCTCGGCGCCGCGCTCACGGTCGGCGCTACGTATCTTTACGATTCACATCACGCCGCGCTTGCCCTCAACGCCCCCGCCGCCAGCGAACGCCCGCTGGTGAACTGGGACGTGGTCGGGCGCAAATGGGGCCATCTAACCCGCCGCGCCCGCACCGAATGGCACCGGCTCGCCAATTCCTCCTGACAGCCCGCTCTCTCATTCTCGCGGCGTCGCGCCGACCGAATACCCCGGCTGGCCGCCGACATCCTCGCGCATGCCGACGCGCAGCGCATTAACGATGGCGCGGCGGTCCATGCGGGTGCCGTCATCGCCTTCGATCAGCAACGGCAGGCGGCCGTCTTTCTCCACATGGCGCGCCCATGACAGCGCCTCGTCCATGCTGGTGCATTCCTTGAATAGCAGCTTGTCCTTGGCCATCGGGGAGACATCCTCCGATCCTTTTGGTCCGCTGTAGACGCGATAGCGCATAACGATCCTCCTCTTCGTCCCCCACCCCGCATTCACATGCGTGTCTGAGATAATTTACCGACCCCACCCCGGGTTCCACGCCGATATCGCCGTGATACCTTGCGCCGCCAGAGGAGTAAGCGATGCGAGCGGCCTATTACGAAAAGAACGGCACGGCGCGGGAAGTCTTGCATGTCGGCGAGGTCGAAACTCCGCGGGCCGGCCCCGGCGAGGTCAGGGTCAAACTCGCCGCTTCCGGCGTGAACCCATCGGACGTGAAGTCGCGGCAAGGCACCGCGCGCAAGATCGCCTTCCCGCGCGTCATCCCGCAGAGCGACGGCGCCGGCACGATCGACCAGGTGGGCGACGGCGTGGCGCAGGCGCGCCTGGGCGAGCGGGTGTGGATCTGGAACGGGCAATGGAAGCGCCCCTTCGGCACCGCGGCGGAATACATCGCCCTGCCGGCGGCGCAAGCGGTGCCGCTGCCCGAGCGCGTGAGCTTTACGGAAGGCGCCTGCCTCGGCATTCCAGCCATGACGGCCCATCACGCGGTCGTGCTGGCAGGCGCCGAGAAAGGCACCCGCCTGCTGGTCTCCGGCGGCGCCGGCGCGGTCAGCCAGTACGTCATCCAATTCGCCAAGGCGGCCGGCGCCAGCGTGCTCACCACCGTCTCCTCGCCCGAGAAGGCCAAGGTCGCGCGCGAGGCCGGCGCCGACCACACCATCGACTACAAGCGCGAGGACGTGGGCGCGCGGGTCATGGAGATCACCGGCAAGGCCGGCGTCGACGCCGTGATCGAGATGGACCTGTCGGCCAATGCCAAGCTGATCCCGGGCGTGTTGCGGCCCAAAGGCAGCGTGATCGTCTACGGCACCGGACCGGAAGCGGCCGTTCCGGCGGCGTTCTGTCTGGTCAATACCATCCGGCTGCAGTTCTTTCTGGTCTATGAGCTCGACGCCGCTGCGCGCGAGCGCACGGTTGCCGCGATCGACCGTGCGCTGAGCGAAGGCCGGCTGAGCAACCGCGTGGCGCAGCCGACCTATCCGCTGGCCGATATTGTCGCCGCGCACGAGGCGGTGGAGCGCGGCAGCATCGGCAACGTGATCGTGACCTTATGAGCGCCGCCATGGGGGCTGCACGGCAATACGGCTGGTATCTGGCGGCGCTGCAATTCTTCTTCGCGCTCACCTGGACGGTCTATGTCGTCTATCTGCCGCAGCTGGCCGGCGCCGCGGGGATCGCGCCCAAGGCCATCATCCTTATCCTGCTGCTCGACCAGGCGACCTTCGCGGTCTGCGATTTCGCCACGGGCATCGCCGCCGACAAAGTCACCCGGCTGATCGGGCGGCTCGGCGGGTGGGTGGTGGCGGCGACGGCACTCTCCTGCACGGCCTTCCTGGTGCTGCCGCTGATCGCGGGCCGCGGCGCAGGGCCGCTGCTGTTGACGATCATGGTGTGGACCGTGACCTCCTCGGCCCTGCGGGCGCCGCCGCTGATGCTGCTCGGCAAATATGCCGCCAAGCCGTCGATCCCCTTCCTGTCGGCGCTCGCCATGCTGGGCTTAGGGCTGGCGGCGGCGATTGCGCCCTATATTGGCGCTACGCTCCGCAACTTCGATCCGCGGCTGCCTTTCGCGGCCGCCAGCATCGTGCTGATGCTGGTGACGCTCGGCATGATCTCGGCCGAGCGCCGGCTGTCAATAAGCGCCCAGCCTGCGCCGGCCGCACCGCCGGTGCGCGCCTTCAGCGACATCAGCCGGCCGGCGATCGTGTTCGTGCTCGCCATGATCGCGCTGGCGCTCGGCTATCAAATCCACTTCGCGCTGCAGAGCCGGCCGCTGTACCTCCGCTTCACGCAGGCCGCGCAACTGCAATGGCTGATGCCGGTGTTCTGGATCGGGTTCAACATTTCGATGTTCCCGGCGAGCCTGATCACCAAGCGGTTCGGCGGCTACGCGGTGATGGGCGCAGCCGCGCTGATCGGCGCGCTCGCCATCGTTGCTGCACATCTCGCGCAAGGGCTCGGGCAACTGGTCGTCGCGCAATTCGCCGCCGGCGCCGCCTGGGGCGCCATTCTGATGAGCGCCTTTACGGCGGCTTTGGCGATCGGCGAGAACGGCGGCGAGGGCCGCATGGCGGGCCTGCTGTTCTCGGCGCTGGCGCTGGCGACGCTCGCACGCATGGCGACGGTCGCGACCGGCTTCAACACCGACCCCGCCTTTACCGCGGTATTGCAGTGGGCGCCGACGGTCTGCTGGAGCCTAGCGGGCGCCGCCCTGCTCTATCTCGCCGCAGCACGCGCCAAGCGGTGGCTGATGCGATGAACGAGCCGCAGCAGACCGAGATCGCCGTGCGCGCGCGCACGATCGGCAGCCTGTTCAATTCGTTCGACCCCTCGCCCTTCCGCGAAAAAGACATCGACGGCGAAGTCGAAGCCTTCCTGGTCGGATGGGTGCGCGAGCTGCCGGCAGCGGCACCCTTCGCCATCGTCATCTATCTGCCGGAAGAAGAAGCGGCCAAGCCGCGGGCCGACGTCATCCCGGAAGCCTTCGCGCACTATTTCGGCTATCGCGCGCAGGTGGCCGATCAGGACCTACGCGAACTCTTCCGAGTCGGGCGGCGATCGCTGGCCATCGGAATTGCGGTGCTGATCGCCTGTCTAGTGACCAGTCAGCTGGTCGCAGCTTTCATGCCCAACGGCGTGGTGGCGCGCGTCTTGGAGGAGAGCCTGATCATCGTCGGCTGGGTGGCGAATTGGCGGCCGATCGAGATCTGGCTTTACGACTGGCTGCCGATCACGCGGCGCATCCGGCTCTACCGGCGTATCGCCGCGGCGCAAGTCGCGGTAAAGGCGGAGTGACGACAATCAAACCGTGAACATCGGGAGCTCGCGCCAGCGGAAATCCATCGCGGCTTGCTCCCGTTGCGCCCAAACGGTAATGAGTTCCATCGAGTAACAGTGTGGATCAAGTGCGTGTCGCGTAACCCTGTCATCATCGTCGGCGGCGGCTTCGGCGGGCTGGCCACCGCCCTCACCCTGCACCAGATCGGCGTGCCCTGCGTCGTCTACGAAGCGGTCCGCGAAATGCGCCCGCTCGGCGTCGGCATCAATCTGCAGCCCAATGCCGTACGCGAACTCTACGATCTCGGCATCACGCAAGCAGACCTCGATCGCGTGGGTCTGCCCGCCAAAGAATGGGCGCTGGTCGGATTGAACGGCAACGACATCTATTCGGAGTCGCGCGGGTTTAAAGCCGGCTACCGGTGGCCGCAATATGCGGTGCATCGAGGCCAATTCCTCATGCTGCTCTATAAGATGGTGACGGAGCGGATCGGCACCGACGCCGTGAAACTGGGAAGCCGCGTAACCGGCTATCGCAAGAACCCGGACGGCGGCGTGACCGCGTTGATCGAACACGCCGACGGCGCGCGTTCGGAGGCGACCGGCGCGCTGATGATCGGCGCCGACGGCATCCATTCCGCGGTCAGGGCGCAGATGCACCCGACGCAGCCGCCTATCCACTGGGGCGGCGCGGTCATGTGGCGTGGCACGACCTGGGGCAAGCCGATCCGCACTGGTGCATCCTTCGTCGGCCTCGGCACCCATCGCCAGCGCGTGGTGTTCTATCCGATTTCCCATCCCGACCCGCAGACCGGCCTTTCGATCATCAACTGGATTGCGGAAGTCACCATGGACAATGCCGAGGGCTGGAAACAGCGCGGCTGGTTCCGCCAGGTAAGCACCGACGACTTCATCCATCATTTCGAAAACTGGATCTGGGACTGGCTCGATGTGCCGGCGATGATCCGGCAGGCCGACAGCGTTTACGAAAACCCGATGATCGACCGCGACCCCGTACCGACCTGGCAAGACGGTCCGGTGGCGCTCATCGGCGACGCCGCGCACGCCATGTATCCGACCGGATCCAATGGCGGCAGCCAGGCCATTGTCGACGCTCGGATGCTGGGGGCGGCCATGGTCGAGCATGGCGTCACGCCGGAAGCGCTTGCCGCCTACGACGACAAGCTGTGTGGCCCGATATCGCAGCTCATCCTGCGCAACCGCGGCGCCGGTCCCTTCGGGCTGCTGAACATGGTCGACGAGCGCTGCGGCGGCACTTTCGACAACATCGACGATGTGATCCCGCCCAAGGAGCGCGCGGAATTCATGAGCGGGTACAAGGCCGCGGCGGGCTATGCGATCGAAAGCCTCAATAAGGCGCCGCGCACGATCCCTGCCGGCGCGCAGGTACCGGCCGGCGCGCTCGTCGTCTGACGCGTCCTTCCGATATTTCGAGCAGACGGCTTAGGACGCGACGACCGCGCCCTTGAAGCCGGCAGCGTCGAAGGCGCGGCGCACCGTGCCGGATTTCTTGGCGTCTTCGAGCCAGTCGCTGGCGAGTTTCAGCGCGGCGGTGCGGCCCTTGGGCACCGCAATGTTGATGCCGGTCTGCTGGAAATGGCCCGGCAAAATGCGCCCGCCCGGCACTCTCGGCATGAGCCCGGCCAGCGAGTCATGGGTGAGCGCGAAGGCATCGCCCTCGCCGTTCGCCGCCATCGCCGTCATCTTGTCGACGCTCGGCACTTCGATATGCGTGGCGGCAGGCGCGGTGCGTTGCGCGCTGCGCCCGGTCGTGGTGCCGGCAATGGCCACGACGCGCACGCCCGGCTTGTTCACCTCGTCGATGCTTTGAACGTTTGAACCTGCCGGCACCAGATAGGTGCTCTCGATGATGAAATACGGCGGGCCGAAATCGACCTTCTGCGCGCGCGCGGCGTCGTGCGGCATGAAGGCGACATCGCAGGTGCCGCTCGTCACCGCCTCGGTGACCTGGCCGGAATTGTCGTAGACCTGCAGGTCGAGAGGCAACCCGAGCGTGCCGGCGAAGGCGCGCAGCAGATCGACGGTGACGCCGCGCACCGCTTCACCGTCGCGAATGGCGAAGAAGACCGAGGCCGCCGGCGCGGTGACGACGCCCACGCGCAAAGTGCCGGTGGGCGCGAGCTCTTTGATGTCGTCGGCACTGGCCATGGCGCCCGCCTCTAGCACGCACGGCGCGCTGCGGCCAGCCACCGCGCTGTCAAGATGTCACTTCTTCGGCGAGAAGTCCTGATTGGGAAAGGCGCGACCGTGCGGGCGGCGGATGCGGATGAAGCCGTTGCCGGTCGCCTGGTGGCAGGCATTGCAGGCGGCGGTGAGCTTGTCGTAACCGGCGGCGAAGGCCTTGGGGCTCTTGGCATCGACCGCCTTTTCGAGCCCGGCGATCTCGCCGGTGATGACGGCGTCGAGCATGTCGGCGAGCGGCAGGTCCTTGAAGGTCGGCACTTGGTCCTGCACGTCCGACATGACTTCCTTGATCTCGGCGAGCGCATATGCCGCGAGCGGCCAGTTGCGCGCACGGCCGGCATACCAGAGCTTGGCGTGCTCGCCCTGGATGAACGTCATGAACACTTCGAGGCCGGGCACATAGGCCTTCGGCAGCGCGGACGACGATTTGTCCTTATGCGCGCCGGGCGGATGCGGGACCGCGGGCTCCGCGGGCGGAGCCGGCTCATGCGCGCCCGGCGGATGGGGCGGCGCGGGATACGGCTCGTGCGCCCCGGGCGGATGCGGGACATTGGGCTCCGCCGGCGGCGACTGCGCCCAGGCGCCAAGCGGATAGGCAAACACGGCGAGCGCGATTACGACTGTCTTGAGGGACATTGGCGGGACCTGGGCCGTTGCGAATGCAGGCTACGGTCCAGTTCCCGGCGATCCCTGTCAAGCGGCGGGGCGGCGGCGGCAAAAGCCCGTGTCACCAGCGGGCTCACCCTCGCTTTATCGAACGAGCGGCTGGTATTGCCGCCGCTGCCAGCGTCCGCATCCAATATGGGATATCATGCGTAACTGGAAAACCGGCGTAGCCGGATTTTTCTGGGGAGGCGGCAATGAGATTCGTGCTGGGGGTTATCTGCGGCGCCGGACTGATGCTCGGCTCGGCCTATCTGCACGATACCGGCCGCATGCGCGTCGGTCCGGCGCAGCCGTTCGTGAACTGGGACACGCTAATCGGCGCGCTGGGCCGCTAAAACTTCTCCACCCAGGGCCGGAGCTCGACCTCCCAGCTCCAGGCGCTGCGCGGTTGGCGCAACACGTGCAGATAGGTCTCGGCGATGGCGTCGGGATCGAGCAGCGAATCCGGCGCGTCGGGCGGCGACTGCCGGCGCGCGCTTTGGATGCCGCCGTCGACCACGAAATGCGCGACGTGAATGCCGCGCGGCGACAATTCGCGCGCCATGCTTTGCGCCAGCCCGCGCAGCGCGAACTTGCCCATGGCGAAGGGCGCCGACTGCGCATAGCCCTTCACGCTGGCCGAGGCGCCGGTGAGCAGCACCGCGCCGTGGCCGTGCGGCAACATGCGGCGCACGGCCGCCTGCGCCACCAGGAATCCGGCGAAAGCCGACACGCGCAGCGACTTTTCGACCTCCACCGGATCGAGATCGAGAAAGGGACCGCGCGTGCGGTAGCTGGCATTGTAGACCACCACGTCGGGCGCGCCGGTCTTGTCGAGGTCGGCAAACAGCTTCTCGACCTGGGCGCGGTCGGCAGCGTCGCAAGCATGCGTGGTGGCGCCGGTCTCCTTGGCGAGCGCGCTGAGCTTGTCGGCAGAGCGGGCGGCGAGCACGATCTTCATGCCGGCCTTGGCGAAAGCGCGCGCGACCGAGGCCGAAAGCCCCGAGCCGGTCCCGACGATGAGGGCGGATTTGTAGGTCTCTGCCATGGCGGCCTCCCTTTTCGCGCTTTGCTTTGCGCGTTCCCTTGCCGCGCTTGCCGCGCGGCGGCGGCGAGCTTATGTCAAAAACACGAGGTGCGCATGGCGCGATTTCTCATCAGTTTAGGGCTGATCCTGGTGGTGGCCGGTCTGCTCTGGCCCTATCTCGCCAAGCTCGGCCTCGGCCGCCTGCCCGGCGATATTTCTTTCACGCGCGGCAATACTACCTTCTATTTTCCGATCGTCACCTCGATCGTGCTCTCGGTGGTGCTCAGCCTAGTACTGTGGCTCGCCGGGCGCTGAGCTACTTCTTTTCGCATTCGGCCTTGAGCCATTTGGCCTCGATTGCCTTGTCCGAGGTCGTCTTCTTGCCCTTGAACACGAAGGTCGATTTGATCGTGCCGCTATAGTGACGCGTGTCGGCGATTTTGAAGTCGAGCTTGACGGCGATGTAGTTCGCCTTCTCGTTGCCGCAGGCAAGGTCGACGGAAACCGCGTTGTCGTCCTGATGCACCTGCAAGGTCTGGCAATACTGGCCGATCAGGCCGCCGATATCCTTGAGCGCGCCCAGCGCCTTGATCGGATCGCGCGCCTGCTCCGGCGTGAGGCAATCGCTATAGGTGACGGACGCGGCCGGCTTACCGTCTTCGGTGCCGGTCTCGACCTGCTGCCAGGTGCCGGGATCGAGCTTGATCTCGGCGCGGGCGGGTGCCGCCAAGAGGCAGGCGGCGAGCAGCGAAGCCCAGAGCATTACTTGTCGCATTTTGACCCGAGCCATTTGGAATCGGTCGTGACGTGCGAGACCATTTTCTGTCCCATGAACGCGATGCTCGCGTCGGCTACATTGGTGGTGTGGCGCGGCGAATGAACGGTGATGACCGTGGTGGCTTCAACCGAGCCCTGCTTGCCGCCCCCGCATTTCATTTCGAAGGTGATGACGTTGCCGTTCTGCCGGATGTCGAGCTTGCTGCACTTGTCGGCATGGCCTTGCATCGACTTCTTCAGGTTTTCTTTCGCCCGCTCGACGGTATCTTTGGCGTCCTCGGGCGTGACGCAATTGGTCGAGACCCGGCGCGGCATCGGCTTGCCGTTCGTCTCCCCCATCACGATGTCCTGCCAGAGCCCGGGCTCGAGATCGATGGCGTAGGCAGGCGCGGAAAGGCCGGCGCCTACTGCCAGCGAGAGCAACAAGGGTTTGATCAATTTCGGCACAGCCACCTCGCTCACATCCTAAACACCCCGAACTTCGTCCCCTCCACCGGCGCGTTGAGCGCCGCGCTGAAAGCCAGTGCCAAAACGCGCCGCGTCTCGGAAGGCGCGATGATGCCGTCGTCCCACAGCCGCGCGGTGGCGTAATAGGGATTGCCCTGCTCGTCGAACTGCGCGCGGATCGGCGCCTTGAATTCTTCCTCGTCCGCCGCCGGCCAGGTGCCGCCGCCGGCCTCGATATTGTCGCGCTTGACGGTGGCCAGCACCGAGGCCGCCTGCTCCGAGCCCATCAGGGCGACGCGCGCGTTCGGCCAGGTAAACATGAAACGCGGCGAATAGGCCCGCCCGCACATGCCGTAATTGCCGGCGCCGTAGGAGCCGCCGACCACCAGCGTGATCTTCGGCACGTTGGCGCAGGCGACCGCCGTCACCAGCTTGGCGCCGTCCTTGGCGATGCCGCCAGCTTCGGCTTCGCGCCCCACCATGAAGCCGACGATGTTCTGCAAAAACAACAGCGGAATGCGGCGCTGGCAGCACAGCTCGATGAAATGCGCACCTTTCAGTGCGCTTTCCGAGAACAGAATGCCGTTGTTGCCGAGGATGCCGACCGGCATGCCGTGAATATGCGCGAAGCCGCAGACCAGCGTCGGCCCGTAAAGCTGCTTAAACTCGTCGAACTCGGAGGCGTCCACCAGGCGCGCGATCACTTCGCGAATATCGTATTGCTTTTTGAGGTCGACCGGCACCACCCCGTCGAGCTCGGCCGGGTCGAGCGCAGGCTGGCGCGGCTCGGCCAGCGGAATGTCGACGCTCTTGCGCGTGTTGAGATGCCCGACGATGCGGCGCGCGATGCTCAAGGCGTGATGGTCGTCCTGCGCCAGGTGGTCGGCGACGCCCGACCGGCGCGTGTGCAGATCGCCGCCGCCCAAATCCTCCGCGCTCACCACCTCGCCGGTCGCCGCCTTCACCAGCGGCGGCCCGCCCAGAAAGATCGTGCCCTGGTTCTTGACGATGACGGCCTCGTCCGACATCGCCGGCACATAGGCGCCGCCGGCGGTGCACGAACCCATCACCACTGCGATCTGCGGAATGCCGAGCGCGGACATCGTGGCCTGATTGTAGAAGATGCGGCCGAAATGCTCGCGGTCCGGAAACACGTCCGGCCATTGCGGCAGGTTGGCGCCGCCGGAGTCGACCAAGTAGATGCAAGGAAGCCGGTTTTCGCGCGCGATCTCCTGCGCGCGCAAATGCTTCTTCACCGTCATCGGATAATAAGTGCCGCCTTTGATGGTGTTGTCGTTGCATACCACCACGCATTCGCGGCCCTCGATGCGGCCGACGCCGGTAATGAGCCCGGCGCCGTGAATGGCGTCCTCATACATGCCATAGGCGGCGAGTGGCGACAGTTCCAAAAACGGCGAGCCCGGGTCGATCAGGTTCATCACGCGGTCGCGCGGTAACAACTTGCCGCGCGCGACGTGGCGCTCGCGCGATCTCGGCGGGCCGCCGAGCGCGGCCTGCGCGCGGCGCTCGGCAAGTTCCGTAACCAGCGCGGCCATGCGCTCGGCATTGGCGCGGAATTCGGCCGCTCCCCGGTCGATCGTCGACGTCAGAATCGCCAAGCCACCCTCCCCTGACTGCCGCCGCGAGGTTGCCTTGGCGGAACCCGGAACGCAATGGCGGGGAACCGGCGGCACGGAAATTTGGGAACACGCGTCACGACGCGACGTTCAAGAAACTCGGGGACACCCAGAGGAGGCCTGAAATGAAGAAACTGCACTTGTTATCCACCGCCGCCGCCGCGCTGCTGATTGCGGCCGGTGCCGCGTCCGCGCAGACGATGCCGGAACGGGCACCCGCGGCCCAACGCCACGCGCCGGCCGAGAAAATCGCGCCGCCCATGCACGCCGGATCGCACGCGCGCGGACATGTCGGCGCCGAGACCACCGGCGCGGGCGGCCATGAGATGAACGTAAACGAGCACAACAAGGCGGACATGAACGCCGGCGAGCACGGCAAGGCCGGCGTCAAGAGCGAGTCGGAAACCACCGGCGCGGACGCGAACGGTTCGGAATCGAGCAAGAGCGAGATGAACCGCAGCCAGAGCGGCGGCAAGGAGGAAATGAACAAGTCCTCGCAAACCGAGCCTGGCGTCAGAAGACGCAGGAAAACGCGCAGAGCAAGCCCGATGCTTCGGCGAAGACGAATGAATCCGCCCAATCGAAACAATCGACCACCGGCCAGGGTGCCGCTTCCGGTGCGGCCAAGCTCTCGACCCAGCAGCGCACCAAGATCACGACCATCATCAAAAAGCAGAACGTGCACTCGACGCATCTGAACATCTCGGTGCGTGTCGGCGCCCGCGTGCCGAGAAGCGTGCACTACTACCCGCTGCCGGCGGAAGTGGTCGATGTTTATCCCGATTGGCACGGCTACTATTTCATCATGGTCGGCGATCAAATCGTCGTCATCGATCCGAGCGACCACGAGATCGTCGCGATTCTCGAGACCTGAGAACCGTCGTCGAAAATAAGTGCGCGGCCGGGAACCATCCCGGCCGCTTCGTTTGCGGCCAGCCACATGTCATTTGACACGCGGACGTGCCGCGGAACTTCCGCACGCACGGGACGTTGACTCACCGATCAATGCACAAACCGACACGAGGGAGTCATGGACAAGAACCGCGTCGAAGGTAGCTTCGAAGAGGCTAAAGGCAAGGTCAAGGAAACCGTCGGCAAGGCGACCGGCGACCGCAAGCTCGAAGGCGAAGGCAAGGGCGACCAGATCGCCGGCAAGGCGCAGAACGCCTACGGCCAGGCCAAGGACGCCGCCAAGGACGCCACCGAGCAGGCTGCCGAGGCGACCAAGGACGCAGCCGACAAGGTCAAGGAGTCCGTCAACAAGTAAACGGCGGACCTGAGCAATTAAAACCCGAGAGCCCGGCCAGGCGGCCGGGCTCTCCTTTTTTGCGTCTTCACGCGCCGCGAACCGACCGTTAGGCTTCCCGCAGCCATGCGACGGAGGCCGGTCATGCAAGCCCAACTGGACGACTACAAGGACCTGAAGCTCAAGCTCGATGGGCTTGTGCCCGCCGGGCGCGGCTTCCACCGCAACGTACTGTTGGAAACGCTCTACGCCTCGCTGCCGCGCGACCCGCAGGCAAAGGTGCAGATCTACACCGCCGAAATCGTGCCGGGCGGCTTTACCAATTGGCACTGCCACAACGGCGCGACCTTCTTCGTGGCGCTGCAGGGCGTGTTCGAGGCGCATTTCCAGGAGGGCGTGCTGGTGAAAGCGAAGGCCGGCGACGTCTATTCCGAGCCGATCGCCAAATTTCACCGCGGGCACAACCCGCATCCCGACCTGCCCTATCTGTGTGTCGGCATCTGCTTCACGGCGCCCGACCGCGAGCACGTCACGAATTCGGCCGAGCGGCCGTGGTGAGGTCGGCGATCACCGGTAGGTGGTCCGAAAGCGTGCGCGCGGCGCGATCCACGAAGCTGTCGATCATGGCGCGCGCCGGCCGGCAATAGACGCAGTCGAGCCGCAGCAGCGGAAACGACGCCGGGAAGGTGCGATAGCGCGTGCGCCCGCGCAAGCTCCGCGACAGAGCGACGCGCACCGAACCCGGCCAGAACCAATCGTTGAAATCGCCGAGCACCACCGCGGGTCCCTCCCCGGCCGCCAGTTCGGTCAATGCCCGTACCTGCTCGCGTCGCTCGCGCACGCTCAAACCCAGGTGGGTGGCGACGACACGCACCGGGCCGGCCGGCGTCTCCACGTCGGCGCGGATGGCGCGGCGCGGCTCGCGCTCCCGGTAGGAAATGTCGCACACCTCCTGCGCCTGAAGCGGCCAGCGGCTGATCAGCATCTGCCCGTAGTCGCCGTCCTTGGTCATGATCGATTTGGCGCCGATGCCGTAAAGACCGACGGCACCGGGCAGAAACTCAAACGGGTTGGCGCCGCCCGCCAGCGCGCGGCGCGAGTCCACCTCTTGCAGTGCCACGATATCCGGGTCCCAGCCCCGGATCAGATCGACCACGCGCGCCAGATCGAAGCGCGGATTGCGCCCGAGCGCGCCGTGGATATTCCATGTCATGACGCGCAAAGCAGTCTGCCGCGGCACGCTCACCGCCCGTCGCTCCAGTAGCGCGAGATAGCGGCCTGAACGCCGATCGACAGCCCGATCCAGGCGACAACCAAACCGGCCAGCAGCGCGAGGTCGCTCGCCGACGGCGCGGTGAAAATCTGCGCGAGCTGGTGGCCGACCGCGGAAATCATGATCAGGCCGGGCAGCATGCCGAGCAACGTGCCGGCCACAAAGTCGAACACCGGAATGCCGCTGGCGCCCGCCACCAGATTGACCATGGTGAAAGGCGCGATCGGTACCAGCCGCACCGCGGCGACCGTCACGACGCCGCGCCGGGCGACACGCTGGCGCAGCCGATTGAGCCTGGGGCCGAGCAGATCGCGCAGCGTGCGCTTGCCGACGGCGGCGCCGATCGCATAGCTGGCGAGCGCGCTGGCAAGCGCGCCGAGCGCGGCATAGGTAAAGCCCAGGTACGGGCCGAAAACCGCCGCCGTGGCGCCGATCAGCATCACCACCGGAAACATCACGAAGCCGCCGACAAGAAATGCCGCGACCACCAGAACGGGCGAAAAGTGGCCGCCGGCAATGGCGCCGAAAGCAGC
This sequence comes from uncultured Pseudomonadota bacterium, assembly GCA_963773305.1. Taxonomy (GTDB): domain Bacteria; phylum Pseudomonadota; class Alphaproteobacteria; order Rhizobiales; family Xanthobacteraceae; genus Pseudolabrys. The sequence continues at coordinate 849,993 of CAVZAR010000003.1, forward strand.
CTTCACGGTCTTGGGATCGGCAAGCGGCACGAACTGCCAAGCCATCGCAATGCCGAGCACCACCAAGCCGCCCAGGATCACCTTGAGCACCGTGCCGATGTGGCGCGTCTGCAGGTAGCCGCCGAACATCTTGCCCACGAATTCCTCGGCGCCGACCGGCCGCTCGGGATCGGCGACGTTCTGGAACACGGTGAGCAGTTCGCCGGCCTGCTGGGGATCGTCGACCAGGGGCTCGAGGCTGTGGCCGTCGCGGCCGAGTCTGCGCGCGGCCTCGACCAGCGAGCCGCCCGCCGCATCGAGCGCGGCGCATACCTCCTCGGGCGTGGCGCTGCAATGATCGCCCAACAGGCGCGCGCGGGTATGCGCGATGCGGGCACGCTCGTCGCCATTGCCGGCGACGATCACCAGATCGCATTCGGTGTCGGTGCCCATCGAGCGGTTGTTGAGGTTGGCGGAGCCGACGCGCAGGATCTTGTCGTCGACGATCATCACCTTGGCGTGCACCATGGTGGCGACGCTGCGCCCGCCGTCGGCGACCTGCGGATACACCAGCAGCACGCGGTCGCCGCCGGCTTCTTTCAGGGTCTGCGCGAAGCGGATGCGGCCGGCCAGCATGCTGTGCGCCTCGAGCCAGGAATCGTGGGCGTCGAGGGTGACGATCAGCACTTCGAGTTCCGGACGCTCGGCAAGACGCCGCGCAAGCCGCTCGGCGATACGCGGTGCGGTGAGAAACTGATTCTCGATGTAGATCGAATGCTCGGCGTCGTCGATGCAGTCGAGGAAAAGCTGCTCGACTTCGTAGTGCTGCGCCTCGTCCTCGTAGCGCGGCTGGGTGCGGGAAATCCCGACGGTGACGTTCTCGAAATCCGGCTTGACCTGCTCGGGCCAGGGATCGCTGTCGCAATCGGTGGGGGACAGGGTCTCGCAGGCGGCGCTCGCCCAGCGCGATCGCACCAAATCTCCGAGCGAGCGCGCGGCCTCTCCGTCCACCATCATCTGCACGTCGTGGAACGGCCGGTAGGGCTTGCCGGCAGGATCGACACGCGCCGGCTCGTCGAGCCTGTGCGCGCTGGTGTCCCAGCGCCGGATGGTCATATCGATGCCGCCGGAAAAGCCCACCGCGTCGTCCACCACGACAAGCTTCTGGTGCTGGGACGAGCCGAGCGGCACGCAATCGTCCATGCACAGGCGGATGCGGCTCGGCGTATTCCAGCGCAAGGTGAGCGTGGGAAACGGATCGCGCTCGGCCGCGTAGAGCACGGAGAAGTCCCAAAGCAGCAGGCAGATGTCGAGCTCCGGGCGTTTGTCGACCAGCGCGCCTAAAAATTCGGCAAACTGCTCCGGATAACCGTCGTCGGCCGCGCCATCGCTGCCGACCAGGCGCGTCTGGCTGTGAATGTCCCAGCCGGCGACCAGGATCGAGCGTTGTGCCTTGATCATGGCGCGCCGCACGGCGCCGAAATAGGCAGCGGCGTCGACGAGCACGGCCGCGCGATTCGCCTTCGCCGTGCACCACACGTTCCGGCTAGGCGTAAGAATCATGCGACTGCGGTGTTGTTCCTGTTAACGTAGCGCCGGACGGAAGACCGGGTCTGATCCTAACGCTTCAGTGGAACTTTGGTTCACCGCCGACGGTGGTAGACTGAAGCTCTTGGCCGTTTGTGGTGGCGGGCTGTAGACCATGTCGCACCGTTCCGAGGTCAGCGCCGGCATACTCGCCTTCCGCCGCAACCGCGGCCTGGAGCTGCTGCTCGCCCATCCGGGCGGGCCCTATTGGCGCAACAAGGACGCCGGCGCCTGGTCGATCCCCAAGGGGCTGGTGGAAACCGACGACGTACTGGCCTGCGCCAGGCGCGAGTTCAACGAGGAGACCGGGTTTACCGCCGACGGCGAATTCATGCCGCTCAGGCCGATCCGCCAGAAGAGCGGCAAGACCGTGCACGCCTTTGCGATCGAGGGCGATTTCGATCTCGCCGCTTTCGCAAGCAACGAGTTCGAGATGGAATGGCCGCCGCGCTCGGGCAAGCGGCAGAGTTTCCCCGAGGTCGACCGCATCGCCTATTTCAAGGTGGCGACCGCGCGCCGCAAGATCCTGCCGGCGCAGCGGCCGTTCATCGAAGAACTCGTGAAACGCCTGCGCGGGAGCGCGTCATCCTGAGTTTCGATCCTCAGGATGACGATCCGGCTCCCCTCTTCAGCAATTACGCTCTGACTTCCTGTCGCTGGAAAACGACGTAGCCGCCGACGAACAGCAGGATGCTGGCGGCGATGAGGCCGACGATCTGCGGCCAGGCCACCATGACGCTGTCCCACAGCGGCAGCGGCGATCCCATCACGGCGCCCTGCAGCTGGCTGAGATAGACCGGCCCGAGCGCGCGGGTCGATGGATGCAGGAGCGCGAGCACGGATTCGCCGTAGAGCGTGGATGGCGACAGCCGCGACAGCATTTGCGCGGTGATGACCAGCGTTGCCTGATCGTCCGACGGCACCACGGCCTGCGCCACCGCCGGCGCCAGTGCCGGCCAGATCACGGTCAGGAACAGCCACAGCCCGAGCGTAACCAGCGCCGCCGTCGCCGGCGAGCGGAAGATGACCGAGAACAGCATGGCAAGCGCGAGCCACACCCCGGCATAGGCGATGGTGACGGCAAGGAAGATCAGCGCGCGTCCCATCTCGGCGCCGCCCGGCGGCACGCCCAACATCAACAGGCCGAGCCCGATCACCAGGAGCCACAACACGATCAGGCTGATGGCGAGCGTGATCAGCCCGGCGAGGAATTTGCCGAACAGCAGCGCGTCGCGATAGATCGGTTGCGACAGCACGCGCGAGAGCGTGCGCCGGTTGTGCTCGCCGTTGATCGCGTCGAAGCCGAGCCCGATCGCCATCAAGGGCACCAGGAAGCCGAGGAACGACACGAACGACGGCAGCGGATCGCGCGCGGTGGTGAACAGGCGCAGGAACAGGAAGGGATCCTGCGCGGTCACGGCACGCACCTGCGTGATGGCGGCGTAGACCGCGGCGAGCGCGACCAGCACCACCAGCCATTCCAGCACCCGCATGCGCGCGGACGCGAGATGGTCGGACAGTTCCTTCAGCATCACCACGCCGAGGCCCTGCCAGGGAGAGCCTTCACGCCGCATGACGGGCCTCCGCTTTCTGCGCCGCCGCCCGTTGGAAATAGTGGGTATAGATTGTTTCCAGGCTCGGCTCGTCGAGCTTGAGCTGCTTGAGCCGGCCGCCCGCTGCCACCACCGCGGCGGCGGCTTCGGCGCGCAAATCGCGATCGCAGGTCATGCGGAAGTGGCCGGGCGCCGGCGCTTCCAGACTGCGCACGCCGGCGAGCGCGGATAGCCGCTTGGCGATGCCGTCGCTGCTTTCGGCTTCTACTTCCACCGTGTAGCCGCCGCCCAATACGTGGCGGCCGAGCTCGCCGACCGTACCCATGAGCGCGATGCGGCCGGCATTAAACAGCGCCACCCGGTCGCACACACTCTGCACCCGGTCAAGCAGATGCGAGGACAGCAGGATACTCACCCCGGCGGATTTGAGCGAACGGATGAGATCGAGCAGTTCGACGCTCGCCTGCGGATCCAGGCCGTTGGTCGGCTCGTCGAGGATGGCGATGCGCGCGTCCTTCATCACGATCTCGGCGAGGCCGAGCCGCTGACGCATGCCGCGCGAGAAGGTGCCGACCCGCTTTTCCGCCACGTCGCTCAAGCCCACGCGCGCGAGCGCGGCGGCGATCTTCTCTCTGCGCTCGGCCGAGCGCAGTCCCATCAGGCGGCCGGTGTAGTGCAGATTATCGGCCGCCGTCATGTTGTCGTAGAAGCCGACGGTGTCCGGCAGATAGCCGACCCGCCGCTTGACCGCCAAGGGCTCGCGCATCGGATCGTGGCCGAACACGCGCGCCTCGCCTCCCGTGATGTCGGTCAGGCCGAGCAGCATCAAGATGGTGGTGGTCTTGCCGGCGCCGTTCGGCCCGAGCAGACCGAAGATTTCGCCGGCGCCGACGGTGAAGTTCACGCCATCGACGGCCGTCGCCGTATCATAGCGCTTGGTGAGGCCCTTAGCCTCGATGACTGGGTTTTCCATCATCGCCGGCCGAACCGGATGACGGCCCCCACCATGATCAAAAGCGCGGCGCCGATGATGCCGACGCCGGCGACGCCCCACATGGTGGAGGTGGTCACGGTGACGCGGAAATTGGCCGTGCCGGTTTCGCCATTGGTGGAAGCGGTGAACGTATTGACGTAGTCGCCCGCGATCGCCTTGGACGGCGGACGGATACTGGCGGTGACCTGCTTGTGCTGGTTGGGCGCGATGCGTTCGATGGTCTTGGGCGCGAAGGTGACCTTCCAACCGGTCGGCGCGCTCGCCGACAGCTTGACGTTATCGGCCGGCGCTGTCCCGGTATTGGTGACAATCACCGGTACCGAGCTCTCGTCGCCGGCGGTGGCGCTGGCGCTGAGAATGCCTTCGCGGCCGGCAAGATTGAGTTTGGGCTGACCCGTCACGTCGAGCGACACCTTGGTCGCGGCTTTGGCACCTTCGGCGGCGACATGCACCGCCACACCGTAATGACCGGCATCGACCGTGCTGGGCGGCGTCACTTTAAGCTTCACATCCTTCGATTCGCCCGCCTTGATCGGGACCGCGGTCAACTGTTGACTGCCATAGGACTCGGTGAATGAGGTGTCGAAATTGCGCGGCGCGTCGGCAGCGAGGCTGACCAGCAGCTTCTTGCCGCTGTCGTTCTTGACGTGCAGCGTATATTGGAAACTTGAGCTCGAAGAACCGCGCAACTCCGGCAGTTCCGGCTGCACCGACAGCTTGGCCGGTAACTGCTTGGCGAGCGTCACCGCCACCGGCAGCGAAACACGTGCCGTCGTGCCTGCCGCGCTGACGGTCAGCGTGTGCGTGCCGATCTTGGCGTCCTTCGGCACGTCGAGCCGCAGATCGAAATTGACGCTGTCGTTGGTGGCAGGCATGGCCGCGGCGATGGGTTGACCGCCGCCGAGCAACGTCGCGGTCCAGCCCTGCGGCACGCCCGACACCGAGAGCGAAAGCCGCTCTGGCGCCAGGCCGTAGTCGCGCAATTTTAGATTGACGGTCGATGTGGTCCCCGGCTGCACGGTGACCGCAGGATAGTCGGTTAGAAGATAAAGCCCTTTGACATTCGGCGCGTCGTCGGCGGCGAAAGCCGGTGCGGCGAGCGCAAGACACAAACCAATGATCGCAAGGAAACGGACTCGCATGGCTACCCTCCCGGGCCGGTTGGCCGGCCCGTAGCAAGCGTGTCACCCCCTTTATGGAAACACGGCTTTCTGCCGTGAGAAGTTGAGCGCATAGTGCGCACAATCTTGACAAAATTTTGGATGGGGCCCGCCACAGATCGCCACAGCGGCAAGATTGCCAAGTTTTAATTATTGCCGCTGCGCGATCCCGCGCGCCAGGGGCCAATCCGGCTCGTTATGGCGCATGATCCAGGGTTCTTTGAGCGCTGCGTCCCGCCATTCGGTCCAGGCCGGCAGCGCCATGACCTCCTCCATGTAGCCACCGGCGTCCTCGCCGACCGGAATCCCATAATGGTGCAGCCGCGCCACCACCGGGGCATACATGGCATCGGCGGCGCCAAATCCGCCGAACAGGAATGGGCCACCATGTTGCCCGCCAAAACGAGCGCGGCAATCGCGCCAGATCGCCTCGATACGGGCAACATCGGCCATAACTTCAGCGGATTGGGGCCGCGGCTTGGGCGGCAGCCATAGGTTCATCGGACAGGCCTTGCGCAGCGCCATGAAGCCGGCGTGCATTTCGGCCGCCACCACGCGGGCGTGGCTGCGCGCGCGGGCGTCGGCAGGCCACAGCCGGGCGGCGGGGAATTTCTCCGCCAGATGTTCGAGAATGGCGAGCGTTTCCCAGACGTGCTGCTCGCCGTCAATCAGCACCGGCACCTTGCCGGCGGGGGAATGTTTCAGCACCGCCTCGCGGCTGCCCGGCTCGTAGAGCGGGATCACGATCTCGGCGAAATCGATGCCGGCAACCTTCATCGCGATCCAGGGCCTGAGCGACCAGGACGAATAGTTTTTGTTGCCGATCACCAACGTCAGCGCCATGGCTCAACCCCTTGCGCCGTAAAACTGCGTGGCGCACGGCCTTCGCGCAAACGCATTTTTTCGATTGCTGCAATGAAAGGCCTGAATGCCTGTCACGCCTTTTTGCTTGCGTGGTGCTCGCCCGGCATGTCCTCGGGCAGATCGACCGGGCCGCCGGCCTTCTTCCATGCGCCGAAGCCGCCCCTGATATGGGCGACGGGCTTGAGCCCCATGCGCTGCGCGGTTTGCGCGGCGAGCGCGGAGCGTAAGCCCCCGGCACAGAAGAACACGTATTTCTTGTCCTGATCGAAGACCTTCTTGTGATAGGTGCTGGCCGGGTCGATCCAGAACTCCAGCATGCCGCGCGGGCAATGGAAGGCGCCGGGCACCCTGCCCTCGCGCTGCAATTCGCGCACGTCGCGGATGTCGACCAGCACGGTGTCGTCGCGGCCGGCAAGCTCGATCGCCTCGCCGACCGGCAGCGTCTCGACCTCGCGCTCGGCGGCCTCGCACAATTCTTTGTATCCGACGGTAATTTTCTGCGGCATGGGAAGGCCTCCGTCCGCGCATGGTGGCACGAGCGGAAGGCCTCGCTCAAGCGGCGCGCAGCACCCCGATGGCGCGGAGCTTAGGGCCCGATCGAAGCCATCAGCAGCGCGATCAGCGCCACCACCGCCACCGCCGCCGATACCGCCACCGCGGTCGTGACGCGCTCGTCCCAGCCCGCGACGAGGCCGGCGCCAAGATAGGTGGGGGTGACGGTATGAGCGGCATTGTCATTGTCGGCGGGCCGCGCCGCCGCGCGCGCAATCCCGAAATAGCTGCCGAGCGCCATGGTCGATCCCCTCCTCATGAGCAATCACGATGAGGCATCACGCGGATGGTGCGCGCGTACGCTTGGTTCACGCGGACGCGGGCGCACGAATCGCCCCGAACAGGCAAAGAATACTGCCGTCATGCGCCTGTAACAATCAAAGGGCGCGGCTGGTGGGTGATTCGCCTGCGTGGCGATCAGGAGCCGGCAGGTGCGGGCAGCAAGCTGCCGGTGCGTCCCGTGATCCGATAAACGATCAAGCCGAGCCATTCGTGCGCGGCAAAGTCCAACACCGACAGGCCGCTTGCGAATTTGCAACTCAACGACAGCCGCAGTTCCGGTGTCGTGTGCCAATCGACCGGATAGGCCTCGACCGGGAATCCCACACGCCGGAAACAGCCGACGGCGCGCGGCATATGCACGGCCGAGGTCACGAGCAGCCAGCGCTCGCCCGGCTTCGGCTTGACCAATGCTTTGACCAGGACCGCGTTTTCGTAGGTGTTGCGCGCGCGGTTCTCCAACTGCACGCGGTCGCGTGCAACGCCGAAGCTGTCGAGCAGTGGATAAAGATAGTCCGCCTCACGACCACCATTGCCCAATAGACTGGCGTCGCCGCCGGAATAGACGATGCGGGCCTTCGGATAATCGCGCGCCAGCTTGGCGATGACGGTGACGCGTTCGGCGCTGCCGCTGAGCTGGACCGAATGATAAATGCGCGACAGCCTCGGTGAGATCGTGCCGCCAAGCACGACGATGCCGTCGGGCGCGCCGCGCGCCGGGTTCCAGGGCGGAAACCGCTGCTCCAGCATATGCATCAGCGTGCCGCCGATCGGCAGGAACGCGGCGAGCGCCAGCAGCACGAAGCTCGCCGCCAGCAACCGGGTGCCGGCGCGGCGCCAACGCGTGAACAGCAGCACCAAGCCGACGAGACCGAGCGCGAACAGGAAATTGGACGGCAGCAGGAAGAACGCGGCGGTTTTAGAGAGGACGAAGAACATCAGCGTGTCTTCTTCCACGCCTCGTAACGCTTCTTGTTCTCTTCGTTGGGCGGATAAAGGCCGGGCAGCTTCTCGCCCTTCTCCACCTGCTCCACCAGCCAGGTCTCCAACAATTCGTGCTCGGCGCCCTCGCTGGCGACGAAGTCGGCGAGCGCCGCCGGGATCACCACCGCGCCGTCATCGTCGGCCACGATGATATCGTCCGGGAAAATCGCGCAGCCGCCGCAGCCGATCGGCTCGTTCCAGCCGACAAAGGTGAGCTGATTGACGGACGCCGGCGCGGCGACCCCCGCGGACCAGACCGGCAAGCCGGTCTGGAGCACGCCGTGCTTGTCGCGCATGGCGCCGTCGGTGACGAGCCCTACGACGCCGCGCTTGATCATGCGCATGCACAAGATGTCGCCGAAAATGCCGGCGCCGGTGATCCCCATGGCATCGGCCACCACTACGCAGCCTTCCGGCATGGCCTCGATGGCCGCGCGGGTGGAGATCGGCTTCGACCAACTCTCGGGCGTGGCGAGATCCTCGCGCACCGGCACGAAGCGCAGGGTGAAGGCTTTGCCCACCACGCGCTTGCCGGAGAAACCGAACGGCATGGCGCCCACCATCCAGGAGCGGCGGATGCCTTTCTTCAGGAGCATGGTGGTGATGGTGCCGGTGGTGACGTTTTTCAGCGTGTCGATGACGGCGGACATGGGCGACCTTTCAATGGCGGCGGCGCAACATAGCGCAGCGCTCAATCCGCGTCCTAAGTGAAATCAGGCCGCCGTGATGCCGAGCCGCTCGTCGCGCCGGCGCAGATAGGACACCAGCGGAACGGCCAGCAGCACCATCCAAGCCTTGCCGACGATCTGGCCCTCTAAAAACTCCAACGAGCCGAAGGCGAGCCAGAGGAAGACCAGCGAGTTCGACCACCAGCCCGACCGCGCTGGACGCCACCACCGCCAGCACCAGGCGGCGGCGGGCGAGCGGGGTATAGACCGCGAAATCGGCGAATTCCGACAGCAGGAAGGCCGCGGTCGAAGCCACCACCAGCGCGGCCGGCGCGACCAGCGCCGACAGTACCGCGCCGGCGAGAATGGCGGCGATGCCGAAGGCGGCGCCTAGCCGGCGCTGCACCAGGTCGCGCAGCACCAGCGCCGCCCCGATCATCAGCACGCCGGACGGCGCCATGATCCCCGGCGCCACCGGCACGACGCAAGGGCCGTTGGCCACGCAGAACGTGCCGACATGGCCGATCATCCAATTGGCGGCGGGAATGGTCAGGCAGAACAGCGCGAGGAAGATTGAGCCTTCGATGTTACGGCGCGTGTCGATTGCGGTCATGCGGTCTTTCGGCCCTTGAACTTGGCAAAGCCCTGCGCGCGCAGGCGGCAGGCGGGACACTCACCGCAGCCATATCCCCAGTCGTGGCGGCGGCTGCGGTCGCCCTTGTAGCAGCTATGGGTATCTTCAATCACCAGTTCAAGCAGCGCCGTGCCGCCCAGTTCCTCCGCGAGCGCGAAAGTGTCGGCCTTGTCGCGCCACATCAGCGGCGTGTGGATGGTGACGCGCTTATCGAGGCCGAGAGAGAGCGCGACCTGCATGGCCTTGAGCGTGTCGTCGCGGCAGTCTGGATAGCCGGAATAATCGGTCTCGCACATGCCGCCGACCAGATGGCGGGCGGCGCGGCGATAGGCGACGGCGCCGGCAAAGCAGAAGAAGATGAGATTGCGCCCGGGCACGAAGGTGGTCGGCAGTCCGCTCTCGGCCGTTTCGATTGCGCGCTCGCGCGTCAGCGCGGTGTCGGAAATGGCGGCAAGCGCGTCGAGCTCAATCAAGTGATCGTCGCCGAGCCTGGCTTTCCATTCACGGTCGAGCGCGGTCATTTTTTCCCGAATGCGCGGGCGTAAACTCAGCTCGACCGCATGGCGCTGGCCGTAATGGAAGCCGATCGTCTCTACCCGCGCGAAGCGTGTGAGCGCCCAGGCCAGGCAGACGGTGGAGTCCTGCCCGCCGGAGAACAGGACGAGGGCGGTGTCGTTGGCGAGGGTCATGCGGGCTATTTAGCCGCCATGGCGGCATTTGTCTTGCCGTTGTCATCACCCGACCGGCGCGAAGCGCCGTGACCCGGTGATCCCGCTTTGGAAAACGCGTTACCTTCCTAAGCGGGATGCCCGCGACAAGCGTGGGCATGACTGCAGAGAAAACCGCGCAAGCCGTTCAATCCCACTTCGGCGACCAGGTCCAGTCGACGATGCGGCCGCCCGGGTGCGCGAGCCGGTAGATTTCCTGCATCTCGTCTTTAGAGAGCTCGAAATCGAACAACTCGAAGTTCTCCTGCAAGCGCTCCAGCCGGTTAGTGCGCGGGATCACCACGATGCCCTGCTGCACCAGATAGCGCAGCGAAACCTGGGCATCGGTCTTGCCGTGCGCCTTGCCGATACGCGCCAGCGTCTCGTTGCCGTGCGCGGCGCCGCGCGCCACCGGGCTGTAGGCCACCGCCGCCATGCCGTGTCGCTTACAAGCCTGCAGCACCTTGTCCTGGTTGAGGAACGGGTGGCATTCGAACTGGTTGCAGACCACCGGCTCGGGCGAGACCTTGTTGGCCTCGTCGAGCAGCGCCACCGTGAAATTCGACACGCCGATCGCGCGCACAAGGCCCGCCTGCTTCAGTTTCGCCATGGCGCCGAGCGTTTCGGCGAGCGGCACGCGCGGGTTCGGCCAATGGATCAGCAACAAATCGATGGCGTCGAGCCGCAGTTTGGCAAGGCTCTCCTTGGCCGTGCGCTCGGCATCGTGCGGCGCGAGATTGGTCGGCTGCAGCTTGGTGGTGACCATGATTTCCGCGCGCGGCACGCCGGAGGCGCGCACCCCCTCGCCCACTTCGGCCTCGTTGCCGTACATCTGCGCGGTGTCGAGATGGCGGTAGCCGATGCGCAGCGCCTGCTCGACGCTGCGCTTGGGATCGCGCAGCGCCCAGGTGCCGAGCCCGACGATCGGAATCTTGAAGCCCTTGGCTTCGACGACTTGCATCAAGGCTTTTTCCTTTTGCGCATGATCTTTTCCGAAAACCGGGCCCCACTTTTCGGGATCATGCGCTATCCCACTTCGGCGCAAACGGCGGATTGACCACGCGCATGTTGGTGGCGTTGAGCGCCTTCAGCTCGGCCATCTCGGCATCCGACAACGCAAAGTCGAACACCTCCATGTTCTGCTTCAGGTGCGCCGGCGTCGCCGTGCGCGGGATGGCGCAGACGCCGCGCTGCACCAGGTAGCGCAGCGAAACCTGCGCCGCAGTCTTGCCGTGCGCCTTGCCGATGCGCTCGAGCGCGTCGGCGCCAGGGACTTTGCCGCGGGCGATCGGGCAGTAAGCGACGACTGCCATGCCGTGCTTCTTGCAGGCGGCCAACACCTTGTCCTGGTTGATAAAAGGATGCATTTCGATCTGATTGCATACCAGCGGTTCGGAGGTCACCGCCCAGGCCTCGTCCAGCATGGCGGTGGTGAAATTGGCGACGCCGACATGCTTGGCCAAACCGTCCTTCTTGGCCTTGCACAGCGCGCCGACCGAGGTCTTGAACGGGATGTCCGGATTGTTCCAGTGGATCAGCAGCAGATCGACATAAGGCAGGTCCAAATTGGCCAGACTCTGCGCCAGCGAGCGGGCAAAATCGTCCGGCATCAGGTTATTGTTGCGCACCTTGGTGCAGATCATCACCTCCTCGCGCTTGACGCCGGAGGCGCGCAGGCCCTCGCCGTTTTCCTTCTCGTTCTCGTAATAGGCGGCGGTGTCCAGATGGCGGTAGCCCATCTGCAAGGCGGCCTCGACCGCCTGCACGCAGACATCGCCTTTCAAGGTCATGGTGCCGAGGCCGATCTGCGGAATGCGGGCGCCATGGGCTTCGAGGAACTGCATGCGGGTCTCCTGATCGGCTGTGAGGCGTCGAGGCTGGCGGGCGGAGCGGCAGAATGCCCGCTCGCCTGAAGCCTGCCAACCGGGTGGCCTCGCCGCGACGCAAAAAGCCCGCGGGAACCGGTGAAAAGCTCCTGCGACGAAAAATCACGCAAAAATTTTTCGAAATCGCCGGGCGAACATTACTTTGGCGCGCAAGCTTTTGGGTCCAGTTCTTATATTGGAATAATTCAAAAGTAGAAAAAACCTATTGCATCTGAGGCCTTTAATGCTTTTGTGACGGGCACGTTCTAGTCTGGAAACGCCCATGAAGCGCACTCTTGTCCTTGTCGGTCTGGCGGCCCTTCTGGCGCTGACGCCCGCGCTGGCCCAAGCCGACGATCTGACCTTGACGCTCAAGGATCACAAATTCTCGCCGACCGAGATCAAGGTCCCGGCCAACAAGCGGGTCAAATTGACCGTGGTCAATGACGATCCGACGCCGGAGGAGTTTGAAAGCCATGAGCTGCGGGTCGAGAAGGTGATCCCCGGCAAGTCGAAGGGCGTGGTGCGCATCGGCCCGCTCAAGCCCGGCCGTTATCCCTTCTACGGCGAGTATCATGAATCCACCGCCAAGGGCGTGGTGATCGCGGAATAGTCAAAATGCTTGGCGCACTCATCATCGTCTTTCGCGAAGTCATCGAAGCGGGCCTGATCATCGGCATCGTGATGGCCGCCACGCGCGGCGTCTTGGGGCGCGGGCGCTGGGTCACCTACGGCGTGGTCGCCGGCGTTGCCGGCGCGACGCTGGTCGCCTTCTTCGCCGGCGCCATCTCGCAAGCGTTCGAAGGCTCGGGTCAGGAACTGTTCAACGCGGCAGTGCTGTCGATCGCCGTGGTGATGTTGATGTGGCACAATGCCTGGATGGCGCGGCACGGGCGCGAGATCGCCGCCGAGATGCGCCAGATCGGCGCGCAAGTGAGCGAAGGCGCCAAGCCGCTGACCGCGCTCGCCATCGTCGTCGGCCTCGCCGTGCTGCGCGAGGGCTCGGAAGTGGTGCTGTTCCTCTACGGCATCGCGGCCTCGGGCACGACCGGCATGGCGCTGCTGGTTGGTGGACTGCTCGGCGTCGCCGCCGGCGCCGCCTTCACCGCCTTCACTTATTACGGGCTGCTCGCCATCCCGACCCGCTATATCTTCTCGGTGACAAGCTGGCTGATCGCGCTCTTGGCTGCGGGTCTCGCCGCGCAGGCGGTGCAGTTCCTCAACAATGCCGGCTTCCTGGTCGTGCTCGGCGCCACGGTGTGGAACACGTCGTGGCTGTTGTCGGAGGGTTCGATCCTGGGGCGGCTGCTGCACACGCTGATCGGCTATACCGAGCGGCCGACCGAATTGCAGCTCGTCGTCTATATCGGCACGCTGGTGGCGATGTATGCGCTGATGCGCATTGCGCGCTATCAGCCGCGCGCGGTGGCGGCGCCGGCCGAATAAGCCCGGGGGACGCCCCTAGCTCGCCTTCTTGCCGCCCAGGGTAGCGAAAGCGGCGTCCGGCATCTTGTCGATCAGCTTGAGCAGCGCGCGGGCGGGTCCGCGCGGTGAGCGCTTGCCCTGCTCCCAGTTGCGCACGGTTTCGATCGGCACCTCGATCTTCTCGGCGAAAGCGGCTTGCGTGAGCCCGCAGCGCGCCCGCACGTGGCGCACGAACAGCGCGGGATCGTTATGATCGATGACCTTCTCGCTGCCGTCGGAGAGGATCTCGACCAGACGCCCGTCCGCCTTCAACCGCACCCGCATCATGGTGGCCTCCATGCCGGCAATGTCGGCTTGAGGCCTAGCTGATTCGCGATTTTCAGAAGTTAATGCCGCCCGCCAGCGGGCGACTGGGCCATTGGCCTAGCGGATCAGGCGAATGGGGACGCCGATGTCGATGCGCGCCCATTTCGGATTGCCGGTCATGACCGGGGCACGCTCGCGCTCGGCCAAAGCGAGGCACGCGCGGTCGGGAAGCGACAGGCCGAGATGGCGCGTACGGGCGCGCAAGGCGCCGGCCCGGGCGGCCAGGTCGCCATCGAAGGCGACGACGGCCGCCCCGAGCTTCTGGATCGCCGCAGCCGCCAAATCGGCCGGCACGCTGCGCTCGGCGAGCTTGGAGACCGCCTCGGCATAATTGACGGCGCACAGCAGAGCGTCGTGCAGGCAGGCCATGACGAGCTCGGCGCCGCGCTCCTTTTGCAGCACGGCGAAGACGGCGGAAGCGTCCAATACGGTCGCCATCAGTTGCTTTGCCCGTTCTCGGCCTCGCGCCGGCGGTCGTCGATGAGTTCGTCGGCGAGGCTGACGCCCTCGGGCACGAATTTGCGCACGATCGCCTGCGCCTTGCGAATGGCGGAGGGAATGGAAAGAAAGTGCAGGTCGCCGTCCTCGGCCGAGACGATCAGCGTGTCACCCGGCTTCAGGCCGAGCGCCTGCCGCACCGACGGCGGGATGGCGACGCGCCCCTCTCCGTCCAATTTCACCTTCATCGAATTGCCGGCATCGGCGGCGTGCGCAACCTCGGCGCTCCGCTGCGCGCGTTCGGCCTTCCGTTCGTCGTCCACCAGCACGTTGCGCACGAACTGGTAGCGGCAGCCGACGAACTTGGCGATGTCGGCGCGGCTGTAGCCGGCCGTGGCCAGCGCACGGATCTTGGCGGATTTGGTAACGGCGGCGGTGCCGGCAACGACGCGCGCCATTTCAGTTTCGGACATGCCCATGACACCCCTCGAACCGAAGGTATGCTAGGCGACACTAACGGATAGTACCAGATAGTTTGGTCGCGTTTCGGGCCCACGCGGAACGGTTACGCGCTTGCCGTCACATTGCCTTTTGCAAGAATTTACCGGACCATATCGGCGGCCCGAAAAAGCAATTTGACTGCCTGAAAATCCCTGTCGTTGCAGGGGGATGGGGGAAATGCAGCACCATATTCCGACCGAAGTCTATGTCGGCTTTCTGGGACGGACTTTCCCGATCCATTGGAACTACCATGCGTTCCTGATGGTCGGGGTGTGGTTCGTACTGGTGCCGATCTGCATCCTGGTCATCCGGTTCGGCAAGCCGAAGCCGACGCTTACCGGCATCCAGGTCAAGGTATCGATCCGGAACCCCGAATGGTGGTGGTTCAGCGTCCATAAATACGGGCTGATGTTCGCGATCGGCCTGGCGCTCGCCGGCGCGATCGTGGCGGTGACGGTACGCGGCGGCTTCAGCGGCTCGCTGCATTCGTACTTCGGCCTGACCACAATCGCGCTCGGATGCCTGCAGATCATGGGCGGCTGGCTCAGAGGCAAGCACGGCGGCAAGAACTACTACACGGCCAAGCCGAACGACCCCGCGACCTGGTTCGGCGACCATTACAACATGACGACCCGCCGGCGGATATTCGAGGCCTACCATAAGACCGCGGGCTACTTCGTCTACGTCTTTGCGGCCGGCGCGGTCGCCAGCGGCTTGATGCAATTCCCGATCCCGGGGCTGGCGGAATTCATCTTCGCCGTGGTGCTTCTAGCCTTCGTTGCGGCCATCGTGCTGGAATACAAAGGCTACCGCTATGACGGCTATCGCGCGGCGCACGGCTACACGATGGACGCTCCTTTCAACAAAGAACGCGAATTCCTGTAACGCAATAACTGGCGGCCGCCCTTAAGGGTTACGTCGCGCAATCACGGGAACGACACGCATGAGCAGCCAGGATTTGCCGAAGCCGGATTTCGTCAAGAACATGAAGCTGATCGGCTACACCGATCAGGGCGGCCGGCCCGACGGCGTGCAAATGATGGTCAACAAGGGCTACGCCTTTGTCGGTCACATGTTCTCGAAAGGGTTCAGCGTCATCGACGTGCGCGATCCGCGCAACCCCAAGCCGGTCAAATACATGCCGGCGCCGCCGAATACCTGGAACATCCATTTGCAGAGCTACGGCGACCTGCTGCTGGTGATCAATGCCATGGATATGTTCGCCGCCGCGGCATTTCAGGACGAGAAGCAGTATTACACCGGCTCGCTCAGCGAAAAGGTCGGCGGCGGCGCGCAGCAGCAGGAGCGCAACTGGACCGCCGGCCTCGCCGTCTACGACATCAAGAACCCGGCCGAGCCGCGCCAGATCGGCTTCATGCCGGTCGACGGCGGCGGCGTTCACCGCATCTGGTACGTGGGCGGGCGCTGGGCCTATGTCTCGGCGCTGCTCGACGGCTTCACCGATTACATCTTCCTGACGGTCGACATGGCCGATCCCACCAGGCCGAAGGAGGCCGGCCGCTACTGGCTGCCGGGCATGAACACGGCGGCCGGTGAAAAGCGGAATTGGCCGGCGAACAAGCGCTACGCGCTACACCACGCCATCGTCAACGGCGATACCGCTTACGGCGCCTGGCGCGACGGCGGGCTGGTGATGATGGACGTGTCCGACCGCGGCAAACCCAAGCTCATCACCCACCGCAACTGGTGTCCGCCCTATGGCGGCGGCACGCACAACTGCCTGCCCCTGCCCGACCGCGACTTGCTGGTGGTGGTCGACGAAGCGGTGCTCGACAATTGCGCGGACGGCATCAAATACATCTGGATGTTCGACATCCGCGAGCCGTCAAACCCGATCAGCATCTCGACCTTCCCGACGCCGGACGAGGCGGACTATTGCAAGAAAGGCGCGCATTTCGGTCCGCACAATATCCACGAGAACCGGCCGGACGCCTTCGTCAGCTCGAGCCTGATCTTTTCGACCTATCAGAACGCCGGCATCCGCGTGACCGACATAAGCGACGCCTACCGGCCCAAGGAAGTTGCGGCGTTCGTGCCGCCCGAACCCAAGCAACTCGCGGACCGCCGCCCGAACCGCGCCAAAGTGATCCAGTCCTGCGACGTCTACGTAACGACCGACGGCGTGATCTACACGACCGATTTCAACGGCGGGATGTACATCCTGGAATACAAGGGCTGAACGGCTGCCGCCTACTTCGTCTTCTCGAAAATCTCCCGCCCGATCAGCATGCGGCGAATTTCGGATGTGCCGGCGCCGATCTCGTAGAGCTTGGCGTCGCGCAGCAGGCGGCCGGTGGGGAATTCGTTGATGTAGCCGTTGCCGCCCAGGCACTGGATCGCTTCCAGCGCCATCCAGGTGGCGCGCTCGGCGGCGTAAAGGATGGCGCCGGCGGCATCCTCGCGCGTGGTGCGGCCCTCGTCGCAGGCGCGCGCCACGGCGTAGACGTAGGCCTTGGCCGCGTTCATGGTGACGTACATATCGGCAAGCTTGCCTTGCATCATCTGGAACGCGCCGATCGGCTTGCCGAACTGCTTGCGGTCATGCACGTAAGGCACCGCGACATCCATGCAGGCCTGCATGATGCCCAGCGGCCCGGCGGCGAGCACGACGCGCTCGTAATCGAGGCCGGACATCAGCACGTTGACGCCGTTGCCGACGGCGCCCAGCACGTTTTCTTCCGGCACTTCGCAGTCGGTGAACACGAGTTCCGACGTGTCGGAGCCGCGCATGCCGAGCTTGTCGAGCTTCTGCGCCGGTGCAAAGCCCTTCATGTCCTTCTCGACGATGAAGGCGGTGATGCCGCGCGCGCCCGCGGTGCGGTCGGTCTTGGCGTAGATGACCAGCGTGTCGGCCACGGGCCCGTTGGTAATCCACATCTTGGAACCGTTGAGCACGAAACGATCGCCGCGCTTTTCCGCGACGGTGCGCATCGACACCACGTCGGAGCCGGCATCGGGCTCCGACATGGCGAGCGCCCCGACATGCTCGCCGGAGACCAGCCTGGGCAGGTATTTGCGCTTCTGCGCTTCGCTGCCGTTGCGGCGGATCTGATTGACGCAGAGATTGGAATGGGCGCCGTAAGAGAGGCCGACGGCGGCGGACGCGCGCGAGACTTCCTCCATCGCCACGCAATGGGCGAGATAGCCGAGCCCCGCCCCGCCGTATTCCTCCTCGACGGTGATGCCGTGCAGGCCGAGCGCGCCCATCTCCGGCCACAGCTCGCGCGGGAACTTGTTGGTCCGGTCGATCTCGTCGGCGCGCGGCGCGATGCGGTCGGCCGCGAAGCCGGCGACCGTCGTGCGCAACATGTCGACATCCGGCCCGAGGCCGAAATCGAAGCCCGCCCACGCATTGGGGATCATTCCGGTCGCCTCCCGAGCCGCGGCCGCCGCCGGCTGCGCGTCCTTTTGCGAAGGATTCTATCGCCTGGAATTCGCGCTGTCAGCGGCTCAAGCGGCGGTGCCGGCGGCCGCCGCCGGGGCACGCTTGCCCTGCTCCAGCAGCCGGTCGATTGCCCTGGGCGGCGCGGGCCGCGCGAACAGAAAGCCCTGCATCTCGTCGCAGCCGGCAAGCCGCAGCAAGACCCGCTGCTGCTCGGTCTCCACCCCCTCGACCAGCACCGTGAGGCCGAGCGCGCGGCCGAGCGCGACGATCGCCTGGATGATCACGCCGCCGTTGGGAGAGGCCCCGAGCGCCGTCACGAAGCTCCTGTCGATCTTGAGCTTGTCGAGCGGAAAGCGCTGCAGATAGCCGAGATTGGAATAGCCGGAGCCGAAATCGTCGAGCGCGATGCGCACGCCGAGACCGTGCAGGTCCTCGATGCGCATGAGCATCTCGTCCGGGTTGTCGATCATGACGCCCTCGGTGATCTCCAGCATCAGCCTGGCCGGCGCGACGCCGCTGTCTTCGAGCGCCGCACGCACCAGCTCGACGATCGAAGCATCGCGCACCTGCAGCGGCGACAGGTTGACCGCAACATAGAGGTCGGGCCAGCGCTGGGCATCGGCGAGCGCGCGCTTGAGCACGAAGGCGCCGAGCGCGTCCATCAAGCCCATCTGCTCGGCCACCGGCACGAACAGCGCCGGCCCGATCGGCCCGCGCTCGGCATGGGTCCAGCGCAACAGCGCCTCGACGCCGACGATGCGGGCGCCGCCGGCCGCCACGATGGGCTGATAGTGCAGATCCAATTCGCCGGCGGCGAGCGCGCGCGGCAATTCGCGCTTGATGAATTTCTGCTCGCTCGACATGGTGTCGAGCGCCTCTTCGAATGCGACGACGGTCCCCGGCCCTTTCCGAGCCGCCGCGCGCAGCGCGATTCCCGCGCGCCGGGCAAGCTCGCCACGCGTTTCCGCGTGGCGCGGCGCCTGCGCAAAGCCCGCATGCGCGCTCACCCGCACCGGACGGTCGATCCAGTGCGGGCGCGCCAGTGCCTCGACCGCTTCGCGCAGCAGCGCCGACACGTTAAAAGCGGGCGGCGCCGAAAGCAGCAGGGCGAATTGGTCGGTGCCGATGCGGCCGCAGACCGCCTCGTCGGGCAGCGCGGCGCGCAACCTGCTTGCCACCGCGACGACGAATTCGTCGGCCCCCAGCACGCCGAGCTGGGCGGTCACGTCGGCCATACCGTCGAGCTCGATCAGCGCGAAGCTCACCAGCGCGTCGTCCGCGCGCTCGGCCAGCGCTAGATCCAGCAGTTCGAGCGTCTTGGTGTGGTTGGGCAGACCGGTCAGCTTGTCGCGGTCGGCGGCGCGCCGGGCCGCTTCCTCGCCAGCGGCAAGCTCCTCGCGCGCGCGCTTGAGCTGGCGCAGCGCGAAACCGGCAAAGCCCACCAGCACCAGCGCGAGACCGCCGATGAGCGGCATCACCCGGTTCATGGTGGTGGCCATCGGATAGGTCTTATCCCAGGTGAAAAAGCCGGCGATGCGCCCTTGCGCGTCGAGCACGGGTTGCATTTCGCGCTCGCTCGGCGCCGGGTCGACTTCGAATTTAAGGCCTTTCAAGCCGCGCGCTCTGCTCGACAATATGCACGAAGCGCGGGTCGACCGCGCCGGAACGTCCGAACAGCGCGCGGAACTCGGCGACGGCATTGCGCAAGGCGGCACGCTGCTCCGCCCAGACGCGGGCGTCGTTGCGCCCAGCCATGCCGTAACCGATCGCGCCCGCGACCAGCGTCGCGCCCAGAGCGGCAACGGCGAGAAGCACGATCAGGCGCGAGGCCGACAGCATGCGCGAAGCGCGCGCGCGCGGTGCGCCGGTGCGCTCCTCGCCCTGCGATGGCCGCAGCCAGCCTTGCGTCAACACCGGCAGCGAACGCACCGGCACCGCGCCGGCCGCCCGCGAAATGACCTCGCCGTCCACCAAAACCCCCTCGCGCCGCGCGTTTTTCGCGGGCTCAAGGCTTAGCGGGATAGCGTTAATTGTGGGTCAGGAAACAGCGTGAATGAAGCGTAAACCGCGTCGCTTCGAGCGATTTTGCGCGGAATTTTGCATGGCGCATGATCTTAACCGGGATCATGCGCTTAACGCAGCCCGAACCAGAAGGTGGCGATCGACAGAAACGAGAAGAAGCCGACGACGTCGGTGACCGTGGTCACGAAGGGGCTGGAGGCCACCGCCGGATCGATCTTCAGCCGGTTGAGCACCAGCGGAATGAGGATGCCTCCGAGGGCCGCCGCGATGAGGTTGCAGACCATCGCCAGCCCGATCACGAAGCCGAGCCCCGGCACCCTGAACCAGATATAGGCGAGCACGCCGGTGATGACGGCGAAGGCCACGCCGTTGACCACGCCGACCATGACCTCGCGCACGATCACCCGCCAGGCATTGGCGTCGGTGAGGTCGTGCGTGGCGAGGGCGCGCACGGCGACGGTCATGGTCTGGGTGGTGGCGTTGCCGCCCTGGCTCGCCACGATCGGCGCCAGCACGGCGAGCGCTACCATTTTCTGCAATTCGCCGGCGAACAGGCCGAGCACCAGCGAGGCGATGAAGGCGGTGCCGAGATTGACCAGCAGCCAGTTGAAGCGGCCGCGCGCGATGGTCCACACCGTATCGGACAATTCTTCGTCGCGGGTGACGCCGCCGAGCGCCTTGATGTCTTCTTCGGCTTCTTCCTCGATCACGTCGGCGACATCGTCGAAGGTGATGATGCCGACCAGCCGGTCGCCGGCATCGACCACAGGCGCGGCCACCCAGTTGTAGCGCTGGAACTGGCGCGCGACCTCTTCCTGATCCTGGTCGGCGCGCACGCGCGGGCGATCGGCCTCCATCAATTCGGTGATCGGCACCGGCCGCTTGGAACGCAGAAGCCGGTCGAGCGGGACAGCGCCGAGGAAGCGGCCGGCGTCGTCCACGATGTAAAGCTCGTAGAAGCGCTCGGGCAGTTCCTCGGTTTCGCGCATGTAGTCAATAGCGCGGCCGACGGTCCAGGTCGCCGGCGCCGCGATGAACTCGGTCTGCATGCGCCGGCCGGCGGAGTCGTCCGGATATTCGAGGCTGCGCGCCAGCGCGATGCGTTCGACCGGCGGGACGTGTTCGAGAATCTCGGCCTGGTCTTCCTTGGACAGGTCGCCGAGGATCGCCACCGCGTCGTCGGATTCAAGCTCGCGCACGCCCTCGGCGACGGTCCGCGGCGGTAATTCTTCGAGGATTTCCTCGCGCACCGTGTCGTCGACCTCGGTGAGCGCGGTGAAGTCGAAATCGAGGCCGAGCAGTTCGATCAGGCGCGGGCGCTGCTCCGGCTCGAGCGCTTCCAACACGGCGCCGAGATCGGCTTCATGCAGATCGCCTACCAGCTCGCGCAAGGCTTGCGCGTCGCCGGCTTCGACGTCATGCGCGACGCGCGCGACGAAGTCGGCGCGGATGGCGCCGTCCTCCGCGCGCAGCACCGGGGCAATGGCGTTCTGATCGAGCATACCGGCCCTCGTCCCGCGAAAACGGCACCGGCCGCTTGTACGCCGCGCCCGAAAAGCGGGCAAATAATTAAACCGTAGCGGGCGGCGACGCGCGGCCGCAGACCTTCGCCGCGCCCGATGCGCAGGCCGCGCTGACGCGTGCGCGGGGATGGAGTGGCGCCCGCGCCTACCCGCGCTCCGCGATCGCGCGCACTTCGATGCACGCCTCACGCGGCAGCGGGAGCGCGAGAATCGGCAGCGCGCGCTACGCCCTTGCGCGCTCAAGCGGACGGCAGCGCCGAACCGTCATTCGCTTCCGGCGCGCCCGCGACTATGGCGGAAAAGCCACAGGGGTCCTGTGAATTCCCAAAAAGACACAGAAAACAAAGCCGTAGCCCCCTTCATCTTGGTTAATATTGGGTTAATGTCGAGGCGGATAAGAATCGAACGGCCGCCTTCGGGGACAGCGCTTTTCCGGCGCAACGGGGGGCGGAGCGGAGAAGAAGAATGCGTATCGCAGCGGCGTCTTTGGCGTGCCTGATCGCGGGCACGCTGCCGGCCTTTTCACAAACCGTCTCCGGGCAGCCCGCGACCGAGGCGCGCCCCGCGGCCGCGCCCGTCGCGCAGACGGTGACGCCCGCGAGCGCGCCGGCCGACGCCATCGCGCCTGAGGCGAAGGCCTTCGACTACGCCGCCATGCACTCCGCTTTGGCACCGGCAAAAGAACACGCCGAGCAGGCCGCTCAGCCGGCAACGACCGCGTCGATCCCGACACCGCCCGCGCCCACGGCAAAGCCTGCCCAACAGGCCGCCGCCGCACCGGCCGACGGCATCGCGCCGGAGGCGATGGTCTTCGATTACGCCGCCTTAGCGCCCGCCGTGCCGTTGCCCGACGCCAAGCCGGCCGCGCTGACGCCGCCGCTGCCGACGGCCAAGCCGGCCGATCTCGCCAAGCGCGCGCCGGCCGACAGCAAGCCCGAGACCAAGACGGCGGATGCCACCTGCCCCGGCCATCCCGACGCGATCGGCACCAGCCGCACGATCACCATCAGCCCGGAACAATTCCACCTGATCGGCAGCCTCGACTACAAGCAGGCGCTGCCGCTCAAGGACCACGAGATCGTGCTCACCTTCGACGACGGCCCGATCCCGCCCTACACCAACAGCGTGCTCGATACGTTGGCCGCCAATTGCGTGAAGGCCACCTATTTCCTGGTCGGCGAGATGGCGAGGCTGCGCCCCTATCTGGTGCGGCGCATCTACAACGAAGGCCACAGCATCGGCACCCACAGCCAGACGCATCCGATCCCGTTCCAGCACCTGTCGATGACGCGCGTCGAGCGTCAGGTCGACGGCGGCATCGTCTCCGTCGACAACGCGCTCGGCGACCCGCGTGCGCTGTCGCCCTTCTTCCGCATTCCAGGCTTCGGCCGCACCAAGACGATCGACGGTTTCCTGACCAAGAAAGGCCTGATCACCTGGAGCACCGACGTCGACACCGACGACTGGTGGCGTGGCACTACGCCGAGCGCGCTGATCGCGCGCACCATGAAACGGCTCAACGCCAAAGGGCGCGGCATCGTACTGATGCACGACATCCATCCCTCCACCGCGCTGGCCTTGCCGCTGCTGCTCAAGGATCTGAAAAAGGCAGGCTACCACATCGTGCATGTGGTGGCGGCGGGCGAACGGCCGCAATCGCTGCCGCAGGTGGTGGCCAGCAAAGCCGAGAAGGAAAACTGGCCGCGGGTGTTGCACGCCAAAGCGGAAAAATCGGGCGCCGCCATGTCGGCCTTGCGCCACCGCGTGAAGAACGCGGTCGCCGACAACGGAAAGCATCATAAGCGCCATAGCCGCGCGGCGGCCAAAACCAAGAGCCCGGCTGTCGCCAGCCGCACGTGGGAAATCAACACCCGCTTCTGATGGTGTGACGCCGATGCCTGCGGCGCTTGGGCCGCAGGCGCTATCTGACGCGGCGGCCGATCAGCGCCGCGGCGGAAAAAGCTGCGTCCCACGCCGTGCGTTGCGGCTTCGCGCGCACCTGACGGTAGGCGCCGAGCACGCCGTCCACCATGCCATCGACCGAAAACGCACTTTGCACGCGCGCGCGCAACGCGGCTGCCGCGCCGGCCGCCGCCGCCGGAGAGTCGACGGCATTGGCGATGGCGCTGGCGAGCGCTTCGGCATCGTCCGGCGGCACCAGAAGGTGCGCTAGCGGACCGAACACTTCGGGGATGCCGCCGACGCGGGTGGCAACCATCGGCTTGCCGGCGGCCGCCGCCTCCAGCACGACATAGGGCAGCAACTCCGCGCGCGACGGCACGGCGAAGATACGCCCATGCGCCAGCGCATGGCGCGCCGGCATCGGATCGCAGAACCGCACCAGGTCGGCGAGCCCCAGCGTGTCCACCTTGGCGCGGAACGCCGCCCGGTCCGGGCCGTCGCCCACCAGAGTGGCGGTAAGCGGGCGGCCGCCGCGCCGCAACTTCGCCAGTGCGTCGATCAGCACGTCGACGCCTTTGAGCGCGCGCATCTCACCCAGAAAGACCAGATCGGTGGCGTCGGCGGCAGACGCGATCGGCTCGCATTCCGTGGCGTACACCCCATTGTGGACGACGCGCGCAGCGCCGGCCGGCTCGCCGACCTTGCGGCGGAAGACCTCATGGCTATAGCCGCTCACGAACAGATAGAGCTGGCCGCGCCGTCTCAGCATGCGTTCCATGAGGACATGGACGCGGCCGCCGACGCCGTCGTGCAGGCTGCCGCCGTGCGGCGTGTAGGCGCGCACCAGCGGGTGGCGCGCCGGTGCGAGCCGCGCCAAAGCGCCGCCCTTGGCGCCGTGGCCGTGCACGATCTCGGCCCCGGTCGCATCGATGCGGCGCGCCACGTGCAATGCCGCGGCAAAATCGGCCGGACCGGGCTGGCGCAGAATGCGAAAGCGCGACAGTCCGAGCGCGAGCTTGGGCGTGAGTGCGGTCAGCATGCGCTCCGAAACCGCGCTCACGGCACCTGAGTCGACGATCAAACCGACCTCGTGGCCGCGCTCGATCTGGCCGTGCGCGAGATCGACGACATGACGAAACAAGCCGCCGACCGGCGCGCGCAGGACATGCAGGATCTTCATGCCTCTTCGCTTCCCCCGCCAGCCGCCGCCGGCGAGCGACGCGATCGCAGCGCGACGCCCAATGCGCGCGCCCTGGTAAACAAGGCCCACAGCCGCGGCGATTGCTTGATGCTGCGCTTGAGTTTCTTGAAGGCCAATGCCGGCGCCGCCACCAGAGCGCCGCGCGGGCTCGCCACCGCCACGTGATCGTAGAGCGGCTGCGCGCCGTCGCACCAATCGAGCTTGTAGCGCTCGTCTCCGATGGTGAAATCGAACATTGTGAACTGCCGGTCTATGGCGTAGCGCATGATCTCGCGCAGGTGGATGGCGCCGGGCCCCAGCCGTCCCATGTCACCGTCACCATAGCTGGACAGGATGTAGTAGTAGCGCCCGCCGAGCGTGAGCCCGAAATTGACCGCGGCGACGCGATCTCCGACTTTCAATTCGCTGACGTGGGTAAGCCCGGCGGCTTGGCCATGACAGGCAATGTCCTTGTAGAAATCGACATAGCCGGGCCGCGCGAACAGATTGGGGATGCCGCGCCTGGCGAAAAGCGCCGACTTCTGCGCCACCAACACGTCAAGTGCCGCGCGCACGGCGTTGTCGCCGTCGGGGGTGCCGAAGGCGAGCGCGCCCAGCTCGGCGAGCCGGTTGCGCTTGGTGCGGTCGCGCCGCCGCGTCGCCGGCGAGCGCCTGGCGGCGTAGAACGCCTCCCATGACGGCGCCAGCGGCGTCGCGTAGGCGCCGCTCGGGTGCAGCACGGTCGCCAGCGTCAGCATCGGATTGGGCTGGCCGCGCACCGTCTCCGGCATCTTGTCGAGCCGCACCATGTCGAAACGCAGGCGCGGGTTCTTCCGCACCACCCGCAGGGCGTCGCGCCACAGGTCCTTGAATTCGGCGGGGTCGACGCGTGTCGGACAATTCGGCGCCAAAAGTGGGGCGTTGTAGTCGCACAGGTCGGTGCCGAGAAAAGTAAGCTCGCGCGCCAGTCCCGCGCGCTGCACCGCCAGCGGCAGGATCATGACGATATCGCCGGCGCGGTCGCGCACGACGACAATGCAGGGCGTAACGCCGTCGCGCGCGCCGATATGACGTTGCCAGGCCGACAGCCACTCGAAGGTCTGGAAGGCGGTGCAATCGGCCGGCCCCTGGAAGCCGCGCCAGACCGCCTCGACCGCCGCCAGATCGTCATAGACGGCGAAGGCGAATTCGCGCGCGGCGCCGGCGGCCGATGCCGGCCCCTGCGCGGCGGCGGTAGGATGGCCGCCTTGCGTCAATGCCAAGCCGGTCGACTGCATCAGCGGGCCCCTCCCGATGCGCCGTTGCCGCGGGCCTCGCGCAGCAGCACTTCGGTCAAACGCGGATGACGCAGCGCGCGCAGCGCGCCGCGGCCGTAATGGCCGATGAACTTGATCTTCCGCCGCGCCTGCCAGACGAATCCGCTATCCGTGGAATAGGATTTCAGCGTGACGGCCTTGTCGAAGCAGAAGCGGTCGCAGGCCCGCTTGACCGGGTCGGCGTAGAAGGCCTCGATCTTGTCGACACCCATGCCGGGCGTCGCCATCCAGCGCGGAATGTAGACGTTGCACAGCCGTTCGACGTCGATGAGCACCTTGCGGGCGCCGGTGCCGGCCGCCGGACAGGAAGTGGCGAAGGCGTCGCCCACCACGACCAGGCCGGGCTGAAGATGGCCGCGCGTCGCATAGAGATCGACCGGCCGGATCGTGATGCGATCCTCGACCGTGAAATCGCCCAAGAGCTTGTGCAAGCCCGGCATCAGCGCAAACAGCGTCCGCTGCGGCGCGGCGCGGAAGTCGCGCAGCCAGGGATCGTCCATGTCGCGATAGACGAACAGATTGGCGCGCATGGTCCCGCCGATGGGGAACAGCGTGATGTAGGCGGCACGCTCGCTCGGCCGTTCGGCGTAATAGGTCAGCGCCGGAAAACCGAAAGCCGGTCGGCCCGTCGGCTTTGCATCGAACCCGATGCTGATGGAATGGCACGGGCTCAAGACTTCGCGCTGGAGACCGAGCTGGTCGCGCAAGCCGATGTTGAGGCCGTTGGCGAGAACGAGCAGCCGGGCGGTGACGGTATCGCCGGCCGCGGTCGTGACGGTCTGCGAGGCGGGACCGGTTTTGAGCCCGGTTGCCTTGGTCTCGAGAAAGCGGGTGTCGGGCGGGATTTGCGTGCGCACGGTATTGACGAGCGGCGCGTAATAAATGCCCTGCTGGTCGCCCGGCCGCTTCTCGACCACGCGGCCGTTGCGCGCGACCCAAGAGACGACGTCATGCGTTGACGCACGCAGCACGGCGTCGGCAATGCCGGTTTTCCGCAGGATCGCGACCTGATCGCCGTCGAGCTTTTCGCAGCGGAACTCGGACGGATATTCGGGGCGCGGATCGATCAGTAGGGCGTCGATACCCGCGCGCCCGAGCATCGCGGCGGTGAGCGAGCCGGCAAGGCCGCCGCCCACGATGGCAACGTCCGTGCTATGCGCCACGGCCGGCCGCGCCTGCGCTTTGTCGGCCCGCGGCGGCGTAAGCGGCGCGGGCCGTTCGAGCACTACTTCGTCTTCCACTTTCGCCTCCACGACAGATAGCGCTGCTTCGCGGACGCGCGCAGCTTCAGATATGCTTTTTGCAGGCGGCAGAGCACGTGAAACGCGGGCGAGCCGCCGGGCCGCGCGTCGATCCAGACCTGCACGACCGCTTGGCGCTCGCGCCACGCCGCCATGAAAGAGCTCTCGTCATAGGCGCAGGAATCGACGCGCGCGATCTGCGCGTCCGCCAGGAAAGCCGTGGTGTAGTCTTCCAACAGCAGCATGCCCGGCGAGACATCGTGCAGCGTCTCGTCGTAGGCGGTCTTCCAGGTGAAGGCGACCGAACCTGCGCGCAGCACGACCTGCATGCTGACCGCCCTGCCGTCGAGCACGAGCGCATGGATTGCGGCCGCGCCGTGCGCCGCCAGGCCCGCGATCATGTCGCGCGCGTAGGCCGCTTCGGCTGCATCGCACAGCAGCGCGGTGCCGTTGAGGCCCTTCCAGCCGGCGGCTTCGAGCGCCAGAAATTCCTCGAACGCCGCAGCGACGGCGGCGCGCTCGGCAAACATCTTGAACGTCAGCTCGCCTTTTTCGGCGAGGCGCCGGCGGTGCTGGCGTAGCTTCTTGCGGCTGCCGCTGGATAGTGCCTGCTCGAGATAGCTCTTGCCGTCCAGGTCGGATTCGAGCAGCGGGCGCTTGGCTTCCGTCACCGCGAAGGGCGCATTTCCGCGCGCGCGCAGAACGCGCTCGAGCGCGCGCATGGCGGGACCGTCCGCGCCTACCTTATCGAGCACGATGGTGTCGGGCAGATCGCCGGCTGCGGCGACGAAATCGAGCATGGCCTGCAGCGCACCCTCGGCGGCTGTGGCATCCAGCGCAGGGGTGGCGAGGTAGCCGTGCGGCACCGGCGGCGAAAGCAGCACGTGGAGCGGCAGTAGCGACTGTGGCGCCGTGGCGACCGCAAAGGCCCACAGGCCGATGAGCCTCCTGCCCGGCCCACCTTGCCAGGCGAGCAAGGTGACCAGGCGGCGGCCGGACAGATGGCGCTCGGCCGCCAGCAACAGCGCCGGGTCCATAAAGACATTGGGCTCGAGCGAACGGGCGATCAGATCGCGCCAGTCGTTTTCGATTTCGGCAAGTCGCGCGCCTTCCGCGCGCTCGACCGAGATCGGCGACGCTTGCGGCTGCGCGTCGAAATCCGCATGCGCCGCACGACGATCGAAAACGGTATCGGCAGGCGCCGCCGCGCGGCGCGAGCGCTGCACGAAACCAAAGGCCGGCCCCGGCCTTTCCGGATTGACGTCGGTGAGTGCCATCTCGACCCCGAATGAGGCGGCACTTGTACCGGCAATTGGTGGCTATTCGTTGAAAGGCTTTACGAAAATATGTGGGGGTACGCGCAATGAACGGTTAAGCTTAACGCCCCCGCCGCACGCGCCTCGCCGGCGCAAAATTCCGCCGGCGCTCACGGATGCGTCGCCATGTAATGCGCGAGCGCCTTCATGTCGTCGCCATTCAAGGGATAGACCGCGTCGCCCATGGAGGCGACGCCGGAGCCCTGCCGGGCCCCCGACTTGAAATCGTGCAAGGCCTTTAGCAGCACGTCTTCGCGCTGACCGGCGATCCGGGCAACCGAGCGATAGCCCTCGAAATTGTCATGGTGGCACGAAGCGCAGTGCTGCTGCTTGGCGATCGTTTCGCCTTTTTTCGCGAGCGCGTCGTCCGGGCCGGCGGGCGCCGGCTTGGGCGGCTTGAGCGAGGCGTAATAGGCGCCGAGATTGCGGATATCCTGGTTATCGAGCTGGCCGGCGATGATCTGCATCGCCTGGCTCTTGCGCGCCCCGGAGCGGAAATAGACGAGCTGCCATTGCACATATTCGTCGGACTGACCGGCGAGCGAGGGCATGAGCGCGATATGCGAGATGCCGTCGGCCCCGTGGCAGGCCGCACAAAGCTGGGCCTTTGCCTGCCCAGCTTTCACGTCGCCCTCCTGCCCGTGCGCGGGAGCAAGGATGAACGCGGACAGCGTGAGCGCGGCAAAGACAAAGACGGCCCGTGTCATGACCATAAAACCGTGAGTGCCGGAAGATATCAGAAAGATACCGGGTCCAAGCCGGGATCGTCCGGCTTGGACCCGCGGGTTTTCAAGCGGCAGCCGGCCCCGTGTCGACGGGACCTTTCGCTGCCCACCGGATCACTTGTGATAGCTGATCCGGTAGATGGAGCCGGTGTAGTCGTCCGACACCATCAGCGAGCCGTCTTTCGCCACCAGCACATCGTTGGGCCGGCCGCGATATTTGCCATCCTCGCCGATCCAGCCGGACGCGAACACTTCCTGCTTGATTTTCTTGCCGTCGGGACTGGCGATGACGCGCTCCAGGCGACCGCCCTGGAAATGGCGGCGGTTCCAGGAGCCGTGCTCGGCGATGATCATGTTGTCCTTGTACTCGGCCGGGAACATGCTGCCGGTATAGAACTTCATGCCGAGCGGGGCGACGTGCGCGCCGAGATTGAGCGCGGGCGGCGTGAACTCGGAGCACTTGTGCCCCATGGCAAATTTCGGATCCGGGATGTTGCCCTGATGGCAATGCGGATAGCCGAAATTCTCGCCGAGCTTGGTGATGTGGTTGAGCTTGTCACTCGGGATGTCGTCGCCGAGCCAGTCGCGGGCGTTCTCGCTGAACCAGTAGTCGCCGGTGCGCGGATCGACGTCGCCGCCGACGCTGTTACGCACGCCGAGCGCCACGATTTCCGCGAGCCCGTGCTCGGGATCGATGTGGCGGATCTGCGCGGTCGAGGTCGGGGGCAGACAGACGTTGCACGGTGGCCCAAAAGCAACGTAGAGCCAGCCGTTCTTGTCGAACACCAGGTATTTCCAGCCGTGCGGAATGTAGGGCGGCATGTCGTCATAAACGACCTTGCCGCTGCCCAGATTGTCGAGATTGGACTCGGCATTGTCGTATTTGGTGATCTTGTTGATATCGACGACGTAGAGCGCGCCCTTGCGGAACGCAACGCCGGTCGGCGCCTGCATGCCCTTGACGACGGTCTTGACGTCGTGCTTGCCGCCTTTGTCGGTGACGGCGAAGACTTTGCCGACGCCGAACCAGGAGCCGACAAACAGCGTGCCGTCGTCACCAAAGGCCATCTGGCGGGCGGCCGGCACCCGTGCATAGAGCTCGATCTTGAAGCCTTTCGGCAGCTTGATGTGTTTGAGCGTCGCTTTGACTTGCGCGTCGGTGAAGCCGGTCGGTGGCGGGACGGTATTGGCGACCGCCTCGCCCTTCTGCGCCTCAGTCTGATCGCCCATGAACCAGTCGGCCGGCGGATGCAGCCAGAATTCCTTCGTGTTGGAATTATAGTGGATGAGCTTGTCTTTATCCTTGCCCTTGTCGTTGTCGGCGGCGTGGGCGCCGGACGACAAGACGAAGCCCGCGACGGCAAATGCAGCAACAGCAGCAACAGCAGCAGCAACGCGCGTCGCCGGTCGCCTCTTCAGCCTGGCTATCGGATACATTCTGCTTCTCCTCCCGTGGGTTATTTCTCTTGATTTACGCAGCCGCGACCGCCCTCGCCCGCAGGCGAAGCGGTCCGCCGGTCACGCCGCAAGTTCTCTCGTCGGTGTCGTCGCCCCGCCCCGTCCGGACGGCCCGCCGGGCGCTGGCCGGAATCGAGCGAGCTTTCCGCTCGGCTCGCATTTGGCCTCGGCAGCCGCCATTTGTCGCCCCACTGCGGTCGGGCCGCTCGCCCCGGCTCGCGGCCACCGACGTTAAGGCTACGTCACCCCTGAATTCTGTCAAGCAGTGGCGCGCGGATCGAAAATTTTCGCGCTGCAGTGCGGTCGAGCCAGCCGAGTGGGTTCCCAATTTACGGCGGGCCGGCGTCGAATGATGGGACGCTGGGCAGGATTATCCGGCAACACTTATGCGCGTCACACGGAGCGTCGGCTGGCTCGCCATGCGGGGCACGCGATCATGCGCAATCTTTTTGCCAGCCGAAGCGCGACAGCGCGAAGGCTGGTGCGGCCGAGAGGACTCGAACCTCCACGGTTTTACCCGCTGCCACCTCAAGGCAGTGCGTCTACCAATTCCGCCACGGCCGCATAAATTCCGAGCGCGATCTTAGCCGGACTTCGGCTCCCATCCCCGGTCGGCCGGGAACCGGCTTTTCCGGGATCGCGCTCGCCGGGAAGGACGAAAAGGCTTCGAAAACCCGCGCGTCCCCAAGACGGCGCAGCATGTAACAAATAGGGTGTCGCGGGACAAGAGCCGGCGGCGCGCCGGCCACCGACGAATTCGCCCAAGCCCTCAAGGCCTTGGCGCGGTTACCCGGGTCAGCGCATATCGGGCGGACGCGGCAGCAACTCGCCCACCTCGACCGCGATCTTGTTGCCGTTGACCACCACCGTGCCCTTGGCCACGGTCAGGTTGTTGGCGAGGATGTCGACGGCGTCGTCCTCGGTGGTGTCGAGCTCGATAATGGCGCCGCGGCCGAGCCGGAGCACCTGGTGGATGGGCATGGAAGTGGTGCCCAGCACCACCGCGATATCGACGGCAACCTTGTCGAATGTGCTCACGTCTGCTTCCCGTTGACTTTGCGCCCCTCAAGCGGGGGCGGCTTCTCAAGTCACCATGGTATGGTGAACGGGTGGTTAACATGCGCGACGCATTGAAACCGGGCCTGCCCGCGCCTGCCGGCGCCGCGCCCGTCGCGTGGCGGGTGAGCGATTCGCCCGTCGGCTACCGCGAGGCGGTCGCCGCCATGGAAGCGCGCGTCGCCGATATCGCCGCGGGGCGCGCGCGCGAACTGGTCTGGCTCGTCGAGCACCCACCCCTTTACACCTCAGGCACCAGCGCCGCGGCGGCGGACGTGCTGGACGCGCGCTTTCCGGTGTTCGAAAGCGGGCGCGGTGGGCAGACGACCTATCACGGCCCGGGCCAGCGGGTGGCCTATGCCATGCTCGACCTGAAGCGGCGCGGTCCCGACGTACGCCGCTACGTGACGACGCTGGAGGAATGGGTCATCCGCACGCTCGCCGCCTTCAACGTGGCGGCCGAGCGGCGCGAGGACCGCATCGGCGTCTGGGTGCGGCGGCCGGAAAAAGGCGAAGGATACGAGGACAAGATCGCCGCCATCGGCATCCGCGTGTCGCGCTGGGTGACGCTGCACGGCATGGCGTTGAACGTGGAGCCCGACCTGTCGCATTTCGCCGGCATCGTGCCGTGCGGCGTGCAGGAACAGAAATATGGCGTGACCAGCCTCGCCGATCTCGGCATCCCGGTGACCATGCCGGAAGTCGACATGATCCTGCGGCGGGAGTTCGAGGGGCTGTTCGGCGCGGCGGCGTAACAGCGGTGGTGGCCGCCGCCGCGGCCGGGCTCGCAGTCGCCCCGCTCGCCCGCCGCATCGTGCCGGCGGGGTTGGTCGATGTCGGCGGTGCTTTGTCGCTGCCGACGCTCGGAAAGTCGGCGGTGGTGCTGCATTCGCGCGTGGCAGACGGCCGCGTACTCGGCGCGCTGCGCACGCTCGCCGCTGCCTTCCGCGGCGTCGCGCGCAAGTCGTGACAGTCACGCCGTCGGCAGCACCGAGAACAATTCGCCGCGCCGCCTGAGCTTCAAATCCTCGCCATCGCTGTCGCGCTGATGCTGCACGTCGACGCGGGCGCCGAGCGGGCCCTGCCCGACGGCCTCGATCATATCGGCCACCACGTCCGCCTCGCCCTTGAACAGCGCCTCCACCGAGCCGTCGCGCCGGTTGCGCACCCAGCCCTCGATGCCGCGCGTCAACGCCTCGCGCTCGACGAAGGCGCGGAAGCCGACGCCCTGCACGCGGCCGTGCACGATGACGTGACGTATGATGGATTGGCTTGCGATCACGCCAGCTCTCCCACGTCGATCTCGCGCGCGCCGGTGAAGCGCGACACCGACCAGCGCTCGACCGAGCGGATGTAGGGCTCGGGAAGCCGCCAGTCGCGCGCGGCGGCCGCGATCATTTCGACATAACCCGGCTTGGGCTGGCCAGGCTCGCGCCGGCGCAAGAGGTAGGTCAGCGCCGGCACGAGCGGCCCGCCTTGCTGCCCGTCTTGCCACCCGTCTTGCCGCCCTTCCTGCCGCACCGGCAGAGCGCGCACCTCGTAGAGCCCCTTGTGCAGCAATTCGAACGCGTGCAGCGCCGCCAGATCGCGCGGGGTCAGCTTCCACAGCACGCCATGCACGGCGCCGCCACGGCTCGGCCTGACCGAACCCCAGCCCGCGCGTCCCACGAAAAAGCGGTAACCGTCGAGACGCGCGGTCCCAAGCGCGCGCGCCTCGGGACAACGGCGGCGCATGGCCGTCCGGCCCATGTTGGCGCCATAGGCGAAGTAGCGGGTCATGGCGCCCAAATATCAAAGTCCACTCCGTTCGTCCCCGCGAAAGCGGGGACCCGCGGAAATATCTCAGCAGCTCTGGATTCCCGCTTGCGCGGGAATGAACGGAGAGCGATCCCTCACGACCCGACCATGCCGCCGCCGTTCGGGTGCAGCACCTGGCCGCTGATGTAAGAGGCATCCTCGCTCGCCAGGAACACGTAGCAGGGCGCCACCTCGTTGGGCTCGCCCGGGCGCTGCATCGGCACCGAGGCGCCGTGATGGGCGACGTGGTCCGGATCGAACGACGCCGGGATGAGCGGCGTCCAGATCGGCCCCGGCGCCACCGCGTTGACGCGAATGCCGTCGCCGGCCAGCGCCTCCGACAGCGCGCGCGTCATGCTGACGATGGCGCCCTTGGTGGCGGCGTAATCGAGCAGCGTCTTATGGCCCTGATAGGCGGTGATCGAGGCGGTGTTGACAATCGAGCCGCCCGGCGACATGCGGCGCAGCGCGTGCTTGGCCATGTAGAAGAAGCTGAACACGTTGGTGCGGAAGGTGCGCTCGATCTGGGCGGCCTCGATGTTGCGCACGTCGTCGGTCTCATGCTGCTCGCCGGCGTTGTTGACCAGGATGTCGAGCCGGCCGAACTGCTCGAGCGTGGCGTCGACCGCCGCCGCGCAGAAGCTCTCGTCGCCCACGTCGCCCGGCAGCACGATGGCCCGGCTGCCCTCCTGCACCACCAGCTCTCGCGTCTCGTTGGCGTCCTTGTGTTCCTCCAGATAGACGATGGCGACGCGCGCGCCCTCGCGCGCCATGGCGACCGCGACCGCCCTGCCAATGCCGCTGTCGCCGCCGGTGATCAGCGCCACCTTGCCGGCGAGCTTGCCGACGCCGGGATATTTCGGCGCGTAGTCCGGCGGCGGCTGCATCTGCCGCTCGCGGCCGGGCTGGCGCTGTTGCTGCTGAGGCGGCAGGGTTTCGGTCGTCATGGATCTTCGCTCCCGGGAACTTCGTTCCGTCGTCCGATAACTACCGGAGCGAACGCCCATTACGGCCAAGCAGTTCCTGGCGCGGGAGAATTCTAAGGGCGGCCGGGGCGGCCGGTTTGCGTCGCGCTACACCGCTTCGAGCACGACGTTGATGAGACCGACGCGCTGTTCCTCGATGCCGCGCAGCAGATTGCGCATCATGACCGGGAAATCCTCGCCCATCAGGATATGCGTGCCGAGCGGCGGCAACGCGCCGGCCTCGACGGCCTTGGTGCGCGCGCGGTAGCTCGCGAGCGCCTCCGCCGTGGAGTCGTGCCAGTGCAGCACGCGGAAGCCCGCGCGCTCGAGCAGGTCGCGCGTCTGCTGCGGCGTCAATAGAAAGCTGATCGACGCCGCGCGCGCCCACGGCGCCGGAAAGTAGGGCTCCCCGCCCGGCCCGCCGGCAACGTCCTGAATCGCCAGCCGGCCGGACTTCTTCAGCACGCGCCGCATCTCGCCGTAGAGGCGCGCGCGGTCGGCGATGTTCATGGCCGCGTTTTGCGACCAGAGCAGATCGAAGGCGGCGTCGGCAAAAGGCAGGTCGAGCGCGTCGCCTTGCTTATATGTCACCCGATCCGCAAGCCCGACGCGTTGCGTCAGCATCTGCGCGACTTCGATATATTCCGGCGTCAGGTCGAGGCCGGTCACGTCGCAGCCGAACGTATGGGCGAGATAGCGCGACGGGCCACCGATGCCGCAGCCGACATCGAGCACGCGCTGCTCGGGCTTGATGTCGGCCATCTGCGCGAGCCGCGCGGTGGCGTTGCGCCCGCCGGTGTGGAATTCGTCGATCGGAGCGAGATCGTCGATGGTCAGGCGGTCGATGTCCTTGCCGGCCGCCGCGAGCGCCGCCAGGATCGTGCCGGCCATATCGTGCCGCCGATAGTGGTCGGCCACGGCCTTCGGCGAACCAGGCATCAGGTAAACTCCAAAATCACCGCGTCGACCGCCAGGCTGTCGCCCGGCTTGGCGTGGATCTTCTTGACCGTGCCGTCGATCTCGGCGCGCAGCACGTTCTCCATCTTCATCGCTTCCACCACCGCCACGGTCTCGCCGGCCTTGACCTCCTGACCTTCCTTGACCGCGATCGACATCACCAGCCCCGGCATCGGGCACAGCACCTGCTTGCCGGTGTCGGCCTCCTTCGGTGGCGGCATCAGGCGCGCGTAATGCGCCTCGCGCTCGGTGTAGACATAGGCCTTTGTCTCGACGCCGCGGTAGCTGAGCGCAAAACCGTTGGGAATGCCGCGCACCTGCACCGCCACCGCGCCGCTGTCGATGGTGCCGCGCCAGAGCGGCTCGCCCGGCTTCCACTCCGATACAAGGCGCAGCGCTTTCTTTTCGTCGGGAAAGCGCACTTCGACCGCACCGTTTTCGCGCCTGACCTCGAGCCGCATCTCGTGCGATCCGAGCCAGACCGCGCGGTGGCTTTCGCGCTTGACGCTGGCGCCGTTCACCTGGCCGGAAATGAGCCGCTTGCGCTCGCCCAGCGTCAGATCGATGGCCGCCGCGACCGAGGCCAGCACCCGCGCCGGCTCGCCTTCCGGCGCCTGAGGATGGAAGCCTTCGGGAAACTCCTCCGAGATGAAGGCGGTGGAAAGCCGGCCTTCGCGCCAGCGCTCGCTCGCCATCAGCGCGGCGAGGAAGGGAATATTGTGGCGGATGCCGTCGATGACAAAGGCGTCAAGGGCGTCGGCCTGGGCGTCGATCGCCTGCCTGCGCGTCGGCGCGTGCGTGACCAGCTTGGCGATCATCGGATCGTAGAACAGCGATATCTCGCCGCCCTCATAGACACCGGTGTCGTTGCGCACGGTGACGCCGCCGGAGGCGCGCTCGGCCGGCGGGCGGTAGCGCGTCAGGCGTCCGGTCGAGGGCAGGAAATTGCGGTACGGGTCCTCGGCGTAAACGCGGCTCTCCACCGCCCAGCCATTGAGCTTCACGTCGCTCTGCTTGAGCGCGAGCTTCTCGCCGGCCGCGACGCGGATCATCTGCTCGACCAGATCGATGCCGGTGACGAGCTCGGTCACGGGATGCTCGACCTGCAACCGCGTGTTCATCTCGAGAAAGAAGAAGCTCTTGTCCTGGCCGGCGACGAACTCCACCGTGCCGGCGCTGTCGTAGCCGACCGCCTTGGCGAGCGCCACCGCCTGCGCGCCCATGGCGGCGCGCGTCTTGTCGTCGAGCAGCGGCGACGGCGCCTCCTCGATCACTTTCTGATTGCGGCGCTGGATCGAGCACTCGCGCTCGCCCAAATGGATGACGTTGCCGTGCTTGTCGCCCAGCACCTGGATCTCGACATGGCGCGGCTCGACGATGAATTTCTCGATGAACACGCGGTCGTCACCGAAGGAGGACTTCGCCTCCGAGCGGGCGCGCGCGAAGCCTTCCGCCACTTCGCCTTTCGAATAGGCAACGCGCATGCCCTTGCCGCCGCCGCCGGCCGACGCCTTGATCATGACCGGGTAGCCGATCTGTTCGGCGATCGCGATGGCCTGGTTGCCGTCCTCGATCACGCCGAGATGGCCGGGCACGGTCGAGACCTTGGCCGCGGCGGCGGCCTTCTTCGACTCGATCTTGTCGCCCATGGCCGCGATGGCCTTGGGGTTCGGCCCGATGAACACGATGCCGGCCTTGGCCAGCGCGGCGGGGAAGGCCTCGCGCTCGGACAGGAAGCCGTAGCCGGGATGCACCGCCTCGGCGCCGCTCTCTCTGCAGGCGGCCACGATCTTGTCGATCGCCAGATAGCTTTCGGCCGCCGGCGCGGGCCCGATGGCAACCGCGCTGTCGGCCATTTCGACATGCAGGGCGTCCTTGTCGGCCTCCGAATAGACGGCGACCGTTTCGATGCCCAGTCTGCGCGCGGTCTTGATGATCCGGCAGGCGATTTCGCCGCGATTGGCGATCAGGATACGCTTGAACATGCTGGCTAAACGCAATTCCTCGTGCGGCTTATCGAACGCGGCGCCGATGCGGACCGGCGCCTGTAACATTAGCGTCTTAATGCGCGCGTATCCAGCAAGGCGACTTAAGCCTTTCGGTACGGGGGACGACATCATGACGAAAATACGCGCGTTTTCGATGGCCGGCGCCGCCATCCTCGCTTGCGCCGTGCCGGCCCTGGCCGCCGACCGGGCGCCGCTCAAGGTCAAGGCGGTCGAATTCACCGCGACGCCGGCGCCGGCGAGCGCGCTGGAAATGACCCAGCCCTATACGCGCTCCAGCGCCGTGGTGACGCTGGCCGACGGCAGCCGGAAGACCTTTCCGCTCAGCTACCACGTGCTGCACCGCTCGGGCGACTATGTCGGCGGCTGGTATGCCGGCCTGATCGCCGACAAGAACAACAAGCCGCTCATGCGCTCGGCCGCGGTCAAGGGCCAGGTGGCGCGCGGGCCGTTCTTCTCCGCCGGCGCCGACGGCACCTCGATGCTGACGGTGCCGGGCGCCAAGGTCGACGGCGTCGGGGGCCACACCGTGTTCCTGATCAACCATCTGGAATATGAGACCGAGGCCGACAACATCGATCCGTCGAAACCGCCGGTCGAGCTCTATGCGCAGTTGCCGATGGCGATGAACCTGACCGTGCTCGATCAGGACCCGCAAACCGGCAAGCTGACGTCGGTGAAAATGTCGAACGTCGATTTCTCCGGCGTCGGCGGCCTGTGGATCCCCTGCAACGGCTCGACCACGCCCTGGATGACGCATCTCGGCGGTGAGGAGTACGAGCCGGACGCGCAATTTTTCGAGACGCGTCCGCTCGAGGCGATGAACCTCTATCTCGGCACGCCCGGCAAGACCGCCGCGCAAGGCGGCGCCAATCCTTATCGCTACGGTCATCTGGTCGAGGTGAAGGTCAACGCCGACGGCTCGACCGGCGTGACGAAACACTACGCCATGGGCCGCCTTGCCTTCGAGCTCGGCGATGTCATGCCCGACCGCAAAACCGTTTATCTCGGCGATGACGGCGACGACGTGATCCGCGCCATGTTCGTCGCCGACAAGCCGGAAGATTTGTCGGCCGGCACGCTCTACGCCGCCAAGTGGATGCAGACCTCGGGCGAGAATTTCGGCGCCGCCAAGCTCGCCTGGATCAAGCTCGGCCACGCGGCCAGTGCCGAGATCAAGGCGCTGGTCGACAAGGGGCTAAAGTTCAGCGACATCTGGGAAGTGTCGAAATCGGCGAAGGACGGCTTCAAGCCCGTCTATGCCTATGCCGGCACCGGCGGCAAAGGCGGCCTCACCTATCTGAAGCTGAAGCCCGGCATGGAGAAGGCCGCGGCTTTCCTGGAGACGCGCCGCTACGCGGCCTATCTCGGCGCCACCACCGAGTTCACCAAGATGGAAGGCCAGGCCCACAATGCCGCCGACAAGAAGCTCTACACCGTGATCAGCTACGTGCGCAAAGGCATGATCGACGGCCAGAACAAGAACCGGCCGCAGGACGACATCAGGCTCGCCGGGGATCCGAAGGATCTCACCTGCGGCGTCGTCTATGAGAGCCGCATGACCGGCGGCCAGGGCGACACCGCCGGGGGCAAGATCGCCAGCGACTGGGTCGCGGTCGACATGTCGGCGCTGGTCACCGGCGAGCGCCAACCGCCCGAATCCGCCTCCGGCAGGTTCGACAAGTGCAACACCGACAAGGTCGCCAATCCGGACAACATCAACTATTCGGAGGCCATGCGCACGCTGTTCATCGGCGAGGACTCAGGCAATCATCTCAATAATTTCACCTGGGCCTTCAACGTCGACAGCAGACAAGCCGTGCGCATCTTTTCGGCGCCGGCCGGCGGCGAGAACACAGGGCTGAAGGTCTACGACAACGTCAACGGCCACGCCTATATAACGGGCAACGTGCAGCATCCCGGCGCCGCGGAAGACCTGCACAAATATCCGCCCGCGATCAAAAACGAGCTGCGCAAGCTGGTCGACGAGCGCGGCATCGTCGGTTATGTCGGCGGCCTGCCGGCGATGACGCGATAAAAAGCCGGCGCCGGGCTGGAAAATGCTTCCACCCGGCGCCGCCCGACCGAAAGCTTTATCCTGTGTTGGCGTCTTCAAACGGGACGCGCAGTGTTCTTTTTGCGCAACCCTGGTGGCGCCTCCGTCGCGTGCTTAAGGTTTGTTAACCGAGGCGCGCTTATTTGACAGCTGACGGAGGTCATCCAATGTCTTTGGCAATCGGCGATACCGCACCCGACTTCGCGGCGGACACCACGGAAGGCAAGATCCGCTTCCACGAGTGGCTCGGCAATTCCTGGGGCGTGCTGTTCTCGCACCCGAAGGACTTCACGCCGGTCTGCACCACCGAGCTCGGCACCATGGCCAGGCTCAAGCCGGAATTCGACAAGCGCAACGTCAAGATCATCGGCCTGTCGGTCGATCCGATCGACAGCCATCAGAAATGGGCGGTCGACATCAAGGACGTGGTGGGCTTTGCGCCCAACTACCCGCTGATCGGCGACCCGGAGCTGAAGATTTCCAAGGCCTACGGCATGCTGCCGGCGAACGCCAATGGCAGCGGCGCCCGCACCGCGGTCGACAATCAGACCGTGCGCAACGTCTTCATCGTCGGCCCGGACAAGAAGATCAAGCTGATCCTGGTCTATCCGATGAGCACGGGCCGCAATTTCGACGAAGTGCTGCGCGTGATCAACTCCATGCAGATGACCGCCAAGCATCGCGTCGCCACGCCCGCCAACTGGAAGCTCGGCGACGACGTGATCATCGCCCCCGCGGTCAGCGACGACGAAGCCAAGAAGCTCTATCCGCAAGGCTTCAAGCAGGTGAAACCCTACATCCGCTACGTGCCGCAACCGCGCGCCTGAGCGGCTTTGTCGGCGACGATTTGAAGGGCGCGGCCTTGAGCCGCGCCCTTCGCTTTTGCGGCGGAAGCGCGCTACAGTGGCGCGCGGTTCTCTTGAAGGAGCGCGCCATGACCACCATCGCCATCGTGGGCGCGACCGGCCCGACCGGCTTCCATCTCGCCGCCGCGCTGCGCAACAACGGCGCCACCCTGCGCGTCATCGCGCGCGGTAGGGACCGGCTGGCGCGGCTCTATCCCGACGCGGCGATCGAGAAGCGCGCGGCCGACGTGCTCGACGCCGACCAGACGCTGCGCGCGCTCGAGGGATGCGACCTCATCTACGACTGTATCGGCCTGCCCGGCGATCAAATGCATCTGCATCCGGTCACCGCGCGCAACATCGCCGGCGCACTCCGGCGCATGCAGGCGGTCTGCGTACAGGTGTCGAGCTATTGGGCCTATTACCCGCAGCTGCGCCCGGTAATGGACGAGGACCATCCGCGCCTGGGCGGGCCGCCCTGGGTGCGCTTTCGCCGCGAGGCCGAGGACATCCTGCACGAGGCCGGCGCCGCCATCCTGCACCTGCCCGACTTCTATGGGCCGCAGGTGCATGTTTCCACTTTGCAGAACGCGCTGACCGAAGCGGCGCAGGGCAAGACCGTCAACTGGCTCGGCAAGCCGGACGTACAGCGCGAATACATTTATGTGCCTGACGCCATGCGCATCGCCGCCGCGGTCGGTACCCGCTCGATGGCGGCCGGGCGGCACTGGTGCCTGCCGGGCAGCGGCCCGCTCACGGGCGGGCAAGTCGCCGAGATCGCCGAGCAGTCGCTGGCCCGCCCGGTCAAGCTGCGCGGCGCCGGCATGATCGCGCTGCGCCTGGTCGGGCTGTTCAACAAGGAGCTGCGCGGGTTTTTGCAGGTCGCCCCCGACTATATGAAGCCGGTGCGCTACAACGCCGAAAAGCTCACGGGCCTGATCGGGCCGCCGGCCATGACCGGCTACGAGAGCGGCATCAAGGAAACGCTGAATTGGCTGACGGCCGGTGCCTGAGCCTCTTGCTTTCCGCCGCCGCCTTCCCGATTGTCTTTCGCGCCTCGCGAACGCCCGGAGCCCGAAAGACATGACCGAAGCTACCGACCTGGCCTCACGTCAGCCGCCCTTCGCCAAATTCCTCGGAATCAAGATCACCCATGTGTCGCCCGAGCGGGTGACCGCCGAATTGCCGGCACGCGAGGACTTCAACAACCGCTTCGGCATCATGCATGGCGGCGCCATCATGGCGCTGGCCGACAATCTCGGCGGCGCGGCAACCAGCGTCAATCTCAAGCCCGGCCAGGGCACCACCACGATCGAAAGCAAGACCAACTTCTTCTCCGCCATCCCGATTGGCGACACAGCCTATGCGGAGTGCGTGGCGCTGCATCGCGGCCGCTCCACCATGGTCTGGCAGACCCGCATCACGCGCGGCGACGGCAAGCTGTGCGCGATGGTGACGCAGACGCAGATGGTGCTCGAGCTGAAGAAATAAGTTCAGGCCTCGGCG
Source organism: uncultured Pseudomonadota bacterium (assembly GCA_963773305.1). Classification (GTDB taxonomy): domain Bacteria; phylum Pseudomonadota; class Alphaproteobacteria; order Rhizobiales; family Xanthobacteraceae; genus Pseudolabrys. The sequence continues at coordinate 891,826 of CAVZAR010000003.1, forward strand.
GTTGCTTCGCCTGCTGCCTTGAGCGCGCCCGCGCGGCTCGCAAGCACGACGCCGACGGCGCACACGCCCATGCCGGCGATCGACAGCGCGTCGAGCTTTTCGCCGAACAGAAAATAGGCGAGCAGCGCGGTCACCGCCGGCACCAGATAGAACAGGCTGGCGAACTTGGTGGCCGCCTGGCGGCGGATCAGCCAGTACATCAGCGCGACGGCGGCGACCGACAACACGAACACCAGCCAGGCAATCGCGAAAATCAGTTCGCCGGTCCACTGGATCGTGCGCGTCTCGAAGGCATAAGAGCCAAGCCAGAACAGCGCGCAGGCCCCGATATATTGCACCGTGTTGCCGGCGCGCCAGTCGATGCCGCCGCAGAAGCGCTTCTGATAAAGCGTGCCGAGCGTGATGCCGATGAGCGAGCCGAAGCTGGCAAGCCAACCGAGCCAGGAGGCCTCCGCCACCATCTGCCGGTCGTGCAGCACCATCAGCACGCCGGCGAGGCGAGCGCGAGCCCCACCCACTGCAGCGGGGAGACCTTCTCGCCCATGTAACGGCTGGCGATGGTCGAGGTGAGGATCGGCTGCAGCCCCGGAATCAGCGCCGAGATGCCGGCCGGCACGCCCTGGCTGATCGCGGTGAACACGCCGCCCAGATAAAGCCCGTGCACCAGCGAGCCCGCCACCAGGCTGTGGCCGATCTCCGGCGGATTCGGCCAGCGCGCGCGCACGGCGAGCGCGATGACGATCATCACGGCGACCACGAACACCATGCGCACCGCAAGAAACGTCATCGGTTCGATATAGGGCAGTCCGAAGCGCGCACCGATGAAGCCGGTGCTCCACAGCAGCACGAACAGCATGGGCGCCGCCGCGATCGCGATTCTGGTCAGACGCATGAAATTTCCCGGCCGTCCTGTCGCGCGGACCCCGGCGGGCCCCGCGCCAGCGCCCTATAGCATCATGACACCGCTTTGGCTGCCTTTCCGAACCGGGTTCCACGGCGATTTTCGGAACCGGCAGCCTCGCCTGCGGGTTTCCTTGGTTGGAAATGCTACTCAAGGAGGACGGACCATGAGTGACCCGCGTTACGATCAGCGGCTGAGCGACCCGGTTTCGCGGCGCTCCGACAATGTCGGCGGCATGTGGGGCTGGATCGCAGGCATCGCAGTGCTCGTCTTGATCGCGATCATCCTGATCGCGGGCTGGAACAGCCCGACCAATACCGCCGCCGTTGCACCGACGCCGGCGGCCACGACCGGCAGCGCCGTAGCGCCCGTGACGCCGCATCCGGCACCCGCGCCGATGGCGCATCCGGCAACGCCGGCGCCCATGGCGCATCCGGCGACGCCGGCAACGCCCGCGCCCGCCAAGCGCTGAGCGGCGCGCGCATCAGCCATGTGACCCCGGCGCAGCTTATCGCGCCGGGGTTTGCGGCCGGCTCATTGCACGGTGACGGTGATCGGCTGCGACATCACCGGCGGCGAGAGCGGCACGTGCGACCAGTCGCCGAGCACGAGCTGCAGGGTGTGCTTGCCCTTTGGCAGCGAAATCATCGCCTCGGTCTGCCCGCCGCCGAAATGCTTGTGGTGGTCGTCGGCCGGCAACGGCGCCTTCATCTGCTCGGATGTGAGCTTGGTGTCGATCAGCAGATGATGGTGCCCGGTATTCGGCTTCTCCACACCCGCCGGCGCGACACCCATGCCGGAGAGACCGAACTGCACCAGGAACGGGCTTTTGACCGTGGCGCCGTCCTGCGGGCTGATGAAGTAGACCTTGGCGCCCTTCGGCGACGGTGTCTGAGCGGAAGCCGCCTGCAAGCCGACGACGGCAAAAGCGGCAATGAGCGCGACGCGCAACAACGATGTCATTTCGTCTCCCCCTGATTATTCGTGCGCAACGAGTTTAATCCAGGCGGGCGGCGCGATGGAACCCATGGCCTGCGATTTCACGGAACCCGAGCGGCGGAACGGGCATTGCTCTTGAGCGAAGGAGAAGACCATGCCGGAACGCGATCCGAAAAAAGACGTCATGGAAACGCGGGCGCAGCCCGATCCGTTCGTGCGCGAGGGCCGCAGCCCCGCCGCCTGGATCTGGGTGGTGGCGGCCGTCGTCGTCGCGGCGGTCGCAGTCACTTTCGTGGTGACCACGCGCAATCCGCAGACGGCGCAGAACGAGGCAGCGCACAATACGCCGCTGCCGACCGGCGCCAGCTCGAAGGCGCCGCACACCGCGCTGCCCGCCGGGCGCACCACGGGCGCCGCGCCGCTTTCCCCGACCGGCAAGCGGTCGCAGTGAGCGCCGCCCTGTTCGCGAGCGGCGCTAGCCGAAGATCCCGTAAATGCCGAAGCCGATGGTGGCGCTGGCGACCGCTTCGAGGGTCTGGAACTGCATGCGGCTCAGCTCCGCGCTGAAATAGGGAAACAGCTCGCGCCCGACCGGCAGCATCACCGCCGCCACCAGGCCGATACACAGCAACTTCGCGATGAAGGGCCGATCGATCATCATTTTCGCTTAAGCTCTCCCCCGAAAGACGTGGCGCTCTATTATCGCGTCCGGCGGCGCCGTTCAATCAGGTCTGAAACATCGGGTCGATCGGAACCCGATAGCCGTTGACCAGCCGGTTGGTCTCGTTGGCCATGCCGGTGACCGCCATCAGTTCGCCGAACATGGCTTCGGTCATGCCGGCCTTGCGGGCCGAGGCGATGTGGCTGGCGATGCAATAGCCGCAGCCGTTGGTCACCGACACCGCCACGTAGATCATCTCCTTGACGAGCGGGTCGAGGGCGCCGGGGGCCATGATCTCCTTGATGCTCTCCCAGGTGCGCTTGAGGGTGACGGGATCGCGCGCGAGGTATTTCCAGAAATTGTTCACATCCGGCACGCCGCGCGACTTTTTGATGTCGTCATAGACCGCGCGTACTTCCGGCGAGGCGTCGGCATATTCGATGGGCGGGGGCGTGGCCATGGGGGTGTCCTTCGGTTCTTGGGCGGTTTTGGGCGGTCTTGGGCGGCTCTTGGGGCCGATGATGAATTATAAGGCTGCCGGACGCGGCGGGGATAAGTTTTTCGCACCGATAGCCGCCCTAACTCTGGTGGCGGATCGAACACAGGCCACCTTGCCCTCGCCTGCCCCTCCGCAACATAGTGCGCCTCGAAAAGTGAAAACGAGGACGCGAAATGCCCAAGACCCCCGACTATTTCCAAGGCAAGACCATCGTCATCACCGGCGCCGCCAGCGGCATCGGCCGCGCCGCCGCCAAGATTTTCGCGCGCGAGGGGGCGAACGTGGTGGCGGCCGACATCAACGAGGACGGCGTCAAACGCACCATCGAGGAGGTCAACGCCGCCGGCGCGCAGGGGCTGGCGCTGACCATCGACGTGACCAAGCGCGCGGCGGTGCAGGACATGATCGAGCTCGCCATCGGCGATTTCGGCCGCGTGCATTTCCTGTTCAACTCGGCCGGTTCGGCCATCCGCCGCTCGAAATTCCTCGACGTCGACGACGAACTGCTCGACCAGGCCTTCGACCTCAATCTCAAAGGCACGTTCTACGGGATGCAGGCGGTGCTGCCGCACATGCTGGAGAACAAGTTCGGCGTCATCGTCAATGTCGGCTCGATGGCGCACCGGCGCGGCGGGCCGGGCTCGTCGGTGCATTACGCCGCCGCCAAGGGCGCGGTGGTGACCATGACCATGGGGGTGGCGCGCGAATTCGCCGCCCAAGGCATCCGCGCGCTGTCGATCTCGCCCGGGCCGATCGACACGGCGTTCGCGGCGGCGGCCTCGACCTCGCCCGAACTGAAGCAGCGCATGCTCGACGACGTGCCGATGAAACGCTTCGGCACCGCGGAAGAAATCGGCGAACTGGTGCTGTTCATGTGTTCGGACGCCTGCGAATACATGACGGCGGACACGGTTTACGTGAACGGCGGCGGCGGGTGGAGATGAGGCATGGCCGCATCTCCGTAACCCTCTCCCCTTGTGGGAGAGGGTGCCGAGCGAACGCAGTGAGCGAGGCGGGTGAGGGGGAAGCGCGATAAGGCCCCCTCACCCGGTTCGCGCTCGCTATCGCTCCGCGCGAACCACCCTCTCCCACAGCGGGGAGAGGGAAGCGCGTGTGCCGCATGCTCCTGCCTTCCTAGTCCGATGAAAAAGCCAACGCTCCGCCGCCCCTGTTCTTTGGCCGGCCCGGGGGAGGCCGCAGTCCCTGCCCGCTTGGTGCGGGTCTTGTTGCCCCGGCGCAGGGGGCCCGGGGGAGTCGTCCCCCGCTCAATGCGAGGGGAGTGGCGCGCCGAGAAGGCGCTGCCTTTGGTCAAGTGCGCACCTTCTGTGTCGAAGGTGCGGCGCCTTTCGGCGCGCCACCCGGACTTTCCGTCATCCGGGCTCATTTGCGGCGTCTGCATCCTGCATCGGATGCGCTGTGCCGGGCCGCGCTTTGCCCGCTGACGCTTCGCGCCATCTTCGGCTTGCGATCTCGCGGCGCCTTCTGGGTCAACCGCTCCTTCGCCGCCTTCGGACTTTGCGTCGCGTCCGCCGTCAGCCAGCTCCTGGCAGGCCCCCGGATAGTGGGGCCGGGCGGAGCCCCGGCACAGCCCGAGTGCGCGGGGAACGTTGCCCCGCGCCCGCGGGCGCCGCGCCAGCCACACACGGCCGGATTTCCCGGCCGGGAGGCCCTGGAAGGCTCAAATGGCGCATCTCCGCCACCCTCGCCTTCCCGTTGCTCCATCTCGCAGCGTCCCGCGTAGACGCCCCTCGTACGAGCAAGGCGGGGTGGAATATGATCCTAGATTGTGGCTGGATTATGGTCCTACGAAAAAGACCGTGCCGCGCGCACGCCTTCCCTCTCCCAAAGGGAGAGGGTGCGTGAGCGGAGGCGAAGCCGAGCGAGCGCGGGTGAGGGGTTAGTGCCTCACGCGGGACCGTAACCCCTCACCCGCCCGCCTTCGGCGGGCGACCCTCGGGTCAAGCCCGAGGGCAGGCTCTCTCCCTGTGGGAGAGGTGAACGGAGCCTGCCGCCCGCCCCTGCCCTAACCTTCCCGCTCCTCGACCAGCGTCACCACGTCGCGCGTGCGGGTGACGCCTTCGGGCCAGGTCTTGTCGAAATCGGCAATCAGCGCCTTCAACTCGTCGCCGCCGAGCGCGGCGTCGCAGGCAGCCTTGTCGGCGAAGCGATAGACCGCGTAATGCACGCCCTCCTCCACCTCGCTCCAGAAGCGCCAGGCCTTCTCGCATTTGAAGGCCTTGATCGCCCACGGCAGGTGGTCGGTGGCGTACCAGTGGTCGAACCGCTCGCGCTGCGGCGCGGCGACGACGGCACGGACGAGGAAGAAGGTGGCGGGCTGGTGGGCATAGGCATTTGCCGGAGCTACAACGGCTCCCCTCTCGCAAACCTGTTCGCTCGCTCCACTTCCTCGTCGTCCAATTCCTGTTGGATTTGCTTCACCATTTCGGTCGTGACGACGCGGCCGGTGGCCGGCAACACCCACCAGCCGTTCCGCAGCACAGGCTTGCGCGCAGGCGCGTCGCCGTTAGGCGCCAACTTTTCTATGTCCTTAGTATCGTCGCTTTGCATTTAATAAAGATACCTTATTCTGTCGGGCGAGGCTACATATCACCGCGCCAAATGCGTGGCGTAATAGCGACGCGTATTGCGCAAACTTGTTAAAAATCGCGGATTACGCTTCGCTAATCCGCCCTACCGGCTCTGAACAATTCGCCTTCCAAGGTTGCCATGACAGCACCCGAATCGCCGATTACGCGCATACCAATCATTTGCGTCGATCAATCGACATGGGAAAGTACCAAAGTTTTCAACCCAAATTCTTGGTCCGGCGATAGCAAGGGCATCGCTCAATCATGTTGGGTGGAATTGTCTGTACTACGCCACTGCATTGTGCAAATTCACGCGTTGTGCACAGACCGCAAAACGCAATGCAGCTCGCAGATCGCCAACATTCAAAAGCAGTACAAGTCAGCACAATTTCCAATTGAGAAGTCAATCGTGTTCGCAGAAAAACCTGAATTACACATGCGAATAGAAGCGTTTTTCTCAGGTGTGAAATCGTTATTAGATTTGATGGTGCAGCTTTTGACCACTGAAAATATTGTAAGTGTTGCGGTACACGGATTTCATCGAACCAAGAACGTGTACGGAGGCTCCGTTATCAATGCGCTTCAGAACAACGCGACAAAGAACCACAAAGAATTAGCGAAGAACATTGAGAAACTCATTGCTCAACACAAGAACCAATGGATAGACCAAGTGGTACGCGCGCGTGATGATTTAATTCATCCCAGGAAAGGAATGTTTCAATTGATGTTTCAAATGGATTTTGAAGAAAATAATGGTGATCTAATATGCACGCAGGTCAAGTCACCCACCGTCAACTCGGCGCCTATAGACCAGTATACTGCTCGCACGCTCCAGCAGATCACAGAATTTGCTACGGCTTTCATTGTGCTTCTACAAAAACCGGCCAGCGGCTAGCGCGCCGCCCGCCCCTTCAACATTCCCGCAATGCTCAGGTCCTCGTCGATGTCCGGCCAATGAATGCCCATCGGCATGATCTCGTAATTTGCGCGAGCGGCGGCGGACGCCATTTGCAGGCGCGGATACCAGGCGAGCGGCGTCACGATCTTGCGGCCATCGGCCAGCGTCACCACCAGATCGATCGCGGTGAATTCGACCTAGCGGGCACGCAGATCGCCGACGTCAAGCTCCAAAGTGCTCATTCCAGGCGACTCGCTAATTCAGTTCATGCCTTGAAAATATTTTGTGGCAACATCAATGTCGATCCTTAACTTCGCATCCAGCAATTCAGGATCAAAGCCATTCCTCTCGGCAGGGACGATTTCGCGTCCATACAGCCTGTTAAGCCGACCGGCGTCTAAATTTCCCCTCAAAAAGGGGGCGGTTCCATATAGGGCGAGTAGTGTCGCCAAAAACCAACGGTCCGCAACTTCTGCGGCGCGATCACCACCGATCCGTTCTTTCGCAAAGAGCATTGTGGTTTCGCGTGGGCGGGTTGTGAGTGTCACCTTGTACTTTTCGCCAATCCCTAGAGATTCTGGCAAATACTCAGGCATATCGTGCTTCAACATCACCGCCCCTCACCCGCTCGCTTCGCTCGCGACCTCTCCCCGCAAGCGGGGAGAGGTGAAAGAAAGGTCACACCGGCAAATTATCGTGCTTCCGCCCCGGCATCTCCACGTGCTTGTTCCGCAGCATCGCCAGCGCGCGGGCTTTTTGGTGCGCAGACTGCGTAAACTTGTCTGCGATGCGCAGGCGCGTGGCGTGCGGCATGATCGCGCCGCCAGCCATCACGCCCGCCGGTAACCCTGGAGGAGACCGTCCTCCACATCCGGCAGATTGACCACAATGTTCTCCGGCGTGCGGCAGGCCAGCCACCACAATTCCTCGGTCGTGCTCATGTTGCATTCGAGGTGATGGATGAGCGGCGGCACGAACATGAAGTCGCCGGCCGCGAGATCGACGAACTCGCGATAATCCTTGCCCCAAAAGACGCGGGCGCGGCCGGACAGAACATAAGCGCCGGTCTCGGCCTCGCCGTGATGATGCGGCAGCGAGCGGAAGCCGGGCGGATTGCCGGCGGTGCCGAACCAGAGTCTGGTGGCCGGCGTGTTCTGCGGGCCGACGCCGGTCATCAGCTTCAGGCCGCCGGACTGGCCGGTATTGCTTGAGCCCTCGCCTTTGCGCGTGACGATGGGGCGGGCATTTGTTGTCATTTTACGTCCTTTGTTGCTCGCAGGCATAAATACACCGGCAAATTATCGTGCTTCCGCCCCGGCATCTCGACGTGCTTGTTCCGCAGCATCGCCAGCGCGCGGGCGACCCGCATGCGCGTGGCGTGCGGCATGATCACGTCGTCGATATAGCCGCGCTCGGCGGCGACGAAGGGCGACAGGAAGCGGTCCTCGTATTCCTTGGTGCGCGCGGCGATCTTGGCCGGGTCCTTGATGTCGGCGCGGAAGATGATCTCGACCGCGCCCTTGGCGCCCATCACCGCGATCTGCGCCGTCGGCCAGGCATAGTTGACGTCGCCGCCGACGTGCTTCGAGGCCATCACGTCATAGGCGCCGCCGAAGGCCTTGCGCGTGATCACGGTCACCAGCGGCACCGTGCATTGCGAATAGGCGAACAAGCAGCTTGGCGCCGTGCTTGATCAGCCCGCCATATTCCTGGTCGGTGCCGGGCAGGAAGCCGGGCACGTCGACGAAGGTGACGATTGCGATGCCGAAGGCGTCGCAGAAGCGCACGAAGCGCGCGGCCTTTCTCGACGCATCCGAGTCGAGCACGCCGGCCAGCACCATCGGCTGGTTGGCGACGAAGCCGACGGTGCGGCCCTCGATGCGGCCGAAGCCGGTGACGATGTTCTTGGCATACGCCGACGAGAGCTCGAAGAAGTCGCCCTCGTCGGCGACCTTCAGGATCAGCTCCTTGATGTCGTAGGGCTTGTTGGGATTGTCGGGCACCAGCGTGTCGAGCGATTCATCGGCGCGGTCGATCGCGTCTTGCGTCGGCCATGCCGGCACGCCGCTCTCGTTGTTGGACGGCAGGAAGTCGATCAGCCGGCGCATCTGCAACAGGCATTCGACGTCGTTCTCGAAGGCGCCGTCGGCGACGCCCGACTTGGTGGTGTGCACCGAGGCGCCGCCCAGTTCCTCGGCGGTGACCACTTCGTTGGTGACGGTCTTTACGACGTCGGGGCCGGTGACGAACATGTAGGAGGTGTCGCGCACCATGAAGATGAAATCGGTCATGGCGGGGGAATAGACGTCGCCGCCGGCACAGGGGCCCATGATGACGCTGATTTGCGGAATGACGCCGGAGGAGATGACGTTGCGCTTGAACACCTCGCCATAGCCGCCGAGCGCCGCCACGCCTTCCTGGATGCGGGCGCCGCCGGCGTCGAACAGGCCGATGACGGGGCAGCGCGCCTTCATCGCCATGTCCTGCACCTTGATGATCTTCTGCGCGTGCGTCTCCGAGAGCGAGCCGCCGAACACGGTGAAGTCCTTGGAGAACAGGTAGACGGCGCGGCCGTTGACCGTGCCCCAGCCGGTGACCACGCCGTCGCCGGGGATCTTCTGCGTCTCCATGCCGAAGTCGGTGGAGCGGTGCTCGACGAACATGTCGAACTCCTCGAACGAGCCCTTGTCGAGCAGCAGCTCGATGCGCTCTCTGGCCGTCAATTTTCCGCGCTTGTGCTGGGCGTCGATGCGCTTTTCGCCGCCGCCCAGGCGGGCGTCTTCGCGGCGCTTTTCCAGCCGGTCGAGGATGTCCTTCATGTAGCCAGTGGCCCCTGCCCGCTTAGAATTTCAAGTATGAGCCATACCATGCTGGGGTCGGCCCGGGCGAGCCGCGAACGCGCTTCCCTCTCCCCTGGGGGGAGAGGGTGGCGAGCGCGGAGCGATAGCGAGCGCGAGCCGGGTGAGGGGGAAAGTGACTCTCGATAGGCCCTTGCCCCCTCACCCGCCCTCGCTTCGCTCGGGCACCCTCTCCCCCCAGGGGAGAGGGAAAAAGCGCCTGCGGCGCGGCTTCACCACAATCCGGCGGCGGACTTGGCAACCCCCCCGTGCCCGCTTAGAAACCGTCCCATGACCGCCGCGACCACGCCGAAAAACGCCGCCGCCCTGATCCAGCAGGGCCTCGTCCACCACCGCCAGGGCCAGCTCTCGCTCGCCATGGACCGCTACACCGAAGTGCTGCGCATCGACCCGACCAATGCCGAGGCGCTCTATTACGTCGCGGCGGTGGCGTGCCAGGAAGGCCAATTCCAACAGGGCATCGATCTCGCCCGCCGTGCGATGTCGTTCGGCGGCGCGAAGGCGCGCGCCTTCAACCTGATCGGCAAGGCGCTGCACCGGCAGGACGACATCAAGGGGGCGCTGGAGAATTTCGACCGCGCGCTCGAGGCCGACATCGATTTCCACGAGGCCTATGGCAACCGCGCCAACATGCTGGCCGCGCTCGGCCGCCACACCGAGGCGCTGGCGAGCTTCAACCGCGCCATCGCGCTCAAGCCGGATCAGCCCGACGACTGGTCGAACCGCGGGCTGACCTTGGCGCGGATGGGCCGCTTCGACGAGGCGGTCGCGAGCTACGACAAGGCGCTGGCGCTCGATCCGGATTACGCCGTGTTCCATTTCAACCGCGCCGGCGCGCTACGCGACGCGCGCCGCTTCGAGGAGGCGCTCGCCGGCTACGAGCGCGCGCTGGAGCTGGCGCCGAAGGCGTCGCACGTGCTGATCGGGCGCGCCATCGCGCTGAAGGAGCTGGGCCGGCTGGAGGAGGCGCTGGAGAGCGCCGAGCAGGCCGCGGCGGCCGATCCGGCGCTGCCGAATGCGCAAAGCGCGCGCGCCATCGTGCTGTCGGCGCTCGGGCGCGAGGACGACGCGAAAGCCGCGCGCGAGCAGGCGGCGGCGCTGGAGAAGAAGGCGAAGGAGAAAGGCGCGCAGGGCGAGGCGGAAGCGAACTAGCGAAGCGGCGCAACACGCTCGCTTACCCTCTCCCACAAGGGGCGAGGGAAGAGAGCAAGCCTCACCCCACCAGCTTCAACACCTCAGCCGCCGCGCGCAGCTCGGCCTCGCGGATAAGCGCGCGCGGCAAGCGCGAGCTCGTCCCTGCCCCATTGCGCCATCTGCCAGTCCTCGTCGACATGGGCGGCGGCCCAGGCCGCCTCCACGTCAAGCATGCCAGCGCCAAGCGCGAGCGCGATCAGCGCCGAGCCGGTGAGCGACGCGATCGACGACAGCGCGCCGAGCCGCCACGGCTCGGCGGGAATAGCGCGGCGCGCGGCGGCGAGCGCTTGCTCAGGCTGCGCGGCATGCATCACGCCCTCGACCGCGATAAAGCGCGCGCCATACGTCTCGTGCGCCCAGGCGAGCAGCGGGTCCCACAGCTCCGCCTGACGCGCGACCAGGCCCGCCGGCGTACCGGCGCGGTAGAACACGAGATCGCTGCCGAGATAGTGCGCGATCGCGTCGGCGACCGCTTGCGGCTTGTCGACGACCGCGTCGATCACCGCATTGGCAAGGCGGGTGAGCGGCATGCGCGCCGGGTCGATCTCGGCGCTTTGCGCGTGCCATTCGGCGGCGAGCGCCAGCGCCAGCGCCTGCGTCGGCGCGGCAAGCGCGCGGCCGGCCGGCGTCTTCACCGGACGGGCATCGAGCAGCACCGGGAAGCCGACTTCGGTTTCGGCGCCGGCCGAGGCCTGCTCATAGAAGCGCTTGCGCAGGCGCGGCCGCACCGCCCGGCGGGCGGCCTCGGTCGGGTCGAGCGGCTGATTTTCGAAGAGTTCGGTAAAAATGTCGCGCATCAGGATGTCGTGATTTTGCGCCGCAACAAGGACGGCGGCGGCGCCGGTTCCCTGCCGTTATGGCAACAAAATCGCGTCTTTCAAGGCCACCGGCAAAGCCGGCGAGGCCCTCCCCGGTGCCATGCTGCCGCCGTTTTCGGGGAGCGAAAAGGTAAAAATGACCGGCGGTTGAAAGGCCCGGACCTCTACGGAAGGATGGGTGGCATCGCGCCCGTTCAGGCAATATTATCCAAACTCGGATTCGATGCCGGAGAACAAGGCCGATCCCGGAGGAAGACCAGCCGCCAGGCTGTAACGCGACACCGTTGAGTTAGGCCGCGTAGCGGGGCGCGTTTCGAGGAGTCAATGAGGAATACCGACATTTCGGCGCCCGGCTACTTCCACAAGGTCGTGGATTGCCAATACGCATGCCCGGCGCATACGCCGGTCCCCGAATACATCCGCTTGATCGCGCACGGGCGTTACTCCGACGCCTATATGATCAATTGGAAGTCGAATGTGTTTCCCGGCATCCTCGGGCGCACTTGCGATCGCCCCTGCGAGCCGGCCTGCCGGCGCGTGCGTGTCGAAAACGAGCCGGTGGCGATCTGCCGCTTGAAGCGCGTCGCCGCCGACTACAAGGACGACATCAGGGCGCGGCTGCCGAAGCCGGCTGCGCGCAAGAACGGCAAGCGCGTGGCGCTGGTCGGCGCGGGGCCCGCTTCGCTGACGGTCGCACGCGATCTGGCGCCGCTCGGCTATCAATGCGTCGTGTTCGACGGCGACAAGCGCGCGGGCGGCATGATCCGTTCGCAGATCCCGAAATTCCGCCTGCCCGATTCCGTCATCGACGAGGAATGCGGCTACATCCTCGACCTCGGCGTCGAATTTCGCGGGGGCCAGCGCATCGACAGCATGAAGGCGCTGCTCGATGAAGGCTGGGACGCGGTGTTCGTCGGCTCGGGTGCGCCGCGCGGGCGCGAACTGAACATTCCCGGCCGCCAGGAAGCAGCTAGCAATATCCATATCGGCATCGACTGGCTCTCTTCAATCGCCTTCGGCCACACCGACAAGATCGGCAAGCGCGTCGTCGTGCTGGGCGGCGGCAACACCGCCATGGACTGCTGCCGCTCGGCGCGGCGGCTGGGCGGCGAGAAAGTCGACGTGGTGGTGCGCTCCGGCTTCGACGAGATGAAGGCGTCGCCTTGGGAAAAAGAAGACGCCCAGCATGAGGGCATCCCGATCCATAATTTCCTCGTGCCGACCGAATTCACGCAACGAGACGGCAAGCTCACCGGCGTCACCTTTCAGAAGGTGAAGGCCGAGTACGACGCCAAGGGCAAGCGCAGGCTCATCCCGTCCGGCGAGCCGGACCAGCATTTCCCCTGCGACGACGTGCTGGTGGCGGTCGGCCAGGAGAACGCCTTTCCCTGGATCGAGCCCGATACCGGCATCGAATTCGACCAGTGGGGCATGCCGAAAGTCGACGCCAAGACCTTCGCCTCGACCAACCCGAAAGTTTTCTTCGGCGGCGACGCGGCCTTCGGGCCGAAGAACATTATCTGGGCGGTGGCGCACGGCCACGAAGCGGCGGTGTCGATCGACAAGCTGCTCAACGGCGAGGACGTTGCCGACCGCCCGGCGGCGGCGGTCGAGCTGATCAGCCAGAAAATGGGCATCCACGAGTGGTCCTACGACAATCAAGTCGAGCCCGATAAGCGCTATAAAGTGCCGCATCGCGACACCGTGGTTGCGCTCAAGGACATCAAGGCCGAGGTCGAGCTCGGCTATGACGAGATGCTCGCCTTCAAGGAGGCCGAGCGTTGCCTGAACTGCGACGTGCAGACCGTCTTCTCCGGCTCCTTGTGCATCGAGTGCGACGCCTGCGTCGACATCTGCCCGATGGACTGCATCACCTTCACGCAGAACGGCGAGGAAGCCGATCTGCGCGGGCGCCTGATGGCGCCGTCGAACAATCTTTCCCAGGACCTCTATGTCCAGGACGGGCTGAAGACCGGCCGCGTCATGGTCAAGGACGAGGACGTCTGCCTGCATTGTGGCTTATGCGCCGAGCGCTGTCCGACCGGGGCCTGGGACATGCAGAAATTCTTGATTGAAATGACCTACGCAGGTTCGTCATGCCGACCGCCGCGCCGATCAGCCGCGTAAACGACTTCGTCGTCCGCTTCGCCAACGTCAACGGCTCCGGCTCCGCCAGCGCCAACGAGATGTTCGCCCGCGCCATCCTGCGCATGGGCGTGCCGGTCTCGCCGCGCAACATCTTCCCGTCCAACATCCAAGGGCTGCCGACCTGGTACGAGGTGCGCGTCTCGGAAGCCGGTCATCTGGGCGCGCGCGGCGGCACCGACCTGATGGTGGCGATGAACCCGCAGACCTTCGACAAGGACATCGCCGGCATCGAGCCGGGCGGCTACCTGCTCTACAATTCGACCAAGCCGCTGCCGAAATCGAAGTTCCGCGAGGACATCACGGTGATCGGCGTACCGCTCACCGCCATTTGCAATCGCGAATACACCGACCCGCGCCAGCGCCAGCTGTTCAAGAACATCATCTATATCGGCGTGCTCACCGCCCTCATCGACATGGACGTAGGCGCGGTCGAGAAGCTGATCGGCGAGCAGTACAAGGGCAAGGACAAACTGATCGAGCCCAACATCAAGGCGCTGCATATCGGGCGCGATTATGCCACGCTCAATCTCGAATGCCCGATCGGGCTGCGGCTGAAGCCGTCCGACAAGGTGGGCGACCGCATCTTCATCGAGGGCAATTCGGCCGCCGCCTTGGGCGCGGTCTATGGCGGCGCCACCGTGTGCGCCTGGTATCCCATCACCCCCTCCTCCTCGCTCGCCGACGCCTTCACGCGCCACTGCGCCAAGCTGCGCATCGACCCCGAGACCAAGCAAGCCAAATACGCCATCATCCAAGCCGAGGACGAACTCGCCTCGATCGGCATGGTGATCGGGGCCGGCTGGAACGGCGCGCGCGCCTTCACCGCCACCTCGGGGCCCGGCATCTCGCTGATGCAGGAATTCATCGGGCTTGCTTACTTTGCGGAAATTCCGGCGGTGATCTTCGACGTGCAGCGCGCCGGTCCCTCGACCGGCATGCCGACGCGCACGCAGCAATGCGACGTTCTGTCTTGCGCCTACGCCTCGCACGGCGACACCAAGCATATCCTGCTGTTCCCGGAGGACCCGGCTGAGGCCTTCGAGTTCGGCGCCTTATCGTTCGATCTCGCCGACCGGCTGCAGACGCCGATCTTCGTCATGCTCGATCTCGAAATCGGCATGAACCACCGGCTGAGCGAGCCGCTTACCTGGGACGACACGCGCCGCTTCGACCGCGGCAAGGTGATGACCGCGGAGGAGCTGGAGGCCGGCAAGGAATTCGGCCGCTATCTCGACGTCGATGGAGACGGCATCGCCTACCGCACCTATCCGGGCACGCACCCGACCAAGGGTTCGTTCTTCACGCGCGGCACCTCGCGCGATGCCTATGCCAAATATACCGAGGACGGCGCGGCCTACGTCGACAACATGGTGCGGCTGATCCGCAAGTTCGACACCGCCAAGGACCTGGTGCCGCGGCCGCTGCTGGCCAACGCGAAAAAGCCGACCAAATACGGCGTCGTCTATTACGGCTCGACCGCGCCGGCCATGGACGAGGCCATCGACCTGATCGAGGCGCGCGGGCACGCAATCGACCGCCTCAGGGTGCGCGCCTTCCCGTTTCATTCTTCGGTCAACAGTTTCGTCGCCGACCACGACTTCGTCTATGTGGTCGAGCAGAACCGCGACGGACAGCTGCGCTCGCTCATCGTCAACGAATGCGGCATCGATCCGGTGCGGCTGGTGCCGGTGCTGCATTACGACGGAACGCCGATCACCGCGCGTTTCATTGCCAAGTCGATCGGCGACCATCTCGACCAGATGACGGTGCGGCCGGTGAAGGTGGAGTCATGACTCGGACTGGCCGGGACGGAGCTGCGCACTGTGGTAAATGCCCAAGACAACAATTTCGTCGGCGGTAACGCGATGAACGATAATATAGGGCAGGCCCGGCACGCTCCATTCGCGCGTCCCCGCGCGGACGCCTTCGCGGCCGATATGCGGAACATTGGTGAGCAGCGCGCAAGAGCGCTGGATTCGGTCGCGTACCTGCCGGGCGGCGGTTGGGTTGTCGCGGGCAATGTATTCAGCGATGGAATTGAATTGGCGAAGGGCGCGCGGCGTAAAGCGCAGCCGCATCAGCCGAACTTCTTCCACATCGCAGCCACTTCTTCATCGCTGGCGAACTCGCCCCGATCGGCCTCGGCGATGGAAAGGTCCAAATCCGCCAGTTGCTCGGGCGACAGTCGGTACTCTCTCTGGTCGGCGAGCATCAGCAATAATTCGCCGGCCAAATCCTGCCGCTCGGGCGGCAGCGCCTGCACCGCTTCGATACCCTTCAGCAGAAGCTTGGTCATGTCTCCGACACCTCGGCGTGACTTGCTTCAGAGTATATAGAGCCATGACCTATCTCGCCAAGCCCAAGTTCCAGCACCCGAAACTGCCGAAGAATTCGCTCGGCTATACCCACCGCGACTACGAGGGCACGGTGTCGACGCTGTGCGCCGGCTGCGGGCACGATTCGATCACGGCCTCGATCATCCAGGCCTGCTTCGATCTCTCCATCGAGCCGCACCGCGTCGCCAAGATTTCCGGCATCGGCTGCTCGTCGAAGACGCCGACCTATTTCCTCGGCAATTCGCACGGCTTCAATTCGGTGCACGGGCGCATGCCGTCGGTGCTCACGGGCGCCAATCTCGCCAACCGCGACCTCATCTATCTCGGCGTGTCGGGCGACGGCGACTCGGCTTCGATCGGGCTCGGCCAGTTCGCGCATTGTCTCAGGCGCGGCGTCAATATGGTGTATATTGTCGAGAACAACGGCGTCTACGGGCTGACCAAGGGCCAGTTCTCGGCCACCGCCGACCGCGGCTCGAAGTCGAAGCGCGGCATGATGAACACCGACAATTCGATCGATCTCGCCGCCACCGCGCTGCAGCTCGGCGCCTCGTTCGTGGCGCGCTCGTTCTCCGGCGACAAGCAGCAGCTGGTGCCGATCATCACCGCGGCGATCGCGCACAAGGGCGCGGCCTTCATCGACGTGATCTCGCCTTGCGTCGCCTTCAACAACCATGCCGGCTCGACCAAGAGCTTCGATTTCGTGCGCGAGCACAACGAGATGGTGAACCGGCTCGATTTCATGTCGAGCCGCCTGCCGATCGAGATCAAATACGAGCCCGGCACGGTGGAGGTGGTGGAGCAGCACGACGGATCGCGGCTGGCGCTGCGCAAGCTGTCGGCCGATTACGACTTGCACGACCGCTTTGCCGCCCTCGGCTTTTTGCAGCAGCACGCCGCCAAGGGGCAGATCGTCACCGGCCTGCTCTATGTCGACAAGGAGTCGGAAGACCTGCACAGCCATATGCGCACGGTGGCGAAGCCGCTCAACGCGCTCGGCGAAAAAGAGCTGTGCCCGGGCGCGGCGGCGCTCGATCAGATCAACGCCAGCCTGCGCTGAGCTTCCGGCGCATCAGGCCGCGCGCGCTTCCCGCAATATGGGCCGTGGCGGCGGGGTGAGCTCGCCCAGCGCGTATTGATTGCGGCCCGCGTGCTTGGCGGCATACATGAGCTCATCGGCGCGCGCGAGCAGCGCCGCCGGCTCGCCCGCAGGGGCGGCGGCGGTCGCTACCCCGATGCTGATGGTCAGGCGCGGGCCGAGCGGCGAGGCCGGGTGCGGGATGGCCGCCCGGTGCACGGCGGCGATCAACCGGGTCGCCACCGCGCGCGCGCCGGCCGGGCCGATCTCCGGCAGCAGGCAGACGAATTCCTCGCCGCCATAGCGCGCGACCAGGTCGCCGGGGCGCCCTGCCCCCTCGCTGAGGAGCTTGGCGACGCGGCGCAGGCAGGCGTCGCCCATCTGGTGACCGCAGCGGTCGTTATAGGCCTTGAAGTGGTCGACATCGATCATCAGCAGCGAGAGCGGCGCGCCCACCCGCGCGCAGCGGCGCCATTCGAGCGCGAGCGCGGTGTCGAAGCGGCGGCGGTTGGGGATGCCGGTAAGCGCGTCGGTCGATAACAGCCGCTCGAGCGCGAGCTGCTGGGCGAACTGCGCGCGCAGGCTGCGCTGCAGCGAATTGGCGGCAAGGAAGCCGAGGGCATTGATCAGCAACAACCAGGTGACGCCGCGCAGCACCTGGTCGAACGGTACGCTCGCATGCTGCAACTGCCACCACCAGCACGGCGCACCGACCGACACCACGACGGCGATCGCGAGCGAAAGCGTCAGACGGACCGGGATATAGAGATAAATGACGAACAGCACCGCCGCCATCCAGGCCGGCCATAATTCGATCAGCTCGGGATGAAAAGTCAGCATGGTCATGCGCATGGCGGCGCCGGCGAGCGTGGCGGCCACCATTGCCGCTTCGAGCGCGAATGGCGTGCGCACGCGCAGGACGAGTACCAGGGCGGCAAGCGGCAGCAGCGTGGTGGCGAGCGGACGCGCAAGTGAGGCCAAAAGCGGCGCGCCTTCGGCGGCGGCGACAAGGTCGCCCAGCACGTTGAGCGTGCTGACCACCCCGACGATCGCCACCAGCAGCACGGCGCGGCGGCGCTCCTCGGCGAACCGGGACATGCGGTATTCGCGCTCGGTCGCGGCGTCCGCCAGCTGCGCCGTCCAGCGCGTGACGGCAACCGCCGGCAGGTCCGGCGAAGCCGCCGGCTGAGTGGTGAAAAACGCGCGCGTGACCCTGTCCTCCCGAGACAGCCCCGGTAGTCCGATATAGGCCGCAGCCGTTGATAAAGTCCTAGCGGGGATGAGCGCGTGGCGTGGCCGAAAGCCGCATGTTTTCAAGGTGATGGCCAAGGGTTCCGAAAATCGGCCATCCCGGAACCCGCCCCACAGCCGGGCGTTGTCGGCGGGCCATGGCAAAGAGCCCGCAATCGGCCCCGAAAGGAAAGCGC
This sequence comes from uncultured Pseudomonadota bacterium, assembly GCA_963773305.1. Classification (GTDB taxonomy): domain Bacteria; phylum Pseudomonadota; class Alphaproteobacteria; order Rhizobiales; family Xanthobacteraceae; genus Pseudolabrys. The sequence goes on from CAVZAR010000003.1 coordinate 910,171, forward strand.
GCCCGCGGCGGCAAAGCCGGCGATGCGGACGGCGAGCACAAAGGCATCACCGAGCACGAGGTGGAAGCCGTCGAGGAAATGTCGACGCCGCGCACGCCGGTGATCTACGAGGTGGTGCGGCGGCAAGGCGACGAGGAGCTGGAGCGACCGGCGGTGTCGCTGTGGTGGTCGGGGCTGGCGGCCGGGCTGTCGATGAGCTTTTCGCTGCTGGCGCAGGCCGCGCTCAAGACCCACCTGCCCGATGCGCCCTGGCGGCCGCTGGTGACGGGCCTCGGGTACAGCGTCGGCTTCCTGATGACGATCCTGTCGCGCCAGCAGTTGTTCACCGAGAGCACGATCACCGTGGTGCTGCCGGTGCTCGGCCATCTCAATTGGCATCATCTTTGGCGCCTGATCAGGCTGTGGTCGATCGTGCTGGTCGCCAACCTCGTCGGCACCTTCGTCGCCGCGCTGTTCTGCAACTATTCGGCGGCGCTGCCGCACGAGTTGCTGGTCGGCATGCACGGGATCGGCAGCGAGCTGCTGAAGCTGACCTGGGGGGACATGTTTTTCCGGGCCATCTCGTCCGGCTTCCTGATCGCCGCCATGGTGTGGATGATCCCGACCGCGGAGAACCAGCAGTTCGTCGTCATCACGATGATGACCTGGCTGATCTCGGTCGGCGGCTTCACCCATGTGGTAGCCGGCAGCATGGAGGCCTATCTGCTGGTGTTTGCCGGCGACTGGGAGTGGTGGCGGTTCTTCGTGGACTTCCTCCTGCCGGTGCTCGCGGGCAATATCGTCGGCGGCACCGCGCTGTTCGCGGTGATCTCCTACGCGCAGGTGATGAAGGAGATTTGAGGCCCGCGCCTTGTCATTCCGGAACGCTCACGAAGCGAGCGGGCCCGGGATCCAGGGCAATTGCCGAAGCGTCGAGATGGGTCGGCCTAAATTCCGGGTTCGCGCCTTCGGCGCGCTCCGGAATGACGCTGAAAATTACTGGTTGATGCAGGAATTGATATAGGCGCTCGGGCTGCCGGTGGCGTTGGGGCCGTAGATGCCGGCCTGCTGGTGGCAGCGCGCGGCGCGCTGCGGAAAGCTCTCCCTGCCGCCGGCGCCGAGACCCCGCTCGTACTGGGGCAGATTGGGCAGCGTGCGGCCGGTTTCCGGCACGAACACCGGCGGCGGTGTCTGCACGCGCCGCGGCGCCGGCACGGTGTAGTGCGGGACGGCGTAAGGCTTCTGCGGCGGCGGCAGCGGCGCCGGATAGACCGGGTTGGAGGAGCCGATTGCCCGCCGGGTCTTATTGCGGCGCGCGGCCTTTTTCTTATGCACCTTCTTTTCCGCCCGGTGCTTGGCGGGAGCCGAGCCTTCCGGCCGCATGATGTTGATGGTGCCGCCGTCACCGCGCGTCTGCGCGCGGATCGCCGGGGCGGCGAGCACGAAAGCGATGAGCAGGATCAGGGTTCGCGTCATGGCCTTTAGCTAGGCATGGCAAGGCCGGAGCGCTACTCCTCCGGCGCCTCCTCGATGGGGTCGTAGCGCGAGGCGTCGAAACCGAGCAGGTTCCAGCTCTGCTGCATATGCGGCGGCAGCGGGGCCGACACGTCGATGACCCCGCCGCGCGGGTGCGGAATGGCGATGCGGCGCGCCAGCAGATGCAGGCGGTCCTGGATGCCGCCGGGCAGCTCCCAATTTTCCTTGTTGAAATATTTCGGGTCGCCGACGATCGCGTGGCCGATATGCGCCATGTGCGCGCGCAGCTGGTGGGTGCGGCCGGTGACCGGCTTGAGCGAGAGCCAGGCCAGCTTCTTGGCGGCGGTCTCGACCACGGCGTAATAGGTCACCGCGTGGCTCGCGCCCTTGTCGCCATGGGCCGCGATGCGCATGAAAGAATCTTCCTCGCGCTCCTCCTTGGCGAGGTAGGTCGAGACGCGGCCCTGACGTGGTTTGGGCACGCCGGCGACCAGCGCCCAATAAATCTTGCGGGCCGCACGCGAGCGGAAGCTTTTGGCCAGCGCCGCGGCGGCAAAGCGCGTCTTGGCGACCAGCAGGCAGCCGGCGGTATCCTTGTCGAGCCGGTGCACCAGGCGCGGGCGCTGGGCGTCGCGGCCGGGCCCGCGCAGGGCTCCCAGCATGCCGTCGATGTGGCGCGTGGTGCCGGACCCGCCCTGCACGGCGAGGCCCATGGGCTTGTTGAGCACCATGACGTCGTCGTCTTCGTAGAGCGTGATGGATTTGAGGAAGGCGCGGTCTTGCTGCGCGCTCGGCGCGTCGGCGCGCGCCGCGGGCGCGTCCAGCTTGAGCGGCGGCACGCGCACGCTCTGCCCGGCGGCAAGGCGCGCCTTCGGCTGCGTGCGCTTGCCGTTAACGCGCACTTCCCCTTTGCGAATGATGCGCTGGATGTGGCTGAAAGAGAGCCCGGGAAAGCGCGCCTCGAAGAAGCGGTCGACGCGCATGTCGTTTTCGTCCGGGGACACGGTGAGGGTTTGGACGGCTGTCGGGAGGAGCGTGGCCTTCGATCCGTCATCCTGAGGCGCGCGACTTTGGCGCGCCACCGCAGGTCGGCTTTGGCCAACCGGCGCACTTTTATTCCGATCCCGGGTAAACCCGGGATCGGCGGATGATGGCCCAGCGCGGCTGTGGCCGTCGCCCTTCGAGGCCCGCCGCTTAGCGCCGGGCGCCTCAGGATGACGGCGAGAGGCCTTGCGCGTGCCGCCCGGCCGGTGGCGCGGGCCGGCCTGTTGCCGCCCGCCGCCGGGCTGGCGCGGCCCGTTGCGCCCCTTCCTCATGCCGGACGCTCCGTCAGCCGCGAAAGCGCCGCGTCGAGGCCGTCAAGACCGGCAAGCCTGATCTTGAACAGATCGGCAAGCGCGTCGCGCAGCTCGCGCGCATCGAGGGCGCGCTTCTCGCTGCCGCCGTCGAGCTTGTGCACCGACAGGGCGTTGTTGTGGAGCGCATAGCGCCGGCCGGGCTCGGTGCGCGCGGCCAACAGGCCGTTGACGAAGATCGAATCCGGATGCGCGGAGGTAAACCAGTTGCCGAGCTCGAAGTCGGCGGGAATGCTCTCGGCGAGATCGGTGGCGTAAAGGCCCGTCCATTGCCCGGCGAGCCTGGCCTCGACGACGACGCGATGTTCATTCGGCGACGAGACGAAACGGCTCGTGCGGCGTTTCCTGCTCGTCGCGCGATGTGAGCAGCAGCGGCGCGGTCGCCACGTTGCCGCCGAAACCGACATCGACCAGGTACGTTTCGCCCTCGGCCTCGACGACCAACAGCGCATGGACGCGCGGGGTCTGCACGCCCGGCGGCACGTTCCAGCGCACGCGCGCGGTCGCCTCCTTGACCGTGAAGCCGAGCGCGCGCAGCACCTGGCCGAACAACAGGTTCTGCTCGAAGCAATAGCCGCCACGCCCGCCGCCGACCAGCTTCTTTTGCAGCGAAGCGGGATCGAGCTGGACCGGGCGCTTGAGCAGCGGGTCGAGGTTCTCGAAGGCGATCGCCTGCGGGTGCAGCCGGTGCAGCGCGCGCAAGGTGTCGAGCGTGGCGGTGCGCGGACCGTCATAGCCGACGCGCCGGCAATAGGCGTCGAGATCGATCATTGCGGCGCGCCTCGCGAAGGTTTCTCGCGCGGGCAGCGCCGCAACTCACCGCGCGGCCTGCGGTTCCAGGTCACGAAGATGCGCTCGCCCGCAAGGCGAAGCGAAACCGCTATCGAGCTGCGGCTCGGCTGATCCGAACAGAACGCCTCCATGTGCAGTGTGTTGCCGGTGCGGTAGGAGCGGCCGATGCGGCAATTCAGGCCGGACCAGCGCAGCGCTTCGTTGCTGACCACCAAAGCCGCCTGCGCGCAGGACGCCCGATCGACGGCCCAGCGGCCCGTCATCGGCTCGGCCGCGTGCAACGACGACGACACGCTAAGCGCCGCGAGCACCGCCGCACAGACCGAGAACCTCATTCCCCGCCCCGTTCCCTGCGCAGCTTGGCCCAGTAATCGAGCCGCTTCCTGATCTCGCGTTCGAAGCCGCGCTCGGGCGGATTGTAGAACGTCTGGCGCGGCAGTCCTTCCGGAAAATAGTTCTGGCCGGAGAAGGCCTCCTCCGCGTCGTGATCGTAGGCGTAGCCGCGGCCGTAGCCCTCTTCCTGCATCAGCTTCGTGGGCGCGTTGAGGATGTGCTTGGGCGGCAGAAGCGAGCCATTTTCCTTGGCGGTGCGCATGGCGGCGCCGTAGGCGGCATAGCCGGCATTCGATTTCGGCGCGGTCGCCATGTAAATGACGGCCTGCGCGATGGCGAGATCGCCTTCCGGGCTCCCGAGAAAATCGTAGGCATCCTTGGCGGCATTGGCGACGATGAGCGCCTGCGGATCTGCCATGCCGATATCCTCGATCGCCATGCGCACCACGCGGCGCGCGATGTAGAGCGGCGGCTCGCCGGCGTCGAGCATGCGGCAGAGATAATAGAGCGCGGCGTCGGGATCGGAGCCGCGCACCGACTTGTGCAGCGCGCTGATGAGATTGTAGTGGCCGTCTTGCGATTTGTCGTAGAGCGGCGCGCGCCGCTGCACGACTTCCTGCAATTGCGCGGCGTTAAAGGTCTCGTCCTGGCGGGCGGCGCGCCAGACTTCTTCCGCGAGCGTGAGCGCGGCACGGCCGTCACCGTCGGCCATGCCGATCAGCTGCTGGCGCGCTTCCGCGTCGAGCGGCAGCTTGCGGGCTTCGATGGTCTCCGCGCGCTCGAGCAGCCTCTCGATCGCGTCACCGTCGAGCGATTTGAACACCAGTACGCGCGCCCGGGAAAGCAGCGGCGCGTTGAGCTCGAACGACGGATTCTCGGTGGTGGCGCCGACGAGGACGATGGTGCCGTCCTCCATGACGGGGAGGAAGCTATCCTGTTGTGCGCGGTTGAAGCGGTGGATCTCGTCGACGAACAGCAGCGTGCCCTGGCCGAGCTCGCGGCGGCGGCGCGCCTCCTCGAACACTTTCTTCAGGTCGGCGACGCCGGTGAAGATGGCCGAAATCTGCTCGAATTGCAGGTCGGTGGCGCGCGCGAGCAGCCTTGCCACCGTGGTCTTGCCGGTGCCGGGCGGGCCCCAGAACACGAGGCTGCCGAGCGAACGCGTCGACAGCATGCGGGTGAGCGCGCCGTCGGGGCCCAGCAGATGGTCCTGGCCGACCACCTCGTCGAGCTTTTGCGGGCGCAGGCGGTCGGCGAGCGGGCGCGGGGCGTCCTTGTCGAGGCCGGCGGCGGCGAACAGCGTGGGCCCGCCCGCTTTGGCGCGCGAAACCATTAATCCGCCCCTCCGCCGTCATGCCCGCGCTTGTCGCGGGCATCCACGTCTTGCGTCGACGCAGCATAGCAAGGCGTGCATGGCCGGGACGAGCCCGGCCATGACAGGAAAATGAGGCGCCCCCTCATCCGCCGAACACCGCGGTGATCCGGCGGCCGCCGCGGCGCAGCACGATGCGCCATGTGCGGTGCGACTCGGCGGCGATGCGCGCAAGATCGCGCGTCTTTTCGACGGGCTCGTTGTTGACCTGCTCGACGATGTCGCCGCGCCGGAAGCCGATATTGCTGGCGTAGGAGCCGGCATCGACATCGAGAATGACCACGCCATGGTCGATATTGCCGAGCTGCAATTCGTCCGCCACTGCCGGCGAGATATTCGCCACCTTGGCGCCGAAGAAGGGCGAGCGCGAGCGAATGGTGATCTCGTCGAGCGGCGCCTTGGGTGCGGTGCGCAGCGCAACGCGCACGGTCATCGCACGGCCGTTGCGGCGCAGCCCGAGCTCCGCCGTGCCGCCAAGCGGCTTGGTGGCGAAGCGATAGTCGAAGGCGTTGGGATCGTCGACTTCCTGCCCGTCGATCGACAGGATCAGATCGCCCACCTTCAGCCCCGCATTCGCGGCCGGGCTGTCACGCAGCACGTTGGTGATGAGCGCGCCGGTCGGCCGCTTCAAGCCGAGGCTGTCGGCGATGTCGGCGCTGACCGCCTGCAGCTTGGCGCCGAGCCAAGGCCGCTGGACCGTCTTGCCGCCATGCTCGGCGGAGGCGACCACCACGCGCACCATGTTGGCGGGGATCGCGAAGCCGATGCCCTGCGAGCCGCCGGAGCGCGACAGGATCATGTTGTTGATGCCGACCAGCCGGCCGTCGAGATCGACCAGCGCGCCGCCGGAATTTCCCGGATTGATGGCGGCGTCGGTCTGGATGAAAAACTGGTAGTTGCTGGAGCCGACATCGGTGCGCGCGACCGCCGAGACGATGCCGTGCGTCACCGTCTGGCCGACGCCAAACGGATTGCCGATCGCCAGCACCACGTCGCCCACTTCGAGCGTGTCGGAGTTGGCGAACTGCAGATAGGGAAAGCGCTGCTTGCCGTCCTTGATGCGCAGTACGGCAAGGTCGCTGCGCTTGTCCTTGAGCACGACTTCGGCCTCGAACTCGCGCTTGTCGGTGAGCGCCACTTTTATCTCGGTCGCGCCCGAGATCACGTGCACGTTGGTGACGATGAGGCCGCGCGGGTCGACGATGACGCCGGAGCCGAGCGAGCGCTGCACCTGGTTGATGCCGCCGCCGGGCCCACCGAAAAAGTGGCGGAAGATCGGGTCGTTGAAAAACGGGTTCTGCGTGCGCACCACCTTGGCGGCGTAGACATTGACTACCGCCGGCGCCACCCGCTTGACCACCGGCGCGTAAGAAAGCTTGAGCTGCGTCTGCGTCGGCACCTGCCGCTCAAGCTGCTGCGACCGGGCGGCAAGCGGCGCGGCGGCAAGCGCGAGAAAGGCAATGGCGGCGGCAGTCGGACGGAGCATCAGGCGCATGAGACGATTCCCGGGAATAAGGCCGAGATATAGGCCCAATACCGGGCCGATTGAAGGCACGAGCGCCCGCGGGGGGAATTTTGCAGGCCTTGCCAAGCCGGCGCCAGCACGGCATGGGAGCGGTCCCTGCCCTCGCCCTGGAGCCTCGCATGAAAGCCGTCGGCTATCATAAATCGCTGCCCATCGCAGACGCGAATTCACTGATCGATATCACCGCCGACAAGCCGACCCCGGGCGGGCGCGACCTCTTGGTGGCGGTCAAAGCCGTGTCGGTCAATCCGGTCGACTATAAGCAGCGTTTGCGCGCCGAGGCCAAGCCGGGCGACCCACCTAAAGTGCTGGGCTATGACGCGGCCGGCATCGTCGAGGCGGTGGGGCCGCAGGCGAGCCTGTTCAAGCCGGGGGATGAGGTGTTCTACGCCGGCTCGATCGCGCGACCCGGCACCAACGCCGAATTCCACCTGGTGGACGAGCGCATCGTCGGCCGCAAGCCCAAAAGCCTGTCCTATGCGCAGGCGGCCGCCCTGCCGCTCACCAGCATCACGGCCTGGGAAATGCTGTTCGACCGCTTCGCGGTGGCGCCCGGCAAGACGCCGGACGGCCGCGCGCTGCTGATCCTTGGCGGCGCCGGCGGGGTCGGCTCGATCATGATCCAGCTCGCGCGGCGGCTGACCGCGCTAACGGTGATCGCCACCGCCTCGCGCAACGAGACGCGCGGCTGGTGCCTGAAGCTCGGCGCCCATCACGTGATCGACCACTCCAAGCCGCTGCCCGAACAATTAAAGGCGATCGGTCACCCCACCGTGGCGCTGATCGCGGGGCTGACCGGCACCGACCAGCATTTCCCGGTGGTGCCGGAGATCATCGCGCCGCAGGGCAAGTTCGCGCTGATCGACGATCCCAAGGAGATCGACGTCAGGCTGCTCAAGCGCAAGTCGGCGTCGCTGCATTGGGAGGCGATGTTCGTGCGGGCGGTCTTCCAGACGCCCGACATGATCGCGCAGCATTATCTGCTCAACGAGGTCGCCGCCATGGTCGACGACGGGCTGATCGTGACCACGATGACCAAGGAGCTGACGCCGATCAACGCGGCAAACCTGCGCGCGGCGCACGGAATGATCGAGAGCCGGCGCAACATCGGCAAGGTGGTGCTGAGCGGGTGGTGACCAATCAAGCAACGGTCATGGCCGGGCTTGACCCGGCCATCCCGATTAGGAGCGCACTGCCCTTCTAAACAAGATCACCGGGTTTCGGCCCTTCGGGCCGGCCCGGTGATGACAGCAATCACTCCTTCGCCGGCACCGTGCGCAAATAGGCGATGATGTCGGCAATATCGGTGTCGGTCAGCTTGGCGTAGTACGAAAAGCCCATCGGCGGCTTCAAATGCTTGCCGTCCTTGTCGACGCCGGTGGTGATCGCCGTCTTGATCTGCGCGTCGGTCCAACTCCCGATGCCCTTGCTCTTGCTCTGCGTGATATTGCGCGAGACCGACACGCCCCAGGGGCCGGGGAATTCGAAGCCGCCGCGGCCGAGGTCCTTGGCCCAGACGTGCATGCCCTTCTCCATCGGGGTATGGCATTCCATGCAATGGCCGATGGTGACGAGATAAAAGCCGTGCTTGATACGGTCGCTGAACATGGCTTCCGTGTAGCGGTGCTTCGCTCCGGGAAATATCTGGCGCACCTGCTTCATCTTGTAGACCGGGTCTGCCACCTTGTTCTTGATCGGCTTGAGCGTGCGCACATAGGCGACGATCGAGCGCATGTCCTTCTTGGTGATGATCTCGTAGAAGCCGGTCGGCATGATGGTGGCGATCGGCGTGCCGTCGGGCTTTACGCCCTTGCGCAGCAGCCGCTCGATGTCGGCGTCGCTCCATTTGCCGATGCCGGTTTCCTTATCTTGCGTAATATTGGGGGCGGTGACCTTGAACGGCGGCTCGTCCCATGACAGGCCGCCGGAAAAGGCCTTGGCCTCGATGTCGCGCCCGTCCGGCCCTTTCGGCGAATGGCAATTGCCGCAGGTCATGATGGTGTTGACCAGATAGTCGCCGCGCTTGACGAGATCGGACTTCGAGTCGGCCGCGTGCGCGAGTGCGGTCGCGGCGACGAGCGCCGCGCCAGCAAAAATGAGTCGGAGCATGATGTTCCCCTTTTGCGAGCCTTGCGACTCGGACGGGGATTATACGGGGGACGCGCGGCGCCGAGAATGCCCGGCAAATAAAAAGGGCGGCATCGCGCCGCCCTTTGCGTCCAACGTTGTGCGCCTTGCGCGCTTTACATTCCCACCGGCATGGTCTGCTCTTCTTCCGTGGCCTTCTTCTCCTGCACCGGCCCGGAATCCTTGCCCTTGGCCTCGACGTCGCGGTCGACGAATTCGATCACCGCCACCGGCGCATTGTCGCCATAGCGGAACCCGGCCTTCATGATGCGGGTATAGCCGCCGTGGCGCTCGCCGTAACGCGGCGCAATCACCTCGAACAGCTTCTTGACCTGCGCCACGTCGCGGATTTCGGAGATCGCCTGGCGGCGGGCATGCAGGCCGCCCTTCTTGGCGAGCGTCACCAGCTTTTCGACCACCGGGCGCAATTCCTTGGCCTTGGGCAGCGTGGTGACGATCTGCTCGTGCTTGATCAGCGACGCCGCCATGTTGGCGAACATGGCCTTGCGGTGTGCAGGCTTCTTGTTGAGCTTGCGGTGAACCTTGCCGTGACGCATCGAACTGATCCTCTTTGTCTCTCATGTCACGACGGTTCGTCGGACGCTGTTGCTCAGGTGGGCTTCCTGCGTTCGCCCTAGACAAGCCGCGACCGACGAAGCCGGCCGCGACCGGAATTCACGCTCAGTAGTGATCCTCGAAGCGCTTGGCGAGCTCTTCGATGTTTTCCGGCGGCCAGCCCGGCACTTCCATGCCGAGATGCAGGCCCATCTGCGCCAGCACTTCCTTGATCTCGTTGAGCGACTTGCGGCCGAAGTTCGGCGTGCGCAGCATCTCGGCTTCGGTCTTCTGAACGAGATCGCCGATATAGACGATGTTGTCGTTCTTCAGGCAATTGGCCGAGCGCACGGAAAGCTCGAGCTCGTCCACCTTCTTCAGGAAGGCCGGGTTGAAGGCGAGATCCGGAATGGTCTCAGCGGCCTCCGCCTTGCGCGGCTCCTCGAAGTTCACGAAGACGTTGAGCTGGTCCTGAAGGATACGGGCGGCATAAGCGACCGAATCCTCCGGGCTCACCGCGCCGTTGGTCTCGATCGTCATGGTCAGCTTGTCGTAGTCGAGGATCTGGCCCTCGCGGGTATTCTCGACCTTGTAAGAGACCTTGCGTACCGGCGAATAGAGGCTGTCGACCGGGATAAGGCCGATCGGCGCGTCCTCCGGACGGTTGCGCTCTGCCGGCACGTAACCCTTGCCGGTATTGACGGTGAACTCCATGCGGATCTCGGCGCCCTCGTCGAGGGTGCACAGCACGAGGTCCGGATTGAGCACGACCACGTCGCCGACGGTCTGGATGTCGCCGGCGGTGACGGCGCCGGGGCCCTGCTTCTTCACCACCATGCGCTTGGGGCCCTCCCCTTGCATCTTGATGGCGATGTCTTTGATGTTGAGCACGATGTCGGTCACGTCCTCGCGCACGCCGGCGATCGAGGAGAATTCGTGCAGCACGCCGTCGATGTGCACCGACTGCACCGCCGCGCCCTGCAGCGAGGAGAGCAGAATGCGGCGCAGCGCGTTGCCGAGCGTGACGCCGAAGCCGCGCTCGAGCGGCTCGGCAACCACAGTCGCGGTCTTCGCGGCGTCGGAGCCGGCGGCGACCTGGAGCTTGTTCGGCCTGATCAATTCCTGCCAATTCTTTTGGATCACGTCTTCACCTTTGCGAGCGGCGCTGGGGCTATAAAGCCTCGCGCGGAACCCCACCCGCCATGTGGGGAAAGTTGGGCGGCAGCGGCGGCTTCGCGCTAAGCCGTCCGCCTCTCAGAAATAATCAAACGCGACGACGCTTACGCGGGCGGCAACCGTTGTGCGGGATCGTCGTGACATCGCGGATCGAGGTGATGGTGAAGCCGGCCGCCTGCAGCGAGCGCAGCGCCGACTCGCGGCCCGACCCGGGACCGGAGACTTCCACCTCGAGCGTGCGCATGCCGTGCTCCTGCGCCTTCTTGGCGGCGTCTTCGGCGGCCACCTGCGCCGCGTAGGGCGTCGACTTGCGCGAGCCCTTGAAGCCCATGGTCCCGGCCGACGACCAGGCGATGGTGTTGCCCTGCGCGTCGGTGATGGTGATCATGGTATTGTTGAACGAGGCCGCGACATGGGCGACGCCCGACGCGATATTCTTGCGTTCGCGCCGGCGGACGCGGGTGGCTTCCTTACCCATTATCTTCCCTTTCGCGGTCGCGCGGCCGAATCCCGGCGCGGACCGAAACCGTGAAAACCGTTTAGGTCGTCTTCTTCTTGCCGGCGATGGCCTTGGCCGGTCCTTTACGGGTGCGCGCATTGGTATGCGTGCGCTGCCCGCGCACCGGCAGACCCTTGCGATGGCGCAGGCCCCGGTAGCAGCCGAGATCCATCAACCGCTTGATGTTCATTGCCGTCTCGCGCCGCAGGTCGCCCTCGACCATATAGTCGCGATCGATGATTTCGCGAATTTGCAGCACCTCGGCGTCGGTCAGCTGCGACACGCGCCGCTCGGCCGGCAGATTGGTTTTGCCCACGATATCGGAAGCGATCTTAGGCCCGATGCCATGGATGTATTGCAGCGCGATTACGACGCGCTTGTTGGTCGGCAGATTGACGCCCGCGATACGAGCCACGGATCAGGCCTCCTGTTAACGGCCGGCCCTGCGGGCCGCCTTGAATTCTTCTTTCCCTGGAAGGGTATAGCGCAAAGCGTAACACGACACCCGTCCCCGCCCATTCGGGGCCCGGCATCGTGTCAAACGTCGGAATGTGCAGCTTATTAAGGGATTCATCGCGGCTTCGTCAACCTCCGCCGGCTACCCGGTTGGCGCGATTTCCCCTTGGATTTACCGCGCCTCGTGCGGACCGGCCGGCCGGCCTTACGCCGCTTTGCCGCGGCGCGCCCAAGCCGGACAGTCGATTTCTTCGCCGTTTTTCCCCGTTTGGTGGCTTTTTTGACGCGTTTCTTGGCCGTTTTGGCCCCCTTCTTGGCCTTGGCTTTGGGCCCTTTGCGGGGGCCGGGGGCGCGCTTGCGACCTTCGCGCCGGCGCCGCCCCGAAGGATCGGCCACGGCCCGCGCAGGAGCGCCCTGTGGAGGCCGGGCAGCCTTGTCCACGGTTTCCGACAGGATGTCGTCGATGGCGTCGCCCACCTCCTCGACCGAATCCATGCCGTCCACCGGGCGCAGAATGCCCTTGCGGGCGTAATGGTCGATTAGCGGCGCGGTCTGGGCGCGGTAGGCCATCAACCGCTCGCCCAAGACTTGCGGATTGTCGTCAGCCCGCAGCGTCTCCCCGCGCGCGGCCATGTCGGCGACGCGCTTTTCGATGCGCTTGAGCAGGATGCCCTCATTGACCACCAGGGCGACCACGACGTCGAGCTTCAGCCCGCGCGCGGCGAGCAGCCGCTCGAGCGCCTCGGCCTGCGGCACGGTGCGCGGAAAGCCGTCGAGGATGAAGCCGGCGGCGCAGTCCGAACGGCCGACACGCTCGGCGATGATCGACACGATCATATCGTCCGGCACCAGCTCGCCGTTGTCGATCAGGCGCTTGGCTTTGAGCCCTTCCGGGGTGCCGGACGCAGCCGCCGTGCGCAGCATTTCGCCACTGGAGAGGTGGCAGATGCCGTATTTCTCGATCAGGCGCTTGGCTTGCGTGCCCTTCCCCGCCCCCGGCGGGCCGAGCAGGACCAGTCTCATCGCCTCGAACCTCGCAACTTGGAGCGCTTGATCAAGCCTTCATACTGGTGCGCCAGCAGGTAGCCCTGAATCTGCGCCACGGTGTCCATGGTGACGCTGACCACGATCAGAAGCGAGGTGCCGCCGAAATAGAAAGGCACCGCCGCGTAGGAGATCAAGATCTCCGGGATCAAGCACACGATCGCGAGGTAGAGCGCGCCCACCGCCGTGATGCGCGACAAGACGTAGTCGATATATTCGGCGGTGCGCTCGCCCGGTCTTATGCCCGGGATGAAGCCGCCGTGCTTCTTCAGATTGTCGGCGGTCTCGGTCGGGTTGAACACGATCGCCGTGTAGAAGAACGCGAAGAACACGATCAGCCCGATATAGAGAATGAGGAACAGCGGGCGACCGTGACCGAGCAACGTCGTGACGGTGGTCAGCCAGTTCGGACCGGAGCCGGCGTTGAAATTGGCGACCGTGGTCGGCAACAAGAGCAGCGACGACGCGAAGATCGGCGGGATCACGCCCGAGGTGTTGAGCTTGAGCGGCAGATGCGAGGACTGGCCCTCGAACATGCGATTGCCGACCTGGCGCTTGGGATACTGAATCAGCAACCGACGCTGGGCGCGCTCCATGAACACGATGAAGGCGATGACCACCACCACCATCATGATCACCACGAGGATCAGCCCGGTCGACAGCGCGCCCTGGCGGCCGAGCTCGAGCGTACCGGCGATGGCGGACGGCAACCGCGCGACGATTCCGGCCAAAATGATGAGGGAAATGCCGTTGCCGATGCCGCGCGAGGTGATCTGCTCGCCCAGCCACATCAGAAAGATAGTGCCGCCGGTGAGCGTAATGGTCGTCGAAATCAGGAAGAAGTAGCCCGGATTACTGACGACATTGGTCGAGCCTTCCAGTCCGATGGCGATGCCGTAGGCCTGGAACGCGGCCAGCACCACGGTCAGATACCGCGTGTACTGGTTCATGATCTTGCGGCCGGCCTCGCCCTCCTTCTTGAGCGCTTCCAGCGTCGGCGAGACCGTAGTCATCAGCTGGATGATGATGGAGGCCGAGATGTAGGGCATGATGTTCAGGGCGAATATGGCCATCCGCTGGATGCCGCCGCCCGAGAACATGTTGAACATGCCGAGAATGCCGCCGGACTGGGTCTGGAAAATCTGCGCCCAGGCGTCGGGGTCGATGCCGGGCAGCGGGATATAGGTGCCGAGCCGGTAGACGATCAGCGCGCCGAGGGTGAACCAGATACGCTTTTTGAGCTCTTCGGCCTTGGCGAGCGCCGAGAAGTTGAGATTGGCCGCCAGTTGTTCCGCTGCCGAAACCATCGGTTGCTCCTTCGGGCCCCATCCCACCTTCCGGCACGTCCAGGCCAAGCGGCGGACATGCCGTCTTCGCAGATTCTCTAGATAGGCGTCGACCGGCGGGCCGGAAACCCACTGCCTGAGCGGGGGACGGCCCTCTGGAGAATTATTCCGCCTCCGCCGCCTTGCCCTTGTCGCCCTTCGGCTTGCCTTCGCCCTTGCCGCCCGACTTGTCGCCGGATTTGGCCGCTTCCAGGGCCTTGCGCTTGTTCTTGCCCTTCGGCTCGGCCGGCACTTCCTTGGGCTGCGCGAGGATCTTGACGCTGCCGCCGGCCTTCTCGACCGCCTCGACGGCGGATTTGGAGGCGCGATAGACGGAGAACTCGGCTTTGGCCTTGAACTCACCGGCGCCGAGCAGCTTCACGCCGCCCTTTTCGCGCCGCATCAGGCCGGCCTTGACCAGCGCGGCGACGTCGATCGGCTGCGCCGGCGTCGAGCGTGCCGGCATCGATCGCGGCCTGCACCTTGCCGAGATTGATCTCGTTGAGCTTGACCGCGAACGGCGTGTTGCGGAAGCCGCGCTTTGGCAGGCGCCGGTGCAGCGGCATCTGGCCGCCTTCGAAGCCCTTGATGGCCACACCGCTGCGCGCCGTCTGGCCCTTGCCGCCGCGCCCGCCGGTCTTGCCCTTGCCGGAGCCGATGCCGCGGCCGACGCGCATGCGGTTCTTGCGGGCGCCGGGCTTGTCGGCGATCTGGTTGAGTTTCATCGTCTTCTTCCTTCGGTCACTCATTCGTCTTGGCCAGGCATTAGCGCGAAGCGCGTCTTCCCGACAATGTCCCGGCCATCTCGCTTAGGAAAGCACCGTGCGTCCCTAAGCGGGGTCACCGGGACATTTGACACGAAGACGACGCTTCGCGTCTTTTGCCCGGTGACGACAGAAACAACTACTTCGCCTCGGCCACCACGCGCACCAGGTGCTGCACCTTGCGGATCATGCCGCGGGTAGCAGGCGTGTCCGGCAGGTCGCTCATGCGGCCGATCTTGTTGAGGCCGAGCCCGATCAGCGTCGCGCGCTGATCCTGGTTGCGCCGCATCGGGCTGCCGACCTGCTCGACCTTGATGGTCTTCCCCTGCGCCATTTTCCGGCTTCCTTACTTATTCGGCCACGGCCTCGGCCTCGCCGCCTTCGCGGCGGCGCGCCTGCAGGGTGGAGACCTTGATGTTGCGGCGGGCCGCGACCGAGCGCGGCGAATCCTGGTTCTTCAGCGCGTCGAAAGTGGCGCGCACGACGTTGTAGGGGTTGGACGAGCCGAGCGATTTGGCCACCACGTCCTGCATGCCGAGGGTTTCGAACACGGCGCGCATCGGGCCGCCGGCGATGATGCCGGTGCCGGGAGGCGCCGCGCGCAAATAGACCTTGCCGGCGCCGTGGCGGCCGGCGACGTCGTGGTGCAGCGTGCGGCCCTCGCGCAACGGAACGCGCGTCAGCCCGCGCTTGGCGGCATCGGTCGCCTTGCGGATCGCCTCCGGCACCTCGCGCGCCTTGCCGTGACCGAAGCCGACCCGGCCCTTCTGGTCGCCCACCACCACCAGCGCGGCAAAGCCGAACCGGCGGCCGCCCTTGACCACCTTGGCCACGCGGTTGATGTGCACCAGCTTGTCGATGAACTCGCTGGCCTCGCGGTCCTCGCGATGGCCGCCTCGATCGCGCCGTTCTCTCGGTTCACGTGCCATGTAATTGATCCGTTAGACCTCGGTTTGTCTCGTCTTTAGCGTTGCGCATCATCTTGTCCGAAAACCGGTTCCCACTTTTCGGGATGATGCGTTCAGAAATTAAGCCCGCCTTCGCGCGCGGCATCGGCCAACGCCTTGACGCGCCCGTGATAGAGATAGCCGCCGCGGTCGAACACGACGTCCTTGACGCCCTTTTCCTTGGCGCGTTCGGCGATCAGCTTGCCGACCGCCTTGGCGGCGGAGATATCGGCGCCCTTCTTGCCCTCGTCGCGCATGCCCTTCTCCATCGTCGAAGCCGCGGCGAGCGTGACGCCGGCATCGTCGTCGATGAGCTGGGCGTAGATGTGCTTGGACGAACGGAACACAGACAGCCGCTTGCGGCCGCGCGCCGCCAGCTTCACCTTGCGCCGCACCACTCCCGTCCGCCGCGCGGTCCGGTCACTCAATCTCGACATGGCGCTTCGTCCTTACTTCTTCTTGCCTTCCTTGCGGAAGATATATTCGTCGGCGTATTTCACGCCCTTGCCCTTGTAGGGCTCGGGCCGGCGATAATCCCTGATGTCGGCGGCGACCTGGCCGACCAGCTGCTTGTCGATGCCGGCGACCACGATCTCGGTCGGCTTGGGCGTCGCGATGGTGATGCCCTGCGGGATCGGGTAGTTCACGTCGTGCGAATAGCCGAGCTGCAAACTGAGCTGCTTGCCCTGCACCGCGGCACGGAAGCCGACGCCGGTGATCTCGAGCTTGCGCTCGAAGCCGGTGGTCACGCCCTTCAACAGATTGGCGATGTTGCTGCGCGAGGTGCCCCACAGCGAGCGCGCGCGCTTGGTCTCGTGGCGCGGCGCGACCTTGATGGCGCCCTTGTCCAAGGTGACCGACACGTCGTCGTGCACCACGGTCTCGAGCTGCCCCTTGGGGCCCTTCAGCTTGACGGTCTGGCCATCCACGTTGGCGGTGACGCCCGAGGGAATGGCAACCGGTTTGTAGCCTACGCGTGACATTGCAATGTCATCCGTTCCGTTAGCTAGAATACGGTGCAGAGGATTTCGCCGCCCACATTGGCTTCGCGGGCGTCGTGGTCGGCCATCACCCCCTTGGGCGTGGACAGGATGGCGACGCCGAGCCCGTTGTTGATGCGCGGCAGCGCGCGGACCGAGGCGTAGACGCGCCGGCCCGGCTTCGACACGCGCGCGATCTCGCGGATCACCGGCTCGCCGTCGAAATATTTCAGCTCGATCTCCAACTCGCTGCGGCCATTGGCGTGAGCCATGCTGGCGTAACCGCGGATGAAGCCTTCGGTCTTGAGCACCTCGGCAACGCGCTCGCGCTGGCGCGAGCCCGGCATGGTGACCTTCGACTTGTTGCGCATCTGCGCGTTGCGGATGCGGGTGATCATGTCGCCGATCGGATCGTTGACTGCCATCGGCCCCTCCTACCAGCTCGACTTCACCAGGCCGGGGATCATCCCCTTGGAGCCGAGCTCGCGCAGGGCGATTCGGCTCAGCCGGTGCTTGCGGTAGTAGGCGCGCGGCCGGCCCGACAATTCGCAGCGGTTGCGGATGCGGGTGGCGGACGAATTGCGCGGCAGCTCGGCAAGCTTGAGGGTGGCGGCGAACCGCTCCTCGGTCGGCAGCTTCTTGTCGTGCGCAATCGCCTTCAGCCGGGTGCGCCGGGCGGCGAATTTCTTCGTCATCTTGCGCCGGCGCTTATTCTTCTCGATCGAACTCTTCTTCGCCATTCTCTTGTCTCTCCTAACGGTCCCGCGTTTGAGGGAAAAAGCCCCTCACTGCCGGAACGGGAAGTTGAACGCAGCGAGCAGCGCGCGCGCTTCGTCGTCGCTCGGCGCGCTCGTGCAAACGGTGATGTCGAGCCCCCAGACGTCGACCGCCTTGTCGAAGTCGATTTCGGGGAACACGATGTGCTCCTTGACGCCCATCGAGTAATTGCCGCGGCCGTCGAAGCTCTTGGGGTTGAGCCCGCGGAAGTCGCGGATGCGCGGCAGCGCGATGTTGATCAAGCGGTCGATGAAGTCGTACATGCGGCCCTTGCGCAGCGTGACCTTGCAGCCGATGGCCTGGCCGTCGCGCAGCTTGTAGGTGGCGATCGACTTGCGCGCCTTGGTGATGACCGCCTTCTGGCCGGCGATCAGCGACAGATCGGCGGCGGCGCCCTCCACCTTCTTGCGGTCGGCGACGCCCTCGCCGATGCCCATGTTGAGCACCACCTTGGTGATCACGGGCACCTGCATCGGGTTGGCGTAGCCGAACTGCTTGGTCAGATCGCCGCGGATCTTCTCGTCGAACTGGGTCTTCAGGCGCGAGACGTAGCGCTCGGCGGGCGCCTTGGACGCGCCTGCTTCTTTCGCGCTCTCGGGCGCGCGGCCCTGCCCCTTGGCCGGCTTCTCGGCCTGCTGCTCTTGCGTATCAGCCATCGATCTCGACTCCGGAACGCTTGGCGAAGCGCACCTTGCGGCGCTCGTGACCTTCGCCGACGAATTTGAAACCGACGCGGGTCGGCTTGCCGTCCTTGGGATCGGCGAGCGCCAGGTTGGACAGGTGGACGGGGCTCTCCTTGGAGATGATGCCGCCTTCCTGCTGCGCGGTCTGGCGCTGGTGGCGCTTGACCATGTTGACGCCGCGCACCAGCGCGCGGGTATCGCCCGGGCGCACTTCGATTACCTCGCCGCTGCGGCCCTTGTCGCGGCCGGTCAGCACGATCACCTTGTCGCCCTTCTTGATCTTGGCGGCCATCACAGCACCTCCGGCGCCAGCGAGATGATCTTCATGTGATTCTTGGCGCGCAGCTCGCGCGGCACCGGCCCGAAAATGCGCGTGCCGACCGGCTCCATCTGCGGGGTGATCAGCACCGCGGCATTGCGGTCGAAGCGGATGACCGAGCCGTCCGCGCGCTTGATGCCCTTGGCGAGTCGTACCACCACGGCCTTCATCACGTCGCCCTTCTTGACGCGGCCGCGCGGAATCGCCTCCTTCACCGAGACGACGATGATGTCGCCGATGGTGGCATATTTGCGCTTGGAGCCGCCCAGCACCTTGATGCACATGACGCGGCGCGCGCCGGAATTGTCCGCCACGTCGAGGTTGGTTTGCATCTGGATCATGACGCGGCTCTCTGTGTCTTGAACTGCATGGTCGTCCGTTTAAACTTTCGCCCGCTTCTCGCCGCGCACCACTTCCCAGCACTTGAGCTTGGAGAGCGGACGGCGCTCCTCGATCCACACCGAGTCGCCGACGCCGTACTCGTTCTTCTCGTCGTGCGCGTGATATTTCTTCGAGCGGCGAACGGTCTTCTTCATGGTCGGATGGGTGAAGCGCCGGTCGACGCGCACCACCACCGTCTTGTCCTGCTTGTCGCTGACCACCAGGCCATAAAGCGTACGTTTCGGCATTTCCGTTTTACTCCTTCGCCTTGGCGCGCGATTTCGGCTTCGCGGCGGCCTTGCGGCGTGTGGTCTTCTTCGGCGCTTGCGTTTCCGCCTTCGGCGCGGGCTCGGGCGCGCCGCCGCGCTTCTGGGCGCCGATCGTCTTCAGCCGCGCGATGTCGCGGCGAATGATGCGCACGCGCGAGGTGTTCTCGAGCTGGCCGGTGGCGCGCTGGAAGCGCAGGTTGAACTGCTCCTTCTTCAGCTTGAGCACCTCGTCGTCGATCTGGTCGAGCGTCATCGCTCTTGCGTCTGCGGTTTTCATGACACTCACTCGGCGATGCGTTCGATGAAACGGGTCTTGACCGGCAGCTTGGCGGCGGCGAGCGCCAGCGCTTCCTTGGCGATGGCGACCGGAATGCCGTCGACCTCGAACAAAATTCGGCCGGGCTTGACGCGGCACACCCAGAATTCGGGCGTGCCCTTGCCCTTGCCCATGCGCACCTCGATCGGCTTCTTCGACACCGGCACGTCGGGGAAGACGCGGATCCACACCCGGCCCGAACGCTTCATGAAGCGGGTGAGCGCGCGGCGGGCGGCCTCGATCTGGCGCGCGGTGACGCGCTCGGGCTCCAGCGCCTTCAGGCCGTATTGGCCGAAGGCGAGCCGCGTGCCCGACGTGGCGACGCCGTGGATGCGGCCCTTGAAGGCCTTGCGGAACTTGGTGCGGGTCGGTTGCAGCATGACTTAACTCGTTATCCTCTTTGCCTGGCGCGTGATCTTTTCCGAAAACCGGTTTCCACTTTTCGGGATCACGCGCTAGGCCGCGGTTTCGCGGCGCGGGCGGCCCTGGTCGCCCTCGGCCATCTTCTTGTCCTGCGCCATCGGATCGTGCTCGAGGATCTCGCCCTTGAAGATCCAGACCTTGACGCCGCAGGTGCCGTAGGTGGTGAAGGCGGTGGCGACGCCGTAGTCGACGTCGGCGCGCAGCGTATGCAGCGGCACACGGCCCTCGCGGTACCACTCCATGCGCGCGATTTCGGCGCCGCCCAGGCGGCCCGAGCAGTTGATGCGGATGCCTTCGGCGCCCAGGCGCATGGCCGACTGGACCGCGCGCTTCATGGCGCGACGGAAGGCGACGCGGCGCTCGAGCTGCTGGGCGATCGATTCGGCGACCAGCTGGGCGTCGAGCTCGGGTTTGCGGATTTCCACGATGTTGATGACGACGTCGCTGTCGGTGAGCTTGGCGACCGCGCGGCGCAGTTTCTCGATGTCGGCGCCCTTCTTGCCGATGACCACGCCGGGGCGGGCCGAATGGATGGTGACGCGGCACTTCTTGTGCGGGCGCTCGATCACGATGCGCGAGACGGCGGCCTGCTTGAGCTGCTTCATCAGCTCCTTGCGGATCTTGATGTCCTCATGCAGCAACGAGCCGTATTCGCCCTTGCCGGCGTACCAGCGCGAATCCCAGGTGCGGTTGATGCCGACCCGAAGCCCGATTGGATTGACCTTCTGACCCACTGAAATCTCTCCTTCAGAGTCCGTTCCATTCAGTCCGGACCATCACATCGCTTACATTTTGCCCGCGCACGATCTTGTCCGAAAAATCACTTTTCGGGATCATGGGCTAAGCCTCGGCTTTCGCCGCCTCCACTTCGCGCACGACGATGGTCAGATGCGAGAAGGGCTTGAAGATGCGTCCGACCCGGCCACGGCCGCGCGGGGTGAAGCGCTTGATCACCAGCGCCTTGCCGACATGAGCCTCGGCGACGACCAGTTCGTCGACGTCGAGATCGTGATTGTTCTCGGCATTGGCGATCGCCGATTCCAGGCACTTGCGCACGTCCTTGGCGATGCGCTTGCGCGAAAACTGCAGGTCGGCGAGCGCGCTCGCGACCTTCTTGCCGCGGATGAGCTGCGCGACCAGATTGAGCTTCTGCGGCGAGACCCGCAGCATGCGGGAAACCGCCTTGGCCTCGTTTTCGGCGAGCGTTCGCCCGCGACTGCTCTTGCCCATGACGCTTCTCTTCTTGTCCTTAGCTCGCCGGCGCCGCGGGCGCCGCCGCAGCCGCGCCCGGCGAGGCCGCGCGCTTGGCTTTGCGGTCGGAGGAATGGCCGTAGAACATGCGCGACGGCGCGAACTCGCCGAACTTGTGGCCGACCATTTCCTCGGTGACCAGCACCGGAATGTGCTTCTGCCCGTTGTAGACGCCGAAATTCAGGCCGACGAACTGCGGCAGGATGGTCGAGCGCCGGCTCCAGATCTTGATCATCTCGTGACGGCCGGAGGCGCGCACGGTCTCCGCCTTGCGCAGCAGATAGCCGTCGACGAACGGACCCTTCCACAATGAGCGTGCCATGATGCTCGTCCTTAACCCTGCTTCTTCTTGCGATTGTGCCGGCTGAGCACGATGAACTTGCCGGTGCGCTTGTTCTTGCGCGTCTTCTTGCCCTTGGTCGGGAAGCCCCAGGGCGTCACCCAGTTGCCGCCGCCATTGGTGCGGCCGCCGTGCGGGTGATCGACCGGATTCATGGTGATGCCGCGGTTGTGCGGCATGCGGCCCTTCCAGCGGCTGCGGCCGGCCTTGCCGGTGACGGTGTTCATGTTGTCGGGGTTCGACACCGCGCCGACGCTCGCCATGCAGCGGCCGTGCACCAGGCGCTGCTCGGCGGAACTCAAGCGCAGAATGACGTATTCGCGGTCGCGCCCGACGATCTGGGCGTAGGCGCCGGCCGAGCGCGCGATCTGCCCGCCCTTGCCGATCTTCAACTCGATATTATGCACGATGGTGCCGACCGGGATGTTGCCGATCGGCATGGCGTTGCCCGGCTTCACGTCGGCGTGCTCGGAGGCGACCACGGTGTCGCCGGGCGAGAGGCGCTGCGGCGCCAGGATATAGGCGAGCTCGCCGTCCTGGTATTTGATGAGCGCGATGAAGCCGGTGCGGTTCGGGTCGTATTCGATGCGCTCGACCGTTGCCGGCACGTCGAACTTGCCGCGGCGCTTGAAGTCGACGATGCGGTAGGCCTGCTTGTGGCCGCCGCCGCGGAAGCGCGACGTGATGCGGCCGGAATTGTTGCGCCCGCCGCTCGAATGCTGGCCTTCGGTCAACGCCTTGACCGGCGGGCCCTTGTGCAGGCCCGAACGGTCGATATTGACCAGTTGGCGCTGGCCCGGCGTGGTCGGATTGTATGTTTTCAACGCCATTGCAGCTTACCCTTACAATCCCGTGGTCACGTCGATGCGGTGACCCTCTTCGAGCGTCACGACCGCGCGCTTGGTGTCGGACTGCCGCCCGATAGTGTTCTTGAAGGCCTTGACCTTGCCGCCGCGCACCAACGTGTTGACGCGTTTGACCTTGACGTCGAACAGCTTCTCCACCGCTTCCTTGATCTGCGGCTTGGTGGCGTCCTTACGCACCTTGAACATGACTTTGTTGTGCTCGGACGCGATGGTCGCCTTTTCGGTGATCACCGGAGAGACGATGACGTCGTAATGGCGCGGATCGCTGGTGCTCATTTGAAGCGCGCCTCCAGCGCATCGAGCGCGGCCTTGGTCAGCACCAGGGTCTTGCGCCGCAGAATGTCGTAGACGTTGATGCCCTGCACCGGCAGCACGTCGATGTTCGGGATGTTGCGCGCGGCGGTGCGGAAGTTCGCCTCCACCTCGGCGCCGTCGATGATCAGCGCGTTCTCAAGACCGAGCTTGCCGAACTGCTTGGCGAGCGCGCCGGTCTTGGGCTCCTTCACGGAGGCCTTGTCGATGACGACGATGCCGCCGTCCTTGGCCTTGGACGACAAAGCGTGCTTGAGCGCGAGCGCGCGCACCTTCTTCGGCAGGTCGATGGCGTGGCTGCGCACCACCGGGCCGAAGGCGCGGCCGCCGCCACGGAACTGCGGCGCGCTCTGCGCACCGTGGCGGGCGCCGCCGGTGCCCTTCTGCGAGTGCATCTTCTTGCCGGTGCGGTTGATCTCGCCGCGCAGCTTGGTCTTGTGGGTGCCGGCTTGACGCTTGGCGAGCTGCCAGTTGACGCAGCGCTGCAGGATATCGGTGCGCGGCTCGAGGCCGAAAATGGCGTCGGACAGGTTGACCGAGCCCGCCTCTTTGCCTTCCAGCGTGGTGATCTTCATTTCCATGTCACGCGCCCTCCTGCTCGGACGGCGCTGGCGCCGGCGCCGCGGGGGCGGTTTCGGCCTTGGCTTCCGCCGGCGCAGCCTCGGCCTCGGCCAGCTTGAACTTGCCAGGCTTGGGCGCGTCCTTGGGCAACGCTTTCTTGACCGCGTCGCGCACGGTGATCCAGCCGCCTTTGGCACCCGGCACCGCGCCCTCGACCAGGATGAGGCCGCGCTCGACGTCGGTCTGCACCACCTTGAGATTGAGCGTGGTCACCCGTTCGGCGCCGAGATGGCCGGCCATTTTCTTGTTCTTGAACACCTTGCCGGGGTCCTGGCGGCCGCCGGTGGAGCCGTGCGAGCGGTGCGAGATCGACACGCCGTGGCTCGCGCGCAGGCCGCCGAAATTCCAGCGCTTCATGGCGCCGGCGAAACCTTTGCCGACCGAGATGCCGCAGACATCGACGAACTGGCCGGGGATGAAATGATCGGCGGTGATCTCGGCGCCGACCGGAATGAGCGCGTCCTCGCTGACGCGGAACTCGGCCAGCCTGCGCTTGGGCTCGACCTTGGCCTTGGCGAAATAGCCGCGGTCGGCCTTGATCATGTTGTTGGTACGGCGCTCGCCGGCGCCGAGCTGCACCGCGACGTAGCCGTTCTTGTCTTTCACGCGATGGGCGACCACCTGACAGCCTGCCAGACGCAGGACGGTCACCGGCACGTGCTCACCGGCTTCGGTGAACACCCGGGTCATCCCCATCTTCTGCGCCACAACTCCCGAACGCATTGTCGTTCCTCACCGGCCCTTACAGCTTGATCTCGACGTCGACGCCGGCGGCGAGGTCGAGCTTCATCAGCGCGTCCACGGTCTGCGGCGTCGGATCGACGATGTCCAAGAGGCGCTTATGCGTTCGCATCTCGAACTGTTCGCGGCTCTTCTTGTCGATGTGCGGCGAGCGGTTCACCGTGAACTTCTCGATGCGCGTCGGCAGCGGGATGGGACCGCGGACCTGTGCGCCGGTGCGCTTGGCCGTGGCCACGATCTCGCGCGTCGACGCATCGAGGATGCGGTGGTCGAACGCCTTGAGCCGGATCCGGATATTCTGGCCGTTCATCTGCTTTTTCTTTCGTCAGACGTTCATGGCCGGGCTTGACCCCGGCCATGACGCCTCATTCAGCCTTACTCGATGATGCTCGCCACCACGCCGGCGCCGACGGTACGGCCGCCCTCGCGAATGGCGAAGCGGAGCTTCTCCTCCATGGCGATCGGCACGATCAGGTGCACTTCCATCGCCACGTTGTCGCCCGGCATTACCATCTCGGTGCCCTGCGGCAGGTGCACCACGCCGGTCACGTCGGTGGTGCGGAAATAGAACTGCGGGCGGTAGTTGGTGAAGAACGGGGTGTGACGGCCGCCCTCTTCCTTGGTGAGGATGTAGGCCTCCGCCTTGAACTTGGTGTGCGGCTTGACCGAGCCGGGCTTGCACAGCACCTGGCCGCGCTCGACGTCCTCGCGCTTGGTGCCGCGCAGCAGTGCGCCGATATTGTCGCCAGCCTGGCCCTGGTCGAGCAGCTTGCGGAACATCTCGACGCCGGTGACCACCGTCTTGGTGGTCGGGCGGATGCCGACGATCTCGACTTCCTCGCCGACCTTGACGACGCCGCGTTCGACACGGCCGGTCACGACGGTGCCGCGGCCGGAGATCGAGAACACGTCTTCCACCGGCATCAGGAACGGCTGGTCGATCGGACGCTCGGGCTGCGGGATGTACTCGTCGACCGCCTTCATCAGCTCGAGGATGGCTTCCTTGCCGAGCTTGTCGTCCTTGCCCTCGAGCGCCATCAGCGCCGAGCCCTTGACGATCGGAATCTTGTCGCCCGGGAAATTGTACTTCGACAGCAGCTCGCGAACCTCGAGCTCGACTAGCTCGAGCAGCTCCGGGTCGTCGACCATGTCGCACTTGTTGAGGAAGACGACGATCGCCGGCACGCCGACCTGGCGGGCGAGCAGGATGTGCTCGCGGGTCTGCGGCATCGGGCCGTCGGCGGCCGACACGACCAGGATGGCGCCGTCCATCTGCGCCGCGCCGGTGATCATGTTCTTCACATAGTCGGCGTGGCCGGGGCAGTCGACATGCGCGTAGTGGCGGTTGGCGGTCTCGTACTCGACGTGCGCGGTCGAGATGGTGATGCCGCGCGCCTTCTCTTCCGGCGCCTTGTCGATCTGGTCATAGGCGGTGAACGTCGCACCGCCGGTCTCGGCCAACACCTTGGTGATGGCGGCGGTCAAGGTCGTCTTGCCGTGGTCGACGTGACCAATGGTCCCGATATTGCAATGGGGCTTGTTCCGCTGGAATTTCTCTTTGGCCATGGGACTCTCCGTTCAGATCCTTTTCATTCAGCTTTGCGCTTTAAGCGAATTTCTTCTGCACTTCGGCCGAGACGTTCGCCGGCAGCTCCGCGTAGTGGTCGAATTGCATGGTGAAGGTGGCGCGCCCCTGTGACATGGAGCGCAGGTTGTTGACGTAGCCGAACATGTTCATCAGCGGCACCATCGCATTGATGACGTTGGCATTGCCGCGCATGTCCTGACCCTGGATCTGCCCGCGCCGCGAATTGAGGTCGCCGATGACGGAGCCGGTGTAGTCCTCCGGCGTCACCACCTCGACCTTCATGATCGGCTCGAGCAGGACGGGCTTGCCCTTCTGTAGCGCCTCGCGCAGCGCCGCGCGGGAGGCGATCTCGAACGCGAGCGCGGAGGAATCGACGTCGTGATAAGCGCCGTCGATCAGCCGCACCTTGAGATCGACTACCGGGAAGCCGGCGAGGATGCCGGAGCCGAGCACCGACTCCAGGCCCTTCTCGACGCCCGGGATGTACTCCTTTGGCACGTTGCCGCCGACGACCTCGTTCTCGAATTCGAACGGCGCGCCGGGCTCGCTCGGCTCGGCCACGATCTTGACGCGCGCGAACTGGCCGGAACCGCCGGTCTGCTTCTTGTGCACATAGTCGACCTCGGCCGCGCGCGTGATCTTCTCGCGGAAGGCCACCTGCGGCGCGCCGATATTGGCGTCGACCTTGTAGGTGCGCTTGAGGATGTCGACCTTGATGTCGAGATGCAGCTCGCCCATGCCCTTGAGGATAGTCTGCCCGCTCTCCTGGTCGGTGGAGACGCGGAAGGACGGGTCCTCGGCCGCGAGCTTGGCGAGCGCGACGCCGAGCTTTTCCTGGTCGGCCTTCGACTTCGGCTCGATGGCGATCTCGATCACCGGATCTGGGAATTCCATCTTCTCCAGGATCACCGGCTGCTTGGGATCGCACAGCGTGTCGCCGGTGCGCACCTCTTTCAGGCCCGCCAGCGCGACGATGTCGCCGGCATAGGCTTCCTTGATGTCCTCGCGGTCGTTGGCGTGCATCAGCAGCATGCGGCCGATGCGCTCCTTGCGCTCCTTGGTGGAGTTGATCACGCCGGTGCCGCTCTGCAGGATGCCGGAATAGATACGGCAGAAGGTGATGGTGCCGACGAAGGGGTCGTCCATGATCTTGAAGGCGAGCAGCGCCATTGGCGCTTCGTCCTTCGGCTCACGCACGACTTCTTCGCCGTTGTCGGGATTGATGCCCTTGATCGGCGGCACGTCGAGCGGGCTCGGCAGATAGTCGACGACCGCGTCGAGCAGCGTCTGCACGCCTTTATTCTTGAAGGCGGAGCCGCACAGCACGGGGAAGAAGGCGCCGGTCAGCACCGCCTTGCGGATGAGTCTCTTGAGGGTCGCCTCGTCCGGCTCCTTGCCATCGAGATAGGCAGTCATGGCGTCGTCATCCATATCGACCGCCGCCTCGATCATCATCTCGCGATACTTCTTGGCCTCGTCCATGAGGTCGGCCGGGATGTCGATATCCTCGAACTTGGCGCCGAGCGATTCCTCGTCCCAGATGCGCGCCTTCATGGTCACGAGATTGACGAGGCCCTTGAAATTGCTTTCGGCACCGACCGGGAGCTGGATGGCGACCGGCTTGGCGCCGAGCCGCGTCTTGATGTCGTCGAGACACTTGAAGAAATCGGCGCCGACTTTGTCCATCTTGTTGCAGAAGACGATGCGCGGCACGTTGTATTTGTCGCCCTGGCGCCAGACGGTCTCGGTCTGCGGCTCCACGCCCTGGTTCGAATCGAGCACGCAGACGGCGCCGTCGAGCACGCGCAACGAACGCTCCACCTCGATGGTGAAGTCGACATGGCCGGGCGTGTCGATGATGTTGAGGCGCTTGCCGTTCCAGAAGGCGGTGGTGGCGGCAGACGTGATGGTGATGCCGCGCTCCTGCTCCTGCTCCATCCAATCCATCGCCGCGGCGCCTTCATGCACCTCGCCGATCTTGTGGCTCTTGCCGGTGTAGAAGAGGATCCGCTCGGTCGTGGTCGTCTTGCCGGCATCGATGTGGGCCATGATGCCGAAATTGCGGTAGTCCTCGATTGCGTGGCTGCGGGGCATTGGGGATCGGTCCTTTAATTCTTTTTGCTGCTGTCACCAGCGGTAATGCGAGAAGGCGCGGTTGGCTTCCGCCATCTTGTGCGTATCTTCCCGCTTCTTGACGGCGTTTCCCCGGTTATTGGACGCATCGAGCAGCTCCGCCGAGAGCCGCTCCATCATGGTTTTTTCGTTGCGATCGCGCGCCGCCGTGATGATCCAGCGGATGCCGAGCGCCTGCCGGCGCGAGATGCGCACTTCCACCGGCACCTGGTAGGTGGCGCCGCCGACGCGGCGCGAGCGCACTTCGATCGAGGGCATGACGTTGTCGAGCGCCTGCTGGAAGACGGTGATCGGATTCTGCTTGGTCTTGGCCTCGATCACGTCAAGCGCGCCGTAGACGATGCGCTCGGCGGCCGATTTCTTGCCGTCGTACATGATGGCGTTCATGAACTTGGAAACGACGACATTGCCGAATTTCGGATCCGGAATGATCTCGCGTTTCTCGGCAGCGTGGCGGCGGGACATGGGCGGTTCCTTATTTCGGCCGTTTGGCGCCGTATTTGGAGCGCCGCTGCTTGCGGTTCTTCACGCCTTGGGTGTCGAGCACGCCGCGCAGGATGTGGTAGCGCACGCCCGGCAGGTCCTTCACGCGGCCGCCGCGGATCATCACCACCGAGTGCTCCTGCAGGTTATGGCCTTCGCCCGGGATGTAGCCGATCACCTCGAAGCCGTTGGTCAGGCGCACCTTGGCCACCTTGCGCAGCGCCGAGTTCGGCTTCTTCGGGGTCGTGGTGTAGACACGCGTGCAGACGCCGCGCTTCTGCGGGGAAGCCTGCAGCGCGGGCACCTTGTTGCGCGCCTTGATCGGCTGGCGCGGCTTGCTAATCAACTGGTTGACCGTCGGCATCGTTTAAAGCCTTCGCATCCTTCGTTGCGTAAGGGCGTCACGCCCGCATGAGGCGCAACGCCGCTCGTCTCGTTCACTCCGCGACCCTTTCAGGGTCCCCTCATTTGGGCTAGTCGCCCGGCAACCTTGGGCTTGCCGCCCGGCATTCGGCGCGCTTGCGGCCCCTTCGGACCGGGAAACGCGAAAACGCGTTTCCCGCGCGCAAAACGAAATCGCGCCATCCGCTTCGATCGCGGGGGCGCTGTTTCCGTTTCGGACGGCCGCGCGGCGGTAAGACTGCGCGGCCGTTCACTCCAGACTGACAGTGGCTGTCAGCGGCAGCGTCTGAGCTTCATCCCTCGAGGCGTTGCGCCGGGAAGCCTTGAAAAAACTCTAGTCTTTTCAGTGCCTTGCCGGGCGGCCGTTCCGAGCAAGCAAAGCTCACCGCCTGCCGAAAAGTGTCGCGTATGTATCGGCGCGATTTCGCTAAGTCAAGGCGCAAACAGCCGAAAAATGCAGGTTTGGCGGGGCTTGGCGGGCGTCTCACGCCGGCAGGCTTAAGCGGCGCCGGCGCGAAAAGGGCCGCCCGGGAGGGCGGCCCCTTCCTGTTGGACACTGGCGCGGCTGCCTATTCCGCCGCCGGCAACGCCGGCTGCTCTTCCGCCGCCGCGGCCGCCGCCTTGGCGGCGTCCTTCTCGCGTTCTTCCAGAATGAGCGCGTCGCGCTTGGTGGCGACCTCGCGCAGCTCGTTCATCATGGCGCCGGTGCCGGCCGGGATCAGACGGCCGACGATGACATTCTCCTTGAGCCCGTCGAGCGTGTCGACCTTGCCGTTGACTGCGGCTTCGGTAAGCACGCGCGTGGTCTCCTGGAAGGAGGCCGCCGAGATGAAGGAGCGGGTCTGCAGGCTCGCCTTGGTGATGCCGAGCAGAACGGGGTGACCGCTGGCGCCTTTTCGGCCTTCGGCCTCGGCGCGCGCATTGACCTCGTCCATCTCGGTCCTGTCGAGCTGCTCGCCCTGCAGCAGCTCGGTCTCGCCGGCGTCGTCGATTTCGACCTTCTGCAGCATCTGGCGGACGATCACCTCGATGTGCTTGTCGTTGATGTTGACGCCTTGCAGGCGGTAGACCTCCTGGATCTCGTTGGTCAGATACGACGCGAGCTCTTCAACGCCCTTGATGGCGAGAATGTCGTGCGGGGCAGGATTGCCTTCGACGATGTAGTCGCCCTTCTCGATGACGTCGCCTTCCTGCAGATGGATGTGCTTGCCCTTGGGGACCAAATACTCCTTCGGCTCGTCGTTCTTGTTGGACGGCTCGATGGTGATGCGGCGCTTGTTCTTGTAGTCCTTGCCGAAGCGCACCGTGCCGCCGATCTCGGCGATGATCGCCGCGTCCTTCGGCTTTCGCGCCTCGAACAGCTCCGCCACCCGCGGCAGGCCGCCGGTGATGTCGCGCGTCTTGGCGCTCTCGGTCGGGATACGCGCGATCACGTCGCCCGCCTTCACGTGGGCGCCGGGATCGACCGAGATGATGGCGTCGACCGCGAGCTGGTAGCGCGCGTCGCCGCCGCGGGCGAGCTTCAACAGCTTGTTGCCCGACTTGATGACGATGGCCGGACGCAGGTCCTGCTGGCCGCGCGAGGAGCCCGCCCGCCAGTCGATGACCACGCGCTTGGCGATGCCGGTCGACTCGTCGAGCTGCTCCGACATCGACAGCCCGTCCACCATATCCTCGAAGTCGATCGAACCGTCGACCTCGGTGAGGATGGGCCGGGTGTAGGGATCCCACTCGGCGATGCGCTGGCCGCGCTTGATCATCTCGTTGTCCTTGACGCGCAGCCGCGCGCCGTAGGGCACGCGGTGATGCGCGCGCTCGGTGCCGTCGGGATCGACCACCTGCACCACCATGTTGCGCACCATCACGATGGTGTCGCCGTCGGTGTTCTTGGCGATACCGGCCGCCTTGAACTTGATGGTGCCCTCGAAATTCAACTCGATGAACGACTGCTCCGAGATTTGCGCCGCGCCGCCGATGTGGAACGTGCGCATGGTGAGCTGGGTGCCCGGCTCGCCGATCGACTGGGCCGCGATCACACCGACCGCCTCGCCCATGTTGACGGGGGTGCCGCGCGCCAGATCGCGCCCGTAGCAGGCGCCGCACACGCCGTTCTTGGTCTCGCAGGTGAGCACGGAGCGGATCTTGAGCTCCTGCACGCCCGCCTTGACGATCTCGTCGACCTGCGGCTCCTCGAGCAGCGTGCCGCGCTTGATGACGACGCGGCTGCCGGCCGGGTCCTTCACGTCCTCGGCCGTGGTGCGGCCGAGGATACGCGAGGCGAGCGAGGCCACCACGGTGCCGGCGTCGATGATCGCCCGCACCTTGATGCCGTTCTTGGTGCCGCAGTCTTCCTCGGTGGTAATGATGCAGTCCTGCGCCACGTCGACCAGACGCCGCGTGAGATAGCCCGAGTTCGCGGTCTTCAAGGCGGTGTCGGCGAGACCCTTGCGGGCGCCATGGGTGGAGTTGAAGTACTCCATCACCGACAGGCCTTCCTTGAAGTTCGAGATGATCGGGCTCTCGATGATTTCGCCGCTCGGCTTGGCCATCAGGCCGCGCATACCGGCGAGCTGGCGCATCTGCGCCGGCGAGCCGCGCGCGCCGGAATGCGCCATCATGTAGATCGAGTTGACCTGGAGCTCGCGCCGTTCGAATCCTTCTTGGTCGACGAAATCTCCTTCATCATCGCGTCGGCAATGGTCTCGGTGCACTTCGACCAGGCGTCCACCACCTTGTTGTACTTCTCGCCCTGGGTGATGAGGCCGTCGTTGTACTGCTGCTCGAATTCCTTGGCGAGATCGCGCGTCTTTTCGACGGTATTCCACTTCGAAGACGGCACCACCATGTCGTCCTTGCCGAACGAGATGCCGGCCTTGAAGGCGTGATGGAAGCCAAGCGCCATGATGCGGTCGCAGAAGATGACCGTCTCCTTCTGACCGCAGTGGCGGTAGACCGTGTCGATCATCCCGGAGATATCTCGCGCTTGGTCATCAAGCGGTTGACGATGTCGAACGGCATTTTCACGTTGCGCGGCAGCACGCCGCCGAGCACGACGCGGCCTGGCGTGGTGTCGTACCATCTCTTGGAACTTCGTTGCCCTGCTCGTCCACGCCTTCCCAGCGGTATTTGATCTTGCTGTGCAGCGTCGATCGCCTTCATGTCCAGGGCGTGGTCGATCTCGGCCATGTTCGTATAGAAGCCCTTGACTGCATTCGACAGCTTCGGATTCTTCTTGAGCTCATCCTCGGAATGGAGCTCGAGCTTCCAGTCGCCCGAACCGCCCTCGCGCATGATCGAGAGGTAGTAGAGACCGAGCACGATGTCCTGCGACGGCACGATGATCGGCGAGCCGTTGGCCGGGTGCAGGATGTTGTTGGTCGACATCATCAGCACGCGCGCTTCGAGCTGCGCTTCCAGCGACAGCGGAACGTGCACCGCCATCTGGTCGCCGTCGAAGTCGGCGTTGAAGGCCGCGCACACCAGCGGATGGAGCTGGATCGCCTTGCCCTCGATCAGCACCGGCTCGAAGGCCTGGATGCCGAGGCGGTGCAAGGTCGGCGCGCGGTTAAGCAGCACAGGGTGCTCGCGGATCACCTCGTCGAGGATGTCCCAGACCTCGGGCTTTTCCTTCTCCACCAGCTTCTTGGCCTGCTTGACGGTGGTCGACAGGCCCTTGGCGTCGAGCCGCGAATAGATGAACGGCTTGAACAGTTCGAGCGCCATCTTCTTGGGCAGGCCGCACTGGTGCAGCTTCAGCTCGGGGCCGACCACGATCACCGAGCGGCCGGAATAGTCGACGCGCTTGCCGAGCAGGTTCTGCCGGAAGCGGCCCTGCTTGCCTTTCAGCATGTCGGCGAGCGACTTCAACGGCCGTTTGTTGGCGCCGGTGATGACGCGGCCGCGGCGGCCGTTGTCGAACAGCGCATCGACCGCCTCCTGCAGCATGCGCTTTTCGTTGCGGATGATGATGTCCGGCGCGCGCAGCTCGATCAGCCGCTTGAGACGATTGTTGCGGTTGATGACGCGGCGATAGAGATCGTTGAGATCGGACGTGGCGAAGCGCCCGCCGTCGAGCGGCACCAGCGGCCGCAGGTCCGGCGGGATCACCGGCACGACGGTGAGGATCATCCATTCCGGCTTGTTGCCGGAGGCGATGAAGGCCTCGATCAGCTTCAGCCGCTTGGCGATCTTCTTCTTCTTGATGTCGCTGTCGGTCTCGCCGATCCCGGCGCGCAGATTCGGCCTGCATCTTCTCGAGATCGATGCCTTTGAGCATCTCGCGGATCGCCTCCGCGCCGATCAGCGCGGTGAACGAGTCGGAGCCGTATTCCTCCTGCGCCTTGAGATACTCGTCCTCGGACAGGAGCTGGCGGTCCTTGAGCGGGGTCAGGCCCGGCTCGAGCACGACGTAGTATTCGAAATAGAGGATGCGCTCGAGGTCCTTCAGCGTCATGTCGAGCAGCAAGCCGATGCGGCTCGGCAGCGACTTGAGGAACCAGATATGGGCAACCGGCGCCGCCAGCTCGATATGGCCCATGCGCTCGCGCCGCACGCGGGACAGCGTGACCTCGACCGAGCACTTCTCGCAGATGATGCCCTTGTACTTCATGCGCTTGTACTTGCCGCACAAGCACTCGTAGTCCTTGATCGGCCCGAAGATGCGCGCGCAGAACAGGCCGTCGCGCTCGGGCTTGAAGGTGCGGTAGTTGATCGTCTCCGGCTTTTTGATCTCGCCGTAGGACCACGACAGAATCTTCTCAGGGCTCGCGATCGAGATCCGGATCTGGTCGAAGACCTGAGCCGGGGCCTGCGGGCTGAAGAGATTCATAATTTCCTGGTTCATCGCATTCTCCGCTTGCCGACCTCGGTCGGCCGCTGTCGCAAATTTTTCCACCTGCCGCGTCATGGCCGGGCTCGTTCCGGCCATCTCGCTTGGGGAGGCAATGCCTCCGTGATCGGGATGCGCGGGCCAGGCCCGCCCATGACAGATCGTGTTACTCCGCCGCTTCCGCCGTCGGCTCCTGGCCCTGCCGGCCCTGCTTGGAATTGTGCAGGTCGACATTGAGGCCGAGCGAGCGCATTTCCTTGACCAGCACGTTGAAGCTTTCCGGAATGCCCGCCTCGAAGGTGTCGTCGCCGCGCACGATCGCCTCGTACACCTTGGTACGGCCGGCGACGTCGTCCGACTTCACCGTGAGCATTTCCTGCAGCGTGTAGGCCGCGCCGTAGGCTTCCAGCGCCCAGACCTCCATCTCGCCGAAACGCTGGCCGCCGAACTGCGCCTTGCCGCCGAGCGGCTGCTGGGTGACCAGCGAGTACGGGCCGATCGAGCGGGCGTGGATCTTGTCGTCCACCAGATGGTGCAGTTTCAGCATGTAGATGTAGCCGACGGTGACCTTGCGATCGAACGCCTCGCCGGTGCGGCCGTCGAACGCGGTGACCTGGCCCGAGTGATCGAGGCCGGCGAGATCGAGCATCTTCTCGATGTCGGCCTCCTTGGCGCCGTCGAACACCGGTGTCGCGATCGGCACGCCGTGACGCAGGTTGCCGCCGAGCTCGACCAGTTCGCTCTCGTTCAGCGTCTTGATGGTCTCCTCGTCGCCATAGACCCGCTTGAGGATGTCCTTGAGCGGGCGCACGTCGTGCTTGGCGTTGTAGGTTTCCACCGCCTCGCCGATCTTGAGGCCGAGGCCGGCGCAGGCCCAGCCCAGATGGGTCTCCAGGATCTGGCCGACATTCATGCGGCTCGGCACGCCGAGCGGATTGAGCACGATGTCGACATGCGTGCCGTCCGGGAGGAACGGCATGTCCTCCACCGGCACGATCTTGGACACCACGCCCTTGTTGCCGTGGCGGCCGGCCATCTTGTCGCCGGGCTGGATCTTGCGCTTCACCGCGACGAAGACCTTGACCATCTTCATCACGCCGGGCGGCAACTCGTCGCCGCGCTGCAGCTTCTCGACCTTGTCGAGGAAGCGCTGTTCCAAGAGCTTCTTCGACTCGTCGTACTGCTTGCGGATGGCCTCGATCTCGGCCATCAGCTTGTCGTTGGGGGAAGCGAACTGCCACCACTGCGAGCGCGGATATTCGTCCAGCACCGCTTTGGTGATCTTGCTATCCTTCTTGAAGCCCTTCGGCCCGGCGATGCCCTGGCGGCCTTCCAGCAATTCGGCCAGACGACCGTAAACGTTGCGGTCGAGGATCGCCTGCTCGTCGTCGCGGTCCTTGGCGAGGCGTTCGATCTCTTCGCGCTCGATGGCGAGCGCGCGCTCGTCCTTCTCGACGCCGTGCCGATTGAACACGCGCACTTCGACCACGGTGCCCTGCACGCCCGGCGGCACCCGCAACGAGGTGTCGCGCACGTCGGAAGCCTTTTCGCCGAAGATGGCGCGCAAGAGCTTTTCTTCCGGCGTCATCGGGCTTTCGCCCTTGGGCGTGATCTTGCCGACCAGAATGTCGCCGGCATGCACCTCGGCGCCGATATAGACGATGCCCGCTTCGTCGAGATTCTTGAGCGCCTCTTCCGAGACGTTCGGGATGTCGCGGGTGATTTCTTCGGGACCGAGCTTGGTGTCGCGCGCCATCACCTCGAATTCCTCGATGTGGATGGACGTGAACACGTCGTCCTTGACGATCCGCTCGGAGAGCAGGATCGAGTCCTCGAAGTTGTAGCCGTTCCACGGCATGAACGCGACCAGCACGTTGCGGCCGAGCGCGAGCTCGCCGAGATCGGTCGAGGGACCGTCGGCGATGATGTCGGCCTTCTCGACGTGATCGCCCACCTTCACCAGCGGACGCTGGTTGATGCAGGTGTTCTGGTTCGAGCGCTGGTACTTCATCAGCCGGTAGATATCGACGCCCGGCTTGGTCGGGTCGGTCTCGCCGGTGGCGCGCACGACGATACGGGTGGCGTCCACTTGGTCGACGATGCCGGTGCGGCGCGCGGAAATCGAAGCGCCCGAGTCGCGGGCGACCACGCCTTCCATGCCGGTGCCGACATAGGGCGCTTCGGCGCGGATCAGCGGCACCGCCTGGCGCTGCATGTTGGAGCCCATGAGCGCGCGGTTGGCGTCGTCGTTCTCCAGGAACGGGATGAGCGCGGCGGCGACCGAGACGAGCTGCTTGGGCGACACGTCCATGTAGTCGACCTTGTCGCGCGGCACGAGGTGCACGTCGCCGGCCTGGCGGCAGACGATCATGTCCTCGGTGAAGCGCCCGCGGTTGTCGATCACGGCATTGGCCTGGGCGACCGCGTAGCGGGCCTCTTCCATCGCCGAGAGATAGACCACCTCGTCGGAGACGCGGCCGTCCTTCACCTTGCGATACGGCGTCTCCACGAAGCCGTATTTGTTCACCCGCGCATAGGTGGCGAGCGAATTGATCAGGCCGATGTTGGGCCCTTCCGGCGTCTCGATCGGGCAGATGCGGCCGTAATGGGTCGGATGCACGTCGCGCACCTCGAAGCCGGCGCGCTCGCGCGTCAGGCCACCCGGGCCGAGCGCCGACAGGCGCCGTTTGTGGGTGATCTCCGACAGCGGATTGGTCTGGTCCATGAACTGCGAGAGCTGCGAGGAGCCGAAGAACTCGCGCACCGCCGCGGCCGCAGGCTTCGCATTGATCAGGTCCTGCGGCATGACGGTGTCGATATCGACCGACGACATGCGCTCCTTGATCGCGCGCTCCATGCGCAACAGGCCGATGCGGTACTGGTTCTCCATCAATTCGCCGACCGAGCGCACCCGGCGATTGCCGAGATTGTCGATGTCGTCGATCTCGCCCTTGCCGTCGCGCAGGTCGACCAGCGTCTTGATGACTGCAAGGATGTCCTCCTTGCGCAAAACGCGATGCGTGTCGGGCGCGTCGAGGTCGAGGCGCATGTTCATCTTAACGCGGCCGACTGCCGAGAGGTCGTAACGGTCGCCGTCGAAGAACAGCGAGCGGAACATGGCCTCCGCCGTGTCCACGGTCGGCGGCTCGCCCGGGCGCATGACGCGGTAGATGTCGAACAGCGCGTCCTCGCGCGTCAAGTTCTTGTCGACGGCGAGCGTGTTGCGGATATAGGCGCCGACATTGACGTGGTCGATGTCGAGCAGCGGCAATTCCTTGTAGCCGGCCTCGATCAGAACCTTGAGGTTCTTCTCGTCGATCTCCTGGCCGGCTTCCATGTAGATCTCGCCGGTCTTGCCGCTGGCGAGATCCTCGGCGATGTAATGGCCGATCAATTCCTCGTCGGCCATACGAAGGTGCTTGAGCCCCTTCTCCTGCAACTGGCGGGCCTGGCGCACCGACAACTTCTTGCCGGCCTCCACCACCACCTTGCCGGTGTCGGCGTCGACCAGATCGTTGACCGCCTTGTAGCCCTTCATGCGATTGGCATCGAAGGGAACGCGCCAGGCATCCTTCACGCGCTTATAGGTGACGTGCCGATAGAAGGTGCGCAGGATTTCCTCGCCGTCGAGGCCGAGCGCAAACAGCAGCGAGGTCACCGGAATCTTGCGGCGCCGGTCGATGCGCGCATAGACGATGTCCTTGGCGTCGAACTCGATGTCGAGCCAGGAGCCGCGATAAGGAATGATGCGGGCGGCGAACAAGAGCTTGCCGCTGGAATGCGTCTTGCCCTTGTCGTGGTCGAAGAACACGCCGGGCGAGCGGTGCATCTGCGAGACGATGACGCGCTCGGTGCCGTTGACGATGAAGGTGCCGTTGTTGGTCATGAGCGGAATGTCGCCCATGTAGACATCCTGCTCCTTGATGTCCTTGACCGACCGCGCAGCCGTTTCCTCGTCGATGTCGAACACGATCAGCCGCAGCGTCACTTTGAGCGGCGCGGCATAGGTCATGCCGCGCTGGCGGCACTCGTCGACGTCGTATTTCGGCGGCTCGAATTCGTATTTGACGAACTCGAGCTGCGAGGAATTGGAGAAGTCGGAGATCGGGAACACCGACTTGAACACGGCCTGCAGCCCCTCGTCGGGGCGGCCGCCGGGGGGCTCCTTCACCAGCAGGAACTGGTCGTAAGACGCCTTCTGAACCTCAATGAGGTTCGGCATCTCCGCCACTTCCTCGATTTTCCCGAAAAACTTCCTTACGCGCTTGCGACCGGTAAACGTCTGCGCCATCGTTTCGCTTCTCTCTTGATTCGGATGTGGCGGCCAGCGCGGGCGCCTCTCCGGACGGTCGCCATCCAATCGCGACCATCCGGACAAGCGTCGGGGCTGTCCGTTTCTATGTGATTCGGGCCACGCCCGAACCGCCGCACTCTGTCTCTCTACGCCTTTGCAACGCTTTTGCGCTGCCTACGCCATTGCAGCGCTTTTGCGCCGCTTGGGCGGCAACCGGGCTTGGGAGTAACCGGCCACCGCGTGCCATCAACCTGTTGCCCCGGGCCGCCGGCCCGGGGGTATCTATTTGCCTCTTGTCCGCTCCGGCTCAGCTCACCCTGCCCGGAGACCGCTCGACTTGGCTCTTGGATCCCCGGGTCTCGCTACGCTCGTCCGGGGATTTCGCTTAAATAAGCGTTGCTTACTTAAGCTCAACCTTGGCGCCGACCTTTTCGAGGGTGGCCTTGATCTTGTCGGCCTCCTCCTTGTTGACGCCTTCCTTGACCGCCTTGGGCGCGCCCTCGACCAGGTCCTTGGCCTCTTTCAGGCCGAGGCCGGTCAGCGCGCGCACCTCCTTGATCACCTCGATCTTCTTGTCGCCGACGGCGGCAAGGATCACGTTGAACTCGGTCTTTTCCTCGGCCGCCGGAGCAGCACCGGCCGCCGGGCCGGCCGCGACGGCCACAGCGGCCGCGGCGGACACACCCCACTTCTCTTCCAGCATCTTGGCCAGATCCGCCGCCTCCAGGACGGTCAGAGTGGACAATTCGTCGACGATCTTTTGCAGGTCAGCCATTGTTCAGTTCCTGTTCGTTCGAACCAGTCGGATTTGCTTGTGTCTGAGCCGTCAGGCCGCTTCACCCTTGGAGGCATAGGCATGGACCACGCGCGCGACCTTGGCGGCAGGCGCGTTGGCAAGCTGAGCGAGTTTGGTCGCCGGTGCCTGGATCAGGCCGACGAGTTTGGCGCGCAGCTCATCCAGCGACGGCAGCGCGGCAAGCGCCTTGACGCCGTCGGTATCCAGAGCCGTTTTGCCCATCGATCCGCCGAGAATGACGAAAGCTTCGTTCGCCTTGGCGAAGTCGACGGCTACCTTCGGCGCCGCGACCGGGTCGCCCGAATAGGCGAGAACGGTCGGCCCCTTCAGCAGGGGCTCGATGACGGCGGCGTCGGTGTCCTTGAGTGCGATCTTGGCGAGACGGTTCTTCGCGACCTTCACGGCGGCGCCCGCCTGCTTCATCTGCTGACGCAGAGTCTGCATCTGGGCGACCGAAAGGCCGGAATAGTGAGCCACCACCACCACATTGGAGGCCTTGAAGACCCCGTTCAGCTCGGTGACGGA
This sequence comes from uncultured Pseudomonadota bacterium, assembly GCA_963773305.1. Taxonomy (GTDB): domain Bacteria; phylum Pseudomonadota; class Alphaproteobacteria; order Rhizobiales; family Xanthobacteraceae; genus Pseudolabrys. The sequence continues at coordinate 949,224 of CAVZAR010000003.1, forward strand.
CTCCGCTTTTGCCGCTCGATCCACTGCAAGCTCTTTCCGGTTTTGACGGTTCGCCGCATTTTTTCCGCGGGAACCGCCGGGTTGCACCCAGCCGTCCCGCTGACAAGCTTCAACGCGAAGCAAACCGGGCAGGACGACGCTTCAGAAAGCCTGCCCCCCGAAACATGACCCTCGGTCATGAAGCGGGTATCCGAGGTTCGAACCAAACCGGCGCGCCGTTGCCGACGCGCAAACTTGGGTCTCATCCCCGTCTATGCTGGCCCTTGCGGTTTAAGCGTCAGCCCTTTCGGGACATCGGCACCGGCAGTCTCGGACAGGTCTTGCGCGCCCCTAACAAAAAGCAGCGACGGCCTTCTTGCCTCTCAGATGTCCCGCCGGGATGTCCAAAAGGATTGAAATCCGATCACCATTGCTTTGTAGAGACGCGCAAAGGCGTGCCGACAAACTTGGGCCGGCACGCCCGATGGGCCCTATTTAGACCCTGCCGGCCGGCTTGCCAAGGGGGTCTCACAAGTGACTGGGGATTCCCCCGCACCCCGGCAGGCCCCAGTCTACCAGGTGAAACGGACGCTTCCCCTGCCGGCGTAGCTCGCGGTGGTACGGGAGTATTCGCCGTCGAATTTGGCCGCCACCGTCCAGCCGCCGCCCAGGGCCAGCTCGGCGCCGGCCGAGGCCAGGACGGAATCGGCGGCGGGCTCGGCGCCGTTCACCGTAAAGGCCGCGCCCGGAAGCTGCTGGAAGGTGGCGTTGGCGGCCCGTTCCCGGTTCCAGTCGTGCGCCCAGGCAGCCTTGGCCTTGAGCGTCAGCGAAGCCCCCATGAGCGCCACGGTCTTATCGAAGCGCGCGCCGAGCTCGCCGCGCGTCGCGGTGACCTTGCGGGAGTCATACGTGAGCGCGAACTGGTTGGAGCCGGACGTCGCCGCCTCGTCATAGGACGGCAAAAAGAAGGTGGTCGATTGCAGGCCGGCATAGGGCGCGATGCCGACCATGCCTGTGTCGAAGCGGTGGCCGGTCTCGACGCGCGCCGTCAGCGCCTGCGGATGGAAGGAAGCATGCAGCACGTCGGTGCCGGCGGCGGTCACCGTGCGGTCGGTGGAGGCGTCCTGCCAACTGTAGCCGAGCGCCGCTGCGACGTAGCTCGCGCCGAACGCCTGCCGTCCATAGAGCGCGGCATTGAAGATGTCGGCCTTGCCGGAACCGAAGCCTTCCGCCAGCGAGAAGCTCGATCCCGCGCCGCCGAGCGCGAAGCCCAAGCGCGTATCTTCCGACGCGCGATAATCCGCGCCGGCGGTCGCGCCATAGACGTGACTGGTGGTGTCGTGCGTGCCGGCCGTGCCGTCTCCGCTCACGCTGGCGCTGCCGCCATAGGCCGCGGCCCATACGCCCCAACGCTTGTCGATCTCCGAGCCGCGCTCGCGCGGCGTCACGGCGGCATAAGCGTCACGCGCCTCGCGCGACAGCTTGCGCGCCGGCGCATAGGCGGACGCGCCGCCGCCCTGCCCGGTATGCGCGACGCCGTTCGCACTGCCAAACGCATTGTCGAACACGCTGTTCATGAACAGGCCGGCACCGGTAAAAACCATCTGCTGCACGCCGGCGCCCGGCTCGCCCGCGATCTGACTCAAGCCGTTCGAGGATAGCGAAGCGAAGGCGGTCGGGATGCCGCCCGTGCTGTTGAAATAGCTGGTGAGCGCGTTGGCGACGTTCTGCTGGTTGCCGCTCAGGCTACCGCCGGGCGCCATGTAGTTGAGCGTGAGATTGAGATAGACATTGTTGGCGTCATAGCTCAGCGCCGCGCTGACATTGTTCGGCAGGCTGGTGTTGGCGAGCGTGCCGAAGGTACCGCTGACGCCGCCGGTCGCGTTCAGGATGGTGTATTGCTTCGCCGTATAGGTGCCGGCCTGATAGCTGGCATTCACGGTGCCGTTGAGCGTCGCGCTGCCGATGACGTTGGTGCGGTCGGCCGCGCTCGGCGAGACCTCGACGTTGTAGCTCGAACCGGCATTGAAAACGAGATTGCCGCTGACTGTCACGGTGCCGATGGAATTGCCGGGCGCTAGCGCGCCGCCCGAATTGATCGTCGTGGATGACACCGTGCCGGTGCCGCCGAGAATGCCGCCATTGTTGACGGTGACGCCGCTCGATAAGGAGATGTCGCCGTTCACGCTCAAGGTGCCGGCGTTCACCGTGGTCGCGCCGGCATAGGTATGGGTATTCGACAGGATGAGATTGCCGCTGCCGTTCTGCGTCACGCTACCCGTCCCGGAAATCACGCCCGCGTAGGTCAACGCATCGGAGCGGTTGAACGTCAGCGCCGCATTGTCGACGATGTTGCCGACGACCGAACCGGACGTGCCGCCGGCGCCGATCTGCAACGTGCCCGCCGTCACGGTGGTGTCGCCGGTATAGGTGTTGGCGGCCGACAGGATCAGCGTGCCCGCCCCGATCTTCTCCATCGGGCGCGGGCCGCTCGTCTCCGAGATCGCACCCGACTGCGTCGCGGTGCCGGCGGCGACCTGCAACTGCGTCGTGTTGGAATTGATGTCGATGGCCGCCGCGTTGTCGACGCCATTGGCATAGTCGATCACCGAGCCGGTGGTGGTGATGGTGCCGAAGCCGGCGGCGAGGCTTGCTTGCAGGCTCAAGGTGCCCTGCGACAGCGTCAGGCCGCCACTGTGGCCCGAGGTGTCGAGCGCGGAGCCGAAGGTGAGCGTGCCCGTGCCGCTCTTGGTGAAGCTGTTCGAGCCGCCGAGCGTGCCGGTGAGCGTCAGCGTATTGGCGCCGGTGTCGATGCTCGATCCGCCGGCGCTCGCGTTCACGGTGTTGGCGAGCGAGAAGCTGCCCGTGGTCAGCAAGGTGCCGCCGTTGAGCGACACCGCCCCGGAACCGATATTGCCCGCCGCGCCGATCGAGACCGTTCCGCCGCTGATCGTCGTGCCACCGGAATAGTCGTTGGTGCCCGACAGCGTCAGGGTGCCGGCGCCGGACTTCGTCACCGCGCCATTGCCGGAAATATTGCCGCCGAAACTCAACGCATCCGAGCGATTGAAAGCGAGCGTGGCGTTGTTGACAACATTGCCGGCGATCGAACCGGAGGTGCCGCCGGCGCCGATCTGCAAGGTGCCCGCCGTCACGGTGGTGTCGCCGGTATAGGTGTTGGCGGCGGAGAGAATAAGTGTCCCCGCCCCGATCTTCTCCATCGGACGCGGGCCGGACGTCTCCGAAATCACGCCCGATTGCGTCGCGGTGCCGGTCGTGACCTGCAACTGCGTCGTGTTGGAATTGATGTCGATGGCCGCCGCGTTGTCGACGCCATTGGCATAGTCGATCACCGAGCCGGTGGTGGTGATGGTGCCGAAACCGGCGGCGAGGCTCGCTTGCAGGCTCAGGGTTCCCTGCGACAGCGTCAGACCGCCACTGTGGCCCGAGGTGTCGAGCGCGGAGCCGAAGGTGAGCGTGCCGCTGCCGCTCTTGGTGAAGCTGTTCGAACCGCCGAGCGTGCCGGTGAGCGTCAGCGTATTGGCGCCAGTGTCGATGCTCGATCCGCTAGCGGTCGCGTTCACCGTGTTGGCGAGCGAGAAGCTGCCGGTTGCCTGCAAGGTGCCGCCGTTGAGCGACACAGCCCCGGAACCGATATTGGCTGCGGCGCCGATCGACACCGTACCGGCGCCGATGGTGGTGCCGCCCGAATAGGTGTTGGTGCCCGACAGGATCAGCGTGCCGGCGCCGGACTTGGTGAGCGCGCCGCCTGAAATGACCGAGGCGAGCGTCACGTCGTTGCTGTTGGTGTCGAAGGTACCGCCGCTTGCACCGAGCGCATTGAGCCGGCTGGAAATGTCGAGCGTATTGCCGCTCGCCCATTGTAGACCGCCGCCGTTGAGCGTGACATTTCCGGTGCCGAGATTGCTGCCGGTGGTGAAGTTGACGAGCCCGCCGGTCACGGTGGTGCCGCCGCTATAGGTGTTGGTGCCGGTCAGCGTCAGGGTGCCGGTGCCGGTCTTGACGAGCGACGCGCCGGTGAATGCAAGTAACCCGCCGTCCTCGATGGTGCCGGAGACCGTGGTCGAGGTGTTGTTGCCGCCGACGGTCAGTTCGTTGCCGCCGAGCCGGAAGGCGCCGGTGCCGGCGATGGAGCCGGCGGACAATTTGAAGTCGTTGGCCGGCCCCATGGAGTTGCTGAAATCGGTGACGGCGGCTGCGCCGGTATTGGTGATCGCCGCGTTGCCGCCGGTGGCGTTGGAACAATACATGAAACCAGCCCATTTGACGAGTTGTTCGAAATCGTCGCGCTGCCGGCGGTCGGCTGCCAAAAAAGACAAGAGAGACGGTCACGATCGGCGATGGTCGCGCTGCCGGCTGAGCTGCTGTCATTGAAACTCAGGCTATTGCCGTTACTCACCGTGATCGCGGCGTTGCCGGCTGTGCTGCTGTTGTTGAAACTTGCGCCCTCAACGCGACCGCGATGATCGCGCTGCCGGCGCTGCTGGTGTCTCGAAAATTGAGAGTATAAGGATTGAGGTTGGCCGTGCCGGCACTGCTGGAATTTTCAAAAACTAAAAGCGAAACTCGCCGCCACCAGCGGATTATATGTCACGCTGACGCCATTGGCGACGATGCCGGCGCCGTTGAATGAAAAGGCTATTCCTCGAGGTAAAGGTGTAGGCCGGGGCGCCGGCGGTGAAGGTCGAGCTCCCGCCGACTGGGGCGTGGTGGTCGGAAACGTCACCGCCGGTGGCGGCTGTGGCGTCGAAGGTTGCGGTGCCGTCCGGCACCGTGCCGCCGGTCCAGTTGGTGCCGTCGGCGTCGTTGCAGTCGGTATTGCCGGGCCAGGTGGCGTCGGCCGCGCGCGCCGGCTGCCAGGCCGCGCCCGCCGCCAGGAGCGCGGTCGAGGCCAGCAGCGCGGCCGTGAGCCGCGCGCGGCCGATGCGGCGGTTTGCCCTTTGCGTGTGCCCCACCGCCACGGCCCGCCTCAGGCCACGCGCGGCGGCGTGCGACGCGGATACACGAGGCGCTTTTCGACAGACAGACTGGCGGCACGAGCAAACCGACGGTTCATCGAGTCCTTTCAAAAGACTATTCCGACACCCCGCGACCTTGTATAGAATCGCACCGGCCGACCTCCCCAGATTGAGACGGAGGATCGAAAAATTGAGACGAATTGCAGAATGTTACAGCGCGCGATGAGCGCGCGGTAGCGGCGGGCAGGATGCGGCATGACAGACGCCGCACCGCAGCCTCTGCCGCATGTGAAGGCCGCCGTCCCGGCCGGCTCCGCCGCGGCGTTCGAGGCCTGGCGCTGGGCGGTGTCGCCGATGTTCGACTTCGACACGCCCGATCCGGCGCAGCGGCTGTCGTTTTCGGGCGGCTTCTCGAGCACGCATTTCGGCGCGATGCGGCTCGGCGCCTCCACCAGTAGCGGCGCCGTCACCCGCCGCGACCGCGCCACCATCGCGCGCAGCGGCACCGACGATGTCGTCCTCCAGATCTACAAATCCTCCGACTATCTGCTGCGGGCGAACGGCGAAGACATTCCGGTCAAGGCAGGCGACGTCGCGTTCATCGATCTCACGCGGCCGATGGCGATGCATTCGCCGCGCGTCTCGAACGTCGCGCTGGTGGTGTCGCGCGAGTGCTGGCGCCGCTTCTGAAGGACGCCGATGCGGCGCACGGCCTGGTGCTGGGCGGGGCCACGTGCTTCGGACGCGGCCTGCGCGATCATCTATTGATGATCGAGCGCGACGCGCAGCGCTTCACGCTAGCCCACGCGCCGGCGCTCTGCCGCGACACCGTCGGGCCTGATCGCGGCCGCGCTCGGCGCTTCGTCCGACGCACGCGAGACGGCGCGCGCCGGCATGCGCAGGGCGCTGCTGCGCATGATGATGCAAGAGATCGAGACGCGGCTTGCCGATCCCGCTCTCGGCGCCGACTGGCTGGCACGCCGTTTTCACGTGTCGCGTGCCACGCTCTACCGCATGTTCGAGCCCCATGGCGGCGTCGCGCGCGCCGTCCAGGATCGCCGCATGATGCGCGTCTATCAGCGACCTCGCCGATCCCGCGCATTTCCACGAGCGCGTCAGCACCATCGCCTATCGCTGGGGCTTCACCGATCCCACCAGCTTCGGCCGCGCTTTCAAGGCGATGTACGACATGACCCCGCGCGCCGCGCGCGGCGAGGCGCGCGCCGACCGCGACGGCGGGCCATGGCTTGCGCGCGAGCCCGGTCCCGCCTTTGCCACGCTCAACCGCTGGATCGCCGAAGCGGAAGCCGCGTGAAGCGGACCGGCGCCTTACACCATGAACCCGTCGAAATACGCCGCCAGCTCGGCATGGGCATCGAGCGGCAGGACATGGGCGACGAACTGGTCCGGCCGCACGATCACCAGGCAGCCCTTTTCGCGGTCGATGCCGCGCATGGTGAAGATGTCGCTTGCCATCTTTAAGGTCGGCGCAGAACAGCTTCTCGTAGTCGCGCAAGGCATAGCGGCCTTTCGGCGGCAGCAGCAGTGACGGCATCGATCCGATCGCCAGATCGCGATGGGCCTGCGGAAAAACCGCGCGCACGTCGAACACCGCGTCGATGTCCTCGCCCGCGGGGGTGTATTTGCGGAGCGGCGACTCCTTCGCTTGCGTGAGAAATTCGCACAGCTTGCGAATGGCGGCGCCGGGCGCGGCGGGGTCCTCCGCCGGCGCGAACGCAAACAGCCGCCAGCGGCCGTCGGCCTTGACGGTATGGCCGAGCTGCATCGGCTTGGCGTCGGCAAGGCGCACGACCGGCGCCGAATGAAAGCGCATGCCGATGGTCAGCCCCTTGGCGAGATGCTGATGGGTGGCGTCGCCGGTGAGCAGCGAGGGGCGATAGCGCGTCGCGGTGCCGGCCGTATAGCGGCCGTGCCGGACGAAATAGGCTTGCGTCTCGGCCGGGTCGGCCGCCCGCGCCGACGAGCTGAGCACCGTCGCCCACTCGCGATCGAAGTCGATCAGCTCCTTGGCGATCGCCTGGCGCTCCGCCGAATAGCTGTGCAGCAGGCGCGGGCGGGGAGCGCTTGCGCAGCACCGACATCAGCTTCCAGCCGAGATTGAAGCCGTCCTGCATGGAGACGTTCATGCCCTGCCCGGCTTTCGGGCTGTGCGTGTGACAGGCATCGCCGGCGATGAACACGCAAGGGGGCCGCTCCGCGCCGTCGCCGTCGACGTCGTCGAACTTGTCGGTGAGACGCTGGCCGATCTCGTAGACCGACCACCAGGGCACTTCCTTCACGTCGAGCGCATAAGGCGCGAACACGCGCTGCGCCGCCGCGATCACGTCGTCGAGCTTGACGTTGCGGTCGGCGACGCGCTCGCCGGCGGCGAGCTTGTCCATCTCGACATAGACGCGGAACAGGTACCCGCCTTCGCGCGGGATGATGATGACGCTGCCGTCGCGTGCCGACTGGATCAGCGACTTGCAGCGGATATCGGGAAAGTCGGTGACCGCGAGCACGTCCATCACGCCCCAGGCGTGATTGGCCGAGTCGCCGTGCAACGTGCGGCCGATTGTCTTGCGCACCGTGCTGCGCGCGCCGTCGCAGCCCACCACATAGCGCGCGCGCACCGTTTCGCTCTCGCCTTGGTGCGCGGGATCGACCCGCTCGAGCCGGGCGGTGACGCGATAGGGATCGGAATTGCCGTTGGAGGGCGCCTTGTCGATCTCGAGATCGGCGAGACGCCGCGCATAATGCGGCTTGAGCTTGGCGGCCGACTTGGCCATGCGGTCGAGATAGAAGTCGTGCACCCGCGCCTGGTTCATCACGACATGGGGGAATTCCGACAGGCCGTCCTCGACGTCCTGCACGTAGCCGCTGCGCGCGATGTTGGCGGGCCGGTTGTCGTCGGGCTTCCAGAACGTGGTCTCGTTGATCCAGCAGGCTTCCTTGAGCACGCGTTCGGCAAAGCCGAAGGCCTCGAACATCTCCATGGTACGGCAGGCGATGCCGTCCGCCTGCCCGCGCAACAAGGGCCCGTCCTTCTGCTCGACGATGCAGGTCTTGATGTCGGGGAAGGCGGCAAGCTGCGCGGCGAGCGTCAAGCCGGCCGGCCCGCAGCCGACGATCAAAACGTCGACTTCGGCCGGGAGCGCGCCCTCGGCGCCCGGGGCGGGATGGCGCTCGGCCGGATCGAAGATTTCCGGGTCGCCGGGCACGAAGCCGTTGAGATGGAATTGCACAAATCCTCCCCGGCTCTTTCGAGCCTTGTCTTCTCACTCAGCCACAGCGGCCGCGCAAACGCGCTGCTTGAATACCGACGGAGTTTATCACGGGCGGGCTGAGCGGCGTCAAAAGCGAAACAGGGCCGAAGAGGCCCTGTTCGCTTGAAGTCATGTTGTGAAGGTCGCGGCGCGTTACGCCTTCGCCGCAAACAGGCTGGGGATATCGACCTTCACGCCCGGGCCCATGGTCGAGGAGACCGCGACCCGGTTGATGTAATGGCCCTTGGCGCCGGCGGGCTTGGCCTTCTGCACCGCATCCGCAAAGGCCATGATGTTCTCGATCAGCTTATCCTCGGCGAACGAGGCCTTGCCGACGCCGGCCTGCACGATGCCGGCCTTCTCGACGCGGAACTCGACCGCGCCGCCCTTGGCGGCCTTGACCGCGCCGGCGACGTCCATCGACACGGTCCCCACTTTCGGGTTCGGCATCATGCCGCGCGGGCCGAGCACCTTACCCAGCCGCCCGACCAGCGGCATCATGTCGGGGGTGGCGATGCAGCGGTCGAAATTGATGTTGCCGTTCTGCACCTGCTCGACCAGGTCCTCGGCGCCCACCACGTCGGCGCCGGCGGCTTTCGCCTCGTCGGCCTTGGCGCCGCGCGCGAACACGCCGACGCGCACGGTGCGGCCGGTGCCGTTCGGCAGGTTGACGACGCCGCGCACCATCTGATCGGCGTGCTTGGGATCGACGCCGAGATTCATGGCGATCTCGATGGTCTCGTCGAACTTGGTCTTGGCCCGCTCCTTCACCAGCTTGATGGCTTCGCCGATCGGATAGGCCTTGTTGCGGTCGATGCCCTCGCGGGCGGAATTCATGCGCTTGCCGGACATGGGTCTACTCCCCCACCGTGATGCCCATGGAGCGGGCGGAGCCTTCGACCATCTTCATGGCGGCATCGATCGAGTCGCAGTTGAGGTCCTTCATCTTCTGCTCGGCGATCTCCTTGACCTGCGCCTTGGTCACCGAGCCCACGAAGTCGCGGCCCGGCGTCTTGGAAGCGCTTTGCAGATTGGCGGCCTTCTTGAGGAAATAAGACACCGGCGGCGTCTTCATCTCGAAGGTGAAGGAGCGGTCCTGATAGGTCGTGATGACGACCGGGATCGGGATGCCCTTCTCCATCTTCTGGGTCTGCGCGTTGAACGCCTTGCAGAACTCCATGATGTTGAGGCCGCGCTGACCGAGCGCCGGCCCGATGGGCGGCGACGGGTTGGCGGCGCCTGCGGGCACCTGCAATTTGAGGAATCCAGTGACTTTCTTCGCCATTACCAACTCCTGCATAAGGGCTGGCGTGCCAGCCCGTCTGTTCCAGGTTCGTGGTGCGGATCTTGGCGGTTGGCGGCCGCCTCACCTCCCACGTCGTTATGATGGCCTCTTCGGCCGCGGGGGTATTTAGGGGGTTGCGGGGGGGATGTCTAGCCGGGCGCCTGCCTTAAAGCGCGTTCCCCTTAAATTCGATGGGCGCGATGTCCACCCTGCACGTGATTTCGACCCTGGTCAGCGGGAACGTTATGTCAGCGCCCGCCCTGGCCGAAGGCGCCAGCGCGAATCGCCGCGGGTGAGTATACGCGGCCGGGAATTGACCATAAATCCATATGATCAGATTTCCGCGACCTAGGCCCTTTTCGCGCTCGCCGGCACCGCAAAATAACCCTGTTCAGGCTTGCCACGACTCCGGGCGCGGATTGCTCGCAAGGAAATTTCTACGACATCGATACCAGCTAGGAATTTGCCGCCCGCATTGACGCGCTCACTCTGAAGAATTTGCCCCCCTTCGCGCCGCGGGACCACTGCGCATGACCCCTCGGACGTAGTTGTATCATGACCGTCGCAGACATTGCAGACAATAACTGCTGCATATAACCGAATGGAATCGCCCTTTGCAAAATTCAAATACACCTGCGTAAATTTATTTCGTGCAATCACGAAGAACAGTTCCGGAAGTGGCCGCTCTGTATTCCAAATCTGAAGTGTACTAAGCTGGAGAAGATCGCTGCACAGAACGACAGCGAAATCCCCAATTGGTGAGTTGCCAAAAAGGCGGAATTGGCCATCGCGATAGAATGCCGCGCCGGTCTCCTCTTCTAGAGAGGGTTCCTGTTTACATTGATAATGCGCGCGCCTTTCGCCAGGGATCGCAACAATCGCTTGATCCACAAGCTTGTCATCAAGCATCTGACCATCAAGCCCAGCGACAATCACGATACTATGCGTATTAGCTAAATCCATGAGCTCGTTGTCCATTGAGCTGGGCACAGAGTACTCAGGAAATGCAATGGCATCACAGCCCTTGTTTTTTGCAGCCTCGATTGCCCGTCGAATGTCGTGCTTGACGCTTTCGGATATTTCTTTCGGAATGCAATAGTGCCGCAAGTTAAGCTGCTTCTCTGGGATCGCTAGGCCAGCAATTGCGATCCGCACAGTGTCTTTTGGAGTTGTAGTAGTGGCACAACGGACTCGGTCAAAGTTGAGGGGGGAACGCTGACCAGTTGCGCGGATCGGGTTTTGGGGCCGCAAGGAAATTACAAAAGGAGCGGGCATCGGAAGCTTAGCGATATTAGGCCTAAACAAATCGCGCATTCGAGAATGAGCAACGTACATTGCCTCACGGATAGCGGACCCCAAGTGAGACGAAGTCAGAGCAAGCTCTTCAATCGTCAGAGGCGGCCGGAAAAGAATTGTGCCCGAGGACGAAAGGCTTTGCGGCCGCTCATAGTTGCGCGATAGCTGAATGGTAAATGCGTCATCGCTCTCCCTCGTTTCCCAGCCACAGCTTTCGGCTAGAGCCTTTGCCTTGGTTGAAACTTCGGAGACCGCGGTCTTTGTGTCGCTTTTTCTGCTCGAGCCAGCGAAATTGAGTTCGGCCTGCGGGTCTAGAGCGAGGAACTCAGAGATCAGCAGACCTAGGTCTGTAGCAGATTTCAAAATGCCAAAGATATCATCCAGCGCTTTGAAAGAAGGCTCCAAGTGGTCGCGTGGCTCCAGATTCAACGCTAGCACTTCGTAATCCCAACCATCGTTGAACTCTTGATCAGGACTTCTTGGTGTACTGAGTACGAGGTCAATGCGGCTAGAAAGTCCGAGCCCTTCGATTGATTCTAACTTCTGCTTGGCTTGTTGAATTTCTTGCCAAATTTCGCGTCGATCTTCCCAGACCTCTCGTTTGCTTTCGAATTCATGGATAGTCTGCATAGCACGGCCAAAGAGCGCCCTTATCTGACGCGCATTCTTGCCGTCCATCATTAACTCGGCCCCTGACCGGAGATCAGATAGGTCACGCGCATCTCCCATCAGAACTTGAAGATCGACGAAAAGCGCATTGATTGTCAGGTAAGGGTTACGGCAGGTCGACAGTAGTAGAGTCGCTCGCTCCGAATTATTGCCGCAAGCATTCAAGAGAGCATTCAGGGCGGCGAAGTCTGACGCCCATTCAATATCGTCCCTCGTCGGTTTTGCGCTGGCGACAGGGGCCATGGTAGCGGAAGCCTATTTGAGAAGACCAAACCGCGCATGAGGCCCGTCAGGTCTCCTCTATGGCGTTCGACCACGCTTCCATAAGCGATCCAACGGTACCTCGCTCGAAACCTGCGGCACTCAGCGATGAGGGGATGGCTCCGGATAAGGCCAAAATAGCATTTATTTTCGCAATCCGCGTCCTGCCCCTCGCCAGCAACTCTTTGCGGTCAGCCTCCTTCAACGACGCCAGTGCAAACTGCAGACGTGCGATTTCTTTGTCCCATCGCGGGTTTGCTTCCCCTTTGCGATATATCCGAACACACGTCGTTCCATACATTGGGAAGGTGGGGACTATGGCGCCGCGATCTATAAATGTGTCCATCAGACTGCTGACGAGAAGTTCGACAGAGGTGCCCTGCAAAATCCGGAATACGTCATCAAAGTTATGGCGGAATATCTCCACTAGTTCTCGGTAGCTGTATCCTAATCGTAGGCGCAGGTATGGTTCTTTTTCAATCTGTGCAGACGTATAAGGCTTTGAGAGCGAATATTCGCGCGGATCATCGGCGCCGACCGCGGCCGCGAGGTCGGTCAAGAGCGCGTCGAGCGCTAGACTTGGAAAGCCTTCTTGAAGCCTGAGACTGGCCCCCGCAGTCAAGCGATTTTCTTCGAGAAGGGAATAAAGGTCATTTCGGGATGGCGTCGATCTTGTAAGCAAGATAGTCCTCGATCTCCGAGCTTCTTGCTCGCCGAAATTCACGACTAAAACCTGTCTTGCAGTTCTCCGCAGCGCGCGGGCCAAACTGCAGCGATATATCGCTAAGCGTAAATGGCAAAACGGTCTCTCGCTGCAAAAGGCCATCGAGCGACTTCAGAATGTCATCGCAAAAAAGCAATGAATCACAAAATGTGTTGACTCGCGCTAGCCCGTCATTCCGCTCAACATATCCTAATTCTGAGTTCTCGCGGAGCGGCAACCTGAACCCGTCAAATACCGCCTGCGGTAATGCACCTAATCGAAAATAGTTCGGCAGGGGCAAGCTAGGGGCCAACGCCATCGGCACGACGTTACAGAAGCCTCTTCGTAAATCGAAGTACAGGCGGGCTTTGACGACCCAATCTGATACGGCTCTTAAGTTAACCGTCGCGCGACCCAAGCCAGCTGACAATTGCGCATTGTCTACAGTGCTGTGGGCCAACTCTCCGAAATGAGACTGCAACCATGCCCAACAATCTTCCCAATTATTATATGGGGCTCTGATTAGACACTGAATGATTGGAAAGTCGACGTCGAACGGGTTGGAGCCGAGACGGAGATATCTTGGCACAGATTCGAAGAATGACCGACGTTCCTCTGCGGTGAGCGAGGCAGGCATAACAAGATGGACACCAGCCTATTGCGCGGTTGTCGCGTTCTTCGCTGCCAGAGTCAACAATTTGATGATGCGCGGCCCTGCGTTCAGGCCCTACACGAGCACGCGACATCGTCGTCCCGACATTCCAAAAGTCGTCGATGATCGCGCGCGGCGTCCTTCAACACGCAAGACGAAAGGTATTCCCGGATCTGAAATTTCCACCGCCCGAGGACCAGAGTTTAGCCCCAGCGCGTCAACGAGACGCGGCATTTTGCGCGCAACAAGGATAACTACATCAGGATCGAACTGTTGAACTGAATTCGAAAGCTCGGCCCAGGCTTGCGTGTGCAGCGCCGAACTGTCGGTTGTTTCATTTTCTGCGGCAAGTACCTTTGGCACGACACAGCTCGTCTCAAACAACGACTTCAAAAGTGGTATACTGGCTTTTCTTGTGCTGGGTGCACCACCTTGAACCAAGCTTTCCTGGGGATTTATCGCGCGAAGGTCGTAACCTGACTGGGCCACAATTGCAAGAGCCCACGCAGAGGTTGCAAAGGTTTTCCTCGATCCTCTGTAGTTCCCAAGCGCTAGCGGCTAGTGAAAGTCGGCTCCGGATCACATGCGAACATCTTGCGCGTCGGGAGCTATCTCCGATTTGACTCCGACTGCCGAGATTCCGCCAACCTATGAGTTCTTGCCCTGGGTCGCGCGCCAGAGGATGCCGCGCGCCACGCTCAGAGCTTCTCCACCTGCGTGAACTCCAGCTCGACCGGCGTCGCGCGGCCGAAGATCGACACCGCGACCTTCACGCGCGAGCGGCCCTCATCCACTTCCTCGACCGTGCCGTTGAACGAGGCGAACGGCCCATCGGACACGCGCACCTGCTCGCCCACCTCGAACGTTACCGAGGGCTTGGGCCGCTCGATGCCCTCCTGCACCTGCTGCAGGATGCGCTCGGCCTCGGCGTCGGAGATCGGCATCGGCTTCTTGTCGGTGCCGAGGAAGCCGGTGACCTTGGGCGTGTTCTTGATGAGATGGTAAATGTCGTCGGTCAGGTCCATGCGGACCAGCACGTAACCCGGGAAGAACTTGCGCTCGGTCTCGACCTTGCGGCCGCGGCGCGCCTCGGTGACCTTTTCCTTCGGCACCAGCACGTCCTCGATATGCTCGGCGAGGCCGCGCAGCTTGGCCTGCTCGCGGATCGAATCCGCGACCTTGTTCTCGAAATTCGAATAGGCGTGGACGATGTACCAGCGCTTGGGCCGGGTGGCGGTGGTGGCAGCAGCTGTGTCGCTCATAGCGTCAATGCTTTCAGCTCTTTAGAAGCCGGTGCTTCCCTGACATTTTTGTTTGCGCATGATCTTTTCCGAAAACCGGTTCCCACTTTTCGGGATCATGCGCTAGCTCCCGATACCCAGTACGAAGGTAACGGCGAGACGAATGACTTGATCCGCGACCAGAAAGAAGATCGCGGCAACCGCCACCATGACGAAGACCATGCCGGTGGTGACGGCGGTTTCCCGTCGCGACGGCCACGTCACCTTGCGGGTTTCCTCCCGCACTTCCTGCAGAAACTTGAATGGAGACGCAGCCATTTTAGATTAATCCCGATTCCCTGACTTTCTTTCAACGCGCATTTACATAGGTACGGCCGGCCGCTCTTGCCCGGCCTTCGGGCGGCGATTATTCGCCCGACCTTGGCGCCTGGCAGGAGTGGAGGGACTCGAACCCCCAACCCCCGGTTTTGGAGACCGGTGCTCTAGCCATTGAGCTACACTCCTCCGGAAGCGGAGGCGGCGAACCTAAGGGTCCGCCGCGCGGCATGTCATGCATTATACGGATGGCCAATGCAAGGCCGCCGAGCCCCGTTTCAGGCGGGTTTCCGGGCCGCAAAGAGCGCCATTTGGGGCCCGCCGGCGCCCGCCGCAGGCAAAGCAGCGCCGGTAACCTATGCAGGAATATGGCTCCTCCCCAGTGGCGCGGGCTGGGCGCAGGCTGGGCGCGGACTGGGCCCGGACTTGCGCCGGTCATAGTCTTGTTCAACATGACGGCGAATCTGGACCGGGAACCGCGGCTGCGTCCGCGGTTCGCGCGCGGTTCCAGCCGCGCCGCCCAAGGGAGCTTTCGATGCGTTTTTCAGTCTGCCGGCCGTCCCGGCGCGCCGCCGCGATGCTCGCCGCCTTCCTGCTGGCGCTGGTCGGCGCCGCCGGCCTGCCGCCGGCCGCCTTCGCCCAGGGGCCGTTCGCCGCTTTCAGCGGCAACTGGTCGGGCACCGGCACCATGCGCATCGACGGCAAGCCCGAGCGAATCCGCTGCCGGGCCAGCTACCGGCCGCGCGGCAGCAGCGGGCACGAGATCGATCTCAATCTCAAATGCGACAGCGACAGCTACAAATTCGACCTCGGCGGCCTGTTCCGCGCCGACGAAGGCAACCATGTTTCGGGGCAATGGACCGAGCACACCCGCAATGTCGGCGGCATCGTGGTCGGCAATGTGCAGGGCGGCCGCTTCCAGCTCCATGTCGAGAGCAACGCCTTCACCGCCGACATGGTCATCCTCACCAATAGCGGCGCGCAGCGCGTGTCGATCGACGCGCAAGGCGGCGGGCAGATCGTCAAGGCCTCGCTCGCCTTGCATCAGCAGTGACGGCAACCCCGGCGACAGGCGCCTGACTGGACCGGCATCATGGAGATTCGCGCCCGCTACATGCTGATCGGCGCTTTCGTGCTGGCCTTCGCGCTCGGCATGTTCGGCTTCGTCTATTGGATCCAGAACACCGGCGGGCTCGGCCAGCGCACGACCTACCAGATCGAGTTCGAGCAGCCGGTCGCAGGCCTCACCATCGGCTCGAGCGTGCTGTTCAACGGCATCCGCGTCGGCGCCATTACCGATCTCAGGCTCGACCCGAAGAATCCGAAGTTGCTTACCGCGACGGTCTCGCTCGATCCGACGACGCCGATGCGCGCCGACACGCAAGTCGATGTGACCTATCAGGGGCTGACCGGCGCGCCGGCCATTGCGCTCCGAGGCGGCGCCGCCGACGCACCCGCGCTGCCGACGCATGTGCTGACCGCCCCGCCCGGCGTCGGGCAGAACCTGACGGAAGCCGCGCGCGGCACGCTGAACAAAATCGACAGCGTCATCGCGGAGAATTCCAAGGACCTGCACACCGCGATCAGCGGCTTCTCGACCTTCGCCGACATGCTGGGGCGCAACTCCAAGCGGCTGGAAGGCGTCCTTGGCGGGCTGGAGAAGCTGACCGGCGGCGGCGAAAAGAAGCCGGAAGCGGTCTACGACCTGGCAGCGGCGAAGGCGTTTCCGGACCTGACCAAGACCATCGCGCGCAAGCTGGTTTTGCCGGACCCCAAGGCGATCCTCGCCTTCGACACCCAGCACATCCTGATGCGCAGCGAAGCCGGCATCTATTCGCCGCTCGAAGGCGCCAAATGGGCCGACAATCTGCCGAAGCTGATGCAGGCGCGCGTCTTGCAGAGCTTCGAGAACGCGCATCAGCTCAGCGTTGTGAGCGGCGGCGGCTTCGAGCAGCCGGAGGGCGCGAGCCGGCTCGAGCTCAATATCCGCAGTTTCCAAGTAACGCCCGCGCCGTCGCCGACCGCGCTGGTGGAATTCGCCGCGCGCCTGACCGACGGCAAGGGCCAACTGATCGGCGCGCGCCTGTTCAGCGCGACGGTGCCGGCGAAAAGCACGCGGGCTGCCGACGCGGTGACGGCGCTCGACCGGGCGTTCGCCAAGACCGCGCAGGAACTGGTCGTGTGGACGGTGGGGGCGCTTTAGGGGTGCGTTAGCCGCGCCCCCAGCGATCAGACAAAGATGCAGCGCATCCTCGTCGCCACCGACGGCTCAAGCGGCGCCAACCGAGCGGTCAGCGCCGCCGCCAAGCTTGCCAAGCTCGCGCGCTGCAAGCTCGTGATTTTGACGGTCGGCGGCGACGTGAGCGGCGCCGAACTGCGCAAGCTCGCGAGCGCCGGCGGCGATCTGAGCAAGAAGCTGGTTTCGGACGCCGACCGCACGCTGGCCCAGGCGCGCAAGCGCGCGCTGCGCGCCGGCGCTCCCGCGGTCGAAGTGCAGACCGCCTGGGGCGATCCGGTGCAGACGATCGTCGATATCGTGCGGCGCCGGAAGGCCGACCTGCTGGTGATCGGGCGCTGCGGCCGCGGGCGCGGACGGCTGTCGGCAATTCTGCTCGGCAGCGTCTCGCAGCGGCTGGCGACGCTCGCACCCTGCAATGTCATGGTGGTCCCGTAACGCCCATGTCGAAATTCCGATCGACGACCTGGACGCGCGACGCGCTTCTCGTCCGCTACTGGCGCTCCGCCTCGCGCGCCTTGCGTAGCCGCAAGGGCTGGTTCGTCGCGTTGGCGGTTTTCCTGGTGGCGCTCGTCATCCTGCAGTTGCTGATGCAGGTGCGGCTCAATCTGTGGAACCGTGATTTCTTCAATGCGCTCGGCCGCCGCGACGGGCACGCGCTCTGGTACCAGGTGCAGTTGTTCGTGCCGCTGGCGGCGTTCAGCATTCTGCTCACCGCCACCTCGGTCTGGGGCCGCATGACGGCGACGCGCACGTGGCGCGCGGCCTTGACGCGGCTCGTGCTGCAGCAGTGGCTCGACAAGGAACGCTTCCGCCGCCTCAACCATAATCTGGTCAAAGGTTCGGAAAACCCGGAATATCGCATCGTGGTCGACATCCGCATCGCGACCGATGCGCCGGTCGATCTGACGCTGGCGTTTCTATCGTCGATTTTGACCTCGCTCGCCTTCTTCGGCGTGCTGTGGAGCGTCGGCGGCAGCATCACTTTTCCTCTGTTCGGCGTGTCGCTGACCGTTCCGGGCTATCTCGTATTCGGCGTCGTCATCTATTCCGGCGCGGTCTCTGCGCTGATGGTCGTGTTCGGCCATCACATGACGAGCGTCATCGAGCGCATGAATCAGAGCGAGGCGGAGTTCCGCGCCGCGGCGGACGCTTTTCGCGCCGAAGCCGAGGGCGCGATCGCCAAGACCAGCGAAACCGACAAGCGCGAGACCTTGCAGCTCAAGCTGCAGGCCACGCTGCTGTGGTGGCGCGAATTCCTCTGGCAGACCGTGCGCACCACGCTGGTGTCCTACGGCAATTTCCTGTTCGCGCCGGTGGTGGCCTGGTTCCTGTGCGCGCCGAAATACCTGGCGGGCGCCATGACGCTGGGCGAACTGACGCAGGCCGCGGCCGCCTTCGTCGTGGTGCAGAACGCCTTCAACTGGCTGGTCGACAACTACCAGCGGCTGGCCGATTGGCGTTCGGCGGTGCACCGGGTGGCGACGCTGCTGGTGGCGCTGGACGAGCTGGAGGCGACGGAAGGGGACTAAGGGAAGTTGGAGCGGGTGAGCGGAATCGAACCGCCGTCATCAGCTTGGAAGGCTGTTGCTCTACCATTGAGCTACACCCGCGTCACGGGGACGGTTATCAGAAATCAGTAATCAGATTACCGCAAACTCCGCCTGATTACTGATTTCCGATCACTGATCCCTTGAAATGGTGGGAGAGGTAGGACTCGAACCTACGAAGGCGTAAGCCAGCGGATTTACAGTCCGCCCCCTTTGCCGCTCGGGACACTCTCCCCCACGCCGACGCCGCACCGTGTCTCGAAAGATGAACGGCCGCAGGCCTCGGCTGATCGGGATTTGGGCGCTTTATGGGGAGACGGGCGGCGCAAGTCAATGGAGGCTACCCGGCGGGCGGCGGATCGGATAAGGCAGCCGGCATGGCGCATCGGCCCCCCCATCCCAAGACCCGTTCCGGCGGCAAACCGGGCGCGACCCGCGAGCAGACCGAGCGCCGCGCGCGCTTCGAGCGCGCCCGGCGGGACGCTCTGCGTGGCCAAGGCGAGACTCCGGTAGTGATGTATGGCTGGCACAGCGTGACGGCGGCGCTGCGCAACCCGGCCCGCCATATCCGCAAACTGCTGGCGACCGAGAATGCCGCCCGCCGGCTGGCCGAGGAAGGTCTCACCCAGACGCCGGAACTGGTGCGGCCGGGAGCAATCGCCGAGCGGCTGAGCCCAGACGCCGTGCATCAGGGTCTTTATCTCGAAACCGACCCCCTGCCCGCGCCCACCGTCGAGGATCTGCCGGCCAAGGGCGTGGTGCTGGTGCTCGACCAGATCACCGACCCGCACAATGTGGGGGCGATCTTCCGCTCGGCCGCGGCGTTCGGTGCGGGAGCCATCGTCACCACCGCCCGCCACAGCCCCGACGCCACCGGCGCGCTCGCCAAGGCCGCCTCCGGCGCGCTCGAACATGTCCCGCTGATCAATGTGCAAAATCTGGCGCGCGGGCTGGCGGCGCTCAAAGCGAGCGGCTTCCTGGTCATCGGGCTCGATTCGAGCGGCGAGGCCGATCTCGCCGCCCTGCCCTTGCGCGAGCCGCTCGCGCTGGTGCTGGGCGCGGAAGGCAAAGGCTTGCGCCAGCTCACCAAGGAAACCTGCGATCACGTCGCGCGCATCGATCTGCCGGGCGCGATCAAGAGCCTGAACGTGTCGAACGCGGCGGCGCTTGCGCTTTACGTCGCGCGCCGCGCGCTGTTGCAACGCTAGAGTCCGATCCGTTTGGATTGAGTCACTGCGGCTACCTGATATTTTGTTTGCGCATGATCTTATCCGAAAACCGGTTTCCATCCCCGATCGCGTCGGGGACAGGCTTTTTCGGGATCATGCGCTAGAAAACGAAACGGCGGGCTCATCACCCGCCGTCCCGCCGTCCCACGAACTGTAAGAGTTTCAATCGGCGCGCGCTTCTCCGCCGCTGCCCTTGCGCATCAGGCGGATCATCATGCGGTCGGGCCCGAGAATGGTGACTTCGGCGTCGGCCCTGATGGTGCGCTGATCGTCGCCCATGCTGCGCGCGTTCGCCTTGGCGCTGTCGACATGGCGCACGGCCTTATGGCGCACGGGCGGCGGCGCTTCTTTATGCCGCTCGGCGCGGCGCACTTTCTTGCGTGTCGGCTTGTGGCGGACCGCGTGCGGCTCACGGCGGTCCGGTTCCGGGTGCCAAGACGGCGGCAGCGGCACCGGACCCCGCTCCACGTAAGGCGGAAGGTCGCGCTCGATCTGCTGCGGCGGCGGCGAAAACAGGCCGCGCTTGCGCGGCATTTCGTCGATCAGGTGCGGACGCACGATCACCGTGGGCGGATCGTCGACCACGCGCTTGTGCACGACCACCCGCGGCTTGCCGCGCACGACCGTGACCTTGCCCTGCACATCGGTGCGCCCGACCTTGTGGTGGCGCTTGCTGTCACGCTTGGCGTAACGCCGGCGCAATTCGTCGATCAGCGCGGGATCGTTGTGAACGCGTGCGCGGGCCTTCTCGGGCGCCTGACGCTCGACGTGACGCGGCGCCGCGCGATGCGGCTCGGCGGCGTGGCGGATCACATAGGTGCCGGGCGCGACCTCGATCGCATAGGGCTGTTGCGGGGCCGCGCCTCCGTGCGGATAGGAGCTGAACCATTGCGCGCGCGCGCTTTGCGGCGCCAAGGCAATGGCCGCGACGGCGGCGATGGCGAGGTTGCGGGCAAGAGGTTTCATCGGACGGCTCGCTCTGACTTTGCTCGCTTACTTGGCGACGATGGGCGGACGCGGCGCCGGCAGCGGCGGCGCCCAATAGGGCGGCGGCAAATCGAAAACCGATGACACCGCCCAGCGGCGATGGTAATCCTGCGCCGGCCGCGGGCGCTTCCAATGCGCCCGCGCGTGACGCAGGTAACGGCCGAACGGGAAATAGTGGCGGTCACGCCAGGGCGGCAACCAATAGGCGCGCAGCGCCACACCCGGCTCCCAGTCGAACAGCACGATCTGTCCGGCGGGGTGGCCGACCGGACGATAGTGCACGACGGCAGCGCTGCGCATCGCATGCACGGGACCGATATCCGCGGCGCTTGCCGCGGCGGCGCCGAGGACGAGACAGGCGATGGCGATGAGGACGCGCATGCGACGAAAGCTCCGCCAGAATTCGCACGTATTTTATACGAAGGATTTACGATGCCGCGTCCAATCGCCCGGTAACATTAATCGCGACGCGCGCTTTCAACCTGCCGAATTCGCGCGCAGACGCGCAGCGCTCGTGTCCCGCTTGAAAGCGCACCGTTGAACCCGCAGCGTTAAAGTTAACCTCCGTGCCGCGATCCCCCACTCAACCCAATCCGCGTACGCGCGCGAGCTTCCGTCGCCGCTACGACGAACTGGAAGCCCATCGCGCGGCACTGGTCGAGCGCCTGTCTCGCCTGAGCGAGGCCGCGCGGCGTCATCCCGGATACCGGCGCACGCTCACCCTGCTCAACGAGACCTTCCGCAGGGAGAAGCTGGCGCACCGGCTGGCCGTGCTGCAGGCGGCCGCCTGGCTGATCGACGTGCTGGAGAGACTCCACAATGCCACCTGAGGCGGGCGCGGGCCGGCGCACCAGCGCGGCCGGCCGCCTTTACCCCAGCATTTGCGCCGCCCAGCCGACATTTGCCCGCTTGTAGCGCTCCCGCGACGCTGGTAGCTCTCGGCGGGCGAGGCCGGCCAGCCGGGTTAGCTCAGGGGTAGAGCAGCGGTTTTGTAAACCGTTGGTCGGGGGTTCAAATCCCTCACCCGGCACC
>CAVZAR010000004.1:0-468678 GCA_963773305.1 uncultured Pseudomonadota bacterium
ACATCCTGCTGACCATGCCGAACGTGATCGTGACGCCGCACGGCGCCTTCAATACACGCGAGGCGATTGCCCGCATCGTCACCACCACGGTCGCCAATATCGTCTCGTTTCTCGGCGGCAGGCCCGCTAATGTGGTGAGCGGGGCGAGCAGGAAGGTTTCATGAGCACGGGCGCGACCGGACTGATCGCCGATATCGGCGCCACCAATACGCGGCTTGCGCTGGTCGAGCGGGGCGGCGCCGTGACGTGCATGCGCGTGTTCACGACCGAGGAATACCCCGGCCTAGCCGAGGCCATCGAGGCTTATCTGGCGGCGGAAAACCCGCCGACACGGCCGACGCGCGCGGTGCTGGCGGTGGCGGCGCCGGTGACCGGCGACACGGTAGCGATGACCAACCACCCTTGGACCTTCTCGGTCGACGCCCTCAGCCGCCAGTTCGGCTTCAGCGCGCTACGCGTGATCAACGATTTCGTCGCCAATGCGCTCGCCGTGCCGTATCTGAGCGCGGCCGACCGCCGGCAGGTCGGCGGCGGCGCCCGGTCAAGGATGCAGCCATCGGCCTGCTCGGGCCGGGCAGCGGGCTGGGCGTGAGCGCGCTCATTCCCAACGCGGCCGGCGAAGCGGCCTTCATCCAGGGCGAGGGCGGCCACGTCACCATGGCGGCGGCCGACGACCGCGAGGCGGCGGTGCTCGAACTGATGCGCCGGCGCTTCGACCACGTCTCGGCCGAACGCATTTTGTCGGGCCCCGGCCTGGTCAATCTCTACAACGCGCTCTCGGAGTTGTCGGGGGAGCCGGCGGCGCCGCTCACCGCCGCGCAGATCACCAATCCCGCCATCGAGAACAATATCCGCGCGCGCGCGAGACCACCGCCATGTTCTGCGCCATGCTCGGCACCATTGCCGGCAATCTGGCGCTGACCCTCGGCGCGCTCGGCGGCATCTATATCGCCGGCGGCATCGTGCCCAAGCTGGGCGAGAGCTTCGCAGCAGTCGCATTTCCGGTCGCGCTTCGAGGCCAAGGGCCGCTTCCGCGGCTATCTGGCGGCGATCCCGACCTACGTCATTACCCATCCGGAGCCGGCGCTGCTGGGGGCGGCCAAGCTGGTGGAACGATTATGAGGCGGGAACTTTAGTCATGTGACGGTAAGGGGCGGCGAATGCGCGCGGGGCCGAAACGAACGGCCGCGCGCGAAGTACAAGGTATAGGCATCATGAACGAGCAGCAGCGCCGCCCAGGGGGTGACGCCACCACCCCGCCGCAGGCAGCCCCGCTCACCGGCCTCTCCAGCCAGGAGGCGAAAGCGCGGCTCGCCCAGTACGGCGAGAACGCGATCCGCGAGCAGCACGTCAACCCACTGCTCAAATTCCTCGGTTATTTCTGGGGCCCGATCCCCTGGATGATCGAGATCGCGGCCGTGCTGTCGGGCGTGACACGACGCTGGGAAGACTTCGCTATCATCGTCGCGATGCTGCTGATCAATGCCGGCGTCGGCTTCTTCGAGGAATTTAAGGCCGACACCGCCATCGCCGCGCTCAAGCAGCGCCTGGCGCCGGTCGCGCGCGTGCTGCGCGACGGCAAATGGCAGGATGTCGCCGCGCAGCTGCTGGTGCCGGGCGACGTCGTGCTGATCAAGCTCGGCAATATCGTGCCGGCCGACCTTGAGCTGCGCGAAGGCGATTACCTGAGTATCGACCAGTCGGCGCTGACCGGCGAATCCCTGCCGGTCGACAAGAAAGTGGGCGACGCCGCCTATTCCGGCTCGATCGTGCGGCAGGGCCAGATGCGCGGGTTGGTGACCGCCACCGGCATGAAGACCTATTTCGGCAAGACCGCGCAGCTGGTCGAGACCGCGGTGCAGCGCTCGCATTTCCAGAAGGCGGTGCTGCGCATCGGAAACTTCCTGATCCTGATGACGCTCGCTTTGGTGGCGATCATCCTGATGGTGGCGCTGTTCCGCGGCAACAGCCTGATCAACACATTGTTATTCGCCCTTATCCTGACGGTGGCGGCGATTCCGGTGGCCTTGCCGGCGGTGCTGTCGGTGACGATGGCGGTGGGCGCATCGAAGCTCGCCGCGATGAAGGCGATCGTGTCGCGCCTCGTCTCGATCGAGGAAATGGCCGGCATGGACATCCTGTGCTCCGACAAGACCGGCACGCTGACCAAGAACGAGCTGACGCTCGGCGACCTCGTGCCGCTCGGCGGCGCCAAAAAAGACGCGCTGCTGCTGGCGGCCGCGCTTACCTGCGAGCACGACGCGCCCGACGCGATCGACGCCGCGGTGCTCAAAGGCGTCGATGCTGGCACGCTCGCCGGTTACAAGATCGTCAAGTTCACGCCGTTCGATCCCGTGCACAAGCTTGCCGAGGCGCAGGTGGAAAAGGACGGGCAAAGCTTCCGCGTCGCCAAGGGCGCGCCGCAGGTCATCCTCGATCTCGCCAAGCCCGACGACGCGCTCGTGCAAAAGGCGCGCGCCGCCACCGACGACATGGCGGCGCGCGGCTTCCGCACGCTCGGCGTCGCCGAGACCGGCGCTGATGGCAAATGGAAATTCCTCGGGCTATTGCCGCTGTTCGACCCGCCGCGCGAGGATTCCGCCGAGACCATCGCGACGGTCAAGGGCATGGGGCTGCAGGTGCGCATGGTCACCGGCGACCACACCTCGATTGCGCGCGAGATCGCCGGCAAGCTCGGCCTCGGCACCGATATCGTCTCGGCGCGCGAGATCTTCCAGCACGAAGGAGGCGACGGCGACGGCGCGCGCATCGAGACGGCCGAAGGCTACGCCGAGGTGTTTCCCGAGCACAAGTTCAAGATCGTGCGCGCGCTGCAGCGCGCCGGCCACATCGTCGGCATGACCGGCGACGGCGTCAACGACGCGCCGCCGCTCAAGCAGGCCGACGTCGGCATTGCCGTGAGCGGCGCCACCGACGCCGCGCGCGCCGCCGCCGACCTGGTGCTGACCGCGCCCGGCCTGGCGGTGATCGTGCGCGCCATCGAAGAAGCGCGCCGCATCTTCGAGCGCATGACCGGTTACGCGACCTTCCGCATCGCCGAGACGGTGCGCGTGCTGCTGTTCATGACGCTGTCGATCCTGGTGTTCAACCTCTATCCGGTGACGGCGGTGATGATCGTGCTGCTGGCGATCTTCAACGACGTGCCGATCATGATGATCGCCTATGACGACGTGACGGTCGCGCCGGCACCGGTGCGCTGGGACATGGTGCGCGTGCTGAGCCTGAGCGGCTTCCTCGGCGTGCTCGGGGTGATCGCCAGCTTCGGCCTGTTCTGGTACGTCGAGCGCTACCTGCATCTGCCGCGCGAGACGGTGCAGACCGTGATCTTCCTCAAGCTGCTGGTCGCCGGCCACCTGACGATCTACCTCACCCGCAATACCGGCTGGTTCTGGGAGAAGCCGTGGCCGAACTGGCGGCTGTTCTTCGCCTGCGAGGCGACGCAGGTGCTCGGCACGCTGGCGGCGGTTTACGGCTGGATCGTTCAGCCGATCGGCTGGGAATACGCGCTCCTGGTATGGGCTTACGCGCTGGTCTGGTTCGTCATCAACAATATGGGCAAGGTCTGGCTCTACCGCGCCATCCGCGGGGAGACGCGCTGGGTTGTCCGCTATCTCGAGCGCTTGCACCGGCCGCTGCATCCGGCGTCCGGCGCGGGTTAATTGTGCTGCGTCAAATTTTTGTGGTTTCCGCGCGCTAGATTGCTCCGCAGCTCAATCCCGGTCGTCCGATGTCCATTCGCAATCTCGACAAGATGTTCAATCCGCGCTCGGTGGCGGTGATCGGCGCCTCCGACAAGCCGAAATCGATCGGCGCCGCGCTGATGGACAATATGCTGCGCGCCGGCTACCGCGGCCCGGTGCTGCCGGTCAATCCGCACGCGACCGCGACGCACGGCATCATGGCCTACAAGGACGTCGCCAGCCTGCCCATGGCGCCCGATCTCGCGGTGCTTGCCACGCCGCCCGATACCATCGCGCCGATGATCGGCGAGCTGGGCGCGCGCGGCACGCGCGCCGCCGTCATCCTCACCGCCGGCTTCGCGGAAGGCGAGACCAAGGTCGGCAAGGAGCGCGCCGCCGAATTGCTCGCCGCCGCGCGCCCACATCTGTTGCGCGTGGTCGGGCCGAATTGTCTCGGCATCGCGATGCCCGGCATCGGGCTCGACGCTACCTTCGCGCCGGCGCCGCTGCTGGCGGGCAATATCGCCTTCCTCACGCAATCCGGCGCCATGGCCACCACCGTGCTCGACTGGGCGCTGCCGCGCGGCATCGGCTTCTCGGCAGTCGTTTCCATGGGCGACATGGCGGACGTCGATTTCGGCGACCTGCTCGATTATTTCGCGCTCGACAGCGAGACCGAGGCGATCCTGATCTACGCCGAGGCGGTGACGCATGCGCGCAAATTCATGTCGGCGGCGCGCCGCGCCGCGCGCGTGAAGCCGGTGATCGTGGTGAAGGGCGGGCGCGCGGAGGAAGGCGCGCGCGCCGCCACCTCGCATACCGGGGCGCTGGCCGGCGCCGACGTGGTCTACGAAGCGGCGTTCCGGCGCGCCGGCATGCTGCGGGTCAACGAGGTGGAGGAGCTGTTCGACGCCGCCACCACGCTGGCGCGCTACTCGCCGCAGCGCGGCAACCGGCTGGCGATCGTCACCAATGGCGGCGGCGCCGGCGTGCTGGCGACCGATCGGCTGATCGAGGAGGGCGGGCGGCTGGCCGCGCTGTCGCCGGCCACGATCGAAAAGCTCAACGCCGTGCTGCCGGCAACCTGGAGCCACGGCAATCCGATCGACATCATCGGCGACGCCGACGCCGAACGCTACGCCAATGCGCTGTCGGTGGTGATGGAAGACGAAGACAAGCGACGCCGCGGTGGTGCTCTATTGCCCGACCGCGGTGGCCTCGGCGGCCGACGCCGCCAAGGGCGTGACGAGCGTGCTGGGCAGGCCGGACGCGCCGAAGAAGAACGTGTTCGCCAGCTGGATGGGCGAGACAAGCGTGGCGGAAGGGCGCGCGGCGCTGGTGGCCGCGGGCGTGCCGGATTACGAGACGCCGGAGCGCGCGGTGCGCGCCTTCATGTATCTGGTGCGCTACCGGCAGAGCCAGGAACTGCTGCTGGAGACGCCCTCGACCGGCGCGCTCGGCGCCGGAGCCGACAGCGATGAGGCGCGCAAGATCGTGCGCCAGGCGCTGGCCGACAAGCGCGAATGGCTGGACGCAAGCGAGGTGGCGGCATTCATGGCGTGCTACGGCATTCCGTTCGTGCGCACGCAAGCGGTGGCCGACGCCAAGGCGGCAGGCGAAGCGGCTGCGGCCATCAATGCGCCGGTGGCCTTGAAGATCCGCTCGCGCGACGTAATCCACAAGTCCGACGTCGGCGGCGTGGCGCTCAATCTGTCGGGCCGCGCGCAGGTCGAGGCCGCGGCCCGGCGCATCGACGAAAGCGTTGCGCGCGCGTTGCCGAAGGCGCGGCGCGAAGGCTTCATCGTGCAGGAGATGGTCGACCGCCCGGGCGCATTCGAATTGATCGCCGGCGTCACCGCCGACGCCACTTTCGGGCCGGTGATCCTGTTCGGCCAGGGCGGCACCGCGGTCGAGATCGTCGGCGACAAGTCGCTGGAATTGCCGCCACTCAATTCGGCGCTGGCGCACGCGCAGATCGAGCGCACGCGCATTGCCGCGCTGCTGAAAGGGTATCGTGGCCGCCCGGCGGCCGACATCGACGGCGTGATTAATGTTCTCATGCAATTGAGCCAGATCGTGGCCGACCATGCCGAGATTGCCGAGCTCGACATCAACCCGCTGCTGTGCGACGCGGCCGGCGTGATCGCGGTCGACGCCCGCATCCGCGTGAAGGCGGCGAGCGGGCCGGCGCAGGCGCGCCTCGCCATCCGCCCCTATCCGCAGCGTTTCGAATGCGAGGTCAAGACGCACGCCGGTGCGCGCTTCAGCGTGCGGCCGATCAAGCCGGAGGACGAGCTGCGCTTGCGCCAGTTCGCCGCCGAAGTCGACGACCGCGATCTCTGGCATCGTTTCTTTATGCCGTTGCGCGAACGCACGCACGAGACGGCGGCGCGCTTGAGCCAGATCGACTACGACCGGGAGATGACGCTGGTCGCCTGGGATGGCGCCCGCGTGGCGGGCCTGGCGCGCGCCACCGCCGATCCCGATTTCGAGGCTGCGGAATGCGCGGTGATCATCCGCGCCGACCTGCGCGAGCAGGGCCTGGCGCGGCAATTGCTGGAGGCGCTGTTCAAGACGATCGCGGAGCAGGGCGTGCGCCACGCGGTGATGCGCTTTCCGAAGGAGCAGACGCGCATTCTCGCCGTCGCCAAGGAGCTCGGTTTTACGGTGACGGAGGAAGACGGGCGAATTGCGGGCGGTGAAGGAGTTGAAAACTGAGCGCTGACGCGACCTCCGCTCATTCCCGCGCAAGCGGGAATCCAGGAAGCGATCGCGAGACTGTCATTTTGCGCCTGGGTCCCCGCTTTCGCGGCGACGAGCGGGTTGGACTCATGCGCCGATCGCGTCGGACTTCACGCAGCGAATGCCAAGCTTCCCGAACGCCGCCCGCGTGTCGTCGGCCGAGCCGTTCAAATCGATGGCGCGGCAGGCGTCCTCGATCACGATTGCTGTGAAGCCCTCGCGGTGGGCGTCCTCGGCCGAATAGCGCACGCAGAAATCGAAGGCGAGGCCGGCGAGAAACACGCGCTCAAAGCCGCGCTCGCGCAAATAGCCGGCGAGGCCGGTGTGGGTCTTGCGGTCGTTCTCGTAGAAGGCGGAATAGGAATCGAT
Organism: uncultured Pseudomonadota bacterium; assembly: GCA_963773305.1. Lineage (GTDB taxonomy): Bacteria > Pseudomonadota > Alphaproteobacteria > Rhizobiales > Xanthobacteraceae > Pseudolabrys. The sequence goes on from CAVZAR010000004.1 coordinate 6,813, forward strand.
GGCGCGGTGATAACCCTTGCGCAGCACCAACTCGGCGCGATCGACGTGCAGGTCGTCGCGGAAGGCGGCGCCGCGCGTGCCCTGCACGCAATGGTCCGGCCACATCACCTGGGCGCCGTAGGAAACCTCGATGGCGTCGAACGGTTTGGTTCCGGCATGCGAGGAAGCGAAGGATTGATGGCCGGGCGGGTGCCAGTCCTGCGTCAGCACCACATGGGAGAACTTGCCGGCGAGCGCATTGACCTTGGGCACGATTTCGTCGCCGCGCGGCACCGCCAGCGCGCCGCCCGGGCAGAAATCGTTCTGCACATCGACCACCAGGAATAGGTCTTTTTCGCCGGTCGGAAATTCGGCCATGGCCGCACCCGCGTTACGTTACATCGTCAACGCGCTGGGCGGCCTTTTGTTCGCCAGGAACTCGCGCGGAACCGCGTGCGGCTGCGCGCTCTTGAACATGGTGAGCCCCCATTCGGCGCTGTCTTCGTCGAAGCGCAGGATATAGAGGTCGCCGGCCTCGGTGCGCACCTTGAAATAGCAGTAATCGTCGCCGTACCAGCGGTCGACGATCTCGACGATCTCGATGCTGCGCGCCTCGAGAAGCAGGCGAAGCGGTACTTCATGACCCACGCGGTCGGTCGCGGTCTCTACACAAACTTGCATCGCGACACCCTTACCCCGATCGACCGCGGCAAGTTTCGTATGGCGGCCGGCTCAGGTCAAATCTCCGCGCCCTTACAGCCGGCCGATCTCGAAGTCCTCGCAGGAAAAGCCGAGCATCGACAGGCCTTCCTCCAGGAAGTCGCCGAGCAGCGGCTCGCCCAGCAGATATTCGGCGGTACGCTCGTTATGGGCGCGGGCGGCTTCCTCGCGCACGCACGGCCAGTCGGCGGCGGTATAATCGTCACGCCCCAGCCACATCAAAGCGACCAGATCGACCTGCTCGTCGAGCGACAGGGCGTCGATGAACTGGGTGAGTTCCTCGACCACGGGATCGTCCCCGTAGTCTTCCAGCACCTCGATGTCCTTGTCGTCGGACGGGTTGGAGCCGGGATCGGGCTCCTCGACCTGTTCCTTGGCGTCGAATTCGTGCGCCTTGATGATGATGAAGCAGACTTTCTCCGGCGAAATCGCCAGGTCGACATCGCTCTCGGGGCCGGCATTCGCGGGGCTCGGTTGTTTGGCCATGGCTTTGTCTCATTACTCTGAAAATCGTGGGACGCGGCAATGTGCCCCGGCGGCGCAGCGCCGGTCTTGAGCCAGCTCAATCGGCCTGATCCCGGGTAACCAATGGGCCGGGCGGGGCAAAGTTCCGGATATTGCGCGCGGCTTGTTCGGCGCCTGCGCAAGCTGCGACGCCGTGAACGAAAGCTTGGCTATGCCGTTGATGAATCGGAGGCTTCGCCGCCGGCCGGCGGCCTTGAGCCATGTCAATGAGGCCGACCGGCCGCCGCGCGAAGCTAAAGAAAATGGAGTGAACCGATGCAGACGCCAGTCGAAGTCGATTTCCAGGGCATGGACGCGACGCCGGAGGTCCGGGGCGCCATTGTCAAGCACGTAGCCCAGTTCGAGGAGCGCTTCGGCCGGCTGACCGCGGTCCGCGTGGTCGTGAAGGCGCCGAGCGGCCATCACCGCACCGGCGGCCTTTACGAGATCAATATTCGCCTGGGGCTGCCGGGGGCCCGCGACGTCAATATTGATCGTACGCCGCAGAATGACGAGCGCTATGCCGATTTGAACTTCGCCCTCAACGACGCCTTCAAGCGTGCGCTGCGGCAGCTGGAGGGTCAGGTGCGCAAGCTGGAGGGCCATGTGAAGCAGCACGACGGCCCGCCGATCGGCACGGTGAAGCAGATCGACCCGCTCGGCGAATTCGGATTCATCGAGACTAATGACGGGCGCGAGATCTATTTTCACCGTAACAGCGTGCTCAACGGCGACTTCGCCAAATTGGCGGTCGGCGCCCACGTGACCTTCGCCGAGGAGGTGGGCGACAAGGGCCCGCAGGCGAGCACCGTCAAGCCGATGAGCAAGCACAGCATGAAGGTATGATGCGCCTCGGCGCGGAAGGATGACGCATGGCGCGCGAGGCGGAAACGCGCGAGGTGACGATCCTGCCGGTGGGGCTCAATGGCAGCCTACACATCCCGCGCGGTGCCCATGCGGTGGTGGTGTTTGCGCATGGCAGCGGCTCGAGCCGCCTCAGCCCGCGCAACCGCGCGGTGGCGGAGGCGCTGAATAAACAAGGCTTCGCCACTCTGCTGTTCGACCTGCTCACCGCGGACGAGGAGATGGATCGCGCCAATGTATTCGACATTCCGCTGCTGGCGGCGCGGCTGATCGACGCCATGCGCTGGCTCGACGGCGACGCCAGTGCCGGCAAGGCACCGCTCGGCCTGTTCGGCGCCAGCACAGGTGCTGCCGCCGCGCTGGTCGCCGCGGCGCAAGCAGGCCCGCGCGTGCGCGCGGTGGTGTCGCGCGGCGGCCGGCCCGACCTTGCCGGTGCAGCGCTTTCGCGCGTGCGCGCGCCGACGCTGCTGATCGTCGGTGGCGCCGATACCGTGGTGATCGAGCTCAACGAGCGGGCGCTGGCGCAATTGCCGGGCCCGAAGGCGCTGGAAATCGTGCCCGGCGCCAGCCACCTGTTTCCCGAAGCGGGCGCGCTCGAGGCCGTGATCGATCATGCAACGCGCTGGTTCACGCGCTATCTTGTGGCGTGAGGGCACGCGATGTCGTTCGAAAACCGCCAGCACGCAGGTCGTCAGCTCGCGCAGGCGCTGGCCTCCTACAAGGATCATGACCCGGTGGTGCTGGCGCTGCCGCGCGGCGGCGTGCCGGTGGCGGCGGAGGTCGCCGCGGAGCTCGATGCGCCGCTCGATCTGATCCTGGTGCGCAAGATCGGCGTGCCGAGCCAGCCGGAGCTTGCCATGGGGGCGGTGGTCGACGGCGCAAAGCCGCTCGTCGTGCGTAACGAGGACGTCATTGCGCTCGCCGGCGTCTCCGAGGTGGAATTCAAGAAAGTGTGCGACGAGGAACTGGCCGAGATCGAGCGCCGCCGTCAGCGCTATCTCGGCCACAGCGCGCGCGCCGAGGTCGAAGGCAAGACGGCGATCGTCATCGACGACGGCATTGCCACCGGCGCCACCACGCGCGCGGCGCTGCGCGCTACGCGCCAGCGCAAGCCGAAGAAGCTGGTGCTGGGGGTGCCGGTGGCGCCGACCGAGACGCTGCGGCCTGATGCGCGAAGAAGCCGACGACGTGGTCTGCCTGGAGGACCATGAGGATTTCGGCGCCATCGGCTATTTCTATGCCGATTTCCGGCAGACCTCCGATCAGGAAGTCATCGACCTGCTGGCGCGCTTTGCGCCGGCGAAGACGCAAAGGCCGCCACGATGAGCAAGGAAACGGACCTGCGGCTGTTCGCGCTTTACGCCACGGCAGAGCTCGGCAAGGCCGTCGCGGCGGCGCTTGAATGTCCGCTTGCCGCGCACGAGGAACGCGACTTCGAGGATGGCGAGCACAAGACCCGGCCGCTCGAAGGCGTGCGCGGTGCCGACGTCTATGTGGTGCAGAGCCTGCACGGGGGCCCCACCGAGAGCGCGAGCGACAAGCTGGTGCGGCTGCTGTTCTTCGTCGGCGCGCTGAAGGACGCCGGCGCCGCGCGCGTCACCGCGGTGACGCCCTATCTCGCCTATGCGCGCAAGGATCGCCGCACCAAGCCGCACGATCCGGTGCTCACGCGCTATGTGGCGCAAATGTTCGAGGCGGTCGGCACCGATTGTGTCGTCACGCTCGACGTGCACAACCCGGCCGCCTTCGAGAACGCCTTCCGCATCCCGACCGTGGCGCTCACCGCCACGCCGCTGTTCGTCGACTATGCCAAGACGCTTCACAGTGAGAAGCTCGCCGTTGTGTCGCCCGATCTCGGCGGCGGCAAGCGCGCCGAATTGCTGCGCGAGGCGCTGCAAGCGGCAACCGGCAAGCCGGTCGGCAAGGGCTTTGCCGAAAAACACCGCAGCGGCGGCGTCGTCTCCGGCGACATGTTCGTCGGCGAGGTGGATGGCGCGACCGTGTTGCTCGTCGACGACCTGATCAGCACCGGCGGCACGCTGCTGCGGGCGGCGGTGGCGGCGCGCAAAAGCGGCGCCAAAAAGGTGATCGCGCTGGTCACGCACGGTCTGTTCATGCCGGGCGCCGCGCAAGTGATCGCCGACCCGGCGATCGACCGCTTCGTGGTGACCGACAGCGTGCCGCCGTTCAGGCTCGACAAGTCTTCGCTTGCCAAGGTCGACATCTTGCCGATCGCGCCGCTGTTGGCAGAGGCCATCCGCCGACTGCACGAAGGCCGCGCGCTCACCGACCTGATGGTGTTTTGAAGCGAGGCGGCGGAATTGGTCGTGCTGCGGACTTGCTTTACCTCCCCCTGGAGGGGGGAGGTCGACCGCCGTCGTCTAGCGACGGTGGTCGGGAGGGGGTGAATCGCGAAGCGAGCTTGGAATCACCGCTATTGAAGCGCTGTCACCCCACCCCGGCTCGCTGCGCTCGCCGACCCTCCCCCTCCAGGGGAGGGTAAAACGCGCCATGCTGGCGGCATCGCTTCGAATTAATCCCTGAACAGCTTTTCCAGCCGGCGCGCATCGGCCGCCGCGATGGCGAGATATTCGCGCGCGCGCTTCGGCCATTTTTCGGGCGTGCGCGGGTGCGCTTCCAGCATATGGGCGATGGTCAGCCGCGCGCGCAAAGCCGCGCGGTGGCAGCGGTAGAAGGTGAACAATTCGTCGGAGAGATGATCGCGCAGCGCATGAATGGCGCGGCGACGGATATGCGCGCTCGCCCAGCCGCCGCCCAGCCGCTCGCATTCGATGCACAGATTGGCGATCTCGTCGAACGGATCGACGGCGCGCAAGGCGGCGCTGAACTCCAGGCAGTCGATGATGGTGATGGGGTCGTCGAGCCAGATGTGCTCGGGGCGCAGATCGCCGTGCCCGTCGACGATTGAGCGCGTCCGCACGCGGCCGGCGATCGGTTCCGCGCGGCTCTCGAGAAAGCGGCGCTGCGCGCGGTCGATGCGCCGCACCAGTCCGGCTGGCAGCCCGAGCCGCGCATCGAGCAGCACGCGCTTGTTGTAGGCGAGGCTGTCATGCCAGTTGCGCAGCAAAGTCGCACTCGAAATGAAAACCGGGCGGGCACGCCGATAGAACTTCACCAGCGTGTCGACCGCACGATCGAGCTGCGCGACGCGCAAGCTCCCGGTCTCGATCGCGTGTTCGAGCGTCTTGCGCTCGTCGAGCCGGCGCATCACCACCAGCCAGTCGGCCGGCTCGCCCTCGCCGCCGATCCGCAACCCTTGCGGCGTCTGGGTCAGCGGCGCCACCCGCTCATAGACTTGCGGGGCGAGCCGGCGGTTGAGCGAAAGCTCGGCGCGGCAGGCGGCCTCGCGCTTTTCGAGCGTGGAATAATCCAGATAGGGAAAGCGTACCGGCTTCTTCAGCTTGTAGACCTTGTCGCCGGCCAGGAAGACGAAAGACATGTGGGTCTCCTTGCGCTCGAAATCGTGTGCCGGGTGCGGGTAGGACGCGGGGTCGCTCAGGGTGGCGACCTTGTCGGCGAGCGAGGCCGCCATGCTGGCGCCCGCCGGTTTTGCTTGCGACAGTGCCGTCTCCGCCAAGGCGCGTCCCTCTCGAGCTGTTCTCACCGGAACATCGAGCCCTATCGACATGGCGCCGGCATTGGGCCAGGTCAAGGAATCCGACGCGCGCGGCGCGTTACGGATTCGGCCAAAAAGCCTAGGGAATATAAGAGCTTCGATGGTGGCGCCGGAGCCTCTGTTGGCAAGCGAGATCGCTTTAAAAACGCGTCGCCAAATGGTTGTATGCTGGAGAAAACCTGACTCCAGCCATCGGATCGGGGGGTCGCGTGCATTTCTATCGTGTCGCCGGGCTCGCCGTGGCGAGCGACATCGAACTGCCGGGCGCCATCGCTGCGCCGCGGCCGCCGGCGCCCGACATCGTGCTGCGGGCGGGCGCGGTGGCGGAAAGCCTGGCGGAGGCGAGTGCGCGCGGTCCGACCTGGGAGATCGCCGGCGATCGCTTTCTTTTCCGCATCCCGGAGGTGGCGCGCTTTCTGCTGTCGGGCGGACGCGAGATCGTGTTCGAAGCCGCAGCCGGCGTGGAAGCGGACGACATTTCGATCTTTCTGTCCGGAACGGTGCTCGGCATCCTCCTGCATCAGCGCGGGCAGGTGGTGCTGCATGCCAGCGCGGTGCGTGTGAACGGCAAGGCAGTGCTGTTCTGCGGCGGCTCGGGCGCGGGCAAGTCGACGCTCGCCGCCGCACTGGTGCAGCGCGGCTTTCCGCTGGTCACCGACGACTTCTGCGCGGTCACGGCGAGCGGCGCCGGCGCGGTAATGGTGCAGCCGGACGGGCGCAGTCTCAAACTGTGGGCGCAAGCGATCCAGCGGCTCGATCTCGCCGAGCGACGCGGCGCGGCCGTGCGCAACCGGTTGCAGAAATTCTTCGTCGAGCCGGCGGCCGCGTTCAGCGAACCGCTGCCGCTCGGCGCCGTCTACGCGCTGCGCGAGGCGCGGCCGCCGCATCGGCCCGGCATCGAGCGCCCGAACGTCGTCGACGCGGCGCTCATCCTCCGGCGCAGCGCCTACCGCCCGCAGCTGGTCAATCGCATGGGGCAGAAGGAAGACTATTTCCGCGCCGCCACACAAATCGCCAACAGCGCCGGCATCTTTCATCTCACGCGCGCGCTCAATTTCGCGCGCATGCCGGAGGTGATTGCGCAGCTCGAGCGGCATTGGATGGATGTCGGCCTGACGGAGCGGGCGGCATGACCCGGAATTCGCCGCGCACGTTCTGGCTCGCCTCCTATCCGAAGTCGGGCAATACCTGGCTGCGCATGCTGCTCGCCAACATGTCCGCCACGGACGCGCCGGCCGACATCAACGATCTGCCGGAGCGCGGCGGCATCGCCAGCGCGCGCGGGCCTTTCGACCATCTCACGCTGATCGATTCCGGCCTGCTCACTTTCGACGAAATCGACGCCTTGCGCCCGCGTGTCTACGAAGAGCTGGCGCGCGGCGCGCAGGACGACGAATACGACAACGAACCGGACGCGGCCTCGGTGCGCTTCGTCAAGGCGCACGACGCCTATACGTTGACGCCCAAGGGCGAGCCGCTGCTGGCGGGCGCACGCGGCGCCGACGCGGCAATCGTCATCGTGCGCGATCCCCGCGACGTGGCGCCCTCGCTCGCCAACCACGGTCATATCGGCATCGACGAAGCGATCGCGCGCATGAGCGACGACGAAGACGGCTTCTGTGCGAGGAGCGACCGCCAGCACAATCAATTGCGCCAGCGGCTGTTGGGCTGGAGCGGGCACGTGACGAGCTGGCTCGATCAGCGCGACATTCCCGTTCTGCCGGTGCGCTACGAGGACATGCGGGCCGACCCCGCCGGCCAGTTGCGGCGCGTGCTCGGTTTCGCGCGGCGCCCCGCGAGCGAGGAAGACATCGCGCGCGCGGTGGCCTTTGCCGACTTCGCCGAGCTCAGCGGGCAGGAGCAGGAAAAGGGATTTCGCGAGGCGCCGCGCCCCTATGCCGGCGGGGCTTTCTTCCGCCGCGGCGAGGCCGGCGCCTGGCGCGACGAACTGACGCCGGAGCAGGTCGCGCGTATCGAAGCCGCTCACGGCGCCGTCATGCGGCGGCTGGGCTATGAATTGGCGTCGGCGCCTGGCCTCGCGCGGTCGGCCTAGGGAGACGATCGGGAATGCTGGTGCGCAAGCAGGGCGATTGGCTGGCCGCCAAGGTGGGCGAAGAGCTGGTCATGATGAGCGCCGAGAAGGGTAACTATATCGGCCTATCGGAGGTGGGCGCGCGCATCTGGGAACTGATCGACACGCCGCAGGAGCTCGACGCGGTCTGCGCGCAGCTCGAGACCGAATACGAAGTCTCGCCCCAGACCTGCCGCGCCGAGGTGGAAAGCTTCCTCAACGAACTGGTGCAGCATGGCGCTGTCGCGCTCGATCCGCCGCCCGCTGCGTAGGTTCGCCGCGGTCGGCCGCGCCCGCCGCGCGCTGGTCGTGGAGGCGGTGCTGTGCCTGTGGCTGGCGCGGCTCGGCCTGATCTTCGTGCCGTTCCCGAATCTCGCGCGCCGGCTCGGCCGGTTCGTGCCCCCAAGCGATGCGCGTGTCGCGGCCGCGCGCGCCGCCGCTGCGCCGGACAAGACGCGCATCGCCGAGGAATCGGCTGGGCGGTGACGCGCTCGGCCCGCTATCTGCCGTTCAAGGCGGTCTGCCTCCCGCAAGCCATGGCCGCGCAGGCCATGCTCAGGCGGCGCGGCGTAACAAGCGTCATGCATTTCGGTGCGGCGCGCGGGGAGGAGAAGCCGCTCGATGCCCATGCTTGGCTCGACGCCGCCGGCGTCGAGGTGACCGGCTATCCGGTAGCGGAGAGGTTCGCCGAAATCGCGTGCTTTGTGTGAGGCTTAGTCATGCCCGCGCTTGTCGCGGGCATCCACGCCTAACGGGGGTCCGGAATCAAAGGCGTGGATGGCCGGGACAAGCCCGGCCATGACGACAAACTCAATACCCCGCCGCGGTCGCGCCGCGCGTGCGGCGGTCGGCGGCGCCGGCATAGCCCTGCGGCGTGACCAGGATCGAATTGGCGTCGGTGTGCGGATCGGTCGGCACGATAGTGTGGCCGCGCGCGGTGAGCGCTGCGAGTACGTTGGCGTCGAAGCCCGGCTCGGCGAAGGTCTTGTCCGGCTCCCACTGATTATGCAGGCGCGGTGCCGAGACCGCCGCGCCGATCCCCATATGAAAATCGATGACGTTGGTGATCACCTGCAGCACAGCGGTGATGATGCGGCTGCCGCCGGGCGAGCCGGTGACGATGAACGGTTTGCCGTCTTTCAGCACGATGGTCGGCGTCATCGAGGACAAGGGGCGCTTGTTCGGCGCCGGCAGGTTGGCGTCGAAGCCGACCAGGCCGTAGGCGTTTGATGCGCCCGGCTTGGCGGTGAAGTCGTCGAGCTCGTTGTTGAGCAGCACGCCGGTGCCTGGCGCCACCAGCCCGAGACCGTAGGCGAAGTTGAGCGTATAGGTGTTCGACACCGCGTTGCCGGCGCGGTCGATCACGGAGAAATGCGTGGTGTTGTTGCCTTCGCTGCCGGCCGGCTGGCCCGGGCGGATTTGCGCGGCGGGCGTCGCCTTCTCGCCGATGCCGGCGCGCCATTTGGCGGCGTATCGTTTCGACAGCAGGCGCGCGAGCGGCATTTTCACGAAATCCGGATCGCCCAGGAACACCGCGCGGTCGGCATAGGCGCGCTTCATGGCCTCGATGAGATCGTGCAGCGCTTGGGCGTCGCGGCCCTGTTTGCCGAGATCGTAACCCTCCAGGATGTTGAGCATCTCGATCAGGCAGACGCCGCCGGAGGAGGGCGGTGGCATGGAAATAATGTCGTAGCCGCGGTACGTGCCGCGCGCCGGCTTGCGCTCCACCGGCTTGTAGCGGGCGAGGTCGCGCGCGCTCATGATGCCGCCGGCTTGCTTGACGGCGGCCGCGATTTGCCGCGCGATGCGGCCGGTATAGAAGGCGCGCGGCCCGCGTGCGGCGATGGCGCGCAGCGTGCCGGCCAGATCGCGCTGGACCAGCTTGTCGCGCTCTTTGAGCGGCGCGCCGTCCTTAAAGAAGATCGCGGTCGAGGACGGCCAGCGCGAAATCCGTTTTTCGGCCCAGGTCATGGAGTCGATTGCGTGGCCCGCGATCGGGAAGCCGTTCTGCGCCAGCGCGATGGCCGGCGCGATCAGCTGGGCCAGCGTAAACCTGCCGGAGCCGTATTTCTTCTCGGCCAGCGCCAGGCCCGCCACCGTGCCCGGCACGCCGACCGCCAATCCGGAATCGCGCGATTTCTTCGGATCGGGATTGCCGGCGGCATCGAGGAACATGGTGGGCGTGGCGGCGGCCGGCGCGGTTTCGCGGTAATCGATCGCGACGTTGCGGTTGCCTTTCGCCAGATGGACCACCATGAAGCCGCCGCCGCCGAGATTGCCAGCTTCGGGATAGGTGACGGCCATGGCGAAGCCGACCGCCACCGCGGCGTCCACCGCGTTGCCGCCGCGCTTGAGGATATCGAGGCCGATGCGCGCCGCGCGCGGCTCCTGCGCCACCACCATGCCGTGGCGCGCGGTGGCGGTCTGCGCCGGCGGGATGGCGGGTGCTTGTGCTAGCGCAGGTGCGCCGACCAGCAGTGCGATGATGAAGCCAAGGACGCGCGTCATTTTCCCGTTCGTCCCCGCGCAAGCGGGGACCCAGTACTTGCTAACGTTGCTTCACCGCTGTCGCCGGGTTCCCGCTTGCGCGGGAACGAACGGTTGCGGGTATGCAGGCGAACTACCTTGCCTGTCCGTGATACACCGTGTTCGGCCGCATGTCGGTGGCGCTCGCCATCCGGTTCGACATGTTGAAGAAGCTGGCTACCGCCGCGATGTCCCAGATGTCGCGGTCGGAAAAACCGGCGCGGCGCAGCCGCTCGCGGTCGGCTTCTTCGACGTTGCCCGGCTGCACCGTCAGCTTGACGGCGAAGTCGAGCATCGCGCGCTGGCGGCGATTGAGCCGCGCCACGCGATAATTCATCACGATCTGTTCGCCCAGCAACGGATTGCCGGAATATTGCCGGATCGCCGCGCCGTGCGCGGTGAGGCAATAGTAGCACCGGTTCTGCGACGACACCGCCACCGCGACCATCTCGCGCTCGAGCTTGGACAGCCCGCTCTCGCCCAGCATCAGGTCGTTGTACATGCCGACGAAGGCTTCGAGCTTGGCGTTGTCGAAGGCGTAGGCCGCCAGCACGTTGGGCACGAAGCCGAGTCTGTCCTGGCACTTCTTGAAATAGGCCTGCATCGCGGGCGACAGCTTGCCGCGCGGCAAATTGAGCGCGATCGCCGGCTGGTCGTCGGCCACCGCCGCGGCCACCGGCTTGAGCGCGGGTTTCAGCGTTGGCTTGAGGGCGGGCGCGGGCTTGAGGGCGGACTTGAGGGCGGGCTTGGCGGCTGCTTTGGGCGCCGGCGACTTGGTGCTTTCCGCTTTCACCGCGCGCAGCGCCGGCTTGGCGCGCGCGGGGGCCGCTTTGCCGGCGGTCTTGGCATGGTTGGCTTTGGACATGTCGTCACTACGCCCCTTGTTCCGTTCCTCGTCGGGCCCGAGCCTACAATGTTTGGGGCAGGCGCGATACGACCGCGCCCGCGCGCTTTCGCCTTTTGTTTCAGGGTCTTAAGAGCCGTCCGGCGGGCCGTTGCGGGCCCGTCGCGAACCCGTCGCTAAAACATGCGTTGCTCTCGACGCGTCCGCGCGAAAGGGCGAGAGTCCCTTCCCGGGGCGCGACTGATTCTCCGCGCGCAAGCGCCAAATAAAAACGGCGTCGAGGAAACACCCATGGCCGTCGTCGAAATCCCCGACAGCAAGGAGGAAACCGCCGCGCGCACGCTTCTGTGGGAAGCGGGCGCCGCGCTGCACGCGCGCCGGGCCGAGATCCCGCCGGGCTTCCTTCCTCAGCTCTACGGCCGCGCGGTGCCGGAAGACATGGTGCATTACAGCGCCGCCGATCTCGCGCAGCTTGCCGCGCGCGCTTACGATTTCGTCGCCGAGCGCAGTCCGGACACCCCCAAGATCCGCTGCGAGACGGTCGAGCTGCCGGCCGAGGCCGAGCCGCGCGCGATCTCGGTGATCGAAGTCCTCAACGACGACATGCCCTTCCTGGTCAATTCGGTGATGGGCGAGCTCGCCGACCGCAAGCTGCCGCTGCGGCTGGTGGCGCATCCCGTGTTCGGCGTCGAGCGCGACGGCGCAAAGCTCGCGGCGATCGGCACCGCCGACGCGCATCCGGCGCGCGAAAGCTTCATTCACATCCATCTCGATCCGCTCGAACAGGAGGCCTGCGCCGAGCTCGTACGCGCGCTCGACATGGTGCTGGCCGAGGTGCGGCTGGCGGTGCAGGACTGGCGGCCGATGCTCGAGCGCGTCAACGCCATCGTCGCCGACCTCAAGACCAATCCGCCGCCGCTGCCGGTCGACGAGATCGCCGAAGCGATCCAGTTCCTGCAATGGCTGCTCGCCGACAACTTCACCTTCCTCGGCGTGCGCGACTACAAATTCGACGGCCATGCGCTCGAGCCCGATCACGACGGCGCGCTCGGTATCATGCGCTCGCGCGAATTGCGCGTGCTCAAGCGCGGCGACGATCTGTTGGAGATCACGCCGGAGATCATGGCCTTTCTGAAGGAGCCGCGCCCGCTCATCATCGCCAAGGCCAATATCCACGCGCGCGTGCACCGGCGCGCCTATCTCGACTACATCGGCGTCAAGCGCTTCGACCAGGCCGGCAACCTGTCCGGCGAGTTCCGCATCGTCGGCCTGTTCACTTCGACCGCCTATACGCGCTCGGCGCACGGCATTCCTTATCTGCGCCGCAAGCTCGCGGCGATCGAGCGGCGCGCCGGCTTCGAGCGCAGCGGCCATTCCGGCAAGGCGTTGGCGAACGTGCTGGAGCACTATCCGCGCGACGAATTGTTCCAGGTCGACGAGGACACGCTCTACCGCTTCGTCATGACCATCCTGCAGCTCGACGAGCGCCCGCGCGTGCGCGTCTTGGCACGGCTCGACCGCTTCGACCGTTTCGTCTCGGCCTTGGTCTACGTGCCGCGCGAGCGCTACGACAGCGCGATCCGCGCCAAGATCGGCGACTATCTCGCGCAGGCCTTCCACGGCCGCGTGTCGGCCTTCTACCCGTTCTTCCCGGAAGGCCCGATGGTGCGCGTGCATTTCATCATCGGCCGCTCGGGCGCGCCGACGCCGCCGGTCGAGCAGAGCAAGCTCGAGCGCGACGTCGCGGCCATCGTGCGCACCTGGAACGACGCGCTGGCCGAGGTGCTGGCGCACGGCCGCGCGCCGCACGCCGCGCACGTTCTGTTCGAGCGCTATCGCGACGCCTTCACGGGCGGTTATCACGACCGCTATGCGCCGCAGAGCGCCGCCGCCGACATCGCGATCATCGAGCGGCTGGGCGAGCAGCGCCCGCTCAACGTCGATTTCCATGCCCTGCCCGAGGGCGACAGCCATTCGGTCGGGCTGAAGGTGTGGAGCTTCGCCCGCCCGCTGCCGCTGTCGGAGCGCGTGCCCGTGCTGGAGAACATGGGCTTCCAGGTGGTCAACGAGCGCACCTACCGCATCGCGCCGGCCGGCCGCCAGCAGCGGCTGTGGCTGCACGACATGCGGCTGACGCGCAAGGACGGCGGTGCCATCGACCTCGCCGCCGCCAAGGCGCGGCTGGAGGCGGCCTTTCTGAAAGTGATGCGCGGGGAGGCCGAGAACGACGGCTATAACGCGCTTACGCTCGCCGGCGAACTCGGCTGGCGCGACGTGGCGTTGATCCGCGCGCTCTCGCGTTTCCTGCGCCAGATAAGAGTGCCGTTCTCGCAGGACTATATGTGGGCGACGCTCGTCAAGCACGCGGCCTGCGCCGGCATGATCGTTGAACTGTTCCACGCGCGCTTCGATCCGCGCCCTTCGTCATTCCGGGGCGCGAGCGCAGCGAGCGAACCCGGAATCCATACTCCCAGCGGTTCCGAAAAAACTCCGACCGGGGTTATGGATTCCGGGCCCGGCGCTTCGCGCCGTCCCGGAATGACAGAAGAAAAATTCGATCGCGACGCCAAACAACAAGAAATCGCCGAGCGCATCGAAGAAGGCCTGCAGGCCGTCGACAGCCTGGACGAGGACCGCATCCTGCGCCATTTCGTCAACGCGGTGCAGTCGGCGATCCGCACCAATTTCTTCCAGACCGACGCGCACGGCGATGCCAAGCCGATCATCTCGGTCAAGTTCGAAAGCGGCAAGCTCACCGGCATTCCGCTGCCGCATCCGCTCTACGAGATTTTCGTCTATTCGCCGCGCGTGGAAGGCGTGCACCTGCGCTTCGGCAAGGTGGCGCGCGGCGGCATCCGCTGGTCCGACCGGCCGCAGGATTTCCGCACCGAGATTCTCGGTCTGGTGAAGGCGCAGCAGGTCAAGAACGCGGTCATCGTGCCGGTCGGTGCCAAGGGCGGCTTCGTGCCCAAACTGATGCCGCGCGGCGCTTCGCGCGAGGTGATGCAGGCCGAGGGCGTCGCCACCTACAAATTGTTCATCTCCAGCCTGCTCGACATCACCGACAACATCTCCCCCGACGGCGCCATCATCCCGCCGCCCGACGTGGTGCGGCACGAGGGCGACGATCCCTATCTGGTGGTGGCCGCCGACAAGGGCACGGCGACGTTCTCCGACATCGCCAACGAGATCGCCATCGCGCACGACTTCTGGCTGGCCGACGCCTTCGCCTCGGGCGGTTCGGCCGGCTACGACCACAAGGTCATGGGCATCACCGCGCGCGGCGCCTGGGAATCGGTCAAGCGCCACTTCCGCGAGATGGATGTCAACATCCACGAGACGCCGTTTACCGCGGTCGGCGTCGGCGACATGTCGGGCGACGTGTTCGGCAACGGTATGCTGCGCGAGACCACGACCCGGCTGGTGGCCGCCTTCGACCACCGCGACATTTTCATCGATCCCGATCCCGACCCGCAAGCAAGCTTCGCCGAGCGCAAGCGGCTGTTCGAGCTGCCGCGCTCGAGCTGGCAGGACTACGACAAGGCGCTGATCTCGAAAGGCGGCGGTGTCTACCCGCGCGCCTCGAAATCAATCGCGTTGTCACCGGAGGCGCGGGCGCTGCTCGGCCTCAACGCCAATGTCACGCCGCAGGAGCTGATGAAAGCCGTGCTGAAGGCGCCGGTCGATCTCCTGTTCTTTGGCGGCATCGGCACCTATGTGCGCTCTTCTCAGGAAAGCGACGCCGACGCCGGCGACCGCGCCAACGATCCGATCCGCGTCTCCGGCGCCGAGCTGCGCTGCAAGGTGGTGGGCGAGGGCGCCAATCTCGGCATGACCCAGCGCGGCCGCATCGAGGCGGCGCTCAAGGGCGTGCGGCTCAACACCGACGCCATCGACAATTCAGCCGGCGTCAACACCTCCGACGTAGAGGTCAATATCAAGATCGCGCTGTCCGGTCCGGTGCGTGCCGGCGCGCTGACGCTCGAAGCGCGCAACGCGCTGCTCGCCGAGATGACCGACGAGGTCGCGCGCCTCGTGCTGCGCAACAACTATCAGCAGACGCTGTCGCTTTCCCTGTCGCAGCGGCGCGGCCTGGAGGACATCGGCTTCCAGCAGCGCCTGATGCAGATCCTGGAGCAGCGTGGCGCGCTCGACCGCGCGGTCGAATACCTGCCCGACCAGATGGCGCTCGACGAGCGCCGCAAGCGCGGCGAGCCGCTCACCCGGCCCGAGCTCGCCGTGCTGCTCGCCTATGCCAAGCTGTCGCTTTATTCCGAGCTGCTCGACTGCGCGGTGCCGGACGATCCCTATCTCGGGCGCGAGCTCGGCCGCTATTTCCCCAAGGAGATGAGCGAACGCTTCGCGCAGGCCTTGCAGGCGCACCGGCTGCGCCGCGAGATCATCGCCACCCAGCTCACCAATTCCATGATCAACCGCGGCGGCGCCACGCTGATCGTGCGCATCGCCGACCAGACCGGTGCTGCTGCTTCTGCTGTTGCTGCTGCTTTTGCTGCCGTGCGCAACAGTTTCGGCCTCGTCGAACTGAACGCCGAAATCGACGCGCTCGACAACCAAGTGGCCGCCGACGTTCAACTCGGTCTTTACGCCGCGGTGCAGGACCTGCTGCTCGACCGCATCGTCTGGTTCCTGCGGCACGTGGACCTGGCGCAGGGCCTGGAAATGATCGTCGCGCATTACCGCGACGGCATCGGCGCGGTGCACGCCGCGCTCGAGGCTGCGCTGCCCAAGCAGGCGGCCGCGGCCTGCGAAGCGCGCGTGGCCGAGCTGATGAATGCCGGCGTGCCGGACGCGCTCGCGCGCCGCGTCGGCAGCCTGTCGGTGCTGAAGGCCGCGCCCGACATCGTCTGGGTGGCCGACCGCGCCGGCAAGCCGGTGGGCGAGGTGGCCGCCACCTATTTCGCCACCGAAGCCTTCTTCCAGCTCGACAAGGTTGCCGGTGCGGTTCCCGGCATCGTGGTGGCGGATTATTTCGACCGCCTCGCGCTAGACCGCGCGCTCGATTCGATCGGAGACGCGGAACGCCGCCTCACCGCCGCCATGGTCGGCAACGGGCACGGAAACGGACCTGCCGGCGCCGGCGCCGTGGAGGAATGGGTCAAGCCGAGGAAGGCCGAGGTCGAGCGCATCCGCACGGCGATCCACGAGATCGCCGGCTCGGGGCTGACGCTATCGAAGCTCAGCGTGGCGGCGAGTTTGCTGGGGGATTTGGCGAGAAATTGATCGTCATCCTGATGTGCGAGCGAAGCGAGCCTCGAAGGATGACAAGCCCGGGCCGTTCATCCTTCGAGGGCGGCCTTCGACCGCCACCTCAGGATGATGGATTTAGTGCCTGAAATGCCTTGTCCCCGTGAACACCATCGCCACGTCGTGCGCGTCGGCGGCCTGGATCACCTCGGCGTCGCGCAGCGAGCCGCCGGGCTGGATCACCGCGGTGGCGCCGGCCTCGATGGTGGCGAGCAGCCCGTCGGCGAACGGGAAGAAGGCGTCGGAAGCGACCACCGAGCCTTTGGTCAGCGGCTCTTTCAGCTTCATCGCTTGCGCCGCATCCTGCGCCTTGCGCGCCGCGATGCGCGCGGAATCGACCCGACTCATCTGCCCCGCGCCGATGCCGACGGTGGCGCCGTCCTTGACATAGACGATGGTGTTCGACTTCACGTGCTTGGCGACCCGGAAGGCGAAGCGCAGATCGTTTAACTCTTTCTCGCTCGGCGCGCGCTTGGTGACGGTCTTGAGCTGCATCTGGTCGACCGTCGCATTGTCGCGCGACTGCACCAGCAGCCCGCCCGCCACCGACTTCATCGTCAGGCCCTTGGCGCGCGGATCGGGCAGCCCGCCGGCCAGCAGCAGGCGCAGGTTCTTTTTCGCCGCGACGATCTCGATCGCTTCTTTGTCGGCCTCCGGCGCGATGATCACCTCGGTGAAAATCTCGGTGATCGCTTTCGCCGCTTCCGCGTCGAGCTTGCCGTTGAGCGCGACGATGCCGCCGAAGGCCGAGACTGGATCGCAGGAAAGCGCCTTCTTGTAGGCTTCCAAAAGCGTCGCGCCTTCCGCCACGCCGCACGGATTGGCGTGCTTGACGATCACGCAGGCCGGACCTTTGCGCGGATCGAATTCGGCGACGCATTCGTACGCGGCGTCGGTGTCGTTGATGTTGTTGTAGGAGAGCTCCTTGCCCTGCAGCTGCCGCGCGGTGGTGACGCCGAAGCGCTCAGCCCCCGCGCGATAGAACGACGCCGTCTGGTGCGGGTTCTCGCCGTAGCGCAGCGCCTGGATCAGCCGGCCGCCGAAGGCGCGGTAATCGGGCGCCTCTTCGTGCAGCGTGTCGGCGAACCAGTTGGAGATGGCGGCATCGTAGGCCGCGGTGCGCGCATAGGCCTTTGCCGCCAAAGCCTGCCGCAGCTCGAGCGTGGTCATGCCGGAATGCTGCGCCAGTTCCGCCAGCACCTTCTCGTAGTCGGCCGGCTCCACCACCACGGTGACGTCGGCGTGGTTCTTCGCCGCCGCCCTGATCATCGCCGGCCCGCCGATGTCGATGTTCTCGATGCAGTCGTCGTAAGCCGCGCCTTTCGCGACCGTCGCCTCGAACGGATAGAGATTCACCACCAGGAGATCGATCGGCTTGATGCCATGCTCTTCCATTGCCTTGGTGTGCTCGGCATTGCCGCGGATGGCGAGCAGCCCGCCATGCACCTTCGGGTGCAGCGTCTTGACGCGGCCATCCATCATCTCAGGGAATCCGGTCAGCTCGGACACGTCGATTACGGCCAAGCCGGCATCCTTGATCGCCTTGGCGGTGCCGCCGGTGGAGACGAGCTCGATGCCGTAGCCGGCGAGCGCGCGGGCGAAATCGACGAGGCCCGTCTTGTCGGAGACCGACAGCAGGGCGCGGGTGATGCGGCGGGGATGGCTGGCCATGGCTTGCGGGTTAGCACAGGAAGCGGGCGAAAGTGTATGCGGCGTGTTGGTAGTAGCTCCGCGCATCCACAGCCGCCGACATTGTCATTCCGGGGCGCGAGCCGAAGGCGAGCGAGCCCGGAATCCAGAGCCACACGTTCAGTGCTCGCCGCCCCTGGATTCCGGGTCCGCCGCATAGCACGTCGAAGACGCGCGTAAACGCGCTTTTGCGCGGCGTTCCGGAATGACCCCTTACAAGAAGGCCGCTCACAAAGGCAGTTCCGGCTCCTCGGTGCGATCGGGACGCACCGACGTAGGCGCCGGTGGGGTGTGGCGCAGGCTCCAGCGCACGCTGGCCTGCTGGCGGGCATGCCCGTAAATGACGATCTGCACGGTGCGGCGCGGCCCGTCCGGCCCGGCCAGATAAACGCTCTCCTCGATCTCCACCGTCTCGCCATAGGTGCCGAATGACCACACATCCTTGTCCGGCAGCAGCAGGATGACACCGTGGCCATCGGCCAGCCGGCTGGCCTTGACCGCCGGATGCAGGTGGAAGCGGATGGCGTATTCGTCGCCGGCCTTGAGCGGCAATTCGCCGCCGCGCGCCGCGCTGAAACTGTCCTCGCCGTCGAGTACGCGGCCGTCCGCGCTCAGTCTTAGGGCGCGCCGGTGGATGATGCCGAAATCCGGCGCGTAGCCGTCATGCGAGGCGCGCAACAGCACGCCGTCCTCCCGCTCTTCGCGCTCGAGGCTCACGTTGCGCGGCCCGCTCACAATTGGGATGCCGCCCAGGATCTTGCGCAGGCGCCCCTCGAAGAAGCGGCAGCAGGACTGGTCGTTGAAGGTGACGGTCGAATGCGCCGCCGTCGCGCGCGCCACCTGCCGCCAGTTCTCCTTGTTGACCGCCGGCAGCCCGCAATTGATCACCAGCCGCTGCCCCTTCCACGACAATTCGAACGCCAGGCAGCCGGCATGCGCCTCCTGGCTCACCGCGATGGGCGGCGGCCGGCCGGTGTCCATCAATAGCGCGGTTTGTCCGGCGTCGATGCGCTGGTAGCCGGAATGCGGCGCGTTCGCGACCGGCATGCCGCGCGCGTCGTCATAGGCGAGCACGGTGGCGAGCAGATCGACCGGCGTCGGGCCCATGCCGTTGAATTGCGCGAAATTGCCGTCGGCGTGGCGGAAGAAGCGCAGCATCGGCATCATGCGGTCGATGGCATTGTTGAGCGCGGCCGGCGGCTGCAGGTGGCGCGCCGAGAACAGCTGCCGCAGCGGCAGCAGATCGACCAGCAATTCGATCAGTACCCCGGGATTGCGGCTGATATGGCCGCCGTCGGGCAGGATCTGGCGGCGCAACTCCTCGGTCAGCTTGCGCGCGGTGGCGCGCAGCATGTTCGACTGGCCTTGCAGGCAGAGCGCCGCATAGGTGAGCGCGATCAGCGCCTGCAAGCGCGGCAGGCCGTCGCGCGTCTGCGTGAGCGAGCGGCGCAAGTATCGCACCTGGCGCGACAGACTGCGGATGTAGCGGCGGTAGAAGCGCGCATCGGCGTCCTGCAGCACGAAGGGCGACTGGCAGAACCAGCACACCAGTCGCCGCGACAGGATGTCGAGCCGCCAGCCGAGCGGATGATAGCCGCCCTGCAGATTGATCCATTCGTCGATCAGCGAGCGGGCATTGGCGCGCGTGATGGCGGATTCGGCGGCACGCAGGTGACGCAGCCAGGCGAATGACAACAGGATCACCGCCCATTCGTCGGATGGCGGCGTCATCTCGAAGGGCGAACGCCGGTCGGAGATCACCACCTTGCCGGCGAAGGCAAAGCGGCCGGCATAGATCTCGGCGGCGCGGGTGGCGTCGGCGGTGCGCAGATCCTGCGGCGCGATCACCAGCCGGTCGGTGGCGGCCGAGCCGAAGCGCCAGCGCAACAGGGGATGGGCATCGATGCGGGCTTGAAGGCTGCGGAAGACGCGGCGCCCGATCAGCAGGGTCAGCCTCGCCCGTTCCGCGACGGAAACCCGCATCATGAAGCCGCTCGTCCCCTGCGGCGCAGGCCAAATCCCGGCGCCTTGCCGCACGATAGCGAAGGGCAGGGCCAGGGCCAATATGCCTTTCCGGTCCGTGGATTAGCCGGCCTCTCTTCTCCCCTCCCCGCCGCTTCGCGGGGGGAGGGTTGGAGCAAGCGGCAGCACCGGGACGCGTCAGGATTGGCGGATGAGCCGCGCCGCGTAAAAGCCGTCCATGCCGCCCCAGCGCGGGTCGGCGTCAGGCAGATGCAGCGGCAGCGTGCGCAGATCGCCGGCCGCGTTGAGAAATTCGCCGTGGCCGAACACTTCCTGCGCGGCGACCGGCCGGCGGCTGACGCGCTTGTCGCGCGCGAGCAGCGCCTCGATTTGACGCTCGCTCTCCTCCGGTTCCAGCGAGCACACGCAATACACCAGGATACCGCCCGGCCTCACCAGTTCGACAGCGCGGTCGAGCAAGCGCGACTGCGCCGGGGCGAGCGTTTCGATGTCGGCCTCGGTCTTGATCCAGGGCACGTCTGGATGGCGGCGGATGGTGCCGGTGGAGGTACAGGGCGCATCGAGCAGTACGGCGTCGAAAGGCGCGGCCAGCCAGGTGAGCACGTCGGCCTCCACCAGCTCGGCCTCAAGCGACAGCCGCGCGAAGTTCTCCCTGATGCGGGCAAGCCGCGCCGGCGAGCGCTCGACCGCGGTCACCTGCGCGCCGGCATGCGCCAGTTGCGCGGTCTTGCCGCCGGGCGCCGCGCACAGATCGGCGACGCGCAAGTTCCGCACCTCGCCCAAGAGCCGCGCCGGCAGCGAGGCGGCGGCGTCCTGCACCCACCAGGCGCCTTCGGTAAAGCCGGTCAACAGCGTGATCGCGCCTTGCGCCAGCGTGCGCACCGTGCCGGTCGGCAGGACGCGCCCGTGCAGACGCTCGGCGGTAGCTTCGGCGTCCGCCTTCACGGTGAGATCGAGCGCCGGCTCCTGCGCGTTGGCGGCGGCGATAGCGCGCGCAGTGTCGGCGCCATAGGCCTTGCGCCAGCGTTTGAGCAGCCAGTCCGGCGTGTCGCGCGTGGTGTCCTCGTCCTTGAACGCGTCGCGGTTCTGCGCCACCCGGCGTAAGACGGCGTTCACGAGCCCGGTATAGCGGGCGGCGCGGCGGTCGCCTTGGGCCAGCCGCACCGACAGATCGACCGCGGCGTGGTCCGGGACGTCGAACCAGAGGATTTGTGCGGCGCCGACGAGCAGGATGGTCTCGACGCGCGGCGCGTCGGCGGGAAAGCCCTTGTCGAGATAGCCGCTGAGCAGATGCCGCAAGGTGCCGAGCCGTCTCAGCGCGGTGGCGGCGAGCCGGCGCATCAGCGCGCGGTCGCGGTCGGACAAAGGGCCGAGGCCCGGGTGCGCGCCTTTGCCGGAAAGCTGCTCGTCAAGCGCCAAGCGCCGGCGCAGCACGCCGTCGAGGATGTCGGCGGCAATCCGACGGGCGGCGAGGCCCGGGACTTCCGGTGGGGGAGAGCTGCGCGGGCGCGCCATGGCGTGTGTTTTGGGCGGTAATTGTGTCGGTGTCGCGAAGCGCGGGGGTAAACGTCGACGATATTACAGGTTTTCCCGGTCGGGGGCGGTCCGGTACCAGGTTGTAAAAAATTTCTAGATTCAATCAAAGATTGTGCTTGCGCGAATCCTGTTCTGGTTTTATCCCTAGGACGATGCTCCTTGCGCTCAAATCCGATCGACCCTTGCGCCGCGCCGGCCCGCTGGTGCTGGCGGCGGCCGCGTTCGCCTTGGGGCTCGCCGCCGGCGCGCTGATCGCGCCGGTCTCCGCCGGCCGTTCCGTGGTGGCGCCGGCGCCGGTGACGGCATCGCGACCCGCTGCCGCGCCGGACGCCCATCCCGCCCAAATGCTTTTGACTCAAGTGCTGCGGGTGATCGACGGCGATACTTTCGTTGCCCGCGTGCATGTCTGGCCGGGCATCGCCATTACCACCAAAGTGCGGCTGCGCGGCATCGACGCGCCCGAACTGCACGCGCGCTGCGACGGCGAGCGTGCGCAGGCGCTGGCCGCGCGCGACGGGCTCGCCGCGATTCTGGGCGAGGGCGCGGTCGGCCTCACGCGTGTCGGGCAGGACAAATACGGTGGGCGCGTCGACGCCGCGGTGTCGACCGTGTCGACGCCCGACGTGAGCGAAGCGCTGCTCGCGCGTGGGCTCGCCCGCCGCTACGAAGGCGGCCGGCGCCGCGGATGGTGTGGGTGAAGTCTACTCCAACACGACGACCGGCGTGCCGATATGCGCGCGCTGGTACAGATCCTGGATGTCGTGATTGTAGAGCCTGATGCAGCCGTGCGAGACGAACTTGCCGACCGACGACGGATTATTCGTGCCGTGGATGCCGTAGTTGCCGTGGTCGAGGCCGAGCACGGCGACGCCCATCGGATTGCGCGACGAGCCGCCCGGAATGACCGGCGCATTGCGCTTGATGCTGGGCGGCGCGCGCCACGCTGGATTGCGCAGCTTCAGCGCCACCTTGGCGCGGCCGTGCCAGGCCATGCCGGCCCTGCCGACGCCGACCGGATAGCGAATGGCGCGGTTGCCGCTCAGCACGTAATAGAGCTCGCGCCGGTTCGTGATGATCACGATGGTGCCGGGCTGGTATTGGCCGACGAAACCGACAATTTCGCCGGCGCGCGCCGGCCACGGCGCCGCGGCGACCGCGGCGCCGGCCAACAAGCCGCCGAGCACTTGCCGCCTGGACACCCTCATCGCTGGACGATTACCGGCGTGCCGACCGAGACCAGCCGATAGAGCGCGCTGATGTCGCGGTTATACATGCGGATGCAGCCGTGCGAGACGAAGCCGCCGATCAGGTCCGGCCGGTTGGTGCCGTGAATGGCGTATTGCGTGCCTGCGAGCGTCATGGCGGCGACGCCCATGGGATTGCGCCGGGATCCACCGGGAATGACCGGGCCGAGCACGCCGTGATTGATCGCGGCCGGCGCGCGCCAGGCCGGCTCCACATATTTGCCGGCGATGCGCGTTGCGCCCGCCCACTGCATGCCGGCGCGGCCGACGCCTACGGGGAAGCGCAGGGCGCGTCCATGGCGCAGTACATAATAGAGACGCCGCTCATGCGTCTTCACCACGACGGTGCCGGGCGCGTAACCGTCGAGGCGCACCACCGCGCCGGTCGCCGCTCGGGTTGCTGCTTGGCTTGCCGCCGCCAGCAGCGCGAACGCCGTCACGATCGCCATGAAAAGAACCGCGCGCCGCACGAGTACCGAGGTCATGATGCTTTGCCCGCCAGATGATCCCCGCCGCGATAGTAATGCGGGCGGAGCGGGGTCCGGGCGAAAGCTCGCGGTTAACGTAAATGCGGTGGCTGGAACCGCGCGCGGGCGTTAACCTACTGGCTGTCCCGCTCGCGCGGGACAGCCAAATGTGTCGCCTATTTTATGCGGCAATCTCACGCCCCCGCCGCCTTGGCGTGGCGTTTGTTCTGCCGGTTGTCGACCAGGTCGTCGACCACCGCCGGGTCGGCGAGCGTCGAGGTATCGCCTAAGTTTCCGAACTCGTCCTCGGCGATCTTGCGCAGGATGCGGCGCATGATCTTGCCGGAGCGCGTCTTCGGCAGCGACGGCGCGAACTGGATCAAGTCCGGCGAGGCGATCGGGCCGATCTCCTTGCGCACCCACTGCACCAGTTCCTTGCGCAGGTCCTCGCTCGGCTTCTCGCCCGCCATCAAGGTGACATAGGCGTAGATGCCCTGGCCCTTGATGTCGTGCGGATAGCCGACCACGGCGGCCTCCGACACCTTCGGATGCGCCACCAGCGCGCTTTCCACCTCCGCCGTGCCCATGCGGTGGCCGGCGACGTTGATCACGTCGTCGACGCGGCCGGTGATCCAGTAATAGCCGTCGGCGTCGCGCCGGCAGCCGTCGCCGGTGAAGTACTTGCCGACATAGGTCTTGAAGTAAGTGTCGATGAAGCGCTGGTGGTCGCCATAGACCGTGCGCATCTGCCCCGGCCAGGAATCGGCGATGCACAGGTTGCCGCTGGTGGCGCCAGTTTGCACGTTGCCCTCGGCGTCGACGATCTCCGGCACGATGCCGAAGAACGGCCGCGTCGCCGAGCCGGGCTTCAATTTGGTCGCTCCCGGCAGCGGCGTGATCAGAATGCCGCCGGTCTCGGTCTGCCACCAGGTATCGACGATCGGGCAGCGGTCCTCGCCCACCACGTGGTAGTACCACTCCCAGGCTTCCGGGTTGATCGGCTCGCCCACGCTGCCGAGCAGGCGCAAGGACTTGCGCGAGGTCTTCTTCACCGGCGCGTCGCCGCCCTGCATCAGCGCGCGGATGGCGGTCGGCGCGGTGTAGCAGATATTGACCTTGTGCTTGTCGCACACTTCCCAGAAGCGCGATGAGCTCGGATAGTTCGGCACGCCCTCGAACATCAGGCTGATGGCGCCGTTACTCAGCGGCCCGTAGACGATATAGCTGTGGCCGGTGACCCAGCCGACATCGGCGGTGCACCAGTAGACGTCGCCGTCGTGATAGTCGAACACGTATTGATGCGTGATCGAGGTATAGACCATGTAGCCGCCGGTGGTGTGCATCACGCCCTTCGGCTTGCCGGTCGAGCCCGACGTATAAAGAATGAACAGTGGGTCTTCCGCGCTCATCTCCTCGCACGGGCAGTCGGCCGGCACGGTCTTGGCGATCTCGTCGTAATAGACGTCGCGGCCGTCTTTCATGTTCACGTTGCCGCCGGTGCGGCGCACCACGATCACGCTCTTGACCATGCCCTTGGCGATGTCGCAGGCGGCGTCGGTATTGGCTTTCAGCGGAATCTTGCGGCCGCCGCGGATGCCTTCGTCGGCGGTGACGACGCAGTCCGACGTGCAGTCGGTGATGCGGCCGGCGAGCGAATCCGGCGAGAAGCCGCCGAACACCACTGAATGGACGGCGCCGATGCGCGCGCACGCCAGCATCGAAATCGCCGCCTCCAGGATCATCGGCATGTAGATGGTGACGCGGTCGCCCTTCTTGACGCCGCGCGCTTTCAGCACGTTGGCGAACTTACAGACCTCGGCGTGCAGCTCCTTATAGCTGAGCTTCTTGTCGTCCTTGGGGTCGTCGCCCTCCCACAGCAGCGCGGTCTGGTCGCCGCGCTTGGCGAGATGGCGGTCGACGCAGTTGAAGCAGGCGTTGAGGGTGCCGTCCTCGTACCATTTGATCGACACGTTGTGCGGATCGTAAGAGGTGTTCTTCACCTTGCTGAACGGCTTGATCCAGTCGATGCGCTTGGCCTCGCCGCCCCAGAAGCCGTTGGGGTCCTTGACGGAGCGGGCGTACATTTCCTGGTATTTGGCGTCGTCGACGAAGGCCCGCTTCTTCCAGTCGGCCGGCACGTCGTAAATCTTTTCGGACATGACACTATCCTCCCTGCCACGCGGCTGCCCCCGCAGGCTTTTTCGACCTTTAACGCATTATGCGACGAGGTTTAAGGGGCGGACAAGGCGCGGAAGGGGCGACTTTTGTAGCGTCTTTTTAATCCCTCCTCCGCTTGCGGGGGAGCGTCGCCGCGCGCGTCAGCGCGCGGTCGGGTGGGAGTACTAGCAGCGATGTGACCCACCCCGCCCGCCTTCGGCGGGCGGCCCTCCCCGTTCAGGGGAGGGATAGGCGCGCTCAGCCCTTCAACCCGCCCATCTTACAAACGATCTTCCACTCCTCCGCCGTCACCGGCTGCACCGACAGCCGCGTGTTGTTGATCAATACCATCTGTTTGAGCTTCGGTTCCTTCTTCACGTCCTCGATGCTCACCGGATTCGGCAGCGGCGCCACCGCCTTCACGTCCACCACCACCCACGGCTCGCCCGGCTTGGCGGTGGGGTCGGGATAGGCCTCGCGAATTATTTCCACGATGCCGACCGCCTCTTTGCCGATGTTGGAATGATAGAAGAAGGCGCGGTCGCCCTTTTTCATCTTCATCAGATTGAGCTTGGCCTGATGATTGCGCACGCCGGTCCAGGCCTCGCCCTTGGCGCCCTTGGCCACCTGCTTGTCCCACGACCAGCTGTCGGGCTCCGATTTCATCAGCCAGTAGGCCATGTGTTGCTCCCGCGCGTGCCGCACATTCGTTCGTCATTACCAGGCTTGTCCCGGTGATCTCGCTTAGACCGGCACAGTGCGTCCCTAAGCGGGATGGCTGGGACAAGCCCGGCCATGACGGTTCTCTACGCTTCCGCCTTCAACGGCCTTGCCATCAGCGACTCGATCGCCGCATCCACGCTCAAGTTGCCTGCCAGCACAGCGGCGACCGCCGCGGCGATCGGCATGTCCACTTGTTTCTCGCGCGCCATTTCCAGCAGCACCGGCGCGGTGAATACCCCTTCCGCCAGCTTGCCGGCGGGCGGTTCGCCTTTGCCCAGCGCCACCCCGTAAGAGAAGTTGCGCGACTGCGGCGTCGAGCAAGTCAGGATGAGGTCGCCCAGTCCGGACAGGCCCATCATGGTTTCGGTGCGCGCGCCATAGGCCCGGCCGAAACGCGTCAGCTCGGCGAATCCGCGCGTGGTCAGCGCGGCGAGCGCGCTGGCTCCCAGATTGCGGCCCGCGACGATGCCGGCCGCGATCGCCAGCACGTTCTTGGTGGCGCCGCCGAGCTCGACGCCGCGCACGTCGGTCGAATGATACGGCCGGAAGGTGCTGGAGCCGACGGCGTGCGCAAGGCCGCTGGCGATCGTTTCGTCGGCGGCGGCGACGGTCACCGCGGTCGGCAAACCGCGCGCCACGTCGGCGGCGAAGCTCGGGCCGGACAGAATGCCGGGCACGGCGCCGGGTGCGCATTCGGCGACGATCTCGCTCATGAATTTGTGCGTGCCGTGCTCGATGCCCTTGGCGCAGGCCACGAGCGGCGTGCCTTTGTCGAGAGAAGGCGCGAGCGCCGTCAGAACCGGCCGCACCACCTGCGCCGGCACGACCAGCAGGATCGCGTCGGCGCGCGCGGCTTGCGCCAGGTCGCGCGTCACCTTGATCGAATCGTCGAGCCTGACGCCGGGCAGATAGCGGCTCTCGCGCTTGCCTTCGAGACTGTCGGCGTTGGCGGCGTCATGCTTCTCCCACAGCGTGACGTCGCGCCCGGCGCGCGCAGCGGTCAGCGCCAGCGCCGTCCCCCAGGCGCCGCCGCCGAGCACGGAGATTTTCTGCATGGTCATTTGTACGCCGCCGTGCGCCGCTTGGCGCCTTCCGCGGCGGCGATCTCGTCGAGCGGCCAGCGCGCGCGCGGCGCCACGTCGAGCGCATCCTGCATGCCGAGCGCCAGCCGCTCGCAGCCTGCCCAGGCGATCATGGCGCCGTTGTCGGTGCACAGTTCGAGCGGCGGCGCCACCAGCACGGTGCCCTGCTCGAAGGCGAGGCGATGCAGCACCTTGCGAATTGCCTGGTTGGCGGCGACGCCGCCGGCGGCGACCAGCGCGCTCGGCGCGCCGAAGCGCGCACGGAATATATTGAGGCCGGCGCGCAAACGGTCGAACACGACGTCGACCACCGCCTGCTGGAACGAGGCGCACAGGTCCGCCACGTCCTGGTCGGAGAGCGGGGCGACTTTCTCCGCTTCCAGCCGCAGCGCGGTCTTCAATCCCGAGAGCGAGAAGTCTGCATCCTTGCGGTGCTGCATCGGTCGCGGCAGCGCGAAGCGCTGGGCGTCGCCGCGCGCCGCCTCGCGCTCGACCTGCGGCCCGCCCGGATAGCCGAGCCCGAGCAGTTTGGCGGTCTTGTCGAAGGCCTCGCCGATGGCGTCATCCTGCGTGGTGCCGAGCCGCACATAGTCGCCGACGCCGCGCACCGCCACGATCTGCGTGTGGCCGCCGGACGCAAGAAACAGGCAATAGGGAAACGGCGTCGCGTCGGTCAGCCGCGCGGTGAGCGCGTGCGCTTCCAGATGATTGACCGCGATCAGCGGCTTGTTCTCGACCAGCGCGATCGCCTTCGCCGTGGTCAGCCCCACGATCACGCCGCCGATCAGCCCGGGCCCGGCGGCGGCGGCGACGCCGTCGAGCGCGGCGTAGTCGCGGCCGGCCTCTTGCATCGCGCGCGCGACGATGCGGTCGAGCGCCTCGACGTGGGCGCGCGCGGCGATCTCCGGCACCACGCCGCCGAAAGCCGCGTGCTCGCTCACCTGGCTCAATATTACGTTGGAGAGGATGCGCCCGCGCCCATCCTCGCGAACGCTCCACCACCGCGGCGGCGGTTTCGTCGCAGGTGGTCTCGATGCCGAGGACGATCATTGTGTTTCTCGTACGCCTGTCATTCCGGGGCGCGGCTGAAGGCCGCGAACCCGGAATCCATAACCCCGGCGCTGCGGAGTATGGATTCCGGGTCCCGCCCTTCGGGCGGTCCCGGAATGACGGGAAAAGCGTGCTTCCCTTTATCGCCGAGCGTGAACTAAAAGACGCCCTAGCACCCAGGGGTCATATGGCGCAATCCACCGCCTTTTTACGTATCGGCACGCGCGGCAGCCCGCTGGCGTCTGGTGCAGGCGCGTGCCGTGCGGGCGCGTCTCGCCGCCGCCTTGGACGCCAAGGAAGACGATATCGAACTGGTCGTCATCCGCACCTCCGGCGACACCATCCAGGACCGCCCGCTCGCGGAAGAAGGCGGCAAAGGCCTGTTCACCAAGGAAATCGAGGAAGCGTTGCTCGACGCGCGCGTCGACCTCGCGGTGCATTCGAGCAAGGACATGCCGACCTTCTCGCAGCCGGGCCTGATGCTGGCGGCTTGCCTGGAGCGCGAGGACCCGCGCGACGTGTTCATCTCGCGCAAAGCGCCGTCGCTGCAGGAGCTGCCGCAGGGCGCCACGCTCGGCACCGCTTCGCTACGCCGGCAGGCGATCGCCAAGAAGCTGCGCCCCGATCTCAAGGTGACGCCGCTGCGCGGCAATGTCGAGACGCGGCTGCGCAAGCTCGACGAAGGCCAGGTCGACGCCACGCTGTTGGCGCTCGCCGGCATGAAGCGGCTCGGCCTGACGCAGCACGCCACGCGCATCATGGAGGTGCACGAATTCTTGCCGGCGGTCGGGCAGGGTGCCATCGGCATCGAGGCGCGCGAGGACGACGCGCGCATGCAGGACATGCTGGCGCACATCAATCATGCCGACACGTTCACGGCCGTGACCTGCGAGCGCGCCTTCCTCGCCGAGCTCGACGGTTCCTGCAAGACGCCGATCGGCGGCCACGCCGAGCTGTCCGGCAACACGATCCACTTCCGCGGGCTGCTGGCGCACCCGGACGGGCAGCCGTCGTGCGAATTTCGTTCGAGCGGCCCGCGCGCCGACGCCGCCGAGCTCGGCCGCGAGGCCGGCCGCGCCATCAGGCGCGACGCCCCGCCCGGTCTGCTAGGGTAGGAAGTATATTCCGTTCGTCCCCGCGAAAGCGGGGATCCAGGGCTGCAATCTTCGGTGCTTCCATTTGTGCCTGGATTCCCGCTTGCGCGGGAATGCGCGGAAATAGGATAGGCTAGCTCCATGCGCGTCGTCGTCACCCGCCCGCATCCGCAAGGTGAGCGCACCGCAGCGGCCTTGGCCGCGCGCGGCCATGACGTGTGGGAAGTGCCGCTGATGAAGATCGAGACGATCGCGGCCGATCTCTCCGGCACCTGGGGCGCGGTCGCGATCACCAGCGCCAATGCGCCCGCTGCGGTCTCCGATAGTCCGGCGCGCGCCGCGCTTCTCAAGCTACCGCTTTACGCGGTCGGCCGCCGCAGCGCCGAAGCCGCGCGGGAAGCCGGCTTCACCGATGTCACGTCGGCCGGCGGCGACGTGCGCGACCTCGTCCAGCTTTTGCGCGAACGCCACGTCGACGCCAAGGCGCCGCTGCATCTATCTGGCCGGCGAGGAGCGCGCCGCCGATCTGATCGGCGAGCTCGCGGCGCACGGCATCGCCGCCGAAATGCGCGTGGTTTACCGCGCGGCGATGCAAGCCTTTCCCGACGAACTGGTGGCGGCGCTCGAAGCCGGCGGCGACGTGCAGGCGGTGCTGCATTTTTCCAGGCGCAGCGCCGAAAATTTTGTCGCCGGCGCCGAGGCCGCCGGCGTCACCGGGCCGGCCCTCGCCGTGCGGCATTATTGCCTGTCGGAGCAGGTGGCGGCGCCACTGCGCCACGCCGGCGCCACGCGCGTCGCCGTCGCGCCCCGCCCCGAAGAGGCGGCGCTGATTGAACTTCTGCCGCTTTCGCCGGGTTAACGTGGCGCGGTCCCGCCGATTGCGTTATCCCGGAGCGGCGGCCCAAAGGCACGATTCGAGCGCGTACGATCCCGAAAAGCGGGCACCGGTTTTCGGATAAGATCGTGCGCAAGCATAAGGTTAGGCGATGACGGAAGACGACAAAGCGCCGGAGGAGCGGCAGCAGCGCCCAAAGCGCCGCAAGCGCGCGGCGCCGACCATCGATCTGACCGCCACCGAAGTGCCGGCGCAAGCGGCCGCGCCCTCCGATCCGCCGCAACCCGAGCCAGCGCAAGCCGAGCCGCCGCCGTCCGGCGCGCACGAACCGCCGCGCCACGCCTCCTTCGGCGCAGCCGCAACCAGCATCGCCGCCGGTATTGCCGGCGCTGTCATCGCGATTGCCGTGCTGGCCGCGCTATGGGCCGCCGGCGTGCTGCCGGCCGCGACGCAAAGCAACGGAGAATCCGCGCAGATCGCGGCGCTGCAAAAACAAATAAAAGATATGCAGCGCGGTCCGGCGCCGGCGACCGACAACAAGGCAATCCAGGCGCTGCATCAATCCGTGCTCAAGCTCGAAAGCGACATCGCCAAGCTGCCGCGCGGCGACGTCAACATGGCGGCGCGCCTCACCGCCATCGACAAGGCCATGAACGCGCTCAATGTCAGCATCGGCTCGGTTGCCAAGCGCGCCGACGATCTCGCCGGCAAGGTCGAGCAGACGCAGAAAACCGCAGGGCAGGCGCAGCAAAATGCCGCGGCCGCGCAAAAGGCGGTGGCCGACCTGCGCGACAGCGTGCAGAGCGCCGCCAAGCAGGCGAGTGGCGCGGCCGATCCCGCGCACGTCGCGGCTTTGCAGAAAAAGCTCGACGATCTGCAAGCCCAGGTCGGCGGGCTCGACCGATCGCTCAAGGGCATGGGCGAAACGATCGGCAAGAGCGCGAGCGCCGATAAGGCGGCGCGGCTCGCTTTGAGCGCGCTGGTCTTGCGCGCGGCGGTCGTGAGCGGGCGGCCCTATAAATCCGAGCTCGCGCAGGCGAAAGCGCTCGGCGCCAAAGCGCAGCAGATGGCGCCGCTTGCGCCATTCGCCGACACCGGCCTGCCGAGCAAACAGGCGCTGGCGCTGCGCTTGCGCGAGCTCATGCCGGCCTTGGTGAAAGCTTCCGGCGCACAACAGGCTCCGGCCAATTTCCTCTCGCGCCTCGAGGCCAATGCCGGCAAGCTCGTGCGCGTCAGTCCGCTCAACGCGCCGCAGGGCGACACACCCGTCGACGTGCTGGCGCGGCTTGAGGTCGACGCGGCCCATGCGGAAATTACGGCCGCTCTGGCCGACTTGGACAAATTGCCGGCGAAAGCGCGCAAGCCGGCGACAAGACTGGGTCAGCCCGGCTGAGGCGCGTCAGGAAGCGCTCGCCAGCCGCCAGCAACGTCAGCCGCTTCTGCAGCGGAATCACTCGGCCAGACGGGACAATGACGGCATGATTCGCCTCGTCCTCTTCCTGCTCTCGCTCGCGGTCGTCGCGGCCGGCTTCGCTTGGATTGCGGACAGGCCCGGAGAGATTGCGGTCACCTGGCTCGGCTACCGCGTCGAGACTTCGGTGATGGTGGCGGTGCTCGCCGTGCTGGCGGCGGTCGTCGTCATCCTCGTGCTGTGGAGTTTTCTGCGCGGCGTCCTGCGCTCGCCCGAGCAAGTCTCGCTGTTCTTCCGCCACCGCCGCGCGGTGAAGGGTTATCTCGCGCTCACGCGCGGGCTGATCGCCATCGGCGCCGGCGACCAGCGGCTGGCGCGCCGCTCGGCCGACGAGGCCGCGCGGCTTTCGCCGGGCGATCCGCTCACGCTGCTGCTCACCGCGCAATCGGCGCAGCTGGCCGGCGACCGCGCCAGTGCCGAGCGCGCCTTTCGCGAGATGACGCGGCGCGACGACACCAAGCTCTTGGGCCTGCGCGGCCTCTATATCGAGGCGCGGCGACGCGGCGACCATCACGCCGCGCGGCTGGTGGCGCAGGAAGCCGCCAAGACGGCGCCCGCGCTTACCTGGGCCGGGCAGGCCGTGCTCGACGACCGCTGCGCGGTTTCCGACTGGCAGGGCGCGCTCGCCGCGCTCGATCACATGAGAAGCGCGCTCGACAAATCCGACTACCGGCGCAAGCGGGCGGTGCTGCTGACGGCGCGCGCGCAGGCGCTCGACGAGATCGACCGCGACGCTGCGCGCGCCGCGGTCATGGAAGCGGTCAAGCTGGCGCCCGACCTGGTGCCGGCGGCGGCGCTTGCCGGCAAGCGGCTGGCCGAATCGAACGAGCAGCGCAAGGCGGCGAAAATCCTGGAAGCGGCCTGGAAGATCAATCCGCATCCCGACATCGCGGAGGCCTACGCGAACTTGCGCTTCGGCGACACGGCGCGCGAGCGGCTGGCGCGCATGCAGCGGCTTGCCGCCAAGACGCCGGGCCAGCGCGAGGGCGCGCTCGCGGTTGCGCGCGCCGCGCTCGATGCGCGCGCCTTCCAGACCGCGCGCGACGCGCTTGAGCCTTACGTGTCGGCGCCCACCCGGCGTGTGGCCGAATTGATGGCCGAGCTAGAGGAAGCCGAACACGGCGACACCGGCAAGGTGCGCGAATGGATGGCGCGCGCCATGCGCGCGACGAGCGATCCGGTGTGGACCGCCGACGGCGTGGTGTCCGACCGCTGGCTGCCGGTGACGCCGAACGGAAGGCTCGACGGTTTCGAATGGAAGGCGCCGCTGGCCGAGCTCGGCGTCAGCCGGCCGGTGATCGAGGTCGCCCCGCCGCCCGCGCCCGAAGCGGCGGAGCTTGAGCCCGCGGTGATCGAGGCCGAACCGGCGGAACCCGCGCCGGCTAAACCCACCGAACAGCCGGCAGCCAAGCCGGCGGAAAAACCCGCCGCCAAATCCGCCGGCAAGCCCGCCGCCGGAGCCGGCGACAAGTCGGCGTCCAAGCCGGCCGAGCCGGTGATCCCTCTGGTGCACGCCCCCGACGATCCCGGCCCGGAATCGGGCGCCGACGGCGAGCCGGTACCCGAGCCCCCGCCGTCCGGCGATACCTGGCAGCGCATCCGCGGGCTGTTCCGGTAGCAGTCCTTGTCATTCCGGGACGCGAGTGGAGCGAGCGGACCCGGAATCCAGGGCCACATGGCATCAAGCTGCCCCTGGATTCCGGGCTCGCCCGCCTGCGGCGGGCGCCCCGGAATGACAGGGGCTTGCTTGCAATGCGCAGCCTCCGCCACTATCAGAGGCCCATAATCAGCCGGCGTAGCTCAGCGGTAGAGCATCCGCTTCGTAAGCGGGTGGTCGGGGGTTCAAATCCCTCCGCCGGCACCAACCCGCCTTCGCCGCTGCTCCTTCGCTCCGCCCTGTCACAAAACCGATTGAACCGCCCGCGCGAATCGTGAACCTTCGGGCCGGCGGCGGGCCTTAAGCTTTTGCACAGCCGACCATAGTGCTGTCACGATCCACAGGCCCGCTAGGTGTAACGTCATCGCGTCAGCTCGAACCCCGCACGCCCCGGAACGGAACGCCATGGCCAAGCCCACCGTCATTCTCGTCGGCGCGGACAAGGGCGGCGTCGGCAAGACCACCGTCGCCCGCACGCTGCTCGACTATTTCGCCGCCCATCACATTCCGGTGCGCGCCTTCGACACCGAATCCCCGCGCGGTACGCTCAAGCGCTTCCACCCGGAGGTCACCGAGGTGGTGGACGTGAGCTCGGTCGCCGACCAGATGAAGATTTTCGACACGCTTGGCAGCGCGGACGCCCGCGTCACCGTCATCGACGTGCGCGCCGGCCTCTTGTCGGCGACGCTGCGCGTGCTGCGCGACATCGGCTTCATCGAATCCGCGCGCAAGGGCCAGATCACCTTCGCGGTGTTCCACATCCTCGGGCCCTCGATCGCCTCGCTCGACGAGATCGCCGAGACCGCCGCCGCGGTCGGCGAGGCCAACTACTTCCTGGTCAAGAACCGCATCAACGACACCAGCTTTTTCGAGTGGGATCCGGCCACCTACGATTCCTATTTCAACCGGATCAAAGGCGCCGCCGAGATTTCTATCCCCAAGCTCAGCGAGCTCGCCTGCGAGCAGGTCGAGGTGGCGAGCCACTCCTTCGTGTCGTTCATCGCCAACAAGAGCGCCAAGGGCGACCCGGCCAACTATTCCTTCGTACTGCGCGGCTATGTGCGGCACTGGCTCGGCAATGTCTGGGGCGAGTACGACCGGGTGAAGCTGATCGAGCTCGCCGCGCCGCAAGCGGAGCCCGCCCGCCAACAGGCGGCGGGGTAGGGGCCTCGTCATGGCCGGGCTTGTCCCGGTCATCTCGCTTAGAAAGGCAATATGTCCGCCTGAGCGGGGTCACCGGGACAAGCCCGGTGACGACAAGCGCAATGGATGCGGAGCCCCGAACCCATGCCCTTCCGCAATTCCGTCAGCATCGTCGCCTCGCCGCGCGCGCGCGTCGGCAAGACGCTGCTGGCGCGCCTGCTCGCCGAATTCCACGCGCGCGAAGGCCGCAGGGTCGAGGCCTTCGATCTCAATGCCGGCGAGGGAACGCTCGCGCAGTTCGCGCCGGCGCTCACCACCGTTGCCGACATTTCCAACGTGCAAGGCCAGATGGCGCTGTTCGACCGGCTGATCGCTGCCGACGAAACCTACCGAATCGTCGATCTCGGCCATTCCGCCTTCGAGGCCTTCTTCGCGGTCGCCCGCAAGATCGGCTTCGTCGAAGAGACGCGGCGGCGCGCCATCGCGCCGGCCATCCTCTATCTGATCACGCCCGACGCCACCGCGGTCGAGGCCTACCACGCCCTGCGCCGGCATTTCTCCGACGCGCTGCTCAGCCCTGTGCACAACGAGGTTTTCGGGCCCGCCCGCCACCGCGGCAAATACGAAGCGTTCGGCGGTGGCGCGCTTGCGCGCCTGCCGGCGCTGGCGCCCGGCCTGCGCAGATATATCGAGACGCCGCCCTCTTCCTTCGCGGATCTTGCGGCCCTGCCGCCGGCCGCGCAGGAGGAATTGCAGGTCTGGCTGCGCCGCACTTTTCGCGAGTTCCGCGAACTCGATTTGCGTATACTGCTCGCCGACCTGCAATCGGCAATTAAGCTTCCGCAATGACGCCACCACCCCCCTTGCTGCTCTCACGCCGCTTCGCGCCGCTGTTCGTCTGCCAGTTCTTCGCCGCCTTCAACGACAATTTCCTCAAGACAGCGCTGGTCTTCCTGATCCTGTTCCGTGCCGGCGGGGCCAACACGGGCGCGCTGATCACGCTGGCGAGCGCGGTATTCATCGCGCCGTTCTTCTTTCTCTCCGGCCTGGCCGGCCAGCTCGCCGACCGCTTCGACAAGGCGCGCGTGGCGCAATGGGTGAAGTTCGCCGAAATATTCATCGCCGCGCTGTCGGTGTTCGGCTATCTGCGCCACTCGCTGCCGATCCTGTTCGCGGCGCTCGCCGGCTTCGGCGTATTGGCGGCGCTGTTCGGCCCGATCAAATACGGCATCCTGCCCGACCATTTGCGGCGCGAGCAGCTGCCGACGGGCAACGCGCTGATCGAAGGCGCCACCTTCATCGCCATCCTGACCGGCACCATCGCCGGCGGGCTTGCCTCGCGCGGCGGCGGCCATGCAGGTGTCTTCGCCGCGCTGGTGATGAGTTTCGCGCTCATCTGCTGGCTGTCGGCGCTTCTCATCCCGCCGAGCGGGCAGGGCGCGCCCCACCTCGCCGTCACCGCCAATATCGCGGCCTCCACCGCCGCCATGCTGCGCCATCTGCGCGCGGACGCGCGGCTGTGGTGGGGCGCCATGGTGACGAGCTGGTTCTGGGTCGCCGGCATCGTGGTGCTCTCGTTGCTGCCGACGCTGATCAAGGGACTGATCGGCGGCAACGAGGACACCGTTACCGCCTTTCTTGCGCTGTTTTCGGTGGCGGTCGGCGTCGGCTCCGCGCTGGCTGCGGCGATCGCGCACGGGCGCATCGTGCTCATGACTACGGTCGTGGGCGGCGTGCTGCTTGGCGGGTTCATGTTCGATATCGGCCTGGCGACGCTCGGGGTGACGCCGGCACCGGCGCCGCAGGGACCGGGCGCCGTGTTCGCCTCCACGCTCGGCATCCGCGCTGCCATCGACCTCGCCGGCCTCGCGGTCGCCGCCGGGCTGTTCATCGTGCCGGCTTTCGCCGCGGTGCAGGCCTGGGCCGGCGCCGACTATCGCGCGCGCACCGTGGCGGCCATCAACATGCTGGGCGCCGCCTTCATGACGGCGGCCACGGTGGCGGTCGCCGCCTTGCAGCACGTGGGCGTCACCGTGCCGGTGCTGTTCATGGGCGTCGGCGTCGCGACGCTGGGGGTGGCCGTTGCGATTTGGCGGACGATGCCGAAAGCTTGAATTACTTCCGCATCGCCAATACGCGATCCACCATCTCCCCCGCCACGCCGAGATAATTGGCCGGATCGACCAGCTTCTCCAACGTCTTCCTGTCGGCGTATTTCTTGATCTCTTCGTTCTCTTCCAGGAGATCGATCAGCGGCCGGCCCGTTTTCACCACCTCGCGACAGATGTCGTAGACCACGTCGTGGGCGTAGTTGCGGCCCATCTTGTCGCCGAGCCCCATCATCACCGCTTCCGACATGATCAGCCCCTTGGTGATGTCGAGGTTTTCCCGCATCTTCTTCTCGTTCACCTGCAGGCCTTCCACCAGGAAGCGCGTCTGCGCAAGCGCGCCGGCCGCCAGCATGAAGATTTCCGGCAGTGCGATCCATTCGATTTCCCACGGCCCGGTGGCGCGCTCGTGGTCCTCGACCTGCGCTTCAAGAAGCGCGGCGACGAGCTGCTTCACCATCGCGGTCTGCGCGGTGATGTAGACGGAAGAGATCGGGTTGCGCTTCTGCGGCATTGTTGAAGAAGAGCCGCGGCCGGCGTGGAACGGCTCCTGCACTTCTTCCACTTCCGTCTGCATCAACAGCTTCACGTCGAAGGCGATCTTGCCGCAGGCCCCGGTGACCAGCCCGAGGAAGCAGCCGGCCTCGGCCACCGTGTCGCGCACCGTATGCCAGGAGATCGCCGGCTGGCCGAGCTGCAATTCCTTCATCAGCGCTTCCTGGACCTTCAGCCCGTCCTTGCCGAGCGAGGACAGCGTGCCGGCGGCGCCGCCGAACTCGCCGACCAGCACGCGCGGGCGCAGTTCCTTGAGGCGCTGCTTGTGCCGCTCGAAGGCGGCGAGCAGCGTCGCCATTTTGTAGCCGAAGGTGATCGGCACCGCCTGCTGCAGGTTTGAGCGGCCGGCCATCGGCGTGTCGCGGTATTTTTTCGCCAGCGCGGCCAGCGCATCGCAGATGCCGTCGATGTCCCGTTCGATCAGGTCGAGCGCTTCGCGCATCTGCAGGACGGTGGCGGTGTCGGTGACGTCCTGCGTGGTGGCGCCCCAATGCGACCATTCGCCGAGCTTGTCCTTGCACAGCTTGACGAGTTGCTGCACCACCGGCAGCACCGGATAGCCGATGCGCTCGGTCGCTTCCTTCAGCTTCGCCATATCGATCAGCTTGGCGTCGCAGTGCTTGACGATTTCGTCGGCCGCCTCCTGCGGGATGATCTTGAGCCGGCCTTGCGCTTTCGCCAGCGCCGCCTCGAAGTCGAGGTATTTCTGCACGCGGTTCTCGTCCGACCACACCTGGCGCATGGCCGGCGTGGTGAAAATGTCGCGGAACACCGCGGAATCGAGGATGGTGGAAGGCATCGCGCCGGCTCCTGTCACTTGCGGGCGGACATTAGCGGGTTGCGTGCGGCGATCAACATGCGTGTCCGCTCACCCCCGCGAAAGCGGGGGTCCAGTTCTTTTCTTTTGCTGGATTCCCGCTTGCGCGGGAATGAGCGGATGCCGGCGATTACCGCAACCGCGCCGCCATCCAGTCCGCGCTCTGCGAGCGCCAGCGGTAGGCGCGGTTGGTGGCGATGTGGTTGCCGTCCTCGACGATCATCAGCTCGACCGGCCCCTTCACCTCGCGCGCCAGCCGCTCGGCGTCGGCCGCCGGCACGATGCGGTCCTGCCGCCCGTTCACGATGTAGATGGGACAGGTGATGTTGTGCGCGATCCCTTCCAGCGAAAGCGTCGCCGCCTTGGCGCGCGCTTCTTCTTCCGTGGTGCAATGGCTGCGCACGCGGAAGGCTTCGCGCGTCAGCGCCGGTAACCCGTCCCAGGCCGCGCCCCAGTCGAACGGCCCGCCCAGCGCGATGCAGGCCTGAATGCGCTTGTCGAACGCGGCCGCGCGCGGCGCGTAATAGCCGCCCAGGCTCACGCCCCATAGGCCGATGCGCGTCGAATCGAGATCGCGCCGCGTGCCGATGTAGTCGAGCACCGCCTTGACCGGCACCTCGTAGTCGCCACGAATGGCGAAATCGTATTGCCCTTCGCCCTGGCCCGGCCCGTCGAACATGAGCGTCGCCATGCCGCGCGCCAGGAACGGCGCCTCATAGGCGTCGCCTTCTTCTTTCGTGGAATCGAGCCCCACCGCCATGACCACGACAGCGGGCCGGTCGTAGCCGGCAGGCCGGCGCAGGATGCCGTAGAGCGAGCCGCCTTCGTAGGAAATCTCCACGCGCTCGCCCGCGGGCCGCAGATGCGGAAGCGCCGCCTGCCGGCATTCCACCGCCTTCATATGCGCGGCCTTCATCTGCGCTTGGTCGTGCACGAACAGAAACGCCGCGAAGTGATAATAGACGCCGGCGCGCTGCAGGCATTCGCCGGCGGTGAGCTTATGACCGCGCTTGAGCGCCTCGCGGCCGAGCGCTTCGTGATGGGCGGCGCGCTCGCTCCAGGCGGCGCACCAGCCATCGAAGCTTGCGAGCGAAGCGGTCACTTCCTGGAAATCGGTCAGCACCACGCCGTTGGCGACGAAGCGCGGACCCCAATGCGCGATCGCGGCCTCCAGGCGCTGGTCGGTTTCCAGGGCAATTTCCATGCGCGTCAGCGCTCGAGCTGGAACTCGGCTTCGCGCGCCTCGCGCATCAGCGTCGACCACACCCGCTCGCGCAACTCCGCGAAGCGCTGGTCGCGCAAGGTCGCGCGCGTGCGCGGATGGGCCAAGTCGATCTTGATGGTCTCGTGGATGCTCGACGGCCGGCCCTTGAGCACGATCACCCGGTGGCCGAGCAGCACCGCCTCCTCGATCGAATGGGTGACGAAGATCATGGCGGTCGGCCGCTCCTCCCAGATGCGCAGCAATTCGAACTGCAATATCTCGCGCGTCTGCGCGTCGACCGCCGCGAACGGCTCGTCCATCAGCAGGACGCTCGGCTCCAGCGCCAAAGCGCGCGCCAGCCCGCAGCGCTGCTGCATGCCGCCCGACATCTGATAGGGGAAGGCGCTCTCGAAGCCGCTCAAGCCCACCATCTTGATGAAGTCCGGCACCTTGCGGTCGATCTCCGCCTTCGGCGCGCCCGCCATGCGCAGTCCGTAGGCGACGTTCTCGGACACCGTCTTCCAGGGAAACAGCCCGAAATGCTGGAACACCATGGCGACGCCGGCGATCGGCTCGCTCACCTGCTCGTCGCCGACCCAGATCTCGCCGCCGTCATGCGGCAGCAGGCCGTCGATGCAGCGAAGCAACGTGGTCTTGCCGCAGCCTGACGGGCCGACAATGGCGACGATTTCGCGCTCGCCCACGTCGAATTCGATGCCGTTGAACACTTCCAGCGCGCCATAGCGCTTGGCGAGATTCTTGACGCGAATGCGCGCCTCACGGCGTCCCGCAGCGGCAGCGCGGACGGCGGCGTGTTGCTGCGCGCTCATGCCGGCGCTCTTTTGACAGGGTGAATGCAAGGTTGCGGCATCGGGCGCTTGTTTCCGCGGCGGCTGGTTGATCGGGCCGGCATGTTGCCGCAACCGCGGGCGCGGGGCAACGGCACGCTAACCTTTCCGGAAGCTTACGGCTCCTTAGGCCGTACCCGCGCGGGGACGGCCCTGTGCAAAAAAGCGCCGCTCTTGCGCGCCCGCCGCTTGGTGCGCGGCAGCGTCAGGCTGAACGAAGCGTTACGCGCCGCGCGCACATACCAAGCGTTAGCGCTAACCGCGGCAGGGTTACCGCATTCTTCATCGATCGGGATACCAACCGTAAACGCTAGGCCTTCAGTGCCTCTTCAGCATAGGTCGAATTGCACATCCGCCGTTAGTAATTGAATACGGCCTGCCCCCTACTGTCCTACCCAAGAAAGCAAAACGAGAAATCTCGGTTTCGCGTCAAACGGGACAGACCGCCGTGCGTGCCAGCACTTTCGTCATGATCGGCTTTGCCGTCGTCTTCGGCCTGCTCGCCGTGTTCATCGCGCAGGTCTGGCTCAACAACCAGGCCAATATGCGCGCGAAGAACATGCAGGCGCAGGAGGTCAAGCCGCTCGCCGCGCGCACGGTCGTGGTGGCCGCCAAGCCCTTGCGCTTCGGCACGGAGCTTAGCGCCTCGC
The DNA here is from genome assembly GCA_963773305.1 of uncultured Pseudomonadota bacterium. Lineage (GTDB taxonomy): Bacteria > Pseudomonadota > Alphaproteobacteria > Rhizobiales > Xanthobacteraceae > Pseudolabrys. Next base: position 47,536 of record CAVZAR010000004.1, read on the forward strand.
TGCTCAAGGAGCAGCCCTGGCCGGCGGCCGACACGCCGCCCGGCGCCTTTCACAAGATTAGCGACGTTCTCTCCGGCGGCCGCCGCGTCGTGCTGACCGCGATCGAGGCCGGCGAGCCGGTGCTCGCGCTCAAGATCACCGGCCCCGGCCAGCGCGCCACGCTGTCGGCGCTGGTCGCCAAGGGCATGAAGGCGGTGACCGTCCGCGTCAACGACGTCGAGGGCGTCGGCGGCTTCGTGCTGCCGGGCGATCATGTCGATGTCGTGCTCACGCGCCAGATCGACAAGGGCTCGGCCACCACGCAGGTCGTGCTGCAGGACGTACGCGTGCTGGCGGTCGACCAGAGCGCCGACGAGCGCGCGGTCAAGGCCAAGGTCGCCAAGTCGGTCACGCTCGAGGTCGACACCGTGCAGGCGCAGAAGCTGTGGCTCGCCTCGTCGGTCGGCAACTTGTCGCTCTTGCTGCGCAAGGCCGGCGAGACCGCCGAGATGCACACGCGAACGATCACGCTCGACGATCTGTCGAGCAACGGCTCGCTCGCCGGCGACAAGGTGCCGACCACGACCGTTACCGTCATCCGTCCGAAGTCGAAGCAGGATTACACCGTCCCGGTCGAAGGCAAGGGCAAGGGGGCCCTGGCCGAGGCGGCTTTACGCAGCGCGGCCCGGTGAACCCGGGCGTCAAGGTCTTTAAGGGGTGGGAGAGTGTCGTGAACAACAACGATAATGAAATTGCCGCCGGCTTTGCGTGGCGACGGCCGCGACGGAGCGCGTGTGCCGGCAATTGGCTCGTCGATCTGGCGGTCGCGCTGGCCGCGGTGCTGCTCGCCGCCATGCTCGGTTTCGTCGCCGACGCTCATGCCGCCGACAATGTCATCCGCATCGGTGGCAATCACCGCACCGCTATGCTCACCGTCACCATCGGCAAGTCGCGCGACGTGCGAACCGACTCGAGCTTCGTCGACGTCACCGTCGGCGACCCGGATGTGGCCGACGTCAATCCGCTCACCGACCACACGCTGTCGATCCTCGGCAAGAAAATCGGCACCACCCGCGTCTCGGTCTACGGCGACAACAAGCAACTGGTCGGCATTTTCGACATCGAAGTGTCCTACGACATCACGCGGCTGACCAACGAGCTCAGGCGCCGCTTCCCGCGCTCGCATCTGCAGGCCTCCTCGATCAACGGCCGTATCATGCTGTCGGGCGAAGTAGCCGACGCCGCCACCCTCGACAAGGCGGTGACCATCGCCCGCCAGTTCGGGCCCGACATCATCAATTCGGTCTCGGTCGCCTCGCCGCAGCAGGTCATGCTGGAGGTGCGCTTCATCGAGATCGCGCGCACCGCCGGCCGCGAGCTGGGCGTGCAGTGGAACCGCTTCGGCAACAACAGCCTGATCAATGTCGGCAACAATACCAATGCCGGCGGCCTGCCGATCACGCCGGCCGGCAGCAACAATTTCAAGAACCCGGGCATCACCTCTGGCGGCGCCAACGGCACCTCCGTGCTGCGCTCGGCCGCGGTCGCCGCCGGCGTCTTGTCGGGCGCCGCGCCCTTCGGCTTCGCGATCGCGCACATGGTGGCGAACGGCGTCTCCGCCGACGCCATGATCAATCTGCTCGAGCAGAGGGGCATCGCGCGCGCGCTGGCCGAGCCCAACCTGGTTGCGCTGTCCGGCGACACCGCGAGCTTCCTGGCCGGCGGCGAATATCCCATTCCGGTCGCCGGCTCACTGGGCAACGTCACCGTCGACTACAAGAAATACGGCGTTGGGCTCGCCTTCACGCCGACCGTGCTCGGCCGCGGCCTCATCAACATGAAGATCGAGCCGGAGGTCTCGCAGATCGACCCGACGCACACCGTGGCGGTGGCGAACGGCATCTCGGTGCCGGCGCTGATCGTGCGGCGCGCCTCCACCACCGTCGAATTGCGTGACGGCCAGAGCTTCGTGATCGGCGGCCTGCTGCAGAGCGTCGGCCAGCACACCATCGACCAGCTGCCCTGGCTCGGCAGCGTGCCGGTGATTGGCACGCTGTTCTCGTCGAAGTCCTACCAGAAGAACGAGACCGATCTGGTCATCATCGTCACGCCGCACCTGGTGCGCCCGGCGCGGCCCGGCGACCCGATCAAGACGCCGCTCGACAAGACGCTGCCGCCCAACGACGTCGACTTCTTCCTGCTCGGCAAGACGGAAGTCTCGCGCGCCGATGCGCGCCGGCTCACGCCGGTCACCGCCCGCATCGACGCCTTCGACGGCCAGCCGTTTACCGGGCACATGCTCGACATGCCGAGGAGGGTCTCCGATGCGTCCGTCCAGTAAGCTTCTGCGCACGCCGGCGCTCGCGCTGCTGCTCTGCGCGGTGACGGGCTGCTCGGACTATCTCGACCGCCGCGACACCATCGCGCTCGGCGCCGGCGATGCGGTGGCCAGTGACGCCATGACCGAGATGGTCGATCCCTGGCCGCGCGTGGCCGCCGACCGCAACATCGGCTTCAACGGCGAGCGCATGGAAAACGCCGTGCGGCGCTACAAGACCAACCGCACCTATCCGCCGAGCAACAGCGGTACCTCGACGAGCTACGCGCCCGCGCCGCCCGCCGCTAACGCGGCGCCGATCGGCCCGACCGTCACGGCGCCGGCGGCACCCACGAAATAACGGGAGAAACCGCACAGCCATGCGCCTCGGCCGCGACGTAAGCCCAAGCCGCACCCGCGTGGTCGTGCTCACCGCCGACGCGGAGTTCGCGGCGTCGGCGCGCGCCACTTTCGGCGCGTCCCAGGCAATCGACCTTGCCGTCGTTTCCGGCGACATCGCAACGCAGGACGACGCGCTCACGCTCGACGGGGCAACGGTCGCGGTGGTCGATCTCGACGCCGCGCGCGCCGAGGAGATGGCCGCGCTCGCGCGCCTGATGGCGCGCGTCGGCGCCTGGCCGCCGGTGATCGCGGTGACGCAAGGTTTCGACGCCGGGCTGGCCCGCACCTTGCTGCAGATGCGCGTCGCCGATTTCCTGGTGAAGCCGGTCGCGCCGGTCGAACTGGTGCGCGCCTGCGCCCGCGTCGCCCAAAGCCCGGGCGGCGCCGAGAGCCAGAAAGAGGCGCAGATCACCACCTTCCTGCCCGCTGTCGGCGGCGCCGGCGCCACCACGCTCGCCGTGCAGACTGCCATGATCCTGCTCAACGCGGGCGGCCCGCGCGCCAAGCCCGCCACCTGCCTGGTCGATCTCGATTTCCAGCACGGCACCGTGGCCGACTATCTCGACCTCGAGCCGCGCCTGAACCTGGCCGAGATCGAGCCGCGTCCCGACCGGCTCGACCGGCAATTGCTCGAAGTGATGCTGTCCTACCACGCGTCCGGCCTGGCGGTGGTAGCCGCGCCCAACCGGCCGGCCGAAATGCGCTCCTTCGATCCCGACGTGGTGACGCGTCTGCTCGATCTGGTGTCGAGCAATTTCGACTACGTCGTGTTCGACATGCCGCGCACTTGGTTCTCCTGGACCGACAGCGTGCTGCTCGGCTCCAATAAGCTGTTCATCGTCAGCGAGACCACCGTACCCGGGCTGCGGCTGAGCAAGCAGCTGGTCGCCGCAATCGCCGAGCGGCTGGGCGAGGGGCCGAACCCGCAGGTGATCGTCAACCGTTTCCAGCAGCGCATGTTCGGCGCCGGCCTCAAGCTCGGCGATCTGCAGCAGGTGTTGGGCAGCGCCTTCACCGCGGTGATCCCGAATGACTATGGGCTCGTGCGCGAGGCGATCGACCGCGGCATCCCGCTCGACGAGGTCAAACCTGGCAACAAGATCACCGCGCAGTTGAAAAAGCTGGTGCTCGACAACATCGCCAAGTCCGAGCCCAAGCCGGCGCCGCCGACGCGGAAGCTCAAATTCGCGGCGGCAAAATAAAGAGAAGGTGGAAGCCGTGCTCGCACAGTCTATCCCCGTCACCCTGAGGTGCGCGCCGCAGGCGCACCTCGAAGGGCGACGGTTCCGGCCTATCGTCCTTCGAGGCTCGCGGAGCTTATCATCGGGCCGCGCATCGCGCGGACCCGTTGGCTCGCACCTCAGGACGACGGCGCGAGCATCGGCCGCGCCGCACGGCGGCAAGGGATCATAGCCATGGCCGGCCGGTTCTCAGCCCACCGCGTCGTGGTGCCCACCGTGCCGGCGGTGGAAGCGCCGCCGACGGCGATCGCCGGCATGAGCTGGGCGGCGCCTGCGCCGGAGCCCGAGCCCGCCGCCGCGCAACACGCCAATCCGCTGCACAGCGACAAGCTGCTCGACGCCAAGGTGCGCCTGCACCGCAAACTCATCGAGGAGATCAATCTCTCGGCGCTGGAAAAGCTGCCCGAGGAGGAGATCCACCGCCACGTACGGGGCCTGGTGTCGCAATACGTACTGAGCGAGCGGCTGGCGCTCAACGCGCAGGAGCTCGAGGCTTTCGTCTCGGAAATCCTTGACGAGATGACCGGTCTTGGACCGCTCGAACCGCTGCTCAAAGACGAAAGCATCGCCGACATTCTGATCAACGGCCACGAATGCGTCTATGTCGAGCGGCGCGGCGTGCTCGAACACTTGCCGGTGCGCTTCAAGGACGAGCAGCACCTGCTGCGCATTATCAACAAGATCGTGTCGGCGGTCGGCCGCCGGGTCGACGAATCCCATCCGCTCTGCGACGCGCGTCTGCTGGACGGCAGCCGCGTCAACGTGGCGGTGCGCCCGGTCGGCGTCGACGGCCCGCTGATGTCGATCCGCAAGTTCGCCAAGAAGAAGCTCGATCTCTCGCGGCTGGTCGAGGTCGGCGCGTTGCGCCCGCCCATGGCCGAGCTCTTGGCGGCGGCCGTGCGCGCGCGCGTCACCACCATCATTTCCGGCGGCACCGGCTCCGGCAAGACCACCATGCTCAACGCGCTCTCCGCCTTCATCTCGGAAAAGGAGCGCCTGCTCACCATCGAAGACGCCGCCGAATTGCAGCTCCAGCAGCCGCATGTCGGCCGCATGGAAACGCGCCCGCCCAATGTCGAAGGCAAGGGCGAGATTCGCCAGCGCGATTTGGTGAAGAACGCGCTGCGCATGCGACCCGACCGCATCATCCTCGGCGAGTGCCGCGGCGAGGAAGCCTTCGACATGCTGCAGGCCATGAACACCGGCCACGAAGGCTCGATGGCCACCATCCACGCCAACACGCCGCGCGACGCCATCTCGCGTCTGGAGCAGATGATCGGCATGGCCGGCCTGCCGATGACCGTGTCCTCGATCCGCGGCCAGATCGCCAATGCCATCCAGCTGATCGTGCAGCTCTCCCGCCAGTCCGACGGCAAGCGCAAGGTCACCTCGATCGCCGAGCTCACCGGGCTCGAAGGCGATATCATCCAGATGCAGGAAATCTACAAATTCGTGCGCACCGGCACCGGCGCCGACGGCACGGTCGAGGGCCATTTCCAGGCGACCGGCGTGCGCCCGCGCTTCCTCGCGCATCTCACAAATCTCGGCATCAAGCTGCCGGGCAGCTATTTCGATCCCTCGCAGCCCTTGTGAGGCGTCGATGTTCGACTTCAATCCGATCTATCTATTCTACCTGCTGATCGGGCTGTCGGCCGCGATGTTCGCCGAGGGCGGCTATCTGCTGCTCTACAACAACGCCTCCTACCGCAAGAACCTCAACCGCCGCCTGAAAGTCATGGACGACAGGCCGGACCGCGAAAGCGTCCTCGTTCAGCTCAGGCGCGAGCGCGGACTGACCGCGGGCGGCGACTTCCGCCTGCCGCTGGTCGGTCTGAACCGCCTAGTGCTGCAATCCGGAATCACGATCGGCTTCGTGCGCCTCATCGTGCTGATCGCCGCGGGCGCCATCGCCGCCTTCGTCGGCACGCTCATTTATGACGGCAGGGGCCTCTACGCCTTGGGCGCCGCGCTGTTCTGTGCCGTGCCGCTGCCCTATCTGACCTTGCGCATATTGCGCGGGCGCCGGCAGAAGAAATTCGGCGCGCAGTTTCCCGACGCCATCGACATCATCGTGCGTTCGTTGCGCGCCGGCCATCCCGTTCCGGTCGCCATCTCCATGGTGTCGCGCGAAATGGGCGATCCCGTCGGCAGCGAGTTCGGTATCGTCTCCGACGAGATCACCTATGGCGCCGATCTCGAAACCGCCATGCGCAATCTCTTTTTCCGCGTCGGCACCGACGACCTGCCGCTGTTCGTCACGGCCATCGCCATCCAGGGCTCGACCGGCGGCAACTTGGGCGAAATCCTGGGGAATCTGTCGGGCGTGATCCGCCAGCGCTTCAAGATGCGCCGCAAGATCAAGGCGCTCGCCGCCGAAGGCCGCGCCTCCGCGCTCATCTTGTCGTCGCTGCCGATCGCCATGTTCCTGGTCATCCAGTTCCTGGTGCCGAGCTTCTATGGCCGGGTGTGGGGCGAAGACCTGACCAAGGAGGCGCTCGCCCTCGCCGGCGCCTGGATGGGCATCGGCAATCTCATCATGTACCGCATGGTCAATTTCAAGATTTAGTCATGAACGGTCTCATCGCCCAATTCGCCGGAACGTTCCGCGACAAAGACAGCCTGCTAATGGCGCTGCTGGTCTTTCTCGCCGCCGGCACGCTTGCCTTCGCCGCCATGGCCTTCGTGCGCGTGCGCGGCGCGGTCAAGAAGCGCACCACGCGCGTCATGGACGAGGGCGACCGTCTCGGCAATCCCAGGCGCTCGCTGCGCTATTCGAGCCGCAAGGCGGCGCAGCGGCTCATCGAAGTCACCGCCAAGCATTACGCCGCGGGCAACGGCGATGACATGAAGGTGCTGCGCAAGCGGCTGATCCAGGCCGGCGTCTACGACGAGCGCGCGGTTGCCTTCTTCTTCATCGGCCGCACCGCGCTCGCCATTGCGCTCGCCATCGCCGCATTCGTCATCCTGCCGCTCGTCGCACCGGGCAAGGGCTCGTTCGTCTGGCTGATGGTGATTGCGGCCGGCGTTGCCGGCTATGTCGGCCCTTCGGTCTATATCGATCGCCGCATTAAGGCGCGCAAAGCCGAGCACCGCTCCGGCTTTCCCGATTTCATGGATCTCTTGGTGGTGTGCGCGGATTCGGGGTTGTCGATGGAGGCTTCGCTCGAGCGCGTCGGCCGCGAATTGGGCGACAGCTATCCTTCGCTCACTGGCAACATCCACATCACCAATCTCGAAATCCGCGCCGGCCGCGCGCTCAAGGACGCGCTCGAGCGCTTCGCCGAGCGGCTCGCGCTCGAGGAGGCGCGCGCGTTCGCCACACTGATCAACCAGTCGATCGATCTCGGCTCCTCCATCACAGATGCGCTGCGCGTCTATTCCGAGGACATGCGCCACGCGCGCCTTTCGCGTGCCGAGGAGAAAGCCTATGCGCTGCCGGCCAAGCTGGCGGTGCCGATGATGATGTGCATCTTTCCGGTGATCTTCGTGGTGATCCTGTTGCCGGTCTTCGTGCGCCTGCACATGGGGCATTATTTCTGAGAGATGACGTGGCCGGTATCCCAGTAACAGTGCCGGTCGCTCACTTGTCCCCGAAAGTAAACCCTTCTTAACCCTCTCGGCCTAGCCTCGCGGTGTCCCGGTAGCGGGGTTCCGGCAGGCCCAAAAGTAATGCGTAGAGGATTAGCCCGAGCCTTGGCGGTTGCGGCGGCGGCAGGTTGGCTTGCCGCCTGTTCGACGGCCGGCGGCAAGCTCACGCAGGGGCAAGACGACCCCAACCATCCCTTCGCCACCGCGACCGCGCCCGCGGCCGATCCCGCCACCACCGGCACGGTGCCGCAGCCGCTCGGCGTCTCGACCGAAGCGGAGCAGGGCCTGCTCGGCTCCGATCCCAACGACGATCTCTCGCTCGGCAAGAAGCAGTACCGCGCCAATAATTTCGGCCTGGCCGAGAAGCATTTCCGCCGCGCCGTCGAACTCCACCCGCGCGACGCCGAGGCCTGGCTGGGGCTTGCCGCCAGTTACGACCGGCTGCGCCGCTTCGATCTCGCAGACCGCGCTTACGCCGAAGCGATCAAGATCGTCGGCCCGACGGTTGCGATCCTCAACAACCAAGGCTTCTCCTACATGCTGCGCGGCGACTACAAACGCGCGCGCGCGACGCTGTTGCGCGCCGAGCGCAAGGACCCCGGCAACAAGTTCGTCGCCAACAATCTGCGCCTGCTCGACAAGAGCTGGCGCAAGGGCAAGGCGGTCGAGTAGCGGCGCGCGCCGCTCCCTCCCACTTTATTCTTTTGACGTGAATCAACGCCGTTTCGCGCCGGCAATGCTTTGAATTGCGCAAGCCGCGCACGCGGCGCGCTTTCACGCCGAAGGGAACAAGCCCGGTTCATGCGCATTGCCCGTCTCATCGCGCCGCTTACGGCTGCCGGTCTTGCGCTGCTCGCGTCCGGCGAGGCCGCGCAGGCGCATCTGCTGGTGCAGATCGACAAGACCGCGCAGCGCATGGTCGTGAGCGCCGACGGCCGCCAGCTTTACGTCTGGCCGGTGTCGACCGGCGGGCGCGGCTACGACACGCCGAGCGGCACCTTCCGGCCGTTCCGCATGGACATCGATCACCGCAGCGTGGAGTGGGACGATGCGCCGATGCCCTATTCGATCTTCTTCACCCGGCACGGCGACGCCGTGCACGGCACCTACGAGGCGCGCCATCTCGGCCGCGCCGTGTCACACGGCTGCGTGCGCCTGTCGGTCACCCATGCCGCCACGCTGTGGCGGCTGGTCAAGCGCGAGAAGATGGCCAACACCACGATCATGGTGAGCGGCGCGGTGCGCAATGCGCGGCCGCCGCCGCCAGTCGCGCAGGCCGGGCCGCGGCCGCCCATGCCGCTGACCGGCCAGAGCGCCGCGCGCCGGCGAATACCGGCCGCGCTATCGTGCGCCGCCGTTTCCGTTCATGTTCCACCGCTAGCCGCCGCGGCGGGGCGGCGCGCGAACAAGACCGGTCGACGATCGTTGACTGACAAAGGAGGCCAGAACCATGAGCACCATGAGCACCGAGACCGCCGCTTCGCGCGGCACCGACGATGACGTCCTCGCCCAAATCCTTGCTTTCGACGTTTCCGACCAAGCGCTGGAAGCCGCCGCCGCGCGCCCGGTCGCCGCGCAGGCCTTGTCCTTCAGTTTCTGCACCAGCCCCGATATCTGCCCCTGGTGGCGCTGAGCCGCGCCTGCCCCGAGCACCCCCGGTAGCGGCGCTTGCCCCGCTCGACTAATATTTCTCCCTCAAGGGGCTGACACGAAACCGGCCACAAAGAGCCGGTCCAGGGGGAGAAACCGACCATGGCTCGTTCCGTGAATGCCGGCGCGCGTCTCGACCGGCTGCCGATCTCGTCGTTCCACTACCGCATCTTCTGGCTGGTCGGCGCCGGCATGTTCTTCGACGGCTACGATCTCTACGTCGCCGGCGGCGTGCTGGCGGCTTCCATCCACACGCATTTCTCGACGCTGCCGCAGAACCTGCAATTCCTTTCGCTCACCTTCGTCGGCATGACGCTCGGCTCGCTCATCACCGGCTTCGTCGGCGACGCGCTCGGCCGGCGCTTCACCTACCAGATCAACCTGTTGATCTTCGGCCTCGCCTCGCTCGCGGCGGCCTTCGCGCCCACCATGGGCTGGCTGATCGTGTGCCGCTTCATCCAGGGGTTGGGGCTCGGTGCCGAAATCGTCGTCGGCTATTCGACATTGACCGAATTCGTGCCGCCGAAGTCGCGCGGGCGCTGGCTGGCGCTCATGGCCTTCATCGTGGTCGCCGGCTTCCCGGTCACTGCGATCCTGAGCTACCTGATCATCCCGGCCTTCGGCTGGCGGCCGATGTTCGTCATCGCCGGCATCGGCTCGCTCATCGTGTGGTGGCTGCGCAAGAAGCTGCCGGAATCGCCGCGCTGGCTGGAGTCGAAGGACAGGACCGCGGAAGCCGAAGCGTTGATGGAGACGATCGAGAAGGAAGTCGCGGCCGAAAAGGGCGCGCTCGCCGCCCCCGCCGCGGCGCCGGCCGTGACGCTCGCCACCGCCGCCGACATGTTCAAGCCGCCGCTGCTGCAGCGGCTGATCGTCGGCTCCTGGGTGCTGATCACCATCAACACGCTGATCTTCGGCTTCGTGATCTTCCTGCCACAGTTCTTCCTGCGCCAGGGGCTCACCATCACCAACTCGCTCGCCTATACGATGGTGCTGGCGGGCGCCTCGCTCGTCGGCTGCGCGGTCGGCGCCTGGTCGTCGGACGCGCTGGGGCGGCGGCCGAGCATCATCGGCGCCTCGATCGCCACCATCGTGCTCGGCTACGTCTACGCCAAGTTCAGCGCGGCCTCCGACCCGACCGTCGTGCTCAGTGTCGGCTTCTTCCTCATCGTCGCCATCTACGTGCAGACCGCGCTGCTGTTCGGGGTCTATACGCCCGAGCTGTTCCCGACCGAGGTGCGCCTGCGCGCCAACGGCATCTGCAACACGATCGGCCGCGCCGCCACCGTGGTGTCGCCCTTCGTGGTCGGCTACCTGATGCTGCATTACAAGCTGCCGGGCGTGCTCTGGCTGATGATCGCGCTTCTTGTGGTGCAGATCGTGCTGGTCTGGGCCTGGGGCGTCGAGCCGGCCAACCGCGGCCTCGAGGACATGGCGGTGGCGAAGCCCGCGAAGGCGTAAAAGGCCGCAGCCTTCCGTTGACTGCATCGGCCGTCCGGGCTACCGGGCGGCCGATGGCGTTCTTAGATATGGTGGGATCGCGGGCGGCATGATTGATTGATCGCAGAGGCTGAATGTTCGAATCCTTCAAAAAAATCTTCTCCGAATTGGGCGGCGACGACGCCACGCATCCCGGCCATTACGACGAGAACGACTATCGGCTCGCCGCCGCCGCGCTGCTGGTGCACGCCGCCGCGATCGACGGCTCGTTCGTCGAGGTCGAGCGCGATAAATTGCGCAGCGTGATCAAGCAGCGCTTCGAATTGAGCGACGCCGAAACCGACGCGCTGATCGAGGAGGCCACCAAGGCCGAGCAGCAGGCGATCGATCTCTACAAGTTCACCGCCCGCCTCAACCGCACGCTCAACGAGGTCGGCCGCGCCCGCGTGGTCGAGATGATGTGGCAGGTGGTCTGCGCCGACGGCGTCATCACCGAGTTCGAGGACAATCTGATCTGGCGCGCCGCCGACCTGCTCGGCATTTCGCGCACCGAGCGCATCGCGCTGCGCGAGCGCGTCATGGCGCAGCGCGGCGGAGGCGGGTGATGGTTATGTCACGCGCGCATCGCCACATATTCCGCTCATTCCCGCGTAAGCGGGAATCCGGTTCTTTTAGCAAACGCATTGCATGTTGCCCATGGACCCCCGCTTGCGCGGGGGTGAGCGGTTTTGGTTGGGGGCCATGACGCAAACAAATCTCCGCCCCGTCGCCGTCATCACCGGCGCGTCCGCCGGCATCGGCGTGGAGCTGGCGCGCGTGTTTGCGCGCGAAGGGCACCATCTTGCTCTCGTCGCGCGCCGTGAGGACCGCTTGCGCGCGCTCGCCGACGAGATCGCCGCCATATCGCGCCGGCCGATCGTCATCGCCGCCGATCTCAGCCGCGCCGACGCGACGCAAAAAATCGCCGACGAGCTCGCCGCGCACGGCGCCGAGCCGCAATACATGGTCAACAATGCCGGCTTCGGCCTGGTCGGCCTCGCCGATCTGCGTGAGCGCGACCAAGAGCTGGCGATGATCGACCTCAATGTGCGCGCGCTCACCGATCTCTCGCTCGCCTTCGCCGACAGTCTGGCGCGCCACAAGGGCGGCGTCTTGAACGTCGGCTCGATGGCCGGCTTCCTGCCGGGGCCGGGCATGGCGGTCTATTATGCGACCAAAGCCTATGTGCTCTCGTTCTCCGAGGCGCTGCACGCCGAGCTGAAGTCCAAGGGCGTGCGCGTCACGGTGCTGTGCCCCGGCCCGGTGCCGACCGAATTCGCCGAGGTCGCCGGCCTGAAAAAGGAGCGCTCGTCCGGCGGCCCGCTCGTCAAAAGCGCCCGCCAGGTGGCGGAAGCCGGCTATCGCGGCCTCATGCGGGGAAAACGGGTGGTGGTGCCGGGCGCGCTCAATAAGCTGGTCACCGTCATCGTGCCGCTGGTGCCGCGCCGCATCCTGCTGCGCGCCATCGGCTCGCGCCAATCCCGCCGCAGGGCCGCGCAGGAGATATAGCCGGTCTGCGGGTGCGAACTAGGCAAATCGGAGCAAAGCCGCTAGATATCGCCACCGTCATGTCGCAGCCGGTCCTCATCATCGTCCACCAGGAGCATTCCTCGCCCGGCCGCGTCGGCCAGGTGCTGCAGAAGCTCGGCTACGCGCTCGACATCCGCCGCCCGCGCTTCGGCGATCCGCTGCCCGAGACGATGGAGGGCCACACCGGCGCGGTCATCTTCGGCGGCCCGCAAAGCGCCAACGACACCGACGAATTCATCAAGAACGAGACCGATTTCATCGCCGTGCCCTTGCGCGAGAACAAGCCGTTCCTCGGCGTCTGCCTCGGCGCGCAGATGATGGCGCGCCATCTCGGCGCCAAGGTGTGGCCGCATCCGCAGGGCCACGCCGAGGTCGGCTATTACCCGATCCGCCCGACCGAAGCGGGTCTGAAGATCACGCCGGAATGGCCCGACCATGTCTATCAGTGGCACCGCGAGGGCTTCGACCTGCCTGCCGGTGGCGAGTTGCTCGCGGCCGGCGATGGGGCGTTTGCGGTGCAGGCTTTCCGCTATGGCTCCGGCTACGGCATCCAGTTCCACCCGGAAGTCACCCACGCCATGATGTATCGCTGGCTGGTGCGTGGCGCGCATCGCATGACGCTGCCAGGCGCCAAGCAGCGGCACGAGCATATTGCAGACCGCGCGGTGCACGATCTCGCCTCCAACCTGTGGCTCAAGGCTTTCATCGACCTCTGGCTCGGTCGCGCGGCGGCGAAGCGGCAGGCCGAGGCTGCTTCTTAGGTTGCCACCGGAACTCGAGCGGCAGGCCCCATTGACAAATCGCCCGGCCCTCATGCCCGATGCGCATGGGGAATAAGGGGGTGAGGGGTCCAGGCACGGAGCCTGTGCGGATGCTGGATTCGAACGATCAGGCCCGCCCCGCCACGCGGCCGATTCCCCCCGCGCTCGAGGCGATGCTGCGCGCCTCCGACGGCATCCTCGACCTCCTGCCCATCGCCACCTTCATCTGCGACGCCCGCGGCACCATCCTGCAGTACAACCGCCGCGCCGTGGAGATCTGGGGGCGCGCCCCCCGCCCCGGCCAGACCCACGCGCAATTCTCCGAAAATTCGAACTTCTTCATGCTCGACGGCAAACCGGCCGAGCGCTCGATGGTGACCGAAGTGATCGCCGGCGGCGCGCCGGTGCGCGACGCCGAGCGCATCGTCGAGCGCGACGACGGCAGCCGCGTCCTCGTCTCGGTCAGCATCGATCCCTTGCGCGACGCGAGCGGCGCGGTGGTCGGCGCCGTCAACTGCTTCCTCGACATCACCGAGCGCAAGCGCATCGACGCCGCGCTCGAAAATTCGCGCCTGCTCGCGCTCGAGCAGGAGCAGCGCCTGGCCGCCACTTACGAGCACGCCGCCATCGGCATCACCGAGCTCGCCCCCGACGGCAGGTTCCTGCGCGTCAACGAGGCGATCTGCGACATCACCGGCTACAGCCGCGACGAGCTGTTGGCGAACACGCTGTTCCGCTACAGCCATCCCGGCGACATCGAGCCGGACCGCGAAGCCTTCCGCAAGCAGGTGGCGGGGGAACTGGAATTCTATGCGGTCGAAAAGCGCTTCATGCGCAAGGACGGCCGCGTGGTCTGGCTGTCGGTCAGCTCCTCCCCGGTGCGCGACGCCGCCGGCAATCTGCTTTGTGTCGTGCGCGTGGTGCAGGACATCACCGAGCGCAAGGCGGCCGAGCGGCGCAACCGGTTGCTGATCGACGAGCTCAACCACCGCGTCAAGAACACGCTCGCCACCGTGCAGTCGCTCGCCTCGCAGTCGGCGCGCGGCGTGCCCTCGCCGGAAGCATTCCGCGCCCGCTTCGAGGGCCGGCTGATCGCGCTGTCGAAGGCGCACGACCAGCTCACCATGCATCACTGGGAGAGCGCCGATCTGCGTCAGTTGCTGTCGGCGAGCCTCGCGCCGCATGCCGGCGCCGAGCGCTTCGTGCTGCGCGGCGAGGACGTGGTGCTGCGGCCGCGCGCGGTGCTCACGCTCGCAATGGCTTTCCACGAGCTCGTCACCAACGCCGCCAAATACGGCGCGCTGTCGGCGCCCGGCGGCGCCATCGAAATCCGCTGGCAGCCCGAGCGCGAGGACGCCGCCGCGCGCGACTGGCTGCGCATCGACTGGGTGGAGCGGGGCGGCCCGCCGGTCGAAACGCCGCAGCAGCGCGGCTTCGGGACTCGGCTGATCGAGGGCAGCGTCCAGGCCGAGCTCGGCGGCCGCGTGCGGCTCGACTTCGCGCGCGACGGGCTGCGCTGCGAGTTCCTGGTGCCGCTCGACAAGGCTGCGCTCGACACGGACGATAGCCCGGGCATCGCCGCCGACTGGTCGATTTGAGGTCTGGAGCTTAGTCGATTGCGGCGACACAAATTCCGTTCGTTCCCGCGTAAGCGGGAACCCAGCTTTCTGAGCCTCGTCGTCCTGGGTCCCCGCTTTCGCGGGGACGAACGGTTGAAGCTCTCAGCCGCGAACCGACAGACCCGCCGGCCGTTACCAGAACTCGATGGTCGGCGCGGCCGCGGACTCGCGCGAGGCGGTAAAGCTGCCGTAGCGGCCGCCGTGGAAAACGAGCGGCGCGCGGTCGTGATCGCGCAAATAGACGATGCGGCCGATGAACAGAGTGTGGTCGCCGCAAGCATGCGTCGCCTCGGTCTCGGCCGCGATCACGGCGCTCGCGCCCTTCAACAGCGGCACGCCGCTGACGCAATCGAACGCGCTGTGCAGGTGATCGCGGCTGTGCCCGGCGAAATGCGCGCTGATCGCTTCCTGTCCGCGCGCCAGGAAGCTGACGCCGAAGCGGCCGGCCGCCGCGAGATGCTCGTGCATGTGCGCCCGATGCGCCACCGACACCACGCAGAGCGGCGGCTCCAGCGAGCCCGAAAGAAAGGCGTTGGCGGTCATGCCGCGCACGGCGTCGTCCGCCTGCGCCGTGATCACCGTCACGCCGGTGGCGAAGCGGCTCATCACGCGGCGGAACAGCGCGGCATCCACGGGTTTGTGTTTGTCGTGCACGTTCATGGCAACGTTCCGTGCCCGCGCGCTGTTCCCGCTCGTTTTCCGCACACTTTCTAGGCCTATTTGGCTCCGGTCAGCGCGTGATAGCTCAGCTCCCCGGGATCGGTCAGGTCGGGCACCCGCCAGCCGTCGAGATCGTATTCGGCCATGCATTGCTCGGCGAAGCCCTTGAACTTGTCGGCATTGCCGGAGGCCTGCGCACCGAACAGGCAGTAGCGGCGGATTTCTTCCGTCGAGCCGCCGTAATTGATCTCGTACAGCTCGTGCCGCCCGCCGAACTCGCTGCCGATACAGTCCCACAACAGCTTCATCAGCTTCACGCGCTCTTCGGCCTTGTAGCCGTTGGAGCCGCGCAGGTATTGGTCGAGATAGGGCCTGATCTCCGGGTTCTTGAAGTCGCGCGCGTGCGAGTTGAGATAGATGAGGCCGGAGGCCACGGTCTGCTCGATGATGTATTTGACCTTGCTGTAGGCGATGGTGGCGATGATGGCATAGGCGTTGCCCGGGTCCATGTTGGGCAGCACGTAGTCGCCGATCCACGGCCGCGGGTCGCGCACCATGGCGTCCGACAGCGCCCAGAACAGATTGCGCCAGGCGATCACCTCGCCGACATTGGCCTGCACGCCGCGGAAATCCTTGGTGCCGGCGGCTTCCGTCGCCTTCAGCAGCAGACCGGCGATGAAGTCGAGCTTGACCGCGAGGCGCGTGCAGCCGTGCACCACGAAGCGCGGCAGGAAGCCGGTGCGCGGGAAGAAGTTGTTGGCCTTGTCGACGTCGGCATAGACGAACACGTTCTCCCAGGGCACCAGCACCTTGTCCATGATGAACACGGCGTCGTTCTCGTCGACGCGGCTCGACAGCGGATAGTCGAAGGGCGAGCCCATCACCGTCGACGTCATCTCGTACGAGGTGCGGCAGATGAACTTCACGCCCGGATTGTTGGTCGGCACCATGAACACGCAGGCGAACTTCTTGTCGTTCACCGGGATCAGCCCGTGGTGCGCGACGAAGGTGTAGTTGGTCAGCACCGAGCCGGTCGCCACCACCTTGGCGCCGGAGACGATCAGCCCCTTGTCGGTTTCCTTCTCGACATGCGCGCACACGTCCGCCACTTCGTTGGGCGGACGGTCGCGGTCGACCGGCGGATGGATGATGGCGTGATTAACGAAAGGCACGCGCTCTTGGCAGTATTTGTACCAGCGCTTGGCGTTGTCTTGATAAGGCTCGTAGAACTCGGCATTGGCGCCGAGCGTGGCCAGGAACGCCGCCTTGTAGTCGGGCGCGCGCCCGAGCCAGCCGTAGCAGAGCCGCGCCCATTCGGCGATGGCGTCGCGCCCGGCGATCATCTCCTCGGTCGTCTTCGGCGCCTTGAAGAAGGCGTGCGTCATGCCGCCGTTGCCGGTCTCGGTCGGCACCAGGATCTTGTCCTTGTGCTTGTCGTCGTGCAGGGCGCCGTAGAGCCGCGCCACCATGCGCGCTGTGTTGCGGAAGGCCGGATGCTTGGTGACGTCCTTCACCTTCTCGCCGTAGATGAAGACCTCGCGGCCGTCGTTGAGCGACTCCAGATATTCCTCGGCCGTCTGCGGTTTGCTGACTTCGGCCTTGCCGATGGTGGTCGGATCGGCCGCGAAGGCCTCCGGATTGGCGCGCACGTTCATGGCCGCTCTCCTAAAGTGTTGATCCTGCCCTGCTTATTATTTTTGTTCGATATTCGAACACATGTACGATGTCCGAACCTGTGCAAACGTTAGAGCGCAATGGCCTTTAAGACAAGAGCGCGGGGCTCTGACCTCTCGCCGTCATCCTGAGGTGCGAGCGCGCGTAGCGCGCGAGCCTCGAAGGATGAGCGGCCTGTGCCTTCGCCCTTCGGCAACTCAGGGACCGTTCATCCTTCGAGGGCTTCGCTTCGCGAAGCCACCTCAGGATGACGGATTAAGTCAGAAGCGGCGTCGTCCGACCAACCACTCTCACGCCACCGAGCTGCGCACCTGCTCGGCGATTTGCTTCAGCGCCGGCAGAAAATGATCGCGCATTTCGTTACGGGTGGTGCGCCCGGTGTGCGTCGACATATTGACGGCGCCGATCGCTTGCCCGGAGCGGTCGATCACCGGCACGGCCAGCGCGCGCAAGCCGCGCTCGAGCTCCTCGTCGACGATGGCGAAGCCCTGCTCGCGGTCGAGGCGCACGCGCTCGAACAGCGCCTGCAAATCGGTGATGGTCGAGGGCGTATGGGCCTCGATGCGCTGCGACTTCAGCCGCCGCCAGATCTCGGCCTCGTCGAGATAGCCGAGCAGCACGCGGCCGAGCGCGGTGTGGAACGCCGGCAGCCGGCTGCCGACGGAAATGCTCGCCGACATGATGCGGCGCGTCGGCACCCGCACGACATAGACGATCTCGTTGCCTTCCAGGATGGCGGCCGAGGCCGACTCCTGCAGCCGTTCGCTCAGCTCTTTCAGCAGCGGTTGCGCGCGCTCGATCCAGCTTTGCGTGGCGAGATAAGCAAAGCCCAGCTTGAGGATATTGGGCGACAGCGCGAAGTCGCGGCCCTGCTGCTCGACATAGCCGAGTTCGCTCAGCGTGCGCAGGATGCGCCGCGCGGTGGCGCGCGACAGGTTTGCGGCGGCCGCCGCCTCCGACAGCGTCATGGTCGGGCGCTGCTTGCCGAAACAGCCGAGCACGGCGAGCCCTTTGGCGAGCGTCGCCATGAACTCCTTGTCGTCGCCTTCCCGCTCGCGCGGCTTATCGCGGTTGAGCATTGCTAAAGCAGTTTTCGTTTGGGTCGATGTATTCTCCGCTCATTCCCGCGAAAGCGGAATCCAGCGCCAAAAATCTACGTCGGTAGTCTTGGCCCTGGGTCCCCGCTTTCGCGGGGACGAACGGAAAGGGTCCCAGATCGTCGCTATTCGCTCCAAAGCCTGTATCTCCGCAATTGACAGCAAGCGACCTGCGGCTACAATGATCGAATAACGAACTAATGTTCGATAATCGAACGCAAAAGATCGGTCAAGGCTGACGCGCGACCGGCCCGCAACGGGCGCTCAACAGTGTCGGGAAGCGCGCGACAGCCGGCCGCGAGGAAACGCCGGCACCGAAAATTCGGGCCGCTACACGGGGAGGACTCCATGCTCGATGGGAAGCATCGCGGCCGCGCGCGCCGCCGCGTCACGCGCCGCACCTTTGTCGCCGGCTCCGCCGCCGCCGGCGCGACCCTCGCCTTCAGTCCGGTCTTCGCGCCCGCCGTGCGGGCCGCCAAGACCATCAAGCTCGGCTATGTCAGCCCGCAGACCGGTCCGCTCGCCGCCTTCGCCGAGGCCGACAACTTCATCATCTCCAACTTCCTCAAGACCGTGAAAGGCGGCGTCAAGATCGGCGGCGCCAGCTATCCGGTCGAGGTGCAGGTCAAGGACAGCCAGTCCAACGCCAGCCGCGCCGCCGACGTCGCCAACGAGCTGATCAACGGCGGCGTCGACATCATGCTGGTCGCTTCGACGCCGGAAACCACCAACCCGGTCTCCACGCAATGCGAGGTCAACGAGGTGCCGTGCATCTCCTCGGTCGCGCCGTGGCAGCCTTACTTCATCGGCCGCCAGCAGCACCCGAACGACCCCAAGAGCTGGAAGCCGTTCAACTACACCTATCATTTCTTCTGGGGCCTCGAAGACGTGATCGCCGTCTACACCAACATGTGGCAGCAGCTCAAAACCGACAAATCGGTCGGCGGCATGTTCCCGAACGACGGCGACGGCAATGCCTGGGGCGACAAACATGTCGGCTTCCCGCCGGTGCTCGACAAGCTCGGCTACAAGCTCACCGATCCCGGCCGCTACCAGAACCTGACCGACAACTTCACCTCGCAGATCTCCGCCTTCAAGCAGGCCAAATGCGACATCATCACCGGCGTGATGATCCCGCCCGACTTCACGACGTTCTGGAATCAGGCGCTGCAGCAGGGCTTCAAGCCGAAGGTCGCCTCCATCGGCAAGGCCATCCTGTTCCCGGTGGCGGTGGAAGCGCTCGGCAAGAACGGCAACAACCTGTCGTCGGAAGTGTGGTGGACGCCGAGCCACCCGTTCAAGTCCTCGCTCACCGGCAAGTCGGCCAAGCACCTGGGCGACGCCTACGAGAAGGCCACCGGCAAGCAGTGGACGCAGCCGATCGGCTTCGTGCACGCGCTGTTCGAAGTGGCGGTCGACGTGCTCAAGCGCACGGCTAAGACCGGCGATGCCAAGGCGACGGTGAAGGCCATTCAGGCGACCAAGCTCGACACCATCGTCGGCCATATCGCCTGGAACGGCGCCAAGCTGCCGCCCTTCGCGCAGAAGAACATCGCCAAGACGCCGCTGGTCGGCGGCCAATGGCGGCTGCGCAAGGGCAGCGCCAACAAATACGACATCGTCATCGTCGACAACAAAACCGCGCCCGCGATCCCGACCGGCGGCAAGATGGAATACATCTCCTGACGCCGGCGCGAGGTGCTGTGGCGCCGCCGTCTTCTTCCCCGGCGGGCGCTACAGCACCTCGAATATCTGGTAGATCGGCCCGCTCGGCAGGCGATGCCCGGTGCCCACCGCGATCACGTTGTTGAGCCAGCCGTATTTCTCCGACGCGGTCTCGAAGAACGGCGCGACGCGCAGGTAGTAGTCCGCCGGGCTCACGTTCTCGCCGCGCGCGATGCGGTCGAGCACGTCTTTCGGCCCGTGCCTGATGCCCTTGTAGGTCATGCCGATGAGATGGCCGTCGTCGGTCTCCAGCACGATGCGCACGTCGAGCAGCCACGAGCCGTCGCGCCGCACGTTCTGCCAGTCGCTGCCGCCCGACAGGATCTTGCCCTTGAGCCGCTCGCCCTCGAACGTGCCGCCGGTGATCTCGCCGACGCGGCGGTCCGGGCTCGGCGTCTGCCCGATGACGAAGGGCTTGGCCACGTTGATGCGGAAGATGAAGATCGGGCGCAACTGCAAGGACGCCATTTCCTTCGGCAGTTCCGCGGCCAGCGTGCTCATGAAAAGTCTCCCTTGATTTGATCGCGCGCGCCAATGCGGCTACCAAAGACTAGGGCAATTTTGATTTGCGTGGAATCACCCGTTCGTCCCCGCGCAAGCGGGGGCCCAGGGCCGGCTCCGGACTGGCAATCATATGCTGGATTCCCGCTGGAGCCTGTCCTCGCGCAGGCGGGGACGGGAATGAGCGGCGTAGGTCCAGTCAATCGGAATTGACTGGACATGCTAGGCTCTGCGGTCGAGCGGGGAGCGGCTGAACGGACGATGGCACCCATCCTGGCGCTGGAGAAAATCTCGAAGCGGTTCGGCGCCGTGGTGGTGGCCGACGGCGTCGATCTTGCGCTCGGCGAGGGCGAGGCGCTCGGCATCATCGGCCCGAACGGCGCCGGCAAGACCACGCTGTTCGGCATCGCCGCCGGCACCGTCGCGCCCGACGCCGGCCGCGTCGTCTTCGACGGCGAAGACATCACGCGCACTTCGCCCGAGAAACGCTGCCGCCTGGGGCTTGCGCGCTCGTTCCAGATTCCGCAGCCGTTTGCCGGCATGACCGTGTTCGAGAACGTGGTGGTGGCGGCGGCCTTCGGCGCCGGCGAGCGCGAGGCCGCCGTCTACGACCGCTGCGCCGCGCTGATTACCCGCTGCGGCCTCGCCGACAAGGCCAACCGCCGCGCCGGCGGCCTGACGCTGCTCGATCGCAAGCGGCTCGAGCTGGCGCGCGCGCTGGCGACGCGCCCGCGCGTGCTGCTGCTCGACGAGGTGGCGGGCGGGCTGACCGAGCACGAATGCGGCGCGCTCGTTGCGCTGATCAAGGACGTGCGCGCCGGCGGCGTCTCGATCGTGTGGATCGAGCACGTGGTGCACGCGCTGCTCGCCGCCGTCGACCGCCTCGCCGTGCTGCATGGCGGGCGCTTCATCGCCGAGGGCGACCCGCGCACGGTGATCAAGAGCCCGCAGGTGGCGGAGATCTACATGGGGATCGAGGCCGATGCCTGAACCCCTCCTCGACGTGCGCGCGATCGACGCCTTCTACGGCGATTTCCAGGCGCTGTTCGGCGTGTCGCTGCGCGTCGAGCCCGGCGAGGTGGTGGCGGTGATCGGCGCCAACGGCGCGGGAAAAAGCACGCTGCTGCGAACCATCGCCGGCCTGATGGCGCCGCGCCACGGCGAGATCGTGTTCGACGGCGCGCGCACCGATGGCGCCCCCGCCTTCGCCATGGTCCGCCGCGGCATCGCCATGGTGCCGGAAGGCCGCCGGCTGTTTCCCTCGCTCACGGTCGAGGAAAATCTCCTGATCGGCGGCCAAACGAAAAGGCCCGGCCCCTGGTCGCTCGAGCGCATCTACGCGCTGTTTCCGGTGCTGGCCGAGCGCCGCCGTCTGCCGGCGCCGGCGCTCTCCGGCGGCCAGCAGCAGATGGCCGCGATCGCGCGCGCGCTCATGGCCAACCCGCGGCTTTTGCTGTGCGACGAGATCAGCCTCGGCCTCGCGCCGATCATCGTGCGCGACATCTATGCGCGCCTGCCGGAGATCGTCGGCGAGGGGCTCTCGCTCATCATCGTCGAGCAGGACATCGTGCAGGCGCTCAATGCCGCGGGGCAGGTCTATTGCCTGCAGGAAGGCCGCATCGCGCTGCAGGGCAAGGCGGGCGAACTGACGCGCGAGGATATTTCGGCGGCGTATTTCGGGGTGTGAGGGGATGACGAGACGGTTGCAACACTATCCGCCGTCATGGCCGGGCTTGTCCCGGCCATCCACGTCTTTTTTGTTGACCGCGGAGCGAGGCGTGGATGCCCGGCACAAGGCCGGGCATGACGACCGAGAGGTTGGAGCAGTGCGGCCATGACCGAATGGCTCAACGTCATATTACAAGGCGTGCTGATCGGCGGGCTCTACGCCATGTTCGCCGCCGGCCTCTCGCTCATCTTCGGCGTCATGCGGCTCGTGAACATCGCGCATGGCGACCTCATCGTGCTCGCCGCTTACGTCGCGCTCATGGTCACGCAAGGCCTCGGCATCGATCCGCTCACGGCCATCGTCTTCGTGGTGCCGATCATGGCGCTGATCGGCTACGCGCTGCAGCGCGGCCTTTTGAATTTCACGCTCGGCGAGGACATCTTGCCGCCGCTGCTGGTGACCTTCGGCCTCTCCATCATCATCCAGAACGGCCTGCTCGAATTGTTCACCGCCGATAGCCGCAAGCTCAACGCCGGCGCAATCGAGATCCAGACCGTGCAGGTGGCGCACGGCATCTGGGTCGGCGTCCTGCCCTTCATCCAGTTCGTGGTCGCCGTCGCCGTCATCGCCGCCCTGCAGGCGCTGTTCTACCGCACCGCGCTCGGCCGCGCCTTCCGCGCCACCTCGGACGACCAGCCGGTGGCGCAGCTCATGGGCCTCGACACCCGCCACGTCTTCGCCATGGCCATGGCGCTCTCGCTCGCCGTCATTGCGATTGCCGGCGTGTTCCTCGCCGTGCGCGCCAATTTCGATCCCTCCATCGGCCCGGCGCGCCTCATCTTCGGCTTCGAGGCGGTGATCATCGGCGGCCTCGGCTCGATGTGGGGCACGCTCGCCGGCGGCATCATCCTCGGCGTCTCGCAGGCGATCGGCGCGCAGCTCAATCCCGGCTGGCAATTGCTCGCCGGCCACGTCGTCTTCCTGATCATCCTGGCGCTGCGCCCGCAGGGCCTGTTTCCCAAGGTGTCGGGATGACGCAAGAAAAAGCTAAAGTCGAGCACTCCACCACGTCGAGCCGCATCGGCGTCGCCGGCATCGCGCTCGGCCTGATCGTGCTCGCGCTCGCGCCCTATTGGGGCGACCGCGAGACGCTGCGCCTCTTGGCCGAGATCTTCACTTACGTGGCGCTGGCCAGCCTGTGGAACCTGCTCGCCGGTTATGCCGGCCTCGTGTCGGTCGGCCAGCAGGCTTACGTCGGCCTCGGCGGCTACGTGATGTTCGCGCTCGCCATGATCGTCGGCCTCAACCCGATTGTCTCCATCCTGATCGCCGGGCCCGATCGCGGCCGTCGTCTCGGTGCCGGTCGCCGCGCTCATGTTCCGCCTGCGCGGCGCTTACTTCGCCATCGGCACCTGGGTGATGGCGGAAGTGTTCCGCCTGGTCGCCTCGCAGGTCTCGGTGCTGGGCGGCGGCTCCGGCATCAGCCTGCCGGCGCAGGTCGTCATCGCCATGGCGCCGAGCCGTCACTTGCGCGAGCTGGAAACCTACTGGCTCGCGCTCGCGCTCACCGTCGTCGTGCTCGCCTCGATCGTCGCGCTCTTGCGCTCGCGCCACGGCCTCGCGCTCACCGCCATCCGCGACAACGAGATCGCCGCGCGCAGCAACGGCATCGACGTCACGCGCGTGAAGCTCGTCGTCTACGTGCTGACCGCCTTCGGCACCGGCCTGATCGGCGGGCTGATCTTCCTGATGAAGCTGCGCATCTCGCCCGACACCGCCTTCTCGGTGAACGACTGGACCGCGGTGGTCATCTTCATCACGGTGATCGGCGGCATCGGCCGCATCGAGGGGCCGATCATCGGCACCGTCATCTTCTTCGTCATGCGCCAGACGCTGTCCGACCTCGGCAGCATCTACCTGCTGATCATGGGCGCGGTGGCGATTGCTCGTCATGCTGTTCGCGCCCAACGGGCTGTGGGGCGTGATCGCCGAGCGCTTCGGCTGGCAGGCGCTGCCGTTGCAGCGGCGGTTGGTGGGGGAGGGGGAGGCGAAGCTGTAGCCCGGATGGAGCGAAGCGAAATCCGGGTGGGCCCGCCCCCCTTCAATCCTGGAAGTCGCCGCCCTTGAGTCGGGCCGCACTCGCTAAACTCGCGCAAGCCTCGTTACCGGAGTCGCGCGTGGAGTGGGTCTTCGCAGGTCATATAAAGTTGGCGCGACACTATAGGGGCCTTCCATGACTTTTATTTCGGTGCCCTTGTCGTTGATGAGCATCAGCACCTTTGGCTTTTCATCTCCTATACCGAGCAAACCCACAGCCGCAGACGGTTCCCGGTCTTGAGTCCTTGTAACTGTGCCCTTTGCCATGCGCCCTTGGATAGTGCATGCATATTCGATGCGGTGCTTGATCATCTTTTTTGTACCTAGTGTGACCTGCTCCCCAACTTGCCCTCGTTCATAAGGAGAGTCTGTTCCAGTTTTGCCCCTGTCTGGGGCGTGCTGCAAACTCGGTTGGTGTGAGCCCGTTGAGGCTCGTGTGCGGTCGGTTGGTGTTGTAGTCGATCCTCCATGCTTCGATGATCTGGCGCGCCTCATTCAGGTTGGCGAAGAGGTGCTCGTTGAGGCACTCATCACGCAGCCGGCCATTGAAGCTCTCCACGAAGCCATTCTGCATCGGTTTGCCCGGCGCGATGTAGTGCCATTCGACGCCATGCTCCTGCTGCCAGGCCAGCACGGCGTTTGAGGTCAGTTCGGTGCCGTTGTCGCTGACGATCATGCCGGGGCAGCCCCTCATCTCGACGATGCGATCGATCTCCCGTACGACCCGAGGCCCAGTGAGCGAGGTGTCTGCGACCAGGCTGAGGCACTCCCGGCTGAAGTCATCGACCACGGTGAGGATACGGAAGCGCCGGCCGCTCACCAACGTGTCCATCACGAAGTCGAGCGACCAGCGCAGGTTCCGGTCCTGCGGGATCGCCATCGGCGCCCGCGTGCCCAAGGCTCGCTTGCGACCCCCGCGCTTGCGCACGGAGAGCCGTTCTTCCTTGTAGAGCCGATAGAGCTTCTTGTGGTTCAGCCGGATGCCCTGGCGGGCCAGGAGCAGGCCCAGACGGCGATAGCCGAACCGCCGCCTCTGTGAGGCCAGTTCCCGCAGCCTGGCCCGCAGTTCTTCATCGCCAGTCCGCTTGGACGCATAGCGATAGGTCTTCGGGTGCAGGCCGACGAGCCCACAGGCTCGCCGCCGCGAATAGCCCCTGTCTCGGACCGCCCAGGTCACAGCACGCTTGCGCAAGCTGGGCGTCAGAAGTTTTTTCCGAGCATCTCCTTCAGCGTCGAGGCATCCAACATCGACTCCGCCAGGAGCTTCTTGAGCCGGCGATTCTCGTCTTTCTGAGCCGTCAGCTTGCGGGCGTAAGAGACTTTTACTCCGCTGAAACGCGAGCGTCACTTGTAGAACGTGGCATCGCTGATGCCGTACTTGCGGCACACATCACCAGCCGATAGCCCGGCAGCGTGCTCCTTCAGCATCTTGATGATCTGCTCTTCGCTGAACCTGCTCTTACGCATCTGTCCGTCTCCCAATCGGAACGGACTCTACCCAAAAACGGGGGCATCTACGGGGAAAAACCCCAAAAGTCGTGACAACTCAAGGTTTTCGCCAAAAGGGCTACCTTTAGATTCCGCGCAAAAATATTTATGTAGCGATAATGACTTAAGCTCAATGCGAGGGCGAGGACTTGGAAATGCCCGCGCCCCAGCGCTTTCCGGTATCACAGCCACGAATCTATTTCATTGCCAGTGGCGCACTGCGCGCCTCGTTCGACGCGGAAAATCCACGTGACTCATCAATGAGTCACATGTTTTTTTTGTTCTAGGTTTTAATTTGACTATGATGTAATTAGATGGACTTATCGACCGGCTGAGGCAACGCTTGTCAGGCAAGATCGAAGCGCATAGACCGGATCGGGATTAAATTTCTTTGCTGTCGGAACATCCGTAAGGTAATTCTCATAACGCGTCTAAAAATCACCGGGACGTCATCAGGAAAAAGTCTCACCACACGCTCATCACTGGATGAGAACGGCTGCTGCTTGTCTCGTAACAGGTAACGAGATCCGCAAATAATCTTGCTTGGTGCGACCTTCTGCGGCGGAGAACGCCAATGAATTCGAACGAACCTCGAATTTCTTGGATGATCCAATCAGATGTCTTCCACTGAAATTCGGCGTTTCGCCCTTTCAATGTTTCCTTTTGAAATAAAGCTGGAGCCAGTGATTTGGTATCGATTGCCCTTTCTTTCTTCGTGCAAAATCCGATGAAAAGATTGCGCCCCTCAATAAGCGCTAGGGCGTTTTCCGAAATTTGTTGTGGTTGTGCAGTACTCTGCATGAGTTCAAGAAAAGTTCGGGAGCGCATTAGAGAGTCTGGGAAAATGATGTAAGAACTTGTTCACGAGCCTCCGCGTCATCGTCCTAAAGCAGATGTCCAACAAATGCACGAATTTCATCCATTGCCTTAAGCCCCGGGATTTAGTCCGATGGAATGCAGGGTAATCTGGCCGTCGCCCCTGCCGCAATGTCCTAGCAACAGGCGGCTGGGTCGGGCCGCGGCCACCAAAAAATATTCCTACTCGCCCTTGACTCCAATCCTAGGACCATTATACTAACCCCCGTCCCGCTCTTCGAGGGGCGTCTTCCGGAGACGTGCCGAAGACGGAGCGGCGGACGGCGGGTGCCGGAGATGCGGCATCCGCGGCGGTTCGGGTCTTGAAACCGCGCGAAAGCGCGGGCCCAAGACCGATGCGGCGCCTGCGCGCGGGCTCGTAACCCGCGCCCGGGCGGCGTCGGGGCTCCGCCCGGGGGTACTACGGCCCCCTGCCAGGAGCTGGCTGACGGCGGACGCTTTCAGAGCGCCCGAGGCTTGCGAAGGAGCGATTGACCCGAAAGGCGTCGCGAGCTCGAAAGCCGAAGGCAGGACGAAGGCACCGCGGGCAAAGCGCGGCCCGGCGCTGTAAGGAAAACGCCGCACATGGAGCGCCGTGAGGCGAGCGCGTCTTCGCAAAGACGCGCGCCGCGCCTCGCAAAGCGCGGACTAGGTAAGCGCCTCGCGGCGCTCCATCCCCTCGGCTCTTTTACGGGGGGCGACTCCCCGGACCCCTGTTCGGGGGCGACTCCCCGGACGCCTGTTCGAGGAAAGAAAGACAGGCCGCACCCGGGCCTCGACAAAAAACAGGGCGGCGCAGCGTTGGCTAAGCAACGCCATGCGGGCTGTCTAGAAATCGAAAATGTGGATGCGTGCCGCGCGGGATCGGCAGAAAATGGTGGAGCCGAGGGGATTTGAACCCCTGACCTCCTCATTGCGAACGAGGCGCTCTCCCAGCTGAGCTACGGCCCCGCCAAAACGGCGACGATAAAGGGGTCCAACGGACCGTCGCGCCGAAAATGAGCGAGTTCGCGCCATTTAGGGCCCGGGTCGCAGCCTGTCAAGCAGACCCCCGCGCCCCGGTTGCGGCCGCCCGTCGGCTTGTTCGCGGTCGCCTGAGCGGTTAGTTTCCGGCCGGTTTTCAAACGGACGACGAATCATGCGCGCGGTTCTCGATATTGTCCTGCTGGTGCTGCAGATTTACATCTGGCTCTTGATCGCGGCCGCCGTGCTGTCCTGGCTGATCGCCTTCAACGTGGTCAACACCCGCAACGCGCTGGTGGCGGGCATCGGCGAGTTCCTCTACCGCATCACCGAGCCGGCGCTCAGGCCGATCCGCAACCTGCTGCCCAATCTCGGCGGCATCGACATCTCGCCGGTGATCCTGATCCTGATCATCCTGTTCCTCGAGAACGTCATCGTCCGCTACGTCTATCCCAACGTGTTCTGACCGGCGCCTGATCCCGAAAAGTGGGTACCGGTTTTCGGATAAGATCATGCGCCAACGAAAATGACCAAGCCCTGGGCTGCGGCTAAGGGCGGCGTGGCGCTCGCCGTGCGGCTGACGCCCAAGGGTGGGCGCGATTCAATCGACGGCATCGAGCAATTGGCCGACGGCAGCAGCGTCTTGAAGGCGCGCGTGCGCGCGGCCCCGAGCGAGGGCGAAGCCAACGACGCGCTGGTGCGCCTGATCGCCAAGGCGGTGGGCGTGCCCCCGCGCGATGTGCGCTTAAGCGCCGGGGCCACGTCCCGCCTCAAGCGGCTGACGATCGTGGGCGACGCAGATGTGCTGATCGCGGCGCTGGAGAAGATCGCCGCGGCGCGCTAGGACATCGTCATGACGGCAAAAATCATCGACGGCAAAACCATCGCCGCGGACTTGCGCGGCAGGGTCGCGGCCGAGGCCGCGCGCCTGAAAGCTTCGCACGATCTGACGCCCGGCATCGCGGTGGTGCTGGTCGGCGACAATCCGGCGAGCCAGGTCTATGTGCGCAGCAAAACGAAGGCGGTGGCGGAAGCCGGCCTGCGCGCCTTCGACCACAAGCTGCCGGCCGACACGGGCGAGGCCGAGCTGCTCGGCCTCGTCGGCAGGCTCAACGCCGACGCCGCGGTGAACGGCATTCTGGTGCAGTTGCCGCTGCCGCCGCAGATCGACGCGCACAAGATCATCGCGGCAATCGATCCGGCCAAGGACGTCGACGGCTTCCATCCGCTCAATGTCGGGCGGCTGGCGAGCGGCCTGCCGGCGCTGGCGCCCTGCACGCCGATGGGCTGCGTGATGCTGGCGAAGACCGCGCAGCCCTCGCTTTCCGGTCTGGAGGTGGTGGTGGTCGGCCGCTCCAACATCGTCGGCAAGCCGGTGGCGCAATTGCTGCTCAACGAGAACGCCACCGTCACCATCTGCCATTCCAAGACGCGCGATCTCGCCGCCGTCTGCCGCCGCGCAGATCTGCTGGTCGCCGCGATAGGGCGCCCGGAAATGATCCGCGGCGACTGGATCAAGCCGGGCGCCATCGTCATCGATGTCGGCATCAACCGGCTGCCCGCCGAGGGCGGCAAGAATCGCGCCTGGTCGGCGACGTGGCTTTTACGGAAGCCTCGAAGATCGCCGGCGCGATGACACCCGTACCGGGCGGCGTCGGGCCGATGACGATTGCGTGCTTGTTGCTCAACACTCTGCGCGCGGCGTGTTCGCAGAACGGGTTGGCGGCGCCGAACATCTAGACGCTGTCATTCCGGGCTCGCGCACTTCGCACGCGCCCCGGAATGACGATGGAGAGAACGAAACGCCTCACCCTTGCCAGGCGTAAGCCACCTTATCGAGCGTCTTCGGCCCGAAGCGCTCGGAGGAGCGCGCCACCGCGCGGCCGCCGAGCGCGCGATAGAATTCCACCGCCGGCTCGTTGTCGGACAGCGCCCACACGATCAGGCTCTTCAGCCCGCTCTGCAGCAGGTCCTTGCGCGCGGCGGAGAACAGGCGGCGGCCGAAGCCCAGCCCCTGGAATTCGGGACGCAGGTAAAGCTCGTAGACCTCGCCGTCATAGAACAGGCTGCGCGCGCGGTTGCGGCCGTAGTTGGCGTAGCCGGCAACCTGTTCGCCGAACTGCAGGATGGTGATGCGGCTGCCCTTGCGGATCGCCGAGTCCCACCAGTCCGGGCCGCGCCGGTTGATCAGCTTGTCGAGCTCGTTGCCGGGGATGATGCCCTGATAGGCCGTGCGCCATGACTCGTCATGGGTCTCGGCGACGTCCGCCGCGTCCGAAGCCTTGGCGCGGCGAATCTCTATCAGGGTCGTGCTCATTGCCGAATAGAAGCAACGAACCCTGGCGCCTTCAAGCCCTATAATTAACGACCGGTTAACGGTGTGGATTACTGGTCACAGGTACGCGATAATGAAGCGGCGGAACCTGCCGAATTGGCGCGCGGGCGTCGGGCTGCGCGCGGACGGTGCATCGGTTGTGTACCGCTATGGGACGGATTGCCGGCGGGACGCGACAACTAAATCGCCCGGCCTGATTCGTGTCGTTCTAATCTGTCCGGGCAGGCGCGCTCGCGCTCTTCCGCGCGCGGGGTGAAGTATGAAACCTCACACCGTCTCGGCTTCCTTCTGCCGCTCAGCCTTCTTGCGGTCGTTCTCGTCCAACAGCTTCTTGCGCAGGCGGATCGACTTGGGCGTCACCTCGACCAGCTCGTCGTCCTCGATATAGGCGAGCGCCTTCTCCAGCGTCATGCGGATCGGCGGCGTCAGCCGCACCGCCTCGTCCTTCGAGGTGGTGCGGATATTGGTCAGCTTCTTGCCCTTGAGCACGTTGACGATGAGATCGTTGCCGCGCGTGTGTTCGCCGACGATCATGCCGGCATAGACCTTCCAGCCCGGCTCGATCACCATCGGCCCGCGCGCCTCCAGGTTCCACAGCGCATAGGCGACCGCATCGCCCTTGTCGTTCGAGATCAGCACGCCGTTGCGGCGGCCCTGGATCGGGCCCTTGTAGGACGCGTAGCCGTGGAACACGCGGTTCATAATGGCGGTGCCGCGCGTGTCGGTGAGCAGTTCGCCCTGATAGCCGATCAGCCCGCGCGTCGGCGCGTGGAACACGAGCCGCAGGCGCCCGCCGCCGGACGGCTTCATCTCCAGCATCTCGGCTTTGCGCTCCGACATTTTCTGCACCACGATGCCGGAATGCTCCTCGTCGAGGTCGATCACGACCTCCTCGATCGGCTCCAGCGTCTCGCCGGTCTTCTCGTCTTCGCGCAGCAGCACCTTCGGCCGCGACACCGACAGTTCGTAACCCTCGCGCCGCATGGTCTCGATCAGGATGCCGAGCTGCAGTTCGCCGCGCCCGGCCACCTCCATGGAATCCTTCTCGTCCGATTCGCGCACGCGCAGCGCCACATTGCCTTCCGCCTCGCGCAGCAGCCGGTCGCGGATCATGCGGCCGGTGACCTTGTCGCCCTCGGTGCCGGCGAGCGGACTGTCGTTGACTCGGAAGATCATGGCGAGCGTCGGCGGATCGATCGGCTGCGCCGGCAGCGGCGTCTCTACTTCCGGCGCGCAGATGGTGTGCGCGACGGTGGCGTTCGGCAGCCCGGCCACCGCGACGATGTCGCCGGCCGACGCTTCCTCGACCGGCACGCGCTCGAGGCCGCGGAAGGCGAGCACCTTGGTGATGCGGCCGTTCTCGACGAGCTTGCCATCGTGGCCGAGCACCTTGACGCTCTGGTTCGGCTTCACGACGCCCGACGTAATACGCCCGGTGATGATGCGGCCGAGATACGGATTGGATTCGAGAATGGTGCCGAGCAGGCGGAACGGGCCGTCCTGCACGACCGGCGGCTTGACGTGATCGAGGATCAGATCGAACAGCGGCTGCATGCCCCGGTCCTGCGGCCCTTCGAGGTCCCGCGCCATCCAGCCTTGCTTGGCCGAGCCGTAGAGAATCGGGAAGTCGAGCTGCTCGTCGGTTGCATCGAGCGCGGCGAACAGGTCGAACACCTCGTTGACCACTTGCGTCGCGCGCGCGTCCGAGCGGTCGACCTTGTTGATCACGACGATGGGCTTGAGACCCATCTTGAGCGCCTTCGACACCACGAACTTGGTCTGCGGCAGCGGGCCTTCGGCGGCGTCGACCAGCACCAGCGCGCCATCCACCATGTTGAGGATGCGCTCGACCTCGCCGCCGAAATCGGCGTGGCCCGGCGTATCGACGATATTGATGCGCGTGCCCTTCCACTCGACCGAAGCGGCCTTGGCGAGAATCGTGATGCCGCGCTCGCGTTCGAGGTCGTTGGAATCCATCGCGCGCTCGACCTGGCGCTCGTTGGCCCGATAGACGCCAGACTGCTGCAGCAGGCGGTCGACGAGGGTGGTTTTACCGTGGTCGACGTGGGCGATGATGGCGACGTTGCGAATGTTCATTACGGTTCCAAAAACCAAAAGCGCGGGCCGATTCGGACCCGCGACGCGCTGCTGCGGCGCAATATAGTCACGACCAAGCGGGATGCAACTGAGTCCTGAGCGGCCTCATTAACTGTCATTCCGGGACGCCGCCATAAGCGCGTTTACGCGCGTCTTCGACGCGCTATGGCGGCGGACCCGGAATCCAGGGGCCACGACTGTGAACCTTGCCCTGGATTCCTGGCTCGCGAGCTGCGCTCGCGCCCCGGAATGACACTAAGCCCCCTGCGCCCTTCCCCAGGGGCCGAAGCGCGGGCCCTGCGGCAAGGCCTCGCGCAGCATCATCATCTCGGCGATGGTTTCGCCGGTGACCAGCCCGATCAGCTTGCCGGAGGCATCCACCACGCCGACCGCTGGCGCCGATTTCTCCTGCAGCACCTTGAAGGCCTGCTCGAGCGTGACGCGATGGCCGACGGTGGGAAGCTCCGGGCTCATGGCGTCGGCCACGCGCGAATCCGGCCCCAGCGTCTTGAGCGCCTTGATGAGCGCGCCGCGGTCGAGCACGCCGGCCGGCTTGCCCATGCCGTCCACCACCGGGAACTCGCTTTGGCTGGTGGCCAGCAAGGTCTGCACCGCTTCGTCGATATGCGCCGCCGGCGTCAGCGTCGCGAACCGCGTCATCATGGCGTGGCTGACCGGCACGCCGTGCGAAGCCGCGCGCAGCGCCACCATGTGCGATTCCGACGCCGCGGCGAGATAGACGAAGATCGCGATGAAGATCAGCAGCGGGTTGTACAAGAGCCCGATGAAGCCCAACGCGAAAGCGACGAACTGCCCGATCGAGGCGGAAATCTCCGTCGCGCGCACATAGCCCCATTTTGTCGCCAGCGCGGCGCGCAGCACGCGGCCGCCGTCCATCGGAAAGGCCGGGATCAGGTTGAATAGCGCCAGGAACAGATTGACGACCGCCAGCCGGTCGATCATCGAGATATGCGCGTTCTCGACCAGCATGGCGTCGCTCGGGTTCAGATGCGCGCCGGCCAGTACCACCAGCACGATGGTGATGGCGACATTGACCAGCGGTCCGGCGATCGCGATGAGGAATTCCTCATACGGCTCCTCCGGGATGCGCTCGAGCTGCGCCACGCCGCCGATCGGCAGCAGCGTCACATAGGGGGTGGCGACGCCGAAGGCGCGGGCGGTGAAGATGTGGCCGAACTCGTGCAGCAGCACGCACAGAAACAGCAGCACCACAAACAGCAGCGTCTCCCAGGCCGTGGCGGCGCCGCTCGCGGCATAGCTGGCGGCGAAAATCCAGGCGAGAAACAGCAGGAAAGTGAGGTGGATGCGCACCACCGTTCCCGCCACCCTGCCGATATTCAAAGACCAGGACATGGAAGCCTCGTATGGCCGAACGACAGGCTAGAACGTAATATCTGAGCGGACCCATTGCGAGGGCCACGCGTTCTCGGCGGAAGGGCGGCAAAAGGGGCAGATCATGGCACAGAAACTGACTTCCGAAGCCCGCAAGGCGGCCTTGGCCGGGCTTTCCGGCTGGTCGGACGTGGCCGGCCGCGACGCCATCGCCAAGAAATTCGTGTTCAAGGATTTCAACGAGGCCTTCGGCTTCATGACGCGGGCGGCCTTGGTGGCCGAGAAGATGGACCACCATCCGGAATGGTTTAACGTCTACAAGACCGTCGAGGTGACGCTATCGACCCACGACGCCGGCGGCGTCACCGAGCTCGACGTCAAGTTGGCGGAAGCGATGGACAAGATCGCGGGCTAATTATGGACCGGTCCACGCTCGCGGCCTACGACAGCGACCCGCAGGCCTATGTGGACCGCTGGCTCGCGCGCCCCGAGGCCAGTCGCTTGCAGAGCCTGATGCTCGAGCATTTCAAGCCCGGCGGGTCGACCGCCGATATCGGCAGCGGCGGCGGCCGGCTGACGGCCTGGCTCGCGGGTCAAGGCTTTGCCGCGGTCGGCTTCGACGCTTCCGATGGCCTTTTGGCGCAGGCGCGGGCGCGCCATCCGCAAATCGAGTTCCGCCGCGCCGTCTTGCCGGACCTTCGCGAGGTCGCGCCGGCAAGCTTTGATAATATCTTCTGCAAGGGCGTGCTCATGCATCTGCCGCGCGCCGAGATCGCGCCGGCGGCCGCCAATATCGCGCGGCTGCTCAAGCCGGGCGGCACGCTGCTGCTCAATTGGCGCATCACGCGGCCGGCCGATATCCGCGACGAGCGCGGGCGGCTTTATTCGGCGTTCGAAAGCGATCTGGTGCGCGATGCGCTCGGCGGCCTGAAATTCCTGTATGACGTCGAGGATCAGCGCTCCGAGCACGCCTATCACACTATTTTGGCGCGCGTCGCGGGTTCCTGGGCGGGCTCTTGAGGCGGCTTTGGCGACCTTGCGCCTGCCATTTTTGCCGCCCACATTATGTCCATGAGCACCGCCGACAGCGGCTTCGACCTCAACGCCTTGCGGCGCGATTTCTGGCGCAAGCTGGCGCCCATCGTCGCGCGCATTCCCTTCGCCGAGGACCTGCTCGCCGCCTATTACTGCGCCTTCGATCGCGAGACGCCGGTGCATGTAAAGGCCGCGCTGTTCGGGGCGATTGCCTATTTCGTGCTGCCCACCGACGCCGTGCCCGACATGCTGCCGATCATCGGCTATGGCGACGACGCGGCCGTGCTCGCCGCCGCACTCAAGCTGGTGTCCGATTACATCAATCCGGCGCACCGCGAGGCGGCGAAGAACAAGCTGACGGATTTGGCGGGCCAATAGACTCTCTCTCTGCCGTCATTCCGGGGCGCCGCCAAAAGCGCGTTAACGCGCGTCTTCGACGCGCTATGGCGGCGAACCCGGAATCCATAACCCCGGCGCTGCGGACTATGGATTCCGGGTTCGCGCACTTCGTGCGCGCCCCGGAATGACGACCTGAATATTACGGCTTCAAAATCACCTTCCCCATTACCTGCCGCGACGCGATCGCTTTCAGCGCCTTGGCCAACTCGGCGAGCGGATAGACCGCGTGCACGTGCGAGGACAGCTTGCCTTCCGCCACCCATTTCAACAGCTGCTCGGTGTTGGCGCGGTGACCGGCCTTGTCGCGCTCGATCCAGGCGCCCCAGAACACGCCGCGCACGTCGCACGATTTCAACAGCAGCAGGTTGAGCGGCAGTTTCGGTATCTCGCCGGCGGCGAAGCCGATCACCAGGAAGCGCCCGTACCAGGCGATCGAGCGCAGTGCCGCCTCGCTATAGGCGCCGCCCACCGGATCGTAGATCACGTCGGCGCCGTGGCCTTGCGTGACGCGGCGCAGCGCCTCCTTCAGGTCCTCCTTGGCGTAGTCGATGCCCTCGTCGGCGCCGTGCTCGCGCGTGAAGGCGAGTTTCTCGGCCGAGGAGGCGCAGGCAATGACCCGCGCGCCCATCAGCTTGCCGATCTCGACCGCCGCCAGGCCGACGCCGCCCGAGGCGCCCAGCACTGCGAGCGTCTCGCCGCTCTTGAGGTCGGCGCGGTCCTTGAGCGCATAAAGCGTCGTGCCGTAGGTGACGGTCAGGCCCGCGGCGCGTTCGAATGCGACGCCGTCCGGGATCTTCACCAGCCGGTCGGCGGCCATGGTCAGGTATTCGCGTGCGGCGCCATGGCTGCCATAGCCGAGCACGCGGTCGCCCACTTTCAGCCCGCTCACGCCCGACCCCAGCTTTTCCACCGTGCCGGCGAACTCGGCGGCCGGTGAGAACGGCATCGGCGGCTTGACCTGGTATTTGCCGGCGATGATCAGCGTGTCGAAGAAATTGAGCGCGGCGGCGGCGACCTTGACCAGCGCCTCGCCGGCGGCCGGCTCCGGCACGGCGATATCGGCCAGTTCGAGGTCGTCGGGTCCGCCGTAGCGGGTGCAGAGCAGGGCTTTCATGGGGGACAATCGCTTAAGCTGTTGGCGGCGGGCGCCGGGGCCAGCCTTATAGCGCAAGCGGGCTGGCCCCGTTAACCTTTGGCGGCTAGTCTTTTGCCCACAGCGGCGCATTGCCGCCTTCACATTGCCGGCTTTGCCCCGTATGGGGGCCGGAATTCATCGACCAGGGGGCGGTTCCACAACCGTCGTAACTTTCGACCGGTAAGGCCCGATGCACATGACCTCTTTGCTCCGCACCGCGATTGCCGTTTTGAGTGTCTGCGCTCTTCTGACCCCCGCCGCCGCGCAAGACAAGAAACCCAGCCCGACCGACGAAGCCACCCTGCTCGGCCAGTTTTCCGACTGGGGCGCCTACAAGGCCAAGCCCAACGGTAAGCTGGTCTGCTTCGCGCTGTCGCGGCCGCTGACGGCGGTGACCGATCCGCCCGGCCGCAGCCGCGACCCGTCCTACGCCTTTATCTCCACGCGGCCGGCCGAGAACGTCAAGAACGAGGTCTCGGTGCTGGTCGGCTACCCGCAGAAGTCGGGCGTCGACGCCAGCGCCACCATCGACGGCGCGTCGAGCTACGTGCTGTACACGCAGAACGACGGCGCCTGGGTGAAGAACGCCGCCGAGGAGTCGCAGATGGTCGAGGCCATGCGCAAGGGCAGCCAGCTGGTGATCAAGAGCGTCTCGACCCACGACACCAAGACCACCGACACCTATTCGCTCAAGGGCGTTTCCGACGCCCTCGAAAAGGTAGCGGCGGAGTGCAAGTAGCGCCTTCCGTTCCTACATTGTAAGGCAAGGCTTTGCCGCCCGGTCCCCTCTCCCACAAGGGGAGAGGGTAAGCGCGCTTGCCGCGCGCCTGTGCTAAATAATAGCGGAAGATGACAACGCTCGCTGACACCCAGGCCCCCGCCGCGCCCTTGATCGAAAAGGCGCCGCTCGAGCGCTATGTGGCGCCGGCGAAGCCTTCGCTGATCGGCCTCACGCGCGTGGAGCTGGCCGAGGCGCTCGGCCGTGTCGGCGTGCCGGAGGCGCAGCGCAGGATGCGCGTGCAGCAGCTCTGGCACTGGATCTATTTCCGCGGCTTTACCTCGTTCGACGCCATGACCAGCGTGTCGAAGGAATTGCGCGGCAAGCTCGCCGAATGCTTCACGCTCGATCGCCCCGAAGTGGTGGCCGAGCAGGTCTCGGTCGACGGCACCCGCAAGTGGCTGCTGCGCCTGCCCGGCGATCCCTTGAGCAAGCTGCCGCACGAGGTCGAGTGCGTCTACATCCCCGACAGCGACCGCGGCACCTTGTGCGTCTCCAGCCAGGTCGGCTGCACGCTCAACTGCTCGTTCTGCCACACCGGCACCCAGCGGCTGGTGCGCAACCTGACCGCCGGCGAGATCGTCGGCCAGGTGATGGTGGCGCGCGATCGCTTGGGGGATTGGCCGGGTGCGACAAGGCCTACCGATGGCGTGATCCCAACTGGCGACCGCTGCATCACTAACATCGTCATGATGGGCATGGGCGAGCCGCTCTACAATTTCGAGGCGGTGCGCGACGCCATCGCCATCATGGCGGACGGCGAGGGGCTGTCCGTCTCCAAGCGCCGCATCACGCTGTCCACCTCCGGCGTGGTGCCGATGATCGAACGTGCCGGCAAAGAGATCGGCTCGATGCTGGCGATCTCGCTGCACGCGGTGCGCGACGACTTGCGCAACGAATTGGTGCCGCTCAATCGCAAATATCCGATCAAGGAGTTGCTGGACGCCTGCCGCAATTATCCCGGCGTATCCAACGCCAAACGCATCACCTTCGAATACGTCATGCTCAAGGGTGTCAACGATTCGATCGAAGACGCCAAGGCGCTGGTGCGGCTGCTGAAGGGCATTCCGGCCAAGATCAACCTGATCCCGTTCAATCCCTGGCCGGGCAGTCAATACGAGTGCTCCGATTGGGAGCAGATCGAGAAGTTTTCGCAGGTCGTGTTCGACGCCGGCTATGCCTCGCCGGTGCGCACGCCGCGCGGGCGCGATATCCTCGCCGCCTGCGGCCAGCTCAAGAGCGCGAGCGAGAAGCTGTCCGCGCGCGAGCGGCTGGCGCTGCGCGCGATGGCGATGGTGGAGTGATCTTCTTCCCTCTCCCCGCTTGCGGGGAGAGGGTGGCGAGCGTTGAGCGCAAGCGAGATGCGAGCCGGGTGAGGGGGCGTCGCCGGAGTGCATCGTCTCAACGCCCCCTCACCCGACCCGCCTCCGCTGACGCTTCGGCGAGTCGACCTCTCCCCGCAAGCGGGGAGAGGTGAAAGAAAGAAACCATGGCACTGCTCGGCCGCATCTTCGTCGTCATCTTCGCCGTGTGGATCGCGGCGCTCGCCGCCGGCGTGGTGTTCGCCTTCGGCGTGCTCGGGCCGCAATGGCACGCCGTCACCGGCGACTTTATCGAGCGCGGCACCTTCACCATGATGGTGTTTATCGGCGCGGTCAGCACCGGCGCCATCGGCCTGTTGCCGTTGGCCGTGCTGATCGGCGTCGCCGAGGCGTTCAAGGTGCGCTCGGCCATCGCCTATGCGCTGGCCGGCATCGCCATCCTGCTGTTCGCCTATTACGGCAGCGGGCTGGCGCCGGCGCCTTACGAAGAGTCGATCGACCGTGCGCCGCCGCCGATCCGCCACCAGACCGAGCTTGCCATCGCCGCCGGCGTGGTGTTCGGGCTTTCCTATTGGCTGGTCGCCGGCCGCAACGCCGGCCGCTGGCGCGAGCGGCGGCAGCCGAGCGCGTAGCGTTTGGTCGAATGCGTTGCGGCACGCGCTGGTCACCTCTCCCCGCGTGCGGGGAGAGGGAGCACGCCATGCACGTGGCCAATGTCGTGCGACTGCAACGCCGCCTGCATCCGGCCGCGCAACCGGCCCCGCTTCACATTGTCACCTTGCTCGGCTAGGGACAGGCATGAACCGCACCGGATTGATCGTCGCGCTCGTTGTCGCCGTTGCCGCCGGACTCCTGTTCGGCCTGTTCCCGCAGCTCGATCTCGCGGTCGCGCGCTACTTCTACGGCTTCGTCGACCTGCCCAATTATTTCGCGCTGCGCATCTATCCGCCGCTGATGCTGGCGCGCAATGTCGGCATCTGGATCAGCACCGTGCTGGTGGCGCCGGCCGTGGTTGCGCTCGTCGTCAAGCTGGTGCTGCCGCGCCGCAAGATGCTCGTGTCCGGCCGCGCCGTGGTGTTCCTGCTCGCCACGCTCGCGCTCGGGCCCGGCCTCCTGGTCAACGTCGCGCTCAAGGACCACTGGGGCCGCCCGCGCCCGATCGACGTGGCGCAGTTCGGCGGCGCGCAGCATTTCCGCGCCTGGTGGGATCCGCGCGGCGACTGCCCGAGCAATTGCTCGTTCGTGTCGGGCGACGTGGCGGGCGCGGCCTGGACCTTCGCGCCGGCGGCGCTGGCGCCGCCGCAATGGCGCGTGCTCGCCTATGGCGCGGCGTTCGCCTTCACCGCCGGCATGGCGGCGATCCGCGTCGCGGCCGGCGCGCATTTCGTCAGCGACGTGACGTTCGCCGCGCTGTTCACCTTCCTGATCGTCTGGCTCGTCCATGCGCTGGTCTACCGCTGGCCGCGCACGCGTCTTACGGACCGCGCGGTCGAGCGCGCGCTCGAATGGATGGCGACGCCCGGTTATGACTTTCTGGCGGGTTTGTTCGGCGGCAAGCGCAAGTCGAAGTCAAAGTCGAAGCCGAAATCGTAAGGCCGGCCGGCCCAAAAAAAAGCAGCGGACGATCCGGCAGACGCAGTCCGGCGACTTTTTGGACTGCGCCTGCTGGATGCCCGCTGCAGCCAGAACCCGCTCAGGCGAGGCTGGCCAAGGCGGTTGAAGTCGTCAGTGCCGCGCGCGCGCCGGCAGGCTCTCGGCGCGCGCGGCGCCCGCCTGCAGCTTGGCGGCGAAAAGCGCGATGGTGCGGGCATAGACGTCGGCCGAATTCCATTCCTTGATCGCGGCGAAATTCGGCTGGCCCGGCTGCCAGCCTTGTCCCGGCTGCCAGCCGTGCTGCTTGAAATAATTGGCGGTGGAGGCGAGCACGTCCGGCACGCTGTGGATCAGGTCGCGGCGGCCGTCGCCGTCGAAGTCGATGGCGTATTTATAGTAGGACGACGGCAGGAACTGGGTCTGGCCGATCTCGCCCGCCCATTGCCCGCGCATTTCCGCCGCGGTCATGTCGCCGCGGTCGACGATGCGCAGCGTGTCGACCAGCTCGCTCTGGAACTTGTCGGAGCGGCGGCAGTCGAAGGCGAGCGTCGCCACCGAGCGCACCACGTCGTATTTGCCCTGGTTGACGCCGTAGTCGGTCTCCAGCCCCCAGACCGCCACGACGATGCCGGCCGGCACGCCGAACTGCCGCTCGATGCGCCGGAACAGCGCGGCGTTACGCTCGATGTGGCGCGCGCCCTTGACCAGCCGGTCGCGCGAGATCATGCGCGACGAGAACTGCTCGAAGGTCTGCTTGAACACGTGCTGGCGGCGGTCGGCGGCGATCACCTTCGGGTCGGGCGTCAGCCCTTCGAGCGCGGCGAGCCCGCGCCGTGAAATGCCCTGCGCGGCGGCCTCCTGCTTGAACTGCGCGATGAAGGCGGCAAAGCCGCCGGGCGGATTGCACTGGGCGGCCGCGGCCGGCGCGGCATGCAGCAGCACGGCGCCCGCCAGGGCGGCCAGGATGGCGTGAGATTTCGACATGGCTTGCGCTCGCGTGTGGAGACGGGTGCCGCCACGCTAGCCGCGCGCAGCCCGCACGCGTAGCGCGTTCGCGCCGTGCGGTTAATGCGCGCGGTTAACGCCGCCGCAAACGTTAAGTGACGATGCGCTCGACCGTCCAGAACAGGCCGGTGGCCGCGATCGCGGCGGAGGCCGGCAGCACGAAACGCGGCCGGTACCAGGCCTTGTTGCGGTGCCAGGCCGCCACCGCCAGGAAGGCGGCGGCGATGATCGAAAGCTGCGCCAGCTCGATGCCGACATTGAAGCTGACCAGCGCCGGCAGAAATTGACTGCGCGGCAGCGCCAATTCGCGCAGCACGCCGGCAAAGCCCATGCCGTGCAAGAGCCCGAAGCCGAACACCACCGCCGGCCGCCACGGCGTCAGCCGCGGCGTCGCGATGTTCTCGATCGCCACATAGGCGATCGACAGCGCGATCAGCGGCTCGACCACGCGCGGCGACAGCGACAGCACGCCGTACATGGTCAGCCCCAGCGTCACCGAATGCGCCACCGTGAACGATGTCACTTGCGTCAACAGCGGCCGCCATTGCGTCGACAACAGGAACAGGCCGAGCACGAACAGGATGTGGTCGAGCCCCTCCGGCACGATGTGACGGAAGCCGAGCGTCAGATATTGCGCGACGATTTCCGGCACGGTCGGCGGCGCGATCGTGGTGAGCACCGCGAAGGGCGGGCTTTGCGCATCGCTCTCCAGCCACTGCGTCTGGCTGCCGCGACGCCCTTGCGCGGAAAACTGCACGGCATAGGTGCTGGCGACCAGATCGTATTGCCAGGTGACGTGCCGCGCTTTTGGCGGCACCGGCCCTTGCGCGAGCAGCACCGCGGCGAGCGGCTGGTTGATGTCCGTGGGCTGGCCGATCCAGGCGACCGATAGAGACACCGGCGAGGCCGCGCCGTCGAACGCGACATGCACCTTGCGCGCGATCGCGTCGCGGAAGGCTTCGAGTTTCTCCCGCAGCGCCGCCTCGTCGAGCGTGCCGGACAGCGGCTCGTCGGCAGCCGCCTGCAGCCGGTGCAGCAGCGGCGTGGGCGGCGTGGTGATCTCCGCCGTCCAGCGATTGTCCTTGTGCAGCACGAAGCGCACCTGCGTGGTGCCGATTTCGTGCGCGCGCGCCGCGCCCGCTGCGATCAGCAGCGCGGCGATCAGCACCGCT
The DNA here is from genome assembly GCA_963773305.1 of uncultured Pseudomonadota bacterium. Taxonomy (GTDB): domain Bacteria; phylum Pseudomonadota; class Alphaproteobacteria; order Rhizobiales; family Xanthobacteraceae; genus Pseudolabrys. Next base: position 89,055 of record CAVZAR010000004.1, read on the forward strand.
GTCATTCCGCGGCGCGAGCGAAGCGAGCGAACGCCGGAATCCATAACCCCGGCGCTGCGGAGTATGGATTCCGGGTCCGGCCCCATCGGGCCGCGCTTCGCGCGAACCCGTTGGGGCCGTCTCGGAATGACGAGCCGATCGTCGCCAACGCGTCACGGCTTAGGGCTTTCGAAGGTGAGCGAGGCCCACAGGCTATCCCAGTCCTCGCGCGCGAACCAACCGGCCCGCACCATGTGCACCGATTTGATCAGCCATATGCCCGGCTTGGGCAGCTTGAGCGTGAACGCGCCTTGCTCGTCGCTGCGCGCGGCGAGCCGCACCTTGGGCTCGTTGTGCAAGAGCGCCACCACCAGCGCGCCGGCGAGCGGCTCGCCGTCGAAGAAAACGCGGGCCCGGAAGGGGCCGAAGGCGCGCGTCGGGTCCTCGTCCGGCACGATCTCGTAAGCGAGCCCGAGCGGCTTGGCCGCCGCCGCGGAAGGCCGCGCCCCGGTCAGCAGCGCCTTGGCGTAGCGGTAGAAGCGCTCCCGCCCGGGCTTGGCGCTTTCGCCGCGCCGGGCGCGCGCGGCGACGATCTCGTCGAGCCCATAGAGCTTGAGATAGTCCTCGAACTTCTTCGGCGGCAGCTCGATATAGGAGCCGGTGCTGGCATAGCTTGCCAGCGCGGTCGCGCGCGTGTCGGCGCGCACGATGCCGGCCGGATCGATGCCGTCGGCGCCCTCGACGTCCTCGGTCTTGCCGTTCTGCCTGATGCTGAACGACTTGATCAGCCAGGACGTGCGCGGCACCGGATCGCCGATGAAGTCCTGCCCGACGCGCAAGGCCAGCGACACCACGGCGCCCGGCGTCGGATGGAAGGTCGACGGCATGATCCAGAAGTCGTGCGCCTGCGCCGGCGCGCTCAACGCAACGAGCAGCGCGAAGGCGAGGCGCCGCATCGGAATCACGCGCCGGCGTAGCGCTGCTTGTGCCGGAGCTTGTGCCACAGCCACATGAACAGGCGCCGCAATACTTCGATCACCGCCCAGGCCACGATCGCCCCCACCAGCCCGATGACAATGAGATAAGGCCAGATGCTGGCGGTCGGCGGCGGCTCCTCCTTCATTTCCGGCCAGGGCTCGGCGACATAAGGCCAGTGATCGAGGAACGGCTTGTCATTCACCACGGCGCGCGGAAACTGTGCGCTCTCGATATAGGACAGTTCCTGCAACAGGCAGTCGCCCGTCGTGCAGAGCTGCGCGACCACGTCGTCGGTCAGCAGCCGCCCGTTCGGGAAGCCGGGCGGGAAGCGGTCGGTATAGATCATCACGTCCGGCTTGATGTCGTAGGGCCTGATCTGGAAGGTGAACTCCAGCAGATCGGCCATCGCCTGCACCCACCACTCGCGCTTGGTCTTCAAAAAATTGCGCAGCCAGTCGGTGAACTTCATCGCCTTCATCAGAATCCTGACGTGTTCGCTCGGCGGGAAGGTGTTGATCAGCCCGAAGCGCGGCAGTTGCGTGCGGATCGAGCGGCCGACATGGTCGAATTCCTTGCCGTTCTTGTAGGTCACACCCCACAGGATGAAATCGTGCTGCCCGGCCGGGAAGGCGTCTTTCGGGATCGCCATCACCATCGAGATCACGTTCTTCTTGAAGAAGCGCGGGAAGATGAAGGGATCGTCGCGCACGCCGGTATAGCTGCGGATGCGCTGCGGCTCCTTCAGGCCCTGCACCAGCATGCTCTTGAGCGTGGTGTCGTCGTTGAGCTTCACCCGGATGCGCGCGTCGGCATGCAACCTCTCCGGCAGCATCACCGTGCCGCCGTAACGCGCGCGGTCGGCCGCGTCGGTGAACAGCACCGGCGTGGTGAGGTCGAAATCCACCACGTATTCGTAGTTCTTCAGGTCGTAGGGCTTCGGGTCGGTGAGCGAGCGCCGCACGTTGAAGATGACGATCAGATCGTCGCCCTTCGGGAAGATGAACAGCCCGGTGATGTTGGCGTTGGGGTCGGTGAGGTTGGTCGGGTCGGCGTGGTCGGACGCGCGTGCCGGCGCGAGCACGGCCAGCGCGGTAAGCAGCAAACCGGCGCAAAGCCGGACGGCGTAGCGATGCATGGAGCCCCCCGCGTGTTTCTCGGTTTCTCCCGTTACCCCGCCAGGTCGCTCCCCAGGATCTTCGCGGCGGTGCGCAGCGCCAGCGCGGCGATGGTCAGGGTCGGATTGGCGGTGGCGATGGTCGGGAATACGCCCGAGCCCGCCAGCCACAGATTGGGGTGGTCCCAAGAGCGGCAGTCGGGATCGACCACCGACTTCTTCTTGTCGGCGCCCATGCAATAGGTGCCGACCACGTGGCCGGAGCCGTAATATTTAAGCCGCGTCTGCTTGCCGTCGATGTCCACCACGAAGGAGGTCGGGTCGTCGTCGGCGGGCGGCTGGGTGAACTGCGTGGCCTTCATGCGGGCGAAGATGGTGTCGGCGGTCTTCTTGGCCGCTACCAGGCCGCGCTTGGTGTAGTCGGACAGGTCGTAATCGATCTGCGGCCGCGGCAGGCCGAGATGGTCGGTGGAGGTGGTCGACAGCGTGACGCGGCTGTTGTCCTCCGGCGACTGCTCGACCAGGAAGCCGAAGCGGAATTGGCGCGTGAACACCTCGTTGAGCTTGGCCACCAGCGCTTCGCCGAACAAGGCGTGGTCGTCCGGGTTGAGCTGGCTGACGTTCATGCCGTTGATGAAGTCGAGCGTGCTGGTGAAGGGGTCGGTGATCGGGAAATTCCAGCCCTCGTTGCCGATCTCGATGCGGAAGGCCGCACGCTCCTTGCGGAACTCACCGTCGCGCAGGCTCTCGATGCCCGAGGTCGACAGCGGTCCGCGATAGGGGAAGATCGGATCGGGCGCCAGCGCCCAGGCGAGATAGAGCGGGTGGTCCATCAGGTTACGGCCGACCTGTCCGCTCGAATTGGCGACGCCGTTCGGCGTGCGCCCGCCATTGGTCGACATCAAAAGAAGTTTCGGCGTCTCGATGGCGTGGCCGGCGACGATGAAGATCTTGCCCGTCGCCGAGCCGGAGCCGGTCTGCGGCCCCTGCGCTTCCTGGTATTGCAGGTAGTTGACCGCGCTGACGCGGCCGTCGCCGTCCACGACGACCTCATTCACCACCGTGCGGTAGCGGATCTCCACATTGCCGGTCTGCAGCGCGTCGTTGAGCGTGACGCTGGCGTCGTATTTGGCCTGGATCGGGCAGATCGGGATGCAATTGGTGTTGCCGGCGCAGACTCGCCGGCTCTGATAAGGCTGCGAATTGCGCCCGGCCGGCGTCTCCGTCACCGACAGCGCGATGCCGTCGATGCTCAGCCCCCTGACGCCGCTCTCCACCGCGTCGTCGACCAGCGAGTGCGGGATCGGCGGCATCGGATATTGGTAGTTCGGCGGGAAGGTGATGCCGAGATAATCCTGGGTATTCTTGTTGGCCGATACGCCGATCTCGTGCTCGGCGGCGCCGTACCAGCGCTCCAATTCGTCGTAGCCGAACGGCCAGTCGACCTCGCGGCCGTAGGTCGTCTTCATCGTGAAGTCGTTGGGCACGAAGCGCAGGCTGGTGCCGAGCCAGTGCCGCGTGGTGCCGGCGCCGACGCGGTCATAGGTGCTGGCGAAGGCGAGCGGGCCCTGCTGGATCAGATAGGCCTGCTTGGGGTCCTGCCAATTGTCCGCGGAAAGCGTCAGCACGTTCGGCCGGCCGGCGTTCCAGGTGCCGGGATCGGTCAGCTTGGTGCCGCCCGGCGGCGTGAAAATGTCGGGCGGGTAGGGGCTGGTCGGCACCTTGGCGGTGGAGATGAAGAAGCGCTCGAGGAAACCGTCGATGTTGGGCGGCACTTCGTCGCCGGCTTCCAGGATGAGCACGCGCTTGCCCTTGGCGGCGAGCTGCTTGGCGATCAGCGCGCCGGCGATGCCGGAGCCGACGATGACCGCGTCGTATTGCGGATTTTGCTGCGCGGCCATGGCTCAGCTCCCGCTGCCGGTGAAATCGCCAAGCGGCGGCGGATCGCTCGACCAGTAGCCGAAGTGCAATTCGCTGTAGCCCATGGGGTGGGCCTGCGCGACGCTCCACGACCAGCCTTGCGTATAGGCGGTGGGCGAAATCACCTTGAACGGCGGGAAGGCCTGCTCCTGCCGCAGCACCGCCGGCTCGTACCAGTTGCCGAGATACCATTCGAGCATGATGGCGCGCCCGAGATAGCGAATGTCGTCGCCGGACTGGTTGAGGATGATGTCGGCGACCTGCGGGGGCGGCTTGCTCTGGTTCTGGTCGTAGATCTGCAACAGCTGCTTGAAGGCCGGGTCTTTCGACGCCTGATCGAAATAGGCCTGCTTGACGTCGGCGGTCGGATCGACGCCGGGCGCGAGGTTTGCCTTGGCAATCCCGGTGAGCGCCGACGACAGGCCGATGAACAAATCGAAATCGGTCATCAAATCCCTCCCCGCGGCGGCAAGGCGCCGCCTTCGCTCACTCGGCCGATTGCAGGATGTAGGTGAAGTCGGACGGCGTCGCCGGCACGTGCAGCGTCGTCGCGTTGTTGTGGCAGAGGATGCAGTTCGACGAGGAGCCGGGGATCTTGCCCTGGATGTAGGTCTCGAGCGTCGAATTGCCGAGATAGGTCGGCGCCGGTGCGCCGGTCGGATCGGTCTTGCTGGACGCGTTGGCCGGCCACTGCGTGCTGATCAGCATGTAATTCTGCCACACCGTGCCTTTCAGGATTCCCTGGAAGTCGCTGTTGAGCGTGTCGACGTCGGCGGTGAGCGGAATGACGCGCGCCACCTGGCTGCGGAAGCCGTTCGGGAACGGCTGCACGTTGGGGTCCCAGGGCCGCGGCGGCGGCTGGTTGAGCGGGCACTTCTGCGCGTCGCAGGATGCGTTGTAGAAATTGTATTTGCCGGTCGCCTTGCCGGCCTTGATCTCGTCCACCGTCGGGTCGTTGCGCACGTGCTCGTAGGTCGACCAGATCCATTGCGGGTCGGTATCGGTCTTGTGCCCGATATGCAGGCCGACCAGGCCGATGGTCTGCTTCACGCAGGTTTCCTCGATGTGCAGCTTGGGGACCGCCGGCGTGTAGATCAGCGCCTCATCGGCGTGGAAGCTGCTGCGGTCGTCGCCGGGGCCGAGAATGCGCCACGACGACTTGACCATGATGGCGCCGATGGTGCCGGCGCTGGAATTCTTGAAATTCTGGCCGAGCGGAAAATCGACGACGTTGCTGAATTTCCGCTGACCCGCTTTGCTGTAGAGCGTGTGCTCGTCGATGTATTCGAACATCGGCTTGTTCATCATAATCGCGAAGCGGGCGTAGAAGCCGTTCTGATCGATCAGCGGTCCGGTCTTGAACGGCTGGTCGAAGGCGGTCAGCACGTTCACCGTCTTGCCGACCATGCTGAGCACCGGCATGCCGGTGCCGAGTCCCTGGCAGACTTTCGGGATCACGCCGGGCGCGCCCCAGGGCGCGGGTTTCTTGCCGCCCGGCAGCATCACGTCGGAAATCTCTTTCCAGTGCTCCCAGATCGTCGGCGCATCGCCGCCCGGGCCGGGCCCGGTGCCGATGGCGCCGCCGGAAGCCGGTGCGTTGAGCGCGAGGAAGGTGAGCCACGAATAGTAGTCGAAGTCGTGCTGCAGGCTGTCGAGGCTGAACGGCGGAAGATGCGTGGCGTTGCACGGCAGGCCGCTGGTGAGCAGCGCCGGGGTAATCGGCGCGTTCGATTTGGTGAGGTTGCAGTTTTTGACCGGCGGATTGATCGGCACTTTTTGCGCGGGCGCCGCGCGCGGGCTTGCGAGCGCAAGCGCCGCTGCCAGGCCCGCGGCGATCAGCGGATATCGTGTCATGGCCGAACCCCTGCCGTCGGTTTCCCCGCTTGGCCGCCCGCGGCGGCTTGCACGTGGAACGTCCTCACCGGTCCCTCGGCGAAAAGCCTAGCCGGGGGTTTTCCCGGATGCAACAAAAGATTGTATAATGAAAAAAAGCAACGTATGGGCGATCATACGGGCGACGGGACGAGCCGGGCGCCGCGCCCGCCAGCCTTGCGCAACGGGCGTCTCCCCCTATAGTCCGGGCGACTTTTTCAACCGCTTGCAGGCACTTACCGGCGGCCCGCAGCCCATGGTCCCGAAAAAGCCTGTCCCGGACTTGATCCGGGATGGGAACCGGTTTTCGGACAAGACCATGCGCAAGTGACAAGACCATGCGCACGCAAATGAGCGCCCGATGAAGAAATCCGACGTCAAAAAAGTGGTGCTGGCCTATTCGGGCGGGCTCGACACCTCGATCATCTTGAAGTGGCTGCAGCAGACCTACCGCGCGGAGGTCGTCACCTTTACCGCCGATCTCGGCCAGGGTGAGGAGCTTGCACCGGCGCGCGAGAAGGCGCTGCTCTTAGGCATCAAGCCGGAGAACATCTTCGTCGAGGACCTGCGCGAGGAATTCGTGCGCGACTACGTGTTTCCCATGTTCCGCGCCAACGCGGTCTATGAGGGGCAGTATCTGCTCGGCACGTCGATCGCGCGGCCGCTGATCGCCAAGAAGCAGATCGAGATCGCGGAGAAGGTTGGCGCCGACGCGGTCTGTCACGGCGCCACCGGCAAGGGCAACGACCAGGTGCGTTTCGAGCTCGCCTATTACGCGCTCAAGCCGGACGTCACCGTGATCGCGCCCTGGCGCGAATGGGACCTGACCTCGCGCTCCAAGCTGATCGCCTTCGCCGAGCAGCACCAGATTCCGATCGCCAAGGACAAGCGCGGCGAGGCGCCGTTCTCGGTCGACGCCAACCTGCTGCACACGTCCTCCGAAGGCAAGGTGCTGGAGGACCCCGCGCAGGAAGTGCCCGATTACGTCTATTCGCGCACCATCGATCCGGAAAAGGCGCCCGACAAGGACACTTATATCGAGATCGATTTCGAGCGCGGCGATCCGGTGGCGCTCGACGGCAAGACGATGTCGCCGGCGACGCTGTTGAAGGCGCTCAACGATCTCGGCAAGGCCAACGGCATCGGCCGGCTCGATCTGGTCGAGAACCGCTTCGTCGGCATGAAGTCGCGCGGCATGTACGAGACGCCGGGCGGCACCATCCTGCTCGCCGCGCATCGCGCCATCGAGCAGATCACGCTCGACCGCGGCGCCGGCCATCTCAAGGACGAGCTGATGCCGAAATATGCCGAGCTCGTCTATTACGGCTTCTGGTTCGCGCCCGAGCGCGAGATGCTGCAGGCGGCGATCGACAAGTCGCAGGAGTTCGTCAGCGGCCGCGTGCGGCTCAAGCTCTACAAGGGCAATGTCATCACGGTCGGGCGCGAAAGCAAATATTCGCTGTACGACCAGGACCTGGTGACCTTCGAGGAGGGCGCGGTCGCCTACGACCACCGCGACGCCGAAGGCTTCATCAAGCTCAACGCGCTGCGGCTGCGCACGCTCGGCCAGCGCCGGCGCAAGCTGAAGCTCGATTGAGCGGCACGCGGAGGCCGGCCATGGCCCGAAACCCGGCACGTCTTATTCTCCTGGCCGCCGCCGCGCTGCTGCTTGCCGGCTGCCTGGACGATAAGCCGGACCAGGTCGTGGTGAACGTCGCGCCGAAGGATTACAAGACGGAGATCGTCGGCTCGCTGAAGAAGGGCGTGTTCGAGAAGAACGATACCATCCGGGTCAGCAACGCCTTTCTCTCCGATCCGGTGCTGCAGCCGGTCGGCAAGCAGCAGCTTTACGTCGCTTGCGTGCGCTACACCGCGCACGGCGTATACGGCGACGTCGGCAATGCGGTACGCGTCGGCTACTTCTTTAACGGCCACCTCAACCAGCTCGTCCCGGACAGTCAGGACCAGTGCCGCGCCGCCGCCTACAAGCCGTTTCCCGAACTGAACGCGGTCTGCCTCGGCAAGGGCTGCAAGTAGCGACGCCACTTACCCCGCTCGTCCCCGCGAAAGCGGGGACCCAGGGCGGTAAATTCTAAGCCCGCGATCCTGACTCTGGGTTCCCGCTTGCGCGGGAACGAACGGAGTGTGCGTATCGCGCTTCTGTAATCCCCAGATTCGCGCCCTTTCAATAATTATACCCCGGCGGCGCCGGCTCGCTCAGCGCGGTCGCCGGTTTCAGCTCCGGGATCAGCGGCAGATGGCGGCGCTTCTTCTCCGCGATTTCCGCCGCCACTTCGCGCATCTGGATAAAGCGCGCCGGCGAGGTCGGGTGGTCGCCGGCGAAGCGGATCGAGCCGGGATTGCTTCTGCCCATGGCGCGCCAGACTTCGGCCGCCTGCGCCACGTCATAGCCGGCGCGCGCGGCGTAATAGGCGCCGACGTAATCGGCCTCGCGCTCGAACTCGACACTGTAGGCAAATGCCCCGGCGCGCCCGAAATAGCGCGTGAACACGCCGTGCGTATAGATGCCGCCGAGCAGGAAGCTGCCGTCGACCAGCGCGCCGCCGATCTGGCCGAGCGCCGCGTTCTGCTCGCGCTTGTCGAGATGGCCGAGATTGGCATGCGCCATCTCGTGGCCGATCACCACGGCGAGCTGGTCGTCGGTCCTGGCCAGCGTCGCGATAGCCGAGGTGATGGTGATCTCGTCGTTGGTCGCGTAGGCGTTCACCTTGTCGGCGGTCAGGTAGCGGATACGGATGGCGCAGGCGATCACCGGCGACACCGTGACGGTCTTGTCTTCGCCGTCGCGCCGCAGCGCGACTTTGACCGGTGTGGTGCCGTTGCCGGCGAGGTATTCGTCGATCCAGTGCTGCGTGCGTTTGGCCGGCACCGGCTTGTCGTTCAGCCGCAGCACCTGGTCGCCCACCTCGATGCCGGCTTGCGCCGCCGGCGAGCTGTCCGCCACCGCGATCGCCGTCGCCTTGGTCCAGCTCACGTTCAGCGCCTGGTTGGCGTAGGAGCGGTACTTGCTCGGCAGGCTGCGCACGGTGACGGCGTGCAGGCCGATCTGCGCGGCGGTCTGCTCGCAGAACTGCCGGTTGGCGGTGCGGATGCGGAAGGCGACGTTGTCGACGCGGGCAAGCTCGGCGTAATAGGCCCGCATCTGGCCGACCTGCTCGCTGCGCTCCTCGATGGCCAGCGCCTGCGCCGGCACCGCCGGCAGCCGCGACACCGGCATGGCGCAGGCCGCGCACAGGCCGGCACCCACGCTCAAAGCCGACAAACGCCTGTAAAACGCGAGAAAACGCACGCCACAACCCCCTACAGCCCGAGATTGCAACGGCGCGGATTTGCGATCAAGGGTCAGGGGCCTCCCCGGCCGCGCGAGAAGCTGTTGACAGTATTCCTATAGGATGATATACATATCCTGTCCTGCTCAAACAGAGGGCGCTTTCATGAGGCGTCATGACGGTGGAGCAGGGCGCGGCGCCCGCGGGCGGGAGACGAACGCTCCTCCCCCTCCCGGGCGGCGCCGGGGCACGCGCAAACAAGTTTACGCAGTTTGCGCAAACGCAAACTGCTATGCCCGGGACCACTAGGGGTCCCTGCCAGGAGCTGGCTGACGATGAACTGCTCCGGGTTGAGCGATCATGGGCAAAGCGCGGCCCGGCGCCGTAAGGAAGACGCCGCGATGGCGCGCCGAGAGGCGCGGCGCCTTCGAGAGAAGGCGTCTACTTACAAGGAAGGTTGCGCTTTTTCGGCGCGCCGTCCCCCCTCGCTTTATGCGAGGACAAGAAAGGCGGGGCTGTTTGAAAACAGAAATAGAAATGGCCGGGACGGGGCCCGGCCATTTCGATCGCAAACCGCTCGGCTCAAATCAGACCGCGCTGCCGATCCACTGCGCCAGCTTCTGCTTAGGCGCGGCGCCGACCTGGCGCGAGGCGATCTCGCCGTTCTTGAACATCATCAGCGTCGGGATCGACATGATGCCGTATTTGGCGGCGACGTTCGGGTTCTCGTCGACGTTGAGCTTGACGATCTTGACCTTGTCGCCGAGCTGCTCGGCGATCTCCTCCAGCGCCGGCGCGATCATGCGGCAGGGGCCGCACCACTCCGCCCAGAAGTCCACCACCACCGGCTCGGCCGACTTCAGCACGTCCAATTCGAAGCTTGCGTCCGACGTTTTGCCGACGGCCATGGGAATTACCTCGTATTGGGGGTTGAGCGCGGCGCGCGCACCGTGAATTGGAGGCCCAGAACCTATGAATGAGACCGCGGAGCGTCAAGGCGCTCTCATGCGGGGGTGATGCGCGCCAGCGCGGCGTCCATGGCCTCTACGGAAAGCTCAACAATTTCAGGTGCTTCCGTCCAGATGACGGCGCAGCGCACGGCCCGGCCGGGATAGAGTCTCATGAGCACCGCGCGGTAGAGCGCAAGCTGGGTCAGGTAGGCTGCCGGCACCGCGCCGGGCACCGGGCGATTCGTTTTGAAGTCGGCGATCAGCACCGCCTCGTCCGTGACCGCCAGCCGGTCGACCTGTCCGGACACGCGGACGGCTTTGCCGCCGAGCGCCAGCTTGCCGACAATCGGAACCTCGGCGCGGCTGCCGGGCGCGAACAGCGGCGCAAAGCGCGCATCGTCGATGAGGCGCATGACCTCTTCGGCGATCGCCTTACGATCGCCATCGGCAAGGTCCTTGCCCCGCTTGGTCAAGAAATTCCTGCCCGGCGCGGGCGCGCCGCGCGGGCGCGATGTCGGGCAGCGCTTGCAGCAGGCGGTGGGTGAGCGCGCCGCGCAGCAGGGCGGCACCCGCCCCCGCACCGGGAGCGGGGCGTTGCCCGTCTTCCTCGCCCGCGCTCGACGGCGTCACGCTCGCCAGCATCGGCGCATCCCGCGGCGCGTCGTTCGTGAGCCAGTCGGGAAGCTCAATCTTTGCTTCCGGCGCGCGCTTGGTGTCTTCGCGCGCCGGTTCGGGCGCTTCCTGCTTGCGATAGCGCAGCACCTCGCCGTCGCCGTCGGCGGCCGCCGCGCTCACGCATTCGTCGGCGAGCGCGTCGCTCACCAGCTGGTACCAGCAGCCGTCCGGGATTTTGTTCGTGCCCTTGCTGCCGCACACGATCAGCCGCTCGGCGGCGCGCGTCATCGCGACGTAGAGCAGCCGCCGGTATTCGTCGCGCGCGTCCTCGTGCGCTTGGTGGCGCGCCGTGGCAACCGCCGGCACGTCGTCGGCGCGCGCGGTCGCCCAGGCGAGCGCGCCGCTTTCGAGCGGCAACAGGCGCGGATCGCGCGGTCCCGTCGGCGGCGTGGTGGTGTCGGCGAGGATCACGGTATTTGCCTCCAGCCCCTTGGCGCCGTGCACCGTCATCACGCGCACCTCGTCGCGCGCCATTTCCATGTCGCGCTTGACTTCCGCTTTCGCCGCCCTGAGCCAGGCGAGAAAGCCTTGCAGCGACGGCGTTTCGCGCGCCTCGTAGTCGAGCGCGAGATTGAGGAATTCGTCGAGCGCGTCGTTGGCTTCCGGCCCGAGCCGGGCGAGGAATTTGCTTGCGGCCGCGGCGCGGGCCGAGCACCTCGGCGAAAAAGGCGAACGGCGACAGGCGAAGGGCTTCGCCCCTCAACGTGTCCAGCTCGGCGTCTACCGCGGCAAAGAACGTATCGCCGCTCTTATCGCGCAGCGATTGCCGCAACGACTTTTTGCCCCGGTTCCAGGCGAGCTCGAACAACTGCTCCTCGGTCAGCCCGAACAGCGGGCTCTTCAACACGCCGGCGAGCGCGAGATCGTCGGCGGCGAGCAGCAGGCAGTCGGCGAGCGCCATCAGGTCCATCACGGCGATGTGCTCGGTCAGCACCAGCCGGTCGGCGCCGGCGACCGGCACGCCCTCGTACTTGAGCGCGCGGATGATCGCCTCGAACAGCGGCCCGCGCTGGCGCACCAGCACCAGCACGTCGCCGGGTTTGAGGCCCTTGCCGGTCCACAGCTTCACGTGCCGGGCGATGCGCTGCGCCAGCCGCACGCGCGGGCTCCGCTCGCTTTCCGTATCGAATGGCGCGTCCCAGCCTTCGATTTCCTTGCGCTCGGCCGGCTCGACCAGCGGCCACAGCTCGACCAGGCCGGGGGCGGCCTCGGGCAGCGCCAGGTGTTCGGGGATGCCGATCTCGTCGGCGGTCACGCTCACATAGATATCGCGCTCCTTGAACACGCGATCGACCGAGCCCAGCACGTTGACGCCGGACCGGAAGGAATGATGGAAGCGCAGATGTTTCCAGCCCAGCTCCGCCTTGGTGAACTGCCGCTCGAATGCGCGGCGCATCTCGTCGAAGGCGCGCGGCGCCGCGCCCTGGAACGAGAAGATCGACTGCTTCTCGTCGCCGACCGCGAACAGCGTGCGCCGGACGTTCGGCCGCGAGCCGCCCGGCATGAACTCGTCGGCGATGGCGCCGACGATCCGCCATTGCTTGGGGCTGGTGTCCTGCGCCTCGTCGATCAGGATGTGGTCGATGCCGAGGTCGAGCTTGTACAGCACCCAGGCGGCGGCGACGTTCTCGAACAGCGCCAGCGTCTTGTCGATCAGGTCGTCATAGTCGAGCAGCGCGCGCTTTTCCTTCTCGCGCGCGTAGCGGTCGATCACCTCCTTGGCGATGGCGATCAGCGCCGCGGTGCGGTCGCGGGCGGCGAGCGCGCGCTCCTTTTCCAGTAGGGCGCAGACGCGCGTTTGTTCGGTGATGAGGCGCGAATTCCATTCGGGATTCGCTTTGCCAAAGTTCTTTGTGAGAACATTTGCTCGCGGCTCAAGCGTTGTTTTGCAAAAAATCTGCAAATAAGCGCCAATGCGCTCTCTGCCTGATAAAGAGCGCAAGCTTTCTATAACGCCGATCAAATTGGTATCTGTTGGCCTATCGCTTGTTGCCAAAAATTCGATCAGCGCCGGCCATTCGGCCTCGGGAATGAGCGAGGCGGCGAAATAGTCCCGTTCGATTTTCTCGGCGCTGTCGTCCGGGGAAAGGCCGAAGCCTTGCGACAGGCCGGCGATCGCCTGCTCGATGCCGCCGGCGCGTTCGATCCACGCCGCTATGGCGTCGCGCTCGCGGATGGCGTCGCCCACCACGTCCTTGAAGGTCTGGTCGGCGGCCACGACGATGGCCGTGGCCAGCGCACGCCCGAGCGCGCTGTCGGGCGCTGCTGAAGCCTGCAGCAGCACGTCGAGCGTCAGCCGGTCGAGCAATTGTACGGTGGAGGCCTCGTCCAGCACGGAAAAACGCGCCGCCACGTTGGCCTCGAACGGGAACTGATGCAGCAGCCGCGTGCAGAAGGCGTGGATGGTCTGCACCTTCAGGCCGCCGGGCGTCTCCAGCGCCGAAGCGAACAGCCGGCGCGCGCGGGCGCGCAATTTGGCGTCGGGCTTCTCCTTGCTGCTCAGCCGGATGCGTTCGTCGAGCGCGTCGTCGTCGAGCGTCGCCCATTCGGCCAGCGTGCCGAACACGCGGTTCGCCATGTTGGCGGCGGCCGCCTTGGTGAAGGTGATGCAGAGGATCTTGGCCGGGTCGCAGCCGCGCAGCAGGAGGTTGATCACTCTTTGCGCGAGCACATGCGTCTTGCCGGAGCCGGCATTGGCCGAGACGAAGGCGGAATGGTCGGGGCTCGCCGCCTCGATCTGCACGCCGCGCACGGCGTCGGGAATGGTGCGGGCGGCGCTCATGGATGCGCGTCCTCGTGTCCCCATGCAGCGTCGTTTTGGTTCGAGGCGGAGGTTGCATGACGGGCGCGCTCCCTCTCCCCTTTGGGGAGAGGGTTGGGGTGAGGGGGATCATGACTCTCTGTACGCTGTAACCCCTCACCCGGCGCGCTATCGCGCGCCGACCTCTCCCTAAGGGAGAGGTGAAGAGGAGTGCGCGGCAATGCCGGAGGACTCATTCGCCGCCTCCCTCGTCGGCGCCGCCGGTGAGCGACCATTCCTTCACGCGCGCGAGGTGGTCGTAGTCGCCGTAATGCGTCTTCCACATCGGATGGACGAGCGAGAGATAGGGCTTGCTCTCGTCCTCGAAGGTGGCAGCCAGCTCTTTCAGCTTCGACAGCGCTTTGTCCGCCTGGCTGTCGGGCGTGCCTTCCTTGAAATTTATCGTTTCCGGCTTGCCCGGCTCCTTGCCGCCTTTCAGCGTGACATAAGCAATCTCGGCGACCGAGCCGCCGGCGATTGGCCTGAAGCCGCCTTCGCGCAGGATGGCGCTCTCCAGCGTCAATTGCGGCGCCAGCCCCGTGCGCACCTGCTTCTCGGTGCGCGCCTGTCCGGTCTTGTAGTCGATGATGGCGAAGGTGCCGTCGGTGCGAAGCTCGATGCGGTCGGCGATGCCGGTCAATGTGAATTGTCGTTCGCCGATGGCAAACGTCAGCGCGCCCTTGATCTCGGCGTGCAAGGCGGTGAGCGTCTTGCGGCGCTCCAGGTCCCAGTCGGCGAACCAGCGCGCGATGCGCAGGTAGCGCGGCCACCAGAAGGCGCGCGCTTCCGGATAGTCGGCCAACGGCGCAAAATGCCGCTCGCCGAGCTTGAGCAGTTCCTGCATCGGGTCGGCCGGCGGTCCGCCGGCGAAAGCCTTCGTATAGTCGCCGATGGCGCCGTGGATGACGGTACCGCGGTCGCGCGCGCCGGGCGGGGTGTCGACGGCATCGAGTGGAAGAAGCCGCAACACGTGCTTTGCGTAAATTGTGTAAGGGTCGCGCAACCAATGTTCGATTTCCGTGACCGACAGTCTATTCGGCCGCGCTTCGAGCGGAGGTTTAGGTTCTGGCTGTTTGGCGGGCTTGACCTCCGCCGGCGCATCGAGCGCACGCGCCAGCGCCAGATAATGATCGCCGCGCTTGACGACATCGCTCCAGCGCCCGTCGGCCAGCGCGGCGATGCGCTGCACGAAGCGCGAGGCGACCGTCGGCGCGCCGGCGACTTTACGCCGCGCGAGAGAGAATGACCTCGCGCGCGCCCAGGCCTTGCGCGAAATCGTGCGCGGCAAGACCGATGCGCCGCTCCGGCGGGTCGAGGCCGAGATCGCGCCGCATCGGCCGCGACAGCCATGGATCGCTGCGCGTCTCCGGCGGCCAGGTGCCTTCGTTGAGCCCGCCCAGCACCACGCGGTCGGCCGCCTGCAGGCGCGCTTCCAGCGGCCCGTAGATGTGCGCGCGCAGCTCGCGCGTCTCCGGCCGGCGCACCACGCGGTCGCCGATGGCGGCATGAAACAATGCGGCATAGTCCGCGGGCGCAACCGCCATCCCTTGCGCGGACGGGCTGTCGATCAATTCCGCGAAGGCGCGCGCCAGCGCCGCGCCGTCATGCCCGGCAAAAGCCGCGACCGTACCGTCGGCGTCCGTGCTCAGCGCCACGATCACGTCGCGGTGGCGGCGCGCGAACTCGGCGAGCGGGTGCGGCTTTTTCAACTCTTCCAAGGGTCCGAGCGCCGCGCCGAGCCGGCCGATGAACTCGGCGGTATTGTCGAAGCGGTCGTCGGCGATCAGCCAGCGTGTGTCGCTGTGATGCATGGCATCGCGGTTGAGCCGGAAGGCGGCGAAGGCGCGGTCGAGTCCGTCGGTGCCCCGGCGCGGCCGCGGGCCGCGCAGCAGCGCGTGCTCGATGGTCGAGATCGGGATGGCATTGCCATGCTTGCCGGCATTGAGATGCATGAGCGGATGCTTGAGCAGCGCCAACAGCGGCACCGGCTCGAGCCCGCCGAGCGGCACTTGCGCGGCGAGCCGCGCGAACACGCCCGCGCTCGTGTCCGCCAGCGCGTCGCCGCCGGAATCGTCGACCGCCACTTTCCAGCGCGCGAGCGCGGCCTTCACCCTGCGGGCGAGCGCGCGGTCGGGCGTCACCAGCGCGACGGTCTTGTCGGGCGTCGCGAGCGCCTCGCGCATGACGGCGGCAATGGCGAGCGCTTCTTCCTCGGCATTGGCCGCCTCGATCATGGCGAGCGAGGCGAGTGCCTTGCCCGCCGCCGCCTTGAAGTCCGGCTCGCGCAGGCGGTTCTGCCAGCGCTCTGTCGTGGCGGCGGGGCGCAAGGCTTCCGACACCAGCGCCTCGCGGTCGTCGGCTTGCGCCAACTGCGTGACGTCGGCGCGCTCGATGCCGATGCGGTCGATGAGCGCATGCAGTGCGAATTGCGCGTGGCCGGCGGCCGGCAGGCCGTCGTGGCTGTCGTCCTTATCGTTGCCGGCGATCAGCGCCCAGGATTCATCGTCCAGCGCCATATCGAGGCCGGGCAGCACCAGCGCGCCGTGCGGCAAGCTCGCGATGGTGGCGAGCAGCTTGGCGGTCGCCGGCATCGAGCCGGTGGAGCCGGCCGCGATCACCGGCGCGTCCGAGCCGGCGAGACGCTTAGCCTCAGCTTCGATCAGCCGGTCGCGCCGCTCGGCGGATTCGATGGCGTTCTGCTCGGCGAGGATCTGGCGCCAGGCCGGATGCACGAATTTGAGGAAGTCGAGCGACTGCTTCCAGTATTCGTCGAGTGCGTCGGGAACGAGCTTGTCGAGGTTGTCCCAGTTCACCTGCCGCGTGATCATGTCGTCCATCAGCCGCGCCAGCGCATCGGCGAGGGCGACGGCGGCCTCCGGCGTATTGGCAACCAGCGGTGTGCCCTTGTCAGGCGTGATTGCGGCCGCCCATTTCGAGATGAGCTGCGCCAGGGTCAGCCGCCGCTCGAGCGCGCCGAAAGCGGTCGGCAGTTGCAGCGCTTGTTCGGCGAGCTCGGCCGTGGCGGCCTCGGCGAAGGCGATCTCGTCCTCGTCGAGATCGCCAAGCGCGACGATGCGCGGCAGGATGGCGGCGTCGCCGTCGAGCCGATCGAGAAACATGTCGCGCGCCAGGCGGCAGGCACGCCGCGTCGGCAGATAAAGCGTCGCGCGCGCAAGCGCGAGCGGGTCATTCGATGCCGGAAAGCCCTTGACCAGTTGCCCGGCGCGCAGCGCGTCGATCAGCACCGGCAGAAACGGCGCCGAGGCGGGGATGTTGAAGACGTTGGGATGGTCAGCCGGCATGGGGCGAAGCATACACGCTTATGTGCCGGGTCAACCCGCGCTCGCCTTGATCGCGGCTTCCGCCAGCGGGATCGCTTGCGGCGTGCCGACATGCATCCAGCGGCCTTCGAGCGCCAGCCCGTGCAGGCGGCCCCCGGCCGCGGCGCGCGCAAACAGCGCGGTGAGTGGGAACTCGCCCCGCGGCGCGTCCTTGAACAGCTTTGGCGAAAGGATCGCCGCGCCGGCATAGACGAAGGGCGCCGCCGTGCGCTCGCCGCGGGCGGTCAGGCGGCCGTCGTCGGTCATAAAAAAATCGCCGCGCCCGGCATAGCCGATGCTGCCTTGTGCCGGCGCCAGCAGCAGCAGGGCGTCCATCGCGGCCGGATCGAAGCGTTCCGCCAGCCGGCGCAGATTGGGCGTGGGGCCGTCGAGCCAGATCGTGTCGGAATTGATCAGGAAGAACGGCTCGCCGTTCAGCAAGGGCAGCGCTTTCGTGACGCCGCCGCCGGTGCCGAGCAGCACGCCGCGCTCGTCGGAGATCGCGATGTCCGGTTGCTTGCGCGCCGCCAGGTGCCGTTCGAGCAGGTCGGCGAAGTGATGCACGTTGACCACCGCGCGCGCGACGCCGGCGGCGGCCAGGCGGTCGAGCACGTGGTCGATCAGCGGCTTGCCCGCCACCTCGACCAGCGGCTTCGGCTTCGCCTCGGTGAGCGGGTGCATGCGGGTGCCGAAACCGGCGGCCAGCACCATGGCGTTGCGGGGCATGTTCTTTGTTGCGCTCATTATGATGGAAGCGACTTCAGCGCCGGTACGTTGGTGCGGTACCAGCCGGAAAGCGGCGCCAGCGACGGATGCGCCAGCGCGCGCTGCAGATAGGTCCACACCCGCGGCAGGTGGCGCAAGTATTGCGGCTTGCCGTCGCGCCGGTCGAGGCGGGCGAAAATGCCGAGCACCTTGGAGGCGCGCTGGGCGGCGAGCGTGGCATAGGCGCGCGCGAAGCCGGCGACGTCGAAGTGCGGGTCGGCGGCGCGCCGCGCCCGCGTATAGCGCGACAGCAGCGCGATCTCCAGCTTCTCCGGCACGGTGACGCGCGCGTCCTGCAGCAGCGAGGCGACGTCGTAGGCGGGGCTGCCCAGCACCGCGTCCTGGAAATCGAGCAGGCCGATGCGCGCCACGCCCTGGCGCTGCGGCAGCCACAAGAGATTGGGCGAATGATAGTCGCGCAAGCTCCAGCTGGCGGGCGCTTCGGTGAGCGGCCACAGCGCGTCGCGCCACAGCGCCATGTAGAGGTCGCGCCGCGCGTCCGAGATCTTCGCCTCCAGCCGGGGCAGGTACCAGTCGGTGAGCAATTCGACTTCGATCAGCAGCGCGTCGAGATCGTAGCGCGGCAACCTGTATTCGACGCCTGCTTCGACCGGCAGCGTCTCGGGTAAGCTCTGGCCATGCAGCGTGGCCAGCACGTCGACCGCCACGGCATAGCGTTCCTCGATCGGCGCGGGCGGCGTGCCGGCGACGACCGGCTCGGTGCCGAGGTCTTCCAGCACGACGAGGCCGGCGGCGCGGTCGGCGGCGAAGATCGCCGGCGCCGACAGGCCGCGTGCGCGCAAGCCGTTCGCCAGCGCGATGAAAGGCGTCACGTCTTCGGCGAGATGCGCGATCTGGCTGTAGGGCTTGCCGTCGCGCACCGCCGGTCCGTCCGGCCGCTTGGGCGCGTTCATCAAGATGTAGGTCGCGCCTTGCAGCGTGAGCCGCTCGTAGCTGCGCGTGGAGGCGTCGCCCTGCATGTGGCGGCGCGCCGCCTCGCCGAAGCCGTGATTTTGCAGAAAACGGCGGGCGGCAATGATGCGCTCGGCGCGCGCGGCGAAGCGGCCGTAGCCGGTGACGCGCGCCTGGCGGAAGCTCTCGCCTTGCTGCGGCGACAGTGTCAACGCAATGTCGAGCCGGTCGGCCGGCAGAAAGCCGGCGGCGCGGTCCGGCCATTCCAGCAGCGTCACGGTGCCTTCGGCCTCGTCCTCGAAGCCGAGCTCGGCGAGCTCGGCGGGCCCGGACAGCCGGTAAAGATCGCCGTGCACCAGCCGCAAGCGCGGCAAGTCGTAGGCCTGCATCAATGTGAAGGTCGGGCTCGGCACCTCGATCGTTTCATCGCCGGCGAGATGGCGGATGAGCGCGCGCGCAAACGTGGTCTTGCCGGCGCCGAGATCGCCCGACAGCGTGATCAGGTCGCCGGGCTCCACGGCCGCGGCGACGTCCGCCACCAGACGCCGCGTCGCCTGCTCGTCGGCGAGCGCCACCGTGAAGCTGTAGCCGCCGGAAGTGGTGGGAAACATCGAATCATCCGCCGCAAAAGGCCCAGCGACCATAACGGCGGGGGTGGCGATGTGCCAGACGCGCAAAAAAGAGCCGGGCCGGCGAGGGAGCATGGTCGCCGGCCCGGTCGTTTCGGTCTCAGGCCCTTAAGCCGAGGGCAAGAAGACCGGCTTGCCGTGGATTAGGTCGTTAGCCCGGCAGCGCCTCTTTGAGTTGCGAGGCGTTCGGCGCGCTCATCGCGGCCGCGCTGCCATCCAGCACCTTCGACGGGTCGACCTGCTTGCCGTAATAGGCCTTGTTGTTGCCGTCGGCGTAGTTGATGTCGGTCGCGCTCACGGTCGCGCCGGCATAGGCACCCTTGGTGTTCGACCAGAAGATGATGTCGCCCTTGCCCCAGGAGGCCTGCGCGTTCTTCGAGAAGTTCACGATGGTGAAGCCGGCACCGGCGTTGAGCGAGATCTTGTTGCTGCTCTTGAACTTGTCGAGCGCCTGGTTCGACATCAGCAGGAAGGCGACCGGCCCGCCGGAAGCGCCAGCCTGCGCGCCGAAGCTGATCGAGCCGAAGTCGTAGAACACCGGATCGGACCACTTGCCGTTGTTATGCGCCAGCACCACGCCCGCGCCGCCGCGCGCGCCGACCAGCAGCGCGCCGCGCCCGAAGTCCGGCACCAGGTAGATGCCCTTGGCCTTGGCCATCAGCTTCCTGAGCTCCGGGTTCTTCTGCATGGTGTGCACCTCGGCCAGCGCGTCCTGCACCAGCTTCTGCGCGTCGTTCTTGGACGTCTGCTCGTTGCGCGCCGCGGTTCCGGTGGTGGCGCGGCCGGTCACGGTCGTATTGCTGTTGTTCATCTGGCTCATGGCCTTGGAACTTGCGTTCCCATAATCGGCCGCCGTCGCTGGCGTGAGCGCCAGCGCGCCGCTCAGCAGCAGCGGCGCCGTAGCCAATAGAATTGTTTTGTGCCGAAGCATGGCTATGTTCCTCTCTTTCCTTTCCGTAATGAGTTCCAAACGGAGTCGTCGCCCCTTCGGTGAGCTAACAATTCATCCGCGCGACCGGTTCCGATTGCGGCGGCAATGCGTGTGCGTCGGAGCATAATGCGCGAACGTAAACGCTCACGCGGTTCCACGGCCGCGATGGCGCTCCGCGTTCTCTTCTTCGAGCGGATCGTCGACATAGGCCATCTTGATCGCCATGTAGATTGCGACGGTGACCGGCGCCGCCAGCACAACGCCGATTGTTCCGAACAGCAGATCGACGGCGACGATGCCGGTGAGGATGAGCGCGGGCGGGATAGTGACGAAGTAGCGCTGGATGAGCGGCGCGACCAGGTAACCCTCGAAGATATGGATGGCGAGATAGGCCGCGATCGTCCATAGCGCGGGCGTAAGTCCCTGCGTGAGAGCGACCAGCACCGCCGGTATCGCGCCGATGAAAGGCCCGAGATAGGGAATGAGCTCGGTGATGCCGGCGATCAGCCCGAGTGCGACCGGGTTGGGCAATCCGATCAGCAGCACCGCGACGAACGACAGGACGCCGACCAGCAGCATGAGCACGAGTTGTCCGAGCAGCCAGAGCTTGAGCGTGCGGCCGATCAGGTCGATCGATTCGATCGCACGCCGGCGCTGGCGCGGGCGCATCAGCATGGCGAGGCCGTGGCGATAAAGCTCCGGCTGTGCGGCGAGATAGATCGCGCTGATGCCGAGCACGACGGCGGCTTCGGCAAAGCGCAGGCCGCCGGACAGGAGATCGCTCAGCGAGCTCGTGATGAACGAGGCGCCGCGCTCGGTCACCTGCGTGCCCAATCCCGCAAAGTGGCTATTGCGGAACATGGTCTGCAGGGAGCGCACGCCGCTCTCGACGTTCTGCACCAGCTCGTTGAACTGGCTCGACATCTGCGAGCCGAACAGCCAGAACGTGACGCCGACCACCGCGATCACAAGCAGCGTGGCGAGCGCAAGGCTCAAGCCTTCCGACAGACGCGTCACCTTGCCGATGAGCGCCGCCAGGAGGCGCAGCAGGATGGCGAGCATGATGGCGCCGAAGGCGAGCAGCAAAGCGTCGCGAATCCACCACAGCATGAAGATCAAGGCCGCGGCCAGCACCCACATCAAGGCCGTCTGAAAGCTGCGGCGCGCGTTGTCCCAATCCATTGTCGCGTATTCGTTTTGAACGAGTTTCGAAACACCCGTTCAACGCGCGGGGGAAGCCGATCGTTTCATCGGCTTGAGCGCCTGCAACCAAACGCCGCTCTTTCCGCGAAAGCGGGAAACGAGCACGATAGAGCCGCCGCGTGCGTTCCCGGCGCCCGCGTTCCGCCTTCTCGCTAAGTGCTGAGGCGGACTCAAAGCGCGCCTGAGCTCGCGAAGTGAGCGGAGGCGGGTCGCCGGGACGAACGGCGCGAATTAGGCTGCGTTGAATTTAAGCCGCGGTCTGCGCGACCTGCGGGGCGGCCGGGAAGACGCAGGTGACGGTGGTGCCGCGGCCGATCTCGGAATCGATGGTCACCGTGCCGCCGTGCAACTCGACGAAGGAGCGCACCAGCGTAAGCCCGAGCCCCGTGCCGCGGTGTTGCGAGCCGCGCGGGTCGGTCTCGAACCACTCGAACACTTTGTCCTGCGCTTCGGGCGCGATGCCCGGGCCGCGGTCGGTCACGGTGAAGATGACGGCGTCGGGGTGCCGCTCGGCCTCCAGCACGACCCTTTCGCCGGGCGGCGAGAAGCCGACCGCGTTCGACAACAGATTGAACAGGATTTGCCGCAGCCGCCGCTCGTCGGCGGGGAAGCTGCCGATGCCCGGCGCGGCGCGCAGCTCGAGCGCGATACCATCCTTCTTGAGCCGGTCCTGCACGCCTTCGACCGCGGCCTGCATGGCCGCGGCGATGTCGACTTGCGTGAGGGTGAGCGCCATGGCGCCGGCGTCGATGGTGGCAAGATCGAGGATATTGTTGATCAGCGCCAGCAGCGCGTTGGTGGAGGCCGTGATGTAGCCGAGATATTCGCGCTGCTTGTCGGTGAGCGGGCCGAAGGTCGGATCGCCGAGGAAATGCGCAAAGCCGATGATGTTGGTGAGCGGCGAGCGCAATTCGTAGGAGACGTGGTGCACGAAATCGATCTTGATGCGGTCGGCGGCTTCCAGCGCCTCGTTGCGTTCGCGCAGCGCGCGCTCGACGTTCACCGTGTCGGAGACGTCCTGGAAGGTGACGAGCGTGGCGCCGTCCGGCAGCGGCATGGTCGTCAGGTTGATGGTGGCGCCGTCGCGCCGCTCGATCGAGGCCGCGATCGGCTCGCGCCCGTCGATCGCGGTGACCGCGGCGCGCAACGAGCGCCATACCGCGCCGTCGTCGTGCAGCGCCTGGCACCAGGCGGTTACCTGCTCGACATGCGGGTGCTCGTTGAGCGCCTCGGGCGCGAGCTTCCACATGCGCTGGAAGGCGGGATTGTGCAGCCGGATGCGGCCGTCCGAGCCGAACACCGCGACCGCTTCGCCCAAGTGATCGAGCGTCTCGCTCTGCACCTTGATGAGCGCGTCGTAGCGCCGGTGCAGGTCGAGGCCTTCGGTGACGTCTTCGTAAAGATAAGTGACGCCGCCTTCCGGATTGGGCGTGGTGACGACGCGCAAGGTGCGTAAGTCCGGCAGGTGCCACATGTGCTCCTGCGGCTCGGTGGCGCGGTAGGCCTCGTAGAGCTGCTGCTTCCACTGTCGGAAGTCCTGCTCCTCCGGCAGCTTGCGTTGCGAGCGCAGGCGGTCGAGCACGGCGGAATCGGTCGGGGTCTGGTCGAGGAAGCCGGCGTCCAGCTCGAACAGCGAGCGGAAGGCGGCATTGTAGAAGGTGAGCTTGCGATCGACGTCGAAGATGGCGACGCCGGTGGCGAGCTGGTCGAGCACGCGGCGGTGGGCCTCGATCATGCGGCTGAGTTCGGCGCGCATGGCCGCCACCTCGGTGCGGTCGATCGCCATGCCGGCGCTGCCGGCGCCGCTCGGCGCATCGACCACGTCGAAGATGCGGCGCTGGCCGGCGACGATGGCCGGCAGGCGGCCGGCATAGGGCTCGCCGGCCGCGCGCGTTTTTGCAAGCGCGTCGCGCGCGTCACGGTCGAGCAGCTCGAGCTCGCGCGCGACCGCGTCGGTTGCGTCCGTCGCCTCGACCGCGCGCGCGTAGGCCGCATTCACGAAATTGAGCCGGCCGTCGGCGTCGCGCGCCCACACCGGCGCCGGCAGCGCATCGAGCGCGGCGCGCATGGTGGCGACGTCGCCGGTCAGGCGCGCGTGGCTGACGGACAGTTCGGCAAGCTCGCGCGCGATCCCGCTCACGTCGCGCAGGCGCAGCACTGCGCGACCGCCGATGGCGCGGCCTTCCGCCTCGACCGGGCGGCCGCTCAGGCTGGTGAGCGCCATGGAAAAGCCGCGGCCTTCGTTGCGCAAGAGATCGACCGCGTGCTCCATGGTTTGCGCCGCCTGCGGCTCCAGCCAGCTGCCGAAGGCCAGCACGCGCTCCGGCACGCCGCCGCCGGAAAGCAGGGCGGCATCGCCGAGAATATCGGGCGGCTGGTCGCCGGCCGCCGCCCATTCCACCAGCACCTGCGGTTCGGCCAAAAGCAGCGCGCGCAACCGGTCGAGCTCGGCATGCAGCGCGGCGGTGTCGTCGCGCGCGGCGGCTTCCAGGTTGGTTGCAAGACGGCGCGTGCGCAGCAGCGCCAGCACCGCGAGCGCCCCGAACACGATGAGCCCGAGGGTGAGCGTGAGCGTCGCGATGCTGTCGCTGCTCAGGGCGCCCGCCGCGCCGCGCAAGGCGTCGGTAACGCCGCTCACGCCTTCGGCCGCGGCGCGCGCCGGCGCCGCCAACAGAAAGTTCGTGCTCAGGAGTGCGACGCAGGCGACGGGGAAACCGCCCCGCCTCGGACGTGAACGCAGCCTCTCGTTCGCCGCCCGGATCGTCTCCGGCATTCAGGTTTGCCCCAGGGAATGCGGGCGGCGTCCGCCACGCCAACCGCGAATCGCAAGACTGTACCCCCTGCGGGAGTTGTGCCGAAAGAGTCCAGACCGTGAACGCGGGTGAGGAAGCGCTGCGCGCGCGCGGCTATTTCAGCGCCTCGGCGGCCGCCTTCGCCATTTGCGCCACGCTGATGGCTGCGAGTGCGGTCGAGAAGCTTTCTTCCGCAGCCGCGAGCGCCGGCCGCACCACGTTGCCGATCAGCGCCGACGGCGGCAACGGCGCCTCGCCCGCCATGTCGATGCTGACGGCGGCACGCATGATGTCCTCGGCGGTAATGTGGTTCTCCTCGCGGGCAAGCGCGTAGCCGCCGTGCGGGCCGCGGACGCCGCGCAGAATGCCGTCGCGCACCAGCGCCTGCAGTACCGGCTCGAGGTGACGCGGCGGCAGCTTGTGGCGCGCGGCCAGCGCCTTGGCCGAGACCGGGCGGCTGCCGGCATGCAGGGCAATATCGATGACTGCGGTGACTGCGAGGATGCCTTTACGGGAAATGAGCGGCATTGAAAGGCACACCGGTCGCGACGGAACTCTGTGGTAATAAGCTACAGTCGTACATCGGTCTAGCTGAAAAAGAGAACTTTGTTCGCGTCAACTTCCGGTCGAGCCGAATCCGTCTTTCCCGCGTGGTGTCTCGTCGAGCGCGGCAACCTCGCGCAGCGTGGCGTGCGTGACCGGCGCGATCACCAGCTGCGCGATGCGCATGCCGCGCGCGATCGTCACCGGTTCGCTGCCGAAATTGACAAGCAACACGCGCACCTCGCCGCGGTAGTCGGCGTCGATGGTGCCGGGCGCGTTGAGCACGCTCAGCCCGTGGCGCGCGGCGAGCCCCGAGCGCGGGCGCACCTGCGCCTCGTGGCCGTCCGGCAGCGCGATGGCGATGCCGGTCGGGATCAGCGCGCGATCATGCGGTGCCAGCGTGAGCGGTGAGTCGGCGGGCAGCGCGGCGAGGAGATCGAGGCCGGCGGCATGCGCGCTCTGATAGGACGGCAGCGGCAGGTCCTGCCCGTGCGGCAGGCGCGTGATTTTCACCTCGACGGTCATGCGCATTCCACTCGGTCATTCCGGGACGCCCTTGCAGCGGGCAGGCCCGGAATCCAGGGCCGCATGCTCGATGCGTTATCGCTCTGGATTCCGGGCTCGCGCACTTCGTGCGCGCCCCGGAATGACGAATGAATGAATCGGCTCACCGCTTCAACTCTTCCGCCACGCGCGCGATCAGCATCGCCGCCACATCCTCTTTCGACTGCGGCGGCCAGGCATCGACCCCGTCGGCGCTCACCAGCTCGATGGTGTTGCTGTCGCCGCCCATGATGCCGGTCTGCGGCGACACGTCATTGGCGAGGATCCAGTCGCAGCCTTTGCTCTTGAGCTTCGCCTTGGCATTGGCCGCGACATTTTCGGTCTCGGCGGCGAAGCCGATCACCAGCCGCGGCCGTTGCGTCTTGCGGTGCGCGATGGTGGAGAGAATGTCGGGGTTCTCCACGAAGGACAAGGCGGGCGCGCCCGCGCCCGGCGATTTCTTGATTTTCTGCGCGCCTGCGTTGGCCACGCGCCAGTCGGCCACCGCGGCGGCGAAAATCGCGACGTCGACCGGCAAGGCGTCCTCGGCGGCGGAAAGCATCTCGCGGGCGCTTTCGACATGAATCGTCTTCACGGCCGCCGGATCGGGAATCGCCACCGGCCCGCTCACCAGCGTTACTTCTGCTCCTGCTGCTGCTGCTGCTGCTGCGATGGCGTGACCCTGTTTGCCGGAGGAGCGGTTAGCGATGTAGCGCACCGGGTCAATCGGTTCGTGCGTGGGGCCGGAGGTGACCAGTACGCGCTTGCCTTTGAGCGGACGGTCGACCGACCGCGCGAGCAACTTGGATGCGGCGTCGGCAATTTCCAAAGGCTCGGCCATGCGCCCTTTGCCGCGCTCGCCCGCTTCCGCCATCTCGCCCTCGTTCGGGCCAATGAACGCGAAGCCGTCGGCTGCGAGCCGCGCGAAATTGCGCTGCGTCGCCTTGTTCGCCCACATATGCGGGTTCATCGCCGGCGCCAGCAGAACTTCGGCCGAAGTCGCGAGCAGCACGGCGGTGGCGAGATCGGAGGCCAAGCCGGCGGCGAGCTTGGCCATCAGGTCGGCGGTCGCCGGCGCTACCACGATCAGATCGGCCTCGCGCGCGAGCCGGATATGGCCGACGTCGAATTCGTGCGCGGGATCGAACAGGTCGGTGAAGACGCGTTCGCCCGCAATGGCGCCGGCGGCGAGCGGCGTGATGAATTCTTGCGCCGCCTTGGTGAGGATGCAGCGCACGGCGAGCCTGCGCTCCTTCAGGCGGCGGATGAGGTCGAGCGATTTGTAGGCTGCGATGCCGCCGCCGATGATCAGCAGCAGGCGCGGCGCGCGGGAAGCGGCGCGCACTTGCGGCTCCACGCGGGGGGCGGCTTCCGTGACCGGTTCGGCCTCGGCCGCAGCGCGCAGGATGGTGCGCACCTCGTCCTCGACCGAGCGGCCGTGCTGGGCCGCACGCAGGCGCAGGGCGCGCTTGAGCTTCTCGTCGAGCTGCCGGACGGTAAGAGAGGCCATGGCTGAATATCCCAGAACTGGGAGGTATTTAGCATTGTTTTGATAGCAATGCAATCAATGCAATCAAGACAAGTCCCGCAAAGCGCCCCGCAGCGCTTCGGGATCGAGGCCCTTCAGCGCCTTGTCGATCTCGCCATGGGTCTTTCGCCAGACCGGAAAGGCTTTGGCGAGCAGCGCGCGGCCGGCCGGCGTGATGATCAGCAGCCGACTGCGGCGATCCTCCTTGTCGACGGCGACCTTCACCAGACGCCGCCGCTCCAGCACTTTCAGCGCGGCGGTGAGCGTGGTGCGGTCCATGGCGAGCAGCTCGGCGACATTGCCGAGCTTGGGTGGAACCGGCCGATTGAGCGCCGTCATCAGCGAGAACTGCCCGTTGGTCAGATCGAGCGGGCGCAGCGCCTCGTCGAAGCGCCGCGCCAGCGCGCGGGCGGCGCGCTGGGCGTGCAGGCACAGGCAGGTGTCGCGCACCACCGGGGTGACCTCGAACGGCAATGCGGGCGGGTTTGACATGGGCTAATTATGTTGATATCAACGTAACTGTCAAGGCCCGGCCGCGCGGGCGCCAATCCTGTCCCCGGGGCTGGCGCGAGAGCGGCGCGGCGAACACACGAAGCGGAGCATCACCATGCAGGTTCAGCCCTATCTGTTTTTCGACGGCCGCTGCGAAGAGGCGCTCGATTTCTACAAGAAGACGCTTGGCGTCACGGTCGACGTGTTGATGCGCTTCAAGGACGCGCCCGATCAGAGCATGGTCTCGCCCGACAATCGCGAGAAAGTCATGCATAGCGCCTTTCATGTCGGCGGCACGCAGGTGCTGGCGTCCGACGGGCGTTGCATGGGCAAGCCGACGTTCCAGGGGTTCGGCTTGGCGCTGACCGCCAAGGACGAAGCCGATGCCGAACGCCTGTTCGCCAACCTCGGCGACGGCGGTCAGGTACAGATGCCGATGAGCGAAACCTTCTTCGCCACCCGCTTCGGCACGGTAGCCGACAAGTTCGGCGTGACCTGGATGGTGCTCGCGCCGAAGATGTGAGCGGGCCCACACTTTCAGAGTTGGAGGCAGGCATGAATTCGGCAGATCCAAGCGAGGATTTTATCATGTCGCGCGTGTTCGACGCGCCGCGCGATCTTGTGTGGCGATGCTTCACGCAGGTCGAACACCTGAAACAGTGGTGGGGTCCGAAAGGCGTCAGGATCGTCAAAGCCAGCGTCGAGTTCCGCGTCGGCGGTTCCTTTCACTACGCCATGCAGCCGCCGAGCGGCGGCCTCATGTGGGGCAAGATGGCCTATCGCGAAATCGCGCCGCAAGACCGGATCGTGTTCATCAACTCGTTCTCCGACGAAGCCGGCGGCGTCACACGCCACCCGCTGGCGGCGGACTGGCCGCTGCAAATGCATTCCATCTTCAGCTTCGAAGACGAGCCGGGCGACAAAACCAGGTTCACCGTCCGCTGGTCCCCCTATGAAGCAACGCCGAAGGAGCAGGCGACGTTCGGCAGCGACCAGTCGCGCGTCAGCATGACCACCGGTTGGAGCGGGACCTTGGACCAGCTCGAAGCGTATCTCGCGAAAGCGAAGTAAGAGGCTTGCCCAATGCAACTCAAGCATCCGCTCACGCCCTGCCTGTGGTTCGACGGCGAAGCCGAGGACGCCGCAAATTTTTATTGCTCGGTTTTTCCCAATTCCAAGGTCACCGCGATCAGCCAGTTTCCTGACGCCGGGCAGACAATCCATAAGAAGCCGGCCGGTTCTGTCATGGTGGCGGCGTTTGAACTGAACGGGCAACCGTTCGTCGCGCTCAACGGCGGTCCGAAATTCAAGTTCGACGAGGCGGTGTCGTTCCAGATCATGTGCGAGACGCAGGACGAGATCGACTACTACTGGAGCGGGCTTACGGCCGGCGGCCAGGAGGGCCCTTGCGGCTGGCTCAAGGACAAGTTCGGCCTGTCCTGGCAGGTGGTGCCGAGCGCTTTGCCGAAGCTGATGACTGGCGCCGACCCGGCGGCCTCGGCGCGGGTGATGAACGCGTTTATGCAGATGAAGAAGTTCGATATCGCCGCGCTCGAGCGCGCCTATGCGGGGAAGGCCGCATGAACGCGCCCGCGGCATACGGCGAGCGTACTATCACGCTCACCCGTGTTTACGACGCGCCACGCGACCTGGTGTGGCGCGCCTGGACCGAGCCGAAACGATTGGCGGCGTGGTTCGGCCCGCGCGGCTTCTCGGCTTCAGTGCCGGAACTTGACCTGCGCGTCGGCGGCAGTCTGCGCATCGTCATGCACGGGCCGGATGGCAACGACTATCCGATGAAGGGCCTGTTCACGACGGTCGACCCGCCCGCGCGTCTGGAGTTCACCAGCATTGCCACCGATACCGACGGCAATCACCAGTTGGAGGGTGAGACTACGGTGGTTCTGGAAGCAGACGGCGGCAAAACCAAGCTCATGCTACACAGCCGTGCCAAAGGCCTGGTGGCGCTCGCGCCGCAGATGTTGGCCGGCATGGAAGCAGGCTGGACCCAGAGCTTGGAAAAAATGGGAGAGCTGTTGGCGAGGCGCTGACCGCCTACCACAACGTCACCGCGATCCACGCCAACAGCGCCGCGATCACCCACAGCGCCGCTGTGGTCCAGCGGTTGCGGCGCGCTTCCGCCCGGCCGATCGCCTCGACGGTCTCGGGCGACAGCACCAGCCCCTGCCGCGTCATGTCGTCGAGTTGATCGATCAGCGTCGCGCCGCGCGTGAGCAGGCCCGGCACTTGGCCCACGAAGCGGCCGACTTCGCCGGCGCCTTCCACCGCGTCCTCGATGCGGCCGAGCGGTCCAAGATTGCGCTCGATCCATTCGCGCACCACCGGGTCGGCGGTCTTCCACATGTCGAGTTTGGGGTCGAGGGAGCGCGCGACGCCCTCCACCACCACCATGGTTTTTTGCAGCAATAACAGCTCCGGCCGGGTGCGCATGTCGAACAGGCCGGTTACCTCGAACAGCAGGGTCAACAGCTTGGCCATGGAAATGTCTTCGGCCGTGCGGTTGTGGATCGGCTCGCCGATGGCCCGGATCGCCTGCGCGAAACTCTCGACCGAATGGTGGCGGGGTACGTAGCCGGCGTCGAAATGGACCTGCGCCACGCGCAAGTAATTGCGGGTGATGAAGCCGAACAGGATTTCGGCCAGGAAATGGCGCTCCTTCGGCCCCAGCCGGCCCATGATGCCGAAATCGACCGCCACCAGCCGCCCGTCGTCGTCGATGAACAGATTGCCGGGATGCATGTCGGCATGGAAGAAGCCGTCGCGCAGGGCGTGACGCAGGAAGTTCTGGATTACCGCGCGGCCGAGCGCCGGCAGGTCGAAGCCCTTGGCGGCGAGCGCCGCGTGGTCGTGCAGCGGCGTGCCGTCGATCCATTCGAGCGTGAGCACCTCGCGCGCGGTGCGGTCCCAATCCACCGCCGGCACGCGGAAGCCCTTGTCCGCCTTGGTGTTCTCCGCCATCTCGGACAGCGCCGCCGCTTCCAGGCGGAAATCCATCTCGATCGACACCGAGCGTGCCAGGGTCGCCACCACTTCGACCATTCGCAGCCGCTGCGCCTCCAGCGACAGGTTCTCGGCATGGCGCGCGACGTAGAAGAAGGCGGACAGGTCGGACCTGAAGCGGCGCTCGACGCCGGGCCGCAGGATTTTCGCCGCCACGGCTTTGCGCTTGCCGTTTTCTTCGATTTCGGCGCGGTGCACCTGCGCAATCGAGGCGGCGGCGACCGGCGGACCGAAGCTCGCATAGACCGCGGTAACCGGCTTGTCGAAAGCGGCGGCAACGGTTGCTTCCGCCGCGCTTTGCGCGAACGGCGGCATCTTGTCTTGCAGGCTTTCCAGATCGCGCGCGATTTCGTTGCCGACCACGTCGGGCCTTGTGGCGAGAAACTGGCCGAGCTTGACGTAAGTGGGCCCGAGCCGCGTCAGCGCGGCCGACAGCCGGCTGGAGCGTCCCTTGGCGCCGCGCCGCTCGATCAGCCGGCCGAGCGCGATCGCGGTCTTGGCCGGCACCGGCAGCGGGCGCGTGTCGATCAGCGCCAGCACGCCCTCGCGCGCGAACACGAAGCCGGCGCGGGCAAGACGGGCAAGATGCGGAATGCCGGAGATCACAATTTCCAGCCCGAATGCAGCGCCACCACGCCGCCGGTCATCGGCCTGAACGCGACGCGGCGGAAGCCGGCGTCCTCCATCATGGCCGCGAAGGCCTTCGGCTTGGGAAATTTGCGGATCGACTCGACCAGATACTGATAGGCCGCGCGGTCGCCGGTCACGGCCTTCCCGATCGCCGGGATCAGGTTGAACGAATAGAGCTCGTAGAGCGCGTCCAACCCCGGCACGTCGACCGCGGAGAATTCGAGGCACAGAAAGCGGCCGCCCAGCTTGAGCACGCGATAGGCTTCGGCAAGCGCGCGGTCGATGCGCGGCACGTTGCGGATGCCGAAGGCGATCGTGACGCAATCGAAGCTGCGGTCGGGATAGGCGAGGTCCTCGGCATTGCCCTGTTCGAAATTGACGCGGTCGTCATAGCCGCGCTCGAGCGCGCGTTCGGCCCCGACGGTGAGCATGTCGGCATTGATGTCGCAGACCGTCGCCTGTGTACCGGGCCCGCCCGCCTCCACCACGCGGAAGGCAACGTCGCCGGTGCCGCCGGCCAGGTCGAGCAGCGCGAACGGCCGATCCCCCTTGGGCGGGTTGACGGCGGTGACCAGCGCATCCTTCCAGGGCCGGTGCAGGCCGCCCGACATCAGGTCGTTCATCAGGTCGTAGCGGCGGGCGACCGAATGGAACACTTCGTCGACGCGCCCCTGCTTGTCGCCCAGGGGCACGCTCTCATAACCGAAATGGGTCTCGTCCGGGCTGCCGGCCATGGCCATTTATCCTTTGCGGTGAGGACCATAGCGCGCGCTTGCCGGGGGCGCTATCGCCCCCGTCGGCGCCTCTCAGCCGATAGGGCTAATTGACCTTTTCGTTGGGATAGGCGCCCCACAGCCGGTCCTGATGCACCCAGCCGTCGAAGCCCTTGCCATGAAACTCGCACCATTTGCCGGTGCAGGAATCCAGCGCCCCCAGCACCCCGCCCTGCAACTTGGCCACCACCCGCGCTTTCGGGTCGGTGCTGGCGTAGAGCGGCACCAACTGGTCCTTCAGGTTCGGCACCACCACGGCGGTCCGCTTGCCGGACAGCAGCGAATGGTAGACCCAGCCGTCCGCCCCCTCCCAGTCGCGGATATGCCGCCAATTCTCGAATTCGGCGATCACCTCCACCGGCAGGCCGGCGCGGGTATAGACCCAGCGCACGTCCTGGTCGCGGTTGGGCCCGCTGCGCACATTGACCCGGTCGGCCTTCAGGCTGACGAAGCGGGGCACCGGCAGGCCGCTGACCGAGCCGGTCTTGAGCGGCGCCGAGTTGCGGGCAAGCGCCGGGAATAGGCCCAAAAGGCCGAGCGCGAGCGCGGCGAGGCAGGCCCCGCCGGCACGCTTGCTGAGGTCCCGAAAGCTTTGTCTTGTCACGCCCATCTGCTAGGAATTTGAATGGATTAGCCGCCCGGTTCGCGCGGGGCGCAGTGTGGGCGAGCGCGGTTAAAGAGGGCTGAACAGGGCGTGCCGAAGACGAAGAAGCCGCTGGTCATCGTGACCCGCAAGCTGCCCGACAAAGTCGAGCTGCGCATGCGGGAGCTGTTCGATGCCCGCCTCAACCCGGACGACAAGCCGATGACGCCGGCCGAACTGGCCGAGGCGGTCAAGACCGCCGACGTGCTGGTGCCGACGGTGACCGACGAGATCGACGCCTCGGTGCTGTCGAAGGCCGGCGAGCAGCTCAAGCTGATCGCCAATTTCGGCAACGGCGTCGACAACATCGACGTCACCACCGCCGTCCAGCGCGGCATCACCGTCACCAACACCCCCGGCGTGCTCACCGAGGACACCGCCGACATGACCATGGCGCTGATGCTCGCCGTGCCGCGGCGGCTGGTGGAAGGTGCCGGGGTATTGACGACGGAGCCGGACTGGGCGGGCTGGTCGCCGACCTGGATGCTCGGCCACCGCATCTGGGGCAAGCGTCTCGGCATCATCGGCATGGGGCGCATCGGTCAGGCGGTGGCGCGCCGGGCGCGCGCCTTCGGCTTGCAGATCCACTACCACAACCGCCGCCGCGTGCCGCCCCGCATCGAGGAGGAACTCGACGCCACCTATTGGGAGAGCCTCGACCAGATGCTGGCGCGCATGGACATCGTCTCGGTCAACTGCCCGCACACGCCGGCGACCTATCACCTGTTGTCGGCGCGGCGGCTGAAGCTGTTGCGGCCGGAGGCCTATATCGTCAACACCTCGCGCGGCGAGGTGATCGACGAGAACGCGCTGGCGCGGCTGATCGAGGGCGGCCAGATCGCCGGCGCCGGCCTCGACGTGTTCGAACACGAGCCGGCGGTGAACCCGAAGCTGGTCAAGCTCGCGCGCGGCGGCAAGGTGGTGCTGCTGCCGCACATGGGCTCGGCGACGCTCGAAGGCCGCGTCGACATGGGCGAGAAGGTGATCATCAACATCCGCACCTTCATGGACGGGCACCGGCCGCCGGATCGGGTGCTTCCCTCGATGTTATAGGTCGCGGCCGGCGGCCATTGTTGCAGGCAGACGGCCCGCGCAGGCGCGGGCCTTTTGCGCCGGATCGGGTGTTGCCGGGTATGTTGTGAGGCGAAGCGTTGATGCTCGCTCTTTTCACCCTCCCCGGAGGGAAGGGTCGCGAGCCAAGCGAGCGGGGTCGTGAATCCCGAAGCGACTGAGATCACCCGCCACCGCTTCGCTCGCTCAAGCAGTCGACTCCCCCTCCAGGGGAGGGTGAAGCGGAATCGCTGCGCTACGCTTCGCGCTGCGCCGCATCCGGGACACGCGAGTCATGTGTGAACCGACAAATCCTTGATCGTCGGCTTTTCGCCGCTCAGGGGATTGTTTGGGTCCCACGCATAGTCGAGCGTCTCGAAGCGCATAGAGCGCGCGTCGACCATCAAGAGCCGTCCGACCAGGCCTTCGCCGAAGCCGACGATCTCGCGGATCACTTCCAGTGCCATCAGCGAGCCGAGCACGCCCGGCAGCGCGCCGAGGATGCCGGCTTCCGCGCAAGCCGGGATTGCGCCCGGCGGCGGCGGCTCGGGAAACAGACAGCGGTAGGTCGGGTTGGGCGTGCCGTCGGCGCGCTTCTCGTGCGCGCGTATCGAGGTGAGCGAGCCGTCGAAAGTGCCGACCGCGGCGGTGACCAGCGGCTTCCTGGCGAAATAGCAGGCATCGGAGACGAGATAGCGCGTGGCGAAATTGTCGGAACCGTCGGCGACCAGATCGTATTGCGCGATCAGATCGAGCGCGTTGCTCGCGTCGAGCCGCATCATATGCGTCTCGACCTTCACGTGCGGGTTGAGCCGCGCGATCACGCCTTCGGCGCCGTCCACCTTGCGCGTGCCGACGTCGTCGGTGCCGAAGATGACCTGCCGCTGCAGGTTGGACAGCGACACAGTGTCATCGTCCACAATGCCGAGCGTGCCGACGCCGGCGGCGGCGAGGTAGAGCAGCACCGGCGCACCGAGCCCGCCGGCGCCGACCACCAGCACGCGCGCTGCCTTCAGCTTGGCCTGGCCGGGGCCGCCCACTTCGCGCAGCACGATGTGGCGGGCGTAACGTTCGAGTTCGGAGGGATCGAGCATCAAGGTTAACCCTAGGGCGCAAAGAGCCGCCCGGCCAGTACCTTGGCCCGCGCGGCGACGAGCCTTCGCGTGGGCCGCGCCTTGCGCGCGCGGGCTTATGGGCTAATCTTGCGGCAAAACAGCGGTTCAGGGTCGCGTCGGCAAAGCCATGCGTTTGTTCCTCGTCATGCTCGCGCTGCTCCTCGGCGCCGCGCCCGCCTCTGCCCAATGGCTGGCCAATCCGGGCCCGGTGAAGCCGGCGCCCAAGGCCGTCACACACCACCACCACCATCGCAGCACGCACCGGGCCGACAGCAAACCGGCCAATAAACCGGCCAATAAGCCTGTCGCCAAGAGCGCGCCGACGCCGGCGAAGCCGCAGCCCGCGCCGCGCAAAGCCGCGCGTGCCGCACCGGCAAAGCCCGTGCCGCTGCCGGCGCCTGCGCCCGCCAAGCCGGCCGCGAAAGCCGCAAACGTGCCGACGCCGGTACCGGCGCCCAAGCAGGCGGCGAAGGCCGAGACCGCGAAGCCGAGCGGCGACAAATCCGCGGCGGCTTCCGAGCCCGGCTCCTTTCCCGGCATTCCGCCCGAGGAGCGGCTGAAGATCCTGTCGGCGCTCTATTGGCACGGCGACTATCCCAAGGACGAGAAAGGCGACGACCGGCTCGAAGGCGCGATCCGCAGCTTCCAGAAGCGCAACAAGGCCAAGGTCACCGGCGTGCTGACCGACGATCAGCGCAAGGATCTGGTGGAAGCCGACGAGCGCTATCGGGAGCGCTATGGCTGGCGCGTGGTGCTCGATCCGGCGACCGGCATCCGCATCGGCCTGCCTACCAAGCTGGTGCCGAACGCCTACGACGCGCCCTTCGGCACGCGCTGGTCCGCGCCGCACGGCACCGTGAAGGTCGAGACCTTCCGCATCAAGGGCCCGAACGCCGATCTCGCCAAACTGTACGAAGAGGCCAAGAAGAATCCCTCCGACCGCAGGGTCGAAACCAGCGTGCTGCACGACGACGGCTTCTACATCAGCGGCATGCAGGGGCTTAAGGATTTCGCGGTGCGCGCCAAGCTGCGCGACGGCGAGGTGCGCGGCTTCACCGTGCTGTACGACCAGATGATGGAGACTATCGTCGAACCGGTGCTGGCGGCGATGGCGAGCGCCTTTGCGCCGTTCCCGACGCAGCCGGTGCCGTTCGCGGCTTTGTCCAAGAGCGTCGAATACGGCACGGGGCTGATCGTCAGCGCGCGCGGCGACATCGTGACCGCGCGTAAGGTGGCGAACGGCTGCAACGTGATCGTGGCCGACGGGCTGGGCAATGCCGAGCGCGTGTCCGTGGACGAGAGAAAGGGCCTGGCGCTGCTGCGCGTCTACGGCGCGGCGAGGCTGCCGGCGCTGGCGCTGCCGCGTGAGCCGGCGAAAGCCGGCGCCGTCACGCTCCTCGGCTATCCCGATCCGAAGGAAGAAGACGGCGGCAAGGAACTGATCGATTTCAAGGCGCGGGTGTCGGGCGCGGACGCCGTGGTGCCGAGCCAGCCGGTGCCGCTGGCGGGTTTCGCCGGCGCCGCCGCGCTCGGCGCCAAGGGCGAGTTCGTCGGGCTTTTGGAGACGCGCAATTACGAGGTCGCCAGTCTTCAGCCTTCCTTGCCGCCGGTGCGGCTGGTCGGCTCAAAGAGTATCCGGGATTTTCTCAACGAGCATCACGTCAGCGCCGACGGCAAGGCCGGCGCCCGCCAGGCGGCGGTGCGGATCATCTGCGTGCGGAAATAATTTGATCCGTCATCCTGAGGTGGCCGCGAAGCGGCCCTCGAAGGACGACGGCGAGAGTCACTGGTTCTTCCACTTCGGCGGTCGCTTCTCGACGAAGGCTTTCATGCCTTCCTTCTGATCTTCGGTCGCAAACAGCGAGTGGAAGATGCGCCGCTCGAACGCCACGCCCTCCGCCAATGAGCTCTCGAAGGCGCGGTTGACCAACTCTTTGCCCGCCAGCACCGAAGGCAGCGACAGGCCGGCGATGGTGTCGGCGACCTTCATCGCTTCTTCCATCAGCTTGTCCGCCGGCACCACGCGCGCCACCAGCCCGGAGCGTTCGGCCTCGGCGGCGTCCATCATGCGCCCCGTGAGCACCAGGTCCATCGCCTTGGCCTTGCCGACCGCGCGCGTGAGGCGCTGCGTGCCGCCGATGCCGGGGATGATGCCGAGCTTGATCTCGGGCTGTCCGAACTTGGCGCTGTCGGCGGCGACGATCAGGTCGCACTGCATGGCGAGCTCGCAGCCGCCGCCGAGCGCGAAGCCCGCAACGGCCGCGACGACCGGCTTGCGCGCGCGCGCGGCGCGGTCCCAGTCGGCGGCGAAATTGCCGAGAAAGGCCTCGATGAAGCTCTTGTCCGCCATTTCCTTGATGTCGGCGCCGGCGGCGAAGGCCTTCTCGCTGCCGGTGATCAGCATGCAGCCGATATTCGCGTCGGCATCGTAGGCCTCGACGGCCTGCGACAGCTCGGCGACGAGTGCGCGGTTGAGCGCGTTGAGCGCCTGCGGCCGGTTGAGCCGGATGATGCCGACGCGGCCTTTGGTTTCGACGACGATGTTTTCGTAAGCCATGGCATTCATCCTCCCGGTGCTAGGCGCTATTTCTGGCACTTCGGACAATAGAATGTCGAGCGCCCGGTCTGCACGATGCGCTTGATCTTGCCGCCGCACACCGGGCAGGGTTCGCCCTCGCGGTCGTAAACCTGGAAGTTGTGCTGGAAATCGCCGAGCGCGCCGTCGGTGCGGCGGTGGTCGCGCAAGGACGAGCCGCCCGCTTTGATGGCGTCGTGCAGCACCGCCTTGATGGCCTCGACCAGCGCGACCGTCCGCGCGTTCGGCTGGCCGTTGCGGTCGGCGATGGTGGCGGCGATGCGTTTGGGGGAAAGCCGCGCGCGGAACAGCGCCTCGCAGACATAGATGTTGCCGAGCCCCGCCACCACGCGCTGATCGCCGAGCGCGGCTTTCAGCGACGTCTTCTTGCCCGCGCAGGCCTTCGCCAGCATGGCGGCATCGAATTCGTTTCCCAATGGCTCCGGCCCGAGCGCGCGCAAGAGCGGCTCCTGGTCGAGCTTGGCGCGCGGCACCAGCTTCATGGAGCCGAAGCGGCGCGGATCGTTGAAGGTGACGGTGGCGCCGTTCGACATGTGAAACACGACGTGGTCGTGCGCGGTGCTCTTGGAACGCTCGTGGTAGTAGACGCCGGGCTTGGCGTCCTTGCCGACGCGGAACGAGCCCGACATGCCGAGATGCATGACGAGCACGTCGCCGGAGGACAGATCCGCCAGCAGATATTTGGCGCGGCGGCCGAGCCCCTCGACCGTCTTACCGGTGAGCCGCTTTTCGAAGTCCTTGGCGATCGGCCAGCGCAGCCGCCGCTCGCGCACCTCGACCTTGTCGAAGCGCGCGCCCTCCATGGCGGGCGCGAGCCCCCTGCGCACGGTTTCGACTTCGGGAAGCTCCGGCATTTTCAGATCATAGCTCGCTTCGGCCCGGCGCGTTTCACAACAAAAATGGCCGGGACGTGCCCGGCCATGAATCCAACCCGCGCTTTGCAGCGCGCGTTTTAAGCTTTGCGCCGCAGCCGCACGATCACGTCGACGCGGTCGATCTCGTAGCCATCCGGCGGGGTCGGGTCGCTGCCGACCAGAATATTGGCGTCCGGAATGTCGAGCAGCTCGCCCTCGCTCTCGACGAAGAAATGATGGTGGGTGGAGGTATTGGTGTCGAAATAGGCCTTGGAGCCGTCGACGGCGACCTGGCGCAGCAGGCCAACCTCTTTGAACTGGTGCAGCGTGTTGTAGATGGTCGCGAGCGACACCGGCACCTTGGCGCGCGAGGCCTCCTCATAGAGCATCTCGGCGGTGAGGTGACGGTCGCCCTTGCCGAACAGGAGCCAGCCCAGCGCCATGCGCTGGCGGGTCGGGCGCAGGCCGACCTGGCGCAGCATCGCCTTCACGTCGTGCCAGGGGCAGCCGGTGAAGTCGGTACGCTCGCCGGCGGCGGGCTTGGCCGGGGGAATTGCCGTATTCCGCGCAAGACTCATGAAAACGCCCTCATGGAAACGCCGGTCCCGCCGCGCCGGCGAAAACCGTTTCATCTGTAACATATACGTATTGGGCGCCCAGATGCAACTCCTTCGCAACAGCGGCCGGTCCATGGTCCGGCCATTATGTCGCGGCAGCTTCCGGGGCTGACGCGGTTGCCGGTCCGGTCCCGGCTGGCCATCTTTCCTCTAGCAACCCCGGTATGTTACGAGTTTGCCAATGGGAATTCAGGAAACGCCGCCGCGCGGGGGCATCACGGCGATGGACGAGAAGCGACATAGTTTTGAATACGAGGATTTGTTGGCCTGCGGCCGCGGCGAGTTGTTCGGCGCCGGCAACGCCCAGCTGCCGCTACCGCCCATGCTGATGTTCGACCGCATCACCGAGATCAAGGAGGACGGCGGCGAGCACGGCAAGGGCCTGGTGCGGGCCGAGCTCGACGTGAAACCGGACCTCTGGTTCTTCCTCTGCCATTTCAAGAACGACCCCGTCATGCCCGGCTGCCTCGGGCTCGACGCGCTCTGGCAGATGGTCGGCTTCTTCCTGGGCTGGCTGGGTGCGCCCGGCCGCGGGCGCGCGCTCGGCATGGGGGAAGTGAAGTTTTCCGGTCAGGTGCTGCCGTCGGTGAAGAAGATCATCTACGGCGTCGACTTCAAGCGCGTGATGCGCTCCAAGCTGGTGCTCGGCATTGCCGACGGCTGGCTGTCGGCCGACGGCAACGTCATCTACAAGGCGCTCGACCTCAAGGTCGGCTTGTTCAAGCAGGACGAAGCGCCGCAACCGAGCGGCGCTTGAGCGGTCCCGACGCGGCGGCCCTTGCACAAATGCCGTAATTGGCCAATGTGTGGCCCAATCATCGATAAAATCACCTGAGTGAGGGTAGATCGCTATGCGGCGGGTGGTCGTTACCGGGATGGGCATCGTTTCGTCCATCGGCAACAACACGCAGGAAGTGCTGGCCAGCTTGCGCGAAGCCAAATCGGGCATCAGCCGCGCCGAGCAGTTCGTCCAGCATGGCTTCAGGTGCCAGGTGCAAGGCATGCCGACGCTCGATCCGGCGGGGTCGGTTGACCGGCGCGCCATGCGTTTCCTCGGCCAAGGCGGCGCCTGGAACCATGTCGCGATGGAACAGGCGATCCGCGATTCAGGTGTCGAGGAAAAGGACATCTCCAATCCGCGCACCGGCATCGTCATGGGCTCGGGCGGGCCCACGACCTCGGTGATTGTCGAGGCGGCCGACATCACGCGGGAAAAGGGCAGTCCCAAGCGCGTCGGCCCGTTCGCGGTGCCGAAGGCCATGTCCTCGACCGCTTCGGCGACGCTCGCCACCTGGTTCAAGATCAAGGGCGTGAACTATTCGATCGCGTCGGCCTGCGCGACATCCAACCATTGCATCGGCAATGCCAGCGAGCTGATCCAGTGGGGCAAGCAGGACATGATCTTCGCCGGCGGCTGCGAGGAATTGCACTGGACGAGCTCCAACCTGTTCGACGCGATGGGCGCCATGTCCTCGGGCTTCAACGACACGCCGGACAAGGCCTCCCGCGCCTATGACGCCGACCGCGACGGCTTCGTGATCGCCGGCGGCGCCGGCGTCCTGGTGCTGGAGGAGCTCGAGCACGCCAAGGCGCGCGGCGCCAAGATCTACGCCGAGGTCGCCGGCTACGGCGCGACCAGCGATGGCTACGACATGGTGGCGCCGTCGGGAGAGGGCGCCCTGCGTTGCATGAAGCTCGCGCTCGAGACGGTGAAGGCACCGATCGACTACATCAACCCGCACGCCACCTCGACCCCGATCGGCGATCTGAAGGAGATCGAGGCGATCCGCGAGGTGTTCGACGGCAAGCCGCCGGCGATTTCGGCCACCAAGTCGCTCACCGGTCATTCGCTCGGCGCCGCCGGCGTGCAGGAGGCGATCTACTCGCTATCTGATGATGCAGAACGGCTTCATCTGCGAGAGCGCCAATATCGAGAAGCTCGACCCCGCCTTCGAAGACATGCCGATCGTGCGCGAGCGCCGCGACAATGTCAGCCTCGGTGCCGTGCTGTCGAATTCGTTCGGCTTCGGCGGCACCAACGCCTCGCTGGTCTTCAAGCGGCTGGACGCGTGATGATCCACGGAACAGCAAATGACGACCTCGAACCGTCACCCTGAGGTGCGAGGCAGCGAAGCTGCCGAGCCTCGAAGGGTGGCGGCCATCATCCACCGATCTCGGGTTCACCCGAGATCGGATATTAAGTACGCAAGTCGCTTAAAGGCGACTTGCGGTGGCTCGCTACGCTCGCACCTCAGGATGACGGAGCAGGAATTGACATGCCGGGATTGATGGCAGGCAAGCGCGGGCTGGTGATGGGGGTCGCCAACGACCACTCGATCGCCTGGGGCATCGCCAAGATGCTTAGCAACCACGGCGCCCAGCTCGCCTTCACCTACCAGGGCGACGCGCTCGGCCGCCGCGTCAAGCCGCTCGCCGAATCGGTTGGCTCGTCCTTCGTCATGCCGTGCGATGCGGAAGATATCGCCTCGGTCGACGCGGTGTTCGCCGCAATCGAGAAGCAATGGGGCACGCTGGATTTCCTCGTGCACGCCATCGCCTTCTCCAACAAGGACCAGTTGAAGGGCCGCTACGCCAATTCCACGCGCGAGAACTTCACCCGCACCATGGTGATCTCCTGCTACGCCTTCACGGAAGCGGCCAAGCGCGCGGCCGCGCTGATGCCGAACGGCGGCGCCATGGTGACGCTCACCTATAACGGCGGCGATCGCGCCATGCCGAACTACAACGTCATGGGCGTGGCCAAGGCGGCGCTGGAAGCGTCGGTGCGCTATCTGGCGGTCGACTTCGGTCATCAGAAGATCAGGGTCAACGCCATCTCGGCCGGCCCGATCCGCACGCTGGCCGGCGCCGGCATCGGCGATGCGCGCTACATGTTCGCCTTCCAGCAGAAATATTCGCCGCTCGGCCGCGGCGTGACGCTGGAGGAACTGGGCGGCGCCGGGCTTTATCTGTTGTCCGACCTGTCGAGCGGCGTGACCGGCGAAGTGCACTTCGTCGATTCAGGCTACAACGTCATCGCCATGCCGCGGCCGGAAGCGCTCAGCGAGGCCGGCGGCAAGGTCGAGGGCAACGGCGGCTAAATACTCTGTAACTATCTGAGATAATTAAACTATTTACAAAACGACAATCTGTGACGGCGGTCACAGAGCGCCCGGTCATGTCCGGTTACCCTTTAACTCGAAAGCAAGGGGCTACCGCTAAAGCAAGCGGACGGACGACAGGAGTTCAGTCATGCGTACGATGCGTAAAACCATCATCCTCGCATTTGCCACCGCCGGGCTCGCGATCTGCGCCACCGTTACCGACCTGATCCGGGCCTATGCGAACGACGTGAACTCCGCCCCCACCGTCAGCCGCGTGTTGGTGCGATAGGCCCCTTACTTTCTTTCACGACCCACCCAACCTCCAAACTAAAACGGCCGGGGAAAAATCCCCGGCCGCTTTTATTGTGCTTCGTGCTTGCCGAAATCAGGCGTGCAGGTCGAAGCGGTCGGCGTTCATCACCTTGGTCCAGGCCGCCACGAAGTCCTTGGCGAACTTTTCCTTGGCGTCGGTGCAGCCATAGACCTCCGCAAAGGCTCGCAGCTGCGAGTGCGACCCGAAGATCAGGTCGACCCGGGTGGCGGTCCACTTCTTGTCGTGCGTCTTGCGGTCGCGGCCTTCGTACACGCCGTCGCCGGCGGGCACCCATTCGTTTTTCATGCTGAGCAGGTTGACGAAGAAGTCGTTCGTCAGCTTGCCGGGCTGCTTGGTGAAGACGCCGTGCTTGGCGCCGCCGCTATTGGCGCCGAGCACGCGCAGGCCGCCGAGCAGCACAGTCATTTCCGGGCCGGTCAGCTTCAAAAGCTGCGCGCGGTCCACCATCGCTTCCTCGGGCAGCATGAACTGCTGCTTGCTGCTGCTGACGAAGTTGCGGAACGCGTCCGCCCGCGGCTCGAGCGGAGCAAACGACTCCGCGTCGGTCTGCTCCTGCGAGGCGTCCGTGCGGCCGGGCGTGAAGGGGACCTTCACGTTGATGCCGGCCGCCTTCGCCGCCTTCTCGATGGCTGCGCAGCCGCCGAGGACGATCAGGTCGGCCATCGAGACTTTCTTGCGGCCCTTGTTGAAGGCCTGCTGGATCGCTTCGAGCTTCTGCAGCACCTTCGCGAGCTGCTTTGGCTCATTGACCTCCCAGTCCTTCTGCGGGCTGAGGCGGATGCGCGCGCCGTTGGCGCCGCCGCGCTTGTCGGAGCCGCGGAAGGTCGAGGCCGCCGCCCAGGCGGTCGAGACCAGTTGCGGCACCGACAGACCGCTGGCGAGGATCTTGCGCTTGAGAGCCGCGACATCCTTCGTCGCCGATCAGCGTCTTGCGGTTGGTGGCCGGAACCGGATCCTGCCAGATCATCTCTTCCTTCGGCACCAGCGGGCCGAGATAGCGGGCGCGCGGGCCCATGTCGCGGTGCGTGAGCTTGAACCAGGCGCGGGCGAAGGCGTCCGCGAACTCGTCCGGATGCTCGTAGAAGCGCCGCGAGATCTTCTCGTAAGCCGGATCGAAGCGCAGCGACAGGTCCGTCGTCAGCATCCTGGCCCGATGCTTCTTCGACGGGTCGTGCGCGTCCGGCACGTCATGTTTCTGGGTCTTCGCCACCCACTGCTTGGCGCCGGCAGGGCTCTTCTCCAGCTCCCATTCGTTTTCGAACAGGTTCTTGAAAAAGAGGTTGCTCCACTTGGTCGGCGTCTGCGTCCAGGTGACTTCCGGCCCGCCGGTGATGGCATGAGCGCCGACACCCGTTTCGTAAGTGCTCTTCCAGCCGAGCCCTTGATCTTCGATCGCGGCGCCTTCCGGCTCCGGACCGAGCAGCGAGGGATCGCCGGCGCCGTGCGTCTTGCCGAAGGAGTGGCCGCCCGCGATCAGCGCGACGGTCTCCTCGTCGTTCATGGCCATGCGAAAAAAGGTCTCGCGGATGTCTTTCGCCGCGGCGACCGGGTCCGGGTTGCCGTTCGGGCCTTCCGGATTGACGTAGATGAGGCCCATCTGCACCGCGCCGAGCGGCTCGCTAAGCTGGCGCTCGCCGCTGTAGCGCTCGTCGCCCAGCCACGTTCCCTCGGGACCCCAGAACAGCTCTTGCGGCTCCCACTCGTCGCAGCGGCCGCCAGCAAAACCAAATGTCTTGAAGCCCATCGATTCGAGCGCGACGTTGCCGGCGAGAACGTAGAGGTCGGCCCAGGAAATCTTGCGGCCGTATTTCTGCTTGATCGGCCACAACAGCCGTCGTGCCTTGTCGAGGTTGGCATTGTCCGGCCATGAGTTGAGCGGCGCGAAGCGCTGCTGGCCGCCGCCGGCGCCGCCACGGCCGTCGGTGATGCGATAGGTGCCGGCTGCTGTGCCAGGCCATGCGGATCATCAGACCGCCGTAATGGCCGAAGTCGGCCGGCCACCAGTCCTGCGAGTCCGTCATCAGCTTGCGCAGGTCCGCGATCACGGCCTTTAGATTGAGGCTCTTGAATTCCTTGGCGTAATCGAACGTCTCGCCCATCGGATTGGACAGACTGGAGTTGTTGTGGAGCACGCTGATATCCAGCGTCTCGGGCCACCAGTCGCGGTTCCTGTGGCCTTGCGTGAACGGGCATTGGCCCGCGCTTTTGTCGTCGGTCTTGGCGTCCATGTTTCTCTCCGAAGCGTTCTCTGGATTTTCTCTGGCTTAATTCCGGTGTGGAATTCGAGGGATCGTCGCCGCGCGCGTTGCCGGCTGCCGCGCCGCTAGTTAGTTGCAATTAAAACCATTATCGCCGAAAACGGCGATCAGGTCCAATCGTATTGATTGGGCGGGGCAATAAGATTATCTGATCATCATGATCACCCTGCGACAGTTGCGCTACCTCACTTCGCTGGCCCGCCACCGGCATTTCGGTCGGGCCGCCGAGGACTGCGCCGTCACGCAGCCGGCGCTCTCGATGCAGTTGAAGCAGTTGGAGCGCGAGATCGGCGCCGACCTGGTCGAGCGGCGGCCGGGGGAGATCGTGCTCACCGATATTGGCATGGAAGTGGCGGAACGCGCCGAGCAGATCCTGGCCGCCAGCCGCGACCTGGTGGATTTCGCCCGCCACCGCGACCTGCTGAGCGGGCCATTGCGGCTCGGCATCATTCCGACGCTGGCGCCTTACGTGCTGCCGCGCCTGCTGCCGAAGCTGCAGGCGGCTTATCCGCGCCTGCGGCTGGAGGTGCGCGAGACGCAGACCGCGATGCTGCTCGCGGAGCTCGCCCGCGGCGCGCTCGACGCCGTCATGCTGGCGCTGCCGGCCGAGGGTGCCGACGTGGAAATTATGGCCTTGTTTGCCGATCCGTTCCTTTTGGCCGTGCCCGCGGCCGACCCGCGCCCGGCGCGCAAGCGGGTCGACGTCAGGGACGTCGACCAGC
Source organism: uncultured Pseudomonadota bacterium (assembly GCA_963773305.1). GTDB lineage: Bacteria > Pseudomonadota > Alphaproteobacteria > Rhizobiales > Xanthobacteraceae > Pseudolabrys. The sequence goes on from CAVZAR010000004.1 coordinate 134,008, forward strand.
GCCGGTTGATCCTGCTCGAGGAAGGCCATTGCCTGCGCGACCAGGCGCTCGCCTTCTGTGCGACGCGCGGCGGCGACCGGCCGGCCGGTTTGGGCGCCACCTCGCTCGCCACCGTGATGCAGATGGTGGCAAACGGCTATGGCGTGACACTGGTGCCGGAAGTGGCGGTCGATGCCGAATTGCACGATCCGCGCGTCAAACTCTTGCGTTTCGCGGAGCCCGAGCCGGCACGCCGCATCGGCCTTGCCTGGCGGCGTACCTCGCCGCGGCGCAAAGATTTCGAGGCGCTCGGCAAGGCCGTGCAGGAAACGATCCGCCGGGCGGCGGCGCCCGCGCGCCGGGCGGGCTAGATTTCGATCTCGTGCTCGAGCTTGGCCGGGTCTTCCAGACAGTAATAGCCGGAGTGGCGCGTGACGATCTTGCCGCGCATCCATTCGTTCATGATGCGGCTGACGTTCTCGCGCGCGATGCCGGCCATGGCGGCGAGGTCGCCCTGGCTCACCTTTTGCCGGATGACCACGCGCGTGCCGCCGACATTGTTGCCGAAGGCGTGGGCGAGATCGAGCAGCGCGCGCGCCACCCGCCCCTTGAGCGGCAGGAAGCTTCCCGCCGCCACGATGGCGTCGGTGTCGCGCAGGCGGGCGGCCAGCACCAGCAGCAGGTATTTGTAGATCTCCGGTTCGTTCTGCGCGAAGCTCTCGAAGGCGCTGCGGCTGACATAGCGCAGCTTGCACTCGCGTAACCCCGTCACCGTGGCCGAGCGCGGCTTGCCGTCGATGATCGACAGATCGCCGACGATTGAGCCGGGCCCGAGGATCGCCAGGATGCGCTCGCCGCCGCTCGCCGATTCGATGCTGACCTTGAGCAGGCCTTCGTCCAGCCGGTAGAAGCCGTCGCCCGGATCGCCGGCCAGAAACAGCACTTCGTCGTTTGCCAGATGGCGCGGCGCTGCGTGCTCCAAGAGGCCGGCCGAAAGCCGGTCGGGCAGATCCGACAGCAGATTGTTTGATGGAGGGGACGACCTTGCCACTCTATGCCCCCGAGCCTGCGGGTTTTCGCGTTTACGCTTGGGGCGCAAGCTAGCAGAAACTGGAACTTACTACCGCCCGCGCCGGCGGTAACATGCCGCCGGCGCTAACGAACCCTTATCGCGATACCTCAAACTGGCGGTTGTGCGGTTGTGTGGTCCAGCGTCACGGTGACCGGGCTGAGCGGGTCCAGGCCCGACTTGCTCGGGTGATAGGTGACCAGATTGACCGTCCAGGCGCCGGCAATCAGGAAGAAGGCTGCAACGGAAATCAGGATGGTACGGGTCATGACGGGCTCCCATTATCTTTCCGGGTCTTTGCCCGGGGGGTCGGAGCTTGCGCTCTCGCATTTGTGGCAAGGCTAGGAGCGCTCGCCCCCGATCGCTGTGACCCGTGTCACAAAACGGCGCATTCTGATTCTCCGATAACTATTTGATATTTCTATTAAAAACAGAAATTCCGCGGACGCCGGACCAGCATGGTCGGCCTTTAGCCGACCGCCCGGAAAACGCAACTAGGCCTTTGGCCGACAGTCCGCGCACAAAAGAAAAGGGCGGCCTGTGGGCCGCCCGTATTTTCTGCTCCCTCCCCCGCTTGCGGGGGGAGGGTCGGGGAGGGGGCGCTCGAGCGCGAAATTATTCTCGCTCCCGACGCGCTTTGCGCATCGACCTCCCCCGCAAGCGGGGGAGGTGAACCAAGTTACTCCGCCGCGTCGCCGCCGGCGGCTTCGCGCTGAGGCTCGCGCTCGGCCTTCTGCTTGGCTTCCAGGTCCTCGCCGGTCTCCTGGTCCACCACCTTCATGGACAGGCGCACTTTGCCGCGCTCGTCCATGCCGAGCAGCTTGACCTTCACCTTGTCGCCTTCCTTGACCACGTCGGTGACCTTGTTGACGCGGTGCGGGGCGAGCTGGCTGATGTGGACGAGGCCGTCCTTGGCGCCGAAGAAGTTCACAAAGGCGCCAAAGTCCATCACCTTCACGACGGTGCCCTCATAGATGTGGCCGGGCTCCGGGTCGGAAGCGATCGACTTGATCCAGTTGATCGCCGCCTTGATCAACTCGCCGTTGGCCGACGCGACTTTTACCGAGCCGTCGTCCTCGATGTTGACCTTGGCGCCGGTCTTCTCGACGATCTCGCGGATCACCTTGCCGCCGGTGCCGATCACTTCGCGAATCTTGTCGGTCGGGATTTTGAACATCTCGATACGCGGGGCGTGTTCGCCGAGCTCGGCGCGCGCGGCGGTCAGCGCCTTGCCCATCTCGCCCAGGATATGCAGACGGCCGTCTTTTGCCTGACCGAGCGCGACCTTCATGATCTCCTCGGTGATGCCGGCGATCTTGATGTCCATCTGCAGCGAGGTGACGCCCTGCTCGGTGCCCGCGACCTTGAAGTCCATGTCGCCGAGATGGTCCTCATCGCCCAGAATGTCGGAGAGCACCGCGTAGCGCTCGCCTTCCAGGATCAGGCCCATGGCGATGCCGGCGGTCGGCCGCTTCAACGGCACGCCCGCGTCCATCAGCGAAAGCGAGGAGCCGCACACCGTCGCCATCGACGAGGAGCCGTTCGACTCGGTGATCTCGGAGACGATGCGGATGGTGTAGGGGAACTCCGCCGCGCTCGGCAGCAAGGGATGGATCGCCCGCCAGGCGAGCTTGCCGTGGCCGATCTCGCGACGCTTGGTGCCGCCCATGCGGCCGGTCTCGCCGACCGAGTAGGGCGGGAAGTTGTAGTGCAGCAGGAAGGATTCCTTGTAGCTGCCCTGCAACGCGTCGATCCATTGTTCGTCCTCGGCGGTGCCGAGCGTGGTCACCACTAGCGCCTGGGTCTCGCCGCGGGTGAACAGCGCCGAACCATGCGTGCGCGGCAGTACGCCCACTTCCGCAACGATCGGTCGTACGGTCGAGAGGTCGCGTCCGTCGATGCGCTTCTTGGTGTCGAGCACGTTCCAGCGCACGATCTTGGCTTCCAGCTCTTTGAACACGCCGGCGATGCGCTGCTTGTTGTAGTCCGGATTGTCGGCGCCGCCGGGGAAATAGTGCTCGATCACCTTTTCCTTCGCCGCGGCGACCGCGTTCTGCCGCTCCTGCTTGGCGGGTATCGAATAGGCGGCGCGCAGGTCTTTTTCGACCAGGGCGAGGATCTCCTTCTCGAGCGCCTCGTTGTCGGGCACCGTCAGTTCGCGCGGCTCCTTGGCGGCCTTCTCGGCCAGCCGGATAATCGCTTCGATCACCGGCTGGAAATGCCGGTGGCCGAACATCACCGCGCCCAACATGATGTCCTCGGACAGCTCCTTGGCCTCCGACTCCACCATCAGCACCGCGTCGTTGGTGCCGGCGACGACGAGATCGAGCTGGCTTTCGGCCATCTCGTCGAGCTGCGGGTTGAGCACATATTCGTTATTGACGAAGCCGACGCGCGCGGCGCCGATCGGGCCCATGAAGGGCGCGCCGGACAGCGTCAGCGCCGCCGAGGACGCCACCAGCGCCAAAATGTCGGGATCGTTCTCCAGATCGTGCGACAGCGTGGTGACGATGACCTGCGTTTCGCAGCGCCAGCCGTCGGCGAACAGCGGACGGATCGGGCGGTCGATCAGCCGCGATACCAGCGTTTCCTTTTCGGTCGGCCGGCCCTCGCGCTTGAAGTAGCCGCCGGGAATGCGGCCCGCGGCGTAGTATTTCTCCTGGTAGTCGACGGTGAGCGGCAGGAAGTCCACGCCTTCGCGCGGGCTCTTGGCCGCCACTGCGGTGGCGAGCACGGTGGTCTCGCCGTAGGTAGCGAGCACGGCGCCATCGGCCTGGCGGGCAACTCTGCCGGTCTCGAGGGTTAGCTTGCGTCCACCCCAATCGAGTTCAACACGATGCATATCGAACATTTTCGTCGTCTTTCTCTCATGCTTTTCGGCGAGCCTCGAAAGCCATGAGCAAGACGGCAAGAGGCTGTCGCGGTACCTGCGGTCAACGCGGGAATGCGAACAGCGTCTTGCGATCCTGCCATGGCGTTTCGAACCTGGCCTGGGCTCAAGGCCGATCCTTATCGGTCCTTGCCCGTCAATGACGGCAGCCGAATCGCCGCCGGTCTCAATTGGGCGCCTGCACTTCGCAGACGCCGCGTGAAGCGCGCGGGGCGTATCGCCCTGCGCGAGCAGAAAATCATCGGCGGATGCCGAGCTTTTCGATGATGGTCTTGTAGCTTGCTTCGTCGTTACGCCGCAGATAGTCGAGCAACTGCCGGCGCTGGCTGACCAGCTTGAGCAGGCCGCGCCGCGAATGGTTGTCTTTGGCGTGCGACTTGAAGTGCTCGGTCAGATTGGTGATCCGTTCGGACAGGATCGCGATCTGCACTTCCGGGGACCCGGTGTCGCCGGGCTTCTTGGCGAATTCCTTGATCACTTCGGCCTTGCGGCCGGCGCTTACCGACATCGGTCATCCTTTCTTGGCGGCACGCCTGCCTGTCAGGCCTGCCAGGTTGAACACGCGCTTGGGGACGATTTCGCCGTGGTCCAGTTCGGCGAGCGCCAGCAACTGGCCGGCGACCGTGACATAGACAGGCCCACGGAAAGTGGGGGCGTCCCGTCCGCGCAGGATGGCGGCCTGGCCTCTTTGCAACCTGGCCGCCTCTGCCCGGCCGACGGCCAGCGCCGGGATGTCGTCCAGCGCGGTCTCGACGGGCAGGATTACGTCGGCGAGGCTACCCTCGCCGGCCGCGGCTCTATGGCACACGGCCTCCAATTCTTCCAGCAAAATCATGGTTTCTTCGTCGAACGTGCCGACCGCCACCCGGCGCAGCGCGCTGACATGGCCGAACGAGCCCAATTGGCGGCCCATGTCGCGGGCAAGCGCGCGCACATAGGTGCCCTTGCCGCATTCGGCCTCGAATACGCTGTGATCCGGGTCGGGGGTCGCGGTGAGCTCCAGCCGGGCGATCTCGACCGGGCGGGCGGCCAGCTCGACCGCCGCCCCGTCGCGGGCAAGATCATAGGCGCGCTCGCCCTCGACCTTGATGGCGGAAAAACGCGGCGGCACCTGCTGGATCGAGCCGGTGAAGGCCGGCAGCAGCGCCCGGATGGCCTCGGGGCTCGGGCGGGCGTCGCTCGTCTCGGTCACCCGGCCCTCGGCGTCGTCGGTATCCCGCTCTTCGCCCCAGCGCACGGTAAAACGGTAGAGCTTGCGGCCATCCATGACGAAGGGGACGGTCTTGGTCGCTTCGCCGAGCGCGATCGGCAGCGCGCCGGAGGCGAGCGGATCGAGGGTGCCGGCGTGACCGGCGCGCTTGGCCTTGGTCAGGCGCTTGACGATGGCGACGGCGTGGGTCGAGGTCATGCCGACCGGCTTGTCGAGCACGATCCAGCCGTGCACGTCGCGCTTGTCGCGTTTGAACTGCTTGTGGCGCTTGCGGCCGCCTTCATCCCGAGGAGGATGCGCAGCGCCCGCTTCCGCCGCGGCGGCCGGCACGGCGACGCTGTCGATATCGTTTTGGCTCACTCGTCGTCCCTTTTGAGGTCGCGCGCCACTTCCGGCGAATGCAACAGCTTGTCGATGCGCTCGGCTTCCTCGAAGCGCTCGTCGATGCGGAAGCGGATGTCGGGTGCGAATTTCAAGTTGATGCGACGGGCGATTTCGGCGCGCAGAAATTTCTTGTGACGCTCGAAGGCGTCGACGACTTCCTTTGCGTCGCGGCCGCCGAGCGGCATCACATAGATGGTGGCGAGTCGCAGATCGGGGCTCATGCGCACTTCCGGCACGGTGATCATGTGGCTCTCGAGCACGGGGTCGTGCACGTCGCCGCGCGTGAGCATGTCGGCAACGGCGTGGCGCACCAGTTCGCCGACGCGCAGCTGACGCTGCGAGCCGCCACCTGGTGCGGTGTCACGATGATGCTGCTTGTGCCGTGCCATAGTTTTCTTCGGTCATGCCCGGGCTTGACCCGGGCATCCATGAAGCGTTTCCGCTTGTTGCGTCTTCCGATGGATTGCCGGGTCAAGCCCGGCAATGACAAGTGGAGAGGATCGCGCCTGCGAGACTTCGGACTCACAGCGAGCGTTGAATCTGCTCCACTCGGTAACATTCGATCACGTCGCCTTGCCGCATGTCCTGGTAGTTCTCGAAGGCCATGCCGCATTCCATGCCGTTGTTCACTTCGCGCACGTCGTCTTTGAAGCGCTTAAGCTGCGAAAGCTTGCCCTCGTGCACCACCACGTTGTCGCGGATCAGCCGCACATTGGCGCCGCGCTCGACCGAGCCGTCGGTGACGCGGCAGCCGGCCACGTTGCCGACCTTCGAGACCTTGAAGACCTCGAGAATCTGCGCGTTGCCCAGCATGGTCTCGCGCAGGGTCGGCGCCAGCAGGCCCGACATCGCCTGCTTCACGTCGTCGACCAGATCGTAGATGACGTTGTAGTAGCGGATTTCGATGCCGGCACGTTCCGCCGCCTCGCGCGCCTCCTTGTTGGCGCGCACGTTGAAGGCGATGATCGGAACGCCGGATGCCTCGGCCAGCGTGACATCCGATTCGGAAATGCCGCCGACGCCGGAATGCAGCACGCGCGCCGCCACCTCGTCGGTCGCCAGCTTGTCGAGCGCGCCGATGATGGCTTCCACCGAGCCCTGCACGTCGGCCTTGATTACCAGCGGGAATTCCTTGCGGCCCGACGTCTTGGCCTGCGCCATCATCTGCTCGAGCGAGCCGCGCATGCCGGTGGCGCGTGCCGCCATCTTTTCGCGGCGCTGGCGCGCGCGGTAATCGGTGATCTCGCGGGCGCGCGCCTCGTTATCCACCACCGCCAGGCGGTCGCCGGCGTCGGGCGTGCCGGAGAAGCCGAGCACCTCGACCGGGGTCGAGGGACCGGCGCTCTGCACGGGCTCGCCGGTGTCGGAGACCAGTGCGCGCACGCGGCCCCATTCGGCGCCCGCCACGACGATGTCGCTCGGCTTCAGCGTGCCGCGCTGCACCAGCACGGTGGCGACGGGCCCGCGGCCGCGGTCGAGCTTGGCCTCGATCACGGTGCCTTCGGCGGGACGGTCGGGATTGGCCTTGAGCTCGAGGATTTCGGACTGCAGGCCGATCATCTCCAGGAGCTTGTCGATATTGGTCTTCTTGATGGCGGAGACTTCCACGTCCACCACTTCGCCGCCCATGGATTCGACCTGCACGTTGTGCTGCAACAGGTCGGTGCGCACGCGCTGCGGATTGGCGTCCGGCTTGTCGATCTTGTTGATCGCCACGATCATCGGAACCTTGGCGGCGACGGCGTGATTGATCGCCTCGATCGTCTGCGGCATGACGCCGTCGTCGGCCGCCACCACCAGAACCACGACGTCGGTCACCTTGGCGCCGCGCGCGCGCATCGCCGTGAAGGCGGCGTGGCCGGGCGTGTCGATGAAGGTGACCTTGGCGCCCGAAGGTGCGGTCACCTGATAGGCGCCGATATGTTGGGTGATGCCGCCGGCCTCGCCCGCCGCCACTTCCGCCGAGCGGATAGCATCGAGCAGCGACGTCTTGCCGTGGTCGACATGGCCCATGACGGTGACCACAGGCGCGCGCGGGCGCAGCGTGGCCGGATCGTCGGCCGCGTCGAACAGGCCTTCCTCGACGTCCGATTCCGAGACGCGGCGCACGGTGTGGCCCATTTCCTCGGCGATCAGCTGAGCGGTGTCGGCGTCGATCGAGTCGTTGATGGTCGCCATCTGGCCCTGCTTCATCAGCAGGCGGATGACCTCGACGCCGCGCTCCGACATGCGGTTGGCGAGTTCCTGGATGGTGATGACGTCAGGGATCGTGACTTCGCGCACCAGCTTTTCCTTCGGCTCGGCCGCGGCATGGCCTTTGAGCCGCTGGGTGCGGCGCCGGAACGAAGCGACCGAGCGCTCGCGCACTTCGTCGGCGCGCAGCGCGGTGACCAGGGTGAGCCGGCCGCGCTGTTTCTCGCCGCCGGTACGCGGCGCGGGCCGGGGCGGAGCCGCGGGACGGCCGGGGCGGCGCGGGCCGCGCGGAGCTTCTTCCTCTTCGGCTTCGAGCGCGGGACGGGCGCCGCCGGCGCGCTTGGTCTCTTCCTCGCCGAAGCGCTTCTTGGCGACCTCGTCGGCCTTGCGCTTGGATTCTTCCTCGTGCTTGCGGCGATCTTCTTCCTCGCGCTTGCGGCCTTCGGCTGCTTCCCGCTCGTTCTTTTCGATCGCATCGCGGGCGGCGCGGATCTTGGCCTCTTCCTCGGCGATTTTGCGCTCTTCGGCTTCGCGCACGCGGCTGTCGGCGAGCGCGTGGGCGCGCGCGGCCATTTCCTCTTCGGTCAGGCTGCGCAGCACGACGCCGGACGGCTTGGGCGCCTCGGCGGCGGGCGCGGGCGCCGGCGCGGCGGCGGCCCTCGGCGCGGCGGCGCGCTTTTTAGGCGCTTCCACCGGCACGGGCTCGGCCTTGGCCTTGGTCTCGGGCGCCGACGTCACGCTGCGGCGCTTCACCTTCTCGACCACCACCTGCTTGCTGCGGCCATGGCTGAAGCTCTGGCGCACGACGCCAGTCTCCGTGCGCGGCTTGAGCGTCAGCTTGCCGCCGCCCACGCTGAGTTTCTTCTCGCCAGGGTTCTTCGTTTCACTCATTCCGAACGGTGTCCTCGTGCGCCGTCCGCCGACGCATTCGCGGTGGTCGCAGCAGGGAGCCGAAAGCGCTTCAGGCGCGCAACGCGCGCGAGGAACGTCTCGCTTCCGGGCCCGGCAAGCAGGGCTGCATGTACCACATTTGGGCGGTTCAATGCCAAATCCAATTGTTCGCCGGTAAATAAGTCGATCACCGCGATTTGGCGCGGTTTCTCCGGCGTTTTGCGCTGCAAGACGGCGTCCAGCTTGCGCCGTCCGTCGCTGCCCGCGTCGGCGGCATGGATCAGCGCCGCCAGATCGTCCCGCATCAGCGCAGTCTCGGTCTTGGCGAAGCCTGAGAGCACCAGCCGCGCCTTGCCGGCGATCGCGAGCGCATCGAGCGCGGAGCGTTCCATCAGCCGCTCGACACCGGCGGCGAGATCGGGCGCCACCGCTATCTGCCGCTTGAAGCCGCGGGCGAACACGTTGCGTTTGACGGCCTCTTCGATCGCCCCCCGCTCGGCGGTGACCCAGAGGCCGCGGCCGGGCAGCTTGCGCTTGACGTCGGGCACCACCTCGCCGGCCGGCGAGACCACGAAGCGGACCATCTCGTCGATGGGCCGGACCTCGCGCGTGAGCGCGCATTGCCGCTCGCCGCCGGGCCCGTGGGTCCCGCGGTCGAGCTCGCTCGTCTGCACACTCGCCAGCATCTGCCGCTCGCTCTCCTTTTGCTCTAAGCCTCGCGTCAGGCGCTCGGCTGCGCCTCGCCCGCCTCGGCCGGTTCTTCCGGCGGCGGCGGGTTCAGCTCTTCTTCGGTCACCCAGCCGGCTTTCAGCCGCGACTGCATGATGAGCTGCTCGGCCTCCTCGCGCGTAACGCCGAAACCGTCGAGGAAGCCCGGCTCGTGCTTGACCTCGCCATCCTTGCGCTCGGTCCAGCCGGTCAGATCGTCGGTGGCGCAGCCGGCGAGGTCCTCCACGGTCTTCACGTCGTTCTCGCCGAAGGCGACCAGCATCTTGGTGGTGACGCCGGGCACTTCCTTGAGCTCGTCCGCCACGCCCAGCTCTACCCGCTTGGCATCGAGCTCGGCTTCCTGCCTGTCGAGATATTCCCGGGCGCGCTCCTGCAATTCGCGCGCGGTATCCTCGTCGAAGCCCTCGATCGAGGCGATTTCCTTTTCTTCCACCAAAGCGAGCTCCTCGATCGAGCCGAAGCCCTCGGAGGCGAGCAATTGCCCGACCACCTCGTCGAGATTGAGCGCCTCGACGAAGATCTTGGTGCGGTTCTCGAACTCGGCGTGGCGGCGCTCGGACTCTTCCTGCTCGGTGAGGATGTCGATGTCCCAGCCCGTGAGCTGCGAAGCCAGCCGCACGTTTTGCCCGCGCCGGCCGATCGCCAATGACAACTGCTGGTCCGGCACCACCACCTCGATGCGCTCTTTATCTTCGTCGAGCACCACCTTGGCGACTTCCGCCGGGGCCAGCGCGTTCACCACGAAGGTGGCGATGTCCGGCGACCACGGGATGATGTCGATCTTCTCGCCCTGCAACTCGTTCACCACCGCCTGCACGCGCGAGCCGCGCATGCCGACGCAGGCGCCGACCGGATCGACCGAGGAGTCGCGCGAGATCACCGCGATCTTGGCGCGCGAGCCGGGGTCGCGCGCGACCGCCCTGATTTCGACGATGCCGTCGTAGATTTCCGGCACCTCCTGCGCGAACAGCTTGGCGGTGAACTGCGGATGCGTGCGCGACAGGAAAATCTGCGGCCCACGCGGCTCGCGCCGCACGTCGTAGATATAGGCACGGATACGGTCGCCGTTGCGAAACACCTCGCGCGGCAAGAGCTCGTCGCGCCGCACGATCGCCTCGCCGCGGCCGAGATCGACCACCACGTTGCCGTATTCCACGCGCTTGACGATGCCGTTGACGATGTCGCCGATGCGGTCCTTGTACTCGGCATATTGCCGGTCGCGCTCGGCCTCGCGCACCTTCTGCACGATCACCTGCTTGGCCGACTGCGCGGCGATGCGGCCGTATTCAAGCGGCGGCAGCGCGTCGGCGATGGTGTCGCCCACCTGCGCCGCCGGATGGCGCTTGCGCGCGTCTTCCAGCGTGATTTGGTTGGACGGGTTCTCGACCGCGTCCACCACCAGCATGTGGCGCATCAGCTTGAGTTCGCCGGTTTTCGGCTCGATCTCGGCATGCACATCGGTTTCCGCGCCGTAGCGCGAGCGCGCCGCCTTGGCGATGGCGTCCTCCATGGCGGTTATGACGATGCCGCGGTCGATCGATTTCTCGCGCGCGACCGCGTCGGCGATCTGCAATAGTTCGAGCCTGTTGGCGCTGACAGCCATAGCTCACTCTCCTTTGTGATGGGCAGCCCTGTGGGCATGCCGGCGCTGTCGTTCTTCTTTCTTTGCCGCCTTCGCTTCGCGCTTGGCGGCCTTTTCGCGTTTCAAAGCCTCTTTCACCAGCTCGTCGGTGAGCACGAGCTTGGCCTCGCTCATGTCGCCGATCGGCAGCAGCACGTCGGCCGGCTCGCCTTCGTGCGCGTCGTCGCGACGGATGCGGGCAGCCTCGCCCTCGGTGCCGGCGATCAGGCCGCGGAAGCGCTTGCGGCCTTCGATCGGCGCCTCCATCTCGATGCGGGCGAGATGGCCGGCGAAACGGTCGAAATCCGATTTGCGTACCAGCGGCCGGTCGATGCCGGGCGAGGAAATTTCCAGCCGGTAGGCGCGGTCGATCAGGTCGGCCACATCCAGAACCGGCGAGAGCGCGCGCGATACCGCTTCGCAGTCTTCCACCGACATCGAGCCGTCCGGGCGCTCCGCCATGACCTGCACGGTGCAGCCGTCGGCGCCGGACACTTTCACCCGTACCAGCCGGTAGCCGAGGTCTTCGACAACCGGCTCGGCCAGATGGGCGACGCGCGCCGACAGACCCGGCTCCACGATCAGCCGCGGCTCGCTTGGGTATTGGGCGGCTTCCGCCGTCTGGGTGCTCAGGTCGGGGTTTCCGGCCATTTCTGTAACAAAAAAGAGCGGGCCCCGGGGGACCCACTCTCAAAACCGTTCGGTTATGAGGGTGTCTTAACGGGCCGGAATATAGCGATTTTGCCGATCCTTGCAAGGCCGGATGGTCGCCGGCGGCTAACGCTTCCTTCAGAATCTGCCCATAAATTCCCCTAAACCCCGCCGTTTCCGCGCTTACGGGTCGTTTCGCAAGGTCGTTCGATGAGTGTCCCCGCCTCGCTGCTTCCCGAGCTGGAAGAAGTCGTCCAGCACGGCTCGGCGGAGAAGCGTGCCGAAACCCTGCGTCGCCTCACCACTCTGTTCATCGACGGCGCCCCGCTGTTTGCCAGCGAGCACGTGGCGCTGTTCGACGACGTCATCGGCTGCCTGATCGAGGAGATCGAGGCCAAGGCGCTGGCCGAGCTCGCGCGCCGCATCGCGCCGGTGCCGAATGCCCCGTCCGGCGTGGTCAAGAGCTTGGCCGAAAACGACGATATCGCGGTCGCCGGCCCGGTGCTCGAACAGGCCCGGTTGGACGAGCCGGAACTCCTGCAGATCGCCGAAAACAAGAGCCAGGCGCATCTGCTCGCGTTGTCGACGCGCGCAAACTTGAGCGAGGCGCTGGCCGACATCATCGTGGCGCGCGGCGACCAGGAAGTGGCGCGCGCGATCGCCACCAACCAGCAGGCCAAGCTTTCCGACGATGCCTTCAGCACGCTGGTCAAGCGCGCCGAAGAAGACGGCGTGCTGGCCGAGAAGGTCGGCCTGCGCACCGATATTCCGCCGCGCCTGTTCCGGCAATTGCTGATGCAGGCGAGCGACGTGGTGCAGAAGCGCCTGCTGGCGCAGGCCAAGCCCGAGACGCGCACCGAGATTCGGCGCGTCCTTGCCAAAGTAACGGATGAAGTCGCGGCCAAGGCCGCGCCGCGCAATTACACCGCCGCGCTCGCCGCCGTGCGCACCTTGCACAAGGAGCGCAAGCTGACCGAGGCCGACATCGCCGAATTCGCGCGGAACGGCAAATACGAAGAGACGATCGCCGCGCTAGCCACCGTCTGCGCAGTGCCGGTCGAGGTGGTCGACCGGCTGATGAGCGGCGAGCGTCCCGACCCGGTGCTGATCCTGGCGCGCTCGACCGGCTTCGGCTGGGACACCGTGCGCGACGTCATGAATGCGCGGCCGGGCCTCAAGCCGAGCAGCCAGACGATGCAGGCGGCAAAGGAGAATTTCGACCGGCTGACCGCAGCCACCGCTCAGCGCGTCGTGCGCTTCTGGCAGGTGCGCCAGGGGACGGGCTGATAGCCCTTTGCGGCGTCATGCCCGCGCTTGTCGCGGGCATCCACGTCTTTCTTGTCTCAGGAAGCAGCGAAGGCGTGGATGGCCGGGACAAGCCAGGCCATGACGACAGCTACTTCTTCCGAAAAACAAAATAATTCGGCACCCGGCCCTCGCGCTTGGCTTTCGCCTCGTAGCGCGTGCCGGAAAAATCGGGCCAGGCCTCGCGCCAGTCGGAGGCCGTCTCGGCGGTCCATTCGAAATCGGGCGAGTGCAGCACGCGCGCGAGCGCATAGGCCGCGTAGTCGCCGATGTCGGTGGCGAAGCGCAATTCGCCGCCCGGCTTCAAAATGCGCGCCAGCCGTTTCAAGGTCTCATCCTGGATGAAGCGGCGCTTCCAATGCCGTCGCTTCGGCCACGGGTCGGGATAGAGCAGGTCGATGCGGGCAAGTTCGCCGGCGGGAAGCCAGTCGAGCAATTCGCTGGCGTCGCCGAAATGCAGCCTGACATTGGCGAGCTTGTCGTCGTCGATGGCGGCGAGCGCCTTGGCCACGCCGTTGACGAAGGCATCGGAGCCGATGAACCCCGTCCGCGGGTTGGCTTTTGCTTGCGCGATCAGATGCTCGGCGCCGCCGAAACCGATTTCGAGGCGCACCGAATCGGCGGCAGCAAACAAGCTGCGCAGATCGGGAGGGGCCGGTTTCGTGAGATCGAGCCCGACTCGCGGCAACACCGTGTCGAACAGCGCGGCTTGCCGCCGGCGCAGCGGATGACCCTTGCGCCGGCCGAAGAAGGCGCGCTGGGATGCTTCTTTGTCATCGCCGGGCCGCCGCGAAGCGGCGTGACCCGGTGATCCCGATTTGTGTGGCAACGCCTTGCATCCCTAAGCGAGATGGCCGGGACGAGCCCGGCCATGACAAGTCTAGTACCCACTGTCGCTTAGGGAAACGCCGGCCTTAACGCACCGCGCTTTTGATCGCCGCGGCGAGGTCGGTCTTCTCCCAGGAGAAGCCGCCGTCGCGCTCCGGCGGGCGGCCGAAATGGCCGTAGGTCGCCGTGCGGCGGTAGATAGGACGGCTGAGCTTGAGCGTGCGCCGGATATTGGTTGGCGTCAGGCGGAACAGCTCGGGCAGGACCTTCTCGAGCTTCTTCTCCTCGACCTTGCCGGTGCCGTGGGTGTCGACCAGGACCGACATCGGGTCGGCCACGCCGATCGCATAAGCGACCTGAATGGTGCAGCGCTCGGCCACGCCCGCCGCCACCACGTTCTTGGCGAGGTAGCGCGCTGCATAGGCCGCGGAGCGGTCGACCTTGGTCGGGTCCTTGCCGGAGAAGGCGCCCCCGCCGTGCGGCGCATAACCGCCGTAAGTGTCGACGATGATCTTGCGCCCCGTCAGCCCGCAGTCGCCATCGGGGCCGCCGATGACGAAATTGCCGGTCGGATTGACCAGGAAGTCGGACGGCCGCGCCGGCATCCAGCCCTTCGGCAGCGCGCTCTCGACCGCGTCGGCGATCATCTCCTTGATGAGGCCGGGCGTGTACTTCTTGTTGTTGCGGCTTTGCGCCTTGTGCTGGGTCGACACCACGACCTTGGTGCAGCCGACCGGCTTGCCCTCGACATATCTGACGGTGACCTGGCTCTTGGAATCGGGCTGCAGGTCGGCGAGCTGGCCGGCGTGGCGTTTGTCGGCGAGCACCTTCAAGATCTTGTGCGCGAAAAAGATCGGCGCCGGCATGAACGAGTTCTTCTCGTAGACTTCGCTCTCGGTACAGGCGAAGCCGAACATCATGCCCTGGTCGCCGGCACCTTCCTCCTCGCCGCTCTTTTTCTTCTTGGCGTCGACGCCCATGGCGATGTCGGGCGACTGGCCGTGCAGCAGCACCTCGACGTCGGCGCCGTAGTCGGAAAAGCCGTCCTGGTCGTAGCCGATGTCTTTGACCACGCCGCGCGCGATCTCGGTGATCAACTCGCGGTTCACCACCACCTTCTCGCCGTGCTTGACGAAGAACGGATGCTGGCCGCGGCCTTCGCCGGCGACCACGATCTTGTTGGTGGTGGTCAGCGTCTCGCAGCCGAGCCGCGTGTTCACCAGGCTGTCGTCGGCGATGCCGAGTTTGAGATCGTTCTCGATGAAAGCATCGAGCACCGCGTCGGAAATCTGGTCGCAGACTTTGTCCGGATGACCTTCGGAAACCGATTCGCTGGTGAACAGGAAACTTTTGTGAGCCACAGAATACTCCCTCCCGCGCGTTTAATGTGCGCGTCGCTGCACGTCGGGGCTGTTCTTGCAGCGGAGGGCGGCGAGGTCAAGATGCGGGCCGAAGTGGGCGGCGCCTCGCCGACCGGTGGGACGGTTCAGTCTTCGCCCGCGATCTGCTCGACCAGGTCGACTATGCGGCGGCGCAACTTGCTGTTCTTGATGCGCATGAAAGCCTTGGTGAGTGAAAGGCCGTCGGAAGTGGCGAGGAAATCCGACACATAAGCGGGCGAGGGTGCTTCGCCCATGCTGCCGTGATGAGGTCCGCCGACATGCGGCGCGCCTTCGAAGAAAAACGACACCGGAACCTGGAGAATGTGGGCGATCTGCTGAAGACGGCTGGCGCCGATGCGGTTGGTGCCTTTCTCGTATTTCTGAACCTGCTGGAAGGTCAGGCCAAGCGCGTCCCCGAGTTTTTCTTGGCTCATGCTCAGCATCATCCGGCGCATGCGCACGCGCGAACCGACATGTTTGTCGATCGGATTGGGGGCCTTCTTCGCCATAAAAATCTCCTATGCCACTATTGTGCAGCGTAATGTCACATTTAAACCCATTTATGCAATCCATCATTTGTGATTGATCGACAGCTAGCGTCAAAGCAAGGTGAAAATTACCTTTTGTTTTCAGAGGTTTTTCGCCATCTTCCAAAAAGTACTTAACGAACGGGATTGGCAACCACCGCCCGGCAGGGTTGCGAAACTTCAATCTATAGCTGCACCCGGCGCCGCGCTACAAAAATCAGACCCGCCACCAAAAATACAATTAAGACATAATCCCCGTACCCGACATAGACAGTCGGCGCGATCGCGCGCGGCAGGCGGGCGTCGAGCACGCCTTCGGCGCCGAGCGGTAACGACTTCACGATGCGCCCGACGGGATCGATGACCGCCGAGATGCCGGTATTGGCCGCGCGCACCAGCGGAAGGCCTTCGGCAATGGCAAGCGCGCGCGCCTGCTGGAAGTGCTGGTAGGGGCCGGACGAAATGCCGAACCAGCCGTCATTGGTGACGTTGACCAGCCAGCCCGGCCGCTCGCCGCGTGGCACCGCGCTGCCTGGAAAGATCGCCTCGTAGCAGATGAGCGGCAGCATTTTCGGCGCACCTGGCACCTCCATCGGCCGTCGGCGGTCGCCCGACAGGAAGCCGCCGACGTCGTGCGTGAGTTTGCGCAGACCGATGGCTTTGAGCAGCGGCGCGAACGGCAGGTATTCGCCGAACGGTACCAGGTGCAGCTTGTCGTAGATGCCGCGGATGGTGCCGTCGGGATCGATGACGTAGATCGAGTTGTAGGCGTGCACCTCCTTGGCGCCGATGCTCTGCGGCGCCACGCGCACCGCGCCGGTGATCAGTTCGGTATGCGGCTTGATGAGCGCGACGATCTTGGCGAGCTCTTCCGGCTCGCGCGTCAAGAAGAACGGAAACGACGACTCCGGCCAGATCAAAATCGTGGCGTCGTGCACGCCGTTCGAATTGGGACCGGTGGCGCGGTCGGACAGCGCGAGATAGCGCGCCATGATCTTGTCCTTGTCGGCGTAGTTGAATTTCTCGTCCTGTTGCAGGTCGGCCTGCATGATGCGCAGCTTGACGCCCTTCACGAAGGTCGTCGGGTGCGCCGCCAGCCGTGCCACGCCGTAACCGAACATCGCGGCGAGCACGATGAGCGCGGCAAGGGGCAGGCGGTAGGGATGCGGCGTGTCGCTGCGCTCGTCGGCCAATACGGCGGGACTGGCAAAGATGACGACGCTCAAAAAAGTGAGACCCCAGATGCCAATGAGCGAGACGCTTTGCGCCAGCGCCAGCGGCTCGGTCAGCGCGTAGCCGAAGGCGTTCCAGGGGAAGCCGGTGAACAGATGGCCGCGCAGCCACTCGGTGACGGTGAGCGCGACCGCAAGCGCGATCACGCGCTGATAGCCGCGCACCCACATCAGCCGCGCCAGCAGGAGCGCGAGGCCCGTGTAGATCGCCAGCACCGCCGGCAAGCCGGCGATCGCGAACGGCAACAGCCAGGCGAAGGTCTTGGCGTCGACCATGAGCGCATAGCCGGTCCAGTACAGGCCGATGGCGAAATAGCCGAAGCCGAAGCACCAGCCGGCGCCGAAGGCGCGCATGGCGCCGCTGACCCGCCCCGCCGCCGATCCGTCGACCAGCCAGACCAGCACCGGAAAGGTCAGAAACAGCAGCGGCCAGGCATTGGTCGGCGCCATCGCCGCCGCCGACACGGCGCCCGCCCCGAACGCGATGAGGGCGCGCCGCCAGCCGGAGGCGAGCACGACCGCATGGGCGATGCGGGTCGGGGTCACGGGCGGTGCGTGCCGGCGGGCGTGCCGGGAGGGCCGCGGCCGTCTTCTTTTTCTTTAGCGGCGCCCGGCTCGTCGATGGCAAGCGTCGGCGGCGTGGTGCCGGCGAGCACGGCGTCGGGCTCGCCGCGCCGGCGCGGCTCGCGCGCACGCTCGCGCCGCTCCTTCAGCCGCGTGATGCGGATGCGCTTGACGCGGCGCGGATCGGCGTCGAGCACCTCGAATTCGTACAAGTCGGGGCCGGGGATGATCTCGCCGCGCAGCGGCAGCCGTCCCGCGCGCGCCACCAGATAACCGCCGATGGTGTCGACCTCGTCGGCTTCCTCGCCGACCGTGAAACCGTTGCCGACAATCGCCACGACATCTTCGAGCGGGGCGCGCGCGTCGGCGATGTAGGAGCCGTCGGGCTGGCGTACCACGGCGGGCAATTCGTCCTCGTCGTGCTCGTCGGCGATCTCGCCGACGATCTGCTCGACGATATCCTCGATCGACACGAGCCCGTCGGTGCCGCCGTATTCGTCGATCACCAGCGCGAGATGAATGCGCGTCGCCTGCATGCGCGCGAGCAGGTCGATCACGCGCATGGACGGGGGCACGAACAGGATCTCGCGCACCAGCCTGGCAGACGACAGCGGCATGGCGAGATCGACCGTGCGCAGGTCGAGCCCGGCCGGCAGCGGCTTCTTGCGCTTGGCGTTCTTTTCCGGATCGACCGCGGCGCGCGCGGTCATGAAGGCGATCAGGTCGCGGATGTGCACCATGCCGACCGGATCGTCGAGCGTGTCGTTATAGACCACCAGGCGCGAATGGCCGGCGCGCTCGAACGTGCGCATCAGTTCGCCGAGCGTGATGTCCTGCTGCACGTCGATGATGTCGGCGCGCGGGATCATCACGTCGCCGACGCGGCGCTCGCGCAGGCCGAGGATGTTGCGCAGCATCCGGCTTTCGTCCGGCGAGAAGCCGGATTCGCCGGGCGACATGGCGTCGAGCACGTCCTTCAGGTCGGCGCGGATCGAGCCGTGCCGCCAGCCGAACAGCGTGCGGAACAGGCGCGTGAAGAAGCCCTCGCCGTTCGGCTGCGGGGCGAGTGGCACCGGCAGGTGGCGCGGCTCGTAAGTCGAGGGGGAACTTGGAGGGTCGCTGTCAGGCATTGCGATCAGGCATGGCCGGCTTCATGCGCTCGGTAAGGATCGGCGATTTCAAGGCGCGCCAGCGCGGCGCGCTCCAGGCCTTCCATCGCTTCGGCTTGAGAATCGGTCTGATGATCGTAACCCATGAGATGCAGAAAGCCATGCACGGCGAGGTGGGCGAGATGATGAAGAAACG
This sequence comes from uncultured Pseudomonadota bacterium, assembly GCA_963773305.1. GTDB lineage: Bacteria > Pseudomonadota > Alphaproteobacteria > Rhizobiales > Xanthobacteraceae > Pseudolabrys. The sequence continues at coordinate 152,768 of CAVZAR010000004.1, forward strand.
GCTTGTTTTCGGCCGCCGCCTCGCCCCGGACCGTCTCATAGGCGATGGCGATATCGCCGAGCAAGGCGCCGCCGGCGCGGGCCGCCGGAAACGACAGCACATTGGTCGGTTTGTCGGCCTTGCGCCAGGCGCGGTTGAGGTCCTGGACGCCCGCGTCGTCGGTGAGCAGCACGCTGATCTCGCCCTGCGCGGGAACCAGCGCGGCCGCCGCTTCGATCGCCGCGCGCACGGTACCGGCGGCGGCGGGCTCGGCCTCCCACAGGGGCGAGGCCGCTTCGACCTCGATCGCCGGCGCCGGCACGCTCCGCTGTGGCGACCAGTTCATGGCTTTTCCTCGCGGCTGCCCGCGCGGTCGTAGGCGGCCACTATGCGTCCCACCAATTCGTGGCGGATGACGTCCTCATGCGTGAAGGCGACATGGCCGACGCCCTCGACGCCCGACAGCAGCTTGACCGCCTCGGCGAGCCCCGAGGTCTGGCCGTGCGGCAGGTCGACCTGGCTCGGGTCACCGGTGACGATCATGCGGCTGTTCTCGCCCAGCCGCGTCAAGAACATCTTCATCTGCATGGACGTGGTGTTCTGCGCTTCGTCGAGGATGACGCAGGCATTCGACAGCGTGCGCCCGCGCATGAAGGCGAGCGGCGCGATCTCGATCTCGTTCGATTGCAGCGCGCGCTCGACGATGCGCGCGTCCATCAGGTCGTAGAGCGCGTCGTAGACCGGGCGCAGATAAGGATCGACCTTCTCGCGCAGGTCGCCGGGCAGGAAGCCGAGCCGCTCGCCGGCTTCCACCGCCGGGCGCGACAGGATGATGCGGTCGATCTCCTTGCGCTCGAACATCTGCACCGCGTGCGCGACCGCCAGCCAGGTCTTGCCGGTGCCGGCCGGGCCGGTACCGAACACCAGCGCGTGGCGCTTCAGGGCGCGGATATAGCCGTCCTGCGCGGCGGTGCGCGCGCGCACCGGGCGCTTGCGCAGGTTGATCTCCTCGAAGGCGGGCCGCGCCTCGTCGGGCGCGTAATCGAACAGCGAGCCTTGCGCGATCGCCTGACGGATGGCGCCTTCGACGTCGCCTTGGGCGAGGTCGCGGCCGCGCTTGATCTGCTCGTACAGCCCCTCCAGCACGCGGCGCGCCTGCTCGCAGCCGCCGCGCGAGCCTTCCAGTGTGACGTGGTTGCCGCGCTGGTCGGCGACCACGCCGAGCCGGCGCTCGATCAGCGCCAGGTTTTGTCCGTATTGGCCGAACAGGATGGAGGCGAGGCGATTGTCCTCGAAGGCGAGCACGATCTGCGTGGTGGCCGTTTCCTCGGAAGCGGCGGCGGGCGGGATCGCGGGATCCGGTGTGCGCAAGGGGGGTCCTTAAGCTCCTGCTACGGCGAGTTGCGGCGCGTCGGCTTCATCCGAAAGCGCGCCGAATAGACTGTTGCTGCCCACTTCGGTGACGGTCACGCGCACGACTTCGCCGACGGCCTCGCGCGGCGCCATGACCTGCACCGCCTGCAGATATGGGGATTTGCCGACCAGTTGCCCAGGGAGCTTGCCGGGCCTTTCCAGCAGCACGTCGAGCGCGCGGCCGGCAAAGCCGGCGTTGAAGGCGCGCTGGTGCCGCGTGATCGCGGCCTGCAACCGCTGCAACCGCTCGGCCATCTCTTGCTGCGGCACCTGATCGTCCATGTCGGCGGCCGGCGTGCCGGGCCGCGGCGAATACATGAAGGAGAAGGCGCTGGCGTAGCCGACCTCGTCGATGAGCGCGAGCGTGTCGCGGAAATCTTGTTCCGTCTCGCCGGGAAAGCCGACGATGAAGTCCGACGTGAAGGCGAGGTCGGCGCGGCCTTGGCGCAACCGCGCGATGACCTCGAGATAATCCTGACGCGTATGCTTGCGGTTCATCGCTGCCAGCACGCGGTCCGAGCCCGACTGCACCGGCAGGTGTACGTAAGGCATCAGCGCATCGAGCTCGGCATGCGCGCGCACCAAATCGTCATCCATGTCGCGCGGATGGCTGGTGGTGTAGCGCAGGCGCGCAATGCCGGGTACGCGCGAAAGCCGCCGCAGCAGCTTGCCGAGCGAAGACGGCGCGCCGTCTTCGCCTTGCCCGTGATAGGCATTGACGTTCTGCCCGATCAGCGTCACCTCGCGCACGCCGGCGTCGGCCAGGCGCTCGACTTCGGCAACGATCTGCGCGACGGGGCGCGAGACTTCGGCGCCGCGCGTGTAAGGCACCACGCAGAAGGTGCAGAACTTGTCGCAGCCTTCCTGCACGGTGACGAAGGCCGCGACGCCGCGCTTGCGCGTCGCTTCGCGCCCGGGCGCCGCCAAGGCTTCGAACTTGTCTTCGACCGGGAATTCGGTGTCGACCACCTTCTCGCCTTGGACCGCGCGCGCGACGAGCTCCGGCAGCCGGTGATAATTCTGCGAGCCGACCACCAGGTCGACCGCGCCGGCGCGGCGCACGATCTCCTCGCCCTCGGCCTGCGCGACGCAGCCGGCCACCGCGATCGTCAGCGTGCGGCCTTGGCGCGCGGCTTCTTCTTTCATCACGCGGATGCGGCCGATCTCGGAATAGACCTTCTCGGCCGCCTTCTCGCGGATGTGGCAGGTGTTGAGGATGACGAGGTCGGCGTCTTGCGGGCTTGCGGTCTCGCTGAACCCGGCCGGCGCCAGCGTGTCCGCCATACGATGGGAATCGTAGACGTTCATCTGGCAGCCGAAGCTTTTGACGTGGACTTTGCGGGGTCTGCTCATGCCATGACGATGCGAACCGGGCCCTAATCTAGCGGCCGATGCGCCATTTGTCCCGTCCATCCATATGGTTGATTTTGTTGCGATTTTAAGACGTTAGCGGAAAATTCCGCGGCCCGGGCGCGCAAATGCCTGCAAATGCGGGCGCTTTTGTCCCCAAGAAACCGGGGCGCGTACGGTTTCCGGGTGATCAATGCCTCCGTCATTGCCGGGCTTGACCCCGGGTCACGGCGCTTCGCACCGGCCCGGTGATGACGATGAACCGATCACTCCGCCGCATGCACAGGCCGTGGCCGGCCGAGCAGGGTGGCGACGGTGAGCCCGCGCACCGCGCTCTCCAGCGTGCGGGTCATGGCCTTGCGGTCGGCGTCGCCGCTCGCCGGCACCGGCTCGCCATAGCCGACCACCGCGTCCACCGCCCCGCGCGCGATGAAGGCGCGGATATGGGGAAAAAAGTCGAGATCGCCGTACCAGGCGACCAGCGGGCGGTTCTGCCGGCCCATCGGCAGGCCGTATTGGCCGGTGTAGCAAATCGACATCGGCTGAATGAGGATGTCCGCCGCGCCGCCGCCGTGCTGCGCGGCATGCTTGATGGCGCCGATCAGCGCCGAGCGGAACGGCAGCACGCGGTTGCCGTCGCTGGAGGTGCCTTCCGCGAACAGCACCACCGAGGTGCCGCCGTGCAGGCGCTGCGCGATCTCCGAAATGGCGTCGGCGGCCTGATGGCGGCGCGCGCGGTCGACGAACACCGTGCGCTGCATCTTGGCGGTCACGCCGATCAGCGGCCATCGGCGCACTTCGCTTTTGGCCACGAAGGCCACCGGCTGGATCGAGCCGATTACCACGATGTCGACCCACGACACGTGGTTGGACACGAACAAGACGGCGCGCCCGCGCACCGGCTCGCCCACCACGCGCAGGCGGATGCGCATGAGACGGCGCAGCACGCGGTAGTAATTGCAGCCGATGAAGCCCCAGCCGGGCAGATGCAGCTTTTCGAGCAGCCACTGCAGCGAGATCAACAGCGGCGTCATGGTCAAAAAGAACGCGCCGATGATTGCCGCACGCAGCATGGCGCTAACCTAACCGTTCGTCCCCGCGAAAGCGGGGACCCAGGGCGTTGCAGATCCAGGGCTTTGCATGAGTGTTGGGCCGCGCGGCAACCTTCAACCTGTTCCCTCCCCCCTTGTGGGGGAGGGCTAGGGAAGGGGGTAGACTGGCCAAGACATCGCGGTTCAAAACGACCCCCACCCCCAACCCCTCCCCACAAGGGGGAGGGGAGCATGCGGAGTTCGCGGCGCGCTCGTGTTCAAACTCACCCGAAACGTCCGCTAGTTTCCGTCCTTCTCGTCCTTGAGCGGCACGGCGTAGAGCTCGAGCCGGTGATCGACGAGCTTGTAGCCGAGCTTGCGTGCGATCTCGGCCTGCAGGCGCTCGATCTCCTCCGACTGGAATTCGATCACCTCGCCGCTGCGCAGATTGATGAGATGGTCGTGATGCGCCTCCGGATTGGTCTCGTAGCGCGCGCGGCCTTCGCGGAAATCGTGACGCGCGATGATGCCGGCGTCCTCGAACAGTCGCACGGTGCGGTAGACGGTGGAAATCGAGATGCGGTTGTCGACTTCGGCGCAGCGGCGGTAGAGCTCCTCCACGTCGGGATGATCGGCGGACTCGGCCAGCACGCGCGCGATGATGCGGCGCTGCTCGGTCATGCGCATGCCCTTGGCCGCGCACAGCGCCTCGATCTGGCCTTTGTCGGGGTGTTCCGGTGCCGTCATATCGCTCTCAGCTTGCCGCTTTCTATCATAAAAAGCGTGTCGGTGCCGTGTCCATCACTTCTCCGTCGCGCGCTCGATGACGCGGCGGAATCACGCCAAATCGCGCCGCAGCACCAGCGCGGTGGCGGGCTTGCGCTCGGCACCCGGATAATAATTGGGCCGGCGCGCCACTTCGCGAAAGCCCGCGCGCTCGTACAGCCTGATCGCCGGGCGATTGTGCTCGTCCACTTCCAGGAACACCGCGCGCGCGCTCAGGCCCGCCAGCCGCCGCAGATGCAGGTTCAACAGCGTGCGCGCCAGCCCGCGCCCTTGGCTGCGGGCGGCGACCGCCACCGATAGAATCTCCGCTTCGTCCGCCGCCAGCCGCGACATGATGAAGCCGGCAAGCTTGCCGCTCAGCATGGCGCGGTGCGCGATCACGGCGCGGTCGAGCAAGAGCTGCTCGACCTCCTGCTCGCTCCAGCCGCGCCGGAACGAAGCGGCATGAAGCGCGGCGATCGCCGCGGCGTCGCGTGGCGATGCTTCCGACAGCGCCGGCGCGGCGCGCATGAACAGATGCGTGAAGAAGCCCATCATCGGCGCGCCAACTGGCTCGCGTCCTGCGGCTGCGCGTCGGGCGCGCGCAGATAGAGCGGCTTGGGCGGCTTTGCGCTTTCCTCCGCCGCGGCGCCGAGCCGCGCCACCCAGCCGATGTCAGGCGCGGCACTCTGCACGACCTGGCTCGGCGGTGCGGCGCCGGCCGGCCAGGCTTTCGCGAGAATTTCGGCGGCGTTGCCGACAAGCCGCGGGCTGCCGCCCGTCGCCATGCGCAGCGCGTCGCGCAACGGCGTGAGCCGCGGTGAAACGAGCGTGCGCCCGCCCGGGCCGAACACTTGGCAGTAGACCTGATCGTGGCGCGCGTCGATTGCCGCCGCCACCGGCAGCGTATCGTCGGCGGCGATCAAGGGCGCGGCGAAGGCTGCCAGCGTGGTGAGCCCGACCACCGGTTTGCCGGCGGCGAGGGCAAGCCCGCGCGCCGCCGCGATGCCGACGCGCAGGCCGGTGAAGCTGCCGGGCCCGGTGGTGACGGCGATGCGGTCGAGATCGGCAAAGGCAAGCCGGGCGCGCTCCATCACGCGCTTGATCAGCGGCATCAGCGCCTCGGCATGGCCGCGCTGCATGGCGAGCGATTCCTGCGCCGCCAGCACGCCGGCGTCGGTGTCGAGCACGGCGGCGGCGCAGGCCCCGAGCGCGGTATCGATGGCAAGGACGCGCATTTCTCGAATCTATCACCGTCATCGCCGGCAACCGGGTCCGGCCGAAGACCGGCCCGGTCGTGACGATCTCGCTTAGGATGGCACGGCTGTGCCCCATGAATCGAGATGGCCGGGACGAGCCCGGCCATGACGAAGTCGCAGGGCGCGTCGGGGGGCTTACACCGGCCGCACTTCGGTCACGTCCGGCACGAAATGGCGCAGCAGGTTCTGGATGCCGTGCTGCAGCGTGGCGGTCGAGGACGGGCAGCCGGCGCAGGCGCCCTTCATGGTGAGATAGACCACGCCCTGCTTGTAGCCCTTGAAGGTGATGTCGCCGCCATCGCCGGCCACCGCCGGGCGCACGCGCGTCTCGATCAGGTCCTTGATGGTGGCGACGGTCTCGGCGTCGCCTTCGTCGTAGAACTCGTCGTCGGCGGCCTGCTCGGCATTGGCCGCGACCACCGGCGCGCCCGACATGAAGTGCTCCATGATGGCGCCGAGGATGGCCGGCTTGATCTGCTGCCATTCGCCGTCGGTCTTGGTTACCGAGATGAAGTCGGCGCCCAGGAACACACCCCCGACGTTGGGGATGTCGAACAGGCGCTGCGCCAGCGGCGACTGCGCGGCCTCTTCGCGGCTCGGCATGTCGAGGGTGCCATTTTCCAGCACCGGCCGGCCGGGCAGGAACTTCATGGTCGCCGGATTGGGCGTGGGTTCGGTCTGAATGAACATTATCGCTCTCCTTACGGGTTCAAGGCCCGTGGGTGAGTTGAACTGTACCAACTAAATGGCCCTTGCGGCGGCCGGGGTCAACCGGCCCTTTTTTGTCATTCCGGGGTGCGCAGGAAGTGCGCGAGCCCGGAATCCAGGGCCATTCGCTCCGTGCTTGCCGCCCTGGTTCCGGGTCCGGCGCCATCGCGCGTCGAAGACGCGCAAAGTGCGCCGTCCCGGAATGACGAGCGACTAAGCCATCGCGTCCAGTTCGTCGTCGCTCAGGTGTCCCGGCACGATGGCGACGGGGATCGGGAAAGAACTGGCGGTCTTGCAGATGCTGGAGACCATGGGCCCCGGCCCTTCGTTGGCGGTGCCGGCGGCCAGCACCAGGATGCCGATGTCGGTGTCCTCCTCGATCAGCTTGACGACCTGCTCTGCCGCGTCGCCCTCGCGGATCACGCGGTCGGGCTTGCGGCGCGCGATCTTCTGCGCGATCGCCGCGTACTTATCGAGCATCTTCTCGGCCGCTTCCATCTCCTCCGCCTTCATGATGTCGGCGACGCCGAGCCACTGCTGGTTGGCCTCGCCGGTCTCGATCACGCGCAGCATGATGAGTTGCGACTTGGTGCGGCCGACGCGCTTGGCGGCCCAATGCACCGCGCGCTCGCATTCGTCGGTGTCGTCGATGATCACCAGATATTTGCGCTTGTGGCCTTTCTCGAAACTGCGCCGCTTGGTGCTCATGAGGTTTCCTGCGAATCGTTTGCGATTTTAAGCAACGCACAAGCTGAGGATGGTTGCACGGCCGAGCCCGCGCCGACAAGCGTCATCCTGCACGAAATTTGCGCGGCACATGAATAGCGGGCGGCGAATATGTTACCGCCGCACGAAGCCGACGATGTCCTTGACCGCCTTCATGGTATCGGCGGCGAGCGTTTGCGCGCGCGCGGCGCCCTCGCCCAGCACTTCGTCGATATAGACCGGGTCCTGCACCAGCCGCTTCATCTCCGAGCCGATCGGCCCGAGCTTGGCGACCGCGAGATCGGCCAGCGCACTCTTGAAGGTGGAGAACTGCCCGCCGCCGAATTCGCGCAACACCTCCGTCTTGGCCACGCCTTGCAGCGCCGCGTAGATGCCCACCAGGTTGTCGGCCTCCGGGCGCGGCTCCAATCCCTTCTCCTCGCTCGGCAACGGTTCGGGATCGGTCTTGGCCTTGCGGATTTTCTGCGCGATGGCGTCGGCGTCGTCGGTGAGATTGATACGCGAATAGTCGGAGGCTTCCGACTTCGACATTTTCTTGGAGCCATCGCGCAGGCTCATCACACGCGTCGCCGGTCCCTGGATGATCGGCTCGGGCAGCGGAAAGAAGGCGTCGCCGAAGCCGTGCGCATGGATCGACTGCGCGAAGTCGTTGTTGAATTTCTGCGCGATGTCGCGCGACAGTTCCAGGTGCTGCTTCTGGTCCTCGCCCACCGGCACGTGCGTCGCGCGGTAGACGAGAATGTCGGAGGCCATCAGGCTCGGATAGGTGAACAGGCCGACGGAAGCGTTCTCGCGGTCCTTGCCGGCCTTCTCCTTGAACTGCGTCATGCGGTTGAGCCAGCCCATGCGGGCGACGCAGTTGAACACCCAGGCAAGCTCGGCGTGCTCGGCCACCTGGCTCTGGTTGAACACGATGTGCTTCTTGGGATCGATGCCGCAGGCGATGAAGGCGGCGGTTACCTCGCGCGTGGCGCGCGGCAGTTCGGTCGGGTCCTGCCACACCGTGATGGCGTGCATGTCGACGACGCAATAGATGCAGTCGTAGTTGTCCTGCAGCGCCACGAACTTGACGATGGCGCCGAGATAATTGCCGAGGTGCAGATTGCCGGTCGGCTGCACGCCGGAGAACACGCGTTCCTTGAACGCCATTTCCTTGGTCTCTTTTGGTCTCGTGAGGATTGATTGGGCGTTGCCATGCCACGCCAAGCGGGCATTCGGCAAGAGGTTTAGCCGCCGCGCCAGATGGCCTCGCGCAATTCCGCGAGTTTCGCCACGCCGAGGCCGTCGATTGCGGCGGCGTAGACCGCCGTGCCGATGCCGACCAGCGCGAACAGCACCACCAGTCGCCCGACCGGCGAGGCGGACAGTACCGGCAGCAGCATCTCGACGACCGCGAGCGCGCCGGCGACGGCGACGCCCATGATCGCCGTGGCGCCCGCGATGCGCGGCAGGTTGCGGGTGGCCTGCAGGTCGAGCCGCAGCCAGTTGCGCCGATAGAGCACCGCGCCGAGCAGGCCGGCGCCGATCCAGCCGGACAGCGCGATGGCCGCCGCCACGCCGACGAAGTCGAAGGCGGGGAACAGCACGATGCCGCCCGCCACCGCGGCGGCGAGGCTCACCAGCGCGGCCAGCATCGGCGTCCGCGTGTCCTCATGCGCGAACGACACCGCGCCGAATACCTTCTCCAGCACCTGGCCGGGCAGGCCGGAGCAGATCGCCAGCACCGCGGTCGCCACCGCGTCGGTGTCGCGCGGTCCGAACAGGCCGTGCTCGAACAGGCCGCCGGCGATCTGCGGCGCCAGCAGCGCAAAGCCTGTGGTCGCCGGCAGGGCGACCCCGAGCGCGATCTCGTAGGCGCGCGACTGCGCGTGCGCGTATGTGGCGGCGTCGCTGGCGTTCACGCTCGCCGCGATGCGCGGCACGATCGCGGCGGCGATGGCGACGGAGGCGACGCCGAGCGGCAGTTCGTACAGCCGGTTGGCGTAATAGAGCCAGGACACCGCCGCCGGCGACGCCGACACCAGCGCGGTGGCCGCGATCAGTTTCAGCTGCGGCACGCCGGAGGCGATCAGCCCGGGCAGCGCGCGCGCATAGAACGCGCCGCCCTGGTCGCGCGCGCGCACGCGCACGTGGGCGATGCGGTTGCCGCTGGCGAGCCAGGCGACGCCGGTGATGACGAGCTGCAACAGCCCGGCGCCGACGACGGCCACCGTCAGCCAGACGCTGAGATAGAACAGGGACATGTCGCTGGCCATCGCGAACGACAACAGCCCGACCAGCACCATGTTGAACACGGCGGTGCTCACGGTCACGGCGGCCACGCGGTGCTCGGCATAGAGCGCGGCCGAAAGCACCGCGACCAGCGCGCTCACCACGATATAGGGCGCGGCGATCATCAGATAGAGCGCGGTGAGGTCCTGTTGGCCGCGGTCGAAGCCGTGCGCGAACACCGTCACGATAGGGCGCGCCAGCACCACGACGACGAGCGCGATCACGCCGGTGACGACGCCGATGGTGACGAGCGTGCGCTTGGTAAAGCGGTTGGCGTTGGCAAGCCCGTCATCGCCGCCCGCGAGGCGCAGCCAGACCGGCACGAAGGCGGAATTGAGCGCGCCTTCCGCCAGCATGCGCCGGAAGAAATTGAGCCCCTGCAGCACCACGAAGAAGGCTTCCGAGAACGGCCCGGTGCCGAACAGCGCGGCGATCGAGGCGTCGCGCGTATAGGCGAACACGCGCGAGATCAGCGTGCCGATCCCGACCGTGCTGACATCGCGCGCCAGTGACATGTGTTGGGCCTCCGCCCGCCATTCTAGCGTCATGGCCGGGCTTGACGAAATCGTCCCCGCATTGCCACACGGGGGTCACTCGTTATAGTGCGCCCGCTTTCAACACAAAGAGGTTCAGGTATGGCAGCTCCCCGCTACGACGTGCTCGGCATTGGAAATGCGATTGTCGACGTGATCGCCCGCGCCGAGGACGATTTCCTGGTGGCGCAGGGCATGCACAAGGGCGGCATGACGCTGATCGACGAGGCGCGCGCGGCGGCGATCTACGACGCCATGGGCCCGGCGACCGAAAGCTCCGGCGGCTCGGCCGCCAATACCATCGTCGGCGTCGCTTCGTTCGGCGCGCGCGCCGCCTTCGTCGGCAAGGTCAAGGACGACGAACTCGGCAAGGCCTTCGCGCACGACATCCGCGCGGCACGCGTCGCTTTCGACGCCAGGCCGGCCAAGGACGGTCCCTCGACCGCGCGTTGCTACGTGCTGGTGACGCCGGACGGCGAGCGCACCATGAACACCTTTCTCGGCGCCGCGCAGGGGCTGGCGCCCGAGGACATCGACGAGAAGGCGGTGGCCGACGCGGCCGTCACCTATCTCGAGGGCTATTTGTGGGATCCGCCGCAGGCCAAGGAAGCCTTCGTCAAGGCCGCCGATATCGCGCACAAGGCCGGCCGGCAGGTCGCGCTCACGCTGTCGGATTCGTTCTGCGTCGACCGCTATCGCGCCGAATTCCTCCAGCTCATCAAGTCGGGCACCGTCGACATTCTGTTCTCCAACGAGCACGAGCTGCGCAGCCTGTACGAAACCGGCGATTTCGACACCGGCATCCGCGCGCTGCAAAAGGACACTTCGCTCGCCGTCGTCACGCGCAGCGAAAAGGGCTGCGTGGTGGTGAGCGGCGACGGCATCGAGGCGGTCAACCCCGTGCCGGTCGATCAGGTGGTGGACGTGACCGGCGCCGGCGACCTGTTCGCCGCCGGCTTCCTGGTCGGGCTGGCGCGCGGCAAGGACCACCGCACTGCCGCGCGGCTCGGCGGCCTCGCCGCTTCGGAGGTGATCCAGCACGTCGGCGCGCGCCCGGCGGTGTCGCTCAAGGCGCTGGCCGCGGAAAACGGGCTGGAGGTCTGACGGGAAGAGGTCGGTAACCGGCTGGTAACCCGAACATGGTTACCGCTTCGTGAACACAATTCGCGGAGCGGGCCATGGCCGAGGATATCGAAGGCGCGGGTGAGGCAGCCAAGGCGCAAGGCGCCCAGCCTAACAGCGATCCCAATACCGATTCCAAAAACGAGAAGAGCGAGCTGCCGGAAGTCGAGGCGCCGGCGCTGTCGCCGGCTGCCGACGCGCCCGAGCCGGAGCCGGTGCCGGACACCGCGCTCGTCATCTTGCCGCCGGCGGCCGGCGCAGGCGCCCAAGCCACGCCGCCGCGTTTCCGGCTTCGCCCGCGCCACCGTCGCCATGCCGTTCTCGCCGCTTCGGTGGCGCTCGCCGCCGGTCTCGGCCTGCTGACCGGCCATGTGCTCGGCGGGTGGATGAACGCCCCGGCGACCGACAGCGCCGCGCTCAAGCGCGAACAGGCCATGCAGCAGACGATCGGTCGGCTCGGCAAGGAAGTGGCGTCATTGAAGGCAAACGTCGCCGCTTCCCACAAATCGGCCCAGAGCGAAATCGCCAAAATTACCGATCGTCTTCGCTCGGCGCCGGCCTTCACCGGCTCGATCCCGTCGCCGCCCGCTTCGGTGCCGACGCCGGTGCCGCGCCCGCCACAGCGCGTCGCGGGCCACGTCGTGCCGGATTGGACAATTCACGATGTCTATGACGGCAGGGTCTATGTCCGGGGCCATGGCGACATCTACCAGGTGGCGCGCGGCGCCCCCTTGCCCGGCCTCGGCCCGATCGAAAAGATCGAGCGCCGCTATGGCCGCTGGGTGGTGGTCACGCCCAAGGGCCTGATCGTCGCGCGGCGCGACCGCCGCTTCTTCGAGGCCAACTAACCCTCTGTTTTGATAACCGAATCCCGGCGGCGCCCGTTGCGGCGCCGCTTTGCATTGGGTTGCGCCTGTAAGCCGGAGTGCCAGTGGCGGCAGACCGGGAACCGTGGCAGATTGCCGGTTAACGAAGGTTAATCGCGGGAAGCAGCGTGTTTTCGGGTCGCGTGGCGCTCAAGTTCGGGCTGGCGGCGGCTTTCGCCGTGCTGGCCGCGCAGGTGCATGCGCAGGGCGCCGCTCCTGCGCCTAAGCCCGGCGTCAAGCCTGAGATGGCGCAGAGTTGCCCGGGCCTGATCGCGCAGGGTGCGCACGCCGCGTTCCGGCGGGTCGCGCTCAAAGCCGACGAGGTGCGCCTTACTTTCGTCGGGCACTCGACCTTCCTGATCGAGAGCCCGCAGCTCGTGCGCATCGCCACCGACTACAACGACTATGTGCGCCCGCCGGTGCTGCCCGACATCGTGACGATGAACCACGCTCATACCTCGCATTACACCGACCACCCCGACCCGGCGATCAAATACGTGCTGCGCGGCTGGGCCGGCGACGAGAAGCCGGCGCGCATCGACATGACTTACAAGGACGTGCGCGTGCGCAACGTGCCGACCAATATCCGCACCTTCGACGGCGGCACCGAGCGGCACGGCAATTCGATCTTCATCTTCGAGATCGCGAACCTGTGCATCGCCCATCTCGGCCATCTGCATCACACGCTCACGCAAGCGCAGCTCAACGAAATAGGACGTGTGGACGTGGTGATGGTGCCGGTCGACGGTTCTTACACGCTCGACCTCGAAGGCATGATGGAAGTGCTGCAGGCGCTGAAGGCGCCGCTGATGATCCCGATGCATTATTTCAGCGCCTATACGCTCGACCGGTTCCTGGCGCGCGCGCGACAGAACTGGGGGGTGCAGATCGCGGAAATACCGTCGCTGGTGGTATCCAAGGCCGGCCTTCCGTCCAAGCCGAAGGTCCTGGTGCTGCCGGGCGGGTGATTTTGAGCGAGCGCAATGAATCGAAGCGAGGGAACTTTATCAACAGGCCGGCTTGACCCGCGCGGAACCGTTGAGGCGTTGTCGCGTTCTTGCTGCGGCCGTGCTGGGGGCCAATAACAAGGGGTGTTTGCATGGTGCAAACCTGGAGCAGTTGGAAGCGTTTTCCGGATGCCGAAAGCGGCGGCGTGGTCGAAGCGCCGATCGGGCCGGGCGTCTATGAAGTGCGCCACACGATGACCGGGCGGGTGATCGCGTTCGGGCCGGCGGCGAACGTCGCGCAGGCCTTGTCCGAATTGAAGGTCAATGGCGGCGTCGGCAGCAGCTTCGCGCGGCTGTTCCGCAAGCAGCCGCTGGTCTCGCGCGTCTCCGACCTCGAATACCGCACCTGCGCGGCGGCGAGCCGCGCCGAGGCCAAGACCGCCGCGCACCGCCTGCTCGGCCTGCGCCAGACCGCTTGGCGCCGGCGCATGGATGCCGGCTGGGCCGCGCGCCAGCCGAGCTGAGCGCGCGCAATTGGGCTTACGGGCGGCCGGCCTCGCGCCGGCCGCTTTGCTTTGTGCGGCCCGCTTCCGGTCTTGCGCCTGCTTGGCTACAGTTGCGGCAGCAACGGTCAAGGGGCGCCAATCATGTTGAGCGCGGAACAAAACGATCTCATCACCCGCACCGGTCCGGGCACGCCGGCAGGCGCGCTGATGCGGCGCTATTGGCAGCCGGCGGCGCTGGTCGACGAGCTTGCCGGCAACCGGCCGATCAAGCCGGTGCGGCTGTTCGGCGAGAACCTGGTGATCTTCAAGGACGAGCACGGCCGCTACGGCCTGGTCGGCCGGCATTGTCCGCACCGCGGCACCGACCTCGCCTTCGGACGTCTCGAGGACGGTGGCCTGCGCTGTCCGTTCCACGGCTGGCTGTTCGACGTCTCGGGCCGTGCCTGGAAACGCCGGCCGAGCCGCCGGAGAGCAATCTCTGCGCCAATATCAAGCAGAAGGCTTATCCGGTCATCGAACGAAGCGGCATCCTGTTCGCTTATCTGGGGCCGGGGGAGCCGCCGGCGCTGCCGCATTTCGATTGCTTCGTCGCGCCGGCAAGCCACACCTTCGCTTTCAAGGGACTGATCGACTGTAACTGGCTGCAATCGCTCGAGGTCGGCATCGATCCGGTGCACACCTCGTTCCTGCACCGCTTCTTCGAGGACGAGGACCCTTCACAAGGCTACGGCAAGGTGTTCCGCGATACCTCGGACAATTCCGACATGCCGATGTCACGCATCATGCGCGAGTTCACGCGGCCGCAGATCGAGGTGGAGCCGACCGAGTTCGGCTTCCGGCTGGCGACGCTGCGTAAGATCAGCGACACCAGCACGCATGTGCGCGTCACCAACCTGATGTTCCCCAACGCCTTCGTCATCCCGATGAGCCGCGAGATGACGATCACGCAATGGCACGTGCCGGTCGACGACGAGAAGCATTATTGGTACGCGATCTTCACCTCGTTCGGCGCGCCCGTGAACAAGGACGAGATGCGCCGTCAGCGGCTCGCGCTCTATCAGCTGCCCGACTACGCGCCCAACCGCAACAAGAGCAACGACTACGGCTTCGATCCGCACGAGCAGGAGCACGCAACCTTTACCGGCATGGGCGCCGACATCAACGTGCACGACCAGTGGGCCTGCGAGTCGATGGGCGCGATTCAGGACCGCACGGAGGAGCATCTCGGCACGTCCGACAAGGCGATCGCCGCCTATCGCCGGCTGCTGCGGCTGGCGATCGAGCAGGCGGGCAAGGGCGAACGCCCGATCATGGTGCTCGACAAGGCGCAGGCCGCGTCCATCACAGGGCCGCCGGCAGTCGACGGCATCGGGCCGAGCGCGGACTGGCAAGGCTATTGGCAGAAGACCGAAAGCGCCAAGCGCCGCGCGGCGAGCTGGGCGAATGGGCGGTGAAGCGGGCACCCCTCCCTCCCCTGAAAGGGGAGGGTCGCCGCGCGCAGCGCGGCGGGGTGGGGTCGCGTTTCGGTTGCTGCGATGACCCCCACCCGCCCGCCTTCGCTTTGCTTCGGCGTGCGACCTCCCCCTTGCAGGGGGAGGTAGGAAACGGCGATGCCCTCGCGTAAGGCCAAACCCGCATCCACGTTCGTCACCCGCCACGGCCTGTGGACCGACGCGCAAGAAAAAGCCGCGGCCGAAGTCGAGCGCGCCATCAAGCGGCACAAGCTGGAGGTCGTGCGCTTCGCCTTTGCCGACCAGCACGGCGTGCTGCGCGGCAAGACGCTGCTGGCCGCGGAAGCGCCAGCCGCCATGCGCAACGGCGTCGGCATGACCACGACGCTGCTCGCCAAGGACACCGCCCACAAGACGGTGTTTCCGGTGTTCACGCCGGGCGGCGGCTTTGCCATGCCGGAAATGGAAGGCGGCGGCGATTTTCTGATGATCGCCGACCCGGCGACCTTCCGCGTGCTGCCCTGGGCCGACAAGACCGGCTGGTTGCTGTGCGACATCTGTTTCACCAACGGCAAGCCGGTGCCGTTCTCCACGCGCGCCAAGTTGCGCGATGCGCTCGCGAGCCTTGCCAAAGCCGGCTACGATTTGCTCGCCGGCCTCGAGGTGGAATTCCATCTGTTCAAGCTGGAGAACCCGCGGCTCTCACCCGGCGACGCCACCTGGCCGCCGCAGCCGCCCGACGTGAGCCTGCTCAATCAGGGCTACCAGTATCTCACCGAAACGCGTTACGACCTGCTCGACCCGGCGGTGACGATCCTGCGCCGCGGCATCGAGCAACTCGGCCTGCCGCTGCGCTCGGTCGAAGTGGAATTGGGTCCGAGCCAGGTCGAGTTCACCTTCCGCACCCAGTCCGGAATGGATGCCGCCGACGGCATGGTGCTGTTCCGCGCCGCCGCCAAACAGATCGCGCGCCGCCACGGGCTGTTCGCCAGCTTCATGTGCCGGCCCGCGCTCGCCAACCTCATGTCGAGCGGTTGGCATCTGCATCAGTCGCTGATCGAGCGGGCCTCCAAGCGCAACGCCTTCGCCGATCCGGACGGGCTGTCGACGCTCGGGCGCTTTTATCTCGGCGGCCTGCTCGCGCATGCGCGCGCGGGCGCCGCCTTCACCACGCCGACCGTCAATGGCTACAAGCGCTACAAGCCCTATTCGCTGGCGCCGACCCAGGCCATCTGGGGCAGCGACAATCGCGGCGTGATGATGCGGCTGCTCGGCCAGCCGGGCGATGCCGCGACGCATCTGGAAAACCGCGTCGGCGAGCCCGCCGCCAATCCCTACCTCTACATCGCGTCGCAGATCCACGCCGGCCTCGACGGCATTGCGCGCCGCCTCGATCCCGGCCCCTCCGCCGACACGCCCTATGAGGTGGCCGCGGCGCTGCTGCCGGCTTCGCTCGGCGAGGCGCTCATCGCGCTGCGCGCCGACGAAGCCCTGCGCGCCGGTTTCGGCGCCGGCTTTGTCGACTATTATGCCCACATCAAGCAGGCCGAGCTCGCGCGCTTTGAGAAGGAGCAGGGCGAGCAGGCCGAGGTCACGCCCTGGGAGCAGCGGGAGTATTTCGATTTGTTTTGACCTGTCATTCCGGGACCGCCCGAAGGGCGGGACCCGGAATCCATACTCCGCAGCGCCGGGGCTATGGATTCCGGGTTCGCTTGCTTCGCTCGCCCCCCGGAATGACAATTGAAATGGAATAAACCAATGCCCTACGCCACCGCACCCGACAACGTCCGCCTCTACTACGAAGAAGTAGGGCAGGGCACGCCCATCCTGTTCGTGCACGAATTCGCCGCCGACCATCGCGGCTGGGAGCCGCAGATGCGCGCGTTCGGCAAGCGCTACCGCTGCATCACTTATTCCGCGCGCGGCTATACGCCTTCCGACGTGCCGCACGACAAGGACGCCTACAGCTATATGCACGTCATGCGCGACGCGGTCGCGGTGCTCGATCATCTCAAGATCGACAAGGCGCATTTCATCGGCCTGTCGATGGGCGGCTATACGTCGTTGCAGGTCGCGCTCAACCATCCGGGGCGCGTGCGCTCCATGGTGCTGGCCGGCACCGGCTCGGGCTCCGAGCGCTGGTACACGATGGACTTCCACAAAGCCTCGCGCGAAATGGGCGACGCGTTCGAGCATCGCGGCTCGGCTTACGTGGCGGAGACCTACGGCCTGGGGCCGGGCCGCGTGCCGTTCTTGCTCAAGGACCCGCGCGGCTTCGCCGAATTCAACGCGCGTCTCGCCGAGCATGATGCGCTCGGCTCGGCCAATACCTCGCGCGGCTTCCAGGGCGCGCGCCCTTCGCTCTACGATTTTGCCGACAAGATCGCCAAGCTCACGACGCCGGCGCTGATCGTGGTCGGCGACGAAGACGCGCGCTGCATCGAGCCGAGCCTGTTCTTGAAGGAGACCATCCCCGCCTCCGGCCTGCTCATGCTGCCGAAGACCGGCCACGTCGTGAACATGGAGGAGCCGGACCTGTTCAACAGCGTCGTCGGCGATTTTCTCACGCGCGTCGATGCCGGCCGCTGGCCCGCGCGCGATCCGCGCACGATCGCGCCGGCGCCGGGTCCGGCGCCGTGGGCTTAGCCGCAAGGAACCGCCGATGCTGAGATGGGCTTTCGTCTTCCTGATCATCGCCGTCGTCGCCGCGCTGTTCGGCTTTACCGACATCGCGCACGCCGCCACCACCATCGCGCAATGGCTGTTCGGCATTTTCCTGGTGCTGTTCATCGGCGCGCTGGTCATCGGCCTGGCGATCGGCTCGAAGCTGATGCGGTGAGCCGGACGCCGCGCCTAACGCCGAAGAGCGTGGCTAGTTACGCTACAGTCTTACCGGCGGGCAGATGAATCCGTTGCCTGCGCCAGTGCTGCGCAAGCATAGCGGGCGCCGTTATTACCCTTGAGCTAGCTCAGACCGGCGCCGGTCCGGCTCATGATTGATGCGCGAGGGCCGTGGCCGCTGCGAATGCTTGCCCACCGCCCGCGTTAACCTTTGCGCTGCCGCGCAGCAATTTCGCGGCTATTACGTGCAAATTGCTCGAATTTGATGCAAAAATTCGAAAAGTTTTGCTAAAATTATGGTTAACGGCGACACCTCCGCCGTGCGTTCTATTCAAGGAGTTGCGTCATGCGTCGGATTGCCTTGGCCTTGCTGGCCGCCTTCGCGCTCGCTTCTTTCGGCTTCGTCCCCAACCCCGCCCAAGCCGGCGACTACCGCTCATACGACGACGGCTATTACGGCGGCGACCGCTACGATCGCGGCTACGACAACGTCAGCTATGACGACGGCGGTTATTACAGCGATGCCGGCTATTACGATGACGGCTATAACGGCCGGCGCTACGACGACGGCTATTACCGCCGTCACCGCCACTACTCCTCGCGCAATCGCAGCGTCTGGTACACGTCGAATTGCTGCTATCGCCAAGTCGTGCGCCATTCGCGCAGCGTGCGCTACGAGCGCACGTACCGCGACTATTCCTATTACCGGCGGCCCTACCGTCACGCCTATTACAGCGACTACTACACGCGGCCCTATCGCTACTACTCGGATCGGCGGCCGTACTACCGCAGCGCCTATTCAGGCTATTACGGCTGGCGCTATCGGGCTCGCCCGTATCACGACTACGGCAGCGCCTACCTCTATCGGCCGTACGGCGACTACGCCGGCTACAACACCGTCGGCTGGGGCTATGGCCGCTGCGGGCTCAAGCCGCTCGCCGATGGACGCGGCGGCTGGGTGTGGAGCCGGCGCGCCGGCTGCTTCTGAGCGGCGACGAGAACAAATCGAAGCGGCCCGCGCCGGGCGCGCGGGCCGTTTTGCTATTGCTGGGCGCCAGGTTGTCCGGTCGTCGCCGGCTAGGTCGGTTTTGCCGGCTTTTCTGGCTTTGTCGGCGTCGTCGGCTCGGGGATTTTCAGGCCGAGATACGTGCCGGCGCTCAGGCCCAGCATGCCCATCAGCGTGGTATTGAAAGTCGGCATCTCCAGGCCCTGATAGACCGCGATTATAAAAATAAATCCCAGCACGATGGTCCAGATCATGATCTGGAAGCGGTGGAAGCTGATGCCGTTCGCGTCGCTGAGAATGTCTTTGAACACGCCCTCGGACTCTCCTTTCAATTTCTTAAGCTGAGACGCGAGGCGTTTCTGCTGAATCGGGTCCGTGCTTGCATCGAGCTCAGCTTGGACATTTTTGATCGCTGCCGCAGTAGCGCCTCGTTCCTTGTCGGTATCTTTTTGCGCGTCGATCGCTGCCGAGCCAATAACGGTGCCGGCGCCGATTCCAAGCAGAATCAGCGCCGTGCTGTTGACCGAATTGCTGAAGTCGCCGGTTATCGTGCCGATGAAAAGATAGGCGGCTATGATGACGAAGAACCACCAGGCCCCTTGCATCCGCGAAAGACTGAAAGTGCCGGTGCCTTTGCCTGCCGGCGTCGGATCACGGATGATGTTCGAACGGCGCGTCAGCCATATGAACAAGCCGAACATTACCACCACGAAAACAGCCCAACCGGCAAACCACGGTTCGGGCACGATTGTGAAATTGAGCTGCCGCGCCTGTGTGAGTGCTGGAAACCCGTCCTTGAATCCAACACTGACGCTCACCTTGCCGCTGTTTGTGAACGGGCTCCCTAAAATAGACGCCCAGGCCGCGCGCGCCTCCTCGTTCCGCCGCAGCGTGAAATGTATGACTTTGCCTTTCGGATTCGATGCGGGCCGCGGCGTGATGCCGACCATCGGCAATCCGTTGAGAAAAAGCACCACCACCCGCCTGTCGCAAGGCTTTTCAAAAAGCTGTTTAAGATTATCACCTTGGACCGAGACGACGTCGCCCAGTGCAATGGTGTTTGCATTCGCTATGGCGGTGTTCTTCTGTCCGTCGCTTGCAATGTCCGGCTTGTTTTTGAGCCCAGCGAGATAGACTTCTTCGTTGTATGCTGCGGTGACAGTAGGCGGACTATCGCCATTAAAAATGTCGTCGCAATTTGCGGGCGTCGCTGCGAAGGCCGGGCCAAACCCGGCACTGGCGATTATCCAAACGAAAATCGCGCAAATGGCGGCAAGAACTGTGCGCGGCCGTGGAATTGCAATCCCCATGGCGTCCTCCCCCGATGACGCCTATAGGTTGCATCACATAAATATTTTCCGCAATGGTTTTTACAGCCGCCGATAGGCCCCCGCCGAGAATTCGCGCCTACACATCCACGCTCGCGGCCAGCGCGTTGTTCTGGATGAACAGCCGGCGCGGCTCGACCTCGTCGCCCATCAATTCGTCGAACAGCACATTGGCTTCGTCGATTTCCTTGACGCGCACCTGCAGCAGCGAGCGCGCATTGTCGTCGAGCGTGGTCTCCCACAGCTGTTCGGGGTTCATCTCGCCCAGGCCCTTGTAGCGCTGCAACGTCACGCCCTTGCGGCCGGCCGCGGTCACCGCCTCGAACAGACCGACCGGCCCGTAGATCGAGAGCATCTCGTCCTTGCGGCGCAGCACTGCCGGCGGGGTGGGGCGGGGAAAGGCCGCTTGCAGCGACGGCGCGAATTCGTCGAGCTTGCGCGCATCCGCCGAGCCGAGCAGCGCATGGTCGATGACGGCCACTTCTTGTACGCCGCGCACCGTGCGCGAGAAGGTGAAGCCGGTCTCTTCGGCGAACTCGCCCTGCCAGCCGCGCTCGGTCTCGTCGGCCAGCGCGTCGAGCCGCGCCACGATATAAGGCACCGCCGCGCGCGCCTTCTCGGGGTCGCCGAAAATCTCGGCGTTGAGCACGCCGAGAATGGCGGCCTGTTCGATCACCTGGCGGCTGTAGCGGCTGTGCAGCCCGTTGAGGATGCCGCGGATCTGGCGCGACTGGTCGACCAGCCGGTGCAGGTCGTCGCCGGCGCGCTCCTCCCCGTTGGTCAGCCGCAGCACCGCGTCTTCGAGCCCGGTGTGGATCAGATAATCCTCGAGCGCGCGCTCGTCCTTGAGATACTGCTCGGACTTGCCGCGCGAAACCCTGTAGAGCGGCGGCTGCGCGATGTACAAATAGCCGCGCTCGATCAGCTCGGGCATTTGCCGGTAGAAGAAGGTCAGGAGCAGCGTGCGGATATGGGCGCCGTCCACGTCGGCGTCGGTCATGATGATGATCTTGTGGTAGCGCAGCTTGTCGACGTTGAACTCGTCGCGGCCGATGCCGGTGCCGAGCGCGGTGATCAGCGTGCCGATCTCCTGGCTCCCCAGCATCTTGTCGAAGCGCGCGCGCTCGACGTTGAGGATCTTGCCGCGCAGCGGCAGCACCGCCTGGAATTCCCGGTTGCGGCCCTGCTTGGCCGAGCCGCCGGCCGAGTCGCCCTCGACGATGAACAGTTCGGACTTGGCCGGGTCGCGCTCCTGGCAGTCGGCGAGCTTGCCGGGCAGCGAGGAGATGTCGAGCGCGCCTTTGCGCCGCGTCAGTTCGCGCGCCTTGCGCGCCGCCTCGCGCGCGGCCGCCGCTTCCACCACCTTGCCGACGATCACCCTGGCTTCCTGCGGGTGGATCTCGAACCAGTCCTGCAGCGCCTGATTGATCACGTTCTCGACCACCGGGCGCACTTCCGAGGAGACCAGCTTGTCCTTGGTCTGCGAGGAGAATTTCGGGTCCGGCACCTTGCAGGACAGGATGGCGGTCAGGCCCTCGCGGCAGTCGTCGCCGGTCAGCGCCACTTTTTCCTTGCGCGCGCCGCCGCCGCCTTCGGCGTATTGCGTGATCTGACGCGTGAGCGCGCCGCGGAAGCCGGCGAGATGGGTGCCGCCGTCGCGCTGCGGAATGTTGTTGGTGAAGCAGAGCACGCTCTCGTGGTAGCCGTCGTTCCACCATAGCGCGCATTCCACCACGATGCCTTCGCGCTCGCCGCGGACCATGATCGGCTGCGGGATGAGCGGCGTCTTGTTGCGGTCGAGGAACTTCACGAAGGCCTCGACGCCGCCCTCGTATTTCATCTCCTCGCGCTTTTCCACCGCGTGCCGCTTGTCGGACAGCGCGATGGTGACGCCGGAATTCAGGAAGGCCAGTTCGCGCAGGCGGTGCTCGAGCGTGGCGAAATCGAACTCGGTCATGGTGAAGGTCTTCGGCGACGGCAGGAACGACACTTCCGTGCCGCGCTTGCCTTGCGCGTCGCCCGTCACCTTGAGCGGCGCCACCGTCACGCCGTCGTGGAATTCCATGAAATGCTCTTTGCCGTCGCGCCAGATGGTGAGCTTGAGCCAGCTCGACAGCGCGTTGACCACCGACACGCCGACGCCGTGCAGTCCGCCCGAGACCTTGTAGGCGTTCTGGTCGAATTTCCCGCCGGCGTGCAGCTGGGTCATGATGACCTCGGCCGCCGAGATGCCTTCGCCTTTATGGATGTCGGTCGGGATGCCGCGGCCGTTGTCGGTGACGGTGCAGGAGCCGTCCGGATTGAGCATCACTTCCACCTGCGTGGCGTAGCCGGCCAGCGCCTCGTCGATGGCGTTGTCGACCGCCTCGTAGACCATGTGATGCAGGCCCGACCCGTCGTCGGTGTCGCCGATATACATGCCCGGCCGCTTGCGTACGGCGTCGAGGCCCTTCAGGACCTTGATCTGCTCGGCGCCATATTCTTCATGACCGGGAGTCAGGTTTCGGGCCGGTTCAGCCATCGGCGGCATCCTTGGGGGCGGGAAATGTGAGTCGGATGTGGTGATTTGTGTGACACGAAAAAAGGGCGCCGTACAGCGCAATCTAATGGCATTTAATTTGTTGATTCGAAAGCGCTTTTCAAGGTTCTGGCGACCTTAAAATCGGCGCGTTTTTCGCCTCCCGAGACGGTCAAATAAAGGTGCAATTGGATACCGAAAATCGAGGCCTTCGCCTTGCCTTGGAAGCGCCGCAAGTCCCGGCAAGTTTGGTTTCCCTTGCCGGCGCACGGGCATCGACTACACCAGCCGCTGCTTTCCCGCCGTTCCGATTTGCTTCGAATGCGCTGGTTCAGTCCCAAGGCCGCCGCGCGGCCCCGCCTGACATTGGAGGTTCCGCACCGCCTGCGCGCGATCGTGCGCGCCCGCGAGTCGAGCATCATTTTGCTCGCCGCGCTGGTCGGGGTGATCGGCGGCCTGGTGGTCGTCGTGATGGGCACCGCGGTCGGCTTCATGCATGTGAGCTTTTTCGAGCTCGATCCGGGCGAGCGCCTGTCCGGCCGGTTCGCGCTCGATCCGCTGCGCGCCTTCCTGACGCCCTGCCTGGGCGGCCTGCTGTTCGGCCTCGTCACCGCCTATATCGGCCGCCGCCGCGGCACCGAGGTCGACCCGATCGAGGCCAACGCGCTGCACGGCGGCCGCATGTCGATGCGCGGCAGCCTGATCGTGGCGGCGCAGACGGTTTGGTCGAGCGGCGTCGGCGCCTCCGTCGGGCTGGAGGCCGGCTATACCCAGTGGGCGAGCGGCCTTGCCTCCAAGATAGGGCAAGCCTTCCGCCTGCGCCGCTCCGACATGCGCATTCTGGTCGGCGCGGGCTCGGCCGCGGCCATCGCCGGCGCTTTCGGCGCTCCCTTGGGCGGCGCCTTCTATGGCTTCGAGCTGATCATCGGCAGCTATTCGGTCAATTCGCTGGCGCCGGTCGGGATCGCGTCGCTGCTCGGCTACCTGACCGCGCAGGCGCTGTCGCCGAGCGAGCTCGGCATCGAAGCCGGCTCGGTCGCCGCGTTCACGCTCCGCGACATCGCCGTCGCCGGCGGCTTCGGGGTTCTGGCGGGCATATTCGGCATTCTCTTGATGCACGGCGTGGCCGCCTGCGAGCGCCTGTTCGCGCGGGTGCGCATCAAGGCCGCGTTGCGCCCCATGGTGGCCGGCGCGGTGGTCGGGCTGCTCGCCATGGTCTCGCCCCAGGTCATGTCGTCCGGCCACGGCGCCCTGCACCTCACCGGCCTGTTCAAGCTGCCGCTGGCGACGCTGGCCACCATTTTCGTGTTGAAGTCGCTCGCTTCAATCGTCTCGCTCGGCTCCGGCTTCCGCGGCGGCCTGTTCTTCGCTTCGCTGCTGCTCGGCGCGCTCGGCGGGCAATTGTTCGCCGCAGGCGTTACCGCGCTGGTGCCCGGCGCTCACCTTGATCCCGACGCCTTTGCCATCATCGGCCTTTCGGCGCTGTCGGCCTCGGTGATCGGCGGTCCGCTCACCATGAGCTTCATCGCGCTGGAATCGACGGGCGATTTATGGCTCACCACGGCCGTGCTGATCGCGGTCATCATCTCGCGCCAGGTCACGCGCGAGTTCTTCGGCTACACCTTCGCCACCTGGCGCTTCCATCTGCGCGGGGAAACGATCCGCAGCGCCGCCGACGTCGGCTGGATCCGCGATCTCACCGTCGGGCAGATGATGCGCGCCGATGTGCGCACCACGCCGGTTGAGACGCCGGTGTCCGCCTTCCGCGAGGCCTTTCCGCTCGGCTCGACCAACCAGGTGGTGGCGGTCGACGAGGATGGCCGCTACGCCGGCATGGTGCTGGTGGCGGAAGCGCACGCGCCCGAGCTCAACGCCACGCTGTCGGTGCGCGAGATCCTGCGCCAGAGCGACGATATGCTGCTGCCGCAAATGACCGCGCAGGAAGCGATTTCGGCTTTCGACCGCTACGAGGCCGAGGCACTGGCGGTGGTCGACAGCGCCGAGCGCCGGCAGGTAATCGGCATGCTGAGCGAGGCGCATGCGCTCAGGCGCTATTCCGATGCGTCCGAGCGTCAGCGCCGCGAGCTGTTGGGGGAGCTGTAGCGGGCCTATCCCGCCGCCAGCTGCCGCTGCTGGCCGAGCAGGTCGGCCGCCGCCTTGGCCGGCACGGGTCGGGCGAAATAGAAGCCCTGCGCCAGCTTGCAGCCGGCCGCGAGCAGGAACTTGCGCTGCGCTTCGGTCTCCACGCCTTCCGCCAGCACCTCGATGCCGAGCGCCTGCGCGAGCCCGATGGTGGCGCGCACGATGGCCGCGTCGTCCGGATTGGCGGTGACGCCTTGTATGAAGCTGCGGTCGATCTTCAGCCGGCTGACGTGGAACGAGCGCAGATAGTCGAGCGAGGAATAGCCGGTGCCGAAATCGTCGATCGCCAGCCGCACGCCGATGCGTTGCAATTTGCGGAAGGCGTCGCTGTCGCGCTGCGCGGTCTCGATCAGTACCGATTCGGTCAGCTCGAGCTCCAACTGCTGCGGCCGCATGTGGCAGCGCTCCAGGCATTGCGAAACGATGCGGTCGAGCTGCGAGGCGAGCTTGAACTGCGCGCCCGACAGATTGACCGCGACCACCGGCGGCGCGATGCCCTGCTTGTTCCAATCCATGACCTGCCGGCAAGCTTCCCCGATCACCCAGTCCCCGATCGCGACGATGCTGCCGCTGGTCTCGGCAATCGGGATGAATTCGGACGGCAGCATCGGCCCGCGCGTCGGATGATTCCAGCGGATCAACGCCTCCAGCCCGACGATCGCGCCGGTGTCGAGCGCCACCTGCGGCTGGTAGTAGAGCTCGAACTCGCCGCGCTCGACCGCATGGCGCAGATCCTCGGTGATCATGATGCGCTCGCGCGTCTCCTCGTCGAGCTTGGCGACGTGGAAGCGGAACTGGTTGCGGCCCTCGTTCTTGGCACGGTAAAGCGCGAGGTCCGCCTTCATCATGATGGCGTCGGTATCCGCGATGTCGCCGCGGTAGGGCACCACGCCGATGCTGACGCTGGTGGTAATCTGATTGTCGCCGATGGCGAAGGGCCGTTCGATGGCGCCGCCGATCTTGCGGGCCAGCGCTTCGGCGGCCGATGAGTCTTCGCCGATGTCGACCTGCAACACGGCGAATTCGTCGCCGCCGAAGCGAGCCACCATGTCGGTCTCGCGCACGCAGTTGCGCAGCCGCTCGGCGACCGCGCGCAGCAGCCGGTCGCCGGTCGGGTGGCCGAGCGTGTCGTTGACGTCCTTGAAGTGGTCGAGATCGAGATAGAGCACGGCGAAGCGGGCGCCGCTGCGGCGCGCCCGCGCGAATTCGAGACCGAGCCGATCGAGGAAGGCGGCGCGATTGGCCAGCCCCGTCACCAGGTCGGTGCGCGCCATGGCGGCGATCTTCTCCGCCGCCTGGTGCTTCTCGGTGATGTCGCGGAAAAACCAGATGCGGCCGAGGTAGTTTTTCTGCCCGCCGTAGAGCGCGCTCGAATGGCGGTCGATGATGCGGCCGTCGGCCATCTCGACCTCGTCGTGGCTCTGCTCGTCCGGGTGGTCGTAGAGATAGCGCACCCGCGCCACGAATTCGTTGCCGTCCTTCGTTCGTGACGACACCCACATCAGGGCCGGCTCGTCGTCGCCACCCTCCAGCAGCTCGGGCGGCACGTCCCATAGCGCGGCGAAGTTTCTGTTGAACTTGATGATGCGTCCGTTCGCGTCGACGATCAGGATGCCGTCGGGCGAGCTCTCGATCGCGGTCGTCAGCAAGATGTTGGAGAAAGAAAGCTTGCTCTCAACGCTCTTGCGGTCGGTCACCTCGTTCAGGATGCCTTCGACGCCGGTCAGCTTGCCGGTCGCATCGCGCAGGGCATTGGCTTCGCTGTCGAACCAGACGATCGCTCCGTCCGCCGTCTTGATGCGGAAATCGAGCTGCGCATGGTCGGTCTTGGCTTCGATAAGCTTGCCGAAACTGCTCATCACGTTGGGTACGTCTTCCGGCGCTACCAGGGTCAGCCAGCGGCCGGGAGTTGCCAGCAGGTCCTGCGCGGTGAAACCATAGCGGTGTACGTTTTCCGATACGTAGATGAGGTTGAAATGCGGATCGGGGCTGAGCCGAAAAACAATCGTTGGGCTGCGCTCGACGATGTGGTTGGCATCCGCCAGGTTCTGCATATGCGCGGCGCGCGCGACGGCGCCGCCGACCAGTTCCGCCAGAATCTTGATCGTGTCGATCTCGGCCACCGACCAGTCGTGCTCGCTGCGGCAATCGTCGAAGCCGATGAGCCCGCGCAGCTTGCCGTCGGCAAAGACCGGCACGCTCAGCACCGACTGCACGCCGCCCTTCTCGAACAAGGCCCGTGCGGAAGGATCGAAGTCGCGGGTGTGGCCGGCGATCGTTTCGCCGCGCGCCAGCCGCGGCATCCATGACTTCAGCCCGACGTCGGCCATCGGCCGGGACGGCGCGTCGAATTCCGGTGACGTCGGAACGCCGGGCACCCTCCACACGCAATGGTGCAGGATTTTCCCCTTTCCGTCTTCGCCGTCGAGCAGAAAGACGTGCACACGGTCGACGCCGGTGGCGGCGCCGATCTGCTCGGCCACTTTCGGCAGCACCGCGTGGAGGTCGGGAGACGTCAGCAGGTCGCGCGCGCTGATCGCCACCGCTTCCAGCAACGCGTCGCGGCGGCGGATGTCGAGCGCCGCCAGCGCGTCGGCGAAACTGTCGTCGTGCGGCCGTGCGCGCGTTTTCCTGGTCGCGGCGGCCTTGGCGGCCGACTTGCCGGAACCCATGGCGAAAACCCGGTGAGGAAATTTAGCGAATTATGCCAATAACTTGTCGGGTTTCCGTTGCGCCGATCGTTAAACTTGTCGGTATCTCGGTTTATCAAGGCCTAACGGCCTGGGCCGCTCGGCAATTGGAAGCGGTCGAGTTCGCGCGGATTGAGGTGATGGAACGCCGGCTGGTAGTCGGGAACCGGCGAGCTGAAGGCGTCGAGCGCCGCCGCCAGAATCTCGATGCGCGTGAGTTCGTCGCGCACATTGTTCAGCGCGGTTTCCATTTCTTCTCTCAATTTGTCCGACGCCGTCGCCATAGTCGGCCCCTTAACGCTATTCACTCATTTGGCTAAATCGCTGCCAGCGCGATGGTTCCTGAATACTACGCGTTTGTGAAGAAGCCTACATTGCTGAAACATCAGCGGCGCGGTCCGACGGTTCCCGGCCGCACCTCGAAAACCTGCGCGCGCGCGACGATGTCGCCGAATGCGGCCGGATCGGCCCCCGTCATCCACACCTGCGCGCGCAACTCCGTGAGCGCGTCATAGAGCGCGGCGCGCCGGTTGGGATCGAGATGCGCGATCACCTCGTCGAGCAGCAGCACCGGCGCAAAGCCGGTCATGTCCTTGATCAACCCGGCATGCGCGAGCACCAGACGGATGAGCAGCGCCTTCTGCTCGCCGGTGGAAGCGTCGTCCGCCGGCACGCCCTTGTCGGCATGCGTCACCTTGAGATCGGACAGATGCGGGCCGTCGAGCGTGCGGCCGGCGGCGGCGTCGCGCGCGCGGCTGTCTTTCAGCAAAGCGCGGTAGCGATCCTCGATCTCTGTCGCGCTGTGGACCGGCAAGAGCCGCTCCATCCAGCCGTCGAGCGTCACTTCGGCGTGCGGGAATTGCGGCGCGCTGTCGCGCGCTCCCTCGAGCGCCGCCGCAAGCCGTGCCACGGTCTCGGCGCGCGCCGCCGCCACCGCTACGGCGAGCTCCGCGGTCTCGTGCTCCACCGCGTCGAGCCAATGCGGATCGTTGGTCGCGTCTTCCAGCAGCCGGTTGCGCGAGCGCAAAGAGCGCTCGAGCGCGTTGACGCGGGTCGAGTGGCCGGCGTCCACGGCCAGCACGAGACGGTCGAGAAAGCGCCGCCGCTCGGAGGCCGGCCCGTTGAACAGCCGGTCCATGGCGGGCACCAGCCAGATCACGCGCAGATGGTCGGCGAAGGCGGCGGCCGAGGAGACCTTCTCGCGGTCGATGCGGCACTGCCGCGCGGTGGAGGCGTCCTCGCCTGCCGGCGCGTCGACGCCGGTGCCGAGCGTGGCGAGGCCGAGCATGCCTTCGATCTCCGCCGATACGGCCCACGCTCCGCCAATTGCGCCGTCGCCTTCGGAGAAAGCCAGTTCCTCCATCGTTGCACGGCGCAGGCCACGCCCGGGCGAAAGCAGCGAGATCGCCTCGATCAGATTGGTCTTGCCGGCGCCGTTGGCGCCGGTCAGCACCACCGGCCCGGCGCGGTCGAGCTCGACCTGCGCGGCGTGATAGCTGCGGAAGTCGGTCAGCGAGAGGCGGCGGAGAAAGGCGGCGGACATGGGAGGACTATGCCGCAGGCCGCAGCCCACCCTCTCCCCTTGTGGGAGAGGGTGGCGCCGAACGAAGTGAGGCGCCGGGTGAGGGGTCAGCGTGGCTCATCGGCAAGGTGCGCGAAGATGTATTCCAAAATCGAAGCTGGCTGCTGAAGCACGTCATGGTTCCAGTAACGCAGCACGCGAAAGCCTTCCGCTGCCAAGGCTGCATCCCGCCGCCGGTCGCGGGCAGATTCGAAATGCTGGCTGCCGTCTATCTCGATAACGGTCTTCCGGTCAAAGCACACGAAGTCCAAAATGTAATTCTGAAACGGTGCTTGGCGACGGAATTTGAAACCCGCGAGCCGACGGCCACGCAACAGGCGCCACATCGCCGTTTCGGCATCTGTACCGTCGCGACGTAGTTGCCGCGCGTTGCTGCGGTTACGCTTTGCGACAGGACGGTGGCGGAACCCAACAGGCACTGACCCCTCACCCGGCTCGGACCTTCGGTCCTCGCCACCCTCTCCCACAAGGGGAGAGGGTACCCGAGCCAGCCGAGAGGCTATCACACCCGCATCGGCATCAAGACATACAACGCGCCCTTGGCGTCCTTGTCCTGGATCAGCGTGGGCGAGCCGGGATCGGCCAGCTTCAACACCGCCACCTCGCCCTCGATCTGCGCCGCAATATCGAGCAGGTAGCGCGAGTTGAAGCCGATATCGATCGGATCGGCGTCGTAGTCGACCTCGAGCTCTTCCGTGGCGCTGCCCGAATCCGGATTGGTCACCGACAACACCAGCCGCCCGCCGGTGATCGACAGCTTCACCGCGCGCCCGCGCTCGCTCGACACCGTGGAGACGCGGTCGACGGCGGCCTCGAAATCCTTCTTGTCGACGGTCAGCATCTTGTCGTTGTTGGCCGGGATCACGCGGGCATAGTCGGGGAAGGTGCCGTCGATCAGCTTGCTGGTAAGCACCACCGGGCCGATGGTGAAACGGATCTTGCCGGCCGACAATTCGATCGCGACGTCGCCTTCGCCGTTCTCGATCAGCCGCTGCACCTCGCTCACCGTCTTGCGCGGCACGATGATGCCCGGCATGCCGGAAGCGCCCTCCGGCATTGGCAGTTCGCATTGTGCGAGGCGGTGACCGTCGGTCGCGACCGCGCGCAGGGCCGGGCTCTTGGCGTCGCCCGCGCCGTGCAGATAGATGCCGTTGAGATAATAGCGCGTCTCTTCCGTCGAGATGGCGAATTGCGTCTTGTCGATCAGCCGCTTCAGGTCGGCGGCCGGCAGCTTGAAGGAATGGCTCATCTCGCCGGCGGCGAGGTCGGGGAAGTCGCTCTCCGGCAGCGTCTGCAGCGTGAAGCGCGAGCGCCCGGCGCGGATCGACAACACGGAGCGGTCGCCCGGGCCCTCCAGCACGATCTGCGCGCCTTCGGGCAGCTTGCGCACGATGTCGTAGATCATGTGCGCCGGCACGGTGGTGGCGCCGCCCGGCGACACCTCGGCGGCGATGGAATCGGTGACTTCCAGATCGAGATCGGTGGCCTTCAGGCTGAGCGCGCCCTTGTCGGCCTTGATCAGCACATTGGCCAGGATCGGAATGGTATTGCGCCGCTCGACCACGCGGTGCACGTGGCCCAGCGACTTCAAAAGCTCTGCACGCTCGACGGTAACTTTCATGGAGAGACCCGCTGGGGCGCCTGAAAAGGGCAGGGAGAGGGCGCGACGGCAAGCCGGCCGATCGCGGTATGCGGGGCCGGGGAGCAAAAGTGACGTGCCGGCGCGAAAATCGCAAGGGCGGCGGGGTTCCGGGCCCGAAGCGTCCACAGGCCCGCTTTTCACCTCTCCCCGCTTGCGGGGAGAGGTCGCCCGCCAAGCGACAGCGCAGGCGGGCGGGGGGCTTTTCGACTGGCCTGAGCGCCAGGGAGGTGTGCCTACTCCTGCAACTGCCTCTTGAGCACCTCGATCTCCTCGGCCAGCGCCATGTCGTTGCCGACCAGGCCCTCGATCTTGCGTACCGCGTGCAGCACGGTGGTGTGGTCGCGCCCGCCGAACCTGCGGCCGATCTCGGGCAGCGAGCGCAAAGTGAGCGTCTTTGCGAGATACATCGCCACCTGGCGCGGGCGCACCACATTGGCGGTGCGGCGCGAGGACAGCAGATCGGAGCGGCTCACATTGTATTGCCGCGCCACCACCCGCTGGATGTCCTCGATTTTGACCCGTTTCGGCTCCTGCGGGCGGATCAGGTCGCGCACCTCGCGCTCGGCCATTTCCAGCGTCACCGCGTGGCCGGTCAGCTTGTTGTGGGCCAGGAGCCGGTTGAGCGCGCCTTCCAGATCGCGCCCGTTATGGGTGACGGTCTTGGCGATGTAGGAGAGCACCGGCAGCGGCACGTCGAAGCTCGGATGGTGAGCGCGCGCCGCCTGCACGCGCGCTTTGAGGATTTCGAAGCGTAGTTCCTCGCCGAGCGGACCCATCTCCACCACCAGTCCGCCGGCGAGCCGCGAGCGCACCCGGTCGTCCAGGCTCTCAAGTTCCGAGGGCGGCCGGTCGGAGGCGATCACCACCTGCCTCCCGGCATCGATCAGCGCGTTGAGCGTGTGGCAGAACTCCGCCTGCGTCGACTTTCCTTGCAGGAACTGCAGGTCGTCGATCACCAGAACGCCGATGCCGCGCAGCGCCTCCTTGAAGGCAAGCGCGGTTTGCGTGCGCAGCGCCGAGACGAAGCCGTACATGAACTTTTCGGCGGTGAGATAGAGCACCTTGCGCTCGTTCGCCGCGTTGCCGGCCCAGGTGATCGCCTGCAGCAGGTGCGTCTTGCCCAGGCCCACCCCGGCATGGATGTAGAGCGGATTGAACATGACCGGATCGCTGCGCTTGGCGGCAGCCACCTGCTTGGCCGCGGCATGCGCCAGCGTGTTCGAGCGGCCGACCACGAAGCTCTCGAAACTGAGACGGGCGTCGAGCGGCGAGCCGCCCAGCGCCTCGTGCACGCCCGGATCGCCCGCCATCATCGGCCGGCCACCATGGCCGTTGCCGGCGAGGCCGGCCGCCGGGGCGGCGCCATCGAGCTCGGGCTTCGGCTTTGCCACCGCCGAGCGCAGCACCGCCGAGCGCACGATCAACTCGATGCGGCCGACCTTGTCCTGCTGCGCCTGCCAGCAGGCCAGCACCCGCTCGGCGTAATGCGACTGAATCCAGCTCTTGAGAAAGCGGGTCGGCACCGACAGGCGCACCGTGCCCTCCTCGATCGCCTCCAAGTCCATGCGCGCAAACCAGCTCGAATAGACGTCGTCGCCGACCTCCACCCGCAGGCGCTCCTTGACCCGTGACCAGCTCTCCTGATCCGCGTTGGACATTTCTTGTTCTCTTTTCCGATTGTCTTGAATGGAACGGAACGCGGGTGGCTCCGGCATGGCGGCTCGAATGACCGCCCGAACGCGCCGGCAACAGGACGCAACAGCACTCAGTCGATGATGTCGGCGGCTTCCGGTTCCGCGCAGACCTCGAAAGGCCTGGGGCGGCGCGACATCGCAGAGCGAGCAAGCTGCGTCTTCAGCCGGCGGGCGGCGGAACGGCGCCCCGCACTGCGGTCGCGAACGCGCTATTTTTTCGGCTTGCGCAACCTGTCCAGGATGAAAATTGGGATAATTCGGAGGGTGAGGGGACGACAGCGCAATAGGTGCTCACACTGGACGATGCGTCCGTATTCGCACCGCGTTCGGCAAACTGCACTGAAGCCCGCGCTGTCATAATCTGACCCCCCCATTGCCTGGGCCTTCTGCCCACTTTGTCTCGCTTCCCGCGCCGCATCGGCTCGCCTGGCTTTCGCTTTCCGAAATCCCGAGCGCTCATGCGCGCCCGGAACTCGACCCTTGGCCTGGCATCCGGCCGTTCCGACTTTGCCCCGCGTGTGTCGCGAGCCAAATAACAGCCGTCCTCATCCGCCGATGAGCGAGTGGTGAGACCTTTTCCTGGAACGTCCGAAAAATTCCGAACGCGTTTTCAAAATACACAAGGGCTGTTCGGCGGGGAAGATTTTTGACGGCGTCCGAGCCGCCCGTGCCGCAACGCGCTGTGTAGCGGCTGCAGTGTCGCGGCAATATCGCGCATCAACGTGTTGATGAGTCGCGGGGATTCTCCGCGCGGAACGAGGCGCAGCATGCGCGCGGGGCAATCGAATTGCGTTCGTGCCTATGATACCGGAAAGCCCTGCGGTACGGGCATTTCCAAGTCCTTGCGCTCGCATTAAGCTTAAGTCGTTCTTGCTGCATAAATATTTTTGCGCGGAATCTAAGGGTAACCCTTTTATAAAAGCCTTGTGGCACCGT
This sequence comes from uncultured Pseudomonadota bacterium, assembly GCA_963773305.1. Classification (GTDB taxonomy): domain Bacteria; phylum Pseudomonadota; class Alphaproteobacteria; order Rhizobiales; family Xanthobacteraceae; genus Pseudolabrys. The sequence goes on from CAVZAR010000004.1 coordinate 186,074, forward strand.
GTTTTTCGGTGTCGCAGCCGGCAGTTTGTCAAGCAAATTCGTGCGAGCAAAAATTTTTTACGAGCGGATGACAGTTTCGCAACAAATGCGCCGCGTTCTCTCAAGCGCCGGCAGTGCCGCGCCGAATTCGTTCGGATTCGATGCCGAACCTCCGGCGCAAGGCTGAGCTTGGCGTCGACGCGCCGGCAAAAATTATTTTTCGAGCTTGGCGACGCGATGAGCGAGCCGCGACACCTTGCGGCTGGCCTGGTTCTTGTGAACGACGCCGCGCTGCGCTGCACGCATGATCACCGGCTCGGCCGCCTTCAGCGCGGCGGCGGCGGTGGAGCGGTCGCCCGAAGCGATGGCTTCCTCGACCTTGCGCATCGAGCCGCGCAGCAGCGAGCGGCGCGCCTTGTTCACGTCGGTCCGGCGCGCGATCACGCGCGTGGCTTTGCGGGCGGACTTGGTATTGGCCATTTAACTCTCATCTCGCGCGGCGCGACGCGGATTTTGCCGCGCCGCCCCGGAATTTGTAGAAATTACGGCCGCGGGCCTCCCGCCGCCGATGCAGAGCCGGCTTATAGTGAGACGCCGTCTCGCCGTCAACGCTCGAAAAAAGCGCTTTCAAGCCACCCGTTTGGCCCGCACCGCGTCGTAGCCGGCTGAAACCGCGGTGCGATCGGCCGCCGAGAAGGCGGCAAGCGGCGGTTTCACCCGCGCCAGCTGCGGATCGCCATGAATATGCGCGAGCAACGCCTTGACGCCGGAGACCAGCGGCTTGCCGTCGAACAATTTGCGAACGGCGACGGCGGCCGCGAGCGCTTCCTGATCGCCGTGCCGCCACGCCCGCCCGCACAGGTCGGCATTGCAATTGGCGGTCGCCGAGATGCAGCCGGCGAAGGCGCCGCCGCGCGCTTCGAGCAGCACTGCTTCGTTCGACGGGAACACGGCGAAGTCGTCGGCGATCGCCGCCGCCGAACGCGCGAACGCCATGTCGCCGGAGGAATCCTTCAAGCCGACGATACGTCCAGGGTATGCATCGCGCAGCCGCTTCACCAGCGCGACGTGCCAGGGCAGTCCCGACATGGCGGGGAAGTGATAGAGATAGAGCGGTATCGTCGTCGCCTCGACCAACGCGCCGATATAGGCGGCGAGCCCGTCGTCCGGCACGCCTTTGTAATAGAACGGCGGCAGCACCAGCGCGCCGGCAAAGCCGAGCGCTTGCGCGTGCTTGGTCAGCGCCACCGCGTCGGCCACGGCCGCGGCGCCGGTTCCCACCATCAGCCGGTCGAGCGGCAGGCCGTTTTCCTTGTAGGCGCTCATTACCGCCATGCGCTCCTCGCGCGAGAACGAGGTGGCTTCGCCCGTGGTGCCGAGCACGTTGAGCCCGTCGCAGCCGTTGTCGAGCAGGAAGCGGCCGAGCTTTGTCGCGCGTGCGAGATCGGGCGCGCCTTGCTCGTCGACCGGCGTGGCGACGGCGGCGACGACGCCGGAAAGAGTTTTGCTCAATTTGTCCTCCGCGCTTTCCGTCGTCATGCCCGGCCTCGTGCCGGGCATCCACGCCTTTTCATATTGAAATAAGACGTGGATGGCCGGGACAAGCCCGGCCATGACGGGCAAAAAAGGAAATCACCCGCTCACATTATAGGCCGCCAGCGCCGCCATGTTGACGAGTTGGTTGTCCTTGGCGCCGAGCTGCACGATCTGCACCGAGCGGTCGAGCCCGACCAGCAGCGGTCCGATCACGGTAGCGCCGCCCAGTTGCTGCAACAGCTTGGTCGAGATCGAGGCTGAGTGGAACGCCGGCATCACCAGCACATTGGCCGCGCCCGACAGCCGGCAGAACGGGTAGGCCGCCATCAATTCCGGATTGAGTGCGATGTCGGCGGCCATCTCGCCGTCATATTCGAAATCGACCCGCTTGCCGTCGAGGATCTTCACCGCCTCGATCACGCGCGCCGAGCGCTCGCCCTCCGGATGGCCGAACGTAGAGAAGGCGAGCATGGCGAGCCGCGGCTCGTAGCCGAGCCGGCGCGCGACGCCGGCCGCTTCGATGGCGATCTCGGCGAGTTCCTCCGCGTCCGGCATTTCGGTCACCGCGGTGTCGGCCACCAGCACGGTACGCCCGCGCGCCAACACCAGCGAGGCGCCGATCACGCGATGGCCCGGCTTGGGGTCGATCACCCGCCGCACGTCCTCGAGCGCGACGGAAAAATTGCGCGTCACGCCGGTGACCATGGCGTCGGCGTCGCCCAGCGCCACCATGCAGGCGGCGAAATGGTTGCGGTCGGTATTCACCAGCCGCTGGCAGTCGCGCACCAGATAGCCGTGCCGCTGCAGCCGCTCGTAGAGGTGATTGGTGTAGACGCTGTTGCGGGTCGATAGCGCCGCGTTGACGACTTCGATACCCTCGCCGAGCTCGATGCCGACTTCCTTCGCAGTGGCGCGCACGCGGTCCTCGCGCCCGACCAGTTGCGCGCTGCCGAGGCCGAGCTGCACGAAGCTCGCCGCCGCGCGGATCACCTGCTCTTCCTCGCCCTCGGCGAACACGACGCGCTTAGGGCTGCGGCGCAGCCGGTTGAACACTTGCACCAAGGTGCCGGCGATCGGGTCGCGGCGCGAGCGCAGCTGCTCGCGATAGCCGTCCATGTCGACGATCGACTTGCGCGCGACGCCGGTGTCCATCGCCGCCATGGCCACCGCCGGCGGCACGTAGGACAACAGCCGCGGGTCGAACGGCACCGGGATGATGTAGTCGGGTCCGAATTTGGGCCGCGCGCCGTAGGCCGAAGCCACCTCGTCCGGCACGTCCTCGCGCGCGAGCTCGGCGAGCGCGCGTGCCGCCGCGATCTTCATCTCCATGTTGATGGCGGAAGCGCGCACGTCGAGCGCGCCGCGGAAGATGTAAGGAAAGCCCAGCACGTTGTTGATCTGGTTGGGGTAGTCCGAGCGCCCGGTCGCCATGATGGCGTCGTCGCGCACCTGCGCCACTTCCTCCGGCGTGATCTCCGGATCGGGATTGGCCATGGCAAAGATGATCGGCCTGTCGGCCATCGACTTGACCATCTCCGGCGTGAAGGCGCCCTTGGCGGAGAGGCCGAAGGCGATGTCGGCGCCTTCGAAGGCGTCTTGCAGCGTGCGCGCCTTGGTGTCGACGGCATAGGCCGACTTCCACTGGTTCATGCCTTCCTTGCGGCCCTGGTAGATGACGCCCTTGGTGTCGCAGAGGACGAGGTTCTCGGGGCGGAAGCCGATGGCGCGCAGCAGCTCGAGCGAGGCGATGCCGGCGGCGCCGGCGCCGTTGCAGACGAGCTTGGTGCTTTTGATGTCGCGCCCCGTCAGGTCGAGCGCGTTGAGCAGACCGGCGGCCGCGATGATGGCGGTGCCGTGCTGGTCGTCGTGGAACACCGGGATGTCCATCAATTCGCGCAGGCGCTGTTCGATCACGAAGCATTCCGGCGCCTTGATGTCCTCCAGATTGATGCCGCCCCAGCCGGCGCCCAGCAGCTTCACGCAATTGATGATTTCGTCCGGGTCCTCGGAGGAGACTTCCAGATCGATGGAATCGATGTCGGCAAAGCGCTTGAACAGCACCGCCTTGCCTTCCATCACGGGCTTGGCGGCAAGCGCGCCGCGGTTGCCGAGCCCCAGGATCGCCGTGCCGTTGGTGATGACGGCGACGAAATTGCCCTTGGTGGTGTAGTCGTAGGCGCGGCTGGCGTCCTCGGCGATGGCCAAGACCGGCACCGCCACGCCGGGCGAATAGGCGAGCGAGAGGTCGCGCTGGGTGGCCATCGGCTTGGTGGCGACCACTTCCAGCTTGCCGGGGCGTCCGACGCTGTGAAACTGCAGGGCTTCCTGGTCGGTGAAGGTCGGCCGCGAGCGGCCGGGGGGTTTGGCGGACATTATTACTCCATGAAACGCGACCGGGGACCCGGCGCGGCGGACCCTAGCGGAAGCGGCCGCTTCTGCTCAAGTTGCCGTGGCCAGCCCAGTTGAACCGGCCGCCGCTGCGCGCTAACCAAGCCGCCGGGGCGCCAGGAAAGACCTTTTCGGCCATGATCCGCTTCTTGTTCCGCTTAATCGGCCTGATTTGCCTGGCCGCCGCCTTCGTTCTGGTGATTTACGACGGCACCCGGTCGATTGCCGGCAACAACCTCTTCATCACCAGCGTGCGCGCGCTGTGGGAAACGGTCAACGCCACGAGCCTGACCAACCTCAAGCCGGTAATCGTGCCTTATGCCCACGGCATGCTGTGGGACCCGGTGATGGCGACGTTCCTGCAATTTCCGAGCTGGGCGGTGCTCGGCTTCCTCGGCATCGTCTTCGTGCTGCTCGGCCGCAAGAAGAAGCCGCTGATCGGCTATGCGCGGCCCTGAGACCTCCCCCTTTCGTGACCGCCGCCCGCCGAGACGTGAACGCCGGCCGCGTTTAAGCTAGGCTCACCAACGCTTATATCCCTGCCATCCAATGCAGGAGGAACGATCAGATGTTCGGCTTCAAGAAGGTTTCCATGCCGAGCCGCGCCGAGGCGCTGCCCGGCCGCGGCGAGCCGATCCCCACCGCCGCGCGGCACGCCGTCAACGGCCATCCGCTCAAAGGCCCGTATCCGCAGGGCAGCGAAAAGGCCGTGTTCGGGCTCGGCTGCTTCTGGGGCGCCGAGCGCAAGTTCTGGGAGCTCGGCGACGGGGTCTTCGTCACGGCGGTTGGCTACGCCGGCGGCGTCACGCCCAATCCGACCTATGAGGAAGTCTGCTCGGGCCGCACCGGCCATAACGAGGTGGTGCTGGTGGTCTACGACCCGAAGAAGATTTCTTACGAAGCGCTGCTCAAGACTTTCTGGGAAAGCCACGACCCGACGCAGGGCATGCGCCAGGGCAACGACGTCGGCACGCAATATCGCTCCGGCATCTACACCTTCGACGCGGCGCAGAAGAAGGCGGCGCTGGCCTCCAAGGCCATGTACGAGGCCGAGCTGAACAAGATGGGCTTTAAGCCGGTCACCACCGAGATCGTCGACGCCGGCGAGTTCTATTTCGCCGAGGATTATCACCAGCAGTATCTGGCCAAGAACCCATTCGGCTATTGCGGGCTCGGCGGCACCGGTGTGGCCTGCCCCATCGGCACCGGCGCCAAGCTGGCGACGGCCTAATCCGAGCACGTCATTCCGGGACGGCGCCGATAGGCGCCGGGCCCCGAATCCAGGGTTCCAAGCAGGGGCCTCGGAATGACCGGAAAGTCAGACTTTCTTAACCATATAAAGTGTTAATCGGGCCTCGATTTCCCGCCACGCGGCCCGGATTCGTCTCCATGCGGGTTACTCAAATCATGATTCCGCTTCTGGTCGTGCTGGCGGCCGCGGGCTGCGCGCGCCAGCAACAAACGTCCTATGTGATCGATCCCAGTACCGGCCAACCGGTGCCGGTGGTGCAGCACTATGCGCCGCAGCAATACGGCTACGCCCAATACGGCTACGCGCAGCAGACATATCCGCAGCAGACTTATCCGCAGCCGGCCGCGCAGCCGCAAGGCCGCGGGCTTTACAACGAGCGCCAGACCTTCGCCGCGCCGTCCTATGAGCAGCCGGGTAAGCGCGGCCTGTTCGGCGGCAGCGCCGCGCCGCAGAGCAACGGCCGCGGCCTGTTCAGCGGGGGCGGCTCCCAGCCGCAATATGCGCAGCCGCAATACGCCCAGCAGCCCTATCCGTATCAATCCTACACGCTGCAATATCGCCCGCCCGCGGCCGGGGGGCCTTACCGGCCCGCCTATGGCTACGGCTACGCCTACGCGCCGTCCAACTACGAGCAGAGCTACACGCTCGACGCCGGCGACAAGCTGCGCGTGGTGGTGTTCGGCCAGCAGGGCATCAGCGGCACCTACATGGTCGACGCCGGCGGCAATATCACGCTGCCGCTCGCCGGCACCGTCCCCGCCCGCCACTTCACCACGCGCCAGGTCGCCAAGGAAGTCGCCGACAAGCTCAAGCAAGGCTATGTGCGCGATCCGCACGTGACGGTGACCATCGAGGCCTACCGGCCCTTCTTCATCCTCGGCGAGGTCACCACGCCCGGGCAGTATCCTTACGTGCCCAACATGACGGTGGAGAACGCGGTCGCGGTGGCCGGCGGCTTTGCCCCGCGCGCGCAGAAGCAGAAGGTCGAGCTGACCCGCGTCGCCAACGGCCAGCGCATCACCAGCGACGTGCCGCTCAATACGCCGATGCGCCCCGGCGACACCGTGGTGATCAAGGAGCGGTGGTTCTAACGAGCTCGCGCATAACCTCCGTCGTCATGGCCGGGCTTGTCCCGGCCATCCACGTCTTTAGGGCTGCGCGTAGTCGCTAAGACGTGGATGCCCGGCACGAGGCCGGGCATGACGTGGCGGAGATTCTCACCAAATCCCGCGTCTTATTATTTCATATGCTTCGCCAGGAACTCTTGCGTCCGGCCCCAGGCGAGGTCGGTCGCTTCCTTATTGTAGCTCGCGCGCTCATCGCAGGAGAAGCCGTGCGCGGCGTTCGGGTAGACGTAGAGCTCAGCCTGCGGCTGCTTCTTCTTGATCTCTTCGACCGTCGCCATCGGGATGCTTTCGTCCTTCTCGCCGAAATGCATCTGCAGCGGGCATTTCGGCTTCTCGTCGGCGAATTTGCCGATCATGCCGCCGTAATAGGCGACCGCCGCCGACAGGCCGGGAATGCGGCAGGCCGCCAGAAACGCCGCGGTGCCGCCCATGCAGTAGCCGACCACGCCGATCGGACCGATGCCTTTGAGGTCCTCAACGGCGGAAGCGATGTCGGCCATCATGTGCTCCCAGTTGAGATTGCCCAGGTAGCTCCTCGCATGCGCGATCTCGTCCGGCGTATAGCCGCACTCGAAATTGCGCACGAAGCGGTCGAATACCGCCGGCGCCACCGCCGCGTAGCCGATTTCCGCGAAGCGGTCGCACATGGCGCGGATGTGGTGGTTGACGCCGAAAATCTCCTGCACCACGACCATGCCGCCCTTCGGCTTGCCCTGCGGGTCGGCGCGGTAGGCGCCGAGCGAGTGCTTGTCGGTGGTGGTGAGTGTGAACTGCTTGCCCAAGGAAGCCTCCCGTTTTGTCAATTGACGCGCGCTTAAACCCCGTGTCGCCCAGGCCGGGTCTTAGCACAGGATAATTGAGCCCGTCATGGCCGGGCTTGTCCCGGCCATCCACGCCTTTTTCTTGCGGGCTTGGCTATAAGGCGTGGATGCCCGCGACAAGCGCGGGCATGACGCCGGAAAGCGCTGCGCGCTTGCGCCTCATGACCGCTACTTGAACGCCCCCGCCAGCAATTCATACGAGCGCTTGCGCGCTTCGTGGTCGTAGATCATCGCGGTGATCATCAATTCCTGCGCCTGCGTCGCCGCGATCAGCGGTTCGAGCCGCGCCTTCACCGTCGCGGGCGAGCCCACCGTCAGCCGGCTGGCATTCTGCGCGATGCGCGCGCGGTCGACCGGCGAATAGTCGTAAGCCGCGGCTTCCTCCGGCGAAGCGAGCGGCAGGAATTCGCCCTTGGCGCGCCGCACGAAGTTCAGTTCCACCGTGGTGGCCAGCCGCGCGGCTTCCTCGTCCGTCTCGGCGCACACCACGTGCGTTGCCAGGATCGCATACGGCGCGGCGTGCGCCGCCGAGGGGCGGAAACTGTCCCGGTAGAGCCGCATCGCCTCCACCGCGTCGAAATTGGCGAAGTGGTGCGCGAACGCAAAGGCCGCGCCGATCTGGCCGGCAAGCTGCGCCGAATAGTCCGACGAGCCGAGCAGAAAGATCGGCGGCAGCGCAACTTCCGCCGGCATGGCGCGCACCTGGGCGAACGGATGGCCTTCGGGAAACCCACGGTTTTCGATCAGCATCAGTTCCTGGAAGCGCTCGAGGAAATCGTCCTCCTCGCTGACGCCCTGGCGCCGCCGCAGCATGTACGAAGTCGCCGGATCGGTGCCGGGCGCGCGGCCGAGCCCCAGATCGATGCGGCCGGGAAAAAGTGCCTCCAGCACCTTGAAGCGCTCGGCCACCACCAGCGGCGCCCAGTTGGGCAGCATGACGCCGCCCGAGCCGACCCGCATGGTCTGCGTGGCTGCCGCAATCTGCCCGATCATGATCTCGGGTGCGGAACTCGCGATCGCCGGCAGATTGTGATGCTCGGCCACCCAGTAGCGCACATAGCCCAATTTGTCGGCGAGCCGCGCCAGATCGAGCGTATTGCGCAAGGCTTGCGCCGCGGTCGATCCGGCCGACACCGGCGAAAGGTCGAGAACGGATAAAGGTACCATTATGTAGCGGACTGTAAGCCGAACGGAGGGTCGCGGTCGATAGATTGCCGACGATCACTTTAACCCATGTGAAGCGAGTTTGCGCTTTGTGTGGGCGGTTTCCGCCGGCGCCACCGTTTGCGTCCGCGGCTTCCCGCAATTCCAACGACACGCGGATTCGGCGCCGATGTTAGACCTTGCCAAACAGATCGAGCGGCTCAGGCTCGAAAGACTGTCCGGTTATAAAGTGCTCGACACGCCGCCGGAGGAGCCGTTCGACCGCATCGCGCGGCTGGCCAAGACCGTGCTGAAAATGCCGATCGCGCTGATCTCGTTCGTCGACCGCGAGCGGCAATGGTTCAAGTCGAGCCAAGGTCTCGATTTCTGCCAGACCCCGCGCGACGTCTCGTTTTGCACCCATACGGTCGCCGGCGACGGGCCGCTGATCGTTCCCGATGCGCGCGCCGATCCGCGCTTCCGCAACCTTCCGCTGGTGACCGAGCATCCGCATGTGCGCAGCTATTTCGGCGCGCCGCTGCGCACGGCGGAGGGTCACAATCTCGGCGCGCTGTGCGTGATGGATCACGTCGTCAGGCGTCCGAACGCGGAACAGGTCGCGATCCTCGAGGATCTCGCGCGGCTGGCGATGGACGAGTTGGAATTGCGTCTGGTCGCCACCACCGACAGCCTGACCGGCGTGCTCAGCCGCCGGGCGTTCATCGAAGCCGCCGACCGCGACATCGCGCGCGCGCTGCGCCACGGCCAGTTCCTGAGTCTCGCGCTGCTCGACCTCGATCATTTCAAACACATCAACGACGCGCACGGGCACGCCGTCGGCGACCGGGCGCTGCAGCGCGTCACCCATCTGGTCAGGAAAGCCCTGCGCAAGGAGGACTATATCGGCCGCATCGGCGGCGAGGAATTCGCCGTGGCGATGCCGATGACCGAAACCCGACGCGCCTTCGAGGTCGCCGAGCGCCTGCGGGTGCGCGTGCGCGACAATGCATTCGTCGTCGCCGGCGACGACGTTATCCTCACCGTCAGCGTCGGCATTGCCACATTGTCGCCCGGCGACCGCGGCGTGGAAGATATCCTCGCGCGCGCCGACGAGGCCCTCTACGGCGCCAAATTGGGCGGGCGCGACCGCTCGGTCAGCCATCGCGGCACGCTGCTCCCGGTCTCCTGAATTGCCGATTTCCCGGCGGCGCTTCCCTGCGTATGATAGGGGTGGATCGCAAGGGAGCGGACCAAGGGAGCGCACCGATGGCCTCGCTGCTCGAATGGAAAGTTCCGCCGGCCGCGCAGCCGCGCCCGGAGGACTACGGCTACGATCTCGAGCGCGCGCTCACCGCGGTGGTCGGGCTGCATTCGCTGATCCCTTCCGATGCCTTCACCGCCGACACGCTCGGCACCGAACGCGCCGGCAACGGCGTCATGATCGACGACGGCCTGGTGCTCACCATCGGCTATCTGATCACCGAGGCCGAGACCGTCTGGCTGCATTACGGCGATGGCCGCGTCGCGCCCGGCCACGCACTCGGCTTCGATTCGGAGACCGGCTTCGGCCTGGTGCAGGCGCTCGAGCGCATGGACCTGCCGGTGCTGCCGCTCGGCTCCGCGCGCGCGGTCGAGATCGGCGAGCGCGTGGTGGTGGGCGGCGCCGGCGGCCGCACCCGCTCGCTCGCCGCCCGCATCGCCGCCCGCCAGGAGTTCGCCGGCTATTGGGAATACGTGCTGGACGAGGCGATCTTCACTTATCCCGCGCATCCCAACTGGGGCGGCACCGCGCTGATCGCGCCCTCCGGCGAATTGATCGGCATCGGCTCGTTGCAGGTAGAACGCCAGCGCGAGGGCCGCGACGAGCATCTCAACATGATGGTTCCGATCGACCTCTTGAAGCCGATCCTCGATGACCTGCGCAAGTTCGGTCGCGCCGAGCGGCCGGTGCGGCCCTGGCTCGGGATTTATTCCACCGAGATCGAGGACAAGATCGTCGCGGTCGGCATCGCCCCCAAGGGCCCGGCCGCGCGCGCCGAACTGAAAACCGGCGACGTGATCCTGGCGGTCAAGGGCGAGCGCATCTCGACCTTGGCCGAGTTCTACCGCAAGGTCTGGGCGCTGGGCGAAGCGGGCGTGGAAGTGCCGCTCACGCTCTACCGCGAGGGCGTCACCTTCGACGTCGCCGTCAACTCGTCCGACCGCGCCAAATTCCTGCGCACCCCGCGGCTGCATTGAGCGGCTTGCCGCAATTGATTTCCGTTCGTCCCCGCGAAAGCGGGGACCCAGAGCCGCAATTAGTGAGCGCGCAATAAGAGCTGGATTCCCGCTTGCGCGGGAATGAACGGGGCAACCGAGCTACTTCCTCCCCAGCACCTTCTTCGCCCCCGCATGCGCGAACGCAAACGTGATCGCCCAACTTAGCAGCGCGCCGAAGCCGAACGCCACGCGCCCGATCGTCTCCGCGAGCGAGCCGCCGAGCGGCAGCGGCAGAATGAAATGGCGCGCGCCCGCGCCGAAGGCGACCCAGCTGGCGGCGGCCGCCAGGCCGGCGCAGGCCGCCACCGTCGCCGCCCATTGCAGCGCGAGCAATGCGCGCGGCGCGTCCGCCGGCAGTTCCTGCTGCGTGTCCGGCACCGCCAGCCAGCCGCGCACCAGCACCATGGTGCCGCCGGCGACGAAAACGAGCCCGAGGCAGGCCGACAGCCATTGCGGCCCGTTGATCTTGCCGGGCGGCGGCGCCAGACCGAATCCGGCCAGCACGAAATAGAGCCCGAAGGCGGCGCAACCTGCGCCGATCGCCAGCAGGGAGCGGTCGTGCGGACGCTGGGACGAACTGAACTCGGTCACACCGGCAACTCCACGATACGCGTGGAGCATGGCAAAGTTTGCTTGCCAAAGGGTTGCGAGGCGCAATTCTCCCGCTCCTCCCCGCGCGAAGCGCGGCCCCAGGGGCCACAACGTCACCGCTGATAAACGGGCTGGATTCCGCTTGCGCGGGAATGAGCGGGCTCGACGCTCAACCCTCCTCGATCGCGTCCACCTTGCTGGCGTAGAACGCCAGGTGGTCCTTGATCTCGGCCACCGCCGGATAGGGCGCCTCGTAGGTCCACACCGCGTTTTCGGCGTTGCGGCCGTCGATGCTTATCGAGAAATAGCCGGCGTCGCCTTTGTAGGGGCAATGCGTGCTGTGCGTCGTCGGCTCGAGCGCGCTCATGTCGGCGTCCGCGCGCGGAATGTAGTTAACGGCAGGATAGCTCGCTTCCTTAAGAGAGAGTGCACGCGTCGTGTCGGCGATGATCTTGCCGGCGAAAGTGACGCGCACGCGCTTGCCATTGCGCTCGATCGTGATCGGATGGTCGGGGCCGGGCTGTTTCATCGCTTGCTTCCTCGCTGCTTGACGCTCGTCGAGCGCCGCGCACAACCGGTAAACGAGCCTTAAGGCGCGCGGGTTGCAACAAATTGAAATTCCGATCTTAGCAAAGTCGCAGAACCTTTGAACTAGCGTCCGGGCCGAGGGACAACAAGGGCAGGGGCCAATGCCTGACGGATTGCTGACGATGGCCGACAAGTCGATCGAGAAGATGATTCAGGGCCTCAATATCCTGATCGTCGATAACAACGCCTATATGCGCCGGCTCACGCGCACCATGCTGATGAATCTCGGCGCCAAGTCGGTGATCGAGGCCTCCGACGGGCTGTCCGCGCTGGAGGCGATCCGCACCTGCGATCCCGACGTCATGATCCTCGACTGGGACATGCCGGTCTTGAACGGCATGGAGGTGATGCGCATCGTGCGCTCGCCCGGCGTCTTCCCGCGCCCCAATCTGCCGATCATCATGCTGACCACCCGCGCCCAGCGCGGCTACGTGGTGCAGGCGCTGCGCGCCGGGGCGCACGAATTCCTGCTCAAGCCGACCTCGCCCAAGGCGTTGTGCGACCGCCTGATGTCGATCGTCTTCAACCCGCGCCCGATGATGAAGCTCGGCGAGTTCTACGTGCCGCAGCCGCGCCGCGCGCCGGTGGCGTCGGACGTGGCGGTCGGTTGAAGCCGCATTACTGCGTGGCGACGCAGATCGGGCTACCCCAACGCTGCTGCACCATGTCGTCGAAGCGCTCTTTCGGCATCGTGACTTTGCATTTGGCCGACACCGGTTGCTTGCTGCCAAAGACATAGGCCAGCAGCTCGAACTCCACGGTGCGGTCTTTCGCGAACCAGTTCAGAAACGTCGTCCAGCCGACGTAATTGGCAAGCGGATCGCACGGCGTGCGCGTCTTCGCCGGGCAATCATTCTGCCAGGGCTGAAACAGTGTCTCGTGACTGTCCGAAGATGCGGCCGCGACCGGAAACGGCTGGGCATCCTTGATCTTGTCGACCTTCAACTGCGTGCCGTTCGGGCCGGCGGCGTCGCTGCTGACGAAGCGGAACCAGCGATACTCGAAGCTGCGGTGGCCGCTCACTGTCACGCGCAGCCGCTCCTCGCGGACGGTGGCGTTGTAGCCGGCGGCCGCCTGATTCACATAGCTATAACGCATGATGAAATGCACATAGGGGCCACCGGCCCGGTTGGGGAACATTACGGCGTCGCTCGCGCCGATGGTGATTTGGTTGGGCGCGATCAGCCGCACATCGGCGCCCTGCACGTAATTGACGATCTGCCACGCCAGCGTGCCGAGGCTGATGACCAGGGTGATCAGCGCCAGCAGGTTGGCGTCGTAAGTGAGCTTGATCGGAAATTTCCCCGCAGGCGCTGGTGTGCCGCCGCTTGAAGATTGAACTGACATGAGCGGAGCGCCTAACGATCCGGCCGGTCGGGCGGCGGCGCGCCTCCCACCGGCCCATGAGGTGGCGGCGGCGTATCGGGCGGCGGCATCAGGACAGGCCCGTGGCTGGAACCGTGTGGCGGCCTGTCGGGCGGCGGCTCAGGTGTTGGCCGGTCGGGCGGTGGCGCCAGCAAGCGGTCCACCGGCGGATCGATCGGTGGCGCCTCCAGTATGCGCGTCTCGAAGCGCGCGTCGCCCGCGCTGCCGGAGAATGGTGTGCTCAAAAGGTGAGGGTCGGGCGGCGTATCGGGCGGCGTCTCGGGATGGCCCTGCTGCGCCAAGATCGTCGCGTCTCGCGCGAGTGCTTTTTGCGCATAGCCCGCGCCTGCCGCGAAGGCGGCGCCTAAGAGCATAAGTGACACGGGGCCTGTGATGCGCATTGCGAAGCTCGCTGGCCGACAGAAAAGCGAGGCAACCCAAAGTCAATTTACTATAATGTACACTTAATAGTTGCGCAAGCGCTATTGCGTTCGCTTGCCGCTGCGGCAGCAGCCTAAGGCCGGCCAAACGTGACGCCGGGATCGGACAACTCATGGTGAAAGGTATGGCGCGCCCGAGGGGATTCGAACCTCTGACCTTTGCCTTCGGAGGGCAACGCTCTATCCAGCTGAGCTACGGGCGCAACCTTTGCCCCACATAGACGATGACGCGCCAAGCGGCAACGGTGCCGGGTTCCGCAAAAGCCCCGTTCCAACAAGCTTTCTGTGATTAAAACCGCCGCCGGTGCGCAAAAACCCCTTGCGCCGCAACGCGAATCTTCTAGTGCTTGGCGTTCGCGCATTGTGCGCGCAAGGAGCAATTTCAAATGGCAGCAAAAGCAGCCGCCGCGTCCAAGCCCAAGGCGGGCAAGCCGATCACCAACCGCATTTTGGCCGCCGCGCTTTCCGAACAGCACGAGCTCACCAAGAAGCAGGGCCAGGAAATGCTGGATGACCTGATCGGCATGATCACCAAGCACCTGAAGAAGGGCGAGCGGGTCAAGATCGCCGGCCTCGGCATCCTGCAGGTGCGCAAGCGCGCCGCCCGCATGGGACGCAATCCGGCGACCGGCGAGCCGATCCACATCAAGGCCTCCAAGAAGGTGGCCTTCCGCGCCGCCAAGGACCTCAAGATGGCGATCTGACGCCCGCAGAATTTGGCGTTACCGAAAGCCCCGCCGGTCTCCGGCGGGGTTTTTGTTTGGCGGCGGGCTTCGCGATTTCACCTAGCCGAACGAAAAACCCAGCAAATTCAACGCGAAAAAAACTTATCCCCGGTCCGAAAACTGGCCTGATAATGCACCCGTCCTGCTCAACGAGGGCGTCATCTAGAGGCGTCTTGATGGTGGAGCAGGGCGCGGCGCCCGCGCGGGGGAGACGAACGCTCCTCCCCCTCCCGGGCGGCGCCGGGGCTCCGCCCGGTCCCACTACGGGGGCCTGCCAGGAGCTGGCTGACGGCGGGCCGCCACGGTCGGCCTTCGGTCTCGGAAGGAGCGGTTGACCCGAAAGGCGCCGCGAGAGTCGGGATGGAGGCTGAGCAAAGCGGTTCGCGGGCAAAGCGCGGCCCGGCGCCGGAGTGAGAACGCCGCGATGGCGCGCCGAAAGGCGCCACACCTTCGAAAGAAGGTGTGCACTGAAGAGACAGGTTGCGCCGATCGGCGCGCCGTCCCCCTCGTTTAGCGAGGGGTAAAGGGGAAGACGGGCCTACCCGGGGCCTCGCAAAGAATACGGGCGATGACGCATGGCTGCGCGTTTCCGCAAGCAATGACAGCCGCACAAAAAGCCTATAATCCACCGGCGAAAGCCGGTTCCTCAAAGAGAGAGTTCCCAAGGAGAGTTTCGATGTCGCAAGCGGCCGAAAAGCGCGAGGCCAAGCCCGCCATGCTGAAAGATTCAGCCTTCAACTGGGAGGACCCGCTCGATCTCGAGGGCGAGCTCTCGGAAGAAGAGCGCATGGTGCGCGACAGCGCGCGCGGCTTCGCGCACGACTATCTGATGCCGCGCGTGGTCGAGGCCTGGCGCGAGGAAAAGCACGAGCCGGGCATCTTCCGCGAGATGGGCAAGCTCGGCCTGCTCGGCGCCACCATCCCCGAGGAATACGGCGGCGCCGGCCTGGGCTACGTCTGCTACGGGCTGATCGCGCGCGAGGTCGAGCGCGTCGACTCAGGCTACCGCTCCATGATGTCGGTGCAGTCCTCGCTCGTCATGTATCCGATCTACGCCTACGGCACCGAGGCGCAGCGCCGCAAATATCTGCCCAAGCTCGCCAGCGGCGAAGCGGTCGGCTGCTTCGGCCTGACCGAGCCGGACTACGGCTCCGATCCCGGCTCCATGGTGACGCGCGCCGAGAAAGTCGCGGACGGCTACAAGCTCAACGGCGCCAAGACCTGGATCTCCAATTCGCCGGTCGCCGACATCGCCGTGGTCTGGGCCAAGCTCGACGGCGTCATCCGCGGCTTCGTGGTCGAGCGCGGCACCAAGGGCTTTTCGACCCCCAAGATCGACGGCAAGCTTTCGCTGCGCGCTTCGATCACCGGCGAGATCGTGCTGGAAGATTGTGTCGTCCCGGAAGACAATCTGCTGCCGAACGTGAAGGGCCTCGCCGGTCCCTTCGGCTGTCTCAACAATGCGCGCTACGGCATCGCCTGGGGCGCCATGGGCGCGGCGGAATTCTGCTGGCACGCCGCGCGCCAATACACGCTCGACCGCAAGCAGTTCAACCGCCCGCTCGCCGCCAATCAGCTCGTGCAGAAAAAGCTCGCCGACATGCAGACCGAGATCGCGTTGGGTTTGCAGGGCGCGCTGCGGCTGGGGCGCATGCTGGAGCAGGGCAAGGCCGCGCCGCCGTCGATCTCGCTGATGAAGCGCAACAATTGCGGCAAGGCGCTCGACATCGCGCGGGTCGCGCGCGACATGCACGGCGGCAACGGCATTTCGGAGGAATACCACGTGATGCGCGTGCTCGCGAACCTGGAGACGGTCAATACCTATGAAGGCACGCACGACATCCATGCGCTGATCCTGGGGCGTGCCCAGACCGGCATTCAGGCATTCTTTTGATCGCTGACTCGTCGTCACCGGGCTTGTCCCGGTGACCCCGCTTAGTTGGGCACCGTGCTCTCCTAAGCGAGATGGCCGGGACAAGCCCGGCCATGACGGGAATGCGGCGCCGGTTTCGCAATGTCTCTTCACATCATCCTTCTGTTGGGCATGGTCGGCATCCTCGCCGGCGTCATCGCCACCATGGTGGGTGGCGCGGCGGTGGTGATCTATCCGGCGCTGCTTGCCTCCGGCGTGCCGCCGCAGATGACAGCCGTTGCCAATGTCGCCTGCATCGCGCCCGCCACCATGCTGGCGGCGCTTGCCGACCGCTCGCAACTGCCGCCGCTCGACCGCGGCTTTATCGGCATGATCCTCGCCTCCATCGCCGGCGCCGGCGTCGGCGCCGTGCTGCTGCTGGCGACGCCGGAGCGCATGTTCGCGCAGCTCATGCCGCTGCTGATCGGCTTTTCCACGGTGCTGTTCGCCTTCGCCGAAAGCATCGGCAAATGGCTGCAGCGCCGCGCCGAAGGGCGCGGCCATGCCGTCACCTTCAGCGTGTCCAGCCTGCGCGTGCTGCTGCCGGTGTCGTTCTACGGCGGCTATTTCGGCGCCGGCGTCGGCATCATGCTGCTCGGCGTGTTTTCGCTGGCGACCGGCGGCGACTACCGCGCGGCCAACGTCGCCAAGAACTTCGTCGCCAGCCTGAACGGCCTGACCGCCACCGCGATCTACGCCACCCATGGCGCGGTGCCCTGGCCGCAGACGCTGGCGCTCATGGCCGGCACCATCGCCGGCGGCCAGGCCGGCGCCTACATGGCGCGCGTGGTGCCGCGCCGGCTGGTGCGCGTGCTGATCGTGCTGGTGGGCGTGGCCTTAACCGTCGCGCTCGCGCGCCGCTACTGGTTCTGACGATGGCGCGCTTAGAGCTGCTCGGCCTGCACTTTGTTCGCAAGCTCGGCCACGCGCGCGGTCATCGCGCTCTTCGGATCGGCGAGCGGATCGATGACGGTGAAATGATTGGCGCCCGGCACCGCCTCGTAGCGCGTCTCGGCCATGCCCTGCCGCCAGGCTTCCGCGATTGTTTTGCTCTGCCGCAGGAACTCGCTCAATTCGTCGCCGCCCACCACGGCGTCGAGCAGGCGGCCGGCCGGCACGTTCCAATAGAGCGGCGAGGCCGCGTGCGCGCTTTTTTCGTCGAGCCGCAGGTCCGCGTTGACCGAAACCTGCGGCAGCGGCGCCAGGTCGAACACGCCGGAAATCGCGTAGCCGGCCGGCGTGAGATCGGCCGGCGCGCCGGGATCGAGCGTCTTCCAGTCGGTCGCCACCATGCAGGCGGTCAGATGGCCGCCGGCGGAATGGCCGGACACCATGATGCGCTGCTTGCGCTTGCGCCAGAGATGGAGGCAGGCCGCGCGCATCTCCTCGATGATCTGCGCGATGCTCACCTGCGGGCACAGATCGTAGCCGGCGACCGCCACCGTCACGCCGCGCGCGTTCGGACCGGCCGCCATGTGGCTGAAGGAGGACGGCTCGAGCGAGCGCCACCAGCCGCCGTGGATGAACAGCACGAGCGGCGTCGTCGGGCCGTCGTTCTCGGCCGGAAACAGGTCGATGGTCTGGCGCGGCGAGGCCCCGTACTTGAGCCCGAGTTCGGCGCCGCGCGAAGCCGCGCGATAGGCGGCGGCATCGCGCGCCCAGCGCTCGAAAATCTGCGGATGCTCGGGCACCCGGCCGCGGTTGTCGTACTCCTTTTCGTAGTCGATCGTCATGCAAGTCTCCGCCATGCGGCCGGCAGAGTGCGGCAAGCCGGCGCGACAAGCAAGGCGACAGTGCCGGAAAAACCCGCTATCTCTGCGCCATGAAAATCGACGGCAAGCCGACCCGCACCATCTGGCTGGAAAGCGACAAGAAAAGCGTCGGCATCATCGATCAGACGCAATTGCCGCATCGCTTCGTCATCGCCCGGCTCGAGACGCTGGAAGACGCCGCGCGCGCGATAAAATCCATGCAGGTGCGCGGTGCGCCGCTGATCGGCGCCACCGCCGCCTACGGCGTCTGGCTCGCCTTGCGCGAGGACGCGTCGGACGAGGCGCTCGAGCGCGCCTATTCAACGCTGATCGCCACCCGCCCCACCGCGATCAATCTGAAATGGGCGCTCGACGAGATGATGGCCGTCGTCCGCAACAAGCCGCGTAGCGAACGGCTGGCCGCCGCGCTCGCCCGCGCCGGCGAGATCGCGGAGGAGGACGTGGCGATCAACCAGGCGATCGGCCGCCACGGCCTCAAGCTGATCGAGGATATCGCCGCCAAGAAAAAAGGCGGGCGCGTCAACCTGCTCACCCATTGCAATGCCGGTTGGCTGGCGACGGTCGATTGGGGCACCGCCACCGCCCCCATCTACATGGCGCACGACAAGGGACTGCCGGTGCACGTCTTCGCCGACGAGACCCGCCCGCGCAACCAGGGCGCCTCGCTCACCGCCTGGGAACTGGGCAAGCACGGCGTGCCGCACACGGTGATCCCCGACAATACCGGCGGCCATCTCATGCAGCACGGGCTGGTCGACATGGTCATCGTCGGCACCGACCGCACCACGGCGCAGGGCGACGTCTGCAACAAGATCGGCACCTATCTCAAGGCGCTGGCCGCGCACGACAACAACGTGCCGTTCTACGTCGCGTTGCCGTCGCCCACCATCGACTTCACCGTGAGCGACGGCGTCAAGGAAATCCCGATCGAGCAGCGCGGCGGCGAAGAAGTCGCGACGATCGCCGGCAAGGCCGCGGACGGCCGCATCGAGACGGTGCAGATCGTGCCGGACGGCTCGCCCGTCGCCAATTACGCTTTCGACGTGACGCCGGCGCGGCTTGTCACCGGGCTGATCACCGAGCGCGGCGTCTTGCGCGCGAACCGCGCCGCGCTCGCCCAGGCCTTCCCCGAGCGCGCCGCAAAACGTGCTAAGGTGGCCTCATGAGCCTGCAATCCGCCGCGCCGCTGCAAGTCCCCGTCGACGGTCGCCAGTCGCAGACGGCGCTTGCCGTCGCGCGCGGCGCCGCGCGGCTGTTGCACGCGCACGGCTTCTGCGTGGTGAGCGAACTGCCGCTGCCGTCAGGCCGCCGCGCCGACCTGGTGGCGCTCGATTCCGGCGGGCAGGTCTGGATCGTCGAGGTCAAATCTTCCGTGGCCGACTTCCGCGCCGACCAGAAATGGCAGGATTACCGGGCCCACTGCGACCGGCTGTTTTTCGCCACCACGGTCGAAGTGCCGTGCGAGATCTTTCCGCCCGATACCGGGCTGATCGTGGCCGACGCCTTCGGCGCCGAATTCCGCTGCGAGGCGCCCGAGCACAAACTGGCCGCCGCCACCCGCAAGTCGATGATGCTGCTGTTCGCGCGCGCCGCCGCGCTGCGCCTGCAGTCGCTCGCCGACCCGAACGGGCCTTATGGGGATGTGACTTAACGCGAAGCCTCGCAACAATCTCCGCTCATTCCCGCGCAAGCGGGAATCCAGCTAAAAATCGAAATGCCAAGCAATTCGCCCTGGGTCCCCGCTTTCGCGGGGACGAGCGGGGAGAGGCAGTGCGCTAACGCGGAGCCCTTTTGGCCAAAATCCGCTGCAAGGTGCGCCGGTGCATGTTGAGCCGGCGCGCAGTCTCGGACACGTTGCGCCCGCACAATTCGTAGATGCGCTGGATGTGCTCCCAGCGCACGCGGTCGGCCGACATGGGATTTTCCGGCGGCTCGATCTTCTTGTTGTCCATCGCGAGCAAGGCCGCGACCACGTCGTCGGCGTCCACGGGCTTGGCGAGATAATCGACCGCGCCCATCTTCACCGCGTTCACCGCGGTGGCAATATTGCCGTAGCCGGTCAGGATGATGCCGCGCGCGTCCGGGCGTCGGCGCTTGAGCGCGGAAATCACGTCGAGGCCGTTGCCGTCGCCGAGCCGCATGTCGACCACTGCGAAGGCGGGCGTCGATTTTTCCACCTGCAACAGCCCCTCGGCGACCGATTCCGCGGTCGCCACGGTGAAGCCGCGGCTTTCCAAAGCCTTGGCCAGCCGTTGCAGGAACGAGCGGTCGTCCTCGACGATCAGCAAAGTGCGCTCGCTCGGCACTTGCTCTTTCGCCGGCGCCGCGACGTCGTTCATGACCATGTCCACGCTGTCACCCCACGTCGGTACTCGTTGCACTCAACATAGTCATCATGTCGCGCGACCTCAAGCCGCAGCGAAGGTTAACGGCCGCTCGAAGTCCTCGCGCCGCCAGCGCAGGGTCACAACCGCGCCGCGCGCCGGAAGGGTGCGATTTTCGAAGCCGAGCGCGGCGCCCGAGCGCTCCAGCAGCGTTTTGGCGATGAAGAAGCCAAGTCCCAGCCCGGTCGGTACTTCGTCCGGCTTGCTTGCGCCGTGCTGACGGCTGGTGACGTAGGGCTCGCCGATGCGCGCCATGATTTCCGGCGCGAAGCCCGGCCCGTCGTCGCCGATCGAAACTTCGACCGCGTCCTCGCTCCAGTGCGCATTCACCGTCACGCGCTCGTGCGCGAAATCGACGGCATTTTCCAAAAGATTGCCGAGCCCGTACAGGATCGCCGGATTGCGCGCGCCCACCGGCTCGTTCTGACGCTCGGCCGGCAGCGTCACCTCGATGGCGACGCCGAAATTGCGGTGCGGCGCCACCACTTCCTCGATGAGCGCCGACAGTGGCATGCGGTCGAATGGCTCGCCGGCCGACGACGACAATTCGGTGAGCTTGCCGAGAATGTCGCGGCAGCGCGTCGCCTGCTCGCGCAACAGCCGCACGTCGTCGCCGTGCGGCGCGTTCTTGGCGATGGCGTTTTCCAGTTCCTTGGCGATCACCGCGATGGTCGACAGCGGCGTGCCGAGCTCGTGCGCGGCGGCGGCGGCGAGGCCGTCGAGCTGCGACAGATGCTGCTCGCGCGCCAGCACCAGTTCGGTGGCGGCGAGCGCGTCGGCGAGCTGGCGCGATTCTTCCGTGATCTGCCAGGCATAGACGCCGATGAAGCCGATGGCGAGCAGGATCGAGAGCCAGACGCCGATCATGTAGATCGGCGGCAGCTTCAAGGGATCCTCCGAATCCCACGGCAGCGGGTAATGCACGAACACCAGCACGGTCGCGCAGGCAATCGCAAAGCCGCCCAGCATCAGCGTGAAGCGCGGCGGCAGCGCGGTCGCCGACAGCAGCACCGGCCCGAGGAACAGGAACGCGAACGGGTTCTGCAAGCCGCCGGTCAGGAACAACAGCACCGCCAGTTCGGCGATGTCGAAGGCGAGCAGCCAGGCGGCGCGGTCGGGGTCGAGCCGCTGGGTGATGTGGAAGCGCAGCCGCAGCGCCACGTTGAGCCAGGCGGCCAGCGCGATCACCGCCAGGCAGGCATAGATCGGCAGGCCGAAATCGAGCCCGTAATAGACCCCGAGCACGGCGGTGGTCTGCCCGATGATCGCCAGCCAGCGCAGGCGTACCAGCGTATCGAGCCGCACATTGCGGCGCGGGTGGTCGTGGGCGAGGCTGAGCGACGGCATGGGGCTAATGTAGTGCGGACCGGGGGCGGGCACCAATCCACGTCGCTGTCATTGCCGGGCCATCGCGGCAGCGGCGAGACCCGGCAATCCATAGTTTGGCCGAAAAGATGGATGCGCGCGGGTCAAGCCCGCGCATGACGGCAACTGGCCCTTGCGCTTCCTCCGCCGGGGCGTCACATCTGCCCGATCATGGACGCCAGCGACAATAGCGCCGTAGCGGTCGACCGCCTCGTCAAGCTCTACAAGGGCGTGGCGGCGGTCGACGGCATTTCGTTCCGCCTCGCGCCCGGCTCGATCACCGGTCTGCTCGGCGGCAACGGCGCCGGCAAGACCACCACCATCGCCATGATCATGGGCCTGGTCCTGCCCACCGCCGGCACCGTCCATGTGCTGGGGGCGCGCATGCCGGACGAGCGCTACCGCGTGCTGCACCGGATGAATTTCGAAAGTCCTTACGTGGACATGCCGACGCGGCTCACCGTGCGGCAGAACTTGTCCGTGTTCGCGCAGCTTTACGGCGTCCCAGACATCGCCGCGCGCATCGACAAGCTCGCCGCCGATCTCGACCTCACCGAATTTCTCGACCGGCCGAACGGCAAGCTCTCGGCCGGGCAGAAGACCCGCGTCTCGCTCGCCAAGGCCCTGCTCAACAGGCCGGAAGTGCTGCTGCTCGACGAGCCGACCGCCTCGCTCGATCCCGACACCGCCGACTGGGTGCGCTCGCGGCTTCAGGACTACCGGCGCGAACACCGCGCCACCGTCCTGCTCGCCTCGCACAACATGAACGAGGTCGAGCGGTTGTGCGAGCGCGTCATCATCATGAAGCGCGGCCGCATCGAGGACGACGACACGCCGGCGCATCTCTTGGCGCGTTACGGGCGGGCGACCATGGAGGAAGTGTTCCTCGACGTCGCGCGCGGGCGCAGCCGGCAGAACGAGGCGGCGCAATGATTGCGCGTTTATGCACATGTTTCCGTCATTCCGGGCGCGCCGGCGAAGCCCGCGAACCCAGAATTCGCAACCCAGCAGCGCCGGGGTTATGGATTCCGGGTTCGCGCCTTCGGCGCGCCCCGGAATGACAGAGTAAAATGAACGCACCATGACTCACGTCGACACCGCCGCTGCCTTCTCTTTCAACCGCGTCGGCGCCATGGTGCGGCGCTACTGGTACCTGTTGCGCTCGTCCTGGCCGCGCATCCTCGATCTCATCTACTGGCCGACCGTGCAGATGCTGATGTGGGGCTTCCTGCAGCTTTACGTGTCGCAGCAGGCCGGCTTCTTCGCGCGCGCCGCCGGCGTATTCATCGGCTCGGTGCTGCTGTGGGACATCCTGTTCCGCGGCCAGCTCGGCTTTTCCATCTCGTTCCTGGAAGAGATGTGGTCGCGCAATCTCGCCAACATCATGATGTCACCGCTGCGCCCCGTGGAGTTCATTTCCGCGCTGATGATCATGAGCGTGGTGCGGCTGTCGATCGGCATGGTGCCGGTGTCGCTGCTCGCCATCGCCTTCTTCGGCTTCAATCTGTGGGGGCTCGGCCTCGCGCTCGCCGCCTTCTTCGTCAATCTGATTTTGACCTCATGGGCGATCGGCATTTTCGTCGCCGGCCTGTTGCTGAGGAACGGCATGGGCGCGGAAAGCCTCGCCTGGACCATCATGTTCCTGTTTCTGCCGCTCACCTGCGTCTACTATCCGGTGGCGGTATTGCCGCACTGGCTGCAATACGTCGCCTGGTGCCTGCCGCCGACCTATGTGTTCGAGGGCATGCGCGCGCTGCTCATCCACCACGTCTTCCGCGCCGACCTGATGATCGAATCCTTCGGCTTCAACGTGGTGCTGTTCGCGGCTGCATCATTCGCTTTCCTCAAGCTTTTGCAGAGCGCACGGGTGCAGGGCAGCCTGCTGCAAACCGGCGAATAAGGCCGAAAAGCCTAATACTTTCGAAGGGTTGGATGAGGGTCCGGTGTTGTAAACCGGTCACGAACAACTTATCTGTAAAGTTGACGATATGATGGAAAAACGACAGTCTTCTGCGCCGCAACAAGGGCCGGGGACAAATTCAATGGCGATTGGAGAATTCGACGGCGCAGCAACGCTGCCCGGCGATCACGGGCATTTACTCGCGACGCCGATGTACTGGTTCTACGAGATGGGCCACGCGGCGCTCAATCCGTCGCGCGCCTTCGCCGACGCCACGCGCCTGTTCTTCAAGAATCCCGCCAATCCGCTCGCGCACACCGCCTACGGCAAGTCGGTGGCCGCGACCATGGAGTTGTTCGAGCGCTCCACCCGCCGCTATCAGAAGCCGGACTGGCGCATCCATGACACGACCGTCGGCGGCGAGCGCGTGCCGGTGCATGTCGAAACGATCTGGCGCCGCCCGTTCTGCAATCTCCTGCATTTCGAGCGCGCCTTTTCGCACAGCCCGCGCCGCCCGCAACCGAAACTGCTGATCGTGGCGCCGCTGTCCGGCCACTATCCGACGCTGTTGCGCGGCACGGTCGAGACTTTTCTGCCGACCCACGATGTCTATCTGACCGAGTGGATCGACGCGCGCATGGTGCCGGTCGGCGAGGGCCGCTTCGATCTCGACGACTATGTCGACTATATCATCTCCATGCTGCACCGACTGGGCGGCGACTGCCACGTCATCGCGGTGTGCCAGCCTTCGGTGCCGGTGCTGGCGGCGGTCGCGTTGATGGAGGCCGACCAAGACCCTTACGTGCCGCATTCCATGGTGCTGATGGGCGGGCCGATCGACACGCGCATCAATCCCAATGGCGTCAACCAGCTCGCCGCGAGCCGCGGCATCAACTGGTTCCGCCGCAACGTCATCACTAAGGTGCCGTTCCCGAATCCCGGCGTCATGCGCGACGTCTATCCGGGCTTTCTGCAATTGCACGGCTTCATGAGCATGAACCTCGACCGCCACATCGAGGCGCACCGCAACCTGTTCATGCACCTGGTCAAGGGCGACGGCGATTCCGCGCAGAAGCACCGCGAGTTCTACGACGAATATCTCGCCGTCATGGATCTGTCGGCCGAGTTCTATCTGCAGACCGTCGACACGGTGTTCATCCGCCACTCGCTGCCTAAGGGCGAGATGACCCATCGCGACCGCAAGATCGAACCCTCGGCCATCAGCCGCGTCGCTTTGATGACGGTGGAGGGCGAGAACGACGACATTTCCAGCGTCGGGCAGACCGAGCCCGCGCACGCGCTCTGTCCCAACATTCCGGACGACGCCAAGGTGCATTACGTCCAGCCGGCGGTCGGCCATTACGGCGTATTCAACGGCTCGCGCTTCCGCGCCGAGATCGCCCCGCGCATCGCCGATTTCGTGCTGTCGCATAACGGTGGCGCGCGCGCCGCCGGTTCGCGTCCCGCCAAGGCGGCGGCGGGCCCCTAAATTCCGGGGCTTTCGTCGGCCGGCCTCGATTCGCGCCGCTAAGTTCTTGTCAGGTTGTGTGTTTTTCGTGCGTGCCGGAGTGCCGCCGGCGCCGCTCGGCAGCGCGTCGCAATCCCGACTGTGGATCGGGACTTCCCCACGGAAAGGCCCCATATCTCGTGGCTCGGACCTGGCTACTGCCCCGGCTCTTGCGCCCTGCCGATTTCGGCACGGAAGGCGATGTACAGCGCGAAAGTTGTGGCACACTCGCGCCCCGGTCCGGGCCGGGTTGGACGACGTCGATGCCCCAGCGCGCCTTGCTCTACCGGCGGCCGAGCGAGCCGTCGGCGATCAACATCATCTTCGACCGCGAGGTTTATCTGGTGCGCGTGCGCCGCCACCGGCAGGCGCGCCGCTACACGCTGCGCATCCACACCGCCACGCGCGAAGTGCTGCTCACCATGCCGCCGCGCGGCAACCTGAAGGAGGCGCGCGCCTTCGCCGAAAAGCACGGCGGCTGGATCGCGGCCCGGCTCGACCGCCTGCCGGCGCCGGCGCCCTTCGTCCACGGCACGGTGGTGCCGCTGCGCGGCGTCGACCACAGGATCGTGCACCGGCCCAATAAGCGCGGCACGGTGTGGATCGAAGTGGACGGCGAGGAGCGCTCGCTCTGTGTCGCGGGCGAGGCTCCCCACGTTGCGCGCCGCTTGTGCGATTTCCTCAAGCGCGAGGCCAAGGCCGATCTGGAAGCGGCGAGCCGCGCCGCCGCTGCCCGGCTCGGCGTGCGCATCAAAAGCGTATCGATCCGCGATCAGTCGAGCCGTTGGGGCTCGTGCTCTACCACCGGCCTGCTGTCCTATTCGTGGCGGCTGATCCTGGCGCCGCCCTTCGTGCTCGACTATCTCGCCGCACATGAAGTCGCGCATCTCGTCGAGATGAACCACTCGAAGCGATTCTGGCGGCTGGTCGAGCGCATCTGCCCGCACGTCACCCGCGCCAAGACCTGGCTCGACGTACACGGCGGCAATCTGCACCGCTACGGGCTGGAACACGGCGGGCGCAGGCGGCGCTAGCGTTGCTGTCGGCCATCATGTAGTCAGACGTCATGGCCGGGCTTGTCCCGGCCATCTCGCTTAGTGGCGCAGTGCCTTGCTAAGCGGGATGCCCGGCATAAAGCCGGGCATGACGAAGAAAGCGATCATGCCATGCTCCGTCCCGGCACTTTCGCCCTCACCGCTTTGCTCGCGGGCTTAAGCGCGGTCGGTCCGCTCACCACCGACATGTATCTGCCGTCGCTGCCGGACATCGCGCGCCTGCTCGGCGCTTCCACGGCCGAGGCACAGCTCACCATCTCTTCCTATCTGATCGGCTTCGCCGTCGGGCAGATCGTCTATGGGCCCGTCTCCGACCGGCACGGGCGCAAGCCGGTGCTGCTCTGCGCGGTCGCGCTTTATGGCGCGGCCAGTCTGGCCTGCGCGCTGTCGAATTCGATCGAGGCGCTGATCGCCGCGCGCTTCGTGCAGGCGCTCGGCGGTTCCGGCGGCATCGTGCTGGCGCGCGCCATGGTGCGCGACCTTTATTCAGGCAGCCGCGCCGGGCGCGAATTGTCGTTGATCGGCGCGGTCATGGCGCTGGCGCCGGTGCTGGCGCCGATCGCCGGCGGCCTGCTGCAGACCGGCTTTGGCTGGCGCTCGGTGTTCTTCACGCTGGTTGGCGCCGCCCTGATCGGCGCCGCGGTCGTGGTGCTGCTGCTACCGGAAACCTTGCGGGAGCGCGCGGCCGAGCCGGTCTCGGTCTCCTCGATGGCGGCCTCTTACGCGATTGTCGCGCGCAATCCGGCCTATCTCGCCTATATGGGGCTCGCTTCGCTCAGCTATGCCGGGCTGTTCGCCTGGATTTCTGCGGCCTCCTTCGTGCTGCAGAACATCTACGGGCTTTCGCCTTTCGCCTTCGGCTTCGTGTTCGCGATCGGCTCGGTCGGCTACGGTGTCGGCTCGACGTTGTCGGCGCGCCTCACGCGCTACTTCGGCATCGACGGCATTCTCGGGTTCGGCGGTCTGACCGTCGCGCTCGGCGGCCTCGCCATGCTTACCGTTCTCGGGTTGGGATGGGACTCGGCCTTCACGCTAGTCTTTTCAATGGCGGTCTATCTCGCCGGGCTCGGCATGGTGCTGCCGCATTCGATCGCCGGCGCGCTGACGCCGTTTCCTGAGCGCGCCGGCGCCGCCTCCTCGCTGCTCGGCTTCATCCAGCAGAGCGTGGCGGCGATTTGCGGCGCGCTGGTCGGCGTGCTGCTCGGCCACAACGCCTGGCCCGTGGCGGACGCGGTGGCGTTGACCGGCTGCGCGACGCTCACGCTCTGGCTCTTGACGCAAGGCTCGCGCAGGCGCTCGGGCCAGGCGCACAGCTAGCGCTTCTTGCCGAGCAACGCGCTTTCGATCGTCCGGGGACGCCGGGCGCCGACCACTTGCGCGACGCATCGCTTGTCAGGCTGGCAATAGACCAGGCAGGCGGTGCCGCCGTGGCCTTTGCAATCGGTGCCACAGGCGTAGCCGCTCTTGTCCTGCGTGAACTTGCCGCTGACCTTGTCGCAAACGCTCTTGAGCTGCTCGGGCGTCTGCTTTTCCAAATGCAAGTCCCTGGCCAGCGCCGGGACACTGAAGCCGAGGGCGGCAACCAGAACGAGCGGGACCATCGATTTACGCACTTAAAGCCTCCCGTGATGTGTCGACCCCATATGTCGTCTCTTTGGGCGAAGCCTACAGGTTTTTGGCCATTTAAGCAGCTTGGCAGTGCCGATTGAAATGGCCGCATCTGGCCATTCGGCCGGTTGGCGCTAGCGTCGCATGGTCGCAGCGGCAGGGGCCAGCCGCGCCGTGGCTTCGGTCGCCGCCGCTCAGCGGCGGCCGAACAGCGTATTGATGAACCAGCTGTCGAGCCCGGCGCTTTCGCCGCGCGCGGGCGTGCGGCTCGCGCCGACGTCGGCCGGCGGCCGAACCCCGGAGCCCACGGTCGAGCGGTCAGGCTGCCGCGCGCCGCCGCCGCCGAACAGGCCGGAGAGGAAGCCGCCGCTGCTGGCACCGCCGGGCAGCGCGGCGACCGGCACGCCCTGGTGCGCGCTGCGCATGAAGCGGCTCCAGATCTGCACCGGCAGGCTGCCGCCGGTGACGTGCCTGGTCGGCGTGCCGTCGTCATTGCCGAGCCAGACCCCGGTGACCATGTGCGCGGTGTAGCCCATGAACCAGGCGTCGCGGAAATCCTGGCTCGTGCCGGTCTTGCCGGCGGCCGGCCAGCCGGGCAGCGAGGCGTGCTTGGCGGTGCCGATCAGCAGCGTCTGCCGCATCATCTCGTTCATCATCGCGACGTAGCTGGCGTCGGCAACGCGGCCGAGCGGACGGCTGTCGCGCTCGTAGAGCAGCCTGCGTCCGGCGGTGACGCTCGCGATCACATGCGGCGCGACCGCAATGCCGCCATTGGCGAAGGTGGCATAGGCGCCGGTCAGTTCGAGCAGCGAGACTTCCGAGGTGCCGAGCGCGATCGAGGCGTTCGGCTTGAGCGCGGAGGCGATGCCGAGCCGGTGCGCGGTGCGGATCACCGCTGCCGGGCCGAACTCCAGCGTGAGCCGCACCGACACCGAATTGAGCGAGAGCGCCAGCGCCTGCGTGAGCGTCACCGGCCCGAAATACTCATGCGCATAGTTGTCCGGCCGCCAGCCTTTGAGCGCGATCGGGCGGTCGTCGCGCACAGTGTCGGGCGTGAGGCCGTGCTCGAGCGCGGTAAGATAGACGAACGGCTTGAACGCCGAGCCCGGCTGGCGCTTGGCGGCGACCGCGCGGTTGAACTGACTGTTGGCGTAGTCGCGCCCGCCGACCATGGCGCGTACCGCGCCGTCCGGCGTCATCGCCACCAGCGCGCCCTGGCCGACCTTATCCTTGGCGCCGTTCTGCGCGAGCTCGTCGTCGACCGCCTTTTCCGCACTCGCCTGCAAGGCGCCGTCGATGGTGGTGTGCACCACGATGTCTTCGTCGATGCGGCCGAGCACGTCGTTGAGCGAGTCCATCACCCAGTCGGCGACGTAGTTGATCGAATCGTTGCCGGCCTGCGCCACGATGCGCGGCGGATTGCCGAGTGCGAAATTCTCGCCTTTCTTGCCGATGTAGCCGAGCGAGGTCATGGTTTTCAGCACGATACGGGCGCGGTGTTCGGCGGCTTTGAAATTGCGCGTGGGTGCAAGTCGCGAGGGCGCGCGCACCAGCCCGGCCAGCATGGCGGCCTCCGCAAGCGTCAAGTGTCGGGCGGAGGTCCCGAAATAGCGCTGCGCGGCCTGCTCGATGCCGTAGGCGCCGGCTCCGAAATAGACGCGATTCAAATAGAGCGCGAGGATCTGGCTTTTGGAGAATTTGCGCTCCAGCCACAGCGCCAGCAGCACCTCCTGCAGCTTGCGATGCACGGTACGTTCTTGAGTCAGAAAGAGATTTTTGGCGAGTTGCTGGGTAATCGTTGAGCCGCCCTGGGCCACGCCGAGATGCAAAATGTTGGCGAACGCCGCGCGCGCGATGCCCAAGGGATCGACGCCGTAATGCTCGTAGAAGCGCCGATCCTCGATGGCGACGAAGGCCTGAGGAACGTATGACGGCAGTTCTTTCAGCGACAGGACTTCGCCGGCTGTGTCGCCACGGGTGGCGAGCACGCGGCCGTGGATATCCTCGATCTTGATGGCGGGCGGGCGCTTGGGGATGGCGAGCGACTGGATCGGCGGCAGGTGGGCGCCGACCCAGGCGAGCGCGCCGATGCCGCCGATGCCGAGCCACAGGCAAAGCACCAGGCTCCAATAGAGCGCACGGCCGATCAGCGAGCGCGCGGCGCGCTTGCGCGCTTTGCGCTTGCGGCGGCGGCGTGGGCGCCTGGGTCCGCCCGGCCGGTCGGCGGCCGCAACGCGCACCGAAGGCGCGTCATCGAACACCGGCTCCCGCCGCGTTGGTCCCTTGCCCGCCATACGCCACCCACGCCATGCCGGCGCGCTAAAGGCGCCGCCGGGTCCCTGACCGGGCACGCTAAGCGGGGCCGTTTAAGGGGCCGTTAAGGGGGGATTCGCTGGGGATTTCCGGACGTTAGAAACGCCCCCAGCGTATTCATTGGGAAATCGTATAGCGGTGGAAATGTCGTGGCAGGGTCCGCCGGCCTAGATGCAGCGCATGGCGTCGCGCGGTCTCTCGGGCCGAACGATGCAATCGCCAATAGCCCGCCGCGGCGGGCCAAAAAGGAGAAATACATGTACGACCGCAAATTTCTATCTCGCGCGGCTTGCGCCGCATTGGTCGGCCTCGCCGTCGGCGCGGCGCCCGCGCTGGCGGCCGCGGCGACCGTTCACAAGGCCAAGATCAGCATGAGCCGGGCGCGCGCGATCGCTCTAAAAGCTTATCCGGGCAAGATCGTGAAGGAGGAGCTCGAGCGGGAAGGTGGCGGCAGCGGGCTGCGTTACTCGTTCGACATGCGCCGCGGCAAGCAGTGGCGCGAGGTCGGTGTCGACGCCATGACCGGCCGCGTGCTCGAAAACACGCACGAAGGCGCCAACCCGAAGGACTAAAGCGGTGCGCGACGGGCCGGCGACACAAAAACGCCGGCTCGCCGCGGTTTCCTAGGCGAAAGATTCGGCAGGATTGTGCGCATGAAAGTGCTGGTCATCGAAGACGATGCCGAAACGGCCGCCTATATCGTCAACGGCCTGCACGCGCACGGCCACGTCGCCGACTATGCGGGCAACGGCCGCGAGGGACTTTTGCTCGCCGGCAATGGCGGCTACGAGGTGGCGATCGTCGACCGCATGCTGCCCGGCATCGACGGCTTGTCGCTTGTAAAAACACTGCGCGGCAAAGGCGTCGGAACGGCGGTGCTGTTTCTCACCAATCTCGGCGGCATCGACGACCGCGTCGAAGGGCTGGAAGCGGGCGGCGACGATTACCTGGCTAAGCCGTTCGCGCTGCCGGAGCTTTTGGCGCGCGTCAACGCACTAGGCCGTCGGCCGGCAATGAACGCGGCGACATCTTTGCGGGTCGGCGATCTCGAAATCGATCTGATCAAGCGCAGCGTCGCGCGCGGCGGCCGGCCGATCGAGCTGCAGCCGCGCGAGTTCAAGCTGCTGGAATGCCTGATGCGCAACGCCGGAAAGGTGGTCACGCGCACCATGCTGCTGGAAAAGGTCTGGGACTTCCATTTCGATCCCAAGACCAACATCGTCGAAACGCATATGAGCCGGCTGCGCGGCAAGGTCGACCGCGGCTTTGCCAGCGAGCTCATTCATACGGTCCGCGGCGCAGGATATTCGATCCGTGCGCCCGGCTAGAGTATTCCGCACCGCGACGTTTCGGCTGGCGGCGCTCTATGTGCTGCTGTTCGCCGTTTCGGTCGCGGTTCTCGGTACCGTCGTCTATCTGGTGACGGCGGCGGCGCTGGAAAGGCGGCTGGACGCGCGCATTGCCAGCGAAATGTCGACGATGCAAGCGGTGTTCCGTGCCGGCGGCCTGGCGCGGCTGGAGGCGGAGGTGAAGATCCATCAGCGCACGCACCCGGCCGGGCCTCTGGATTATCTCATCACCGACGCGGGCGGCGCGCGGCTCACCGGCGATCTGCCCATCGCACCGCCGCCGCTCGGCTGGTCCAACAGTTCACACAAGGAGAGCGACGGCGACGTCAGTCACCGGCGCGTGCTGACCGCCGCGCTCGCCGGCGGCGCGCAGCTCGCCATCGCCGCCGATCGCGAGCAGATCGACGAGCTGGAAGAATCCATATTCGACGGCTTCGCTTCGGCCTTCGCCGCGGTGATCGCGCTCGGCAGCATCGGCGGCATCGCGCTCAGCCTCGCTCTGCTCAAGCGCGTCGAAACCGTGCGCCGCACGGCGGAGGCGATCATCGCCGGCGACCTCGCGCAGCGGGTACCGGTGCGCGGCACCGGCGACGATTTCGACCGGCTGTCGGACACCTTGAACCGGATGCTCGACCGCATCGGCGAGCTGATGGAAAGCTTGCGGCAGGTCTCGACCGACATCGCTCACGATCTGAAAACCCCGCTCGCGCGGTTGCGCCAGCGGCTGGAAATCATGCAAACGCGGGCGCAGACCGGACAAGAGCAAAGCGCAGGCATCGAGACGGCGATCGCACAGGTCGACGAGATACTTGGCATATTCGGTGCGCTGCTGCGGATTGCGCAGATCGAGGCCGGCACGCGCCGCGCGGGCTTCGGAGAGTTCGATCTCAGCGCCGTGTTTGCGAATGTGGCGGACGCCTTCGCGCCGGCCGCCGAAGATGCCGGCAAGCGCCTCGACGCAAAGATCAAGCCCGCGATCCGCTTTGTGGGCGACCGCGAGCTGCTGACGCAAATGCTCGCCAATCTGGTCGAAAACGCCATCCGCCACACGCCCGTCGGAACGCGCATCGAAGTCGCGCTTGGCAGCGACCACGAGCGCATCGTCGGCATGGTGATGGATAACGGGCCCGGTGCGCCAGCGGAGGAACGCGAACGCATTTTCCAGCGTTTCTACCGGCTGGAGCAGAGCCGCTCGACGCCGGGCAGCGGGCTCGGCCTCAGCCTGGTCAAGGCAGTGGCCGATCTGCACGGCATCACGCTCGAAGTGCGCGATGCTGAGCCCGGGCTGCGGATCGTCATGCGATTTCCCGATGGACGACAAGCGGGAGAAGCGGGGACGACGGCGGAGTAATTCGCGACTACAGAAAAATGCAAGAAAGGCAAATTTTGATCCCATGACCGACAAGACCCTTAGCAAAGTCCCCGAAGTCACCCTCGTCTTCTGGATCATCAAGATCGCCGCTACCACGCTGGGCGAGACCGGCGGCGATTCGGTAACGATGACGTGGCTGCACGCCAATCAGAACGCGCACAATGGCGGCTATCTGATCGGCACCGGCATCTTCTTCGCTATCTTTGTCGTGGCAGTCGCTATCCAGATCGCCTTCGAAGCATTCGATCCCTGGGCCTATTGGGCGGCGATCGTGGCATCCACCACGATCGGTACGGCTTTGGCCGATTATGTCGATCGATCTCTTGGGATCGGTTATATCGGCGGCGTCACGATATTGTTCGCTTGCGTCATCGCGTCGCTGGCGGTCTGGCGCTGGGCCTTAGGATCGATTCACGTCCAGACGGTCGCCACGCCGAAGGTTGAACTGTTCTACTGGGTGACCATCACTTTTTCCCAGACGCTCGGGACGGCGCTCGGCGACTGGATGGCGGATTCGACGGGAGTCGGCTATGGCGGCGGCGCGCTGGTGTTTCTGGCCGGGTTGGCGATTCTCGCGGCCGCCTATTACTGGACGAAGGTTTCGCGCGTGTTCTTGTTCTGGGCGGCCTTCATTCTCACTCGACCGCTCGGCGCCACCGTGGGCGACTTCCTCGACAAGCCGCTCAATCACGGCGGTCTCGATCTAAGCCGGCCGCTCGCGTCCGCGGTGATCGCGGTGTTCATCGTCGGCTGTATTCTGCTGTTGCCGCAGCGGGCTGGCACGCATCCGGGGCAGAAGGCGGCGTAGCTGTCGTCGCTGTAGCCCGCATGGAGCGCAGCGGAATGCGGGGGCTCGTCGCGAGGCGGGCCCCGGATTTCGCTTCGCTCCATCCGGGCTACGCGCTTCATTTTCGATGGATGCGCGGGTCAAGTTTACGACCGGGCCGGCCGAAGGCCGGTCCCGGTTGCCCGCGCATGACGATTCAGAATCAGCGGAAACCGCGCTTACCCCGCCTTCCGCTCTTCCTTCTCGCCCGCCTTGAACAGCGCGATCAGCGCGCGCTTGACTGCGGCCTGGCGCGTCGGCGAGGTGATCTGCGCGCCCATCAGGTCGGTGACGTAGAAGGCGTCGACCACGCGCTCGCCGAAAGTGGCGACGTGCGCACTGGCGATATTGAGGTTGAGCTTGGACAGCGCCGCGGTCAGTTCGTAAAGCAGGCCGGGGCGGTCGAGGCCCGTGACTTCCACCATGGTGTAGCGATGGGACCACTGGTTGTTGATGGTGACGGTCGGCTCGAGCGCGAAGGCCTTGATGCGTCCTTTCGGCGGGGCGCGCTTTGCCACCACGTCGGGGAGCCGCAGTTCGCCGCGCAGCGACTTCTCGATCGAATCGGCGATCCGGTCGGCGCGGCGCGCCTCGTCCTCGTCGCGCTCGAATTCGCGCGTGAGCGAGATGGTGTCGAGCGCGCGTCCGTCGGTGGTGGTGTAGATTTGCGCGTCCACGATGTTGGCGCCGGTCATGGCGCAGGCGCCGGCGATGATCGACAACAGCCATGGGTGGTCGGGCGCCAGCACGGTGAGCTCGGTAACGGCTCGCGCCTTGTCGAAACCGACCGTGGTGGAGAGCGTCTTGTCGGCCTGCTCGGTCTTGCGCAGGAAGTTGGCGTGCTCGATCTTGTGCGGCAGATCGACTTTCAGCCAGTAGGCGGGATAGTGCTTGCCGATATAGGTCTCGAGCGCGTCCCGCGGCCAGTCCGTCATGGCGGTGCGGAATTCGCCCTGCGCCATCTCCACGCGCTGGGCGCGGTTGACCTCGGAGAAGCCGCCGGTAAGCACTGGCTCGGTCTCGAAATAGAGCGTGCGCACGAGCTGCGCCTTCCAGCCGTTCCACACGCCGGGGCCGACCGCCTTGATGTCGGCGGTGGTGAGGATGCACAAGAGCTTCAGCCGTTCCGCGTCCTGCACCAGATTGGCGAAGTTCTCGATCGTCTTGCGGTCGGACAGATCGCGCGACTGCGCCACGCTCGACATGACGAGATGATTGGCGATCAGCCAGGCGGCGAGCTCGGTCTCGGCCGCCGTGAAGCCGAGGCGCGGGCAGACGCGCTTGGCGACGCGCGCGCCGGCGATGGAATGGTCCTCGGGCCTACCCTTGGCGATGTCGTGCAGGAATAGCGTGACGTAGAGCACCTTGCGGTGCGAGGGCCTGATCTTGTGGATCAGCTCGTCGGCGAGCTTGGTGTCGCCGCCGCCGCCGGCGTCGATCTCGGCCAGCACTCCGATGCAGCGCAACAGATGCTCGTCCACCGTGTAGTGGTGGTACATGTTGAACTGCATCATGGAGACGATCTTGCCGAAGGCGCGCACGAATTTGCCGAGCACGCCCAATTCGTTCATGCGGCGCAGCACGGTTTCCGGGTCGTTCTTGGAAGC
Organism: uncultured Pseudomonadota bacterium; assembly: GCA_963773305.1. GTDB lineage: Bacteria > Pseudomonadota > Alphaproteobacteria > Rhizobiales > Xanthobacteraceae > Pseudolabrys. Next base: position 221,258 of record CAVZAR010000004.1, read on the forward strand.
GAGGATCTCCAGGAACAGCTTGTTGGCTTCCTTGTTGCCGCGCAGCTTGCCGTCGATGAGCTTGAGCGAGCGGGTGATGACGCGCATGGCGTCGGGGTGGAAAGCGAGATTGTGCTTCTGCGCCAGCCGGAAGATGCGGATCAGGTTGACGGGGTCGCGGCGGAAGACGCCGTCATTGGCGACGTTGATGCGGTTGCCGTCGACCACGAAATCTTCGGTGCCGGTCAGGCGCACGCGCTTGGGCGTGCGGCGCAGCCGCGCCATCACGCGGCTCAAGACCGGCACGCTCTTGGCGTGGCTGTCTTCCAGGTCGGCGGACAGGATGGCGGTCAGGTCGCCGACGTCCTTGGCGATCAGGAAGTAGTGCTTCATGAAGCGTTCGACGTCGCGCAGGCCCGGATGCGCGGTATAGCCGAGCCGCAGCGCGATCTCGCGTTGGATGTCGAACGAAAGCCTCTCCTCGGCGCGGCCGGTGACGAAATGCATGTGGCAGCGCACCGACCAGAGGAAATCCTCGCAGCGGCGGAACAGCCGGCATTCCTGCTTGTCGAACACGCCGCGCTCGACCAGCTCGTCCGTGTTGCGCACGCGATAGACGTATTTGGCGATCCAGAAAAGCGTATGAAGATCGCGCAGGCCGCCCTTGCCGTCCTTCACGTTGGGCTCGACCAGATAGCGCGACTGGCCGGCGCGGCGCAGCCGCTCCTCGCGCTCGGCGAGCTTGGCGGCGACGAATTCGGCCGCCGTGTTGCGCACCACCTCGTCGTCGAAGCGCGCGATCAGCTCGTCGTACAGCGCGCGGTCGCCTAGCAAAAATCTCGCTTCCAGGATGGCGGTGCGGATGGTGATGTCGGCTTTCGACTGGCGAATGCATTCGTCGATCGAGCGGGTGGCGTGGCCGACCTTCAGCCCGGTATCCCACAGGCAGTAAAGGATGCTTTCGGCGACCTGCTCGGCCCAGGCGGTCTTCTTGTAGGGCAGCACGAACAACAGGTCGATGTCGGAGCCGGGCGCCTGCAGCCCGCGGCCGTAGCCGCCGGTGGCGACCACCGCCATGCGCTCGGCCTCGGACGGGTTGTCCGAGGGGTAGAGATGCTTGCGCACGAAGTCGAACAGCAGGCGGATGACGGTGTCTTCCATCTTGCACAGCCGCTCGGCGCAGCGGCGGCCGTGGCGGTCTTTCAGCAAGAGCTTCTCGGCCTTGGCGCGGCCCTCGGTGAGCGCGATCTTCAGCCGCTGCGCCACGAGCGAGCGCAGCTCGGTGTCGCCGCCGCCATGGTCCGCGGCAATTTTGTCGAGCGCGACGGCGAGCGCGCGCGCGTCGATCAGGTCGCCGGCGCCCCGCGCTGGGGGCTCGGCGGACGCGCGGTGCGCGGCTTCGACGGCGAGCGAGCTCATGGGACCGATCCTTGCATCCATCCGGATAGCGGAGGCCGGGCGGCAAGTCACCTGCCCGGCGGCAAAGATATTCATGGGACGGCCCCGTTTTACGCGTAATTTCCGGTCGCAAGGGCCCAGGTGACGGGCGGCGCGGACTGTGGTTCCCTGCCGGCTGGAAGAACAAGGAAGCGGGAGAGAAACGACATGCGCATGTTCCAGGTCTGCGTCTGCGGCCAGCCCCTGCAATGCAACGAGGCGCCGACGCCCGAGCCCAAGGGCAGCGAGGTGCTGCTCAAAATACTGGCAGCCGGGGTCTGCCACAGCGACCTGCACATCGCCGACGGCTATTTCGACCTGGGCGGCGGCAAGCAATTGAGGCTGGAAGACCGTGGCATGCATCTGCCGCTGACGCTCGGCCACGAGAACGTGGGCGAGGTGGTGGCGCTCGGGCCGGAGGCGAAGGGCGTGAAAGTCGGCCAGCGCATGCTGGCCGATCCCTGGATCGGCTGCGGCAAGTGTGCGGCCTGCCTGCGCGGTGACGACAATCTGTGCCGGACGATGCGCAGCCTCGGGGTGTTCACGAACGGCGGCTACGCCACGCACATGCTGGTGCCGCACCCGAAATATCTGTTCGACATCGGCGACCTGCCGCCCGACCGCGCGGCGCCGCTCGCCTGCTCGGGCGTGACCACTTACGGCGCGCTCAAGAAGGTGCCGACGCTCACGACTGAGCCGACGGTAATCATCGGCGCCGGCGGGCTCGGGCTGATGTGCCTTTCGCTGCACAAGAAGATGGGCGGGCATTCGGCCATCGTGGTCGATATCGATCCGGTCAAGCGCGAGGCGGCGAAGAAGGCGGGCGCCGCGCACGTGGTCGACGGCAGTGCGCCGGACGCCGCGCAGCAGATCATGAAGCTCACCAACGAGGGCGCCGGCGCCTGGGCGGTGATCGACGTGGTCGGCTCGTCGGCGAGCGCGCGGGTCGGCTATGACAGCCTTACCAAGGGCGGGAAGTACATCATCGTCGGTCTGTATGGCGGCGATCTCACGGTGTCGCTGCCGCCTATTCCGATGCGCGCGCTCACCATCCAGGGCTCCTACGTCGGCAGCCAGCACGAGATGAAGGAACTGATGGAGCTGGTGCGCGCCAAGGGCCTGCCCGACGTGCCGGTCGCCACGCGGCCGCTCGACGACGTCAACGCGGTGATGGGCGACTTGCGCAAGGGCAAGATCGTCGGCCGCGTGGTGCTCACGCCGGCGTGATCGACGGTCGCGGAATTTCGCCGCCGGCGGGGGGGTTAATCCGGCTCGTGCAATAACGAACGGAGCGAGAGTAATGGACGGCAACGAACTGCGCGCGATGCAGGCGCCGATCAAGCAGCGCTACAAGGACGACCCGCAAGCCGCGGTGGTCACCTTGCGCGCGAAAGGCACGCTCGACGACGCCAATATCGCCTGCAAGCTGGAGACCGGGCGCATGCTGGCGGCCGCCGGCCTGCACCCCGCAACCGGTGGTTCCGGGCTCGAACTGTGCTCGGGCGACATGCTGCTGGAGGCGCTGGTCGCCTGCGCCGGCGTGACCGTGAAGGCGGTCGCGACCGCGCTCGACGTGCCGCTCAAGTCCGGCAAGGTGTCGGCGGAAGGCGATCTCGATTTCCGCGGCACGCTGGGCGTCGCCAAGGATGCGCCGGTCGGGTTCCGTGAGATCAGGTTGCGCTTCGAGCTCGACACCGACGCGGGGCAGGACAAGCTCGATCAGTTGCTCAAGCTGACCGAGCGCTATTGCGTGGTTTACCAGACCATCAAGGCCGGCCCGCCGGTTGAGGTGACGCTGGCGAGGGTGTAACCATTCTTCACCTCTCCCCGCTTGCGGGGAGAGGTCGATCCGCCTTCGCTTACGCTCAATGCTCGCCACCCTCTCCCCGCAAGCGGGGAGAGGGAAAAGAAGTCAATGCCCCCCGACCTCCATTTCGCCCTCACCCTGTTCGTCAAAATGGCCGTCACCGCCGGCTTCGTGGTGACGGCGACGGTGGCGGCCGAGCGTCTGGGCCCGCTGGTCGGCGGGCTGGTGGCGACGCTGCCGCTCGGCGCCGGACCGGTCTATGTGTTCCTGGCGCTCGACCACGGCGCGGCGTTCATCGGGCAGAGCGCGGTCGGCAGCCTCGCCATCAACAACGTCAACGTGATCTTCGCGCTCTGTTACGCGCTGCTGGCGCAGACGCGGCCGTTATCGGTCAGTTTGCCGCTGGCGCTCGTCTTGTGGTTCGCGCTCGCCTGGGGCGTGCACCTGGTGCACTGGAGCGTGCTGTCGGCCGGCCTCGTGAATGTCGCCGTGTTCGCGATCTGCATCGCGCTGGCGCGGCCCTTGCGCCACGTGCGCATTCCGCCGGTGCGCACGTATTGGTATGACTTGGCGCTGCGCGCGCTGATGGTCGCCACGCTGGTCGGCATCACGGTGACGTTGAGCTTCCGTATCGGCCCCGGCGGCAGCGGCATATTGGCGGTGTTCCCGATCATCCTGATCAGCGTGATCCTCATCTTGCACCGGCGCGCCGGCGGCAGGCCGACCGCGGCGGTGATGGCCAATGCCGTGCTCGGCCTGATCGGTTTTGCCAGCGCCTGCGTGGTGCTGCATTTCACCGCCGTGCCGCTCGGCGCGACCATCGGCTTGTCGCTCGCGCTCGCCACTTCGGTCGGCTGGAGCCTGGCCGTGCTGACGCTGCGCCGCCACGGGGTCGATCTCTGACCATGGCGGTCTTCCTCGCCGAGCTGCTGCTCAAGATCGCGATGACCGCCGGCATCGTGGTGGCGGCTTCCGTCGTGGTCGAGCGCTCGGGCCCGTTCATCGGCGCGCTGATCGCCTCGCTGCCGACGGCGGGCGGCGCCGCCATGATCATCCTCGCCTGGGAGCATCCGCCCGCCTTCATCGCGCAGAGCGTCATCGGCAGCATGGTCTCGATCGCGATCAGCGCCGTGTTCGCGCTCGCCTATGCGGCGCTGGCGCAGCGGCGCTCGCTTGCGGTGAGCCTGGCCGGCGCGTTCGTCGTTTGGTTCGGCCCGGTGTTTCTCTCGCGGCTGGTGCCGTGGACTGCGCTCAGCGCGACGCTGCTCACCGTGGTCATCTTTCCGGTGACGATCTATTTAAGCCGGCACCTTCGCGACGAAGGCGAGGCGAAGGCAAAGGTTCGACTGACGCGCCGCGATGTCGCCTGGCGCGCCGGCGTGGTGACGCTTTGCGTCGTCCTGGTGACGGCGGCAAGCAGCGCGATCGGGCCTTATTTCTCCGGCGTGTTCGCCTTTTTTCCGGTGGCGATGAGCTCGTTCTTCATCATTCTTCATTCGCGCCTCGGCGGCAAAGCCGCGGCGAGCGTCGCCGCGCATTTGCAGGCGCCGCTGATCGGTCTCGCGCCCGGCTTCCTCGCGGTGCATTACCTGGCCGAGCCGCTCGGCGTGTGGTGGTCTTACTTGATCGGCCTTGCCATCGGCGTGAGCTGGAACGCGCTGTTGTGGCTGGCGCGGCATTGGCGGCGGCGCGCGGCGCGGTAAGGCCTCATTCGGCTACGCTCACTCGGCAGCGCTCACCTGGTCGATAGCCTTCAGCATGGCGGCGATCGGCTGCCAGGCCGCATTCTTCACCACCACCATGGGGGGATTGGCCAGCACCACGGCGCTTGCCGTCCGGGTGCCGCAGCCGGCAACCAGGCGCGCGATCTTGATCTCGCCGTCGGTGTAATAACGATCGCCTTCGCCGTTGCGGGCGTTGAGCGTGGGGCCGATGCCGGTCACCTCATAGATCGCCAATACCACTTTGGCGGCCGTGAGATCGACGATCAGGCCGTCGCGCTCGGCGTCGATATCGGGCGCGATGTGATGTGTAATTTGAGCGGTGTAGCGGCTCAGGCCGACGTCGCGGTCGAACGTCACGGCGCCGAGCCAGACCGGCCGGCCTTCCTGGCCGTGCGCGAGCACTTTCCAGAAGCGAACGTGGTGGCGCCGGTCGGCGCTTTTGCCGGCGGGCTTCTCGAATGCCAGGTCCTCGCGTCGGTCCTGATAGAAAAGATTGCTGACCGGCGCGTCGCGATAGGGCCGGTCGAGGATGACGCTGCCGACGATCTTGAGGCTCGAGCGCAGCGTGATCGGATCGGCCGGGTACCAGGCGGCTGCGTGCATGGCGCACAACACATCGTTCCGCGCGCCGACCAGCCCGACATTGATGGCGTCGCCCGGAATGCCCTGGCGGGTGCGCGTCACCATGGTGAGGCCCGCGAGCTTTTTTTGATGCTCGTAGTGCCGCCAGCCCAGCGGCAGCGCGATGTAGGCGAGCGCGCCGTAGCCGGCGAGGATGGCGGCGAGGACGTAGAAGAAGAATTTGCGCTTCGAACGGCGGGACCGCATCGAAAGGCGTGCCGGCGCTAGGCCAGCAGCCCTTCCTCCAGCGCCTTGATCTGGATCGCCAGATAGCGCGAGAAGATGCGGCATTGCGCGAGCGAGCCGGCGGTGAACCAGAGGCCCGGTTGCGCGGTGCGCCGCCACATGTTGCGCAACTCGCCGCCGTCGTCGAAGCCCCAGACCGGGCCAATCCGGTCGGCGATCGCGTCGCCGAGATAGCGGCGCACCGTCTCCTGCTGATTGAGATAACCGGTCGCCAGCACCAGGAGCTCGGCCGGTACCGTGCTGCCGTCCTTCAGCGCTGCGCCGCCCGCGACGAACTTGTCGATGTCGGCGAAGTGCATGAGCTTGACCGCGCCGGAGACGATCAGCTCCGAGCAGCCGACGTTGAAGTAATAGCCGCCGCCGTAGCGCAGATACATCATCTGGAAGCCGGTCTCGTCCTCGCCGGTCCATTGCTTGAAACCGGCTTGGTCGAGCGCCTTGATCAGCCTGCGATCGACCATGACGCCCTTGGCGGTGGAGAGCTGATAGGCGCGCTGCAGGACGGGGTAGGGGAACGAGGTGGCGAGCAGGTCGCAGTCGTCGAACGGGATGCCCTCCGAATAGATGGCGTAGACGCTCTGCGCTTCCTTCAGGCTGACCACGTAGGTCTTGCTGCGCTGGACGATGGTGACGTCGGCGCCGTGCGCGTGCAGCTCCTGAGCCACGTCGTGGCCGCTGGTGCCGGTGCCAAGCACGATCGCCTTGCGGCCCTTCCAGCGCCTGGCGTCGTGGAAGCCGCCGGAATGGGTCACCTCACCGGCGAAGTCCTTGAGGCCCGGCAGGTCGGGCGTGACGGGAATGCTGGACACGCCGGTGGCAAAGATCAGATGGCGCGGATGCATGACGCGCGTCGAGCCGTCGGCGCGCTTGAGCGTGACATTCCAGCGCTTTTGCTGCGCGTCGTAGCTGCCGGTGGTGAGCTCGGTGCTGGCCCAGTAGTTCAGCTCCAGCGCGTCGACGTAGTCCTCGAACCAATTCGCGAGCTTGTCCTTCGGGATATAGACCGGGAACGAGGGCGGGAACGGCATATAGGGCAGGTGGTTGACGTGCGTCTCGTTGTGCAGCGTCAGCGAATGGTAGCGCTTGCGCCAGTTGTCGCCGATGCGCGGGTGGCGGTCGACGATCAGCGTGTCGACGCCGAGCTGGGAAAGCCGCGCGGCGATCGACAGTCCGGCATGGCCGCCGCCTACCACCAGCACGGCCGGATCGCGGTCGGCGAAAGCGCGCTGCCTGTTCAGCCGGTCGAGCCAGTTCTCGGCGCCGAAGTCGCGCGTGGAATCGGGCTCGCCGCGCCGCCTGAATTCCTCCTCGAAGCCGCGCAGTTCCTGCAAATTGGTGTTCAGGGTCCAGGCGGAGAGGCGCCCGGGGTCATGCGCGTCGCGCACCAGCCGCACCACGCCGCTCGCCGGGCCGAATGCGGTGTCGAAACCGAACAGGCATTCGATCGCCTCGGTGCCTGCGCGCGCGATCCAGCGCGGCGGCGTGCGTCCGGGCGGAATGTGGAATTTGGTCGGCTTGGTGCGGGCGAGCGTCGTGCGCAGCATGCGTTCGATCGCCTGGCGGCCGGACGCGGTTTCGATGTTCCATGTGAAGGCGAGAAGATCGCGCCACATCCCCTCCGGCAGGAAAAGCGCGGCGGCGGCAGCCGCGTCCTGCGCCTGCAAGGCGGCTTCGAAGCGCGTGAGCCAGGCTTTCGCCTCGACCGGCGCGTTCGCCTGCGTTCGTTCGGCGATGTTCATCATAGCGCTCTATTCACCCACATCCGCTCGTCCCCGCGTGAGCGGGGACCCAGGATAGCAGACTGTGAACCCGCGACTATGGCCCTGGATTCCCGCTTGCGCGGGAATGAGCGGAGTTTGCTGCAATGCAAGCGACTTAGCTCTTCCCGGTTTTAGCCAATTGCTCCTTCAGGCGATAGAGCGCTTCCATGGCCTCGCGCGGCGACATGTCGTCCGGGTTGAGCGCGGCAACGGCAGCGGTAAGAGGGTCGTGCGCGGCCTCCTGTACCTTCGAGGACGGCTTGTAGGGCGCCGCGAACAGCGGCAGGTCTTCGAAGCCCTTAGGAGCGGCGCGGTCCTCGCTCTCGAGCTGGGTGAGCACGAGCTTAGCGCGTTCGATCACGCTTTGGGGGAGGCCTGCGAGCTGCGCCACCTGGATGCCGTAGGAGCGGTCGGCGGCGCCTGCGGTCACCTCGTGCAGGAACACCACTTCGCCTTGCCATTCCTTCACGCGCACGGTCGCATTGTGCAGGCGGGTGAGGCGGGCGGCGAGCGCGGTCAGCTCGTGGAAATGGGTGGCGAACAGCGCGCGGCACTTGTTGACGTCATGCAGGTGTTCGACGGTCGCCCAGGCGATGGAGAGGCCGTCGAAAGTGGCGGTGCCGCGGCCGATCTCATCCAGGATCACCAGCGCGCGCGCGCCCGCCTGGTTCAGGATGGCGGCGGTCTCCACCATCTCGACCATGAAGGTGGAGCGCCCGCGCGCGAGATCGTCGGCCGCGCCGACGCGCGAGAACAGCCGGTCGACCGTGCCGATGCGCGCAAGCTTGGCCGGCACGAACGAGCCCATCTGCGCGAGGATGGCGATCAGCGCATTCTGGCGCAAGAAGGTCGACTTGCCGGCCATGTTGGGGCCGGTGATCAGCCAGATGCGGCCGGCCTGCTCGCCTTGCGGCGGCGACAGATCGCAGTCGTTGGCGACAAAGGGGGTGCCGTCCTTCGACAGCGCCTGCTCGACCACGGCGTGCCGGCCGCCCTCGATCACGAAGTCGAGCGAGTTGTCCACGTGCGGGCGGGCGTAGTCGCGCTCCGCGGCGAGAGCGCCAAGCGCGCTTGCCACGTCGAGCTGGCTGAGCGCGTCGGCGCAAGATTTGATGGCGTCGGTATCGGCGATCGCCGCCGCAGCGAGCTTGTCGAAAATGTCGAGCTCGAGCCCGAGCGCGCGCTCGGCGGCGCTGGCGATCTTGGCTTCCAGCTCGCCGAGCTCGGTGGTGGTGAACCGCACCTGGCCGGCGAGCGTCTGGCGGTGGATGAAGGTCGCGTTGAGAGGGGCGGTGAGCAGCTTGTCGCCGTGCTGGGCGGTGACTTCGACGAAATAGCCGAGCACGTTGTTGTGACGCACTTTGAGCGCGCGCACGCCGGTTTGCTCGGCATAGCGTGCCTGCAGGGCGGCGATGACGCGACGCGATTCGTCGCGCAACGAGCGCAGCTCGTCGAGGTTGGTATCGTAGCCATCGCGCACGAAGCCGCCGTCGCGCTTGAAGGCGGGCAGTTCGGCGGCAAGCGCGGCCGAGAGTTCCGCCGCCAGCATGCCGTCGGGCTTGAGCGCCGCCTGCATCGCCTGCGCGATTTCGGCCGGCGGCGCAGCAAGCGCGCCAAGCGCGCGCGCCAAGTCGGCGGCGGCCAGGATGCCGTCGCGGATGGCGGCGAGATCGCGCGGGCCGCCGCGGCCGACCGCAATACGAGCAAGCGCGCGGGCAAGATCGGGCGCGGCGGCGAGGCGGGAGCGGGTCTCGGCACCCGCGGCACCCTCGGCCACAAAGGCAGCAACGGCGTCGAGGCGGGCGTTGATCGCTGCCGGGTCGGTGAGCGGGGCCGACAGTCTTTGCGCCAGCAGGCGCGAGCCCGCGGCGGTGACGGTGCGGTCGATCGTCTCGAGCAGCGAGCCGCGCCGCTCGCCGGAAAGCGTGCGCATCAATTCGAGATTGGCGCGCGTGGCCTGGTCGATCGCCATGGCGGCGGCGGCGGACTCGCGCAATGGCGGCGACAGCGGCGGACGCTTGCCGAGTTGCGTGCGCTCGACGTAAGTGACGCAGGCCGCCGCCGCGGTCAGCTCGAGCCGCGTGAGGGCGCCGAAGGCCTCGCTGGTGGCGACCGCGAAGAACGAGGTCAGCCGGCGCTCGGCGGTGGCCGAGTCGAACACGTCGCGGGCAAGCGGCGTCACCGCCGGCAGGTCGCGCCAGAACTTGCCGAGCTCGGCGTCGCCAAAGAGCGCGTCGGAGACGACGATCTCGCCGGGCTCGAGCCGCGCGATCTCGGCGGCGAGCATCAGGCGGTCGCATTCGGTGACACGGAACTCGGCGGTCGAAATGTCGATCCAGGCGAGCGCGAAGCGCGTCTCCTCGCCGACGGAAGAAAGCCGCGCGCGCGCGACGGCGAGCAGGTAGTTGTTGCGCTTGGCGTCGAGCAGCGTGTCCTCGGTGAGGGTGCCGGGCGTGACCAGCCGCACCACGTCGCGCTTGACCACGCTTTTGGCGCCGCGTTTCTTCGCCTCCGCCGGGTCCTCGAGCTGCTCGCACACCGCGACGCGATGGCCGAGCGCGATCAGGCGGTGCAGATATTCGTCGGCGCGCTCGACCGGCACGCCGCACATTGGGATGTCAGCGCCTTGGTGCTTGCCGCGCTTGGTCAGCATGATGCCGAGCGCGCGCGAGGCGACCTCCGCATCCTCGAAGAACATTTCGTAGAAATCGCCCATCCGGTAGAACAAGAGGCAGTCCGGATTTGCGGTCTTGATCTCGATGTACTGCTCCATCATCGGAGTCACGCGGCCGCCTTCGGCGTCCGCTTTGGGGGTGACGCGGCCGTTGCCGTCGTCCGCGGGCGGCGTACCGCGCGGCGGCTCGTCAGGCTCGGCCATTCCGATGGGTCGCGTCATCGCCATGGGGGAAGGGTAGCAGATGTGGGCGGAGATTCCATTGGCCACACTGCAATCCCCAACGCGTCATTCCGGGGCGCGGCCAAAAGGCCGCGAACCCGGAATCCATAATCCCGGTCTGTGTTTATGGATTCCGGGTTCGCTCGCTTTGCTCGCGCCCCGGAATGACATCAAGAGGGAAACTTCGCCCCCGTGATCCGCTCCAGATTGCCGTGCCAGATCCGCTCCTTGTCGGCGGCCGGCATGTCGATGCCTTCCAGTATGCGCAGGGTCTCGCGGATATACATGGTGCCCTTCTCGGGATCGAACGGGCAGTCGGAGGCGAACACGATCTTGTCGGGGTCGTAGAAGGCGAGCCCGGCATGGGTCGCCGGCTCGCCGCCGAACACCGCGGTGTCGGCGTAGAAGGAATGCTTGAAATAATCGAGCGGGCGCTTTTTCAGCTGCCCGAGCAGCACATGCAGGTCCTCGTCGGAGGTGCGCGCGCCTAGCTGGTCCCAGCCCGGGCCGATGCGGCCTTCCAGCATTGGCACGATGCCGCCGAAATGGTGGGTGATGATCTTCAGGTTCGGGTATTTGTCCATGATCCTCGAGAACACCAGCCGCGCCATGGCCGCCGCCGTCTCGTAGGACCAGCCGAAGGTCCACCAGATTTCGTATTTGGATTTCTTTTCGCCGATGTAATCCGGGAAATTGGCGGCGCGCGCCGGATGCATCCAGACCGGCTTGCCGAGCTTGTTCATTGTCTCGAAGAACGGCTCGAATTGCGGCTCGTCGAGCGGCCGGCCGGCGATGTTGGTGTAGATCTGCACGCCGAGCGCGCCCATCTCGATCGCGCGGGCCGCTTCAGCCGCGCCGGCGTCGGGCGCGTTGAGCGCGACCTGCGCCACCCAGCCGGGAAAACGCGCGCGGTCGTTTTCGACGATTTCGGCAAGGCCGTCGTTGATCAGCCTGGCGTATTCGTCGGCCAAGGCGGGATTATCCTTGGCCAGGACCTCCAATGGCGGCTGCGGATAGGACAGGATTTGCGCGTAGTCCTTGAATTGGTCGACCACTTTCTTGCGCAAGTCGAGATCGTGAATGCACGGCACCTCGCGCACGCGCTTGCCGATGCCGGGCGGGCCGATCTCCAGCAGCTTGTCGAAGAATTTGGCCGGGATGAAATGGGTATAGGCGTCGATGCGCATTCACTTTCCTCCGATACGTTCTTGTTTCATTTACCGGCTCTTGGCGTTTGCTCTATTCCGCTTGTCCCCGCTTCCGCGGGAATGAGCGAAGTGTGTGGCGGCGCAAAACAAACATGCATTGCCGCTCAATAAGGCGTGATGACGTTGAGCAGCGCTTGGCGCCCGTTGACCACCGCGTCGCGGGCGCGGATCAGCGCATCGGGCAGGTCGGACGGTTTTTCCACGCGCTCGGCATAGGCGCCCTGCGCGTGCGCGATTTCGTCATAGGGCGGCGCCGGGTCGAGCCCGGCAAGCCCGCGCCCGACGCTCTCGCCGGCGACGGCGTCTTTGAACATCGACATGGTGGCGTTGCGCACGGCGCCATAGAGGCTGTTGTTGAACACGATCGTCAGGATCGGCAGATCGTATTTGCCGGCGACCCAATGCGAAACCGTCGGGTTGCCGAACATGTAGGCGCCGTCGCCGAGCGTGGCGACGACGAACTTCTCGGGCTGCCGCCAGCTTGGCGCCGAGCGCGGCACCGAAGCCCCAGCCGAGACCGCCGGCCGGGCCGAGCGCGAAGAAGGTGCCGGGCTTCTCGCGCGCGCAATGGTCGGAACGCAGCGGGTACTCGTTGAAGATCACGGCGTCCTCGCCCAGCGTTTCGCCGATCGCGCGCGAAAGGTAGGCCGGCGAGATACGCTCGCCGGGCGCGGAGTCCTTGACGAGCTGCGCCCGGCGGGTGCGCATGCGCTCGGTCAGGCGCGCGCGGCGCGACGCAATGCGCGGCTGCGCCGCCGGCAGGCGCGGCTCGAGCGCGGCGAGAAGCGCGGTCAGCGCCGGCGTCACGCCGGCCTGCACGACGAGATCGCTCGGGAACGAGCGCATCGGATAGCGCACGAAGAACGGCTCCTCGCCGACATGCACGACGCGGCAGCCGGCCGGCGGATGGGTAAGTTGCGGCAGCCAGGGCACGTCGTTGTCCAGCGCGATCACCAGATCGGCTTCGCTGAGAAGCGCGGCCGGCTCGTAGCCGAAATGCATGGGATGGCTCGACGGCAGGCAGACCGTGCGCGGATTGCTGACCACCACGGGGACCGCGCAACGCTCCGCGAGCGCGCTCAGCGCCGGCACGGCGTTTTCCGGCAACCGCGCGGCGAGGATGAGCGGACGTTCCGCACCGGCGATCCAGTCGGCCAGAACGGCCAGGGCGGCCGGGTCGGCATGCGCTTCGGCGGCTAACGGACGCGGGCGCGTCGGCCCGTGCGGCTCGATCGCGGCGGCAAGCGGCTCGCGCGGCAGCGTCAGATAGACCGGCCCGCGCGGCTGCGCCATCGCGACTTCCACAGCGCGCGCCACCACGTCGCCGGTCTGCGCAGGCTGGCGCAGTTCGTAATCCCATTTGACCATCTCGCGCAGCATGCCGGCCTGGTCGAACATTTCCTGGCCCCATTGGATCGGCCGGTCGCGCGAGCCGAACGAGCCCCGCTCGGTGATCGGCGTGCGGCCGGCGGCCAGGATCATCGGCACGCGGTCGCGCGCGAGGTTCAACAGGTTATTGAGCGTGTTGGCGGTGCCGGGCGTGGTGTGCACCATGACGGCCTGCGGACGGCCGTTCATCAGATAGACGCCATGCGCCATGGCGACCGCGAGGTTTTCGTGCGGCACCAATACCGGCGTGGGCACCTTGGCGTTGGTCTTCTGCGCGCGCGCGAAGGCTTCCACGATGGGCGGGAAGTCGGTGCCGGTGTTGCAGAAGAAATAGTCGGCGCCGTGGTCGGCGAGCGCGCGCAGGAAGGCTTCCGCAGCGATGATCGGCCGTTCGCGCGTGCCCGGTGAGGCGGCCATTCTTCGTTTCGTCCCTGAGGTTCCCCGCGGCGCTGCCGCGGCGATTTTTGTTGGGGGAGTTTTACGCGACGGGCCTAATACTGACAACGGCGGGGTGCACTTGCAGTCTGGCGTGGCATGTTCCCTCCCCCTGAAAGGGGGAGGGTTAGGGTGGGGGGGTCAGCGATGCGCTTCGAAATTTCGTAGTGACCCCCACCCGCCAGCCTTCGCTTCGCGAAGCCTGGCGACCTCCCCCTTTGAGGGGGAGGTAGAAGAATGAGCTACTCCGCCGCCAGCGGCAGGGCGGCGTGGCCTTCGATCTGGGCGAGGCACTTCGCCAGGCTCTCGCCTTCCGGATCGGTGAGCGCGGCGGTGCGCGCGCTCGCCACCGCGTCGGGTGCCAGCGCCGGCGCGATGTGGCCGGAAAGGGCGGGCCGGATGACGCGGGCTTCGATCGCCGCGAAGTTCGCCACGCCGCGCGCGTGCGTGTCGCCGTAGCCCTTGATCAGCCGCGCGCATTCGGCGACTTCGAGCGCGAGCTCGGTCGACTGCGCGGCAGCCTGCGCGATCAGCGCGAGCCAGGCGTCGATTGCTTTTTGTTCTTCCTTGAAGCGGCGGCCGAAGGGCCTAATCGCGCGCAGCTTCGCGAGCATGAGGAACTTGAGGAAGCCGCCGATCGAGGTGGTCTCGACCTCCATGCCGAAATAGACGCGGCCGAGCCAGCCGCGCTTCTCCGCCACGTAAAGGATCGGCCGCGCCAACAGCGGCGGCAGCAATTGCGTCAGTTCCTCGATACCGGGCTTGAGGAAATCGTGCACGGTGAACGGCTCGTTGCTGGCGCGCAATTCCTCGCGCGCGATGCGGCTCATGCGCGCCGGTGCGATCTTGGCGACCGCCACGCGCACCACGTCCTCATAGGACATGCGCACGGCGAGATGGCGCGCGACTTCCTTGAGCAGTCTGCCCTTGGCGTTCGCCGTCTCGTCGGCCGCCGCGATGGGCTTGAGCCGCGCGAGATAGCGCCGCGCGTAAGCTTCGTTTTGGTAGGCGTAGAGCCGGCGCACGCCTTCGAGCGCGGTCGCCTGCGCCAGCGCCGGGAAGGTCCAGGCCACCGCCTGCTCGAGCGAGGGGCGGGACGCGGCGGCGGTCTTCTTCCTGTCGGCCGGCTTCGCCGGCGCGAGCTTGGCGCGCGCGGCCTCGAGGCCGGCGCGGAAACCGCGCAGGTTGGCGTCGACCTGCTTGCCGTCGGCGCGGATGGCGGCTTCCAGCTGTTCGGGCGCGAGCGGCAGCCGGCCGGAGCCGGCGATGGCGCCGAGCATGACGGCGTTGACAATCGAGCCCGACTCCTGCGCGAGCTTGCCCATGTCGATCAGCAGCGCATCGTGCGCGTGCTCCTGCACGGTCTCGATCAGCCTGTCCTGGTCGAGACGACCGTCGCCCATGGCGATCTTCTCGTCCATGGCATAGAAGCGGCTGGTCGAGGCAATGACATGCGTGCGCTCGGGCGTGACGAAGCCGTTGGCCACCGTGCGGCCGGCCTCGAGCAATTCGCTGGTCACCGCCACGTCGATGTCGCCGACGCCGGGCGTGAGCGCCAGCACCGGCCGCTTGCCGCCGAGCTCTTTCGCCGGCACCGGCAGGATCTCGATGTAATAGGTGGTGGCGCCGGTGCGCTGCGCGACGCCGGGGATCGAGGTCGACTGCACGGGAAGGCCGGCCTCGGCGGCCGCCGTCACGATCCAATTGGTCAGCACGCCCCCGCCTTCGCCGCCGAGTGCGGCGATGAGAACCTTTACCGGCGTCATTCCGGGACGGCCCGAAGGGCCGGGCCCGGAATCCAGGGGCGAAATCTTCTGGATTCCGGGTTCGCTCACGGAGTTTATCATCGGGCCGGCCTCCGGCCGGACCCGTTGGCTCGCGCCCCGGAATGCCGATGTTTGTGGGGCGGGCGAAGCTGTGGCTTCGCGCGGCGATAGCCAGCCGATCACCCGCCGCCGCAGACGATGCATGACGCGGTCGCGCCAGGTGGCGTTGCGCACGATCTCGGCGCGGTAGAACGAGGGACACAAGACCGCGGCATGCGCGACCTCGCCGCAGAGGCCGCAACCGACGCAACTGTCGACCACCGCGGCCACCGGATCGGTGCGCAGCGGATCGGGCGAGGGTTTCACGGTCAGCGACGGGCAGCCGGACAGGCGGATGCAGGAATGGTCGCCGGTGCAGATTTCGTCGTCGACGCCGTAGCGAGCGCGCGTCACGCGCACGCCGCGTTTGAGCTTGTCGGCGTCCTCGGCGCGCACGCGGCGCTGGCGCGCCAACTGGCATTCGCCGTCGGCGATGACCACTTTAAGGCCCTTCTCGGCGGTGCGCATGGCGTCCTTCAGCGTCGCCGCCATCTTGGCGACGCTGTAGGTGCGCACGGTGCGCAGCCATTTCACGCCCATGGCGCGCAGCGTCTGCTCAATGCTCATGCCGGGCGCCGGGCCTTCTTTGCTCGCCGCGCTCGAGGGGATGTACTGCTGGCCGGTGGCGGAGGCGTAGCCGTTCTGCATCACGATCAGCACGCCGTCGCCCTTGTTGAACAGGTTCGACGCAACGCCGGTGATCAGGCCGTTGTGCCAGAAGCCGCCGTCGCCCATGATCGCGATCGGGCGCTTCTGCATATTGGGCGCCACCGCGGCGGCGCTGGCGAGCGACATGCCGTAGCCGAGGATGGAATTGCCGAGCGAGAACGGCGCGAAAGTCGCGAACGAATGGCAGCCGATGTCGGCGGAGATGTGCGTCGGCCCGAGCTCGCGCTGCATCAGCTTGATGGCGGAGAACACCGGACGTTCCGGACAGCCGGTGCAGAAGGCGGGCGGACGCGGCGGCAGCGCACCCAAGACGGCGGCCGCTTTCGGTTTGTGCGCGATCAGCGCGCGCGCTTTGTCGGCGAGCGCGTCGGCATCGAGGCCTTTCGGCTTGGCCGCTTGCAGGAAAGCGGCAAGGCCTTCCAGCAGCACGTCGGATGCATATTCGCCGGCCTGCGGCAGCGGACCCTTGCCATAAACTTTGGTCTGGATGTCGGCGCGGCGCAATTCGACATTGATGGCGTCCTCGACGTAGGCCGGGTTGCCCTCCTCCACCACCAAGATGGCGCGCTTGCCGGCGCAAAATTCGCGGATTTCCTCCGGCACCAGCGGGTAGACCACGTTGAGCACCAGCAGCGGAATGCGCGCGGCGCCGAACACGTCCGCCAAGCCGATGCGCTCGAGCGCGCGCAGCACGCCGTTGGTCAGCCCGCCCATGACGATAATACCGACATCCGATACGTCGCCGGCGATCGTCTCGTTGAGCTTGTGCTCGCGGATGAACCTGCGGGCGGCCGGCAGCCGCTCCTCGACCTTCAGTTTCTCCTGCGTGAAGATCACCGGCGGATGCGCCAGGCGGCCGTATTCGAAGCGCGGCGGGCCGGCGAGCTTGTTGAGACCGGACACCGCACCCTTGCGATTGTCCTTGGCGGTGAATTCGCCGGTGGCGTGGCAGGCGCGGATGCGCAATTCCAGCATCACCGGGGCGTGGCTCGCCTCCGACAGCTCGAAGCCCTTCTCCACCGTGCGCACGATCGAGGGCAGGTCGGGCCGCGGATCGAGCAGCCACATCGAGGATTTGAGCGCATAGGCATAGGAGCGCTCCTGGATGACGCTCGCCCCCTCGCCATAGTCCTCGCCCAGGATGATCATGGCGCCGCCGACGACGCCGGGGGAGGCGAGGTTGGAGAGCGCGTCGGCCGCCACATTGGTGCCGACGATCGACTTCCAGGTCACCGCGCCGCGCAGGGGATAGTTGATCGAGGCGCCCAGCATGGCGGCGGCCGAGGCCTCGTTCGCGCAGGTCTCCAGGTGCACGCCGAGCTCGGCCATGATGTCCTCGGCGTCCACCAGCACGTCGAGCAGGTGGGAGACCGGGGCGCCCTGGTAGCCGCCCACGTAGGAGACGCCCGACTGCAGCAGCGCCTTGGTGACCGCGAGAATGCCTTCGCCGCGGAAGGTCTCGCCGTCCCCGAGCTTGAGCGCCTGCACTTCCTTCTTGAACGAGCGTTCCATCGCAGTCTCCGGCCGATCGTTTGGCCACCAACGATTATATCATAGGCCGCTGCCGCCCGGGCAAGCCGGGGCCGCGGGCGCGCGCGGCGGTCAGAACATCGTGTTGTTGTTGGCGGATTTCTCCGGGATCTCCTGGCGCACGTCCCAATGCTCCACCACCTTGCCGTTCTCCAGCCGGAAAATATCGACGATTGCCGCGCCGCGCTGCCCCGGGGCCGGCACGTTATGAACGTGCAGGATGACGTAATCGCCGTCGGCAAATACCTTTTTGATGTCGCTGTGGTATTGCGGCAGCTTCGCCTTGAGAAAATTGATGAAGGCCTTGAAGCCTTCCAGGCCGTCGGCGGCGCGCGGATTGTGCTGGGTATAGTGGGGCCCGAAATCCTTGGCCGCCGCCGCGAAGTCCTTCTGGTTGATGCCCTTTTCGTAAAGGTCGAGCACCACCTTGATGTTGGCTTTCTGCTGCGGCGTATGATCGGCGAAGGCCGGCGCGGCGCATAACAGCAATACAGCGGAGATCGTCAGAGCGCTTTTCCACATAACACCTACTCCCTTGCTTGTTTGCGATTTCATATTCGTCCTCACATGTGCGAGGGCAGCCAAGTCGCCAGAATCGGGAAAGTGATCAGTATGGCCAGCCGCAGGATATCGGTCAGCACGAAGGGCATGACTCCATAGAATACCGTGGAGAGCTTCACCTCGCGGATAACGCTCTTGATCACGAACACGTTCATGCCCACCGGCGGATGGATGAGGCCGAGTTCCACCGTCATCACCACGATCACGCCGAACCACACCGGATCGAAGCCGAGCGCGGTGATCACCGGAAAGACGATCGGCACG
Source organism: uncultured Pseudomonadota bacterium (assembly GCA_963773305.1). Classification (GTDB taxonomy): domain Bacteria; phylum Pseudomonadota; class Alphaproteobacteria; order Rhizobiales; family Xanthobacteraceae; genus Pseudolabrys. The sequence goes on from CAVZAR010000004.1 coordinate 239,649, forward strand.
GTCAGGATGATCATGGCCATGGCGTCCATGATGCAGCCGAGCACCAGATACATCAGCATGATCAGGATCAGCACGCCGTAGGGGCCGATGCCCAGCCCGGTGAGGAAGGCGGTGAGCTTCTGCGGCACCTGGGTGATGGTGAGGAAATAGCCGAAGATCAAAGCGCCGATCAGGATGGTGAAGACGGCGGCCGTGGTGCGCAGCGACTCGATCAGGCAGCGCCAGAAATCCGCGCGCGAGAGCTTGCGCCGCGCCACCGCGATGATGAAGGCGCCTGAGGCGCCCATGCCGGCGGCTTCGGTGGCGGTGAACATGCCGGCATAGAGCCCCCCGATCACGAAGATGAACAGCAACACCACCGCCCAGATGTCGCGCAGCGATTCCATGCGCTCGGCCCAGGAATGGCGCGGCGTCTTGGGCAGGAAGCCGGGGCGGAAGAAGGCGATCAGGTTGATGGTGGCGATATACATGGCGACCGCGATGATGCCGGGGACGATGCCGGCGATGAACAGCTTGCCGATGTCCTGCTCGGTGATCAGCCCGTACACCGCGAACACGGTCGAGGGTGGGATCATGATGCCGAGCGAGCCGCCGGCGGCGATCACGCCGGTGGAGAAGCTCTGCGGATAGCCGAACTGCCGCATCTCCGGATAGGCCACTTTCGAGAAGGTGGCGGCGGTGGCGACCGAGGAGCCGCAGATGGCCGCGAAGCCGCCGCAGGCGGCAATGGTCGCCACGCCGAGACCGCCGCGCAGATGGCCGAGAAAGGTATTGGAGGCGCGAAACAGCTCGCGGCTCATGCCGGAGGCGGAGGCGAAGGCGCCCATCAACAGGAACAGCGGGATGACGGCGAATTCGGCGTCGGTCGCGGTGCGGATCGGCGACTGCGACAGGATCTTCAAGGCCGGCCGGATGTCACCGATCATGTAGCCGAAGCCGAGCACGCCGACCGAGCCCATCGCGATGCCGACCGGCACGCGCAGCATCATCAGCCCGAACAGCGCGAGGAAGCCGGTGACGGCGACGGCGTTGGCGTCCATCACCGCGCCCCGCTCATTCCCGCGTAAGCGGGAATCCCGTACTTGCGTTCATTCGTTTGCGTCTGGAACCCTGGGCCCCCGCTTTCGCGGGGACGCGCGGTCGGGGTAGCTCGGTCGCGTCGATGTCGAGTCGATAGCATCGGCATTTGCGCGTTACTCGCCGCTGTGGGTTTCGCCGGCGGGCGCGAGCTTGTCGGGCGCGATCACCAGCCGGAAGGTACGCAGCACCAAGAGCAGCACCGCGGAGGCGAGGCCCACCCAGGCGATGAAATAATAAGGCCAGACCGGCTGGCGCAGATCGAAGGTGCCGGTGCCGGCGATGCGGATGTCGATCACCTTCTCGGCGAACATCCAGGTGAAGGCGAGCATGCCGGCGAGCGTGACCAGCGCCGCGAACACGTCCATCGCGCGCTGCACCGGCGGCGGCATGGCGCCCCACAGCAGATCGACGGTGATGTGGTCGCCGCGATAGCTCGCCACCGCCATGCCCCAGAAGATGAGGATGCCGAGCAGCAGGCGGGTGAAATCGTAGGAGTCGGGGATCGCCCAGGAGAAGAAGTAGCGCAGGATCACCGACACGAAAGTGAGCAAGGTGACGACGGCGAGGATGCCTGCCGCCGTCACCTCGATCGCGTCGATGAACCTGTCGACGGGGCTTGGTCCCGATGACCCCCTCGTTGCATCGTTCATCAAGTCAGGCCCTATTTTGCGCCGACCCGCACTCCGCTCATTCCCGTCCCCGCCTGCGCGGAGACAGGCTCCAGCGGGAATCCAGGACTTGCGCCAGTCAAAGCGGAGACCGGGTCCCCGCTTGCGCGGGGACGAACGGTGTTTGAGGTCGACGCCGGCTCGCTGCGTTCATCAGAACGCCGCGTTCTCTTTCTTCAGGTCCGCCTTGAGCTCATTGAGCACGGCCTTGGGATCGACGCCGGCCTTCTTGGCCTGCGCTTCCCATTTGGCCGTGAGCGGCGCGGCGGCCTTCTCCCACATCGCGACCTGGGCCTTGGTCGGGGCGTAGACATTCTGCCCAGGCTCGGCCTTGATCTTGGCGATGCCGTTATGCTCGAAGTCGGCCCACGGCGCGGCGATCTTCAGCGCCCATTCCTTGTTGCAATGGTCGTCGATCGCCTTCTTTTGCTTGGCGTCCATCTCGTTGTACTTGGCCTTGTTGAACACCAGCGCGAACGTGGTGGTGTAGAACGGCATTTCCAGGTGGTACTTGGTCACCTTGTCGATGCCGAACAGCACGATCGAGCCCCAGGGGAAGGTGACGCCGTCGGCGACGTGGCGCGCGAGCACGTCGCGCACTTCCGGCGCCGAGGCCTGCACATTGGTGCCGCCGAGCAGGCGCACGAATTCGGCGATGGTGCCCTGCGCCGGCCGTATCTTCAGGCCCTTGATGTCGCCCGGCACCACGACCTTCTTGTCGACCATGTGCAGCGCGCCCGGATCGTGCACGAAGGCGAGGCAGAACTTGACGTCCTTCATCTCCTTGGCGGCGTATTTGCGGTACCATTCGTCGAGCGCGACCGTGCCGCCCTTGGCGTTCGACATCAGGAACGGCAGCTCGCCGGCGGCGATGATCGGGAAGCGGCCGGGCGTATAGCCGGGATTGATGTAGGTGAGGTCGGCGATGCCGTCGCGCGCCATGTCATAATGGTCGAAGGCCTTGCCGAGCTGCTGGGACGGATAGACCTTGTAATGGATGGTGCCGCCCGATTCCTTCTCGACCGAGGCGCCCCACCCCTCCAGCGCCTTCTGCAGCGGGTGGGACGGTGGAACCCAGTGGGAAATCTTCAGATTGAAGGTCTTTTCGGCGGCCTGCGCCGGAGACAGGGCGAACAGCAGGGCCGCGGCGGCGGCCGCTGTCAGAGTACCAGCGATACGGGTTTTCATAGACTACCTCCCTCGGTTATTTGTTGGCCATGCAGGGCCAACCTTTGGAGCAATTGAGCCGGATGTCGAGGCGAATGTAAAGTTGGTTTGAAAGCAAACTAATGGTCCCCGTGGATTGCGGGACCGGACTCGGGGGGAAACGCGGTTGAACGAGCGCACGCGAAGCATCCGGCGCGGCCGAAACGGCGAGGCCGGCGCGGAAATAAATTTCGGGCCGCTGGCGAAATGGATCGGGTTCAACCTGCGGATGGCGCAGGAAGCGACCTTTCAGGCCTTCTCGCGCCGCTCGAAGGAGATCGGCGAGAGCCCGGGACGGTTCGCCGCGCTCACGCTGATCGGGCGCAATCCGGGCATCAGCCAGACCGCACTGTCCCGCGCCAGCGGGCGCGACAAATCGAGCGTCACGCCGGTGGTGGAAGACCTGGTGCGGCGCGGGCTGGTGGCGCGCAAGCGCGTCGACAGCGACCGCCGCGTCTACCGGCTCGTGCTGACCTCGGCCGGCAAGCGCACGCTGCTCAACATGACGCGGGTCGCCCGCAAGCACGAGCTCAATCTCGACCGCATCATTACCCGCAAGGAGCGCACCCGTTTTTTGAAGACCTTGAAAAAGCTCGCGGCGGAGATCGAGTGAGTTTCCTCAGTACGAGATCGTCGCGGGTCGAAGCGGTTCGGCGAGCGCGGCGCGCTCCCTCTCCCCTCTGGGGAGAGGGTTGGGGTGAGGGGGGCGTGACTAACGACATGCTATATCCCCTCACCCGGATCGCCATAGCGCGTCGAAGACGCGCGTAAACGCGCTTATGGCGATCCGACCTCTCCCTATGGGAGAGGTGAAAAGAGTACGTCGCACTGTCCGATCCGGCCAGGAACGATCTTCTACTGGTGCACGCTACGCGTCACGCGCCGAACTTCGCGCGCACCTCGTCCGGCACCGGCTGCGGCTTGATCGCGCCGGTTGCCGCATCGCGCACCACCCAGACCCGCGTCTCGGCGCATTCCACGCACAGGGCGCCGTCGAGGCTCAGTTTGTGCGCGACGTCGAAGCTCGATCGGCCGAAGGTGATCGTGCTCTCCACCGCCACGTCGTCGCCGAAGCGGGTGGGCCTGAGAAAGCGCGCCTGCGTGCGTGCCAGCGGATAGCCGGCGAATTTGAAAGTCTTGAGCTGTTCGAACTTGGTCAGCCCGAGCGCGCGCTCGAACAGCGCCGCTACCGATGCGTCGAAAATCTCGAAATAGCGCGGATAGAAGATGATGCCGGCGGGATCGCAGTCGCCCCATTCGATACGCACGCCGCGGGTGTTGCTGAGGTTGGTCACGGTGCCGCCCTCTAAACCGTTCGTCCCCGTACTCGGGTCCAGCCTCCGGCTGGCCCGAGCACAGGCTCCAGCGGGAACCCAGGGCGGCAACATGGTAAGCCAGTGCAATGGATTCTGGATTCCCGCTTGCGCGGGAATGAACGGAGTTTGTAGCTCACGCGATTCGACATTGCTCAGCGCGGCGCCAGGCGGAGCGCGCCGTCGAGGCGGATCACCTCGCCGTTGAGATAGGCGTTGTGCACGCAATGCATCACCAGCGCGGCGAACTCGCGCGGCTCGCCCAGCCGCTTGGGGAAGGGCACCGCGGCGCCGAGCGAATCCTGCGCTTCCTGCGGCAGCGCCTTCAGCATGGGGGTGCCGAATATGCCGGGCGCGATCGCCAGGACGCGAATGCCGAACTGGGCGAATTCGCGCGCCGCCGGCAGCGTGAGCGAAGCGACGCCGCCTTTCGAAGCGGAATAGGCGGACTGCCCGATCTGTCCCTCGAAAGCCGCGACCGAGGCTGTCGACACGATCACGCCGCGCTCGCCGTCGGCGAGCGGGCCCAGGCCCTGCATGCCGGCCGCGGCGAGCCGCATCATGTTGAAGGTGCCGATCAGGTTGACGCGGATGACGCGCTCGAAGTCGGCAAGCGGCATCGGTCCGTCCTTGCCGACGATGCGCTTGGCCGGCCCGATACCGGCGCAATTGACCAGGATGCGCGCCGGTCCGTGATCGGCGGCGGCCTGTTTGATTGCCGCTTCGGCGGCGGCGGCATCGGCCACGTCGCAGGCGATCGCGATGCCGTTGATGTCGATCGCGACCTCGGCGGCGGCCTTCTGGTTGACGTCGATCACGGCCACCTTGGCGCCGGCGGCGGCGAGCGTACGCGCGCAGGCGGCGCCCAGACCCGAGGCGCCGCCGGTGACGATAGCCGCCTGACCTTTCGCTTCCATCAGTCTATTCCCTCTAAAGCGATAACCCGCGCAGATAGCGGTGTGGCGTAAAGCTCGTCAACCAGATCGGCGCGGTTCTTCAAGACCGCGCGCTGATTGATCGAGCCCTTGTCGGTCGCCTCGCTCTTGTCCATGGAGGGCGGCTCGGCCATCGCGACCGCGCGCGCGACGCGCGTCGAGGAGCCGGGGCTCATGGCGGCCAGCGATTGCATGAGCGCGGCGAATTTCGCCCGCACTTTGGGATGCTCGACGATCCGCGCCGCGTCCGCGTCCGCGCTCAGGCCCGCGAGCCGCCGGCAGGCCTCGATATCGGGAAACACCAGCGCGCCGATGTCGTCGCGGTCGGCGCCGGCGAGCACCACGTCGCGCACGTAGGGGGCGAAATGGTCGATGAAGCGCGCGCGCAGCGGACCGACGCTCACCCAGGTGCCGGTCGACAGCTTGAAGTCCTCCGCGATGCGTCCGTCGAACAATAACCCTTTGCTCGGGTCGTCCGGATCGGCGAATTTGAGCGCGTCGCCGATCTTGTAGAAGCCTTCCTCGTCGAAGGCGGCCTGCGTCTGCGCCGGCTGCCGCCAATAGCCCGGCGTGATGTTGGGGCCGCGCAGCCGCGCTTCGAGCTTGCCTTCGTTCGGCACCAGCTTCAATTCGACGCCGGGGAACGGCAGACCGATATTGCCGGCGCGGCCGGACTCCCAGCTGCAGGCGAGCGCTGCCGGTGCGGTCTCGGTCGACCCGAGCGACGTCAGAAATATGATGCGCTCGCCGGTCGTCTCGATCGCCAGCTGGGTGAGATCGTCCCAGGTGGCCTGATTGAGGCCGGCGCCGGCATAGAACATGAGCTTCAGCCGCGAGAAGAAGTTCTTGCGCAGGACCTCGTCGGCGCGCAGATGCGGCACCAGCGCCTCGTAGCCCTTGGGGACGTTGAAATAGATGGTGGGCGCGATCTCGCGCAGGTTTCGCGCGGTCTTGGGCGCGCCGGCGGGAGTCGGATTGCCGTCGTCGATATAGAGCGAGCCGCCGTTCACCAGCACCAGATTGAAATTATGGTTGGAGCCGAAGGTGTGGCTCCAGGGCAGCCAGTCGACCACCACCGGCGGCTCGTCCGCGACATAGCAGAAGCCGTCCACGATCATGGACTGGTTGGCGCACAGCATGCGCTGGGTGTTGATCACCGCTTTCGGACTGCCGGTCGAGCCGGAGGTGAACAGGAACTTGGCGATGGTGTCGGCTCCGACCCGGGCATGGGCGGCGGCGACGCTCTGTGCATCCGGCGCGCCGATCAGCTCGGCGAACGGCGTCGCCTTGCGGCTCGCGGGCGGATTGGCGGCCACCACCAGCTCGGCATCGCCCGGCACGGTCGCCTCGATGGCGCGGCCGAAGGCGCCGCCGTCGGCGGCAAACACCAGGCCGGGCGTGAGCAGCTCCAGGATCATGCGCAATTTGCCGAAGTCGCTCGACATCAGCGAGTAGGCCGGCGAGATCGGCGCGTAAGGAATGCCGACATGCATGGCGGCAAGCGCCAAGAGCGCGTGCTCGATGGAATTGCCGGAAAGGATGGCGATCGGCCGCTCCGCCGACAGGCCGCGCCGCAACAGCGCCGCGGCGATGCGCTCGACTTGGTCGAGCACCTGGGCGTAGGTCAGCGTGCGCCAGGCGTCGTTGGCGTCGCGCTGGGCCAGGAACACCTGGTCGGGCTTCGCCTTCGCCCATTTGTGCAGCGCCTCGCCGACCCGGCCGTGATAGGGCGCCAGCGGCCGCCCGGAGCGTATGATAATGGTGCCGTCGCTCCTGCGCTCGATGCGCGCGTCGGGCGCGCCGAGCCGCACCGCGCGTAACGGTGCGGCCGCCGGTTCGGCTTGCAGGCTCGGTATCGACATTGCGTCCTTGGGCTTGTTCTTGCGCTTGTTCTTGCGCGTATTCTTGAGCGTATTTTGGGCGTCGTTTGGCCGAAGACTAGCGCGCCGCAGCGAAAAAGCCTACGCGCGGGATATATTTCGGCGCGTTCCGCCGGTTAGGAGTGCGTCACCTTGGGGCCGCGCTTTTCCAGGAAGTCGCGCAACCGCTCCTTGGCCGCCGGATCGGCCTGGCAGATCGCCGCCATCAGCGCCTCCATGGCATAGCCGGTGGCCGGGTCGCTCTCGGCGATGCGGGGGAGGGCCTGCATGACGGCGAAATTGGTAAGCGGGGCGTTGCCGGCAATACGCTGGGCGAGCTCCAGCCCCTTGGCGGAGCCCTTGCCGACGTCGACCAGATAAGTGGTCAGTCCCATGATCTGGCCTTCCTCGGCCGAATAGGTGCGCCCGGTCAGCATCATGTCCATCATGCGCGCGACCCCGATCAGCCGCGGCAGCCGCACCGAACCGCCGCCGCCGACGAAAATGCCGCGGCTGCCCTCCGGCAACGCGTAATAGGCCGAGCGCTCGGCGATGCGCACATGCGCGGCGGCGGCGAGTTCCAGCCCGCCGCCGACCACGGCGCCGTGCAGCACCGCCACGACCGGCACCTTGCCGAATTGCAGCTTCTCGAAGGCGCGGTGCCAGCTGCGCGAATGCTCGATGCCCTGCGCGGCGTCCGCCTCCTTCAGGTCGCCGAGATCGAGCCCGGCGGAAAAATGCTCGCCTTCGCCCGCCAGCAGCACGGCGCGCACGCCCTCGGGCGGCGCGCCGAAGAAGGCGCCGATGCCCTCGACCGTCTCCTCGTCGAGCGCGTTGCGCTTATGCACCCGGTTGAGCCGCAACACGGCGACGTCGCCTTGCATCTCCACTTTGAGCGATTCGGGCAAGGTCATCGCGATACGATCGGAAGCCATCACAGCACCTCATAGACATCGAGCAGCACGCGCATCGCCTCGCGTTGCCCGCGCGCCAGCGCCAGGATGCGGTTCAGCCAGCCCAGCTTCTCGTCGCCGGTCTCGAACCGCATCACGGTGCGGAAATAATAGAGCGTCGGATCGACCTTGTCGCCGCGTGCCAGCCGCGCGATCACCTCCGGCGGCCCGTGCCGCAAGCCCACGCTGTCGACCAGAATGTGCGCGCCGCCATGCGCCTCGATCGTGTAGCGGGCCTGGATATCGGCGGCGCCGTCGTTGCGGATGAATTGCCAGTCGGCGCCGCCGGGCAGAATGCGGCCCGTGAGCTTTTCGCCGTGCACCCGGCCGCCGGCGATGCCGATGATGCGGCGCTCGCCATAGGGCGTTTGCCCGAGATTCAACAAGGGTTCGAGATCGGCCTCGACGGTGAAGATCGGCTGTTGCGACAAGAGCATGGTTTCGGGGTCCAAGAGTGGGGTCGGGCCGGCATTTGACCCGTCCTGTGGCCAGCCGTAAATACGGGCTGCAACCGGGAAGCAACAGCAAATGGCACGTATCTCCTCCCTTGCCGAGGCCATCGAAGCGACCGTGCGCGACGGCGACACGCTGGCGGTGGAAGGATTCACCCATCTCATCCCGCAAGCGGCCGGCCACGAGATCATCCGGCAGAAGCGCAGAAACCTGACGCTGATCCGCATGACGCCGGACCTGGTCTACGACCAGCTCATCGGCATGGGTTGCGCCGCCAAGGTGGTGTTTTCATGGGGCGGCAATCCGGGCGTCGGCTCGCTGCACCGCTTCCGCGACGCGATCGAGAACGGCTGGCCGAACAAGCTCGAAATCGAGGAACAATCGCACGCCTCCATGGCCAACGCCTATGAGGCGGGCGCGGCGGGACTGCCCTGCGCGATCTTCCGCGGCTACGTCGGCGTCGACCTGCCCAAGGTCAATCCCAACATCAAGCGCGTGAAATGTCCGTTCACCGGCGAAGAGCTCGCCGCGGTGCCGGCGCACCGTCCGGACGTGGCGGTGATCCACGCCCAACGCGCCGACCGGCAAGGGAATGTCATGCTGGAAGGCGTACTCGGCGTGCAGAAGGAGGCGGTGCTCGCGTCCAAGCGCTCGGTGGTGACGGTCGAGGAGATCGTCGAGGAGCTGCCGTCGAACCGCAGCCTCAACGCCTGCATCCTGCCGACCTGGACCGTCGGCCATGTGGTGGAAGTTCCCGGCGGCGCCTTCCCGTCCTATGCGCAGGGCTATTACGGGCGCAACAACGCCTATTACAAGAAATGGGATGCGATCTCGCGCGACCGCGACACGTTCCTTAAATGGATGGATGAGAACGTGATGAAAGGCAGTCCGGCGGATTTCGCCCAGTACGCGCGCAAGCACCGCGCAGCGGCGGAGTGAGGTTACCATGACCGACTACAAGCCGAACGAGATGATGACCATCGCGGCTGCGCGCGCGCTGAAAGACGACGACGTCTGCTTCGTCGGCATCGGCATGCCGTCGGCGGCGGCCAACCTCGCGCGCCTCACGCACGCGCCCAACCTCACGCTGATCTACGAGTCCGGCACGCTCGGCACCAAGCCGACCATATTGCCGCTGTCGATCGGCGACGGTGAGCTGTGCGAGACGGCGGTCACGACCGTGTCGGTGCCGGAAATGTTCCGCTACTGGCTGCAGGGCGGCCGGATCAAGGTCGGCTTCCTCGGCGGGGCGCAGATCGACAAATACGCCAACCTCAACACGACGGTGGTCGGCCCCTACGACAAGCCGAAGGTGCGCCTGCCCGGCGGCGGCGGCGCGCCGGAGATCGCCATTTCCTGCGGCGAGATCTTCATCATCATGGCGCAGTCGACGCGCGGCTTCGTCGACAAGCTCGACTTCGTCACCTCGATCGGTCACGTCTCGGGCGGCAATTCGCGCAAGAAACTCGGCGTGAATACGAAAGGCCCGACCAAGCTGATCACCGATCTGGCGCTGTTCGCGCCCGACCCGGAGACCAAGGAGATGACCGTGGTCTCCATCCATCCGGGCGTCACCCGCGAGCAAATCCAGGAAGCGACCGGCTGGAAGGTGAAATACGCCGCCAAGGTCGACGAGACGCCGCCGCCGACCGCGCAGGAACTGGAAGTGCTGCGCGAATTACACGCGCGCACCGCCCGCGCCACCGCCGAGGCGGCGTGATCCAAGGACAGGTGCCATGAGCGAAAAATTGCACGAAGTCTTCATCTGCGACGCCGCCCGCACGCCGATCGGCCGCTTCGGCGGCGCGCTCGCCAGAGTGCGCGCCGACGACCTCGCCGCCGTGCCGATCAAGGCGCTGATCGCCCGCAACACCCATGTCGACTGGGAAAAGCTCGACGACGTGTTCTACGGCTGCGCCAATCAGGCCGGCGAGGACAACCGCAACGTCGCGCGCATGGCGGCATTGCTGGCCGGCCTGCCGCAGAGCGTGCCGGGCGTGACGCTCAACCGGCTTTGTGCCTCGGGCATGGAGGCGGTGGGCAGCGCCGCGCGCGCCATCAAGGCCGGCGAGATGGACTTCGCCATCGCCGGCGGCGTCGAATCCATGACGCGCGCGCCCTTCGTGCAGGGCAAGGCCGACGCCGCCTTCTCGCGCAAGGCCGAGCTCTACGACACCACCATCGGCTGGCGCTTCATCAACCCGCTGATGAAGCAGCAATACGGCGTCGATGCCATGCCCGAAACGGCTGAGAACGTAGCAGAGGAATACCAGGTCAGCCGCGCCGACCAGGACGCCTTCGCGCTCCGTTCGCAGATGCGCGCGGGCGAGGCGGAAGGCCGCGGCTATTTCATGACCGAGATCGTGCCGGTCGAGGTGCCCGGCGGCAAGGCCGGCCCCACGCTGGTCGACCGCGACGAGCATCCGCGTCCCGAAACCTCGCTCGAGCAGCTCGCCAAGCTGAAGACGCCGTTCAAGAAGGACGGCACCGTCACCGCCGGCAACGCCTCCGGCGTCAATGACGGCGCCGCCGCGTTGATCGTCGCCTCGGAGAAGGCGGTCAAGGAGCACGGCTTGACGCCGCGCGCGCGCGTGCTCGGCATGGCCTCGGCCGCGGTGCCGCCGCGCGTCATGGGCATCGGCCCGGTTCCGGCGTCGCGCAAGCTGATGGCGCGGCTGGGGCAGAAGATCGGCGACTACGATTTGATCGAGATCAACGAAGCCTTCGCCTCGCAGTCGCTAGCCTGTCTGCGGCAGCTCGGCCTTGCCGACGACGCCGCGCACGTCAATCCGCATGGCGGGGCGATCGCGCTCGGCCACCCGCTCGGCATGTCGGGCGCGCGTCTGGTGCTGACCGCCGCGCACGGTCTGCACGAGCGCGACGGCAAGCTCGCGCTTGCCACCATGTGCGTCGGCGTCGGGCAAGGCGTGTCGCTGGCGCTCGAGCGCGTGAGCTGAAAGAACAAGGGGACGCAAAGAATGTCGCTGATCTATCCGCCGGAAAGCCTGAAGGTCTTTCCCAGGCATCTCAGCCCCGACTATCGCAGCACGGTCAAGCGCTCGCCGTCCAAGCCGCTCATTCTGATGCCGCACACGCTGTCGGAACTGACCGGCCCGGTCTACGGCCACGACACGGTGCAGGAGGGCGACAACGACCTCACCAAGCAGCACAAGAGCGAGCCGCTCGGCGAGCGCATCGTCGTGCACGGCCACGTGCTCGACGAGGACAAGCGCCCGGTGCCCGACACGCTGGTGGAGATCTGGCAGGCCAATGCCTGCGGCCGCTACATCCACAATGTCGACCAGCACCCGGCGCCGCTCGACCCGAACTTCACCGGGGCGGGGCGCGCCGTCACCGACAAGAACGGCTATTACAAGTTCATCACCGTGAAGCCCGGCGCCTATCCGTGGGGCAATCACTACAACGCCTGGCGGCCGAACCACATCCATTTCTCGGTGTTCGGCCACTCGTTCCTGTCGCGGCTGGTCACGCAGATGTATTTCCCGGGCGATCCGCTGTTCCCGTTCGACCCGATCTTCAATTCGGTGACCGACGAGAAGGCGCGTGCGCGCATGGTCGCGACCTTCGATCTCGAAAACACCGTTCCCGATTGGGCGCTCTGCTTCCGCTTCGACATCGTGCTGCGCGGACGCGAAGCGACACCGCAGGACAAGCATTAGCTCATGGTCCGCATCTCACCATATCCGCTCGTCCCCGCGAAAGCGGGGACCCAGGGCGGGGGCCGCAGACTCTGAGATCGTAACTCTGGATTCCCGCTTGCGCGGGAATGAGCGGAGTTGATTACAATCGCTCAAGCACAATAAGCGGACGTTCCATGTCTGACATCACCCCATCGCAGACCGTCGGCCCGTTCTTCGCCTACGGGCTCACCCCGCGCAACCGCTATGAGTGGCGGCCCGAGCACGACAAGCATCTCTACGACTGGAAGGAAACGATCGGCGCCGACCTGGTCACGCCGGACGCCTCCGGCGAGCGTATCCGCATCGAGGGCGCCGTCATCGACGGCGACGGCAAGCCGATCCCCGACGCCATGATCGAGATCTGGCAGGCCGATGCCCAGGGCCGCTACGCCTCGCCGGCCGACAAGCGCGCGCTACCCAATGCCAAGTTCAAGGGCTTCGGGCGCTCGGCCTGCGATACCGAGGGCGTCTATGCCTTCGACAGTGTCAAGCCGGGGCGGGTGCCCGGGCCGGAGGGCAAGCAGCAGGCACCGCATATCGTGGTCGCGGTCTATTCGCGCGGCATGCTGCGGCAGATCTATACCCGGCTCTATTTCTCGGACGAGAAGTCGAACGCCGACGATCCCATCCTGGCCCTGGTGCCGCAGGACCGCCGCGGCACCCTCATTGCCCACAAGCAGGAGAAGGGCGGGCAGACCGTCTACCGCTTCGATATCCGCGTGCAGGGCGAAAACGAGACGGTTTTCTTCGAAGTCTGATCGCAGCGGGCCCGAATACCGGCGACCGGCTTACCCACATTTGCCCACTATTTTGAGCGATTAGTGGGCATTTCCCCACACTTTACAAGCTTTACGGCCGGCACAGGAAATATTTTGGCGCCGATTGTGATGTTTTACAACGATTTCTTCTCAAAAATTTGCCCACCCACTTTGCCCATCTTTTCCCATGTCATTTTTCCGGTTGACGCGGCGCTCCCAGCTTGGTTGGCTTGCCGGCAATAGCGGCCGCCTAGAGCCGCCCCGGGAAACGTGCCATGAACGAGCAAATCCTCCAGGAGATCGGCGAATTCTGCCGTGCGCGCGGGCTTGCCGAATCCACGTTCGGACGCCGCGCCGTCAACGACGGCAAGCTCGCCAACCGGCTGCGCAACGGCGGCCGCATCACCACCGACACGCTCGAGCGCATCCGCGCCTTCATGGCGACGAACGCAGACGGCGCGCCGGCCCGCCGCCGCATCCTGTTCGAGCAGCCGGCGCCGGCGCTGCCGGAAGTGACGCCGCCGGCGCCGCCGGTGGCTTCGGGCCAGGCGAGCGACGACCCCACCCGCAATTTCCGCTTCTTCGACAACCGGCAGAAATATCTGCTGTTCGTGAACACCTGCTCGGAGAAATGGGAGATCGCCAACCGCGTCGGCCTCGAACTGCACAACATCCATCCGCGCCCGCCGGCGGTGCGCGTGTTCGACGCCGGCGTCGGTGACGGCACCGTGCTCTCGCGCGTCATGCGCACGATGCACGACCGCTTCCCCACCATGCCGTTCTATATCGTCGGCAAGGAGATCAGCCTGGAGGACATCCGCCTCACGCTGCAGAAGATGGCGGACCGCTTCGTCGAGCATCCCGCGACCGTGGTGGTGCTGACCAACCTCGCCTATGCCGAGGCGCCCTGGCTGGCCGTGAAATCCTTGAGCGCCGCCACCAGCCTGGTCTGGAAGGAAGTGGCGATGGAGGGCAGCACCGCGCATTCCTTCGAGGAACAGATCACCGCGCTGGAGCCGTTCCTGGGCGAGAATTGGAAGGCGCGCGTGTCGGCCAAGAGCGGCAATCCGGTCTACGAGCGGCCGGTCATCGTGGTGCTCTACCGCAACGACCACAAGTTTCTGCTCGACCAGATCGTGCCCAAGCCCGGCGGCGCGGTCGCCGAGTACGACTTGGTGATCGCCTCGCAGCCCTATCGCGCCCGTGCTTCGCTCGAATTCAAGGCCAAGCGCGTGCTGGCGCCGCTCGCCAAGGCGCTCGGACCGGGCGGGCGCATGATCGCCATCCACTCCTACGGCCACGACCCGGGCATGGAGATCATCCACAAAGTCTGGCCGGACGATCGTCCGTTCGAGCATAGCCGTCATGACCTGCTCAAGGAGGTCAAGCACGATCTCGGTTCCGCCGGCCGCGATCTCAACTTCAATGCCTATGCCGACCAGCGCTCGCTGTTCCGCTACGACATGCACACGCTGCCGTCGGAAATCTCCAGTTCGATCGGCACCTCGACTTTGCTCGCCGCCTGGAACGCGGCGATTTACGTCGCGCAGATCGAGGACGACCGCCTGACCGACGTCAACAGCGACCGCCGCTATATCGCGGCGACGCGAGACGTGCTGCAGAAGAACGGCGGCTTGTGGTTCTACGACGAAAGCTTCGTGATCTCGCGCCGGCGCGAGTGAGTTGGTCTTGCAGATGATCGGCAAAGCTTCGATCCGTCACCGTGAGGCGCGCGCCGCAGGCGCGCCTCGAAGGGCGACGGCCACCGATCTCGGGTGTACCCGAGATCGGCAGCAGTATTTCGCGGCGCAAGTCGGCTGCAGCCGACTTGCGGTGGCCGATTATCCTTCGAGGCTCGCCGCTTCGCGGCTCGCACCTCAGGATGACGGAGATAGCCCGTGAGCATCTCCCAGCAGTTCTCCATCGAGGCCACGCGCCCGGGCGCGGCCGAGATCGCCGCGCTCGCCGACATCCTGCCGCGCGCGACGCCGGTCTATTTCTCCGCGGTGCCGACGGTCACGCCGGCCGAGATCGTCGGCTCCGCCGCGCGTTTGCGCCAAGCCGGTCTCGAGCCGGTGGTGCACATTGCCGCGCGCCGGGTCGGTAGCGCCGGCGCGCTTGCCGACCTGCTGGCGCGCCTGCGCGGCGAGGCGGATATCAGGCGCGTGCTGGTGATCGGCGGCGATGCCGAAACCGCAGGAGACTTTCCAGACGCGCTGGCGGTGATCCAGAAAGGCGCATTGCGCGAATTCGGCATCGAGGAGATCGGGATCGGCGCCTATCCGGAAGGCCATCCGCGCATCGCGCCCGGCCGGCTGGAGGCCGCGCTCGACGAGAAGATCGCGGCCGCCTGCGCGCAGGGCTTAGCCGTGCACATCGTCAGCCAGTTCTCCTTCGCGCCCGAGCGCATCCTCGCCTGGCTGAAGCAATTGCGCGCCTGCGGTATCGCGCGGCCGGTCAAAGTCGGCATGGCGGGGCCGACCAGCGTGCCGGCGCTCATCCGCTACGCCCGGCGCTGCGGCGTCGCCGCTTCCTTGCGCGGGCTGGTATCGGGCGCCGCCAGCGGCCTCATCGGCCATGTCGGCCCCGACCGCATCATCGCGGCGCTCGGCGAGGCCGAAGGCCTGGGCGACGTTGCTCCGCATTATTTTTCCTTCGGGGGCACCATTGAAACCGCGCGCTACGCGTGCGAAGCGTCCGCGGGACGGCACGGCGCCAGCCGTGCTATGGCTCATTGAAATTCAAGCCCGCGCTGCTCAAGGCGCCGGGCATCCGCGGAGGAAACGATGTCGCAACGCAGTAAACCGCCATTCCGCGCCGACCATGTCGGCTCGATCCTGCGCACCGCGCCGGTCAAGGAAGCGCGCGCCAAGCGCGAGAAGGGCGAGATCACGGCCGCACAATTGAAAGCGGTCGAGGACGCCGAGATCGTCAAGATCATCAAGAAACAGGAAGACATCGGGCTGAAGCTCGCCACTGACGGCGAGTTCCGCCGCGCCTGGTGGCACTTCGATTTCATCGGCGGGCTCGACGGCATCGATGTGGTCGAAAGCGACCATGGCATCCAGTTCCAGGGCGTGCAGACCAAGCCGCACGTCCTCAAGATCTCGGGCAAGATCGGCTTCTCCAATCACCCGATGATCGAGCATTTCAAGTTCTTGAAAGAGCACACCAAGGTGATGCCGAAGATGACCATTCCGTCTCCGGCCATGGTGCACTTCCGGCTCGAGCCCAACGCGGTGAGCAAGGATGCCTATGCGAACCGCGACGCCATCTTCGACGATCTGGCGACCGCCTATCAGGACGCCATCAAGGCCTTCTATGCCGCCGGCTGCCGCTATTTGCAGCTCGACGACATCGCCTGGGCCTATTTGTGCTCGCAAGAGGAACTGAAGAAGGCGCGCGAACGCGGCGTCGACGTCGACCATCTGCAGGAAACTTATGCCGCCTGCACCAACAAGGCGATGGCGGCCAAGCCCGCCGACATGACCATCACCTCGCACATCTGCCGCGGCAATTTCCGCTCGACCTGGATTTCGTCGGGCGGCTACGAGCCGGTCGCCGAGACCCTGTTCCAGAAATTGAACTATGACGGCTACTTCCTGGAATACGACACCGACCGCGCCGGCGGTTTCGAGCCGCTGCGGTATTTCCCCAAGGGCGACAAGATCGCGGTGCTCGGCCTGATCACCTCCAAGACGGGTCGTCTGGAGCCGCGCGACGACATCAAGAAGCGCATCGACGAGGCGACCAAATACGTCGCGCTCGACCAGCTTTGTCTCTCGCCGCAATGCGGCTTCGCCTCGACCGAGGAAGGCAACGTGCTCGCCGAAGAGGAGCAATGGGCCAAGCTGCGCATGGTGGTGGAAATCGCCGAAGAGGTGTGGGGGAAGTAAGGCTTCGTGTCCCGGGCGCAGCGCAGCACGAAGTGGTGCGCTGCAGACCCGGGACCGTTCGAGTCTGTGGCGGTCCCGGATCAGCGGTGCACCGCTATCGCGCTGCACCGCATCCGGGACAAGAGGCAAACCTATGACCCAACGCACCAAACCGCCCTTCCGCGCCGATCACGTCGGCTCGCTGCTGCGCACCGCGCCGCTGAAGGAAGCGCGCGTGAAGCACGCCAAAGGTGAGATCGACGCCGCGGCTTTGAAGAAGGTCGAGGACCGGGAGATCGAGAAGATCGTCCGCAAGCAGGAGGAAGCCGGCCTGCAGCTCGCCACCGACGGCGAGTTCCGCCGCTCCTGGTGGCATTTCGATTTCTTCTGGGGCTTGCAAGGCGTCGAGCGCATCGGCGCGCCGCCGATCAAATTCCACGGCGTCGAGACCAAAGCCGAGGCGCTCAAGATTGCCGGCAAGGTCGATTTTGTCGGGCATCCGCAGCTCGAGCATTTCAAGTTTCTCAAGAGCGTGTGCAAGGTCACGCCGAAAATGTGCATCCCGGCGCCCTCGACGTTTCACTTCCGGCAGGGCCGCGCCATGGTCAGCAAAGAGGCCTATCCCGGCTACGACGAATTCTTCGCCGACGTAGCGGCCACGTGGCGCAAGGCGATCCGCGCCTTCTACGATGCCGGCTGCCGCTATCTCCAGCTCGACGACACCGCCTGGGCGATGATCTGCGATCCGCACGAGCGCGAGGAGTCGAAGAAGCGCGGCGACGATCCCGACAGCCTGCCGGCGATCTACGCGCAGGTCACCAACGAGGCGCTCAAGGACAAGCCCGCCGACATGGCGATCACCATGCATTCCTGCCGCGGCAATTTCCGCTCCACCTTCATCGCCTCGGGCGGCTACGAGTTCGTCGCCGAGCAATTGCTCGGCAACACCAAACTCGATGGCTATTTTCTGGAATACGACAGCGACCGCGCCGGCGGCTTCGAGCCCTTGCGCTTCTTCCCCAAGAGCGAGCGGCAGATCGTGCTCGGGCTGGTCACGTCGAAGCAGGGGCGGCTGGAGCCCAAGGACGACATCAAGCGCCGCATCGAGGAGGCCACCAAATACGTGGCTCTCGATCAACTGTGCTTGTCACCGCAATGCGGCTTCGCCTCGACCGAAGAGGGTAACGTGCTGGCCGAGGACGAGCAATGGGCCAAGCTCGCGATGATCGTGGAGATCGCGCGGGAGGTGTGGGGCTAGTTCCCTCGCCCCGCGCAGCGGGAGAGGTGGCCGCCGCAAAGCGGGCTTGTCCCCGCCGCCCGCCCCGCTAATGTGCCCGGCGTACATCTGCCGGGATCGCCATGCTCAACTACGAAAAGCTCCTCGCCCTCGACGTGCCGCCGGTCGAACACAGCTACGGCCCCAAGGACGTGATGCTCTACGCGCTCGGCCTCGGCTTCGGCCAGGACCCGATGAACGAGGACGAGCTCGCTTTCGTCTACGAGAAGAACCTCAAGGCGCTGCCGACCTATGCCGTGGTGCAGGCCTATTCGCCCTATTGGCTGCGCCATCCCGACATCGGCATCAACTGGCACAAGGTCGTGCACGGCGAGCAGGGCGTCACGCTGCACAAGCCGGTCATGACGGAAGGACAGGTGATCGGCAAGACCCGCATCCTCGACGTGATCGACAAGGGCGAGGGCAGGGGCGCGCTGGTGTTCTCCGAGCGCCGCATCGCCGACAAGCAGAGCGGCGATCTGCTGGCCGTGCTCAACCAAACCACCTTCTGCCGCGGCGACGGCGGCTTCGGCGGCCCGACGCACGCCGCGCCGGCCCCGCACCCGATCCCCGACCGCACGCCGGACGTAACCTGCGATCTGCCGACGCGGCCGGAAATGGCGCTGATCTATCGCCTGTCCGGCGACACCAACCCGCTGCACGCCGAGCCGGAATTCGCGCGCGCCGCCGGCTTTCCGCGCCCCATCCTGCACGGGCTCGCCACCTTCGGCGTCGCCGGCCACGCGCTGCTGAAATCGCTCTGCGGCTACGATCCGGCGCGGCTCACGACAATCGCCGGGCGTTTCTCGGCGCCGGTCTATCCGGGTGAGACCATCCGCACTGAGATGTGGCGCGAGGGCAATGTGGTCAGCTTCCGTGCGCGCGTCGCCGAGCGCGACGTGGTGGCGATCAACAACGGGCGAGCGGAAGTAGAATGACGGCGACAGGCGGGCCGACCTCTCCCCGCAAGCGGGGAGAGGTAACGCAGAGATTGCCGCGACGGATATAGCAATGACCAAAGCCGAACACAAAGAAGACCACGCCGACATCCGCGCGGGCGTGCGCGCGCTCTGCGCCAAGTTCCCCGGCGAATACTGGCGCGCGCTCGACCGCGAGCGCGCCTATCCGAGCGAGTTCGTGGCCGCGCTCACCGACGCCGGCTATCTCGCCGCGCTCATTCCGGAGCAATACGGCGGCAGCGGGCTGCCGATCAGCGCGGCCGCCGCCATCCTCGAGGAAATCCATGCCGCGGGCTGCAACGGCGCCGCCTGCCACGCGCAGATGTACATCATGGGCACGATCCTGCGCCACGGCAGCGACGCGCAGAAGGAGCGCTATCTGCCCAAGATCGCCAGCGGCGAATTGCGCCTGCAGGCTTTCGGCGTAACGGAGCCGACCTCCGGCACCGACACGCTCAGCCTTCGCACCACCGCGCGCCGCGAGGGCAACGACAGTTACGTCGTCAACGGCCAGAAGCTGTGGACCTCGCGCGCGCAGCATTCCGATCTGATGCTGCTGCTCGCGCGCACCACGCCGCGCGAGCAGGTGCAGAAGCGCACCGACGGCCTGTCGGTGTTCCTGGTCGACATGCAACTCGCCGAAAGCACCAGCATGACGATCACGCCGGTGCGCACCATGATGAACCACGCCACCACGCAGATCTTCCTCGACGATCTGCGCGTGCCGGCGGAGAACCTGATCGGCGAAGAGGGCAAGGGCTTCCGCTATATTCTTTCCGGCATGAACGCCGAGCGTATCCTGATCGCGGCCGAGGCGGTGGGCGACGCCAAATGGTTCATCGCGAAAGCATCAGCCTATGCCAAGGAACGCGTGCTGTTCGGCCGGCCGATTGGACAGAACCAGGGCGTGCAGTTTCCGATCGCGCGCGCCTATGCGCAGATGCGCGCCGCCGAATTGATGGTGCACGATGCCGCCGCCAAATACGAAGCCGGCGGCGAGATCGGGCCGGAGGCCAACATGGCCAAGCTCATCGCCGGCGACGCCGCCTGGTTCGCCGCCGACATGTGCGTGCAGACGCACGGCGGCTTCGGCTTCGCCGAGGAATACGACGTCGAGCGCAAATTCCGCGAGACGCGGCTGTTCCAGGTGGCGCCGATCTCCACCAACATGATCCTTTCCTATCTGGCCGAGCATGTGCTCGGTCTGCCGCGGTCGTATTGATTCTGCGCGTGCCGCGCGGCACGCTTACCTCTCCCCGCTTGCGGGGAGAGGTCGGCCCGCCGAAGCTTTAGCGAAGGCAGGCCGGGTGAGGGGGCGTAGCCGTATGCGCGGAGCCGAAAAAATCAGAACGGGTCTGGCGCGGCGCCTCCGGCGCGATTCGACCAACGCTGAATTGCGCCTTTGGAACAGGTTGCGTAGCCGTGCCATCAATGGACATAAATTTGTTCGCCAGCAGACCTTGGGGCGCTACGTCGTCGATTTCCTATGCCGTGAGAAACGATTGGTCATTGAAGTCGATGGTGGGCAACATGACGACAGCGGGCGCGACCGTATGCGCGACCAATGGCTGCGCGAGCATAACTATCGGGTCCTACAATTCTGGAATAACGACATCATGAGCAATATGGACGGCGTGCTGGAAGTGATTGCAGGCGCTCTGCACGAAGAAGCGCCCCCTTACCCGGTTTCCGCCGGAGGCGGGAACCGACCTCTCCCCGCAAGCGGGGAGAGGTAGGCCGTGCCATCTCTCCCCCTCTCAGGCCTGCTCGTCGTCTCGGTCGAACAGGCCGTGGCCGCGCCGCAATGCACCTGCCGGCTCGCCGACGCCGGCGCGCGCGTGATCAAGGTCGAGCGGCCGGAGGGCGACTTTGCGCGCTACTACGACCACGTCGTGCACGGCGAGAGCGCCAATTTCGTCTGGCTCAACCGCGGCAAGCAGTCGGTGGTGATCGACCTCACCAAGGAAGATGACAAGGCGCTGCTCGAAGCCATGCTCGCCAAGGCCGACGTGTTCGTGCAGAACCTCAAACCCGGCGCGCTCGGCAAGCTCGGCTTTGCCGTCAAGCGGCTGCGCCATGACTATCCGAAGCTCATCTGTTGCTCGATCTCCGGCTATGGCGAGAGCGGCCCCTACGCGCAGCGCAAGGCTTATGACCTGCTAATCCAGGCGGAATCGGGCGTGTCGTCCGTCACCGGCGGGCCGGAGGCGCCGGCGCGCGTCGGCGTGTCGATCGTCGACGTCGCCGCCGGCCTCAACGCCTATCAGGCCATTCTGGAAGCGCTGCTCGCGCGCGGCAAGACCGGTGCGGGCGCGGAGATTTCGGTATCGATGTTCGATGGGATGGCAGAGTGGATGACGGTGCCGCTTCTGTCCGGCGAGGGCGGCACGCCGTTCAAGCGCATCGGGCTCGCGCATGCGGCCATCGCGCCCTACGGCGTGTTCAAGTCGCGCGACGGCGCCGACATCCTGATCTCGATCCAGAACGACCGCGAATGGCGCGTGCTGGCCGACAAGGTGCTGGGCGACGCTTCGCTCGGCACGCAGGAGAAATTTGCGACCGTCCCGCAGCGGGTCAAGCACCGCGCCGAGACCGACGCGCTGGTCGCCAAGGAGTTCGCCGAATACGACGTCGAGCCGTTGATGCAGATGCTGCAGGCCGCCGACATCGCCTTCGGCCGCGTCAACGACTGGCAATTGCT
Source organism: uncultured Pseudomonadota bacterium (assembly GCA_963773305.1). Taxonomy (GTDB): domain Bacteria; phylum Pseudomonadota; class Alphaproteobacteria; order Rhizobiales; family Xanthobacteraceae; genus Pseudolabrys. Next base: position 261,386 of record CAVZAR010000004.1, read on the forward strand.
GTCGACGCATCCGCATTTGCGGCGCATCACGGTCAATTCGCCGAGCGGGCCGATATCGATGCCGGCGCCCACCCCGCGCTTTGCCGGCGCGGAGCGCAGTTACGGCCCGATCCCGACGCTGGGCGAGCACACCGAGATGGTGCGGAAGGAGTTTGGGTCTGGCGTGTCCCGGGCGCAGCGCAGCACGTGAGTGATGCGCTGCAGACCCGGGACTGCGAAAAACTCAAGCCTATCTTTGCAATGGTCCCGGATCTGCGGTGCACCGCCATAGCGCGTCGAAGACGCGCGTAAACGCGCTTATGGCGCTGCACCGCGTCCGGGACACGCGCCCCAATTAATCCAGCACCGCCGCCTCTTCCAGATCTTCCTCGGTCGGCGTGCGGCCGGCCGAGCGGAAGATCAGCACCAGCGGCATCGTGGCGATGGTCAGCAGCATCAGCAGCTTGTAGTCGTTGAGATAGGCGATCAGATTCGCCTGCTGGGTGACGATGAGGTCCATCATGGCGCGCCCCTGCTCGGTCGCCATGTTGAGATAGTGGTGCACGTCTGGAAACTGCAGCGCGTCGTTGAACGGCGTTATCTGCGCCGCCAGCCGGGCGTGCATGTAATTGGTCTCGTTGGTCAGGTTGGCGATCACCATGGAAATGCCGATCGAGGAGCCGATATTGCGCACCAGCGTCAGGATGGCGGTGCCGCCGGTGCGCAAGTTGTGCGGCAGCGTGGAGAAGGCGGCGGTGGTGATCGGCACGAACAGGAGGCCGAGCCCGACACCCTGGATGATACTGATGACGACGATGGTGTTCTGCGAGGTGTCGAGCGAGAAGCCGGTGAAGTAGTAGAGCGTGCCGGCGGTCAGGCCGAGCCCGGCCAGGATCAGCCAGCGCGTTTCGAACAGCTTCATCAGCCGCGGCGCCACCATCATGGTGAGCAGCGTGCCGACGCCGCGCGAGCCGAGCAGGAAACCGGCGGTCTGGATCGGGTAACCGAGCAGCTGCTGCATGAACGGCGTCACCAGCGCCATGGTGCCGAACAGCACCACGCCGATCACCACCATGAACACGCAGCCGGACACGAAATTGCGGTCCTTGAACATGTCGAAGCGCACGAACGGCTCGTCGGTGGTCAACGAATGCGCGAAGAAATAGTAGAAGCCGGCGATCGCGACGATCATCTCGATCCAGATCTCGCTCGCCTCGAACCAGCCGACCTGCTCGCCGCGGTCGAGCAGCAGTTGCAGCGAGCCGATGCCGACGGCGAGCGCCAGAAAGCCGAACCAGTCGAAGCGCAGGTGCTCGTGCTTTTCGGTTTCGTGCATGAACAGCATGAGGCCGATGACGGTCATGATGCCGATCGGCAGGTTGATCAGGAACACCCAGTGCCAGGAGTAATTGTCGGTGAGCCAGGCGCCCAGCGTCGGGCCCATGATCGGCCCCAGCATGACGCCGACGCCCCAGATCGCCATGGCGCCGCCGCGCTCCTCGGCCGTGTAGGAATCGAGCAGCACCGACTGCGACAGCGGCACCAGCGCCGCGCCTGCCATGCCCTGCATCAGCCGGAACAGCACGATCTGCTCGATATTCTGCGCCAGCGCGCACAACAGCGAAGCGACGGTGAAGCCGGCGACGCAGACGATGAACAGCTTCTTGCGGCCGAAGCGGTCGGCCATCCACCCCATCGGCGCCGTCATGATCGCCGCGGCGACGATATAAGAGGTCAGCACCCAGTTGATCTGGTCGAGCGAGGCCGACAGCGAGCCCTGCATATAGGGCAGCGCCACGTTGGCGATGGTGGTGTCGAGCGCCTGCATGATGGTCGCCGTCATCGCGCACACCGTCACCAGCATGCGTAAGACCTTGGGCGACAGCGATGCGGCGCGGGCGCTCATTTCTTGGCGTCGGGCGCTTCTTTGGCGAAGGCCGAGAGGAACGACGGCAGCCGGCTGTGGCCGGTGTCGATGTCGACGTTCACGCTCATGCCGGCGCGCAGCAGGCGCGTGTCCTCGTCCTTGTCGAAGGCGATGCGCACCGGCACCCGTTGCACCACCTTCACCCAGTTGCCGGTGGCGTTCTGCGGCGGCAGGATCGAAAACTGCGCGCCGGTGCCGGGACTGACCGCCACGACATGCCCGCTGAACGTATGATCGGGGAAGGAATCGACGGAGAGGCTCGCCTTCTGCCCGAGGCGCAAATAGGTGATGTCGGTTTCCTTCGGATTGGCTTCGACCCAGGGGTTCTGGTCGTCGATCACGCTCAGGATCGGCGTGCCGGCCGGCACGAAGCGGCCGAGCTGAATATTATCGACCTGCGTTGCGGTGCCCGACATGGGCGCGCGCACCACCGTGTGGTCGAGATTGCGCTTGGCGTCCTCGACCGCGGCCTTGGCTTGCGCATATTCGGGGAATTGTGCGAGCGGCAGGTCGGGATTGCCGAGCAGCTGATTGAGCGCGGAGTCGCGCTGCTGTTTGGTGAACTGTGCCTGCAGCTCCGAGGTCACCAGCGCCGACGCCGCAGTGTCGACGTCGACCTGCGAGGTGGCGCGCGAGCCGAGCAGCTTCTGCTTGCGGTCGAAATCGGCCTTCTTCAGCGTGACGTTTTTCTGCGCCAGTCCCGCCAGCTTGGTGAGCGAGGCGAGCGTGGTCTTCAGCTTGTCGTAGTCGCTGCGCGCGGCATTGAGCTTGGCTTCGGCTTGGCGCAGCGCCAGGCGATAGGGCTCGGGATCGAGCGTGAACAGTTCGTCGCCCGGCTTGACGTGCTGGCCTTCGATCACCGCGACATGGATGATCTTGCCGGAGATGTCGGGCGTGATCAGCACCTTCTGCGCGCCGACATAGGCGTTGTCGGTCGAGATGTAGCGCCCGCCCATCAGATAAAACGCGCCGCCGACGATGAGAGCGATCAACGGCAGAACGATCAGCAGCATCATGCGCAGCCGCTTGCGGCCCGCCCGGGAGGCAGCCTTCGATCCCGCTTCGCTCTTGGCGCCGGGCGCGCCCTGCGGCGCGCCTTTGGCTTCCGGCGCGCGTTCGGCCGACGGCGCGATCTCGGCATCCGAGGCCGGGACGATTTTCAAGTTCTTTTCACTCATAGGGCTTTGACCGTGGGGGCTTGCTGTCCGTGGGAATAGCCGTTGATGGCGTCGCGCAGATTGTCCTTCATGCGCTCGAGGTCGTGCCGCATCCGCTCATTGGCCTGCGCGTCGATGCCGGCCATCACCTCCCGCATCAGGTCGGCGCCGAGCTTGCTGAGCTTGTCGAGCAGCGGCCGCGCGGCAGGCTTCAGGTAGAGCCGGTTGGCGCGCCGGTCGTTCGGGTCGGGGCGGCGCTCGATCAGCCCGTTCTCGGCCAAGCGGTCGAGCAGGCGGGTGAGCGAGATCGGCTGCAGGTCGAGGATCTCGGCGAGCTCGGACTGTTTGAGTCCTTCCTGGCGGTCGAGCCGCACGAGCACGCCCCATTGCGCGCGGGAAATGCCGAACTGGCGCGCACGCTGGTCGGCGTAGGTCCGCATCATGCGGGCTACGTCCATGAGATTGAAGGCGATTTCGCGGGTGAGCGGCCGATCGGGCATTTCGGGGGTTCGGGCTTCGTTAGTTTAGAAGTGTCGTTATAATAAGCAGGCTTATAATAAGGTCAATAGGGCTTTTGGCCTACTCACCCTCCCCCCGCCAAGCGGCGGGAGGTCGGTTCGCGTCGCGTCAGCGATGCGAACCGGGGTGGCGGCCTCGGCGTGGTCGTCAGGCAATACGCCCCCCACCCCCGACCCTCCCCCCGCCGCGCGCAAGGGCGCGCGGGGGGGAGGAGAGCCGCAGAGCCGGGTGACGCCGCCGCCCGCATCGGGCAAAGTTGCGGCCCAAGAAGACTGCCAACAAGGGGACGGAACGCAAAATGGACATCGGCTTCATCGGGCTGGGCAACATGGGCGCGCCGATGGCGCGGCGGCTGATCGAAGCCGGCCACAAGCTCGTCGTCTACGACATCCGCAACGACGCCACGGCCGCCTTGACCGCGCTGGGGGCGCAGCTTGCGTCCTCGCCGCAGGACGTCGCCGACCGGGTCGAGACCGTGATGGCGAGCCTGCCGGAGCCGCAGGTGGTCGCCAAGGTCGCGGTGGGCGAGGGCGGCGTGCTGCGCGGCAAACGCATCAAGCGCTTCGTCGATCTCTCCACCACCGGCGCCCGCATGGCCGAGACGATCGCGGCAGGTCTTGCCAAGCGCGACATCGTGCAGATCGACTGCCCGGTGTCGGGCGGCGTGGGCGGCGCCGACAAGGGTACGCTCGCCGTCATGGTGTCGGGCCCGCAAGCCGACATCGATGCCGTCAAGGATGCGCTCGCGGTGTTCGGCAAGGTCTTCGTCATCGGTCACAAGCCCGGCATGGCGCAGACCATGAAGCTCGCCAACAATTTCCTCTCGGCGGCGGCCATGGCGGCCACTTCGGAAGCCGTCGCCTTGGGCGTGAAGGCCGGCCTCGACGCTGGCGTCATGATCGATGTCATCAATGCCGGCTCCGGCCGTAGCAGGGCCTCCGACCAGAAATTCCCGCAGTCGATCCTGCCGCGCACCTTCAATTACGGTTTCGGCACCGCGCTGATGCTCAAGGACGTGCGGCTGTGCTTTGCCGAAGCCAAGGCGCTCGCTGTGCCGCACGAGGTGATGAGCGCCGTGCTCGACCAGTGGGAGCGCACCAATTCGGAGTTCGGCGGTGACAGCGATTTCACCGTCATCGTCAAAATGATCGAGCGCCAGGCCGGCGTCACCATCGGCGCGGAGAAAATATCATGAGCGATGACATTCACGAGGTTTATGCCGTCTGCTACGCCGAGCACGCGCGCAAGCGCAGCGAGAACTATATTTTCGGCGATCCCCACGACGAGATCACCTCGATTGCCTATTACGTATGGGTGATCAAGGGCGCACACGGCACCTTCGTGGTCGACACCGGCTTCGACGAGAAGGCGGCCAAGGAGCGCCAGCGCAAGATCGTTCATCCGGTGGGCGAGGGGCTGCAGGCGCTCGGGGTTGCGCCCGACAAGGTCGATCACGTCATCGCCACCCACATGCATTGGGACCACGCCGGCAATTACGACCTGTTCCCCAATGCGCGCTATCACATCCAGGACACCGAGATGGGCTATTGCACGGGCCGCTGCATGTGCCACCAGACGCTGCGCATTCCGTTCTCGGAGGACGACGTGCACGCCATGGTGCGCAAACTCTACGCCTATCGCGTCGACTTCCACGACGGCAGCGAGGAACTCGCGCCCGGCATCACCGTGCACAAGATCGGCGGCCATTCGAAGGGGCTGCAATGCGTGCGCGTCAAGACGCAACGCGGCTATGTCGTGCTCGCTTCCGACTGCTGCCATCTCTATTCGCACATCGACGAGGGCCGCGTGTTCCCGATCACCTATTCGGTCGGCGACACGCTCGAAGGCTACAAGACGCTTTTGAAGCTCGCCTCGTCGCGCCAGCACATGGTGCCGGGACACGATCCCGAAGTGTTGAAGATCTATCCCGCCGCGACGCCCAATCTGGCGAACTGGATCGCAAGGCTGGATGTGGCGCCGAAGGGTTAGAGCTTCTCCGAGCGTAATCATTCCCGCGAAAGCGGGAATCCAGTTCTTGAAGATTGGGTCCCCGCCTTCGCGGGGACGAACGGTAAATTAAACCAGCCCCAGCTCCCCGAACGCATCCTTGTGATGCTCCGCGCTGTCGCCCGAAAAGCAGCAGAACACCACCCGCTGCATCCCGCGCGCATGCGCGGCGATTTCCGAGGCCACCGTGCCGACCGCGATGCGCGCGGCGCGGTCGGGCGGAAAACGATAGACGCCGGTCGAGATTGCCGGATAAGCGATCGAGGTGAGCCGGTGATCCGCCGCAAGATCGAGCGCGCCGCGGTAGCAGCCCGCCAGCAACGCGTCTTCGTCGTGCCCGCCGCCGTGCCAGACCGGGCCGACGGCGTGGATGACGGCGCGCGCCTTCAGCTTGTAACCGCGCGTGATCTTGGCCGAGCCGGTTTCGCAGCCGCCCAGCGTTTCGCATTCCTTCAGCAGTTCCGGTCCGGCGGCGCGGTGGATGGCGCCATCCACCCCGCCGCCGCCGAGCAGCGAGCGGTTGGCGGCGTTGACGATCGCGTCAATGTCGAGCGTGGTGATATCGGCGACGATCACGTCGAGCCGCGTGTTGCCGATTTCGGCGGAGAGGTCGGACATGGCGGTAAGTATAGCACGGCCGTGCGCTGACTACCCCCGCTCCGCATAGACCTCCGCCGCCAGGTCGATGCTGCTGCGCGCGCCGATGTCGGCATAATGCGCGTCGAGAAAGCGCCGCGCCGCGCGCTGGCCGAGCTTGCGCAGCAATTGGAACGAATCGTAGTCGTTGCGCAGCTTGGTGGCGGAGGCGAAGCGCTCGCCCAGCCCCTCCAGCACGATGCGGTGCACGTTGATGCGGCGGTACTCGTGCTCGCCGGTTCCACGCGGCAGCCGGCCCTGGTCGATCAGCCGGTTGACGAATTCGATCGCGCGCAATTCCGACAGCAGCGGCGCGTTGAAGCTGATCTCGCTCACGCGGCTCACGATCTCGCGGGTCGAGGTCGGTAGCTTGCGGCGTACCAGCGGGTTGATCTGCACGATCAGCACGTCTTCGCTGTCGGTCGCGCGGAAAAACGGATAGAGCACCGGATTGCCGAGATAGCCGCCGTCCCAGTAGGCGACGCCGTCGATCTCCACCGCGCGGAACACCGCCGGCAGGCAGGCCGACGCCATCACGGCTTCCGCGGAAATCTTCTCGTGCGGGAAGATGTGCAGCCGGCCGGTCTGCACGTTGGTGGCGGCGATGAACAGCGGACGCGCATCGGCGCGCAGCGCGTCGAAATCGACGAAGCGCTCGATCAGGTCCTTGAGCGGATTGATGTTGAGCGGATTGACGTCGTAGGGCGACAAATAGCGCGACCAGGCGGCGAACCAGTCGAAAGTGGGCGAGCTCTCGCTCGGCAACAGCGAGAACAGCTTGCCGATCACCGCGCGCTGCACCGGCGGCAGGTCGCCGCCGAGGCTCGCCGCGCGCCAGAAATCGGCCAGCCGCTTGCGCGCCTCCTCCGCGCCGCCGCGCCGCAGGCCGTCGGCCAGCATCACCGCGTTGACCGCGCCGGCCGAGGTGCCGGAAATGCCCTCGACCGTCAGCCGGCCGTCTTCCAAGAGATGATCGAGCACGCCCCAAGTGAAGGCGCCGTGGGCGCCGCCGCCTTGCAAAGCGAGATTGATGCGCTTTGTGCCGCGCGGCTTGCCCGGCTTGTCGCCGCCGCTGCCGAAGGTGCGCGCGAGGAAGCCGATCACTGTGCCGTCCAGCCGCCGTCGATAGAATAGGCCGAGCCGGTAATCGTCTCCGCCGCTTCGCTCGCCAGGAATACGGCGAGCGCGCCGATATTCTCCGGCTTGGTGTAGTCGAGCATCGGCTGCTTCTCCGACACAAGCGCGACCTTGGCCTCGTCGAACGACTGCCCGGCCTCCTTGGCGCGCGCCTCGATTTGCTGCGCAACGAGCGGCGTCATCACCCAGCCCGGGCAGATGGCGTTGCAGGTGATGCCCGCATTCGCCGTCTCGATCGCGGCCACCTTGGTCAGGCCCACGATGCCGTGTTTGGCGGCGACGTAAGCCGCCTTCTGCCCACTGGCGACCAGCCCGTGCGCGGATGCGATATTGACGATGCGGCCCCACTTGCGCTGCTTCATGCCGGGCAGCGCCGCGCGGATCGTATGGAACGCCGCCGAAAGGTTGACCGCGATGATGGCGTCCCATTTCTCGATCGGGAAATCCTCGATATTGGCGACGTGCTGGATGCCGGCGTTGTTGACCAGTACGTCGAGCTTGCCGAATTCCTTCTCGGTTGCTTTGACCAGCGCGGCGATCTCGGCGGGCCTGGCCATGTCGGCGCCGGTGTAGCGCGCCTTAACGCCGCATTCTTTCTCGATTGCCCCGCGCAGCTTCTCGATCTCGCCCGCGTCGCCGAAGCCGTTGAGCATCACGTCGGCGCCGTCCTTGGCGAGCGCACGGGCGATCGCCAGCCCGATGCCCGAAGTTGAGCCGGTAATCAGCGCGGTCTTGCCTTTCAACATGGGCGATCCTCGGATAGCTGCAAATGACGCGAAAAACGCGGCCGGGAACTTGCTCCCATTTTTGCTGCAATGCAATATATACCTGGGGAGCGGTTCGATTTTCGCCATCAGGCGTTTATCGCGTTAGATTGGCGGCCGAACAGGGAGCGCGTTTTGGCCCGCAAGAGCAACGTCCAGCCGGTGTTCCCGGCGCCCGGCCACGACCACAAGCGCTGCGCGAGCGATGCCATCGCTCATGCCGAAGCCATCTGCGCCGAGCGCGGCGAGCGGCTCACCCCCATGCGCCGCGCGGTGCTGGAGGCGCTGCTTGCGAGCCATGCCCCGCTCGGCGCCTACGAGCTGATCGACCGCTTGGCAGCGCGCGGCGGCCGGCCGGCGCCGATTACCATCTATCGCGCGCTCGATTTCCTGCGCGAGCAGGGGCTCGTGCATCGGATCGAGAGCCGCAACGCCTTCATCGCCTGCGTGCACAATCACGACAGCGGCGATCCGGTCGTCTTTCTCATCTGCGAGAACTGCGGCGCGGTGGGCGAGGCGGCCTCGGCCGCGGTCGCCGACACCGTCAAGTCGGCCTCGCGCGCGGCCGGCTTCACGCCCAAGACGCCGGTGATCGAGATTTCCGGCATCTGCGCGCATTGCAAGGCCGCATAGCTTCCCGCGCCGTCACGCGCTACAAGGCGCTGGCCGGTCCCCGCATGTCCACCAGTTCCACAGCCCACCCCCACCACGTCGTCCGTCCGCTTGATGCCTTTGCGGCGGCGGTGACCGTGATGCTCTGCCTGTCCTGGGGCTTCAACCAGGTCACGGTGAAGCTCGCGCTGCCCGACATCCCGCCGATGATGCAGGCGGCCATCCGCTCAGGCCTAGCCACGCTGATCGTCGCCGGCTGGTGCCACTTGCGCGGCATTGCGCTGTTTACGCGCGACGGCACGCTTGTTCCCGGCCTGATCGCCGGCGTGCTGTTCGCCGCCGAGTTCATCCTGATCTATCAAGGTCTGGTCTACACCACCGCCACGCGCGCGGTGCTGTTCATCTATCTCGCGCCTTTTTTTGTGGTGCTCGGCGCCCGCATCTTCCTCCCCGCCGACCGTTTCCGCCTGCCGCAATGGGCGGGACTGATGCTCTCCTTTGCCGGCATGCTGGTCGCCTTCGGCGTGCCGACGCCGGCGCTCGACCCGCGCCAGATGCTGGGCGACGTGATGATCGTGGGTGCGGCGATGTTCTGGGCCGCCACCACGCTGCTGATCAAGGCGAGCTCGCTTGCCCGCATCGCCTCGGAAAAAGTGATGCTCTATCAGCTCGTGGTGTCGGCGCCGATGATGGCGCTCGCCGCCTGGTTCGCCGGCGAGCACGTCACGCACATGCCCTCGGCCATCGCGCTTGGCGCGCTCGCTTACCAGATCTTCTGGGTGGTCAGCGTCACCTTCGTGATCTGGTTCGCGCTCATCGTGCGCTATTCGGCGAGCCGCCTCTCGGCCTTCACCTTTCTGACCCCGCTGTTCGGAGTGGCGGCCGGCCATCTGGTGCTGCACGAGCCGCTGACGCCGGCTTTTGCCGCTGCGCTCGCCCTGGTCGCCGCCGGGCTGATTTTGGTGAATAGGGCGAAGTAATTGTCGTCATTCCAGGGCGCGTGCGTAAGCACGCGAACCCGGAATCCAGGGGCCAAATCCGCATGTGTGGCCCTGGATTCCGGGCTCGCCGCTTTCGCGGCGCCCCGGAATGACCCGAAAGGGGGCTCTTCCGCCCGCGTTGACCGTGTCATATTTGTCTGGCACTCCCGGGGTAGGGAACTTTGGGCGGCCAGCTTGGTTTCCGGAGCATCGGATGAATGCACAGCGTCACAAGACGGTCGGGGTGGATGTCGGCGGCGTAACGGTCGGCGGCGGCAGCCCAATCGTCGTGCAGTCGATGACCAATACCGACACCGCCGACGTGGAAGGGACCGCACGCCAGGTGGCGGCATTGGCGCGCGCGGGCTCCGAGCTCGTGCGCATCACCGTCGACCGCGACGAGGCGGCGGCCGCCGTGCCGAAGATCAAGGACCGACTCGGCCAGATGAACGTCAGCGTGCCGATCGTCGGCGACTTCCACTATATCGGCCACAAGCTGCTCGCCGAGCACCCGGCCTGTGCCGAGGCGCTCGACAAATACCGCATCAATCCCGGCAATGTCGGCTTCAAGGATAAGAAGGACAAACAGTTCTCGGCCATCGTCGAATTCGCCATTCAATACGGCAAGCCGGTGCGCATCGGCGCCAATTGGGGTTCGCTCGATCAGGAATTGCTCACGCGCCTGATGGATGAGAACTCGAAATCCGACAAGCCGCTCGACGCGCGGGCGGTCACGCACGAGGCCATGGTGCAGTCGGCCTTGCTGTCGGCCGAGCGCGCCGAAGAGATCGGCCTGCCGCGCGACCGCATCATCATCTCGGCGAAAGTTTCTTCGGTGCAGGATCTGATCGCGGTCTATTCGATGCTGGCCGAGCGCTCCGACTACGCGCTGCATCTGGGCCTCACCGAAGCGGGCATGGGCACCAAGGGCGTGGTCGCTTCGAGCGCCGCCATGGGCGTGCTGTTGCAGCAGGGCATCGGCGACACCATCCGCATCTCGCTCACGCCCGAGCCGGGCGGGGACCGCACGCGCGAAGTGCAAGTGGCGCAGGAGTTGCTGCAGACCATGGGTCTTCGTACGTTTGTACCCCTTGTGGCGGCCTGTCCCGGCTGCGGCCGCACCACCTCGACCACCTTCCAGGAGCTCGCCTCCGACATCCAGAACTTCATCCGCAACTCCATGCCCGAGTGGAAGACGCGCTATCCCGGCGTCGAGGGGCTCAACGTCGCGGTCATGGGCTGCATCGTCAACGGCCCGGGCGAGTCGAAGCACGCCGACATCGGCATTTCGTTGCCCGGCACCGGCGAGCAGCCGACCGCGCCCGTCTTCATCGACGGCAAGAAGGCCGCCACCTTGCGCGGCGCAACCTTGAGCGCCGACTTCAAGCAGATGGTGATCGACTATATCGAGCGCCGATTCGGCGCCGGGGGCGCCAGGACTGCGGCGGAATAGGCGCGGCTGAGTGAAAGCCAAAATCTTCGTTGTCGGCTTCGTCGCGGCGCTGGTGTTCGCTGCGGCCGCGTCGGTCTATATGAACCTCACCGCCACGCGGCCTGAAAAGACCGTCACCTCGGTGCCTGCGCCCGGCGGCCGCTACAAGGCGGTGCGGGTGTCGCTGATACGCCGCGGGACCTGTTTCGACACCATCTCGGTTTATCTCAGCGTCTATCCCGACAGCTTCGCCGAGCGCGAAAAGACCTACCGCGTTTATGCCGGCCCCTGCGCGCCGCCAAACGAGCGCGCCGATCTGCCGAAGATGCATTGGTTGTCGGAGACGGAATTGCAGATCGCCTATCCGGCCTCGCCCGCAACCGCGCGCACCATGAAGCCGGAAGACGCCTCGCATTTCGTGCATGTGAGTTATGTGGCGCAATAGCAGCTAAGCGGACGCCTTCATCATCGCCGCGGCCAGGGCATAGCCTCCTTGCGCGCCGTCGATGAAATGCACGTGGTCGGGCTTGGACGGCGAGGGGGCGAAGCAGGTCATCATCGCCGCCTCCTGCCGGTGCGTGCCGTAGCGCACCACGCCGTCGGCCGCCGCCTTCTTCAGATAGGCCTCGATCGCGTCGGCCAGTTGCGGCGTGCAGTCGAGCACCATGCGCAACGAATCGTCGAACTTGCGGAAATCGGAATTCTCGATCAGCTCGCGCTCGTAGCGGTCGGGCGAGAAGTTGCCGAGCCGCAGCCGCAGGCGCATCACCACGAAATAAAACAGCGTCAGCGCCAGCACCTTCGCTTTGCGCGCCGCCACCAACTCGCCAGGCCGGCGCGAGGCGCGCGCTTCCAGGTCGTAGCCTTGCGGCGGCCATTTCAGCTTCAGCCCCTTGCCGGGCAGCGGGCGCGCGGAGTCCGGCTGTTCGTCGACGATGCGCGTGATCGCTGCGACCGCGCGGCCGAAGATCTCCGGCCGCGCCTGCGGCCCCGGCATCACCACCAGCGACAGCACTAGGCCGCGCTGCGCGGGTATCAGCTCGTAGCGGCACGACAACCCGGTGAGATCGGGATGCGCACCCGCCGGCGCCGGCGCAAGCGCGATCTCGCCGCGCTTCATGGCGGCATCGGCCCAGGCAAGCCCACCGCCCGCGAACATGGCAATGGCGACGTTGTCGGAGGCGCCGAAGCGCGCCACACGCACGTCGAACCCTTGCGCGCGGATGTCGGCGACCGGCACCATGCCGATGCGCAAGGTGAGATCGAGGTCCTCCTTCACCCAGGCCGCGGTCTCCGCCAGCGCGCGCCGTGCCGCCTCCGCGTCGCCCGGCGCCACCGCGAAGCCCGCGCCGTCGCCGCCGAACACGAAGGGAAAATCGCGCCCCTCGAGCGCGTTGGTGACCGCTACGATCACCGCCGCGCCCGCCATGTTCACCGCCTTGTAGCGGTTGTCCCTAATCGCTTGGGTCGATGCCACCACGTCGGCGACGCCCACCTGCCAGCCGTCCGGCAGCGGCGTAAACAGCTCGAGCTTCGTCACCTGCGTGAAATCGCGGAACACCGGCAGGCCGGCGTAGAAACCCGCGCGCTCGATTTGAGCCTCGATTTGGGCGTCCATACCTGGATATTAGCCGATTGGCGCTCTTTGGATGCTTGAGCCGGTAGTATTTTTCGCCGGCACGGGCACTGACGCCGGTGCGCGAATTGGCTAGGCTTATGGCGCCTGCTTGGCCAGGGAGCAGCAACCATGACCAAACTCCAACCCGTACCGCTCGGCGTCGCCTTCGGCGTCTTGTGGGCGATTTACGTGTTCTGCGTCGGCATCACCGCCATGTTCAACTGGGGCGGCGGCATCGTCGCCGGTCTCGGCACGCTTTACATCGGCTATGGCCCGTCGATTGTCGGCGCGATCATCGGCGCCATCTGGGCCTTCGTCGACGGGCTGATCGCCGGCGTGGTCGTCGCCTTGATCTACAACGCGGTGGCTAAGTAGCCGCCACCGACACGACGGTGCACTGTCGCTTCCTGCGCGGCCGTAAGGCCGCGAGTGCGGATTGTTCCTTTTAAAATATTTTACTTGCCGCATTCGCGCCCAATCTTTGGCGACGCGGAACTGGATGCGGCACGAGCGGTTAGCATCTTAGGCAAAGAAATTCATGACGGCCGCCGCCCGCGCGAGGCGGGCCGCGCGTCCGCCGTCGAGAGCGAGAGGGAACTACACAATGGCACAGACGCAAGAGCCGGCCCGCCCGGCCGCGACGCCGCAGGACTTCGCGCGGCGTAATGCGCCAAACAGCGGCAGCGGCAACGGCGCCGCCGACCTGATCGGCAATGCCGCGCAGAGTGTGAAGAACAGGGCGCGCGCCGTCGCCGAGGAACAGAAAGAGGCGGGCGCCGAGCGTATGGACGCGCTCGGCCGCGCCGTGCACGGCGCCGCGGACGAGCTCGGCCGCGAAATTCCGGACGCGGCGGCCTATGTGCATACCGCGGCCGAAACGCTGCAGGACGCTTCGCGCCGCCTGCGCGCGCGCAGCGTCGACGAGATCGCCGCGCGGCTCGACCGCTTCGCGCGCCGGCAGCCGGCCGTCGCCTTCGCCGGCTGCGTGGTGGCGGGGCTGGCGCTGTCGCGCTTTCTCAAAAGCTCCAGTCGCTAGAGGTGCTCCATGGCGCAACCCTATTCCGACCGCAGCGTCACCGGCATTCTGGCCGACCTGCTGATGCAATTCACGACGCTTTTGCGCACCGAAAGCGAATTGGCGCGCACGGAGATCACCGAGAAGATCGCCAGCATGGGCCGCGGCCTGGTGATGATCGTCGCCGGCGCCGTGCTGCTGATGCCGGCGCTGGTCATCCTGTTGGAAGCCGGCGTCACCGCGCTCGAGCAGACCGGCCTTGCGCCCTACTGGTCGGCGCTCGCCGTCGGTGGCGGCGTGCTGATCGTCGGCCTCATTCTCGCTTTGATCGGCGTCAGCCGGCTGAACGCCAAGCGGCTGGTGCCGGACAAGACCATTCATCAACTCCAGGAAGATGCTGCGGCCGCCAAGCGGCAGGCGAGGAGAGAACATGACTACCAGCGAGCAGCTTGAACGCCGGGCCGAGCAGACGCGCGGCCAGATCATCGACGCGCTCGACGAATTGCGTGACCGCATGACGCCGGGCCAGCTCATGGACCGCACGCTCGATTTCGCGCGCGACGGCCGCGCCGGCCAGTTCGCGCGCAATTTCGGGCGGCAGGTGATCGACAATCCGGTTCCCGCCGTGCTGATCGCGGCCGGCATCGGCTGGCTGGCATTCGGCGGGCGTGGCAATGGCCGTGACTACGCTTCGGATGCGGGCGATACCGTGGCGGACGCCGCGCGGCGCGGCGCGCGCGTCACCGGCCATGCGGCACGCGCGGCATCGGAAGCCGCCGACGAAGCCTCGCGCCGCGCCGGCGAGATGGCCGACGACATGGCTACGCGCGCGGGCGACCTGGCCGACAGCGTCGCCCAGCGCAGCGAAGAAACCGCCGAGCAATGGTCCGACCGCATGCGCGGGCTTGCTTCCGATCTCGCCGAGCGCGCCAACGCCATGCGCGCGCAGCTCGCCGGCGCGGCCGGCAGCGCAAGCAGCGCCACCTCCACCATGATCGACGACATGACGCAGCGCGCCAGTGAAGTCGCCGACAGCGTCACTCGGCGCAGCGGCGAGACCGCCGAGCAATGGACCGAGCGCATGCGCAGCGCCGCCTCGCAGCTGGTGCAGCGCGCGCGCGAGGCGCGGGCGCAGCTCGATCGTGCCGCCACCGCGGCCAGTCACGCGGCCGGTTCCGCCTATGACGGCGCGGTGAGCGCCGCTTCCGGCGCCTACGACGCGACAGCCGGCGGCGCCAAGCGCGCGGCCGGCGCGCTCTCGCGCTCGGCTTCCGCGGCCGGCTCCGGTGTCGCCAGCGGCGCCGGCAGCGTCGCACAGTTCCTCAAGGACGAGCCGCTGGTGCTCGCCGGCATCGGCGTTGCGCTCGGCGCCGCGCTCGGCGCGGTGCTCCCCGAGACCGAGGCCGAGAACCGCTTCCTGGGCGAGGCCAGCGACGCCGTGAAGGCGCGCGCCGGCGAGATGGCGCAGGAACAGTGGCAAAAGGGCAAGGAATCGGCCCAGCACGTCGCCGAAGCGGCCATGAGCCAGGTCAAGCAGGAGGCCGAGGAGTTCATGCCGGCCGGCGAGTAGCATGGGCTACTTGCTACCCGGTTGACTTACTACCCGCTTGACTTGCCGCCGATCGAGCGCTTCGACGCTCAGGACGGTGGGCAGATGCCGCGCGATCTCCTGCCAGCTGTCGCCTTCGTCGATGCTGGCAAAGACCGAGCCGCTATTCGTTCCGAAATAGAGCCCCACCGGCTCGCGCTCGTCGCGCGCCATGGCTTGCCGCAGAACCGTGAAGTAGCAGGCTTCCTGCGGCAGTCCCGCGCGCATCGCCTGCCAGCTCGCGCCGCCGTCGCGCGAGCGCCACACCGCCGCGGCGGCGTCGGGCGGAAAGCGTCCCGCTATGTCGCCGTTCAAGGGAATGGTCCAGAGAGTTTCCGCATCCCGCGGGTGAACGGCGATCGGAAAACCGAAGGTCGACGGAAGCCCGCGCGTGATGTCGTCCCAGCTGCGCCCGCCGTCGGCGGAGCGCCAGACGCCGTGATGGTTCTGCTGATAAAGCAGATCGGCGCTGCCCGGCGCCCGCATCATGTTGTGCACGCAATGTCCGATTTCGCCGTCGCGCGGCGCCGCCGGATGGCTGTATTCGCTGCCGGGCTCGGTATTCGACAATCTGTTGCGGCGCTCCCAGCTCTTGCCGCCGTCCTCGCTCGCAAACACGCCGGCCGCCGAAATCCCGACCCAAAGCTTCTTGGCGTTCGCCGGATCGAACACGATCGTATGCAGGACCAACCCGGCCGCGCCGGGATTCCAGCTGTCGGACGAAGGATGGTCGCGCAAGCCTTTAACTTCTTCCCAGGACATGCCGCCGTCCCGGCTCGCCAGCAGCCTTGCCGGCTTGGCCCCTGCGTAGAGCGTGCCGTGCGCATAACCCAGCGACCAGATTTGCGAGAACTGATCCGCGAACGGCAGCGGCCGGTCGCTCCAGTTCATCATCGCGGCGAGTTGCGGATCGTTGGCCGCCCAGTCGTCGATCTGACCCTTGGTCAGCTTGGCAACTTCCCAGGTCGCGCCTTCGTCTTGCGAGCGCCACACGCCGGCGCCGTGAAATTCGCCGCCGCCGCCGGCCCACAGCGTCCCGGTTTCCGGATCGCCAACGACGTGATTGATCGGCCAGCCGTCGCAGAACGGGCCTTTGACTTTCCAACCCTCCCTGCCGCTGCCGCCGGCAATCAGGAAGGCACCCTTCGTCGTGCCGACCAGTACCGTGACCCCGTCTTTGGCACTGTCTTGGCTCATCGCCGTCGTCCTCCTAGATCCAGCCGCCGCCGTCGCTGCCGCGGTTGGCGAGCGAGGCTTCCTCCAAATCCAATTCGTATTCGATGCGCCGGCGCGCCTCGTCGGTGATCTTGCCGTCGCGCAGCAACCCGTAAATGAATTCGCGCTCGGCGTCGATCAGTTCCCTCTTCACGGCCGCCCCCACGCGCGTGAATTCGAGCCCGTCGGCGAGGTTCCGCGGCAGGATCTGCGTGCGGCTCAAATGGCGCGTGCGCAGCAGTTCGACCACGTCGGCCGGAAGATCGCGCTCGCCGGCGAGCCAATCCAGCCGCTTTTCGATCGCGGCGAGTGCCGTCTGGCGCGCCTCGAGTTCCGCCGCCATCTCGCTCATGTGCTCCTCGCTGCCGAGCCGGCTCAAGCCCAGCCAGCGCACCATCGGCGGCAGCAACGAGCCGAGCCCGATCAGCGTCACGACGATCACGCCGAAGGTGACGAACAGGATGAGATCGCGGTGCGGAAACGGCGCCCCGTTGTCGAGCGTGTAGGGGATCGCCAAGGCGGCGGCGAGCGAGACGACGCCGCGCACGCCGGTGAAGGCGAGAAAGAACGGCAGTCGCCAGGGCGGCGCCGGATCGCGCCGCGCGATGGCCGGGATCCAGCGCGGCACGTAAACGGCGGGAAACACCCAGATGAAGCGCGCCACGATCACGATCAGCGCCGTCCAGCCGGTCGCCGTCAGCAGTTCCGCGATCGAAAAACCCGCGGCATTGTCGATCAGCGCGCGCGCTTCCAGCCCCGTCACCAGGAATACCAGGCCCTCGATCAGATAGACCAGCAGGTCCCAGAAGAAGATGCCTTGCAGCCGTGTCGCCGACGAAATCAGCAGCGGCCCGTTCCAGCTCACATAGAGCCCGCAGGCGACCGTCGCCAAGACGCCCGAGCCGCCGAGATGCGCCGGCACCCAGAAAGCGAGATAGGGCGTCATCAGCGACAGCGTGATCTCCACGCGCGGCTCGCGCGCCCATTGCCGCAGGCGCAAAGACAGCCAGCCGACGGCGATGCCCCAGATTATTTCGCCCACGACGATTGCCGCGAAAGTGCCGCCGGCCTGTGCCGGCGAGAACGCGCCGGTCGCGACCGCCGCCACCGCGAAGCGGTAGAGGATGAGCGCGGTCGCGTCGTTGGCGAGCCCTTCGCCCTCCAGCACCACCATCAGCCGGCGCGGCAGCGCCAGCCGCCGCGCCACCGCGAGCGGCGCCACCGCGTCGGGCGGCGACACGATGGCGCCGAGCAGAAAGGCGACCGGCCAGTCGAAGCCGAGCAGATAATGCACGGCCGCCGCCACCGCGCTCGCCGTGAACAGCACGCAGCCGAAGGCGAGCAGCGCGATCGGCCGCAGGTTGAAACGGAATTCGCGCCAGCTCATGGCGACGCCGGCCGAATAGATGAGCGGCGGCAGGATCACCAGCAGCACCACTTCCGGCGCCAGCTGCACGCGCGGCAGGCCGGGGATCAGCGCCATGGCGACGCCGGCCACCACCAGCAGGATCGACGGCGCGATGTTGAGCCGCTTGGCCGCCACGGCGACCGCCGCCAGCACCGCCAGCATGAACAGCAGCGTTTGCATGATCGCGGTCATGGCTGGCGTCCGCCGTCCTGGGTGCCCGGCCGGGAATGAAAAGAGCCGGCTCAATCGGCTACGGTATCCTCCGATCGGCACAAAAAGAAAGACCGCCTTGCGGCGGTCGATCTATTAGCTTCGGCGGCTCGCCTGCCATGGCGCCGGCAGGCCTGCCACGGCGGCTAGCGGCCGCTCATGCACTTCTTGACCGAACTCGTCTTCGCCGCTCCGGCGAGCGGCTTGCCATCCTTGCTGACGGCCGCGGCCTCGCAGCAGTGCTTCATGAAGCTGGTTTTGGCGGCGCCGGCGAGCGCCTTGCCGTTTTTGTCGACGGCTTTGCTCGCGCAGGTCGGTGCGGCGAGCGCCGAGCCGGCGGCAAAGAGGGATACGAGGAATGCGAGTGCCAGACGTTTCATGGTGGTCGCCCCTATTTTCGATGATTAGACTGTCTTTATATTTTAACGCGCAAGCCGAACCTGCCAACAATAACTTCGTCGATTGGCATCCCGATACCCGCACGCTATTCAAACGGAAACACCGCAGGTTGACGTTGGCGCGGGCCAGTGCCTTCCGGCTGCACACCTGAATGGATAAGGTCGATTTCTCGCGCTAAGTTTCGTGGCAAGAAGCCAAAATGAAAATTGCGATCGAGGGGTGGAGGATTTCGGGGTGACGCAAATCGATAAGGACGGCGCGATCTTCGTCGGCAAAGGACGCGATCCGCAATATCTCACGCTGGCGCTGGCCAATCGTCACGGACTGGTCGCCGGCGCCACCGGCACGGGCAAGACCGTGACCCTGCAGGTGCTGGCGGAAGGCTTCTCGCGCGCCGGCGTCCCGGTGTTCGCCGCCGACATCAAGGGCGATCTCTCGGGTATTGCCGCGGTCGGCGAGGCCAAGGACGCGTTCGTCAAGCGCGCCAAGGAGATCGGCATCGACTACGCGCCCGACGAATTCCCGGTGATCTTCTGGGATCTGTTCGGCGAGCAGGGCCATCCGGTGCGCGCCACCATCTCCGAAATGGGCCCGCTGCTGCTTGCCCGCCTGCTCGATCTCAACGACGTGCAGGAAGGCGTGCTCAACATCGCCTTCCGCGTCGCCGACGAGCGCGGCCTTGCGCTGCTCGACCTGAAGGACCTGCGCGCCATGCTCGGCTTCGTGGCGGACAACGCCAAGGAGTTCGGCGCCGTCTACGGCAACGTTTCCAAGCCGTCGGTCGGCGCAATCCAGCGCCAGCTCTTGGTGCTGGAAAACCAGAAGGCGGAGCATTTCTTCGGCGAGCCGGCGCTCGCGCTGCCGGACTTCATGCGCACCGACCGCGACGGCCGCGGCTTCATCAACGTGCTGGCCGCCGACAAACTGATGGAAAATCCGCGGCTCTACGCCACCTTCCTGCTCTGGCTGCTGTCGGAACTGTTCGAGGACCTGCCGGAAGTCGGCGACCCGGACAAGCCAAAGCTGGTGTTCTTTTTCGACGAAGCGCATCTGCTGTTCGACGGCGCGCCCAAGGCGCTGCTCGACAAGATCGAGCAGGTGGTGCGGCTCATTCGCTCCAAGGGCGTCGGTGTCTACTTCGTGACGCAGAACCCGCTCGACGTGCCCGACGACGTGCTGGGCCAGCTCGGCAACCGCGTGCAGCACGCGCTGCGCGCTTTCACACCGCGCGACCAGCGCGCGGTGAAGGCGGCGGCCGAGACCTTCCGCCCCAATCCCAAGCTCGACACCGCCAAGGTCATTACCGAGCTCGGCAAGGGCGAGGCGCTGGTCTCATTCCTCGACGTCAAGGGCGCGCCCACTGTCGTGGAGCGCGCGCTTATCCGCCCGCCGACGGCGCGGCTCGGCACCATCACGCCGCAGGAGCGCGCAGGCGTTATCGCCAAGAGCCCGCTCAAGGGCAAATACGACACGGCCATCGATGCGGAATCCGCCTTCGAGCAGCTACAGAAGCGCGTACAGGACGCGAACGCGCCCGGCGGCTCGGCGCAGGGCGAGCCGGTCGATCAGGGCGGCGTGATGGGCGGTCTCGGCGGCCTGCTCGGCGGCATCTTCGGCACCGGCCGGCAGCGCGGCCAGCGGCTCTCGACCGGTCAGTTGATCGCGCGCCAGGTCACGCGCTCGGTCACCAATCGGGTGGTCGGCAAGCTGGCGGCTGATATCGGCAAGTCGGTCGGCGGCTCGATGGGCAGCACGGTCGGCCGCGCCATCGTGCGCGGCGCGCTCGGCGGCATTCTGCGTCGATAGCGTGCGGGCTACGCATGCCGACGGCGCGGGACCGCTCGACCCCGCGCCGTGCATTGCGTCATCGCCGGTGACCTCAGTCGCACACGCGCACGCGGTGTGAGTGCCAGCGATAGCCGTTCCAGTAACGCTCGCGCTCCCACCAGCAGTGGGGCCCGTAGTAGACCGGCGCAGGCTCATAGTAAGCGCGCGGGGCGGCGTAGTAGTGCGGCTGCGAGACGGCGGCCCCGAGGATCGCGCCGGCGGCGAGCCCGCCGACGATGCCGGCGGCGACGGCGCCGCCGTTGCCCGCCTGGGCGCTCTGCGGGACCGCGACGGTCGCGAGCGCGAGCGCCGCCGCTGCGGCAGTTGCTGTCAACACCTTCTTCATGGCTGGTCTCCCCTTGCGTGAATGCGGGCGTAATCTCAGGCTGCCAATGTAATCCGTTGCGGCCCCGGGGCTGTGACCCGGGTCACAAAAAGGCGGGTTTCGCCGAGCGGGACGCGGGCGCAGGCGGTAGCCCGCATGGAGCGAAGCGAAATGCGGGAGCGACGTTGCGGTCCGCACCGGCCGTCCCCCCGGTCTCGCTGCGCTTCACCCGGGCTACGCCTGGTGCACGCTACCCCGGCCTGATCAAATTCGTGATCATCCCCACCGTCAGCGCCAGGATGGTCAGATTGAAGAAGAACGCCATCACGCCCTGGACGGTGGCGACGTGGCGGATCGCGCGGCTGGTGATCGTTACGTCGGACACCTGCGAGGTCATGGCAAGCACCATCGAAAAATAGAAGAAGTCCCAATAGTCGGGCTCCTGCGGCCCGGGAAAGTTCAAGCCCCCGACGTGCGCGTCCCGCCGCGAGCCGTAGAATTCGTGCGCGTAGTGCAGCGCGAACATCACGGTCATGAACAGCCACGACAGCACGATCGTGCCCATGCCGAGCGCGAACTGATACCAGCCGTAGCTGTTATTGGCGTCGGCGATGGCGAGCTCGGCGACCACGGCCATCAGGCTGGCGATCGCCGCGACGCTCGTCAGCAGCAGCATGACGAAGGCGCCTTCGTCCTGGATCGCCGCGCGCCGGCGAATTTCGTCCACCGTCGAAAACGCCATCAGCCAGCCGGACAGCGCGAGATAACAAATGACGCCGACGTCCCAGCCGGCCAGCAGCCGCGTCGGCAGGCGCCAGTCGGCGGCGAAGCTCGCCGCCAGCACGGCAAGCCCGAGCGCGACCGACAGGATGAGCTGAATGTGCAGGCGCGCCAGCCGCATCGGCATCAGCGGTTCGCGGGCTTTGCGCTTGGCGGCGCGGCGGGCCATGTGGGTCACATGAGGCTTACATTGCGGCTCACATGCCGCGTTACTTGCGGCGCGCGGCGACGAAGCGCGCGGCGGCGCGCAGCACGCGTGCCTTGTCCGCGAACGGCGTGAGCGCGTCTTCGGCTTCGGCGACCAGCGCGTCGAGGCGCGCGTGCGCGGCTTGCGGGCCGAGCGTCGAAACCAATGTCGCCTTGCCGGCGGCGGCGTCCTTGCCGGCGGCCTTGCCGAGCGTGGCGGCGTCGCTTTCAAGGTCCAGGAGATCGTCGGCGATCTGGAAAGCCTGTCCGATGGCGCGGCCGTAGCGGTCGAGGCATTCCAGCTGTTTCGCGTCGGCCTCGCCGAGGATCGCGCCGGCGCGCGCCGCAAAGCGCAGCAGCGCGCCGGTCTTCATCGCCTGCAGCGTCTCGATCTCTTGCGTGGTGAGCGCGCGCTTGGCCTCGAAGCGGCCTTCCGCCGCCAGGTCGAGCATCTGTCCGCCGGCCATGCCGCCGAGGCCTGAAGCGCGCGCCAGCTCCAGGACCAGCCGGCTGCGCACATTGGCATTGGGGTGCACCTCTTCGCGCGCCATGGCGTCGAAGGCGAGCGTCAAGAGCGCGTCGCCCGCCAGGATCGCGGTCGCCTCGTCGAACGCCTTGTGCACGGTCGGCCGCCCGCGCCGCAGGTCGTCGTCGTCCATGGCCGGCAGGTCGTCATGCACCAGCGAATAGCAATGGATGAGTTCGAGCGCGCAGCCGGCGGTGAGCGCGCCGGCGCGGTCGGCGCCGAACAGCGAGGCGCTCTCCACCAGCAGGAACGGGCGCAGGCGCTTTCCCCCTCCGAGCGCCGCGTGCTGCATGGCGGCGAGCAGTCGGGGCGGCCGCGCTGTTTCGCCGGCCTCGGGCGCGTCGCCGAGCAGGCGTTCGAGCACCCCCTCCGCTTCGCCCGCCAGCGCGGCCAGCCGCGTGTTGAAATCGTGGATGGAACCGGAATTCATGGCGGCTATTTACCCTAATTCGCGCTGGCGCGGGTTTTCGATCATGCGCTGGCGTCGCACCCACGGCAATCCGGCGCTTCGATGCGGTAATGTGGGCCTCCATGTATCGACCTGCCAAGCGCCGCAACGGCAAACGGTTGAGCCTCGCCCACGACATCCTGCGCCTGCCGCGGGTGCCGCGGCCGCTGCGTTGGACGGCCCTCGTTGTGCTGGGGGTCTTGCTGCTGCCCTATCTGATCGCGCCGTTCTATGCCTTCGGCGAGCCGGTCTCGACCCCGATGCTGTGGCGCCGCATGATGGGCGAGCGGGTCGAGCGCATCTATGTGCCGATATCGCGGGTGTCGTCGGCGCTTGTTCAGGCGGTCGTCATCGCCGAGGATGGGCGATTCTGCGAGCATTACGGGATCGATTTTACCGAGATCCAGAACGCCATCAGCACCGCCGACGACCTCGCAGACATGCGCGGGGCCTCCACGATCACCCAACAGGTCGCCAAAAACCTGTTTTTGTGGCCCGGTCACAGCTTTTTCCGCAAGGCGCTGGAGATCCCGCTCGCCCTGTGGATCGACCTGATTTTGTCCAAACGCCGCATTCTGGAATTATACCTCAACATCGCCGAATGGGGCCCCACCGGCGAATTCGGCGTGGAGGCGGGCGCCGAGCGCGCGTTTCATAAGTCGGCGCGCAGCCTTTCGCACTATCAGGCGGCGCTGCTGGCGGCGATGTTGCCCGACCCCTATGACCGCGACGCCCGGCATCCGGGGCGCGGGCTGCGCCGTCTCGCCGGCCTCTATATGGCCCGCTCGCGCGCCGCGCCCGGTGCGGCAGCCTGCGTACGGACGGGTCGTTGAGGGCTAGATTTGGCCCGATCCATCCTCTATAAGCCCGCCTCAAACCGAGATATCAGCGCGTTTCCAGGAGTTTTCAGCCCATGGCTGTGCCGAAAAGAAAAACCTCGCCGTCGCGCCGCGGCATGCGCCGCTCCGCCGACGCGCTCAAGCGCCCGGCCTATGTCGAGGACAAGGATTCCGGCGAATTGCGCCGGCCGCACCACATCGACCTGAAGACCGGCATGTACAAAGGCCGCCAGGTGCTGAAAGTGAAGACCGAGGCGTAACGGCGAGAAGGCGTCGGGGGAAGTCATGTATATGTTCGGCTTCCCGCTGCTGCTGATCCCGTTCGCGATCTACAACATCGTCGCGTTTCTGATGCCGGGCGTGACCTGGGCCGGCACGGTTTCGCGCGTGCACATGATCTCCGGCGCGGAATGGACCATGACGGCCGGCGACCTGTTGGTCGCGCTCGCCATGCTGATGCTGTTCGGCGAGGTGCTTAAATCGACGCGCATCGGCGTGCGCACCATTATCGACCACGCGCTCTCGCTCGTTCTGTTCCTCGGCATGCTGGTCGAGTTCCTGCTGGTTGCGCGGGTCTCAACCGGCACCTTCTTCCTGCTGCTGGTCATCAGCTTTGTCGACGTGCTCGGCGGTTTCGCGGTGACGCTGCGCACCGCGCAGCGCGATCTCACGGTCGAAGGCGGATTGCCGCATCTATGAATGCCATGATTTTTCGTCGGCCCGTCACGCGCCGCATCGGCGCATGATCCCGAAAAGTGGGTACCGGTTTTCGGACAAGATCATGCGCGACCTGAAATGAGCCGCGATTTTCAATTCCCCGGCCGCTCGCCCGTAATCGCCTGCGAAGGCATGGCGGCGACCTCGCATCCGCTCGCCACGCTCACGGCCATCGACGTGCTGCGCGCCGGCGGCAATGCGGCCGACGCGGCGGTGGCGGCCTGCGCCGCGCTCTGCGTGGTCGAGCCGCACATGACCGGCATCGGCGGCGACTGCTTCACGCTTCTGTCGCAGCCGGGCAAGCCGGTCTGGGGCTATAACGGCTGCGGCCGCGCCGGCGCCAAAGCGTCCGACCGCGCGCTGCGCGACAAGGGCATGGACGCGATCGGCGCCACCTCCGTGCACGCCGTCACTGTGCCGGGCTCGCTCGAAGCCTGGGAGGCGATCTTGAAAGCGCACGGCCGCTTCGGGCTCGATCGCGCGCTGCAGCCGGCGATCAGGTTCGCGGAAGGCGGCTTTCCGGTCGCCGCGCGCGTCGCCTGGGACTGGGAGCGCTACGTCGCCAAGCTCAAGGCCGATCCGGCAGCCACCAGGCATTATCTGTTCGACGGCAAGGCGCCGAAAGAAGGCGACGTCATCCGCTTTCCGGCGTTGGCGCAAACGCTGAAGACGCTCGCTCGAAAAGGCGCGCGCGCTTTCTACGAAGGCGAGATCGCCGACGACATCGCCGCGACGGTCGCCGCGCGCGGCTCATTCCTCGACGCGGAAGACTTCGCCAATCATCGCGGCGAGGCGGTCGCGCCGATCTCCACCAATTATCGCGGCCTCGATCTCCTGGAGATCCCGCCCAACGGGCAGGGCCTCACCGCGCTGGTGATGCTCAACATCCTGGAGAATTTCGATCTCGCCGCGCTCGATCCGCTTGGCCCCGAGCGCTTTCACCTGGCACTGGAGGCCGCGCGCTTGGGCTTTGCCGTGCGCGACACGCATATTGCGGACCCTCGGTACATGCGCGTCGCCGTCGGCGACCTGCTCGACAAGGGCTTTGCCAAGCGCCTGGCTGCCAAGATCGATCCGAAGAAGCGCGCCAAGCTGCCGCCGCATCCGACTCCCGGCAGCGACACCGTCTATCTCACAGTGGTCGACCGCGACCGCATGGCCTGCTCATTCATCAATTCGCTCTATTCGGGTTTCGGCACCGGTATCTGCACCGACAAGACCGGCATCCTGCTGAACAACCGCGGCTCCTGCTTCACGCTTGCCCCCGACCACCCCAACACGTTCGGGCCGAACAAGCGGCCGATGCACACAATCATCCCCGCCATGTCCGTGAAGGACGGCCGCTGCGACATGAGCTTCGGCGTCATGGGCGCCGATTACCAGCCCATGGGCCACGTGCAGATCGTCACCAACATGCTCGATTACGGCATGGACGTGCAGCAGGCGATCGACGCCCCGCGCTTCTTCTTCGAGAACGAGCTGACGGTGGTCGAGCGCTCTGTCGATTCGAAGACCGTCGAGGGCCTCAAACAGCGCGGCCACAACGTGGCGATGGCGCCTTCGCCCTGGGGCGGCGCGCAAACCATCAAGATCGACTGGCAGCGCGGCGTGCTGATCGCCGGCTCCGAGCCGCGCAAGGACGGCTGCGCCATCGGGTATTGATGGTTTTGCGGTGAGAGCCGAAGAGTTTCCCGCTCGTCCCGCGCAAGCGGGACCCAGCGCAAAAAAATTGGCGAATCGGAGGTGGCCCTGGATTCCCGCCTGCGCGGGAATGAGCGGGGTTAAAGCCCCGCCGCCGCCCGATAGGCCGCGATCGCCTCCGCCGGCGCTACGCGGCGGCGCTCGCGCGTCTGGGCGTGCTGGTCTTTCACCGCCAGAAGATGCGCGAGGAAGGTCGCCTGGCGGTAGAGAGCGGGCGTCGCGCGCGGGTCGGGCGGCGTGAGCGCGACCAGCGCGCGGCATTCTTCCGCCGCTCCCCCCGCGTCGGCCGGCACTGTCCGCGCCTTCGTGTTTTCGATCCCGCCGATACGCATGACGCCTGTCTCAATCCGGGACGTTAAGCTCTGCTTCACCTTCAATTCGGCAAACCGCGTGCCACCGCGCTTTGTCGCCGCCGGTGGGCGCGCTTCGCGCCCGAATTTTCAGAATGTTTAAGCTTTCTCCGTAGTTTGCAGTCGACCGACAATGCGCCAAACAACGTCCGATGAGGTGAGGGCGTTCCAAAAAGGGGCGAGCGTGACCCGTTTCGATCCTCCGGCCGACCGCCCCGATGTGGCGCATATCCTCGCCTCCATCGGCGAGGCCGCCTATGCATGGCAGCTCGATACCGACACGCTTGTCTGGACCGCCAATGCCGGCGCCGTGCTCGGCATCGATCCCGCCGAGGTCGCCAGCGGCCGCGCCTATGCCAGTCATGTCGATGCCGAAGGCGGCAAGAGCCGGCTCGACGCCATTTCGCTGTCCGCGCAGGGCGATGCCGCCGCCGGCGGCGTCTATCAGGCGCAATACGCGTTCAAGCGCGCCGACAATGGCCGCCAGACCTGGCTGGAAGACACCGGCCGCTGGTTCGCCGGCCCCGATGGCAAGCCGCTGCGCGCGCACGGCGTGGTGCGCGCGATCGACGCCCGCCATGCCCGCGAGCAGCGCCTGATCAAGCTCGCCAATTTCGATCCGCTCACCGGCGAGATCAATCGCGCGCAGCTCACCGAGGTTCTAAGCGCGACGCTGGAGGAAACCGCGCGCTTCCGCTCCTCCTGCGGCTTTCTGCTGGTCTCGATCGACCGGCTCGGCCATCTCAACGAGGCCTACGGCTTCGATGCCGCCGAAGAAGCGATCGCGGAGGTCGCCAAGCGCATCCGGGCGCGGCTGCGCGGCAAGGACCATCTCGGCCGCTTCTCCGGCAACAAGTTCGGCGTCGTGCTGACCAATTGCACGCCCGACGAGATGGCGGTCGCCGCCGAGCGCCTGCTCGCCGGCGTGCGCGACGAAACCATCGTGACCGAGGCCGGCCCGGTGGCGGTGACGGTCACCATCGGCGGCGTGAGCGCGCCGCGTCACGCCCGCACGGTGACGGAAGTATTCTCGCGCGCGCTCGACGCGCTGCATGCCGCGCGCCGGCGCCGCCACGGCTCCTTCACGGCCTACCGGCCCAATGTCGAGCGCGACAACTTGCGCCGCGATAGCCTGCGCGCGACCGACGAGATCGTGGCCGCGCTCAACGAGCGGCGCATCGCGCTCGCCTTCGAGCCGGTGGTGGAGGCGCAATCGCGCCGGACCGCCTTCTACGAATGCCTGATGCGGATACAGCGCGCGGACGGCTCGTTCGCGCAGGCCAACGAGATCATCCCAATAGCCGAGCGCGTCGGGCTCGTGCGCATGGTCGATCATCGCGTGCTGGAACTGGTGATCGGCGAACTGGCGCAGGCTCCCGCGCTGCAGGCGAGCGTCAACGTCTCGGCCGCCTCCACCGCCGATCCGAAATGGTGGGCCGGGCTCGGCGCGCTGCTGCGCGCCAATGCGGGCGCCGCCGAGCGACTGATCGTCGAGATCACCGAGACCGCCGCCATCCAGGACGTCGACGACGCGCGTGGCTTCGTCGCTCGCGTCAAGGATCTCGGCTGCCGCATCGCCATCGACGATTTCGGCGCCGGCCACACCTCGTTTCGCAATCTGCGCAAGCTCGGCGTGGACATCGTCAAGATCGACGGCGCTTTCGTGCAGAACCTGCTGAAGTCGGATGACGATCGCGCCTTCGTGCACACGCTGATCGATCTATCGCGCCGGCTGGGCCTCAAGACCGTCGTCGAATGGGTGCAGGATGAGGAAACCGCCCGCCAGCTCCGCGAATGGGGCGCAGATTACCTGCAGGGCGTGTTGATCGGGCTTGCCTCGCCGGAGCGGGTCTGGGCGTCCGGCGGCGCCGACAAGGCGGCGAACGTGAATTGACCGTTCGTCCCCGCGGAAGCAGGGACGCAGTTCTCTTTCTCAGGTTTGATGTCCGCTTGCGCTGAGCGGCATAGAAATGCCGCCGCTTCCTCACCCGCCGCCGAGCTTGTCGAGCCGCTTCTGCATCTCGTCGAGCTGGCGCTTGAGTTCGTCCATCTCGCTGCCGCCGCCCGCCGGTTTCTCGCTTTCGGCGCTCTTGCCCTGTCCGCGCGCGAACGGCGCGAACATGGCGAAGGTCTTCTCGAACATTTCCATGTTGCGGCGGACCTGCTCTTCCATGGCGCCCAGCCCGACGCCGCCGAAGGCCTGCGCCATCTGCTCGCGGAATTTGCCCTGCTCGCGCGTGAAGGTGTCGATCGACTGTTCGAGATAGCGCGGCACCAGCATCTGCATGCTGTCGCCGTAGAAGCGGATCAGCTGCCGCAAAAATGTAATAGGCAGCAGGCTTTGGCCTTCCTTGTTCTCCTGCTCGAAGATGATCTGCGCCAGCACCGAACGCGTGATGTCCTCGCCGGTCTTGGCGTCCTCGACGGCGAAATCCTCACCTTTCTTCACCATCACGGCGAGGTCTTCGAGCGTCACATAGGTGGAAGTCCCGGTATTGTAGAGTCGCCGGTTGGCGTATTTCTTGATTTTGATCGGCTCTTTCTTGTCCTCGGCCATGGCGCTCACGACGTTTCCCCTGCTCAGATCGTGAGCATAACCGCATTCCCCGCGTGCAGGCCACCGTTTTATCGCGCCGCGGCAGACCCGCTGACGCGCTGCGGCATCCCTTGCAGAAATGCTCGAAAAGCGCCATTTCTCGGGGGAAATTACGTCCCGCCCCGTGTTGACAGGGCGGCCGGGCTGGTCCGAACATGCGGCAGCGCCAAAAAGCCGTCCAGCCTGCCAGCCACCGCAAAAGGAGTTTCCCGATGCCGGACGATATCGTCATTGTCAGCGCCGCCCGCACGCCCGTGGGCGCCTTCAACGGGGCTTTCGCCAACCTGCCGGCCCATGAGCTTGGCAAGACGGCCATCCAGGCGGCCATGCAGCGGGCGGGCGTCGAGCCGGACCGCATCAACGAGGTGATCATGGGCCAGATCCTGACTGCCGGTCAGGGTCAGAACCCGGCCCGCCAGGCTTCGATTGCCGCCGGCATCCCGGTGGAGAGCCCTGCGTGGGGCGTGAACCAGCTCTGCGGTTCAGGCCTGCGCACGGTGGCGCTCGGCTTCCAGCAGATCGCCAACGGCGACGCCGACATCGTGGTGGCCGGCGGCCAGGAATCCATGAGCATGGCCCCGCACTGCCAGCATCTGCGCCAGGGCGTGAAGATGGGCGACTTCAAGATGATCGACACCATGATCAAGGACGGTCTGTGGGACGCCTTCAACGGCTATCACATGGGCAACACCGCCGAGAACGTCGCCAAGCAGTGGCAGATTACCCGCGACATGCAGGACGAGTTCGCGCTTAAATCGCAGCAGAAGGCGGAGGCCGCGCAAAAGGCCGGCAAGTTCAAGGACGAGATCGTCCCGGTCACCATCAAGAGCCGCAAGGGCGACATCGTCGTCGATGCCGACGAATATCCCAAGCACGGCACCACGCTTGAAGCGCTCGCCAAGCTCAAGCCCGCCTTCGACAAGGAAGGCACCGTCACCGCCGGCAGCGCTTCCGGCATCAATGACGGCGCCGCCGCCGTGGTGCTGATGAAGGCGTCCGAGGCCGCCAAGCTCGGCCACACGCCGCTCGCGCGCATCGTGTCTTGGGCGCATGCCGGCGTCGATCCGGCGATCATGGGCACGGGGCCGATTCCCGCCTCGCGCGCGGCGCTCAAGAAAGCCGGCTGGAAAAAGGAAGACCTCGACCTGATCGAGGCCAACGAGGCCTTCGCCGCGCAGGCCTGCGCGGTCAACAAGGACCTCGGCTGGGACACTTCCAAGGTCAACGTCAACGGCGGCGCCATCGCCATCGGCCATCCGATCGGCGCCTCCGGCACGCGCGTGCTGGTGACGCTGCTTTACGAGATGCAGAAGCGCAACGCCAAGAAGGGCCTGGCCACGCTGTGCATCGGCGGGGGCATGGGCATCGCCATGTGCGTCGAGCGGTAGCGAAGACCCACCAGGAATTATGTGTGCGTCGAGCGGTAGCGGCCGCGAAATTTGATTTACGTCATGGCCGGGCTTGTCACCGCATGTCGGGTATACCCGACATGCGGCTGATAAATAAACTTGCACAACTCGGGCAAGCCCGAGTTGCGCGTGTGCCATCCACGTCTTTAATCGTGCAAAGTGCGAAGGCGTGAATGCCCGGCATGAAGCCGGGCATGATGAGGAGAGAAGAGGGGACGATCCAATGGCTCGCGTTGCGTTGGTTACAGGCGGCACCCGCGGTATCGGCGCCGCGATTTGCAAGGCCCTGAAGGCGGCCGGCTACACGGTGGCGGCCAATTACGGCGGCAACGACGAAGCGGCCGCCAAGTTCAAGGGCGAGACCGGCATCCCGGTTTACAAATGGGATGTCTCCGACTTCGAGGCCTGTGCCGCGGGCGTCAAAAAGGTCGAGGCCGAGCTCGGACCGGTCGACGTGCTGGTCAATAATGCCGGCATCACCCGCGACACCATGTTCCACCGCATGAAGCCCGAGCAGTGGACGGCGGTGATCAACACCAATCTCGGCTCGCTGTTCAACATGACGCGCCAGGTCTGGGAAGGCATGCGCGAGCGCAAGTTCGGCCGTGTCGTCAATATCTCGTCCATCAATGGCCAGAAGGGCCAGATGGGTCAGGCCAATTATTCCGCCGCCAAGGCCGGCGAGATCGGCTTCACCAAGGCGCTGGCGCAGGAAGGCGCGCGCGCCGGCGTCACCGTGAATGCCATCTGTCCGGGTTACATCAACACCGATATGGTGGCGGCGGTGCCCAAGGACGTGCTGGAAAAGAACGTCATCTCGCAGATCCCGATCGGCCGTCTGGGCGAGCCGGAGGAGATCGCGCGCTGCGTGGTGTTCCTGGCTTCCGACGAGTCGGGCTTTATTACCGGCTCCACGCTCACCGCCAACGGCGGGCAGTATTTGGCTTAGAGCCTGCTTGCGCTAGCCTTGCCTCCGATCCCCACCCCGGAGGCAAGCATGGCAAAGGTTCTTTACGAGCGCGACGGCCGCATCGCGCGCATCACGCTCAACCGGCCCGAGGTTCTCAACGCCATCGACGGCGACTTGCCGCGCGAGCTGGCGGCCTGCGTCGAGCAGGCCGACAACGACCGCGACGTGCACGTGATCGTGCTGGCCGGCGCCGGCCGCGCCTTCTGCGCCGGCTACGATCTCACCTATTACGCGCAGGCCACCGGCAGCAAATCCGGCACGCAGAAAATGCCATGGGACCCGATGAAGGACTACGCCTTCATGATGCACAACACCGAATTGTTCATGAGCCTGTTCCGCTCGAAGCGGCCGGTGATCGCCAAGGTGCAGGGTTTCGCCGTTGCCGGCGGCTCCGACATCGCGCTCTGCTCCGACCTCATCGTGATGGCCGAGGACGCGCGCATCGGCTACATGCCGGTGCGCGTCTGGGGCTGCCCGACCACGGCGATGTGGCTCTACCGGCTGGGACCCGAGAAGGCCAAGCGCATGCTTTTCACCGGCGACAAGATCGACGGGCGCGAGGCCGAGAAGCTCGGCCTGGTGCTGAAGGCGGTGCCGGTGGAGAAGCTCGACGAGGAGGTCGACGCGCTCGCCCACCGCATGGCCGGCATTCCGCAGAACCAGCTCATGATGCAGAAGCTGATGGTCAACCAGGCGCTCTACAATATGGGCCTGCAGACCACGCAGATGATCGCCACCGTTTTCGACGGCATCACCCGCCACAGTCCCGAAGGCATCAACTTCAAGCACCGCGCCGAACAAGTCGGCTGGAAGCAGGCGGTCGACGAGCGCGACCAGGGTACGTTTGACTGGACGGCGAACGCGCCGATGCCGGGGAACAGGTGATCGCAGCGTCATCACCGGGCCGGCGCGGAACGCGCCGAGTCCCGGTGATCCCGACACGAAAGGCACTGTGCTCTCCTAAGCGAGATGGCCGGGACAAGCCCGACCATGACAGGCTGGATCAGAAAAACCCCACCGACTCGCAGCCCGTCCCGGCCTTGAAGCTCGTCTTATGCCGCCGCGCCGCGGCATCGATCACATGAATGGTGCCGTCGCCCTGGCAGCCGACGAAGATCTCCTCGCCGCGAAAGCAGAAGTCCATCGGCTGGCTGCCGACCGGCACCGCGCTCTGCACGCCCGACGCCGTCTCGATCAGGCTCACCATGTCGCTGCTCATGCTGGACACCGCCAGCAGCCGCCCGTCCGGTGAATAGCGCGCGATCTGTGCCGCCTTCGGCACGCCTTCGAGCGGCACTTCTCGCGTGATGCGTTCGGATGCGGTATCGATCATGAACAGCACCGGCGTCTCGTCGCTCACCGCTGCCACCGTTTTGCCGTCGCCCGACACCGCAATGCCGGCGAGCGCCTGCGGCGTTTCGATCTTGCCGAGCAGCCTGCGGTTCGGCACGTCGATCACCGAAACGGTGGCGTCTTCCTCGTTGTCGGTATAAAGCCGCCGCCCGTCGTCGCTGATGCAAAGCCGGTGGCCATTCGTCGAGCCCGAATCGATGGCGCCGATCATTCTGTGCGTCTTGGGATCGATCGCCGCGATCTTGGCGCTATTCTCGCAAGTGATGTAGATCAGCCCGTCGGCGCCGAGCCGCACCGTGTGCGGCGCCACATAAGGCGAAAGGTCGATGTCGCCGACATGGCGGCGCGCCAGGCAATCGATGACGCACAGCACATGGCCGGGATTCGGATTGCGGCCGTGGATACCGTCGCCGAAGATCGGCACATAGGCCAGTCCCGTTTCCGGGATCACCAGCAATTCGTGTACCGTGCGCTGAAAGCCCTCCAGCACGGTTTCGGTTTCGTAGGTCTGCGGGTCGATGAACAGCACCTTGCAGCCGATCTTGTCGATCGCGATCATCCCGCGCACGTCGCCGTTGTTCATCGTTGCCTCGTCGTTCAGGGCGCTTTCGCATCCCCCCGTTCGTCCCCGCGAAAGCGGGGACCCAGAGCGGCGACTCCCGCATTGACCGCCTACTGGATTCCCGCTTGCGCGGGAATGAACGGAGCTTGTTTTGCGCCCAGCCGTGACGGGTCGTCATTTACGCGGCGACCAGTCCCTCGGCGCCAGCTCGAATCCTTCGAAGTCGAAGCCCGGCGCCACCGTGCAGCCGACCAGTGTCCAGTCGCCGGTCGTCTCCGCCGCCTGCCAGGCGCGCGCCGGCACCGTCGCCTGCGGCACCTCGTCGGCATGGATGTCGGGACCCAGCCGCACGATCTCTTCTTTGCTGCCGTCGACGATCTCGAGCTTGAGCGGCGCGCCGGCGTAGAAGTGCCAGACCTCGACCGCGTCGATGCGATGCCAGTGCGAGCGCTCGCCGCGCGCCAGCAGGAACAAGATGGCGGTCGAGGCGGCGCGCCCCTCGTGCACGCGCGTATCGCGGAAGGTCTCGCGATAATGTCCGCCTTCCGGATGCGGCTTGAGCTCGAGCTTTTCGATGATCGCAGCGGCGGTGGGGTAGGGTGATGTCATGCAAGACCTCTCGCCGTCATCCTGAGGTGCGAGCGAAGCGAGCCTCGAAGGCTGACAGGCCCGGGCCTACACTCTTCGAGGGCCGCGCTTTGCGCGGCCGCCTCAGGGTGACGGTTAGAATTTATCCTTCCGTCCGCGAATTTCCGCAAACACCTCCGCCGCCGGCTTGCCGGCCATGCCGACGTCGGCCGCCAGATCAGGCACGTCGGCGCGCAGGAACGGGTTGGCCATCTTCTCGTCGCCGATGGTGACGGGAATGGTCGGCTCGCCCTCGTCGAGCAATCGCTCGACTTGCGCCGCGCGCGCCTGCAGCACCGGATTGTCGGGATCGACCGACTGCGCGAAGCGGATATTGGCAGCGGTGTATTCGTGTCCACAATAGACCTGCGTCTCGTTCGGCAGGTCGCGCAGTTTCTTGAGCGAGCGCCACATCATCGGTGCGTCGCCCTCGATCACGCGCCCGCAGCCGATCGAGAACAGCGTGTCGCCGACGAAGGCGAGGTTGTCCTTGGGAAACCAATAGGCGATGTGGCCGAGCGTGTGGCCGGGCGTCTCGATCACCTTGGCCGCCAGATTGCCGACCACCACGCCGTCGCCCTCGTGCACCGTCTCGTCGACGCCGGGGATTTTCTTGGCCTCCTTCTCCGGCGCCACGACGCGGCAGCGGTACTTGTTCTTCAGCGCCATGATGCCGCCGGTGTGGTCGGCGTGGTGGTGGGTGACCAGGATGTCGGTCAGCTTCCAGCCGGTCGCTTTCAGCGCTTCCTCCACCGGCCCCGCCTCCGGCGCGTCGATCGAGGCGGTGGCGCCGGTGTCGGGGTCGTGCAGCAGCACGCCGTAATTGTCCTTCAGGCACTTGAACAGGCGGGTTTCGGCGGGCATTGCGTTCCTCGCTAGACTTAAATCGCGTCAGACTAAAGCGTGCCCCGATATTACGCGCTGCGTCAGATGACCGGTAGGGGGCGAAAGTCGATGCGCTCCATCATGGTTTCGAAATAGTCGCGCACGCGCGGCGGCAGGCGCAGCCCTTCGACCACTGCGACGGATCGCAGCAGCGGCAGCACGCGCACGTCGTCGAGCGACAGCGTGCCGTTGACGGCATTGCTGCTGACGATGAGCGCGTCGAGCTTTTCCAGCTCCGGCATCAGCGCGGCGATGTGCGCCCTTGTGTTGGCGCGCAGCTCGACAAAATCGCCGTAGCTCTTGCGCTTGCGCAGGATGTAGTGATCGCGCGCCGCGACGGTGGCGAATTCCGGCAGGCCGAGCAGCGGATAGCGCGGCATGGTCAGCGGGCCGGTCTTGGCGGTGACCTGCTCGGCCCAGGCGGCGATTTCCGGGCGCTCGAGCCCGACCAGAATGGGCTGCCGCTGGCCGTCGATATATTTGACCATGTCCATGCTTTCGAGCATCGGCTGCCCGTCGTCCTTGACCAGGATCGGAATGACGCGGCGGCCGACGAGCTTCACCAGGGTTTCCGTGTCATCGTCAAGCACGACCCTTTCCTGCAGGTGCAGCCCCTTGAGTGCGGCCGTCATGCGCACCCGGAAACACAGCGAACAGTGCTCGAACATGTAGAGCTTCATGGGCCTTCGCCGCCGCGCATCGCCTAGGATCGCGGTCGGCGCCTCCTCATTTCGATATTTCAACGAATATTGAAATATTAGCCGCTTGTCAACGGTGTGCCGGCGCGCCCGCCCGCTGCGCATCGCAGTCAGAAGGCAGGTGCTATAACCGCGCCCATGTCGATCGACGTCGTGGACCTGCGCAATTTCTACGGCCAGCGCCTGGGCGTGGTGGCCCGCCGCTTCGTCGGCCGCGGCATCCGCAGCCTGTGGCGCGATACCGCCGGCCAGCGTGTGCTCGGGATCGGCTATGCCACGCCCTATCTCGGCCTGTTCCGCGAGGAGGCCGAGCGCTGCCTCGCCTTCATGCCGGCCGGGCAGGGCGTGGTGAAATGGCCGAGCGCGCGGCCGGCCTTGTCCGCGCTGGTCGACGAGTTCGAGCTGCCGCTGCCCGACTCGGCGGTCGACCGCATTCTCTTGGTGCACGGTCTGGAGATGACGCACGACCCGGCCGGCTTGCTGCGCGAGGTGTGGCGCGTGCTGGCCTCGGGCGGGCGGCTGCTGGCGGTGGTGCCGAACCGGCGCGGCGTATGGGCGCGCCTCGACACCACGCCGTTCGGCCACGGCCGGCCCTATTCGCGCTCGCAGATCAGTCAGCTGCTGCGCGAGACCTGGTTCACGCCGACCGGCTGGTCGGAAGCGCTCTACGTGCCGCCGGTCGAGCGCGGCTGGTTTCTGCGCACGGCGCTCGCCTGGGAGCGCACCGGCGCCACGCTGTCGCTGCCGTTTGCCGGTGTGCATCTGGTGGAGGCCACCAAGCAGGTCTACCGCGCGATCCCCCTGCGCCACGCCAAGCGCCGCCTGGTGCCGGCGCTCGAGCCGGCGCTGGCGCCCTCGCCGGGCGGGTGATCGCTCGTCATTGCAGGGCGAAGCAATTATTCCGGCGACCGCAGTATTGCCGTTCGAAGCGCCTCCGGCTCGATAGGCTTTTGCAATACAGGCACATGGCTAAATCGCGTATCGACACTATCGGCGCTATATCCGGTAACGAATACGAACGGAATCTTCCGCTCAGCCAGCACCTCGGCTAGGGGGTAGACCTTTTCGCCGCCAATATTGATGTCGAGGACGCCTGCCTGGACGTCGTTTTTGCGAGCGGCTGTCATGGCGTCGCTGAAGCGGTTGTAGGGTCCATCCACGCGATGACCGAACTGCAGTAGCATGTCAGACAGCATCAGGGAGATCGTCGGTTCGTCTTCAACGAGTAGGACGACCTTGCAGCCCGCAGCTATCTGCTCCGCAGGTACGGTTTTAGCCGCGGGGGTCCGGTTTCCATTCAATTTGGCTTTGTGACGCGGAATGGCAAGTTTGCAGCGCAAGCCATCCTGATGCCAATCGAAATCCACGACTCCGCCCAGCTGATACTCGATGCCGCCCGAGAAGACCCGTGTGCCGTAACCGCGTCGCTTCGGCGGCTTGACCTTCGGCCCATTCGATTCGCTCCAATCGAAATCAATTCTTTCGGGAAGTACCTGCCAGGCGAGGGTGACGCGCCCCGATTCTATTGACAGCGCGCCGTATTTCGCGGCGTTGGTGACCAATTCATGCAGGGCCAATGCAATTGTTTGTGCGACGGCAGGTGCCAACAACACCGCCGGTCCATCTATAACAATACGGGATTCATCTTCGCCCCGGTACGCCGCCAGTTCTTCCTCGACCAGCTTGCGCAGGTCGGCTCCCTCCCAACGCGAACTGGCCAATAGCCTATGCGCGTTTGACAGCGCGCTGATCCGGCCATCGACTGCCGCGATATAGTCCGTAACCTTGTCTGCGCGCGTGAGGCGCAATATGGATTGCACGACCGCTACGACGTTGCGGGCCCGGTGATCGACCTCCTCGGCGAGCAGCATTTGCCGCTGCTCAGCAATCTTGCGGTCCGTGATATCGACCGTAATTCCCACGAGGCGGATCAGACGATCGGAATCGTCGAAACTTGCGGCGGCAGCGCCCAGGCACCAGCGCGTTTCGCCGCTGGGGCGCTTAACGCGGAACTCGCACTGAAACGTCGACGCATCTCTATTCAATTTCCGTAGCGACTGCAGGATGGGCTTCAAATCGGCACGGTCGATCATCGGCCATACATTCTCGCCCGTTGGACGGAACGTGGCCGGGTCCACGCCGAAGATCGTGTACTGGCCGGCGTCCCAACTGCCGCAGTTTCTAATAGCGTCCCATTCCCAGCAGCCCATTTGGCCGGCCATCAACGCGAGGCCACGTAATTGTTCGCTGTGCTGCAGCTGAGCGGTGGAATCGGCGAGCGCTGCCGTTCGGTCGGCGACACGTTTTTCGAGATCCTGGTTCAACTGTTCGAGTTGGCGCGTCTTGCGGTAAAGCTCGACGAATACCCGCACTTTCGCGCGCAGCACCTCCGGAATCACCGGCACAGGAACATAGTCGACGGCGCCCATCTCATAGCCGCGCAAACGATCGACCTCGTTGAGTAGCACGGCCGATATGAAAATGATGGCAGTTTCCTGAAACCGCGGATGCTCGCGAATCATCTTGGCAAGCTCGAACCCGTCGGTATCCGGCATGTAGACGTCGACGAGGATTACGGCGACCTCGTTTTTGAGCAGTATTCCCAACGCTTCGCGCGCGCTGTTCGCAGTGAGGAGAGTCTCACCCAGTTCACGCAAGATCGCTTCATAGGTCAAAAGCTTCGACGGCTGGTCGTCGACGAGCAGAATATTGACCTTACCGTCGTTCATGGTGGGCTTACCGATGCAACCAGTTGCGCAGTGTGGATAACAGTTGCTCGGTGTTGACCGGCTTGGCGAGGTAGTCGGAAGCGCCCGCTTCCAGGCATTTCTCGCGGTCGCCTTTCATGGCTTTTGCCGTCAGCGCGACGATCGGCAGGCGGCGCCAGGCCGGATTCGTCCGAATGGCGGCGATTGCCTGATAGCCGTCCATGCCGGGCATCATGATGTCCATCAGGACGATCGAAACCTGCGGATTCGAATCGACAAGCTGGATCGCCTCGTTGCCCGTGGTGGCAGTCAGGACGTTCATTCCGCGCCGCTCGAGGACGCTGCTCAACGCGAAAACGTTGCGGGCGTCGTCGTCGACCAGGACAACCGTGCGCCCTGCCAGTTGCTCATTCGAGTCGCGCAGCCGCTCCAGCATTCGCTGCTTCTCCGCGGGCAGCCGATCGAGCGCGCGATGCAGGAAGAGCGCCGTCTCGTCGAGCAGGCGCTCCGGCGACTCGACGCCCTTGACGACAATGCTGCGCGCCATGGCGTGCAGTTGGGCTTCTTCATCGGCGGACAGTTCCCGGCCCGTAAAGACGACAATCGGCAACTCGGCCAAGGCCGGGTCGGAACTGACGTTCTTCAGCAGGTCGAAGCCGGAGATATCCGGCAGACGAAGGTCGAAAACGGCGCAATCGAAGGGCTCGGAGCGCAGCAAGCTCATGCACTCCGCGCCGGTTGCCGCGGTGACGATTTCGATGTCGTCATGGCCCAGCAGTTCCCTGATGCTGAGCTGCTCGGCGGCATTGTCCTCGGCGACCAACAGGCGCTTGGTCGGCCGGGCCGTGTAGCTTCGAATTCGAGAAAACGCGATCTTGAGGTCGTCGCCGTTCGCCGTTTTGGTGAGGAAAGAAAAGGCGCCGCGAGCAAGCCCGTGTTGGCGGTCGTCATCCGACGTCACGATCTGAACGGGAATGTGCCGGGTCGCCGGATTGTGTTTCAGATTGCTCAATACGTTCCAGCCGATCATGTCCGGCAGGAAAATATCGAGCGAAATCGCGCTGATGTCGTACCGTTTGACCAGGTCGAGCGCCTCGCCGCCGCGCGCGGTAATTAGCACTTTGAAGTCCTGATCGTGCGCAACCTCGGCTAGCAGCCGGGCGTAATGCGGATCGTCTTCCACGATCAGGAGCGTCGGATCGCCGGGTCTGATTTGATCGCGGTCGTCCGGTATGTGTTCGATCGCGCGGTCGGATGATCGATCGACATCGATGTGCTGTAGCAACGGCGCCGTGCCCGGCGAGGGCAGGCGCGGAATGGTGGTCGGCCCCGCAAACCTGATCGGCAGGTACAGCGTGAAAGTGCTGCCGGAGCCTGGAACGCTCTGCAGCGTCAATTCGCCACCCAGCAAATTTGCGAGTTCGCGACAGATCGCAAGCCCAAGGCCGGTCCCGCCATATTTCCGGCTCGTGCTGGCGTCGGCCTGCTGGAACGCCTCGAATATGATCTTTTGCTTGTCGGCGGCAATTCCGATGCCGGTGTCGGTCACTTCGAAAGCAACGACCAGTGGCGATTGGTTGAGTACGCTGTGTTGCGCGTTCCAGCCGCCGACGGCGGCGTGGACGTTGAATTTGACGCTGCCCTGCTCGGTGAATTTCAACGCATTCGACATGAGGTTCTTGAGCACCTGCTGCAGCCGCTTGGAATCGGTGAAGATGCTCCGGCCCAAACCGGGATCGACGCGCACGTCGAAAGCAAGCTGGCGGCGCTCGGCCTCATGACGGAACTGGCGGGATACCGCGTCGACAAGGCTCGCGATCTGAACCTCATCGGCGTCAACCGTGACCGTGCCCGACTCGATCTTTGAAAGATCAAGGATGTCGGTGATCAGGTGCAGCAGGTCAGTGCCCGCGCCGTGTATCGTGCGGGAGAATTCCACTTGTTTCGGAACCAGGTTGCCGTCGCCGTTTTCGGCGAGCTGCTGGCTGAGTACGAGGATGCTGTTGAGCGGCGTCCTCAGCTCGTGGGACATGTTGGCGAGGAACTCGGACTTGTATTTAGATGTCAGCGCAAGCTCGCTCGCCTTTTCCTCGAGGGCGCGGCGTGCCTGCTCGATTTCGACGTTGCTCTCCGCCAGCTGCTGTGCCTTCTGCTCCAACTGGTCGTTGGTCTGTTGCAATTCGCTTTGCTGGGACTGCAGTTCGGCGGCGAGCTGTTGGGACTGCATCAGCAGGCCTTCGGTCTGCATCGTCGCTTCGATACTGCTGAGAACCGTGCCGAAACTGTCGGTGAGCTGTTCCAGAAACGCGATTTGCAAGGTGTTGAAAGTACTGAGCGAGGCGAGCTCGATCACGCCTTTGAGCTGATTTTCGAACAGCACCGGCAATACGATGACGTTCTTGGGTATTACCTTGAACGAAGCCGAACTTATCGGTACGGCGCTCGGCGTGGGCTCGGTGATCAGCAGGCGTCGCTTGTCCGCGGCGCACTGGCCTATCAGCCCGTCTCCGATCTGGAGGATTTCACGGTGACCGTCCACGTCGTCGTCCGCATAGGCCGACACGAGCCGTAGACAAGGATTGTCGGAATTGTCGACCCGGTAAATGACGCCGAGTTGAGCGTTGACCAGCGGCGTCAAT
This sequence comes from uncultured Pseudomonadota bacterium, assembly GCA_963773305.1. Taxonomy (GTDB): domain Bacteria; phylum Pseudomonadota; class Alphaproteobacteria; order Rhizobiales; family Xanthobacteraceae; genus Pseudolabrys. Next base: position 302,135 of record CAVZAR010000004.1, read on the forward strand.
TCCGTGAGCAGCAGGCGGCCGACGGTTGCGAAGTCGCGCTGGCCCTGCAGCATGGTCGTGAATTTAGCGAGGTTCGTTTTCAGCCAGTCCTGCTCCGTGTTGCGGTCGGTCGTGAGGCGCAGGTTACCGATCATCGTGTTGATGTTGTCTTTGAGCTCGGCCACCTCGCCGCGCGCATCGACCTGGATCGAGCGGGTCAGATCGCCCTTGGTGACGGCCGTGGCCACCTCGGCGATGGCGCGCACCTGCGTGGTAAGGTTTGCCGCCAGCAGGTTGACGTTGCCGGTCAGGTCTTTCCAGGTGCCGGAGGCGCCCGGCACGTTGGCTTGGCCGCCGAGGCGTCCTTCGACGCCGACCTCGCGCGCGACGGTCGTCACCTGATCGGCGAAGGTGGCGAGCGTTTCCATCATGTTGTTGATCGTCCCGGCGAGCGCGGCAACTTCGCCTTTCGACTGTACGGTCAGCTTCTGCTTGAGATCGCCATTGGCGACCGCCGTCACCACCTTGACGATGCCGCGCACCTGCTCGGTCAGGTTGGCGGCCATGACGTTGACGGTGTCGGTTAGATCCTTCCAGGTGCCGGCGGCGCCCGGCACCTTCGCTTGGCCGCCGAGCTTGCCGTCGGTGCCGACTTCGCGCGCGACGCGCGTCACTTCAGAAGCGAACGCGTTGAGCTGGTCCACCATGGTATTGATGGTGTTCTTCAGCTCGAGAATTTCACCTTGCACATCGACGGTGATCTTGCGCGACAGGTCGCCGCGCGCCACCGCCGTCGTCACCTCGGCGATGTTGCGCACTTGCGTGGTCAGATTGGCGCCGAGCAGATTGACGTTGTCGGTCAAGTCCTTCCAGGTGCCGGCGACTCCCGGCACATGGGCTTGGCCGCCGAGCTTGCCGTCGGTGCCGACCTCACGCGCGACACGCGTCACTTCCGCCGCGAAGGAGCGGAGCTGCTCCACCATGGTGTTGAGCGTGTCTTTCAGCAGCAGCAACTCGCCGCGCACGTCGACCGTGATTTTCTTCGAGAGATCGCCGTTGGCGATCGCGGTCGCCACCTCGGCGATATTGCGGACCTGACCGGTCAAGTTGCTGGCCATCAAGTTGACGTTGTCGGTCAGGTCTTTCCAGGTGCCGGCGACGCCCGGCACCTGCGCCTGTCCACCGAGCTTGCCTTCCGTGCCGACCTCGCGCGCCACGCGGGTCACTTCCCAGGCGAAAGCGTTGAGCTGGTCCACCATGGTATTGATGGTGTCCTTCAGCTCGAGGATTTCGCCGCGCACGTCGACCGTGATCTTGCGCGAAAGGTCGCCGCGCGCGACGGCCGTGGTGACTTCCGCGATGCTGCGCACCTGGTTGGTCAGATTGCTCGCCATCGAATTGACATTGTCGGTCAGATCTTTCCAGGTGCCGGCGACGCCCGGCACGATCGCTTGACCGCCGAGCTTGCCCTCAGTGCCCACCTCGCGTGCAACGCGGGTCACTTCCGACGCGAAGGCGCGCAGCTGATCGACCATCGTATTGATGGCTTCCTTGAGCTGGAGGATTTCGCCGCGCACGTCGACGGTGATCTTTTTTGACAAATCGCCGTTGGCGACCGCGATCGTCACCTCCGAGATATTGCGGACCTGCCCCGTCAGGTTGCTCGCCATCGAGTTGACGTTGTCGGTCAGGTCCTTCCAGACGCCGGTCACCTCGCGCACGGTCGCTTGACCGCCGAGCTTTCCCTCGGTGCCGACCTCGCGCGCGACGCGCGTCACCTCGGACGTGAACACGCCCAGCTGCTTGATCATTCGGTTGACGATATTTGCCGAGCGGAGGAATTCGCCTTTCAAGGGGCGTCCATCGACGTCGAGACGTACGGTTTGCAGCAGATCGCCCTGCGCGACCGCGGCGATCACGCGGGTGACTTCCGTGGTCGGCCAGAGCAGGTCGTCGATCAAAGTATTGACGGAATCTTCCATTTCGCTCCAGGCCCCATTGGGCAGGGCGAATTTCACGCGGTGTCGCGTGCGTCCCTCTCGGCCGACGACATGCCCGGCACGTTCCAATTGCTGCGCCATGCGCTCGTTGGCCGCAACAATGTCATTGAAGGTGTCCGCGATTTTACCGATCAGCCCGGTGTGTTCTCCGGCGATGCGTACGGAGAAATCTCCGGCGCGCATCGTTTGCAGGGCGTGCAGCAGTTCCTGCAGTTCCGGGCTCGCGGATCCCCCGCCGTTGGGGGCAGGTAAATCGAGCGCTTCGGGCGGCGTTCTGTTCGGGGCCTGCGCGGTGGAGGCATTTTTATGGGGCTGCATCAAGTCCTCCCGAATCCATCCTTATTGGCCTTGGCAAAGGCGGGTACCGATCGGCACGACGCGGAGCTTGCTGCGGCCCGGCATATCGCCACCACCGCAGCAAAATCACGCAACCTTATGGATCGGCCATGCGGAAACCCCGCCCCCGCGGTCTTTCTGCCGCTTGAACAAAAACCGCCTTCAACTCTTAATCGTGCAGGCCCAAAATGGTTCCGGCGGGGGGAGAATTTAGCTGGGCAGTGCGCGCGGGCCCAAGGCGCCGTCCGCAGGCGGACGCATTAAGGACGTGATGCGCAATATTAAAAATGCCGATTGGCGCTCGTCCTTGCCGGGCCGATGACGGTTTGACCCGTCACCCTGAACTCGCCGTGCGTAGCGCGGCCCTTGAAGGGCGGCGGGCGAGGCCGATCATTGTTCGAGGCGCACCGGAGCCTACCAGCGGGCCGCGCTTCGCGCGGATCCGTTGGATGCGTACCTCAGGATGTCAGCGATAGAGTGCTTTACTCCCCCGCCGGCGGCTCGTCGCCGCCTTCGCCCGGGCCGCCCGCGCCTTGCGCGCCGGCGAAGTCCGGCCGCTCGCCGCGGAAGCTGCCGCCGCTGCGATGGCGCCGGCGCCGGCGATAGCCGCCGCCAAAGCGATCCTGTCCGGCTTGCCCGCCTTGTCCGCCTTGTCCGCCTTGGGCACCCTGGCCGCCTTGTCCACCTTGGCCGCGCTCGCCTTGGTCGTGACCGTTGGCGCCGGGCTGCGGCTGGCCGCCGCCGGTGATGAAAGCCGGCAGGCCGCCCGCGTTTTCGTCGGCCGGCGGCTGCGGGCGCGCCTGCTGCTGGTCGCGGGGCGGAAACGGCTGGGCGTTGGGCGGTAGATAAGGCTGCGGTGCGTCGGTGCCCATATAGGGCTGCCCCTCGTCGCCGCCGTCGTCGTCGTAGCTTTCATCGCCGCCCTGCTGTCCTTGCTGCGGCTGCTGCTGGTAATAGGGATTCTGCTGGCGCATCTGCTCCTGCGCCGCGGCGATCAGCCGGAAATAATGCTCGGCATGCTGATTGTAATTCTCGGCGGCGACCGGGTCGCCGGATGTCTGCGAGTCGCGCGCGAGCTGAAGATATTTCTCCGCGATGTGGTTGGCGGTGCCGCGGATCTTCACGTCGGGCCCGTTCGATTCGTAGACCCGCGTCAGCGGATTCTGGCTTTTGCGATGACCGCCGCCGCGTCCCCGCATGCGCTTTTGACCGTTTCTCATGGTATGCCTGTTCGCTGACCTTTCAATATTGCCCGCGGCCGTCTTTGGCCGCGATCACTTGCACTTCACAACCCGCACAAAACTCCGCCGCGCCGGCGTTATGCCTGCGCCGAAAATTCGTGCGAATGCCCGAACGTTTTGCGACCGTTATCGCGATTGCAATAGCAACCCCATGGCCGCGGTCTCATCCGCGGCGTTGCCAACCTCGTGTCACGCGCATCGCATGAGCGTCGAACTCGATGCGCCTAACCGGTGAAGCATCCAGACCCGTATCTGGCGATTTCATTGCCGTTCTGGTTTTTACAGCCGGCCCTGCCGCCCTTGCCGCGCCACACAAAGCCTTAAAGGCTCAGGGGATTTCGGGCGGTGCATGGTTCACGGGTCGATTCCGTGACCGGAAGCTAGTCGTTTCCGCCGCGCTTTCCAAGTGGTTTTTTCAAGCCGCAAAGGGAGTTTTTTGTGCTTTTCAGCGGGTGGCAATGCAGCGCCCTCATGGCACCTATTTCGGTGCATTTGTTGCGCTCAGGGCACGCGGAATCCCCGCCAAATCGGGGCGTGCCGCGCCCACGTGCAACCCCGCCGCGGCAAACAGCGCGCGCACGGCGGCTTCCTGCCCGGCGCCCAGTTCCACGATCAACAGCCCTCCATTGGCCATGAGGCGCGAAGCGTGCCGCGCGATGGCGCGGTAGCAGTCGAGGCCGTCGACGCCGCCGTCGAGCGCAAGCCGCGGCGCGTAGTCGCGCACTTCCGGCTGCAGCGCCGCGATATCGCCGCGCACGACGTAAGGCGGGTTGGACACGATCAGATCGAAGCGACCCTCGACGCCTTCGGCGATGTCGCAGACGAGAAACGTACAGCGATCCTTCAAGCCGTTGCGCTCGGCATTGGCGCGCGCGACATGGAGCGCGGTCTCGCTGATGTCGGTGCCGAGCCCGATCGCGTTGGGCAATTCGGCAAGCAGCGCCAAGAGCAGCGCGCCCGAGCCGGTGCCGATGTCGAGCACGCGCAGCATTTCCATCTTCATGCCGTCGCGCCCGAGCAAGTCGAGCGCCGCTTCCACCACGGTCTCGGTTTCCGGCCGCGGCGTCAGCACGGCCGGCGTCACTTCCAGCTCGATATTCCAGAATTCCTTGCGGCCGCGAATGCGCGACACCGGCTCGCGCTTGAGCCGCCGCGCGGCCAGGGCTTGCAACGCGGCGACTTCGCGCGATTCCAGAATGCGCTCGGGCTCGGCCAGCAGGCGCGCGCGGTCGATGCGCAGCGCATGACAGAGCAGGGCGCGCGCATCGACCTTGGCCTCCTCGATGCCGGCCTGGCCGAACGCCTGCGCCATCAGCCGCGCCGCCTCGGCAACCGAGACGCCGTCCTTCAGCGCCGGGATGATCCTCACGGGGCTAGAGCCCTATCGCACTAGATTGAATCACAGTGCGTCCCTCGCATTTTCCCTGCCCCTGATCTTTTCCGAAAACCGGTTCCCACCCCCGATCAAGTCGGGGGCAGGCTTTTTCGGGATCATGCGCGCGCGCCTTCGGCCGCCAGCAATTCGGCCTGGTGCTGGGTTACCAGCGCGTCGACCACCTCGTCGAGCGCCTCGCCTTCCATCACCTGCGGCAGCTTGTAGAGCGTCAAGTTGATGCGATGGTCGGTGATGCGACCTTGCGGAAAATTATAGGTGCGGATGCGCTCGGATCGGTCGCCCGAGCCGATCTGTCCGCGCCGCTCCGCCGCGCGCTCCGAATCGCGCTTGGTTTTCTGCTGGTCATAGAGCTTGGCGCGCAGCATGGTCATGGCCTTGGCGCGGTTCTTGTGCTGCGAGCGCTCTTCCTGCACCAGCACGACGATGCCGCTCGGCACATGGGTGATGCGGATCGCCGACTCGGTCTTGTTGACGTGCTGGCCGCCGGCGCCCTGCGCGCGCATGGTGTCGATCCTCAGATCGGCATCGTTGATGGCGATATCGACGTCCTCGACTTCCGGCAGCACCGCCACGGTGGCGGCTGAGGTGTGGATGCGGCCGGAGGCTTCCGTGTCGGGCACGCGCTGCACGCGGTGAACGCCCGATTCGAATTTCAGCTTGGCGAAGGCGCCGCGTCCGCGGATCTCGGCGACGATCTCCTTGAAGCCGCCTTTGCTGCCTTCGCTCATGGAAAGGACTTCCACCTTCCAGCCCATCGTGGCGGCATAGCGCTCGTACATGCGGAACAGGTCGCCGGCGAATAACGCCGCCTCGTCGCCGCCGGTGCCGGCGCGGATTTCGAGAATGACGTTGCGCTCGTCCATGGCGTCCTTCGGGATGAGCGCCAGGCCGATCTTGCGTTCGAGTTCCTCCTTGCGCTCTTGCAGCGCGGGCTTTTCCGCTTCCGCCAGCCGGCGCATCTCGCCGTCGGTTGCGGCGTCCGCGATCAGCGCATCGAGGTCGGCGATCTCCGAAGTGACCGCGCGATAGGCCTTGATCGCGCCGATCACTGGCTCGAGCTCGGCGAATTCGCGCGACAGCTTGACGTAAGCCTCGGGCGTCAAATTGGTGGCGAGCTCGCTTTCCACCAGTGCGTGGCGGGCGAGCAGCGCGTCGAGCTTTTGCTGCGGCAGGGCGATCAAAGCTGCAGCCCTTCGCTCGCCGCGAAGCTTTCCAGCTTGTGGCGGATCGACACGCTGCCGATCGGTTGCTTGAGGAACGGCAGGATCGCTTCCTCGCCCTTGCGCACGTCGAGCTCCATGAGCATCGCCTTGACCGGGCCGACCGAGGAGGGCGAAAGCGACAGCGCCCGGTAGCCGAGAATCGCCAGCGCCAGCGCGCCGATCGGCTGCGAGGCAAGCTCCCCGCACAGCGCCACCGGCTTGCCGTGCTTCTTCGCCTTGTCGGCCACGTCCTTGAGCGCGCGCAGCACCGGTGCCGACAGCGGATCGAAGCGGTCCGCGACCCGCGTATTGCCGCGGTCGGCCGCGTAGAGGAACTGCATCAGGTCATTGGAGCCGACCGACAGAAAATCCACCCGGCCCAGCAATTCGTCGAGCTGGAACAGCAGCGAAGGCACCTCCAGCATGGTGCCGATATGGACGCGCTCGGGCAGCGCATGGCCGTGCCGGCGCAGATGGGTGAGCTCCAATTCGACCAGCACCTTGGCCTGGTCGAACTCCTCCACCATGGCGATCATGGGAAACATCAGCCGCAACTCGCGCCCGCCCGCGGCGCGCAGCAGCGCCCGCAACTGGCTGCGCAGCAGGCCGGGGCGGTCGAGGCCGAGCCTGATGGCGCGCCAGCCGAGCGCCGGATTTTCCTCTTCCACGTTGCGCATATAGGGCAGCACCTTGTCGCCGCCGATATCCAGCGTGCGGAAGGTGACCGGCTTCTTGCCGGCGGCGTCCATCACGGCGCGGTAGAGCGAAAGCTGCTCCTGCGTGCGCGGGAAGCTGTTGGCGACCATGAACTGCAATTCGGTGCGGAACAGGCCGACGCCGGCCGCGCCGGTCTCCTCGATATGCGGCAGGTCGATTGCCAGGCCGGCATTGATCATCAGCGCGATGCGCTGGCCGTCCTTGGTGACGCAGGGCTTGTCGCGCAGCGCGTGGTATTGCGCCTGCCGGCGCGCGCGCAGCTTGACCCGCTCGGCATAGGCCGCCTCGATGTCCGAGGGAGGCCGCATGTGCACGTGGCCGGTGGCGCCGTCCACGATGATGGCGTCGCCCGACTCGACCAGGCCGGTGGCGTTGGCGATTTCGCCGACGGCGGGGATGCCGAGCGCGCGCGCCACGATCGAGACATGCGAGGTCGGCCCGCCTTCCTCCAGCACCAGGCCGCGCAAGCGTTTCCTGTCGTAGTCGAGCAGCGCCGCCGGGCCCATCGAGCGCGCCACCACGATGGCGTTCTCCGGCAGCCGCTCCTTGGCCGGCGCGTGGTCCTGTCCCATCAGCACGCGCATCAGCCGGTTGGCCAGGTCATCCAGGTCGTGCAGCCGGTCGCGCAGGTAGGGATCGGAGGCGCGCAGCATGCGCGCGCGCGTATCGGATTGCACGCGCTCGACGCCGGCTTCGGCGGTGAGGCCGGTCATCACCGCCTCGCGCATCTTGTGCAGCCAGCCCTGGTCGTAGCCGAACATGCGGTAGGCTTCCAGCACGTCGCGGTGCTCGCCGCCTTCGGCGACGTCGCGGTGTTCGACCAGACGATCGAGGTCGGCGCGCAGCGTCGCGATCGCGGCGTCGAGGCGCTTCAATTCGCGCGGCACGTCGTCGGCGATCACGTTGGTGATGACCACGCGCGGCTCGTGCAGCACCACGTGGCCGAGCGCGATGCCGTCCGACAGCGAGGTGCCGACCATGTGCAGCGTGTGGCGCGCGGCCGGTTCCGCGCCGGGCGGGGCGAGCGACGACAATTCGCCCGAGGCGATCATCTCGGCGAGCACCATCGCCGTGGTCTGCAGCGCCTCTTCTTCCTCTTCCGTGTAGGTGCGGCGCGCGCGGTTCTGCACCACCAGCACGCCGAGGGTATTGCCGGCGCGCAGGATCGGCACGCCCAGGAAGGAGTGATAGATTTCCTCGCCCGTTTCCGGACGGAACGAGAAGGCCGGGTGGCTTTGGGCGTCCGACAGGTTGATCGGCTTGGCTTCGCTGGCGACCAGGCCGACCAGGCCCTCGTCGGGCTTGAGCACGGTGGCGTGCACCGCCTCGCGTTTGAGGCCCTCGGTGGCGTATAGCTCGAGGGTTCCGTCGACGCGCAGCACGTAGACGGAGCACACCTCCGCCACCATGTTGGCGGCGATCAGCACGACCACCTTGTCGAGACGGTCCTGCGCGCTGACCGGCTCCGCCATGACTTCGCGAAGCCGCCGTAACAGCACGCGCGGACCGCCGAGCGCGCCACGCATTATCGAGGTCCTTGTTGGGCCGCGGGCCTCGAACCCGCGGCCTTCTCCTACGGCCCAATCGTGTACGAATAGCGACCGCCGGGGTGCCTATACCCACGGTCGCAACATAAAGCAGGCTATAGCGAATGCCCCATGCAAGGGGCAAGCCAAAGTGGGCTCTCACTGCGTCCAAAACCGGTCATTCCGGGACGCGAGTGTAGCGAGCGGACCCGGAATCCATACTCCGCAGCGCCGGGCTTATGGATTTCGGGTTCGCGGCCTGCCGGCCGCGCCCCGGAATGACACTGGGAGTGAGCGGGGAGAGGTGAGGGGTCCTCTACCCCTTCAGCTTCAGCAGCGCCTGGGCATTGCCGTGGCAGAGCTTGGCCATGTCGGTAGGCGACAGCGAGATCGAATTGAGGAAGCGGCGGCCGGCCATGTTGGGCGCGTAGGGGTAGTCGACGGAGAACATGATGCGGTCCATGCCGAAGGTCATCTGCGCGGCCAAAAGCGGCGGCTCGGTGAAAATGCCGCTGGTGGTGAGCCAAACCTGATCGAGGATCGCCTGGCCGATCGGCCGCTCCAGGTAGTCGACGTCGAGCGCCGACACCTTGTCGAGCCGGTCCATCATCACCGGCAACATCTCACCCATATGCCCGATGATGAGCTTGAGCTTGCGATGCTTGTCGAGCGTGCCGGCCATCACCAGGCGCAGCACCTGGATCGCCGTCTCCGAATGCCAGCCCCAGCCGGCGCCGGCGAGTACGCGGCTCGCGCCCGGTTGCAGGCCGGAATAATAAGCCTCGCGCACCGGCGCCGGCGGGATATGCGGGTGGATGTAGATCGGCACGTCGAGCTCGATCGCCGCCGCCAACAGATCGTCATAGCTCGGATGATCGAGGAAGCGGCCTTCGGTGGTGCCGTTGATCAGCGCGCCGAGAAATTTCAGCTCTTTCACGCAGCGGCGCAATTCGTCGGCGCAAGCCTCCGGGCTCTGCATCGGCAGCACGGCGAAGCCCATGAAGCGGTCGGGATGGCGTGCGCAGGCCTGCGCCAGGTAGTCGTTCATCTCGCGCGCCATGCTCACGCCGTCGGCGCCCGGCACCAGGTCGGGCCCGGGCCCGGTGTTGGACAGGATCTGCAGCGTGATGCCGGCCTCGTCCATGAGCTTGAGCCGGCGCTCGCCGATCTCCGGCGACAGCTCGGCCGGGCTCGGGCGGTCCTTCGGCGATTTGCGCGGGATGAAGCCGCGCGCCTTGATCACGGCCGGGTCGATGCGCTTGACCAGCTCCGGCGCGGTGAAATGCTCTTCGAGCGCGATCACGCGCATGGTTTCCTCCCCCGTATTATTTATCGAGCCCGTACAGCGAATGCAGCGTGCGCACCGCCAGCTCGGAATAGGCGGCGTCGATCAGCACCGAAAACTTGATCTCGGACGTGGTGATGGCGCGGATATTGATGTTGCGCTCCGACAGCGCCTTGAACGCCTTGGCGGCGACGCCGGCATGGCTGCGCATGCCGATGCCGATGACCGAGACCTTCGCCACGTCGGTGGCGCCGTCGAGCCGGTCGAAGCCGATGGTGTCTTTGGCCTTCTTGACGGTGGCGAGCGCGCGCTCGTAATCCGACGACGGCACCGTGAAGGTCAAGTCGGTGGTCTTCCCGTCGGACGAGACGTTCTGCACGATCATGTCGACATTGACACCGGCGTCGGCGAGCGGCCCGAAGATCGCGGCGGCGACCCCCGGCTTGTCCTGCACGCGGCGGATGGAAATCTGCGCCTCGTCTTTCGAGAAGGCGATTCCGGTAACGGTCTGCTGTTCCATGATTTCACTCTCGTCGCAGATGAGCGTGCCGGAGGGCGGCTTGCTCGGATCGATGTCCTCCGGCTTCTCGAAGCTGGAGCGCACGAAAATCGGCACGTTGTGCAGCATGCCGAGCTCGACCGAGCGCACCTGCATGACCTTGGCGCCGAGCGAGGCGAGCTCCAGCATTTCCTCGTAGGCGACCTTGTCGAGCCGGCGCGCCCGCGCCACCACGCGCGGATCGGTGGTGTAGACGCCGTCCACGTCGGTGTAGATGTCGCAGCGTGTGGCGCCGATGGCGGCGGCCAGCGCCACCGCCGAGGTATCCGAGCCGCCGCGCCCGAGCGTGGTGATGCGGCCGGTCTCCTTATAGAGCCCCTGGAAGCCGGCGATCACCGCCACCTGCCCAAGCTCGTCGAAGCGCTTGATCAGCTCGGCGCCGTTGATTTCGAGGATGCGCGCCGAGCCGTGCACATTGTCGGTCAGGATCGGCAATTGCCAGCCCTGCCAGGAGCGCGCGTTGACGCCCATGCCCTCCAGCACGATGGCGAGCAGCCCGGCGGTGACCTGCTCGCCGGTCGCCACCACCGCGTCGTATTCGCGCGCGTCGTGCAGGCCGGCCGCCTCGCCGCACCAGGCCACCAGTTGGTTGGTCACGCCCGCCATGGCCGAGACCACGACGGCCACCTCGTGGCCGGCGTCGACCTCGCGCTTGACGTGGCGCGCCACGTTGCGGATGCGGTCGAGATCGGCGACCGACGTTCCGCCGAATTTCATCACCAGCCGTGCCATTGACGTTCCCGGACGCGCCGAAACGCGTTAACAAGCGGCCGGCGCTTACCGAAATGGCCCAGGCGCCGGCCCGAAAAGGCGCGTATACATACCGGCGGGTCGGCCCCCCTGCAACAACGGCCGTCCGCGAAAGGACCGCGATGGTTAGCCGCAAAGCCCGCGCAGCCAGCGTCGATACGGCGGAAGTGGAGCGCTTTTCGCGGCTCGCCGCCGACTGGTGGGACCCGCGCGGGCCTATGGCGGCGCTGCACAAGTTCAATCCGGTGCGGCTCGGCTATATCCGCGACCAGGCGGCGGCGCGCTTTGCGCGCGACCCGAGGAAGCTCGACTGCCTGGCCGGCCTGCGCATGCTCGACATCGGCTGCGGCGGCGGCATTTTGTCGGAACCGCTGGCGCGGCTGGGCGCCGTCATGGTGGGCGCCGACCCGGCCGAGGAGAACATCGAGGCGGCGCGCGATCACGCCGAGGAGCAGGGCGTCAAAGTCGACTACCGCGCCACGAGCGCCGAGGAACTGGCCGAAGCCGGCGAGACGTTCGACGTGGTGCTGGCCATGGAAGTGGTCGAGCACGTCGTCGATGTCGAAGCTTTCGTGTCGACTTGCGCGTCGATGGTGAAGCCCGGCGGGCTGTTCATCGCCGCCACGCTCAACCGCACGCTCAAGAGCTTTGCCTTGGCGATCGTCGGCGCCGAATACGTGCTGCGCTGGCTGCCGCGCGGCACTCACCAATGGGACAAGTTCGTCACCCCGCGCGAACTGGAAGCCGCGGTCGAAAACGCCGGCTTGAACGTCACCGGCGAGCGCGGCGTCGTCTACAATCCCTTTGCCGACCGCTGGCAATTGTCCTCCGACACGGACGTGAACTACATGCTGGTGGCGGCGCGGGCCGGCGCATGATCCCGAAAAAGCCTGCCCCCGACTTGATCGGGGGTGGGAACCGGTTTTCGGATAAGATCATGCGCAACGAGAAAGGAGAAAACCCATGATCCTCGAACTGGTCGAATTCAATTCGCCCAAGGGCTGGAGCCGCGAGCAGGTGGCCGAGGACGCCCGCCACGTCATTCCGAAATGGCAGGCCAACAAGGAATTGCTGCGCAAGCACTTCCTGCTTGAGCTCAATAGCACGAATGGGAGCAAGACCGGCGCCGGCGTCTATATCTGGCCGTCGGTCGAGGCGGCGCAGCGCGCGCATAACGAGGAATGGCGCCAGGCGACCATCAAGCGCACGGGCGGCGCCCCCACCATCCGCTATTTCGACCTGTTCCTGCTGATCGACAACGAGCACGGCAAGGTCACCGAATTCCCCGAAACCGCCGAGATCGAGGCGGCGGCTGTAATACCCCTCACCGCCATCCTGAGGTGCGAGCGCGCAGCGCATATCGGCTCCGTCGTTGTGGGGCCTTGACCCGGCAATCCATCATTCCGCAAAAGCAGGAGATGGATGCGCGGGTCAAGAGCCGAGCCGGCCGGAGGCACGGGCCGGTATACGGCCGCGCATGACGTTGTCGGGACCACATCATGCTCTGGGCCGTCTTCACCTTGATCGCCGCGGCGGCGCAGACCGCGCGCAACGCCATGCAGCGCGAACTGACCGCCACGCTCGGCACGGTCGGCGCCACCCATGTGCGCTTCCTGTTCGGCTTTCCCTTCGCGCTCTGTGTATTTCTGCCCGGCGTGATGTTCTTCGCCGGCTACCACCTACCGCACCCGCAGCCGATCTTCTGGGCCTGGGTGAGCGGCGGAGCGTTTGCGCAGATCGCCGCCACCGCCACCATGCTGGCGGTGATGGACCGGCGCTCCTTCGTGGTCGCCTATGCCTATATCAAGACCGAGCCGGTGCAGGTCGCGCTGTTCGGCCTGATCTTCCTCGGCGATCGCATCACGCTGTTCTCGGCCGTCGCCATCCTGATCGCCACCGCCGGCGTCATCGTCATCTCGCTCAAGCCGGGCGCCGCGCAGGCGAGCACCAAGAGCTCGACCTTCATCGGGCTGCTGTCCGGCGCGCTGTTCGCGCTCGCCGCTGTCGGCTATCGCGGCGCTATCCTCGAATTGCAGTTGCCGCATTTCGTCATGGCGGCGACCTTCACGCTCGCCGTCGGCCTGGTCATGCAGGCGGTGATGCTGACGATCTATCTCGTCGTCACCGACCCCCAGGTGCTGCGCGCCATCGGCAAGGCCTGGAAGCCGTCGCTGTTCGCCGGCTTCATGGGCGCCTTCGCCTCCGAGTTCTGGTTTCTCGCCTTTGCGATCGCCACCGCCGCCAATGTGCGCACGCTGGCGCTGGTCGAGGTGCTGTTCGCGCAAGGGGTGTCGAAATTCGTCTTCAAGCAGCCGACCACCAGGCGCGAGGGCTTCGGCATCGTGCTGGTGGTGATCGGCGTGGCGGTCTTGGTGTGGGCCACCGAGCGCATGGCGAAGTAGCGGATACGCAACACCGTTGCGTTCGTCCCCGCGCAGGCGGGGATCAGGAGCTACAAATTCGGGCTTAAGAGCCGGTTCCCGCTTGCGCGGGAACGAGCGGAGACGGTCAGTTCCGCTCTTCCGGCAGCACCGGCAGCGCGTGCACCTCGATGCCTTCCTCGACCAGCGCCTTGGCCTCGTCGGGCGAAGCCTCGCCGTAGATCGAGCGGTGCTCGGTCTCGCCGTAATGCATCTTGCGCGCTTCCTCGGGGAATTTGGCGCCGACGTGATCGGCATTCTTCACCAGATGATCGCGCAGTTCCTTCAGCTTGGCGCGGAATTCGTGCTCCTGCGGCGACACCATGGCGAGTGGCGCCGGCGCTTCCGTCGCGGACGTCTCGGGCGCGGGCGCCTCGGCCGACGCATCCATTGCCGGCGCCTTGCCCTTCTTGCCGGCAAGCCGCGGCGCCATGATCGCTTTCTCGACCTTGGCCGAGCCGCATTGCGGACACGTCACCAGCTTGCGCTTGGCCTGTTTGTCGAAGGCGGCCGAATCCGCAAACCAGCTCTCGAACCCATGGCCGTTCTCGCAGACGAGCGCGTAGCGGATCATTCGGCCCTCGATTCCCGTACCAGATGCAAATGCGTCGGCTCCGCCATGGGCTCGACGATCTCGAAGCGCCGCCCGTGCTGGAGCGAAGCGATCTTCGCGCGCGCCTTGGCGACCTCCGCGAGGTCGATCTCGGCCATCGTCACGCCCGGCTCGGTGCCGCCTTCCGCCAGGATGCGGCCCCAGGGGTCGACGATCAGCGAATGACCGAAGGTCTCGCGCCCGCTCTCGTGCTTGCCGCCTTGCGCCGCCGCGAACACGAAACAGCCGGTTTCGATCGCGCGCGCGCGCATCAAGACGTGCCAATGCGCCTCGCCGGTCGGCTGCGTGAAGGCCGACGGGATCGCCAGCATGGTCGCGCCGGCCTCGGCCAGCGCGCGGTAGAGCGCGGGGAAACGCAGGTCGTAGCAGATGGTGACGCCGAGCCGGCCCCAGGGCAGATCGGCCAGCACCGCCAGTTCGCCCGGCCGGTAATTGTTCGACTCGCGATAGCTCTCGCCGTTGCCGAGATCGACGTCGAACATGTGGATCTTGTCGTAGCGCGCGGCGATCTCGCCCTTGGGGTCGATCACGAAGCCGCGGTTGGCGGCGCGCTCGTGCGCGACCTTCACCGCCAGCGAGCCGAGATGCACATAGATGCCGAGCTTGCGCGCGAGCTCGCGGAAGGTGGCGAGCGAGGCGTCCCGCTCTTCCTCGACGATGGTTGCGAACAGCTGGTTGCGGTTGCCGGCCAGGATGTTGGTCATCTCCGGCGTCAGCACGTAGTCGGCGCCGGCCTTCTTGGCCTCGCCGATCAGGCGCGCGGCCGCGTCCACGTTGGCGGCGGGGTCGAGCCCCGCGCGCATCTGGATCATCGCCGCCTTGAACGTGCCCGCCGTCATGCCGCCGCTCCGTCGCCCGCCAGCAGCGCGTCGAGCTTGCCGGCGTGCTCGAGCGCGTGCAGGTCGTCGCAGCCGCCGACATGCACCGGCCCGATGAAGATCTGCGGCACCGTATAGCGGCCGTTCGCCCGCGCCAGCATCTCGCTGCGCCGCTCGCGCTCGCGCCCCACGTCGATTTCGGTGAAGGCGGCGCCCTTGCGCTTCAGCAGCGCCTTGGCGCGGTAGCAATAGGGGCACCAGCGGGTGGTGTAGATTTCGATGAGCGGGGTGGGCATTGCAGGGGCCGTCTGAAGGCTGTTTCCGGTCATAGATTTATATGGGGCTGCGCACCGGCGCCACAACCCGGGCGAATACCAGCACGTCGACCTGGGCGGCGCCCGCCCGCAGCAGGGCGCGGGCGCTGGCGTCGACCGTGGCGCCGGAGGTGAGCACGTCGTCGACCAGCACCAGCCGCCGCCCGGCCACTTGCGCCTTATGCTCGGCCGGCACCCGGAAGGCGCCCTGCACATTGTCGGCGCGCTGCGGCTTCGACAGGCCGACCTGCTGCGGCGTCGCCCGCACCCGCTTGAGCGCCTCGTAGATCACCGGCACGCCGCATTCCTTGCCGATTTCGCCCGCCAGCGCCGCCGACTGGTTGAAGCGCCGCGACCATAAGCGCCGCCAGTGCAGCGGCACCGGTATCAGCGCGTCGGCACCTTGCGTCAGTTCCTGGCCGGCGCGCGCCATCCAGCGTCCCATCGTGGGCGCGAGATCGAGCCGGTCGCCGTATTTGAACGACAGCACCAGCGCGCGCGCGATGTCGTCGTAGCGCACCGCCGCCCGCGCGCGGGCATAGGCCGGCGGATTGGCGATCGCCTCCATCGACAACAGGCCGGGCCCGGGATCGTAGGTGAAGGGAATGCCGAGCCGCGCGCAGAACGGCGGCTCGATGAACGACAGCTTCGCCCAGCACTCGGCGCACAGACCGGCGCCGTCGCCGAGCGGCGCGCGGCAGGACGGGCACAGCGGCGGCAGCGCGGCGTCGAGCGCGTGGCGCACCAATGCGCGCACGCCGCCGGCGACCCGCGCGAAATGCGACGAGGCGCGGTCCTGGCTTGTGGGGGCGAGTTCGTTCATGCTGGAACAATAGCACAAACGGCGGCTGAGGCGTTAGAAGAAGAGAAATGCCGCAGAGCCCGACCATCTTCGACCGTTCCCTGCTGCGCGCACGGCTAAAGCGCGCGCGGGCGCTTGGCCCTGAGACTTTCCTTGTTGAGCGCGTCGCCGGCGAGCTCGGCGAGCGGCTTGCCGCCGTGCTGCGCACGTTCGATACCGCGGTCGATCTCGGCACGCCCGGCGACGGGCTGGCGCGCGTCGTCAAAGAAAGCGGCAAGGCGGCGACCCTCGTGCGCGCCGCGCATGATGCGCAGGGCGGCGGCTTGCGCGTTGCCGCCGATGAAGAAGCGCTGCCCTTCGCGGATGCTTCGCTCGATCTCGTGGTCTCGGCGCTTTCGCTGCAATTCGTCAATGATCTGCCCGGCACGCTGGTCCAGATCCGCCGCGCGCTCAAACCCGACGGGCTGTTTCTCGCCGCGCTGGTCGGCGGCGACAGCCTCGCCGAATTGCGCCAGGCTTTCGCGCAAGCCGAAAGCGAAATCGAGGGAGGCATATCGCCGCGCGTTGCGCCCTTTGCCGATCTGCGCGAGCTGGGCGCGCTCTTGCAGCGCGCGGGCTTCGCGCTGCCGGTGGTCGACTCGGACCGGCTCACCGTGCGCTACGATGACGTATTCGCGCTGATGCGCGACCTGCGCCGCATGGGCGCAACCAATGTGTTGACCGAGCGCCGCCGCATGCCGCTCAAGCGCGCCACATTGCAGCGCATGGCGGAAATCTACGCCGCGCGCTTCGCCGACCCCGACGGCCGCCTGCGCGCCACCTTCGAGATCGTCTGGCTGTCGGGCTGGGCGCCGCATGAAAGCCAGCAGCAGCCGCTCAAGCCCGGCTCGGCGCGCCAGCGGCTGGCCGATGCACTCGGCGCGAAGGAATTGCCGGCCGGCGACAAGGCGGGGCGGTAGCCGGAATAGGCGTCAACCGCCGAGCCAGCGAAACGATTTTGCAAGAAAGGCTTCGCCGTTCGCACGCGGCCACTCTCCATGAGCCACGATGACGCGTTGGCAATTCCAGCTCAGTACCTTGTCGCGCGCCCGCCGCGCCGGGGCGCGGTTGATAAACGACAGCCGCCATTCGAGCGGCGCACAGGCTTTGTCCTGGGTGAGGCCGTCGAGCCGCGCCAAGAAACGCCACCGGCCCCAATGTTCCCTGAGAAAATGATCGCTGAAGGTCTGGATCAAATCGGCGACGATCGCCGTGGCGGAGGGGCGGTGAAGAAAGACAATCTCGTCCAGGGCGAAAGAGCCGCGGAACCAGGCTTGATCGATATCGGCAAGCCATTCGGCCGGCGGGTCATCTTGCAGCGCTTCCCGGAATTTGAGGTCGGGCCGTTTCTTGATCGTCGATTGCGGCCCCCACAATTGTGCCTCGGGATAGGCCGCATTCCATTCCTGCAAGTACAGGTGATGGATTTTGTTGGGGCTGACGAGGTGTCGGACGGCGCCCAGACGATCGACTTCGTTGCGCAGTTCGGTGGTCAGCTTGACGGGCGACCATACCCAAAGATCGCCGTTCGCAAACCGGGCGATGACCGAACGCGTCGAATAGGGAAGGCCGAAGAAGCTGACGTTCTCTCCCTCCGCGACCCAAAGAGCGTCGTGCACCTGTTCGAGCATGCCTTCACGCCTCAACGGAGAATGCCAATGTCATGACTGGGATCGACCAAAGCTCGCAGCTCAAGCGCGATGCCGCCCCGCCCGAGGCTTATTGTCCGGGGGCCAGGCGCATTGCGTAGACATTAACCGGCGCGGCATATCCGTCGAACTCCACGCTCCGCAACTCGGCGGCATATTCGTCCGACACATTTTTCCACACCGCCTCGCTCATGACCATCTCGCCGCCCTTTGCGGCGCCGACCAGTCGCGCGCCAAAATTCATCGGGTCGCCGAGGGCCGCGAACTGGTAGTTGCCGCCTTCGACACCGATCGAGCCGACGAAGGCTTTGCCGGCGTGAACGCCGACGCCGATCGAAAGCCAGGGTCCCTCAGCGCCGGCATGGCCGGTGGCGCGCAGAAGCTCGAGCCCGGCGGCGACCGCGCGTTGCCGATAGTCCGTGCCGGTGAGGTCGGGAAGATAAATTCCGATCACCTCATCGCCCACCATCTTGTCCACGATAGCGTCGCTTGCCGCGAACGCGGCAACGGCCGTCTGAAAGAAGCGCTCCATCAGCACGGCGAACCTGGACGGGCCGATGCTTATGGCGAGCGGCGTGGAGCCGCGCACGTCGGCATACAGCATCGCAATTTCTATCTCCGCGCCGCCGCGCTCCTTCTCAAGCGCCTCCTCGCACTTCTCGCAGAAATGCGGATTGCGCAACCAGGGTCCGCGGCCCATGAGACGCATTGCCGGCGCGGTGAAGCCGTCGAATCCCGCGCAGCACAGACGGCAGCGGTTGTGCGCGGTCGGAGAAAGCATGCGATAGAATCTGCGGCCGCGCTGCAAAGCTGGGTGTCCGCCCGACAGCATTGCGTGCCAGTACGGGCTGACGCTCTGCATTTCTTTACTGGAAGCGGTCACGTGAACTCCTTGCGCCGACGGTTCGCTCGCTATTTCAAACGGGACGCAGCGAAGCCGCCTGTAGCCGCCTTTCTGCCGGTGTCGGTCTCGGTGTTTTCGCGGCCGCCGAGAGAATGAACCATTTGGGGAAATTCCGGCACAAATGGCGCTCGCCCGTGAGTTGGACGCTTCCCGAATTCAATGCCTTCGACAGCGGAATGTCGCCCATCCAGACGCCGATCATGTCGCCCGACGAGCCCGTGACATAGCAATCGACATCCTTGCCGGGGTCTTCATAGCAAAGGTCGACTTCGCCGCCTTGGCAGATCAGCCACCAGTGACGGAAGTTCTTGCTCTTTACGTCCGTGAACTGGAAGCAAAGCACGGTTTCGCCGTCCGGCAGCGCCGTTTTGTCGATGCGCCGCTGGATATCGAACATCAGGAAGGATACGTCGAGATCGTCCGGCCCCATCTCGTCGCGCGCCCAGCGCATCCCCCAGACCGCCAGCGACTCGACGACCGCGGATAACTCGCGCCCCGCCGGCGTGAGGCGATATTCGTGGCCGCGCTGGCCGTTCAGGCGACGCTTGACGATCACGCCGCGCTCTTCCAGCTCGTTCAAGCGCGTATTGAGCACCGTAGGCGAAATGCGCGGCAACCCGCGCTGCAGGACGTTGAACCTGCTGCTGCCGAGCAGCATTTCGCGCACGATGAGAATCGACCAAGGATCACCGATGATCTCGGCCGATTTCGCTATCGGGCAGAATTGGCCGTATTCGCGCATGCGATTTCTTTCGCCTGATGCCTTCGCCCCGTCAACTACGGAAAGCGTAGTTGATTACTCCAAATCGTGCAGTAGCGAAACGGGAAGGGAGGCTCCTATTCCATTGCGCGCGGCCGGATCGGCCGTCGGCAATGGAGATGGCTATGATCGGCTTTTTGGTGCGCATGCTGGAATTGTTCGGCGTGGTTTTTCTGCGGTTTCGGCCCGTTCCTCGTCTGTGGTGCGTGTGGCTGGTCGGCGTCAACGTCGCCTGCCTGTATTTCATCACGCATGTCGAGGCGCAGGTCGTTCTGGCCGTGACCGCAATTGCGCTCACCGCTCAGACGCTGATCTACCAACGCATCGGGTTCACGCGTATTCTGGGATCGACCCACTTCCTGTGGCTTCCCATGTTCGCATGGATGGCGGCGCGCATTGACACAATCATGGCCGACCCGGCCCTGGCCGCCTGGCTTGCCGTGCTGTTCGCCACGAACATGGTTTCGATTGGCGTGGATGCGATCGATGCCGTGCGCTTCTGGCGCGGCGAAAGGGCGCCGCACTACCGCTGGAGCGTAGCCGGACGCACCTAGGGCTCGGTTGCGCTGTGCTCGGGCCGGCCATAGGCCGGACCCGAGCGCGTAGACGAACGACGAATATGAGTCTCGCCGCCGCTCAGCTCGGACGCGGCGCGTGCTCGATCGCCTGCTTCAGCTCCGGCTTCAGCCCGAGCCAGATCAGCACCTCCGCCATGATGAACATTGGCCCGATGAAGGCCTGGAACAGGTTGTCGGCGAGCGCCGGCCGGCGGCCTTCCCATATGTGGCCGACCAATTGGAAGATCCAGCCGCCGACGAAGAACACCGCGAACACGATCCAGGCGGTGCTGCTGCCGTATGTGCGGGCGATCCATTCCGCCACCACCAGCATGGCCAGCATGACCACCGCCATCGCCAGCCCGATCACCAGGTCGAGCGCGGCCCAGCCGATCACCGCCAAAACCGCCACCACCATGGCGGCCGAAATGCCGTTGTCGGCGCGCGCGAGCGCCAGCGGCACCAGAATGGAAAACACGATCGCCGGAATGCCGACGAAATGCGTGGCGCGGTTGCGCTCGTCGCGATGATAGCTCGAATACATTGCAAGCTGGCGCGCGAAGAAGCTGTTCATGGCCCGTCTCCCCCGGTCGGCGGCCTCTGCCGGACCGTCGGGGCCAAGTCTACACCAGGACGGGGAAGTTGGCAGCTAGCTGAAAATCCCGGCCACCGCGGTCCACATCGCGTTGACCTTGCTGCCGACCGTGCCCACCGCCACGATGATGGCGCCGGCGACGCCGGCCGCGATGATGGCGTATTCGATGGCCGTGGCGCCCTCGCGCGCGCGCAAGAGCCGGCGGACGGTCGCTGTCAGGTCGGTGCGCATTCGGCCTTGGCCCCTCGTCAACTAAAGCAGCGCCACCAGATGAGGCACCAGCGGTTCGTCCGCCGGCGGCATCGCGTAGTCGCGCAATCGGTTCGCTCGCACCCAGGCGAGCTGTTGCCCTTCCGCGGGCCGGACCGTTCCCTCCCAGCGCCGGCAGACATAGAGCGGCATCAGGAGATGAAAGTCCGGATAGACGTGGCTCGCGAAAGGTGAGCGGCGCAAGACAGGGCTCACTGACGTCGATGCCGAGTTCCTCCTTGAGCTCCCTGATCAGCGTCTGTTCCGGCCGCTCGCCCTGTTCGACCTTGCCGCCGGGAAACTCCCACAGGCCCGCCATCGGCTTGCCCTGCGGGACGCTGCGCGATCAGCACGCGGCCGTCGGCATCGATGAGGGCGCAGGCGGCGACAAGAACGGTTTTGCTGCTCACGGCCCTTCACCCCGACGATAGGCGGCCTTTGGTTAAAAGGTATTCAACTGTGTGATAGCCGCTGTCGCTACTGCCGCAAAGGTAAACGGTTCGTTTACGCGCAATCGCCGCCGCCGCCGGCCCTGTCAATTGTGACGGTGATTGCCGCAATGACCGGTTGCGACTAGCGTGACGGTTAGCCGGGGTGGGGCCAATGACAAAAGCCACGCATTCGTCCTTCGACGTCTTGGGCTTTCTCACGCACGCAGGGCCGAAAAGGACGGTAACAAATTACCTAACAGGCAGGCATTTCTACACGCAGGGTGACCCGGCGGATTCTGTGTTCTACATCCACACAGGCCGAGTCAAAGTCACCACTACATCCGAGCATGGAAAGGAGGCCGTCGTCGCCATCCGGGGACCGGACGAATTCTGCGGCGAGGAAGCCATGACCGGGATGCCGCTGCGCCTGACTTCGGCGACCACGATGACGGAATGCGATGCGATTCGGCTGGACAAGGAGGCCATGGGGCGCCTCCTCCGTTTCGAGCCGGAGTTTGCCGACTATTTTCTCTACCATCTTTTGACCCGGACCGCGCGCGTCGAAGCGGACCTGGTCGACCAGTTATTCAATTCCAGCGAGATGCGGCTGGCGCGCGCTCTTCTGCTGTTGGCCAACTATGGCGGGGACGTCGGTCCGGAACCGATCGCCATCAAAGTGAACCACGATCTGCTCGCCAAGATGGTAGGAACGACCCGGTCGCGGGTGACCGTCTTCATGAACAAGTTCCGCAAGCTCGGCTTGATCGACTACAACGGCACCCTGAAAGTTCATCAATCTCTGTTGAACTTCGTTTTGCATGACGAGCTACCCGGCACAGCCAGAGGTAGAGCTAAAGCTAGAAAATAAGGATTTCGCGCGAACAATTCCAAATTCGCTCGATGGCCAATGGAATTTGCGATCAGGACCTGTAGTCCCCGTTGATCGCGATGTATTCCTTGGTGAGATCGCAGGTCAGCACGCGGTCGCGGCCTTTGCCCAGGCCCAGCGCCACCTTCAGATAGATCTCCGGCTGCTTCATCTTCGCGCTGAAACCGTTGGCTTCGTCATAGGCGGGATCGCGCGCGCCCTTGTGCGCGACGCGGATGCCGCCGAACCAGATCGACAGCTTGTCGCGGTCGGCCGGCTCGCCCGCCTTGCCGACCGCCATCACCACGCGGCCCCAATTGGCGTCTTCGCCGGCGATCGCCGTCTTCACCAGCGGCGAATTGGCAATCGACATGGCGATGCGGCGCGCCGATTTATCCGACACCGCGCCTTCCACCGTGATCTCCACCAGCTTGCGCGCGCCTTCGCCGTCGCGCGCCACTTGCTCCGCGAGATTGGCGAGCACTTTGTGCAGGGCTTTTTTGAAGTCACGCAAGCGCGGATCGGCACGCGCGCGCGATGCGCGGACCGCTTTTGCCGGTCGCGAACAGCAGCAGCGTGTCGGAGGTGGAGGTGTCGCCGTCGATGGTCACCGCATTGAAGGTGTCGGCGACGCCGTCTTTCAGCATGCGCCTGCAGCGCCGGCGCCGCAATCGAAGCATCGGTGAACACGAAGGACAGCATGGTCGCCATGTCCGGCGCGATCATGCCGGCGCCCTTGGCGATGCCGTTGATCGTCACCGTGTCCCGTCCGATCTTGGCGGTCGCGGTCGCCACCTTGGCGAAGGTGTCGGTGGTCATGATGGCGCGCGCGGCGGCGAGGAAATGGCCGCCCTCGGCTTGCGCCGCCAGCCGGTCCATCACGCCTTCGAACTTGCGCGCGTCGAGCGGCTCGCCGATCACCCCGGTCGAAGCCAGGAACACCTCGCTTTGCTTGCAGCCCGTCGCCTTGGCGGCGGTTTCGGCTGTGAGCTTGGTCGCCGCCCGCCCGCTTTTTCCGGTGAAGGCATTGGCGTTGCCGGAATTGACCACCAGCGCCCGCGCCTTCCCCCCTTTGAGATGCGCCCGGCACCATTCGACCGGCGCCGAAGGGCATTTCGACTGGGTGAACACGCCCGCCGCCGCGGTGCCGGCGTCGAACAGCGCCAGCAGCACGTCGGTGCGCCCGGCATAGCGGATGCCGGCTTCGGCCGTGGCCAGCCTGACGCCGGCGATCGCCGGCATGTCGGGCACGTGCTTCGGCGCGAGGGGGGAGATGGCGGTGGACATTTTTCAGCCTGTCATCACCGGGCCGGCGCGCAGCGCCGCGACCCGGCGATCCCGATTAGGTTGGCAAGAACGTGCCTACCTAAGCGAGATGCCCGGCACAAGGCCGGGCATGACGAATTCATTTGATGCGGATGATCGCTCTTACTTTTTCGCCGGCGCGTCCTTCGCCGGCTCATCCTTTTTCGCCGGCTCGTCCTTCGGGCTCTCGTCCGCCGTCTTGTAGAACTTCTCGATCTTGGCGTCGCCGCGCAGCTTCTGCACCAGCTCGGCCTGCGCCTTGCGCACCAGGAACTGCTCGATCTGCGGCTTGACTTCGTCGAAGGTCGGCGGCGGCTTGACGCGCTTGTCCTCCACCTTGATCACGTGCCAGCCGAACTGGGTGTGCACCGGCCCGGAAATCTCGCCCTTCTTCAAGTCGAACGCCACCTTGGAGAATTCCGGCACCATCTGGTCTTTGGTGAAGTAGCCGAGATCGCCGCCGTTCGCCTTGCCGGAGGGGTCCTGCGTCTCTTCCTTGGCGAGCTTGACGAAGTCGGCGCCGCCCTTGAGCTTGACGATGATCGCCTCGATCTTGGCCTTGGCCGCCGCGCTCGCCTTGGCGTCGTCCTGCGGCGCCCGGATCAAAATGTGACGGGCGTGCACTTCCTGCTGCTCGCCGATCTGCTTGATCGCCTTCTGGTAGACCTCCTGCATGGCCGCGTCGGTGAGCGCGGCCTTGCCGGTCGAATCCAGGAGCTTGGACATCAACAGCTTGCGGCGCTCGAACGCCAGGTGCCGCTTGAACGCGGCGTCGTCCATGTTCTTGGCCTCGGCCGCCTTGGCGCCGAGGATCACGTCGGCCATGAACTGCACCAGATAGTCGCGCTTGGCGGCCGGCGGCATCGGCGGGATTTGTCCGGCCTCCTTTTCGGCGGCCTCCAGGTCGCTCTGGTGGATTTCCACGCCGTCGACCTTGGCGAGCAGCGGGTCCTTGGCGTCCTCGGCGTGCAGCGGGGCTGCCGCCAGGACGAGCGCCGCGAACCCGGCCAGGCCGGCGGCGAAAAGGGCGGCGCGGCCCGCGAGGGTCCGGCGGCCGGCGAACGGGGAGATCGTCATGACGCTGTCCTTGGAAAGAAAATGGCCCGCTGGGGGGAAGCAGCGGTCGGCCGCCTTGTCACCCAACAACCGTGGCTTTGCAATGGCGCTGCGCTCCCCGCCGGCTAAACTCCGCGTGACCCCAACCAGCCCCCGGCGGCCATTAAGGCCTTTGAAAAGCCGCCAATTGACAATATTCGGGCCCCCTCCTATGTGCCTAACAGCCAGGTTGCCCGCCAGTCAGTCGCGCCTGTTCGACACCCCAAAGTGCCGCGTTTCCGGATGGCCGGAACCAGAATCCGGCCGTCACGGCCATAATATGACGAGGATCCCCTGATGATCGGCGCCGTCGCCCGCAAGCTGTTCGGTTCCGCCAACGACCGGCGCATCCGCAGCTATCAGCCGCGCGTCGACGAGATCAACGCCCTCGAAGCCGAGATCGAGAAGCTCTCCGACGATGCGCTGCGCGCCCGCACCGACGACTTCAAGAAGCAGATCGCCGAGGGCGCCGAGCTCGACGACCTCCTGGTCCCCGCCTTCGCCACCGTGCGCGAGGCCGCCCGGCGCACGCTGGGCCAGCGCCATTTCGACGTCCAGCTCATCGGCGGCATGATCCTGCACGAGGGCCGCATCGCCGAGATGAAGACCGGCGAGGGCAAGACCCTGGTCGCCACGCTCGCCGTCTATCTCAACGCGCTCACCGGCAAGGGCGTGCACGTCGTCACCGTCAACGACTACCTCGCCCGCCGCGACGCCGAATGGATGGGCCAGATCTACGGCTTCCTGGGCTTGACCACCGGCGTGATCGTGCACGGGCTGGAGGACGAGGAGCGCCAGCGCCAATACGCCTGCGACATCACCTACGGCACCAACAACGAGCTCGGCTTCGACTATCTGCGCGACAACATGAAGTACCGGATGGAGGACATGGTCCAGCGCGGCCACGTCTACGCCATCATCGACGAGGTCAACTCGATCCTGATCGACGAGGCGCGCACGCCGCTCATCATCTCCGGCCCGCTCGACGACCGCTCCGACTTCTACAACACCATCGACACCTTCATCCCCCGCCTCGAAAAGTCCGACTACGAGGTCGACGAGAAGCAGCGCACCGTCACCATGACCGAGAGCGGCATGGAGAAGATGGAAGTGGCGCTGCGCGAGGCCGACCTGTTGAAGGGCGGCAAGCTCTACGACGTCGAGAACGTCTCCGTCGTGCACCACGTCAATCAGGCGCTGCGCGCGCACACGCTGTTTGCCCGCGACAAGGACTACATCGTGCGCAACGGCGAGGTCGTCATCATCGACGAGTTCACCGGCCGCATGATGCCGGGACGGCGCTACTCGGAAGGCCTGCACCAGGCGCTCGAGGCCAAGGAGCATCAGCCGATCCAGCCGGAGAACCAGACGCTCGCCTCGATCACCTTCCAGAACCTGTTCCGCATGTACGACAAGCTCGCCGGCATGACCGGCACCGCGGTCACCGAGGCCGACGAGTTCTTCGACATCTACAAGCTCGAAGTGCTGGAAGTGCCGACCAACATGCCGCTCATCCGCCTCGACGACGACGACGAGGTTTACCGCACGGCGGCGGAGAAACACCGCGCCATCATTACCTTGATCGAGGACTGCAAGCAGCGCGGCCAGCCGGTGCTGGTCGGCACGACTTCGATTGAGAAATCCGAGCAGCTCGCCGAGGCGCTGCGCAAGAAGGGCTGGGAGCAGCACGACTTCGCCGATCCCAACGTCTTTGCCGCGCTCTATGCCGGCGACGAGGGCGCCGCCAAGAAGAAGGTGTTCGCCATCCTCAACGCCCGCTACCACGAGCAGGAAGCCTTCATCGTCGCGCAGGCCGGCGTGCCCGGCGCCATCACCATCGCCACCAACATGGCCGGCCGCGGCACCGACATCCAGCTCGGCGGCAATCCCGACATGCGCATCCGCCAGGAGCTCGCCGAGATCGAGGATTGGGGCGAGCGCGACCGGCATCCGCGCGCCGCCGAGATCCGCGCGCAGATCGCCAAGCTGAAGGAAAAGGCGCTCGCCGCCGGCGGCCTCTACGTGCTCGGCACCGAGCGCCACGAGAGCCGCCGCATCGACAACCAGTTGCGCGGCCGTTCGGGCCGCCAGGGCGACCCCGGCCATTCCAAGTTCTTCCTGTCGCTGGAAGACGACCTGATGCGCATCTTCGGCTCCGACAAGCTCGACGGCATGCTGACGAAGCTCGGCCTGCGCGAGGACGAGGCCATCGTCCACCCCTGGATCAACAAGGCGCTGGAAAAGGCGCAGCAGAAGGTCGAGGCGCGCAACTTCGACATCCGCAAGAACATCCTGAAATACGACGACGTGATGAACGACCAGCGCAAGGTCATCTTCGAGCAGCGGCTCGAATTGATGCGCGACGAGCAGGTCGACGACACCGTCAACGACATGCGCCATTCGGTGATCGAGGAACTGGTCGCCACGCACATCCCGGAAAACGCCTACCCCGAGCAGTGGGACACCGCCGCGCTCGAGACCGCGGTGAAGGAGGTGCTCACGCTCGACCTGCCGGTGCAGGACTGGGCCAAGGAAGAAGGCATCGCCGACGAGGAGGTGCGCGAGCGCATCACCCGCCGCGCCGACGAGTTCATGGCGTCCAAGGTGGCCAAGTGGGGCCCCGACGTCATGCGCTATGTCGAGAAGTCGATCCTGTTGCAGACGCTCGACCATCTCTGGCGCGAGCACCTGATCATGCTCGAGCACCTGCGCCAGGTGATCGGCCTGCGCGGCTACGGCCAGCGCGACCCGCTCAACGAATACCAGGCGGAGGCCTTCTCGCTGTTCGAGGCGCTGGTGTCGAACCTGCGCCAGGCGGTCACCGCGCAGCTGATGCGCGTCGAGATCGTGCAGCCGCCGGAGGAGGAGCAGGCCCAGCAGCTTCCCTACATGGAGGCGCACCACCTCAACCCGAACACCGGCGAGGACGAGCTGGCGTTCGCCAACTCGCCGCTCGCCGCCGCGCTCGCCGGCGGCAACGGCGGCGCCGCCGCGCGCACCGCGCCCGAGCAGCGCAACCCGCAGGACCCCACCTCATGGGGCAAGGTCGGCCGCAACGAGCCCTGTCCCTGCGGCTCCGGCAAGAAATTCAAGCACTGCCACGGCAAGTACGCGTGAGCTGATTCAGGCGGCCGCGCGGCGCGCGCTCTTGCCCTCTCCCAGCAGAACTCGGGTTTACCCGAGTTCTGCAAACTGTAAGCGTGGGAGAGGGTGCCCGAGCGGAGGCGAAGCCGAGCGAGGGCGGGTGAGGGGTCAGCGTTTCAATTGAGCAAGACTTTCCCGGCGGTCTCACGCTTCGAGAGGCACCGCCGGCGCGACGTTCGCGCTTGCCTCTCCCCTTGCGCGAGCGTCGATCCGACGTCGACAGGTGCGAACGCTCCGGTTTCATACCGATTGCCACAGCCCATACAGGACCAGAGATTGAGCACAAGCCGCTCCTTTACAAGATACTCTGCCCGTTCAGGAGCGATCAGAGAATCGCCGCACTTGCTGCAGGTCATTCCGTGAGCGAAACTACGCAGAGATGCTACCGTCACCATGGCATCCTCCTCGTTTGTTTCTTGCCGCTTTGACTGGATCGGCGCCATTGGTATGTTCCTCGAATCACTCTGGAAGGCTTTGCATCTGGAGGCGTATGCTCTGGTTGGGGGCCGCGCCGATCAAATAGCCGCTCAGTCCGATGACGGTAACGCCATTTCCTTGGTTCGCTAGTCCCGCGACGTTGTGGGCGCTGCAAACAGCAGGGACTCCGCTAAGTGCGATTGCCGCTAGTGCCGTAGCTGCGAATACGGCGAAAGGAACCAAAATATCCCTGATCGAAATTGACATGGCATTCTCCTTCGAGCTTTGGACTTATTTATAGCTAGCTGCGCGAAACCTCTTGCGGGCTGATGCAGCAATCAGTCCGTTTACTCGACCCGACTTTTTTAAAAAGCTTTGTGTCCGTCCAGATCGTCTGTTCAGACCAGCTGTGCACTCTTCCAGCGTCACAACGAATCGGCGCATCGTTCTTATTGTTCGTCTTGTGCGCCGACAGCGATCTCTCTTGCGAGAGACAACGTTCTTGCCAATTGTGTCCGATTTAGCGGTGGACAAGCGAGTTCGGCGTAGATAGCGCATCCAGCACGGCAACGTGATTCCGATGTCAGTCGCGGCGCCGTCAAATGTTTGCCGTCACCATGAAGACCAAAAAATCCTCGGAGGGCATGTTTCGCGCGCGCCGAGATATTTCCCGCCGCCTAGACCGATGCGTTCCAAATATCGTTTCGGTTCGGGATCATTTTCACCCTTGGCGGCGGGTGCGGCTGACTTCTGCTTTGCGTCAAAAACTCGCCATGACAGCGGACGTGCCGGTCCAGCCGCAACCGGCCATGAGGCGACATCGTACGTTCGCCACGAATAGAGGTCGCCGGTAGGCGACATCGCGCCTGCGACTCACTGCCTACTTAAGCCGCGGAGCGATACTGCACGATCACCGTTTCATAGTGATCGCAGGGAACGCAATCGAAGGTGCGCTTGCCGTCATCCGAGTTATCGCGATCAAATCGGGATAGCATCATCGGTGCGCCACATTTTGGGCACGCCGGTCGTTCGTAGCTCGGGTGTGGAAAGTGCGAATTGGCCGACATGAATGAACCTGGGCGTCTGGAAAGTGCCCCGCCGCTATGCGCTGGGGGATCGGGGGATGGGTTGCATAGGGCGGGGCGCTCTACGGTCACGCTGCGTGTGCGACCGAAGCATAGGCTGGGATCGGGGAATCGCGGCCTACGCTGACAATGAGCATCGACATCTCTTCGATGCGAAACGTCTTTAATGCTTGCCTATGGAGCCGCGCGGGATCGCGCTCGCCATTTTTGGCGGCTTCGATAATCCGCTTCGCGATCATTTCACGTGCTGTGATCAATGATCCGAAGTGATGGAGCGGAACGCAGGCGCGGTCGAAAGCCTCACCCATAGCCAAGGTCGTGGCGTCGTCGAACCAAACGTCTTGGATCGGAGTGCTAGTCATAGGGACCTCCCGAAAGGTAAGAGCTGGAGCACAGATCCGTCTCTCAGCCACCGAACTGGAAACTGCTTCGATGATAAAAGGAGGCTACCCCTCGGGAAGAAGCGTGGCTGATCCATACAGACCACTTCTCATTCTCTTTACGCTTAATTAACGACGAAACTCATGCCCGCGGCGGGCTTTCACGCGACCGTGAACCAATTTGCCGCGACCCGACGGCGCCGAATTGTCTTGGACCTCTATGTCTGGGAGCGTACACTTGCGCATCACCAACAGTACACCTGTGTCAGGCGTCGGCAGCGGAAAGCCGATTGCGCTCTCTCCTGAATGGAGGCAAATCCGTCGTGTCTCGTGCACCTACATCAAGGCCCGCCACGCGCAACACAAACCGCAAAACAGCCAAGGTCCCGCTGTTTGATCCTGCGGCATTCTTGGCTACAGCGGGGGTCGGTCGCGACATTTCCACCTATTCGAAAAAAGAAGTTATGTTCGCTCAAGGCGACGATGCGGACGCGGTTTTCTATATTAAGAAGGGCAGAGTCAAAGTCGCCGTTCTATCCAAAGACGGAAAGGAAGCCGTTGTCGCACTTTTGGGGCCAGACGAATTCGTCGGTGAAGGATGCTTGCTCGGGCAGCCGAAGCGCCTGGCAACGGCGTCTGCAATCACCGAATGCGAGGCGATGCGATTACAAAAGAGCGAAATTCAGCGGGTCATTCGTGACGAGCCCGCATTTTCGCAAATGTTTGTCGCTCATATTTTGACGCGGAATGCCCGGGTCGAAGAAGATCTGGTCGATCAGCTCTTCAACTCGACTGAAAAGCGGCTTGCGCGTCTGTTGCTGCTGTTGGCCAATTTTGGAAAGGAAGGCCGGCCTGAGCCAATTCTCGCGAAGATCAGTCAGGAGACGCTCGCCGAGATGATCGGAACGACCCGGTCGCGCGTGAGTCAATTCATGAATAAGTTTCGCAAATTAGGCTTCATAGATTACAACGGACATCTCGAAGTCCATAGTTCCTTGTTGAGCGTACTGTTGGCCGATCAACCGCGCACGGTAAGGCCGGCGAAGTAGCATCTCCCCAAGACGGACCGTGCTGCGAATTTGCGCCCGAGAGGCATTCGCCATGAAGCGATTGCCGTGCGGCAGACCGCGCAAAAGGTGACGACCTGTCTGTCGGCACATGCTTTCCAGAGTGAGCAATATTGAACAGTTGTTTGGCAGAAACGGCCGCTTAGATACTGTCCAGAGCTAAATCAAAAGTGTTGGAAAGTATCATGAAAAAGATTCTGCTGGGACTGGTTGTTGTTGGTGTGCTCGGCTTTGCGTCACCGGCTGGTGCGCAGGTGTTCTTAGGCGCCGACTCCGGCGGCGTGGGCATGCAGCTTGGTCCGGTCGGCGTGGGTGTCGGCCCTCGCTTTTCGGACGATCGTTACTACCATCGCAGGGGCTATGACGCTGACGCCCGTTACGAAGGCGATTGCCGTCTGATCCGCTCGCGTGTTGTGACACGCAGTGGACACGTGAGGTATCGAACGCGACGCGTGTGCCGCTAATCGGTGCCGGTGTACGAATGGATAAGCGGTGGGAATGCTCGTTTTTGCCGGTTAACCGCCTGATGGTACTGCTGATTGCCACCACCGTCGTAATGCTGGCGCTTGGCCAGGCGGCCAACGCCAGCCTTCTGATCGAAGTCGATAAATCCACCCAACGCATGACTGTAACGGTCAACGGCAATCGGCTTTACGACTGGCCGGTATCGACTGGTGGAGGCGGCCACGATACGCCTAGCGGAACCTTCAAACCGTTCCGTATGGATATCGACCACACCAGCGACGAGTGGAACGACGCCCCAATGCCCTATTCGATCTTCTTCACCAAGACCGGCGACGCGGTGCACGGCACCTATGAACAACGCCACCTCGGTCGTGCGGTGTCGCATGGCTGTGTGCGCCTGTCGGTAAGGAACGCCGCCACGCTGTGGAAACTGGTAAAACGGGAGAAGATGATCAACACCACGGTGGTGCTGAGGGGCGCGATACCCGGCGGCGTGAGACCGCCGGTAGTGGCGCGCTCCCGGCCGATGCCGCTCGCCGCGGGCTATCCGCGCTACGGCGCGGACCCACGTTACGGTGCGGACCCACGCTACGGCGCGCCGCCAGTTCGATACCAGCAGCCTTACCGCGACGAGCCTGCGCCATTCCCGTTTTTCCTGTTTGGGCGCTAGGCGCCGGATCGAGGCGCCCGCCGCCCGGCCGCAAGACACGGCATGTTTTTCTTTGAGCGGCCTGCAGGGTTTTGCTTCTTCCTCCGCCAGCAGCTTCAAAAGCTGAATCCGCCGAGCCTCCTTTAGAGTGAGGGGCTGCGGTGATGTTCTATAACCGCGTCCGCGACGATCGGCGCCGTTTCAGAAGCGGACAATTCACCCTTCAACCCCACCACGCTTTGTGTTCGAAAATCGAGAGCGGGTGCGCCTTGCCTGCGGCGCATCCTTCTTTTTTATCCTAGGATCATAATCTCGCCATAATCTAGGACTATAAGCCGCGTCATCCCGCCTCGTTACCGAGGGGTGTCTGCGCAAGCATCTTCAGACACGGGGCGGGGAGCGGTGGCCGGGGAATGACTGTGCATCGGAGATGCGGTGCACAGGCCCGGCGGTCCAAGCCGCGAAGGTGCCGGCCCGCTCGACGGCGGGTCGAGGGCCCTGACGGCCGGTAGGCCGGGCCCCCTGTCAGAGGGGAGCCGGCCGAGCGCCTGGTCCTCAACGGTAGTTGGCTCACTGCCTCTAACCGGCGACTGCCGGGGACCTTCGCGGAGCAAACCTATCAAACACCGCGCGCGGGACGCCTTGGGACTGGCGGACTTGCGGCTGCTCTTCGCAAGAGGAGCAAAACGGACTTCGGTAAGCCTCGGTACCGCGAGGCGCCGAGGCCCGCGGGTCCGAGCATTTTGTTTTGCGCACTTCGCGTAAACCGGAATGCGCCCGGACCCATAGGCGTCCCGCGCGCCCTCGGTTCTTTTCGAGAGCGGGCGGCAAAGGGACTACGGCGTACCCCGCGCCGACCAAAGAATAGGGGCGGCGGAGCGTTGGCTTTTCAAGAAGGGATGATCGGATGGCGGCGCTTAGACCTTGCGGGCGCGCATGCGCTTGCGCTTCAGCGCCCGCGCCAATTCCTTCCGGAACTTGCGGTCGCGCTTCAAATGCCATTCGCGGCTCATGGCGTGGCGGCGGCTGGCGCAGCGCTCGCTGTGCAACAGCACCCACACGCGCCCGCGCGTGAAGCGCGCGCCCTTGCCGGCATTGTGCTGGGTCAGCCGGCGCGCAACGTCGTGCGTCCAGCCGACGTAAGTCAGCGGCCCGCGCGCCGTGGCGGTGCCGAGCACGTAGACGAAGCAGTCCATGCTTCGTCTTACCTCAAATGCTTAAATGGATCCGGAATGCGCAGCTCAGCGCAGCGCCTGCCAGCGGCTGTCGAACGAGCCGGTCGGCCGCATCGGCTGCGCGCCGGAGAGCAGGCTTTCTTTGGTCTGCGCGCCCGAATAGGCGGTGCGGATTTCCGGCTCGGGTTTCGGCTGCGCCTTCTTGCGATGGCGGTCGACGGCGGCCCAGACCAAATCCCGGCCGGCCGGTTGCGCTGCGGGCTTGGTCGCGGGCTCCGCCTGCGCGACGGCCTTATGCGCCGGCTCGTGCGCCAGCTTGGGCGTCTCGTGTCTAGCCGGCTCGTGCTTTGCCGGCTCGCGCCTGGCGACAACGGTCGGCTTGTTGTGCGCCTGCGGCTTGGGATGCAGCGAGATCGGCGCCGAGGCGGTGCGCGTCTTCGCCGCCGGCCGCGCTCCATGCTTGGCCGCCATCTCGGTATTGCTGCCGCGCAGCGCGACCGACGCGCCGCTGTCGGCGTCGGCGACCTGCGTCAGCGTCGAGGGCTGCGGCGCGGCGGGCGCCGGCGCCGTTTCTTGCCTGGACTTGAACAGGTTGCCGAACAGGCTGGCCAAGGTCGACTTCTGCTGCTGCGGCGCCGGCTGGCCTTGCTTTGGCAGCGGCGCGGGCTCCGGCAGCGGCACGCTCGCCATCATGACCGGCTGGCTCTGCGGCTGCGGCGCGGCCGCGGGCTCCGGCTGAACTTGCGGCACGGGCTTCTTGAGCGCGACGCCGACCTTGGGGATCGTGGTGCCGGGCGGATTGGGCGTGTGCGGCAGCGCGCCGGGGATGTGCGACAGGCGTCCCTGCGGAACGGTCGCGCCGGCCACCATGTAGCGCCCGTCATTGTCGGTCGGCGCGCCGGCGAGCGCGTTGGCGAATACCGGGTTCATGCCGCCGTCGCCGTGGTGCGGCGGCGCCGTCTCGACGCCGCGGGCGATGTAGTTCGCCATCTGGATTTCTTGGTGCCGCCGGTACTTGGTGATCGCGGAAGCGACCATCGGATCGAGCTGATGCACCGGGCACTTGCCGCGCGGATTGAACCGCAGCGGTCCTTGGCCGTTCAGCGGCGCGGCGTCGAAGACGTAGTGCTTCTCGCAGACCGCGACCTTGGGCTCCTGACGCGTGGCCTCGAAGTCGTCATAGCCCTGCTTGAGCATCTTCCAGAACTTGAAGTTCGGATTGTTGCGGTGCTTGGCCATGTTCAGCGCGGTCATGCGGAACGGGAAGGCCTCGAACTGAAATTCCTTCTGGCCGCCGAAGAAGGAGTCGCGCGCCAGTGCGTAGATTTCCAGGATCTGCTTGTCGGTCATCGCGTAGCAGCCGCGCGACGAGCAGTCGCCATGCACCATCAGCTCGGAGCCGGTATAGCCGTGCGAGCGGTCATAGGCGTTCGGGTAGCCGGTGTTGAAGGCGAGGTAGTAGTTGGAGTTCGGATTCATCTGCGCCGGCGTGATCGTGTAGAAGCCCTCGGGCGCCTGGCGGTCGCCTTCCTTCTTCTTGGGACCGAGATCGCCCGACCAGCGGCAGATCGGATAGGTCTTGAGCAGCGCGTAGCTGCCTTCGCGGTTCTGCTTCCAAACCTCCAGCTCCGCCTCCTGCTTGAAGACGCGGATCAGGATCGGGGAGTTCTTGTCCATGTTCTTGGACTCGATCTCCGTCACCATCTGCGGCGACAGCGGCGCCATGGCGCGGCCGGTCGGCGTGATGTCGTTGGCATTGCAGCCGGCAAGCGCAACGGCAGCGGCGACGGCCGCGATCGCAAAGAGCGCGCGTGCGACGGGATTGCTCAAACGCCGTTACTCCCCGAAGAGGCGGGCTGGCCCTCGTTCAATAATCGTTATCCATAAGATGTGGCGTCCGCAAGGCAGATTGCGCCTCCATCCGATACCGCTAAGTCTATGGTGAATCAGGCGTAAAAGCCAAGCGGGGAGACGCCCCCGGCGCTTGCCGTCAGCCCGGCTTGAGCGCCGGCAGGGCGGCGGCGCGGCCCATGGCGAGGAATTTCTCGCGCCTTTGCCGCCGAACCTGGTCGCGCGGCAGCTTTTTCAGCTCGCCCAGGGCGTGGCCGATGGCCTCGCCGGCGGCGGCGATGGCCGCGGCCGGGTCGCGGTGGGCGCCGCCGGTCGGCTCCAGCACCACGCTGTCGATCACCCCGAACCGCACCATGTCCTGGGCGGTGATCTTCATATTGGTGGCGGCTTCCTGCGCCTTGGCGGTGTCGCGCCACAGGATGGAGGCGGCGCCCTCCGGCGAGATCACGCTGTAAATGGCGTGCTCCAGCATCAACACGCGGCTGGCGGAGGCGAGCGCGATGGCCCCGCCGGAGCCGCCTTCGCCCAGGATCACCGCCACATTGGGCACGCCGAGATTGAGGCATACCTCGGTCGAGCGCGCGATGGCTTCGGCCTGCCCCCGCTCCTCGGCGCCGATGCCGGGATAGGCGCCGGCGGTGTCGACCAGCGCCAGCACCGGGATGTCGAAGCGGTCGGCCATCTCCATCAGCCGCACCGCCTTGCGATACCCCTCCGGCCGCGCCATGCCGAAATTGTGCTTGAGCCGGCTCTCGGTATCGGAGCCCTTCTCCTGCCCCAGCACGCAGACGCTCTCGCCCTGAAAACGGCCGAAGCCGCCGACGATGGCGTCGTCCTCCCCGAATTTACGGTCGCCGGCGAGCGGCGCGAAGTCCGTGATCAGCGCGGCGATATAGTCGAGCGCGTGCGGGCGCTGCGGATGGCGCGCCACCTGCGTCTTCTGCCAGGGGGTGAGTTCGGCATAGAGTTCCTTCAGCGCCTCCGCCGCCCTGGCCTCCAGCCGGCCGATCTCGTCGCCGATGGCGACCCCGTCGCCGGTCTCGCCGAGCGCGCGCAGTTCCTCGACCTTGGCCTCCAGTTCGGCCACGGACTTTTCGAAATCGAGATAGCTGCGGATACTGCCAGCGAGCATGGTTCCAGTAGATATAGTGACGACCCGGGCCGAGGTGACCCCCGCACCCCCCACAAGTCAAGCAAACCGCTAAATAGAGGTTTACGCGACCTTTTTCAGCCTTCCCCCAGCGGATGCAAATCGCGCACCAGCGTCTTCAACCGCTCCTCCAGTACGTGGG
Organism: uncultured Pseudomonadota bacterium; assembly: GCA_963773305.1. GTDB lineage: Bacteria > Pseudomonadota > Alphaproteobacteria > Rhizobiales > Xanthobacteraceae > Pseudolabrys. The sequence goes on from CAVZAR010000004.1 coordinate 338,070, forward strand.
TATAGATCTGCGTGGTGGAAATATCGGCATGGCCGAGCAGCGTCTGCACCACGCGCAGGTCGGCGCCGTTGTGCAGCAGATGGCTGGCGAAGGCGTGGCGCAGCACGTGCGGGGACAGGCGCTCGCTCTTGAAGCCGCAGCGCGCGCCCAGCGCCTTCAACTCGCGCGCGAAATGCTGACGCGTGAGATGGCCGGTCTCGCCGAAAGAAGGAAACAGCCATTTCGACGGCGTCTTGCCTTCGCCGGTTTCGCGCAGCGCCAGGTATTCCGTCATGGCGCGCTTGGCCGCTTGGTTGAGCGGCACCAGCCGCTCCTTGTCGCCCTTGCCGCGCACCACCAACATGCGCTGGTCGCGCCGCGCGGCGGAGGCCGGCAGCGCCACCAGTTCCGAGACGCGCAGGCCGGTCGCGTACACGACTTCCAGCAGGCAGAGCAGCCGCGCCGCGCGCAGCCGAGCCGCCGGCGCTTGGCCTTCGTCCTCGGCCGTTCGGCGCGCTTCGTCGAGCAGGCGATCGACTTCGGCGATCGATAGGACCTTCGGCAGGCTGCGTCCGCGCTTGGGCCCTTCCAGCACCGCGGCCGGATCGTCGCTGCGTTTTCCTTCCGCATAGAGGAAACGGTAAAGCTGGCGCATCGCCGACAACCGCCGTGCCACCGATGAAGGCTTGAAACCGTCCCCAGCGAGCGCGTTCAAGTATTCGCGCAGGTCGTCGCTCTCGGCATCCGCGATGTTGCGCTTGCGACTGCGCAGATGCGCCGCCAGGCCTTCAAGATCGTTGCGGTAAGCGGAAAGCGTATTGTCGCCGGCGCCGCGTTCGGCCGCCTGCATGTCGAGAAACAGCTCGATCAGCCTGTCGTCGGATGTTGCCGACCGGCGGGCCATCGCCGGCGTCACTCCTGCTGCTTGACGAATTTATTGGCCGGTATCGTCACGATGATCTCGCGCGGCTGAAACTTGATGAAATTGGCGAGCGCAAAGACGGCGCCATAAGAAATCCCCGCGATGAGGCCGAGAACAACCAGAAACCTGAACAGACTTGGCATGCACGAAACCCGGCGACTCCCCAAAAGGCGGCTCTGGCGCGAACCACCACGTTCCTTAACCGCTGGCAAGTCCCGCGGTCGCGGGGCTCGCGATTCTGGTATATGAAGCCGGCGAAAGTGGAGATTTTTAGCATGGCCCCCACGGCCGTTCAAAAACCGGCGGAAAACGGCCCGGAACAGGCGATCCTGACGGCTCTCGGCCGCCGCTCCATCGTGCTGGTGGGCATGATGGGGGCCGGCAAGTCGTCGGTCGGCCGCCGGCTCGCCCAGCGGCTCGGCGTCCCGTTCGTCGACGCCGATACCGAGATCGAAAGCGCCGCCGGCATGACCATCCCGGAAATCTTCGCCCGCCACGGCGAGCCGTACTTCCGCGCCGGCGAGGCGCGCGTGATCGCGCGGCTGCTGGAGAACGGCCCGCAGGTGCTGGCGACCGGCGGCGGTGCCGTCATGGACCAGCGCACCCGCGATCTCATCCACATCAAGGGCGTCTCGGTTTGGTTGAAAGCCGATGTCGACGTGCTCATCAAGCGCACCAAGCGCCGCAACGACCGGCCGCTGGCGGAGAAGATCAAGGACCTCATGCCGCTGCGCGAGCCGGTCTACGCCATGTCCGACATCGTCGTTAAGTCGCGCGACGAGCCGCATGACGTGATCGTCGACGAGATCCTGGCCGCGCTGCCGGCGCACCTCGCCGTCGCGCCCGCGCCGGAAGCCGCGCCATGACCGCGCCGCTGCGCACCAACGAACCGATCGTGGTGCCGGTCGCGCTCGGCGCCCGCGCCTACGACATCGTGATCGGCCGCGGCCTGCTCGCGAGCCTCGGCACGCGCGTGCACGCGCTGCGCCCGGGCGCGCGCGTGGCGCTCGTCACCGACGAGACGGTGGCGAGGCATTACCTCGCGGCAAGCGAGGCCGCACTCAAATCCGCCGGGCTCGAGGCTGCGCGTATCGTGGTGGCGGAAGGCGAGGGCTCCAAGAGCTACGCGACTTTCGAAACCGTGTGCGAAGCGATCGTCGCAGCGCGCATCGAGCGCGGCGATCTGGTGATCGCGCTCGGCGGCGGCGTGATCGGCGATCTCGCCGGCTTTGCCGCGGCCTGCGTGCGGCGCGGTCTCGACTTCGTGCAGGTGCCGACCACTTTGCTGGCGCAGGTCGATTCCTCGGTTGGCGGCAAGACCGGCATCAATTCTCGCCACGGCAAGAACCTGGTGGGCGCCTTCCATCAGCCGGCCATGGTGATCGCCGATACCGCGCTGCTCGACACGCTCCCGAAGCGCCAATTTCGTGCGGGCTACGCGGAGGTCGCCAAATACGGCCTGCTCGGCGACGCCGCCTTCTTTTCCTGGCTGGAAGCGAACTGGCAGGAGTTGTTTTCGGGCGGCCAATCCGGCGGGAGTTTTGCGCGCGAGCACGCCATTGCGGTGTGCTGCCGCGCCAAGGCCGGCGTGGTGGCACGCGACGAGCGCGAAGGCGGCGAGCGCGCGCTGCTCAATCTCGGCCACACTTTCGGCCACGCTTTCGAGGCGGCCTGCGGCTTCTCCGACCGGCTTTTGCACGGCGAGGCGGTGGCGCTCGGCATGGCGCTGGCCTTCGAATTTTCCGCGCGCCAAGGCCTTGCGGGCGCCGACGAAGCCACGCGCGCCGCCGCTCATCTTGCGGCGGTCGGGTTGCCCACCCATGTGAAGGATGTTCCCGGCAGCATGCCGGGCGTCGACGCATTGATGGATTTGATCGCCCAAGACAAGAAGGTGAAGCGCGGCAAGCTCACCTTCATCCTGGTGCGCGGCATCGGCCGCGCCTTCGTCGAAAACGACGTCGACGCCGCCGATGTGCGTGCTTTCCTGTCCGACAAGCTCAGCGCGTGAACCCGGCAAGTGGGCACCGATTTCCGGATGAGATCACGCGCCAAAGACTTTGAAAAATGACCGCGAACGACTGGCTCTCGCTCGGTATCGTCATCGTCTGCCTGCTGCTGTCGGCTTTCTTCGCCGGCAGCGAGACCGCGCTCACCGCCTCCTCGCGCGCCTCGATGGCGCGGCTGGAAAAGCACGGCAACAAGGGCGCGGCGATCGTCAACCGGCTCTTGCAACAGCGCGAGCGGCTGATCGGCGCGCTGCTGCTCGGCAACAACGCGGTCAACATCGCGGCCTCCGCGCTCGCCACCGGCGTCCTGCTGGTGTGGTTCGGCAAGGCCGGCATTCTCTATGCCACCATCGCGATGACCACGGTCATCGTCATCTTCTCCGAAGTGCTGCCGAAGACCGCGGCCTTCAACGCGCCCGACCGCATCTCGCTGCTGGTGGCGCGGCCGATGAAATGGGTCGTCATGCTGCTCGGTCCCGTGCTGATGGGCATCGAGGCGCTGGTGCGCTGGATTCTGCGGCACGTCGGCATGACGGTCGGCGAGGATCAGCAGGTGCTCTCGGCGCGCGAGGAGTTGCGCGGCGCCGTCGACCTGTTTCACCGCGAGGGCGGTGTGGAGAAGGTCGACCGCGATATGTTCGGCGGCGTGCTCGACCTGCGCGAGCTGGCGGTGTCCGACGTCATGGTTCACCGCATCAACATGATCAGCCTCAACGCCGATGAGCCGGCCGAGGCCGTCGTCAACGCCGTGATTGCCTCGCCGGTGACGCGTATCCCGCTCTGGCGCGGCAATCCTGAGAACATCGTCGGCGTGCTGCACGTCAAGGATTTGCTGCGCGCGCTGCATGCGGTCGACGGCGACGCCGCCAAGGTCGACGTCGGCGCGCTTACCACGCCGCCCTGGTTCGTGCCCGACACGCGTTCGGTGTCGGAGCAGCTCAAGGCCTTCCGCCGCCGCAAGACGCCGTTCGCGCTTGTCGTCGACGAATACGGCGAGGTCGAAGGCCTGGTCACGTTGGAGGACATTCTGGAGGAGATCGTCGGCGACATCACCGACGAACACGACGTCGCCGTGCCGGGCGTGCGGCGCCAGCCCGACGGCTCGGTCAACGTCGACGGTGCGGTGCCGGTCCGCGACCTCAACCGCGTGATGGACTGGAATCTGCCCGACCAGGAGGCGACCACCATCGCCGGCCTCGTCATCCATGAAGCGCGCTCGATCCCCGAGGTGGGGCAGAGCTTTACCTTCCACGGCTTCCGCTTCCGGGTTCTGCGCAAGGCGCGCAATCGCATCACCGCGCTGCGTATCCAGCCGCTGCCGCGTAAGGTGGGCGCGTAGAGTGAAAGAGCAAGCCGAGAAAATTAGGCGCCTTCGCCCGGCGCCGCCGCATGAATAGCGAGCGCGTGGACGCCGCCGGCGAGCTCGCCGGACAGCGCTCCGTTGATTGCGCGGTGGCGCTCCAGCCGGGTCTTCCCTTTGAAGGCCTCCGACACGATATAGACGCGGAAATGAGTTTGCCCGCCCGGCCGGTGCCCGGCATGGCCTTCATGCTGGTGGGATTCGTCCACCACCTCGAGGCTTTGCGGCGTGAAAGCCTCGGTCAACTTCTGTGTGATGATATCGGCGGTTTGCATGGCATCCGACTTAAGGTTCGGGTGCGGAACGGTCAATGGGCCTTGTCAAGTCTTGAACGCGTCACGGCAAGAAGCGCATAATAATCGGTCATGAAATTCGACTCGCCTCTGTTCGACAAGGTCCGCGTCAAACCGGACAAGGATCGCCGGATCAAAACCGACGGTCCGGGGTGCCAATGGGCCGGCTGCAAGGAGAAAGCCACGCACCGCGCGCCCAAGGGGCGCGGCCACGAGAAGGATTACTGGCGCTTCTGTCTCGACCACGTCCGCCAGTACAATCAGTCGTACAATTACTTTAGAGGCATGAGCGACGCCGCGGTGATGGCCTATCAAAAGGACGCCCTCACCGGGCACCGGCCGACCTGGAAGATGGGAACCGGCAAAGGCCCCGTGCGGCCGGACGTCCAAAGTTTCGGGGAACGCGCCGATCCCTTCAACCTTTTCGGCGATGGCTTGCGGGCGGAGCAACAGGCGCGCGCGGAGACGCGGCCGGTCCGAAACGCCGAGCGCAAGGCGCTCGATACGCTCGGTCTGGAGGTCGGCGCCACCGCGCGGGAGGTCAAGATCCGCTTCAAGGAACTGGTCAAGCGTCACCATCCCGACGCCAATGGCGGCGACCGTTCCACCGAGGATCGGCTGATCGAGATCATCCAGTCCTATAACTACTTGAAATCGGTCGGTTTTGCCTGATCCCCGGCCGGCCTGAAAATTGCGCCGATGCAGCCCGGCCCTGCCTTCCGTGCAACCCTGGGCGTGCCTATCTTATTGAAAACATTGATGGGGCTATTCCGGGCCGGCGGGTTTTTCGGCCCGATCCTGTCTGCTAAGTTGCCGCCTGCACCAGCCGGACCGTAAAGCGTCGGACCGCGTTAAGAGGGCTTCGGGCGTTCTGAAGCCACGGAGGATCAATGACTGCCGCAGTTCAAGAAACCGCCGGCCTGCCCGACATGAAAGTGTCGATCCGCCAGGTCTTCGGCATCGACAGCGATTTGGAAGTTCCGGCCTACTCGCAGGCCGACGAGCACGTACCCGATCTCGACCCGGACTACCGCTTCGACCGGCCGACCACCCTCGCCATTCTCGCCGGCTTTTCCAAGAACCGCCGCGTGATCGTCACCGGCTATCACGGCACCGGCAAATCGACCCACATCGAGCAGGTCGCGGCAAGGCTGAATTGGCCGTGCGTGCGCGTCAATCTCGACAGCCACATCAGCCGCATCGACCTGATCGGCAAGGACGCCATCGTCATCCGGGACGGCCAGCAGGTCACCGAATTCCGCGAAGGCATTCTGCCCTGGGCGCTGCAGAACAACGTCGCGCTCTGCTTCGACGAATACGACGCCGGCCGCCCGGACGTGATGTTCGTGATCCAGCGCATCCTGGAAGCCTCCGGCCGCCTCACGCTGCTCGACCAGAGCAAGGTGATCAAGCCGCATCCGGCATTCAGACTGTTCGCCACCGCCAATACGGTCGGCCTTGGCGACACGAGCGGCCTCTATCACGGCACCCAGCAGATCAACCAGGGTCAGATGGACCGCTGGTCGATCGTGTCCACGCTCAACTATCTGCCGCACGATAACGAAGTCGAGATCGTGCTGGCCAAAGCCAAGCACTATCGGAACGATCAGGGCCGCGACATCGTCAACAAGATGGTGCGCGTCGCCGATTTGACGCGCAACGCCTTCATGAACGGCGACATCTCCACCGTCATGAGCCCGCGCACGGTGATCACGTGGGGCGAGAACGCCGAGATCTTCAACGACATCGGCTTCGCCTTCCGGCTCACCTTCCTGAACAAGTGCGACGAATTGGAGCGGCCGATCGTGGCAGAGTTCTATCAGCGCTGCTTCGGCCAGGAGCTGCCGGAAAGCGCGGTGAACGTGGCGCTGAGTTGACGGCCTCGTGTCGCGATGGGTTTGATAAGAGCTTATTTCGACTCTTCAAGCGCGGCCAGGCGTCGCTCGATGTCGCTAAAGCGATCATCGACGCCGGCCGTCACTTATCGGGATTGGACGATTTCGCCGGCGACGGCGCGGGTCAGGGCATCGAGCTTGTCTTTGATATCGGCGACATCGGTACCGAGCTTCGCCAAAGCGTTGGTCGTCTCGACCTGGGATTCCCGCATGTCGGCGCGAAAGTCGCCCATTTCGGCGCGAAACTCCCGCGACTCTTCGCGGAATTCCCGCAGCAGACGAAGCGTCTGGTTGTCCGGCTCGGCCATCGGCCCAATCCACTCTCGACCGCACCAAGATAGAGCCAATCACCGGTAGAGGAAAGTCCCGATCACGCCCATGGCCTCCAACATCAAAGCCAAGCCTTCGGCCAAGGAATCGCCGACCGAGCCGTTCAAGCGTGCGGTCACCGGCTGCCTGCGCGCGCTCGCGCGCAAGCCGGAGCTGGAAGTCTCCTACGCCGCCGAGCGGCCGGGCCTGGTGGGCGGCAAGGCGCGGCTGCCGGAGCCGCCGCGCAAGCTCAGCAAAGCCGAAGCCGCCATCGTGCGCGGCAATGCCGATTCGATCGCGCTGCGCCTTGCCTGTCACGACACCGCGATGCATCGCCGCCTGCAGCCGGCCGGCCAGCAGGCGCGCGCCGTGTTCGAGGCGGTCGAGCAGGCGCGCGTGGAGGCGATCGGCGCACGCCGCATGGACGGTGTCGCGCAGAACCTGACCGCCATGCTCGACGACCGCTTCCACCGTTCCAAGTTCGACGAGATCACCGAGCGCTCGGAGGCGCCGATCGAGGAGGCGCTGTCGCTCATGGTGCGCGAGCGCCTGACCGGCATGGCGCCGCCCGCCGCCGCCAAGAAGCTGGTCGAGCTCTGGCGCCCGCTGATCGAGGATCGCGCCGGCCAAGATCTCGACCGGCTCGACGCGCTGATCGAGGACCAGCGCCTGTTCGGCGACGCCGTGCACGACCTGCTCGACTCGCTCGAAATGGGCGACGACCGCTCCTCCGATTCCGAGGAAGAGGAGGAAGGCGAGGAAGACCGCCGCAAGCAGGAATCCGGCGAAGACGGCGATGCCGCCGAGTCGGACGAGACGCAGCGCATGAGCGTCGAGGACCAGCAGGTCTCCGCCGACGACATGCCCGATGCCGCCGCCGAAGCGGTCGAGGCGCCCACCTCCGACATGGCCGACGACACCGAGATGGGCGACACCGAAACCCCCGGCGAGCCGCAGCGCCCGCGCCCGTCCGGCGCCAACGAGCCGCGCGGGCCGGACTACCGCGCCTTCACCGCCAAGTTCGACGAGATGATCGCGGCCGAGGAACTGTGCGAGCCGGAGGAGTTGGATCGGCTGCGCGGCTATCTCGACAAGCAGCTCTCGCACCTGCAGGGCGTGGTCGCCCGCCTCGCCAACCGCCTGCAGCGCCGGTTGATGGCGCAGCAGAATCGCTCCTGGGAGTTCGACCTCGAGGAAGGTCAGCTCGACACCGCGCGGCTCACCCGCATCGTCATCGATCCTCTGCATCCCTTGTCCTTCAAGCAGGAAAAGGACATGCGGTTTCGCGACACCGTGGTCACGCTGCTGCTCGACAATTCCGGCTCCATGCGCGGCCGCCCGATCACGGTCGCCGCCACCTGCGCCGACATTCTCGCGCGCACGCTGGAACGCTGCGGCGTGAAGGTCGAGATCCTCGGCTTCACCACGCGCGCCTGGAAGGGCGGCCAGGCGCGCGAGCAATGGCTCGCCGCCGGCAAGCCTGCCAATCCGGGCCGGCTGAACGACCTGCGCCACATCGTCTACAAGTCCGCCGATGCGCCCTGGCGCCGCGCGCGCAAGAATCTCGGCCTCATGATGCGCGAGGGCCTGCTCAAGGAGAACATCGACGGCGAGGCGCTCGACTGGGCGCACAAGCGCCTGTTGGGCCGGACCGAGCAGCGCAAGATTCTCATGATGATCTCGGACGGCGCGCCGGTCGACGATTCCACGTTGTCGGTCAATCCCGGAAATTATCTCGAGCGCCATCTGCGCTGGGTGATCGAGGAGATCGAGACCCGCTCGCCGGTCGAATTGATCGCAATCGGTATCGGCCACGACGTGACGCGCTACTACCGCCGCGCCGTCACCATCGTCGATGCCGAAGAGCTGGGCGGCGCCATGACCGAGAAGCTGGCCGAGCTGTTCGAGGAGCACGCCGCCGACGAGCGCGCCGCGCCGCGCGCGCGCAAGCGCGTGGCGTGAGGCATCTAGCCGTTCGTTCCCGCGTAAGCGGGAACCCAGTTCTTAATTCGATTAGACTGGGTCCCCGCTTTCGCGGGGACGAGCGGAGAGCAAATCGATGCGCGCAATGCAGTTAGCACGCCGCCATTGGCTCTTTGCCGGCACGTTCCTTGCCGCCATTGCGCTCGTCGTCGCGTCGTTCGCCGTCGCCGACGCGCTGCGCTACGCGCTCACGCCGACCCGCATCGCCGTCACGGCGACGCCGATTGAATCCTTCGACACGCGCGACCCGTCGCAGACGCGCTTTGGCGCGCTCGAATTCCGCGGCGGCCTGGCGCTGACCTCGACATTCGAAGCCTTCGGCGGCATTTCCGCCCTCCATATGGCGCCGGACGGCGCGCATTTCCTCGCCGTCACGGATCGCGGCTCGTGGCTCTCCGGCCGCATCGTCTATCGCGGCGGCCGGCCCGCCGCCATCGCCGACGCCGAGATGGCACCGCTGCTCGGCACTGACGGCAAGCCGCTCGCCGCGCGGCACTGGTTCAATTCGGAATCGCTCACGCAAGGAAACGATGGCGCCTTCTATGTCGGCATCGAGCGCGTGGAAAAGATCGTGCGCTTCGACATGCGCCGCACGGACTTGCGCGCGCGCGGGCAACCGATCCCGGTACCGGACGACTTCAAGACGTTCAAATACAACAAGAGCCTGGAATGCCTGGCCGCGCCGCCCAAGGGCGCGCCGCATGCCGGAAGCCTGATCGCCGTCACCGAAGAAAGCCTCGACGACGCCGGCAATCTGCGCGCCTACGTCTTGCGCGGCAGCAAGTTCACGCGCTTCAGCGTCAAGCGTTCCGACAATTTCGACGTCAGCGATTGCACGGTGCTGCCGCCCGCCGATCTCCTGCTGCTCGAGCGGCGCTATTCGCCGCTGTCGGGCGTGGCGGTGCGCATCCGCCGCGTTCACCTCGCCGATATCGAGCAGGGCGCGCTGATCGACGGGCGCGCGATTTTCAAAGCCGACCTCGGCTATCAGATCGACAACATGGAAGGCATAGCCGTTCACCGCAACGCGCAGGGGGAGACCGTCATCACCATGGTGTCGGACGACAATTTCTCGGCCATCCAGCGCAATCTGCTGCTGCAGTTCACGCTGTTGGGTGAGTGAGACTCAATCCGTCATCGTGAGGTGCGAGCGAAGCGAGCCTCGAAGGGTGACGGTTCAAAGTCGTGCGATGTGGGAAGCTCAGCCCGCCGCGGCCGCGGCCTTTTTCTTCGCGATCTGCCGCTTCAGCTCGAGCATCTTCGGCGCCAGTTCGTCGTCCTTGGCCTTGAGCAGGAAGGCATCGAGCCCGCCGCGGTGATCGACCGTCTTGAGCGCATTGGCCGACACCCGCACGCGCACGCTGCGCTGAAGCGTGTCGGACATCAGCGTGACGTTGCGCAGGTTCGGCAGGAACCGCCGCTTGGTCTTGATATTGGAATGGCTCACTTTGTGGCCGACCAGCGGCTTCTTGCCGGTCAGTTCGCAGCGCCAGGACATGGCTCAACCCTTCAAAACGAAGCCGGCGCTTAAGGGCGCCCAACGGCGCTTCGCTCCGGTCTTTAGCGGTCTGGAAGACGGCCGGACGTATAGGGGCCGGGGCAGGGACCGTCAAGCGCGCGGGGAGCGCCTCCGCCGCGGGTCTTAAGTCCCTGACCGAACACAGAATAGGCGCATTCGCCGCCGACCAGATGGGCCCCGCGCGGCGTTATTCGGGGCAGACGGGCCTTGCCCGGCGCGTGGCGACGCCCGAAATTGAGCGGGCGGTTCCGCGGATATTATGTTTTGCCCGGTCCGCGGGAGATTGGAGCTTCGTGCTGGCTTTTCGGCAGTTTCTTGGGCCCCTGTTGCTGCTGGCGCCGGCCGCGCTCGCGGTCTTGGGGCCGGCTGCGCCCGCTCATGCCCAGGGCCGGCTGGAGGCGCACTATCTGGTGACGCTTGCCGGCATCCCGATCGGCAAGGGCAGCTGGGTGATCGACATCACCGACAAGCGGTTTAGCGCGGCGGCGAGCGGCATCACCACCGGCCTGATGCGGGTGCTGACCAAGGGCGAGGGCACCAGCGCCTCGCGCGGCACGCTCAATGACGGCCGCCCGGTCGCCGCCATCTACGCCTCCACCATCAAGAGCCGCAGAGACACCGATCTGGTGCGCGTTACCCTCGACCACGGCAACGTCAAGGATTTCCGGGCCGATCCGCCGCCCGACCACGACGACCAGCGCGTGCCGGTGACCGAGGCGCAGCGCCACGGCGTGCTCGATCCGATGACCGCTTCGCTCCTGCGGGTGCCGGGCTCCGGCAGCCCGCTGGTGCCCGAGGCCTGCCAGCGTACGGTGTCCATTTTCGACGGCCGGCTGCGCTACGATCTGGCGCTCGCCTTCAAGCGCATGGACAAGGTCAAGGCGGAAAAGGGCTACGCCGGCCCGGTGGTGGTCTGCTCGGTCAATTTTACGCCGCTCGGCGGTTATATTCCGTCGCGGGCGACCATCCGCTACCTGAAAGAGCAGCGCGACATGGAGGTCTGGCTGGCGCCGATTGCCGGCACCCGCGTGCTGGTGCCGTTCCGGGCGCAGGGCCCGACCCCGATCGGCGAGGCGATCATGGAGGCGACCCAGTTCGTCGCCCAGCCGACACCGACCACCCGCGCCTCCGCCAACGGATCGAAAAGCCGTTGAGCACGAGAATCGGTCTTGACTCTTTGCCGCAGCCGCGACTCGGCCGCGCGTTAACGAATAGAGGGGGCAAATGGCTCTTGAATCGCCGCGCCGCTACTCGATCTTGTGGTGGTGGAGGACCTCCTTGCCAGATGTCGCCGTGAACGAATCCGTACAACCCTCGAGTCAGCGATTCGGGCGCGGTTCGTTCCAAACTCGTTCCAAAGCTTAACCGTGGCCCATTCCGCCGTCGCATTGTGATACAGAAGCCCCGTGGCGAGGCTCTCCCCGCCCCCAGTTCGGAAGCGTAATGACCCTCACTTTCTCCCCGCAGCAAGGCCGAGCCTCGCGAACCCGCGGTGCCGGCGTGACGGCGGTGCTGGGGCCCACCAATACCGGCAAGACCCACCTCGCCATCGAGCGCATGCTGGCGCATTCCAGCGGCATGATTGGGCTGCCGCTCAGGCTGCTCGCGCGCGAGGTCTACAACAAGGTGGCGGATCGCGTCGGCGCCGACGCCGTGGCGCTGATCACCGGCGAGGAGAAGATCAAGCCGGCAAATCCGCGCTTCTGGGTGTGCACGGTCGAAGCCATGCCGCGCGACATTGACGTCGCCTTCCTGGCGATCGACGAAATCCAGCTCGGCGCCGATCTCGATCGTGGCCACGTCTTCACCGACCGCATCCTCAACCGGCGCGCGCGCGAGGAGACCATGGTGCTGGGCGCCGCCACCGTGCGGCCCATGGTGGAGAAGCTTTTGCCCGGCGCGCACATCATCAGCCGGCCGCGGCTGTCGATGCTTACTTACGCCGGCGAAAAGAAATTGACGCGGCTGCCGGCGCGCTCGGCGGTGGTCGCCTTTTCGGCCGAGGAAGTCTACGCCGTCGCCGAATTGATCCGCCGTCAGCGTGGCGGCGCCGCGGTGGTTCTGGGCGCGCTCAGCCCGCGCACAAGAAATGCCCAGGTCGCGCTCTATCAGGCGGGCGACGTCGATTATCTGGTAGCGACCGACGCCATCGGCATGGGGCTCAATCTCGACGTCGATCACGTCGCCTTTGCCTCCGATCGCAAATTCGACGGCTATCAGTTCCGCAAGCTCAATCCGGCCGAGCTCGCACAGATTGCCGGCCGCGCCGGGCGTGCAACGCGCGACGGAACTTTCGGCACGACCGGGCGCTGCGGTCCGTTCGAGCCGGAACTGGTGCAGGCGCTGGAGAGCCACGCCTTCGATCCGATCCGCGTGCTGCAATGGCGCAACGCGACGCTCGATTTTGCCTCGATCGGCGCGTTGCAGGCTTCCCTCGGTGCGACGCCGACGGAAGCCGGGCTGACGCGCGCGCCGGTCGCGGAAGATATTTTGGTGCTGGACCATGCCGCGCGCGACGAGGAGGTGCGGGCGCTCGCCAAGACGCCGGCCGATATCGAGCGGCTATGGGATGCCTGCCAGGTCCCGGACTACCGCAAGATTGCGCCGGCCACCCATGCGGAATTGGTGGTGACCCTCTATGGATTTTTGACGCGAGAGGGTAACATCCCCACGGATTGGTTCGCGCGCCAGGTAGCCCAGGCCGACCGAACCGAGGGCGACATCGACACTCTCTCCAACCGGATTGCGCATGTCAGGACTTGGACGTTCGTCGCCAATCGGCCGGATTGGCTCGCCGATCCGGAGCATTGGCAGGGCGTGGCCCGTGCGGTCGAGGACAAGCTGTCGGATGCGCTGCATGAGCGCCTTACCGAGCGCTTCGTGGACCGCCGCACCAGCGTGCTGATGCGCCGGCTGCGAGAGAACGCGATGTTGGAAACCGAAATCGGAAAATCCGGCGAAGTCACGGTCGAGGGCCATGTCATCGGCCGGCTCGACGGCTTCATGTTCGCGCCCGACGCCTCCGCCGCCGGCTCCGAAGCCAAGGCCCTCAACGCCGCCGCGCAGAAAGTGCTGGCCGGCGAGATCGAGGCGCGCGCCACGCGCCTGTCGCAGGCGCCGAACGAGCAGATCGTGCTCGCCGGCGACGGCGCCGTACGCTGGCACGGCGATCTGGTCGGCAAGCTCATTGCGGGCGACGACACGCTGCGCCCGCGCCTGCGCGTCGTCGCCGACGAGCATCTTACCGGGCCCGCGCGCGAACTGGTGCAGACGCGGCTCGATCTCTGGCTCAAGACCCATATCGAGAAGCTGCTGGCGCCGCTGTTTTCGCTCGCCGCCGCCGACGACGTCACCGGCATGGCGCGCGGCGTGGCGTTCCAGCTGGTCGAGGCGCTCGGCGTGCTGGAGCGCCAGAAAGTCTCGGAAGAGGTGAAGGGGCTCGACCAGCCGGCGCGCGCCACTTTACGCAAATACGGCGTGCGCTTCGGTGCCTATCACATTTATCTGCCGGCGCTGCTCAAGCCGGCGCCGCGCTCGCTTGCCACGCAGCTCTGGGCGCTCAAGCACGAGAGCCCGGACGCCAAGGGCGTCGGCGACCTGCTGCATCTTGCCGCAAGCGGGCGCACCTCGATCCCCGTCGACAAAGATACGCCGAAGACGCTTTACCGCACCGCCGGCTATCGCGTCACCGGCGAGCGCGCGGTGCGCGTCGATATCCTTGAGCGGCTCGCCGATCTGATCCGCCCGGCGCTGTCGTGGCGCGAGGGCGTACAGACGGCCAAGCCCGAGGGCGCCGTCGACGGGCGCTCGTTCACGGTGACCGGCGCCATGACTTCGCTCACCGGCGCTTCCGGCGAGGATTTCGCCTCGATCCTGCGCTCGCTCGGCTACCGCATGGAGCGGCGGCCCAAACCGCCGGAGGCGGCCGAGGTAAAGCCGGCAGAAGCAAAGCCGGAGGAAGCGCCGTCGGCTGAAGCCGCCGCGGTGGCGCCGGAAGCAGCGCCCGACGCGCAAGCCGCACAAGCCGCTCCTGAAGTCGCGGCGCCGGAAGCGGTGGCCGAGCCTGCCGCCGAAGCGCCCGCGCCGCAGCTGTCGGACGCCGAAATCATGCGGTCGGCCGGCGAGCAGCCGGTGGCCGAGCCGGAAGCGGCCGTCACAGAGGCCGCGAGCGAAGTACCCGTTGCCGAAGCCGAAACGCCGTCGGCGGAAGCCGCCACGGAAACGCCGGCTCCCGAAGCCGCTGCCGCCGAAACGCCGGCTGCCGAATCCTCTGCCGCCGATACGCCGGCCGTCGAAGAGCCCGCCTTCATCGAAGTCTGGCGCCCTGCGGGACGCTCGGAACGCCGACCGCATCGTCCGCGCCGCCCGCGTCCGCAACAGGCGGCCGCGGCAACCGCGCCAAGCGGTGAAGCCGGCGCCGCGCCGGCCGCCGAAGCGCCCGCCGAAGGCGGCGAGCCGGCCCCTGGTCAGCGCCCACCGCGGCACGAGCGCCGCGACGGCGCCGACCGGCAGGCACGCCAAGACCGTCACGAGCGACGGCAGCGCAAGGAGCGCGACGACAATCGTGGCGAGCGCCAGGGCGATGCCCAAGGCCGCGGGCCCCGCCGCGACCGGCCGCGCCGCGGCCGCCGCGATGACGGGCCCGACCGCGCCGAGCGCGAGCAGTATTACGCCAAGCCCTACGGCTCCCGCGGCGACCGCCGTAATAAGGAGCCCGACCCCAATTCGCCTTTCGCCAAGCTCGCCGCGCTGAAAGAGCAGCTCGAGCAGAACGGCAAAGAGCCGTCGTAGGACGGCCGCCCTTGAAGCGAGACAGAAAATCACGCCGTCACCTTGAGGTGCGCGGCGCGATTCCCGCCGAGCCGCAAAGGGCCGCGGCCGGTCATCCGTCGAGGCTCGCCGCTGCGCGGCTTACGCCTCAGGATGACGGCGAAAGGGTCCGCCAGCGCATCGACAAATGGCTCTGGCACGCCCGCGTGGTGCGCACGCGCGGCGACGCCGCCGCGCTGGTGGGCGCCGGTTTCGTCCGCCTCAACGGCAAGCGCGTCACGGCGGCGGGGCAGGCGGTGCGCCGGGGCGATGTGCTCACCGTGGCGCTCGACCGCTCGGTGCGCGTGATCCGAGTCGCGGGCTTTTGCGAGCGGCGCGGTGCCGCGCCCGCCGCGCAGGCGCTTTACCGTGAAATGACAAACGGTTCCGGGGCCGAGGCCAGCGCTGCGGACGTTGATTCGGCTAAGGTCTCGCCGCCCGCGGGCGGCGAAGATTGACCGCCCGGGCGCTGGAATGTGCGCTGCTTGCGCCTTATTTGTCGATGAGATAGGCAGCGCTGCCAGAACTGTCCGGGGTGTTGGATTGTGACCTACGTCGTCGTCGAAAACTGTATCAAGTGCAAGTATTTGGACTGCGTGGAAGTATGCCCGGTGGACTGCTTCTACGAAGGCGAGAACATGCTGGTCATTCACCCGGACGAATGCATCGATTGCGGCGTCTGCGAGCCGGAATGCCCGGCCGAGGCGATCAAGCCGGATACCGAGCCTGGCCTGGAAAAATGGCTGGAGGTGAACGCCGAATACGCCAAGTCCTGGCCCAATATCACCACCAAGAAGGACCCGCCGGCGGACGGCAAGGAGTTCGACGGTACGCCAGGCAAGTTCGAGAAGTATTTTTCGCCCAATCCGGGTACCGGCGACTGAGGCCGAGCCCGGCTACCGGCCGGGCACCCCGCGCTACCGCTCCGGTTGGCGTAAATTAACCGATCGGCCAGGATGGCCGAAATTTTATGCTTAGATTACGCTTTTGCGGCGCGATAAGGCTTTGATTTTGGCCAAAAATGTGCTATATAAGCGACATCATGATGAACAACGCCGCTGAAAGCGCTCCCCCTCTCGGGAGCCTTATTTTTCGCGGCTTGCTTCCAAGGGTCATGAAACCGGGTCTTGGAACCTAAGAGGGGCGTGCAACCCACGCGTGAGCAGTGGCAGGAAAATCGCGTCATAAATCGAAAAAAAGTTCCTCCGGCGCCGGCCGGCGGGACAAGAAGTCTGCCGCCGCGCGGCGGACCACTCATGCCTCGCGCGGCGCCGCCCGCCATGGGGCCCCCGCAGCTAAAACCGCCGCCACCCGCAAGGGGGCCGGTGAAGGAGCTCAGCCCGGAATGGCTACCACCAATAAGAAGACTACCCAGCGCCAAGGCTTCAAGACCAACGAGTTCATCGTCTACCCCGCCCACGGGGTCGGCCAGATCATGGCGATCGAGGAGCAGGAGATCGCCGGCGCCAAGCTCGAGCTGTTCGTCATCAACTTCATCAAGGACAAGATGACGCTCAGGGTGCCGACCGCCAAGATCGTGTCGGTCGGCATGCGCAAGCTGGCCGAGCCGCCGCTGGTCAAGAAGGCGCTCGAGACGCTGAAGGGCCGCGCGCGCATCAAGCGCACCATGTGGTCGCGCCGGGCGCAGGAATACGAGGCCAAGATCAACTCGGGCGACATCGTCGCCATCGCCGAAGTGGTGCGGGATCTCTACCGCTCGGAGACGCAGCCGGAGCAGTCCTATTCGGAGCGCCAGCTTTACGAGGCCGCGCTCGACCGGCTGTCGCGCGAAATCTCGGCGGTGCAGAAGATCACCGAGACCGAGGCGATCAAGGAGATCGAGGGCGCGCTCGCCAAAGGCCCGCGCCGCGGGCCCAAGCCCGCCGACGAGGCCGCCAACGACGAGGCGACCGAGGAAGAGGCGGCTTAGGTTTCGAAGCGCCTCCTACAAGAACACGAAAAGCCCGGCGGCGACGCCGGGCTTTTTTGTTTTGCGGATTCCGATTGGCTCGATCCGCTCTCCGCTCATTCCCGCGCAAGCGGGAATCCAGTACACAATGGAGGGCGTCGAGAATGAAGCGCTGGGTCCCCGTTTTCGCGGGGACGAACGGGTGGTTGGACGCAAACGAAATCTGCCCTAAGCGCTGACGCACCTTCCAGGGGAGCGCAACCACCGCCCTCCGCGTTTTCACCGCACCTTGCGCTGGCCGAAGGTCGGCTGCACCTCCGGAATGGGCGGCATCTGCCAGGTGCCGGTGACGGGTATGCCGGTATCGCGGTTGATGACCACGTCGATCACGGTCGGCTTGTTGGAACGGATCGCCTCGCGATAGGCATCGCCGAATTGATCGGGATGCTCGATGCGGATGCCGCGTCCGCCCATCGCTTCGACCATCTTGGCAAAATCTGGATTCCACAATTGCCCGGTCTGCTCGTTGACGAAGCTGGTGCCGAGTTCGCGGCCGTCGTGATAGACGCGCTGCAGGTCGCGGATGGTGCCGATGGCGTAATTGTTCTGCAGCACCCACACCGCCGGCAGATTGTATTCGACGGCGGTCGCGACGACGTGCGGCATCATCATGAAACCGCCGTCGCCGCATAGCGTCACGCAGGGCGAACTCGGTCGCGCAAGCCGGGCGCCCAGGACACCGGCAACGCCGAACCCCATGGCGGCAAAGCCGCCGGCCGTCAAATGATTGCCGGGGGTGCGCGCCTTCCAGTATTGCTCGGACCAGACCTGACAGTTTCCGACGTCGTCAACCATCACCGTGTCGGGCGGCGAAATCTTGTTCATCTCCGCCATGATGCGGCGGGGCTCGATCGGCACTTCGGTCGAGCGCTCGAACGGCTCGCAGAAATTGCGCCAGTCCGTACGCCAGCCCTCGATTTCCTTTTGCCAAGCGCCGCCGAAATGGCGAGTGCCTTTGGCGCGGGCGATCCTCGCCGCTTGGCCGAGAAAGGCCTTGGCATCCCCGACCATGCCCATCGCGACCGGATAGTTGCGGCCGATTTCTTCCGGGTCGATATCGACCTGAATGATGCGTGTCGGCGGGACATTGTAGACATAGCCGGGAATCCATGACCCGGCATGCAGATCGTTAAAGCGGGCGCCGATCGCAAGAATCACATCGGCGTTGCGCACGGCTTCGGTGGCCGGATACTCGCCCCACACGCCGGCAACGCCGAGATGGAGCCGGTGCTCGTATGGCAGCGCGCTCTTGCCCATGAACGAGGTATAGACCGGAATATCGAGCTGTTCGGCGAGCGCCTTCAGTTCCTCGTATGCGCGGCCGACGCGCACGCCGCCCCCGGCGAGGATCAACGGCCGCTGGGCGCTGGTGAGGAGGTTGAGCGCCTTCTCGACGGTCTCGTCGGAAACCGTCGTGCGCCAGTTGAGCGGCTCGCCGTGCGCGTTCGGCTCGGGTGTCGAGACCGGCGCGGTGCGCATGTAGAGATCGTAGGGCATGTCGAAATGCACGGGGCCCGGCCGGCCGCTGCGCATGAGCGAGAAGGCACTCGGCAGCGCCTTGACCAGATCCTCGACCTTGCTGATGCGCCAGGATTTCTTGACGATCGGAGTGAACATCGACGACATGTCGCCGTGATAGCGATAGTCGTCCTGCAATGCTCCGCTGTTTAGCTGGTTGGTCGGTACATTGCCGGTAATGACGAAGAACGCCGAGCCGTCGTAGAAGGCGTTGGCCACCGAGATCATCAGGTTCATGGGGCCGGGGCCCGTGGAGGCATAGACCGCAAGCGGCTCCCCGGTGAGGCGGTAGTAGACGTCGGCCATGAAGCCGGCCACCTGTTCTATGCGCGGCGAGATGTGGCGGATGCGGCTGGTCTGCTTGTAGAGCCCGTCGAGCAGCCCGATGGCGCCGTGGCCGGCATAGCCGAGAATGTACGGCACCTTCTCCTTGACCAGATATTCGGCGATGATGTCGTTGCCGCGCATCTCGTTGGAGCCGGCGGGATAGCTTGCAGTTCGCGTCGCTGGCGCAGGGTGCGAATTGTCGGACGACGGCGCGCCGGTGCGCCCGAGGTAACTTGATGCGCGCTGCTGCGACCCATAACGGGAATAGCCGGATGATGAGGATTGTGACCCGTAGTTTTCATACGTCTTGGTCTGGTCCGTCATGGCCGCCCTTCCTTTTACATCCGATGGATTGCAAGCGTGCGATGTGATTCGCGAGCGTTTCCCGTATCGCGTCAGACCGCCGGCGCCAGCCGGTCTTGTCGAAGATTTTCTGTAGCTGCGTCTTGGCCGCGGCCAAGCTTATCGCGTTCGCTCCGTGTACTCATCCAGTGTCTTTCCGCCGACCAGCGCGCGCAAGAGCTTTGGCTCCGCCGGCGTCGACCATCCGCGCATGGTTAGGCGAAGGGTTTTCGGCCGAATCGACGTTGGCGAGCTATAGGCAACCCACGCGCGCGGTCACCCGGAGCTAGTTCAATTGCTTGCAAAATGCGCTTTTGGCGGCGCCACCGCTGGAGCGTCCCAATGCGAGCAGGTGGGATTGAGAGGAACCGCCGCCGCGCGCGTCGTGGCGCATCGTGGCATCTTCGATCCATGAGACGGAATTCGTGGAGTGGCTTCGTCAGAGGATCGGGATGACAGGCACGCCACCCGCCGGGAGCGCCAGGCTTTCTGCTTGGATGCGTGTACGGGCAAGGCGAACGCACAGCGTTTACGCTTCGTTAAGCGGCGTCGGCGCGTTTCACGCGACTTTAAATCTTACTCTTTAGGGTTATCTGCGGCGCGCGATTGCCGCGGCAAGCCGCGCGCGCAAGGCTCAGCGTCGACAGCCTTCGGGGGCATCATGAAAACGCTGGATGGAAAAGGCGATTCGCGGGATTGGCAGGTCGAGCAAGGCCGCGCCTTGCAGGAACTGCCGCCCAATGACGCGGCGGCGTCGCACCGCGACTATTGGGAGCGTCAGCACAACAGCGCCCCGCAGGCCATGTTGTTCGATGGCGCCGATCTCTGGGCGACGCGCTGAGCGCAAGATCCTGCCGCCAGCGTGAAAAACGCGCGGCGCGGTTTACAAAGCCCTAAGCTGGAAATGTCCGTCACCGCGCGCAGCAGCGCCGCGGCTCCGCGCGGCCGCCGCGCTCAGTAGCCCTTCGAAAAGTTCGGATAGGAGGGGCGGGGCCGGACGGGGCTGGCGGCGTAAGAATGGCTAGGCGCCGGCTGCGCATAGGAGCGATAGCGCACGTGATCCTCACTCTCCTTGGCCTTGGCGTTGAGCTCGGCGATCGTGTCCGGATTGACGATGGTTTCCTGCTTGATATGGGCGACAGGAAAACGGTCGCTGCCGGAGCGCGCGGCCAATGTGCGGTCGATCGATTGCGCTGCCGGCAACCCGGCGTTCGCCACCACGGTGGGGCGGCTCATCAGATAGATCGGCACCACGAACAGCGCGAGACCGAAGGCAATGGCGATCATGTAGATCACCACCGAGACGGCCATATCTCTTGCTTCCGACGGATACATGATGGTTCGGACTATAAACTATTGGC
Organism: uncultured Pseudomonadota bacterium; assembly: GCA_963773305.1. Classification (GTDB taxonomy): domain Bacteria; phylum Pseudomonadota; class Alphaproteobacteria; order Rhizobiales; family Xanthobacteraceae; genus Pseudolabrys. Next base: position 358,662 of record CAVZAR010000004.1, read on the forward strand.
GTAACGATAGTTCCCGGCCAGGATGTCGCATGGGGAAAACCCGTGCACCCCGCGCCACGCTTGCTGCTTACGCTCGCGCGAGTAGAATGATAGCCCATTCCCGCAACCGCGCCTAGCGCATGATCGCGAAAGGTGGGAACCGGTTTTCTGAAAGATCATGCGCATGAAAAATGGTAGGCAGCCACCATGGTTCGACTCGAAAACAAAGTTGTAGGGAGGGTATTGTGACCGCCATTCGTGGCTATGTTGCGCCGACCGGCGAAGCCGATGCGCTCGGCGTGCATTCGCTCGACCAGTTCGTGCTGGCCGTGCCCGACGCCTCGGTAGCGCAGGAGTTCTATGGGCTGTTCGGCCTGGACGTGCAGGCCAAAGGCAACACGCTGGAACTTAAAACATTCGGGCACGATCACCGCTGGGGCTCGGTGGTGGAGGGCGCCAAGGCCAAGGCGCTGCATCACCTGTCGTTCGGCTGCTACGCCGACGACCTGCCGCGGCTGAAGGCGCGCATCGAGGGCAACGGTATCGAGCTGATCGATCCGCCGCCCGGCTTCGAAAGCAACGGCTTCTGGTTCCGCAACCACGAAGGCACGCTGATCGAAATCAAGGTGGCGCCGAAAGTATCGCCCGACAAAAAGGCCGATAGCCAATGGCTATCGGTAGGGCCGGGCCACGCCGGCGCCACCATCCGCGCGAAGGCGCCGCCGGTGCGGCCGCGCAGGCTCTCGCATGTGCTCACCTTCACGGGCGACGTCGATGCCTCGATCGACTTCTACACGCGCAATCTCGGCTTGCGGCTGTCCGACCGTGCCGGCGACCTGGTCGCCTTCATGCACGGCATCCATGGCAGCGATCATCACCTGCTGGCGCTGGTGAAATCGTCGGCGCCCGGCTTCCATCACTGTTCGTGGGACGTAGCTTCCGTCAACGACATCGGCCTCGGCGCCATGCGCATGCACGATAAGGGATTTCAGAAGGGCTGGGGGCTCGGCCGCCACGTGCTCGGCTCCAACTATTTCCACTACATCCAGGACCCCTGGGGCAGCTTCTCGGAATATTCCTGCGACATCGACTACATCCCGAAGGAAGAGCGCTGGCCGAGCGGCGACCATAAGCCTGAGGATTCGTTTTACCTGTGGGGCCCGGACGTGCCTCACGAATTCACGATCAACGTCGAGGCGGGGGAGGAGTGACTCTCTTCGTCGCCGTCATCCCGGGGTGCGGCATTTAGGTCGCGTCCCGGAATGACAAGAAAAGGTCACTGCACGATCTTCACTTCCTCGCCGGCTTTCAGCCGGTCGTGCGGTCCGAGCCCGTTGAGCATACGGAAGCGCGCGAGCGCGCGATCCGGCGCCGCCATGTGGCGGGCGAGGCTCGCCACCGTGTCGCCGTGGCGGACCTTGACGATCTTGAGGTGCAGCGGATGCACCTCCTTGCTTTCCTTCAGGCTCATGCGGCGGAAGCTTTCGATCGACGTCTGGAAGGCGCGGTCGGCCGCCGGCGTCAGGTTCTTGGCGGCGAAGATGAAGCGATAGACGTCGCTGCCGAAGCGCACCGCGTACAGCCGGAACGACCATTGCGCGCCGTGCGAGGTGGCGGTCGCCGCCGGAAATCCGTTGACGGTAATTGCCGCGACGCTCGCCGGATCGACATTCTCCATCCAGCCCGACTGCAGATAGGCCGGCAGCGACTGCTCGGCCGGCACGCTCACCACGTCGAGCCGCATGGCCTCGCCGCCGCCCGCCTTCAGGCCGAGCACCGCCTGCGCGGTGTTGTCGAGCGTGAAGTCCGGCGGCGCCAGGAACGTGAAGCCGAGCTTGGGATGCAGGAAACGCCGGCCGCGCACGAAGCCTTCGCTCGGGTCCTCGCCATAGACCATGCCGTTGAGGTCGGCGAGGTAGTCGTTGCGGTCGCGCTCGCCGGTGCCGGGTCTGCTGAACTCGCGAGCATTGGCGAGCACGTTCTTCACCCGCGCCGGCGTCGAGGGATGGTTGGACAGGAAGTCGGGCATGGCGTCGGTCCGGCCGCCCGATTTGAGATCGGCGTTGCGCTGCATGTCGGTCAGGAAGCGCGAGGCGCCGTAAGCGTCGAAACCGGCGCGCGCGGAAATGCCGACGCCGATGCCGTCGGCTTCGAATTCCTGCGCGCGCGAGAAGCTCGCCAGCGCCAGCTTCGACTTGGCGAGCGCCAGCGCGGTGGTCTGCGGGTCGCTCACCACTTCCGTCATCACGTGATTGACCAACGCCGCCTGGCGCGCCTGCTCGCGGCGGATCTCGGCGTGGTGCGCGATCACGTGGCCCATCTCGTGCGCGATCACCGAGGCGAGCTCGGCCTTGTCGTTGGCGAGCGCGATCAGGCCGCGCGTCACGTAAAGCCGGCCGTTGGGCAACGCGAAGGCGTTGATCGCCGGCGAGTTCAGCAGCGTGACCTCGTATTTCAGGTCGGGCCGCTCGGAGGCCGCCACCAGGCGATCGACCAGCTTGCTGATCATCGCGTGCAGCTCGGCGTTCTCGTAGACGCCGCCATAGGAGGCGAGGATGCGCGCGTTCTCGCGCTGCTCGGCGCTGCGCATCGAGGTTGGCGCCGCCGGTTGCGGCAGCGTCAGCTTCGGCAGCTGCAGCGAGACCTGTTGGTTTTCGGGCAGCCCCGTACAGCCGGCGAGCGCCAGCACGAGCGCGACGCCCGTGATCCATCTCGCTGCTCGTCCCCGTGCCGCCATCCTGGGCCGCGCCCCGTGCCTTTACTCGTGCTTAGCCACGATCTCGATCTGCTCCGGCGCGTCGGCCACGATGAGGGGCCCGCGCCGCTCCTCGATCCAGCCGCGCACCCGCAGCCGGCGGTCCGCAAGCGTGCGGGGCGCGAGCCCCGCGGCGGCAAACCGCTTCTCGTCGCGCCGCAGAATGGCGACGCTGAAGTCCGTCGTCCAGTGCGGCCCGAAATTCAAATATATAGTGCCGCCGCTTGTATGTACCGACAAGACCTTGCCTTCCACCAGCGCGAAGTGCCCCCGTTGGGCGGCGATCCGGGTGGAACTTTCGGCCGGCAAAGGGGCGAAATTGGGATCGGCCCACAGGCCGCGCCGGGCGGCGCGCGCGGCCCGCTCGGCCGATAGCAGCGCGTCGGCGCAAGGCTTGTCCCCCACGCGGGCCGCAACGCGCGCCTGGCCTTCTTCGAGCAGCGCCTGTTGCAGGGACTGCTTGGCCTCGCCGGCGAAGGCGAAGCCGACCAGCCGGCCGTAGCGGTCGTGGCCGGAGCCCCGCTTGCTGACGAGCTTGGCGAGCCGCAGCGTTCGTCCGGCAACGAGCGCGGCAAGCGCCGCGCGGCTTTGCGGCGTGACCTCGATTGCCGCCAGCCGCAACACGCGCCCATCGGCGAGCGCGAGCGTGCGGCCGTCGCGCACCGCGGCGACCTGTGCCGTGCCGAGCGGCGTCAGCGGGCATTGCGCGTGCGCCTGCGGCGCGGCGAGCGCCAAAGCGAGAGCGAACATGGGCAAAGCGCGTTTCATCGAAAGCGATTGTCGGAACTGGCAGGCGCCGCCGTCAATAGAGCCGCCCGCGAACGCAGGCCACAGCCACCCGGTGACGTGCGCGCCTGCGCGGCCTATGTTAGGTGTTCACCGCCGGTCCCGTAGCTCAGCTGGATAGAGCAGCGGTTTCCTAAACCGAAGGTCACAGGTTCGAGTCCTGTCGGGACCGCCACCGATTTTTGCCGTCGAGCGCGCCCATGGCCGAGCCGCAGATCACCCCCGCCGAGATCGAGAGCTATCAAGCCCATGTCGGCCGCACGCTGCGCGAAACCGATACCGTCGGCGTGCATCTCGCCGCGCGCATGGCGGCGACGCTCGGGTACCCGACGCCGGAGCGCGACCTGCCGCCCCTGTGGCATTTCGGCCTGTTCCAGCCGACGGCGGCGACCGGCATGCTCGGTCATGACGGCCACCCGCGCCGCGGCGATTTCCTGCCGCCGGTCTCGCTGCCGCGCCGCATGTTCGCCGGCTCCGAGCTTCGTTTTGTGCAGCCGCTGCGCATCGGCAACGAAGTCACGCGGGAGCAGCGCGTCCTCTCGGTGCAGCACCGGCAGGGCCGCAGCGGCGACCTGGTGTTCGTGCGCGTCGCGCTGACGCTCGCGCAAGACGGCAGCGCTTGCATCGAGGAGGAGCAGACGATCGTCTATCGCGGGGAAGGCGCGCCGGTGCCGGCGGTCGCGGTGCTGCCGCGCAAAGCGCTCGCGGGCGGGGAGACCGCGCGGCTGTGGATGCCGAACACGGTCGAGCTGTTCCGCTATTCGGCGGCGATCTTCGTCGCCCACCGCATCCATTACGATTGGAATTACGTGACACAAGAGGAAGGCTATCCCGGCATCATCGTGCACGGGCCGTTGACCGCCACGCGCTTGTGCGAATTCGCCGAAGAGATCGCCGGCCGCGCCGTGGCGCGCTTTGCCTTCCGCGGCGAGGCGCCGCTGTTCGCCGACCAGGAAGTGCGGCTGGTCGGGCGCATGAACGGCAACGAGTGCACATTGCGGGCGGAACGCGCCGACGGCGCCACCGCGATGTCGGCGACGGCGGGGTTTGCCTAACCATTCTGTCATTCCGGGACGGCGCCATAAGCGCGTCTTGGACGCGCTATGGCGCCGGGCCCGGAATCCAGGGCCACACGAACAGCCTCACTATGTCGCTCTGGATTCCGGGCTCGCTCGCTTCGCTCGCGCCCCGGAACGACAACGACGGTCCTACCGCCCGCCGAAATTCGGCAGGCGCCGCTCCGCCATCGCTCTGACGCCTTCCTTGAAGTCGTCGGTCTTGCGCAGGCGGTTCTGCTCTTCCAATTCGTGGTCGGTCGCCTTGCGCACGCGGTCGGCGAGATCGCCGCGCATGCTCATCCTCGTCGATATGAGCCCAAGCGGCGAATTCTCCGCGATCTCGCCCGCGAGCTTGAGCGCCGCCTCGCGCACTTGCGCCTGCGGCACCAGCACGTCGGCAAGGCCCATGGCATAGGCTTCCTCGCCCGGCACGCGCCGGCTGGTATAGAACATCAGCGCCGCCTTGGTCGGCCCGATCACCGCCGGCAGCGTCACGGTCAGTCCGAAGCCGGGGTGAAAGCCGAGCCGGGTGAAATTGGCGACGAAGCGCGCTTCCGGGCAGGTCACGCGGAAGTCGGCCACCATGGCGAGCCCGAGCCCGCCGCCGACCGTCGCGCCCTGGATAGCGGCGATAATCGGCTTCTTGGTGCGGAACAGCCGGTTGCCTTCGACGTAGAGCGGCGCAATGCCGGGACCCGGCTCGTTTGGCCGCTTTCCCTCCGCGTCGAGCAGCGAGCCGTCGCCGAAATTGGCGCCGGCGCAAAACGACTTGCCCTGCGAGGCCAGCACGATGGCGCGGATATTGCCGTCCTGGTCGAAGGATTCGAAGGCGCCGGCGATCTCCTTGATCAGCGGAATGTCGAAGAAATTGTGCGGCGGCCGGCGGATCTCGACCAGCGCGACGTGGCCCGACTTTTCAACGGCGATATCGTTCATCGTGCAATGTCCTTTCCTGCTATTCGGCCGCGCTGCGGCGCGCCGCATTGAGCGCGCTGCGTTTGACGATCAAGGCGTCGGCCAGCGTGACGCCTTCGCCTTGCCCATGCACGATCACCGGGTTGAGATCGATCTCGGCGATATCCCCAGCGTGGTCATGGGCAAATTGAGATAGCTTCACCATGAGATCGGCCAGCGCGCCGATGTCGGCCGGCGGCTGTCCGCGATGCGCGCCGAGCACGGCCGCGCCCTTCAGGCGTTTGATCAGCGTCAGCGCCGTTTCGCGGTCGAGCGGTACCGGGCTGAGCGCGACGTCGCCCAGGGCCTCGACCAGCACGCCGCCCAGACCGACCATCATGAGCGGACCCCAGCGCGCATCGCTGGTGATGCCGAGGATCACCTCGCGGCCGGGCGGCGCCATCGGCTGCACCAGCACGCCTTCGATCTGCGCGCCGGGCGCGAAGCGGCCGGCATTGGCGATGACGCGCTCATAGGCCGCGCGTGCCTCTGCCGCAGCGACGTTCAAGGCGATGGCACCGGCTTCGGTCTTGTGCGGCAGGTCGGCCGACTGCACCTTGAGCGCCACCGCGCACCCGAGCGTGCGCGCCGCGGCCTCCGCTTCCGCCGCCGAGCGCGCAAGCGTTCCGGTGTTGCCGCCGTCGATGCCGTAGGCGGAAAGCAGCGGCCGTGCCTGCCATTCGCACAGCATGACGGCGCCCTCGGCGAGCTGCGCGCGGACTTTATCGCGCGCGGGATGCGGGGGCGGCGCGGCGGCCGGCGCGGCGAGCATGCGCTCGCGCAGCGCGCGGTAGTCCGCCATGGCGGCGAGCGTACGCGCGCAACCATGCGCGCCGGTGAACAGCGGATAGCCGGCCTCGTTCAATATCTCGACGCTGCGTTCGGCCGGCAGCGTATAGGTCCACATGAACACCGGCTTGTCCGTGGAGCGCGCAAGCGCCGTCAGCTTGGGCAGATCGTTTTCGAGAAAAGCCGAGCGGCGCGCGGTGATCACCACCACCACGCCGTCGATGAGCGGCGAAAGCGCGACCAGCCGCGCGAATTCGGCATAGCCCATCTTGTGCACGCCCTGCGCCGTCGAATCGACGGGGTTCTGCGAGGTGCCGTAAGAGGGAATGTGGACGTCGATGAGCTTGCGCGTCGCGTCGTCCAGCACCGGCACGTCGAGACCGGCGGCCGCGCAGGCGTCCGCCATCCACACGCCGGCGCCGCCTGAGGAGGTGCAGACGCCGACGCGTTTGCCGGCCGGCAGTTTGTCGCCGCAGGCAAGGAATCCGACCGCGATGTCGATCATCTCGTCGAAATCGCGACCCTCGATCAGCCCGTAGCGTTCGAACACCGCGCGGTAGCTGGCTGTCGAGCCGGAAAGCGCCGCCGTGTGCGAGAACACCGCGCGGCTGCCCGGCTCCGACTGTCCGATCTTGCCGACGATCAGCGGCTTGCCCAGGCGCAACGCCTTTTCGGCCACGCGCTTGAACTTCTCCGGCGATTTGACGTCTTCCAGCAGCAGCAGGAAAACGTCGGTGCCGCCTTCGTCGAGCATGAAGTCGACGAAATCGCTCGCCTCCAGCGCGGCCTCGTTGCCGGTGGTTGCGATGAAGCGGAAGGCGAGATTGCGCGTTCGCGCGCGGTCGAAGAATGCAAAGCCTAAGCCACCGCTCTGCGAAATCACCGACACCTGCCCCTTGCCGAGTGGGCGCGCCGGCCGGATGACGCCCGCCTTCTTGTCCATGGCCGGGCTGAAGGTCGGGCAGAACGCCGCTTCGATATTAGCGAAGCCTTCGGTGTTCGGCCCGCTCACCGCCATGTCGTGGCGCTGCGCGATCTGCCTGATCTCGTCCTGCATCGCCGCGCCGGCGCCGCCCGGCTCCTCGGCGAAGCCGGAGGAAAGGATGACCGCGGCCTTGATGCCGGCGCGCCCGCAGCGCTCGAGCTCCGCCGCCACGTATTGTGCCGGCACGATGATGACGGCGAGATCGACCGGCGCGGGCAGATCGTCGACCGACTTGTAAGCCTTCAGCCCCTGCACCTCGCCGGCGCTGCGGCTCACCGGATAAATTTTGCCGGCGAACGGGTGGCTCAGGATGGTGTCGAAGATGCGCCCGCGCAGGCCTTCCAAGTCGTTGGAGGCGCCGACCACGGCCACCGATTGCGGGCACAGCAGTTTTCCGATGTCGGGCACGGGCGACTTGCCTCTCACCGCAGCCCGAGCCCGCGCGCGATGATGCCGCGCAGGATTTCGGTGGTGCCGCCCTGGATGGTCAGCTTGGGCGCGACCGTCATGGCGAAGGCGAGCTGTTCTTCCAGCGTGGCGCGGTTGACCATCTCCGGCGCGAGAAAGGCGGCGAGATCGCGCACGCGGTGCGGCAATTGCTGCTCCCACACGGTGCCGAGGTCCTTCACCAGCGAGCCTTCCACCACCGGCTCCTTGCCGGCCTGCAGCATGCCGGCGACCGACACCGACATACGGCGCAGCGTGTGCAGCTGCGCCACCAGCCGGCCGAGGCCCTCGGCGCTGCGCAGGTCGGGCTCTGCGCCGACGGCGCGGATCAATTCGACCAGCACGTAAAAAGTTTCCAGAAAACGCTCCGGCCCGCTGCGCTCGTAGGCGAGCTCGCTGGTTGCCTGCTTCCAGGCGCCGTCGATCTCGCCCAACACATGATCGTCGGTCATGAACACGTCCTCGAACACCACCTCGTTGAAGTCGTGCTGGCCGGTCATCTGGATGACCGGGTTGACCGCGATGCCGGGCGCCTTCATGTCGACGAGGAATTGCGTGAGACCGTGGCGACGGTTCTCCTTGGTGGGCGGCGATGTGCGGAACAGGCCGATCATGTAGTCGGCGATATGCGCGTTGCTGGTCCAGATCTTGGTGCCGTTGAACTTCCAGCCGCCATCGACCTTGGTGGCCTTGGTCTTGGCGGCGAACAGGTCGGAGCCGGAGCCCGGCTCGCTCATGCCGATGACGAAGCACAATTCGCCGCGGCAGATGCGCGGGAGAATGTCGGCCTTCACGTGCTCGGGCGCGTATTTGAGCAGAATCGGCCCGCTCTGCCGGTCGGCCACGAAATGCTGCCGCACCGGCGCGTTGACGACGCGGAATTCCTCCGTCACCACGTAGCGTTCGAGGAACGAGCGCTCGCCGCCGCCGTATTGCTTCGGCCAGGTCATGCCGATCCAGCCCTTGGCGCCGATGCGCTGCGAGAAGCCGCGGTTGTGCGAATCGCCGTGGCCGGGCCGGTGCGGATCGAAGGTGCCGGCGGCGACTTCGTCGGCCAGGAAGGCGCGCACTTCCTCGCGCAGCGTTTCGCAGGCTGGCGGCAGGCGGATCGGATCGAATTGCAGGTTCGCGCTCATCGTGACGCCACCAGCGGCCAGAACTCGTCGGCGCCGCGCCGCGCGACGCGGCGCCCAAGCTCGGCCGCCCACCAGCTTTCGTTGCCGAAATCGTCGCGCCACGACAGCATGCGCAGCGTGAAGCGGTGCAGAATGTGCTCCTGCGTGAAGCCGATGGCGCCGAACACCTGGTGCGCGATGGCCGATCCTTCACGCGCCGCTTCGGCGCAGCGGATCTTGGCGGAGGCGGCCTCGAGGTAGGCCGCGTCGTCGAACGCGTCGCCTTGCGACAATGTATCGGCCGCCGAGCCGGACACCGCCAGCGCCGCCGCCACCTCGCCGGCGAGCCGCGCCAGGTTCTGCTGCACCGCCTGGAACTTGCCGATCTTACGCTCGAAGGCGACGCGCTCGTTGGCGTAAGCGACGGTGAGCGAGAGGACCGCTTCCAGCGCGCCGGCGGTTTCGACTGCACGCACGGTCGCGCCCATCAGCATCAGCGCGGTGCGGTCGAGATCGCATTGCGCGACGGCCAGCGGCTTGACGCCGTCGAAGCTCACGCTGCCGCTGGCGTCGCCGGCGAGATTCGTGCCCTGACCCAAGCGGCAATCTTTGGCCGCGACCAGCGCGACCGTATTGCCGGCGGCGCCTTCGGCCAGCACGGCGATGTGCTCGGCTTGCGACGCAAACGGTACGCCGGTCGCCTTGCCGCTCAGCGTGCCGTCCTTGTTCAGCGTCACGCGGTCGAGCGGCCGCGCCGGCGCGACGGTCATGGCGCCGCGCGGCGCCTCAAGGCCTGCGCGCGCCAAAAGCCAGCCGGCGAGCAGCGTCTCGGCCAGCGGCACGGCAATCGCAAAGCGCCCGGCCACGCTTAAGATCGCGAAGCCGTCCGCCACGCCTGCGCCGGCGCCGCCCTGCGCCTCCGGCACCCAGGCAAGCGTCAGCCCCGCCTCTTCCAGCGCCTGCCAGAGCGGCGCGCGCCAGGCGCCGTTTTTCGCGGCGTTGACCGTCTGGGGATCGGCGAGGTCGGCAAAAATCCGCGCCGCCACTTCGGCGACGATATGGTCGCTTTCGCCTGTCACGCTGGCTGCTTGTCCCGGTTCCCGAAGCCGTTCGGAGGGTGAGAAGGTCATGGTGGGCCCTGGCGGGAGCCTTGGCAAGCAGCCGAATTATGCGGCATGAAGGTCGCTGCCATGCGCCGAAACGGCGACTTGATAAGGCTCCCGCATGCCCCGCGACGTCTCCAAGATCAATCCCAATCCCTTCACCACGCGGCCCGAAATCGAGGGCACCTTCGGCGTGGTCACCTCCACGCACTGGATCGCCACCGCGGTCGGCATGAGCATCTTGGAAAAGGGCGGCAATGCCTTCGATGCCGCCGCTGCCACCGCCTTCACGCTGCAGGTGGTCGAGCCGCATCTGAACGGGCCGGGCGGCGACGTGCCGGTCATTTTGTACGACGTGAAGCGCGGCAAGCCGGAAGCGATCTGCGGGCAGGGGCCGGCGCCGCAGGCCGCCACCATCGCGCATTTCCACGCCCTCGGGCTCGACATGGTGCCGGGCACCGGCCTGCTGGCGGCCTGCGTGCCCGGCATGTTCGACACCTGGATGCTGCTGCTGCGCGACTACGGCACATTACGCGTTGCCGACGTGCTGATGCCGGCGATCTCATACGCGCGCGGCGGCCATCCGCTGGTCGAGCGCGCGTGCGCCACCATCGCCATGGTCGAAAAGCTGTTCCGCGACCATTGGAAGACCTCGGCACAGGTCTATCTGCCGCACGGTGAAGTGCCCGCGCCCGGCACGCTGTTCGCGAACGTCACGCTCGCCGACACTTACACACGCGTCTTGCGCGAGGCGGAAAGCGCCGGCGGCGATCGCGTGGCGCAGATCGAGCGCGCGCGCACGTGCTGGTCGCAGGGTTTCGTCGCCGAAGCGATCGACAAATTCTGCCGTACGCAAGACGTGATGGACGTTTCCGGCGAGCCGCATCGCGGCCTGTTGACCGGCTCCGACATGGCGCAGTGGCAGGCAACGGTCGAAGCGCCGCTCACGTACGATTACGGCCGCTACACGGTGTGCAAGGCCGGCGTCTGGAGCCAGGGTCCGGTGCTGTTGCAGCAGCTTGCTTTGCTGAAGGGTTTCGATCTCGACGGGCTCGATCCCGCCGGGCCCGACTTCATCCATTACCAGGTCGAGTGCGCCAAGCTCGCCTTCGCCGACCGCGAGAGCTTCTACGGCGATCCGGATTTCGTGGACGTGCCGATCGAGACGCTGCTGTCGGATGCCTACAACGCCGAGCGCCGCAAGCTGGTGACGGAAAAAGCCTCGCTCGATTTGCGTCCCGGCTCCATCGACGGCTTCGGCGCGGTGATCGAACTGCGCCGCGCAGAGGGCGCGCGCGCCGCGGTCGGCAACCTCGGCGCCGGCGAGCCGACGGTCGGCCGCCTCGGCGAGGTGCGCGGTGACACCGTGCATTTCGACATCGTCGACCGCGAAGGCAACATGGTGTCGGCGACGCCGTCGGGTGGCTGGCTGCAATCCTCGCCGGTGATCCCCGAGCTCGGCTTCGGCCTCGGCACGCGCGCGCAGATGTTCTGGCTCGACGAGAAACATCCCAACGCGCTTGCTCCCGGCAAACGCCCGCGCACCACGCTGTCACCCACGCTCGCGCTGCGCGACGGCGAGCCTTATCTCGCCTGGGGCACGCCCGGCGGCGATCAGCAGGACCAGTGGACCGCGCAGTTCTTTCTGCGCCACGTGCACGCCGGCATGAACTTGCAGGAGGCGATCGACGCGCCGGCCTGGCACTCCGAGCATTTCCCGATCTCGTTCTGGCCGCGCACCGCGCGGCCCGGCGTGCTGGTGGCCGAATCCCGCGTGCCGGAAGAAACCATCAAGGAGTTGCGCAGGCGCGGCCACGAGGTCGAAGTCGGCCCGGCTTGGTCGGAAGGCCGCCTGACGGCCGCTGCGCGCGAGGGCAGGCGCCGGCGCGCCGCCGCCAATCCGCGCGGCATGCAGGGCTACGCCGCCGGACGTTAGCGTCCGATCCGCGGAGATTGGGACATTCTCCGCTCATTCCCGCGCAAGCGGGAATCCGGGGCGAAAATTACAAATGCCTCTATTCGCAGCTTTGGGTCCCCGCTTGCGCGGGGACGAGCGGGTGATTCAATGCAAACGAAATCCGCATTAGGCGCGCGCGGCGAAATGGCGCTGGACTTGGCCAGACACCTCATACAAGTTGAATATGTAAGAAGGGGTCCAGGGAGCCGATCGCAAAAATGCGGTGGCCGGCATTGTACCGCCGGAAGTTCGCGCGTGGCCCCATCGCGGCCGGGCGGCGTCAATTCATGATGCTCGGTGCCGCGCTCGCGGGCAGCTCGCTGTTCGGGCGCGCGCGCGCCGCCGAAAGCTTTCCGCCGCAGGAGCCGCCGTGGTCGAAGACGCTCGGGCCGGGCGTCGTGGACCGTCCCTATGGCCAACCCTCGCCATACGTCAAGGACGTGATCCGCCGCAACGTGCCCTGGCTGACCGCCACGCGTGAATCTTCGGTCAGCTTCACGCCGCTGCAGGACCTGAGCGGCATCATCACGCCGAACGGGCTGTTCTTCGAACGCCATCATTCCGGCCGCGCCGATATCGACCCGGCGCAGCACCGTCTCATGATTCACGGCCTGGTGGAGCGGCCGCTGCTTCTCACCATGCAGGATGTCGCGCGCTTTCCCAGCGTCTCGCGCATTTATTTCCTGGAATGTCCGGCCAATGGCGGCATGGAATGGCGCGGCGCGCAGCTCAATTCGCTGCAGTTCACGCACGGCATGATCGGTTGCGCCGAATGGACCGGCGTCAAGCTCTCCACGCTGCTCGAAGAAGCCGGCGTCAAGAAGCAGGCGAAGTGGCTGCTGGCGGAAGGCGCCGACGGCGCGCACATGACGCGCAGCCTGCCGCTCGACAAATGCCTCGACGATTGTCTCGTCGTCTACGCGCAGAACGGCGAGGCCTTGCGGCCGGAGCAGGGTTTTCCCTTGCGCCTCTTGGTGCCGGGCTGGGAAGGCAATGTCTCGGTGAAATGGCTGCGCCGCCTCAAGCTCGGCGACAAACCCTGGTTCACGCGCGAGGAGACGTCGAAATATACCGATCTGATGCCGGACGGCAGCGCGCGCGGCTTCACCTGGGTGATGGAGGCGAAATCCGTCATCACGTCGCCCTGCCCGGAAAAGCCGTTGCGCGGTGCGGGCCTTTACGAGATCCGCGGGTTGGCATGGAGCGGCCGCGGCAAGGTGAAGACGGTCGACGTGTCGGCGGATGGCGGCGTCAACTGGACGCGCGCCGAGCTCGAAAACCCGGTGCTCGACAAGGCGCTCGCGCGCTTCACGCTGGCCTGGCGCTGGGACGGCAAGCCGGCGCTGCTGCAATCGCGCGCGGTCGACGATACCGGTTACGTGCAGCCGACCATCGCGCAATTGCGCAAGGTGCGCGGCACCAATTCGACCTACCACAACAATTCGATCCAGACCTGGCAGGTGAAAGCCGATGGGAGCGTGCACAATGTGCAGCTCGCCTGAACGCCGCGCGGCGTTCTTCGCCATGCTTCTCGCCGCGGCGTATGTCGGATCGGCGGGCGCCGCCGAGCCGGGTCATTACGGCTACGGGCGCGCGCCTACGCCGCAGGAAATCGCCGGCTGGAATATCGATGTGCGACCCGATGGCGCAGGCTTGCCGCCGGGCAGCGGATCGGTGCAACGCGGCGCGCAAGTTTACGACGCGCAATGCGCGGGCTGTCACGGTACCTTCGGCGAAGGTTCCGGACGCTTCCCGAAGCTCGCCGGCGGCAAAGGAAGCCTGCGCGCCGATCGTCCGCAACTGACTATCGGCAGTTATTGGCCGTTCGTCATCACTTTATTCGATTATATCAATCGCGCCCAGCCATATATCGCGCCGCACTCATTATCTTCTAACGATGTCTATGCGGTCACCGCTTATGTGCTGAATCTGAACGATTTGGTTTCGAATAATTTTATTGCGGATCGCGACACTTTGCATAAAGTGAATATGGCGAACCACGGCGGCTTCACGTGGAAGGACCCGCGGCCGGATACGTTCGCCAAAGAATGCATGCAAGACTGCGCCGACCCAAAAAAAATAACAATTGAATCGAGCGCGGAAGGAAAGGGAGTAACGCCGCGGACCATTGGTCCGTTGGATGAAATGCAACCGAATTAGGGTCGGGCTTAACGGTCCGTGCGGGGAGGGAAGCAGATGAAATTGAGACAATCGCATTGCGTGCTGGCGGCGGTCGCCGGCGCGGTCGTCGGCGCCGTCGTGCTGGGCTTTACGCCGGCCGCGTCCGCCTCGCCGGCGGAAGGCCAGAAGCTCGCCTCCAACCGCAGCAAGGGCAATTGCATTACCTGCCACGAGATCAAGGGCGCCAGCAATTTCGGCAATGTCGCCCCGCCCCTCGAGAACATGAAAAAGCGCTTTCCGGACCGGAAGGAACTGGTTGCGATCGTCTCCGACGAGACCAAGCGCAACGAAGAGACCGTGATGCCGCCCTTCAAGCGCAACCTCATTCTGACCGACCAGGAAATCGAGAACATCGTCGATTTCCTCTACACGAAGTAGAGCAATTCAAGCTGAACGGCCGCGCCCTCGGCGCGTATCGGAGCAACAAGGAGAGCATGTGATGAGCGACATTACCGACGCGCCCGGCTGTGCGCGCCGCACGATCCTCAAAGGCGCCGTCGCCGGCGGCCTGATCGGGCTCGGATTCGGCAGCTTCCCGTTCCCGGCCTTCGCCATGGCGGATGCCAAGGAGTGGCCGGCCGACGCCTTCAAGGAGAAGAGCGAGGCCGACGCGCTGAAGAAGCTTTACGGCAAGAGCGCCGAGCCGTCCGACAAGATCAGTCTGGACGCGCCGGAGATCGCCGAAAACGGCGCGGTGGTGCCGATCGCGGCTTCCAGCACGCTGCCCAACGTGACCGCCATCGCCATCCTGGTGCTGGAAAATCCCAACGCGCTGGCCGCCGCCTACAAGCTCCCGAAGGGCACCGAGGCGTCCGTGTCGAACCGTCTGAAGATGGCCAAGACCAGCAAGGTGATGGCCGTGTTCGAATCGAACGGCAAGCTCTACAGCGCGACGAAAGAAGTCAAAGTCACGGTCGGCGGCTGCGGCGGCTGATCGGCGTCATCGAACAACAGAGGCGATAGCAAATGGCATCGACAATTCGCGTCAAAGCGGTCGCGGGCGGCGGCAAGACCGTCGTCCAATCGCTGATCCGGCATCCGATGGATTCCGGCAGGGTCAAGGACAAGAAGACCGGCAAAGTCATTCCGGCCCATCACATCGAGGTCTTGCAGTTCGAGCACGACGGCAAGACCGTGTTCACCGCCTATTGGGGACCGGCCGTGTCCAAGGATCCCTACGTGAAGTTCAGCTTCAACGGCGGCAAGAAAGGCGACGACCTGAAGGTGAGTTGGGTCGACAACGAGGGCAAGTCCGATCAGCTCTCGGCCAAGATTCAATAAAGATGCGATAAGCGCTCGAACGGGCGCGACAGGGGAGGATTGGTGAATGCTGCGCACACTTTGCATTGCAGTCGTGCTCGTCATCGGGGCGGCGCAGCCATTGCTGGCTGACCAGGCGGGCAACCCGAAGAAGGACCAGCAGGCGTTCCAGAACTACTTCAAGAAGCGCTTCCCCAACGTGAAATGGGACGACTTCGTCAACGGCCCTTATTCGATGGACGCCGGGCTGCGCAAGCAGTGGAAGGCAATCGACGAATTTCCGCCTTACCAGTTCGCCATCGAGAAGGGCGAGCAGATGTTCAAGACGCCGTTCAAGAACGGCAAGACCTATGCCGACTGCTTCCCCAACAAGGGCATCGGCATTCGCCAGAACTACCCCATGTTCGACGCCAAATCGGGCCAGGTGATCACGCTGGAAGTGGCGGTCAACGAGTGCCGCGAAAAGAACGGCGAGAAGCCGCTCAACGCCAAGAAGGACGACATGGCGGCGGTCACCGCCTATATGGCCTACACCTCGCGCGGCAAGCCGATGGACATCAAGATCCCGGACGACAAGCGCGCGCTCGCGGCCTATGAGCGGGGCAAGGAGTATTTCTACACCCGGCGCGGACAGTTCAATTTCGCCTGCTCGAGTTGCCACGTTCAGATGGCGGGCATGCATCTGCGCACCGAGGTGCTGGCGCCGGCGCTCGGCATCATGAACGCGCTGCCGATCTACCGCTCGAACTGGGGCGGCATGGGCAGCACCAGCCGCCGCATCACCTCGTGCAACAGCCAGGTGCGCGCGACGCCGCTCAAGCCGAACGACGTGCTCTACCGCGATCTCGAATATTTCCTGTCATACATGTCGAACGGCCTGCCGATCTCGGGGCCGGGCGCGCGCCCGTAACGGACCAAGCGGAGAACTGACATGCGCAAGCGTTTCCTCATCCAATTGGCCGTCATCCTCTGTCTCGGCGGCTTCGTGACGGCGGCCTACGCCGCCTCCGCCGACGACTTCAAGGCGGCCTATGCCAAGGCGGAAGCGGCGAGCAAGAAGGCGCTCGAGCTGAAGACCGGCTGGACGACCACCGGCAAGGCGCTCAAGGCCGCCAAGAAGGCCGCCGACGCCGGCAAGTTCGACGAGGCCGTCAAGCAGGCGAACGAAGCGGAAGCCCTCGCCAACGCCTCGATCGCCCAGCACGACCAGCAGAAGAAACTCTGGAAGGACGCCGTCGTTCGCTAGGCGACGGCTTACGACAAACGGGGAGAGCTGATAGATGCGCCGCCGCGATGTGCTGAAGCTGCTCTCGGCGGCGGCATTGTCTGGCGCCGTTCCACGCCTCGCGCGGGCAGCCGGCGCCGACGATCTCTATGACGTCGGCCGCTTCGGCAATGCCCGCGTGCTGCATCTGACCGACAGCCATGCGCAGCTCGATCCGGTTTATTTCCGCGAGCCCAGCGTCAATCTCGGCGTCGGCGCTATGGCAGGCCAGCCGCCGCATCTGGTCGGCGAGGCGTTCCTGAAATTCTTCGGCGTTGCGCCCAAGAGCCGGCTCGCCCACGCCTTCACCTATCTCGACTTCACCGAGGCGGCGCACCGTTACGGCCGGCTCGGCGGCTTCGCGCATCTGAAGACGCTGGTGGACCGTTTGCGCGCCGAGGCCGGCGCCGGCAATGCGCTGCTGCTCGACGGCGGCGACCTCCTGCAGGGCTCTGGCCTCGCCAATGCCACGCACGGCGCCAATATGGTGGAAGCCGCGAACCTCCTCGGCGTCGACGCGATGACGGGGCATTGGGAATTCACCTACGGCGAAGAGGGGTTGCGCGCCAATATCAAGCGCCTCAAAGGCGAGTTCCTGGCGCAGAACGTGTTCCTGACCGAGGAAGCCGCCTTCGCCGACAAGCCGGCCTTCGACTCCGCCTCGGGTCGCGTGTTCAAGCCGGCGACGATCAAGGAAATCGGCGGCTTCCGCATCGGCATCGTCGGACAGGCCTTTCCTTACGTGCCGATCGCCCACCCCAAGCGCTTCACGCCGGATTGGACCTTCGGCATCCGCGACGACGAATTGCAGAAGCTGGTCGACAGCCTGCGCCGGAAGGAAAAGGTCGACGCCGTCATCCTGCTCTCGCACAACGGCATGGACGTCGATCTGAAGCTCGCCGCGCACGTGACCGGCATCGACGTCATCCTCGGCGGTCACACCCACGACGCGGTGCCGCGGCCGGTCACGGTGAGCAATGCCGGCGGCAAGACGCTTGTTGCGAACGGCGGATCGGCCGGCAAATTCCTCGGCGTGCTCGACCTCGAGCTCGGCAAGGGCGCGGTCAAGAACCTGCGCTACCGGCTGCTGCCGGTCTTTGCCGGCATGCTGAAGCCGGATGCCGGTATGCAGGCGCTGATCGACCGCCAGGCCAAGCCGCACGCTTCCGTCTTTTCCGAGAAGCTGGCGGTGGCCGGCGATCTTCTCTACCGGCGCGGCAATTTCAACGGCACCATGGACCAGCTGATCTGCGACGCCTTGCGCCACGCGCTCGACGCGGAATTGGTGCTGTCGCCCGGCTTCCGCTGGGGCAACACCGTGCTGCCGGGCGAGCCCGTCACCATGGCGGACCTCCTGTCGGAGACCGCCATCACCTACCCGGAGGTCTACGTCACCGAGATGACCGGCGCGCAGCTCAAGATGGTGGTGGAAGACGTCTGCGACAACCTGTTCAATCCCGACCCCTACCGGCAGCAGGGCGGCGACATGGTGCGCATCGGCGGCATGGACTACGCCTGCGCGCCGGCCGAAAGCGTGGGTAAGCGCATCTCCGACATGACGCTCGACAACGGCCAGAAGGTCGAGGCCGGCAAGAAGTACAAGGTCGCCGGCTGGGCCTCGGTCAATCCGCAATCCGGCAAGCCGGTGTGGGAGGTGGTGGCGAACTATCTGCGCGGCGAGAAGATCGCCAAGCTGAATAAACTCAATCGCGTGGTGTTGAAGGGCGTGAGCAACAATCCGGGCGTGGCCGGGTAGAGGCGTTTATGTCAGGTACGTTTACTCGCTTGGGCTCGGTGGTGGCGGTCGTGGCGGTGTTGCTGTCGCCCGCCCTGGCGCAGTCGCCGCTGCCCGACAAGCCGTTCGCCGATCATCATCTCGTGCTGCAGCTGTCCGACCGCGCCCCCGACAAGCAGGCGCTGGTGCTCAGCGTCGCCTACAATCTGCTCAAGGCCTACGGGCCGGACAAGATCGCGATCGAAGTCGTGGCGTTTGGGCCGGGCATCGATCTGTTGCGCGCGCAAAGCCCGAGCCGGGCGCTCGTCGACAGCTTGGTCACGCAGGGCGTGCAGTTCGACATTTGCATGAACACCGTCGATACGCTCGAGCGCGCAGGTAAGCACATCGACATCAATCCGAAGGCGGTCAGGGTGCAGGTCGGCGTCGAGCGCATCCTGCAATTGACCGAGAAGGGCTACACGCTGGTTCGTCCGTAACTCACAACTGGGAGAAAACCAAAATGAAGAAACTTGCACACATGCTCGCCGTCGCGGCCGCTCTCGTGGCGGGCGTAGTCCTGGCCACCCCCGGCCAGGCAGCCGAAAAAGTCCACAAAATCGCCTTCCAGGTCAGTGCGAACAACCCGGCGACGATGAATCTCGTGCTCAACAATGTCGCCAACGTTCTGCAATATTATCATGACAAAGGTGAAAAGGCCGAGATTGAGGTCGTCGCCTATGGACCCGGCCTCATGATGCTGCGAGAAGACAAGTCGCCGGTGAAATCGCGCCTGGGGCAGATCGAAAAGATCAGCTTCCCCTCCAAAGTAGTGTTTTCCGCCTGCGGCAATACCATGAAGAACATGGCGAAGAAGGAAGGCCACGATATCAAGATCGTGCCGGAAGCGCACGTGGTGCCGGCCGGCGTGGTGCGCCTGACCCAGCTGCAGGAAGAAGGCTGGACCTATATCAAGCCGTAGCTCTCTAGCGCATGATCCCGAAAAAACCCTGTCCCGGACTTGATCCGGGATGGGAGTCGTTTTTCGGATAAGATCATGCGCGTGCAAAATAGGGAGGTTGGCATGAAACGCATCGTGTTGGCCGCGCTGGCGGCGGCGTCGCTCTTAGGAGCGGCGCCGGCCGGCGCCGCCGAAGGTGTCATCACCTATAAGTCGCTTGCGCCAGACGTCGCCTTCGATCTGGCGCGGGCGGCGATCAAGCAGTGCCGTAAGGACGGCTATCAGGTCGCGGTGGTGGTGCTCGACCGCTTCGGCATACCGCTGGTCGTCTTGCGCGATCGCTTCGCCGGGACCCTGGCTTTGCACGTTGCGGAAGGCAAAGCCTTTACGGCGGCCACCTTCGGCCGTGACACAAGCGCGCTGATCAAGGACGGCATCATCAGTGCCTCTTTGGCCCGTCAGCCAAAGGTTACGCCGCAGGTCGGCGGCTTGGTGATCGAAGCTGGCGGCTCGATGCTCGGCGGCGTCGGCGTATCGGGCGCGCCCGGCGGCGACAAGGACAAATCCTGCGCCAAGGCCGGGCTCGCCGCCGTGCAGGACAAGCTGGAGTTCTGACTCGTCCGTCGCGACGGTGGACGAAGACTCCGTTCGTTCCCGCGCAAGCGGGAACCCAGGGACAACTCTGTAAGACTTTCGGTTGAAACTCTGGGTCCCCGCTTGCGCGGGGACGAACGGTTGTATGCCCACCTTGTTGCAATGACGGCGGGGCGAGCGCAGAAACGCGCCCATGGCAAGCGGCGACACCGAGGTAGCGATTATCGGCGGCGGCGCGGCGGGCGTCGCCGCCGCGCGGCGACTGCGTGAGGCGGGCGTCGAGTGCCTCATTATCGAGGCGCGCGATCGCCTCGGCGGCCGCGCCTGGACCGTGCCCGGTCCCGACGGCAGCGCGCTCGATCTCGGCTGCGGCTGGCTGCATTCGGCCGACCGCAATCCGTGGGTCGAAATCGCGCGCGCGCAAGGGCTCACCATCGACGAGACCCCGCCGCCCTGGATGCGCTCCTCGCTCGGTTTCGAGACCGGCGAGCAGGACGACTACCGCGCGGCCATCGAACGTTTCTACGCGCGCGTGGCGGAAGTCGCCCGTGGCGTCAAGGATGTTTCGGTGGCGGCCGCGCTGGAGCCGGGCGGGCGCTGGAACGGGCTGCTCGGTGCGGTGGTCGGTTTCATCAGCGGCGCGCCGCCTGCGCAGATCTCCGCGCGCGACTTCGACAATTACCACAACACGGAAATCAACTGGCGCGTCGTGGAAGGCTACGGCACAGCCGTTGCCCGCCACGGCGACGGCGTGGCCGTTACGCTTGGCGCGCCCGTACAGCGCATCGATCATGGCGGCAAGCGCCTGAGGATCGAAACGGCGCAAGGCGCGCTCGCGGCCGAGCGCGCGATCGTCACGCTGCCGACCTCGGTGCTGGCGGACGCGGAAACGCTGTTTGCGCCGGCATTGCCGGACAAAATGGAAGCCGCACGCGCGCTGCCGCTCGGGCTCGACGACAAGCTGTTCATCGCGCTCGATCAGGCCGAAGAGTTCGCGCCCAACAGCCGACTGTTCGGCGGCAAGGACAAGTCCAGGACCGCCGCCTATCACATCCGCCCGTTCGGCCGCGCGCAGATCGAGTGCTTCTTCGGCGGCGACACGGCGCGCGAATTGGAGGCGGCGGGCGAGGGCGCCTTTTTCGATTTCGCGGTGTCGGAACTGACCGGGATCCTGGGTGGCGCCTTCGCCAAGCGGCTCAAGCCGATCCGCGTGCACCGCTGGGGCGCCGATCCCTTCGCGCGCGGCGCCTATTCATATGCCTTGCCGGGCAAGGTCGACTGCCGCGCCGTCCTGGCCGACCCGGTGGACGAGCGCCTGTTTTTCGCCGGCGAAGCCTGCTCCAAGCACGACTATTCGACGGCGCACGGCGCCTACCGCACCGGCATCGCGGCGGCGGAGGCGGTGATCAAAGCGCGGAAAGGCTGACTTGAACCGTCATCCCGAGGTGCGAGCGCGAAGCGCGAGCCTCGAAGGGTGACGGTCCATGGGGCTCGGGCAATGCGGGGCGTTACTCCCGCTTTTTCGGCTCGCCGGCGTCCTTGCTATCGCCGCCTTGTTAGGAGAGGGGAATAGCCTACCGCGTCACCGCGGCGATCGCCCGAAACTGAATTTTACTCCGCTCATTCCCGCGCAAGCGGGAATCCAGTTCTTGCTTGAACACAGCAAATTGCCGCCCTGGGTCCCCGCTTTCGCGGGGACGAGCGGGTGGTGTGCTTAAGCCGCGGCGTCGGTGTGAGCCGCCGCATTTTTCGCCGGCTCCAACGCCGCGTCCACCGCCTCGTCGACGCGCTCGAGCCAGACGAACTCAAGCGCCTTGCGCGCCTCCTCGGGGATGTCGTCGAAATCCTTCTTGTTGCGCGCCGGCAGCATTACGCGCTTGAGCCCCGCGCGCGCCGCCGCCACTACCTTCTCCTTGATGCCGCCGACCGGCAGCACCAGCCCGCGCAGGCTGATTTCTCCCGTCATCGCCGTGTCGTTGCGGATTGTGCGCTCCGTAAACAGCGACACGAGCGCCATGAACATGGCGACGCCCGCGCTCGGTCCGTCCTTCGGGATGGCGCCCGCCGGCACGTGCACGTGGATGTCCGACTTCTCGAAACGCTCGGGCTCGATGCCGAACAGGGCAGCCCTGTTCTTGACGATGCTCAGCGCGGCCTGCACGCTTTCCTTCATCACGTCGCCGAGCTGGCCGGTCAGGATCAGCTTGCCGTTGCCAGGCACGCGCGTCGCCTCGATGAACAGGATGTCGCCGCCGACCGGCGTCCAGGCAAGTCCGGTCGCCACGCCCGGCACGCTGGTGCGCATGGCGACTTCGCTCTCGAACTGCGGCGCGCCCAGGATGCCCGGAATGTCGTCGCGGTCGATCTTGATCGGACCCGAAGCGCCCTCGGCAATGCGCACCGCGGCATTGCGCAGCGCCTTGCCGATCTCGCGCTCGAGATTGCGCACGCCCGCTTCGCGCGTGTAGTGCGCGATGATCTCGGACACGGCGGCCTCGGTGATCTCGACCTGGCCCTCCTTGATGCCGTTCGCCTCCATCTGGCGCTTGACCAGATAGCGCGTGGCGATCTGCAGCTTCTCGACGTCGGTATAGCCGGCGAGGCTGATGATCTCCATGCGGTCGCGCAGCGGCCCCGGAATGGTGTCGAGCATGTTGGCCGTGGTGATGAACACCACGCGCGACAGGTCGTAGGGCACGCCGAGATAGTTGTCGCGGAACGTATTGTTCTGCTCCGGGTCGAGCACTTCCAGCAGCGCCGCCGACGGGTCGCCCTGGATCCCGCGGCCGAGCTTGTCGATCTCGTCCAGCATCATCACACAGTTGCGAGTTCCCGCCTTGCGGATGCCCTGGATGATGTTGCCGGGCAGCGCGCCGATATAGGTGCGCCGGTGACCGCGGATCTCGGCCTCGTCATGCACGCCGCCGAGCGAGACGCGCACGAACTTGCGGTTCATGGCGCGCGCGATCGACTGGCCGAGCGAGGTCTTGCCGACGCCCGGCGGGCCGACGAAGCACAGGATCGGCGCCTTGCCCTGCGGCGCCAGCTTGCGCACGGCGAGATATTCGATGATGCGCCGCTTGATCTTGGGCAGCCCGTAGTGATCGGCGTCAAGAATGCGCCGCGCTTCCTCGATGTCGATCGGGGCTTGCTCCGGCAGCTTCCAGGGCAGCTCGATCAGCCAATCGAGATAGGTGCGCACCATGCCGTATTCGGCCGCCGCCTCCGGCATGCGTTGCAGCCGGCGCAGCTCCTTGCGGGCGGCGTCGTCCACTTCCTTCGGCATCTCGGCTTCGGCGATCTTCTTGTCGAGCTCGGCGAGCTCGGCGGCCTTGCCTTCCTCGCCTTCGCCCAGTTGCTTCTGGATCGCGGCCATCTGCTCGCGCAACAGCACTTCGCGCTGTCTTTCGTCGAGCGCGGCCTTGGTCTGCTGGCCGATCTCGGCCGACAGCCGCAGCACTTCGATCCGGTGCGCCAACAGCTTGGACACCTTGTCCATGCGCGCGCCGACGTCGACCGTCTCCAGCACTTCCTGCTTTTCTTCCGGCTTCACGTCCATATAGGCCATGGCCATGTCGGCGAGCGCGCCCGGCTGGTCGATGGCCTGGATGGCGGCGACCAGTTCGCGCGGCGCCTGCGGCAACAGCTCGAGCGCTTCCAGCGCCTGGCCGCGCAGGTGCAGCAGGCGCGCTTCGATCTCGGGCGACTTGGCCGTGGGCTCGGCGACGCGGATCACGCGCGCCACCAGGAACGGCCAGCCGGTGAGGAACTCGACCACCTGGAAGCGCTCCTCGCCCTGGCACACCAGATGATGGGCGCCGTTCGGATCGGTGATGAAGCGCACGACGTTGGCCACCGTGCCCATGCGATGCATGTCGAGCGCGGTCGGCTCGTTCACGTCCGCATCGCGCTGCTTGAGAATGCCGACCGCGCGCTGCTCGCGCACGGCCTGTTGCGCGGCGGCGATCGACTTCGGCCGGCCGACGGTGACGGGCATCACCATGCCGGGGAACAGCACGAAGTTGCGCACCGGCACGACGATGAGGGCGTCGTCCGGCAGCGGCGGCAGGTTTTGCTCTTCGCGCGCCTTCTCCGGCGCGGTGCCGGCCGTTTCGGCGTTTTGTTCCAAGGATCGCATCATTTCACTTTCAACCACGGGACACCCCCGCTTTTTCCAGGGTGATCAGCAGGCAGCCATTGACCAGTTTGTGGCTGACCGCGGCGTAGCGGCCGGCCGGCAGGCGCACGCGACGCTCGAAGCGCCCTTGCGGCAATTCGAGCCGGTGGATCACCGCTGTGCGCAGCGCCGCCGGCAGAACGCGGGCACCGGCCACCACCAGGTCGGACCCGTCGATCGCGGCCTCGACCCGCTCCGGCTCGACGCCGGGCAGCGCCATGAACACCAGCACGTCTCGGTCGGTCTCCAAGACATCGACCGGCGGCTCCCAGGCCATGCGGGCGCGTGCCGGGCGGAAGAATTCGCGCTGCATGCGCTCGGCCCGCGCGAGCACGTCGCAGGCTTCCGACCACATCCAGCTATTGGGAAAATCACTCATGGGCACCCTTCCGGACGTTCATGTGATGTTCCAAGGGCGGAATTTCAATATCGGCCACGCCCGGATGGCTCGTACGCTCAACGCCCGGCCGCTATAACAGGTCGAAAATCGGCAGTTTTGCGGGAGATCAACCATGTCCGACGGCAAGCAGGGGCCGCTTTCCGGCATCCGCGTGCTCGATTTCACCACGCTCCTGCCGGGGCCGATGGCGACCCTGATGCTGGCGGAGGCCGGCGCCGAGGTGATCAAGTTCGAGCGCCCCGGCGGCGAAGACATGCGCCGCTTCTGGCCCCACTGGGGCCAGGAGAGCGTGATGTTCGCCATGCTCAACCGCGGCAAAAAGAGCGTCGCGGCCGATTTGAAGGACGCCAAGACCCGCGACCGCGTGCTGGCCATGGGCAAGGACGCCGACGTGGTGGTGGAGCAGTTCCGCCCCGGCGTCATGGACCGGCTCGGGCTCGGCTATGCGCAGTTCCGCGCGGTCAATCCGAAGATCGTCTATTGCGCCATTACCGGCTACGGCCAGAGCGGGCCGCGCCGCGACCGCGCCGGCCACGACCTCAACTATATCGGCGATGCCGGCCTGCTGGCGCTGTCGTCGGGCGGCCCGGGCCACCGCACGCTGCCGCCCGCGCTGATCGCCGACATTGCCGGCGGTTCGTATCCGGCGGTGATGAACATCCTCCTGGCGCTGCGCCAGCGCGATGCGACGGGCGCGGGCTGCTTCATCGACATCAGCATGACGGAAAGCGTGTTTCCCTTCGCCTATTGGGCGATCGGCGCAGGCCTCGGTGCCGGCCGTTGGCCGGCCGACGGCGGCGGCCGTCTCACCGGCGGCTCGCCGCGCTACCACCTCTACGAAACACGCGACGGCAAGGTGGCCGCAGTTGCAGCGCTCGAGCAGAAGTTCTGGGAATCGTTTACCGCCGCCATCGGGCTCGAGCCGGAATTCATCGACGATCGGCGCGACGAGGAAGCGACCATCGAGCGCGTCGCCGAGATCGTCGCCGGCAAGACTGCCGCCGAATGGCTGCCGATCTTCGACAAGGCCGATTGCTGCTGCTCGATAATGCAGGACGTTCGCGCGGCGCTCGACGATCCGCATTTCAAGGCGCGCGGCGTATTCGCGCCCAAGCTGACCAACGAAAAGGGCGAGACGCTGCCGGCAGCGCCGGTCGCGATCGACAAGGGCCTGCGGCCGGGCGCGACGAGCGACGCCGCGGCGCCCGCGCTCGGCGCGCATAATGCGGAGTTCGGGTTTTAGGACATAGGTCGATGCAAACTCCGCTCATTCCCGCGAAAGCGGGAATCCAGCAACGCAATCGCAAGCCAGAAGCTGCTTTCCTGGGTCCCCACTTTTGCGGGGACGAGCGGATAGTTCGCACTAGCGAGTTTGCTCAGCGCCCGTAGCGACCCCAATAGGCGCCGAACAGGTCCTCTTCACTCGGCCTGTCTTCGGCGATGGTCGTGACCAGGTGAGTGATATTGAGGAAGTGCCTGTAGTTCAGGTTTTCGCTGATGGAATTGCCGCCCCAGGTGCCGCACCCCGTGGTGAAGGTGAAGTTGAGGGCGTTGTCGAAACCGCCGCCGTTGCCGAACGAATGCGCCTGGTTGACCAGTACGCGCACCACGTCGGTGCGCTCGGCAAGGCGCCGGGCGCGCGCCATGTCCTTGCTGTGCAGGCCGACCGAGTGCCCGCGCCCCTGAAAGCTGAGAATTTCGTTGGCGATGGCGATGGCGTCGTCGAAATGCTTGGCCCGGTAAATCGTGAGCACCGGCGACAGCTTCGCGCCCGAGAACGGATAGTCGCGGCCGATGCCGACCTCCTCCACCATGATGAACTTCTTGGCGCCGGCCGCCGCCGGCAGGCCGCAGGCGCGCGCGAACACGTCGGCGTCGCGCGCGATCAGGTCGCCCGACAGCTTGCCCTTCGTCCACAGCGCCTCTTCGATGCGCGCCTTGTCGGCGCCCGAGCAGCGATAGCCGCCGGCGCGCTCGAGCGCGGCGATGCCCTTCTCGTAGACCGTGTCGATGAGGATCACGGCGTTTTCCGACGCGCCGGAAGTGGCGTTGTCGAAAATCTTCGAAGCGCAGATTTTGCGCGCGGCCGCGTCGAGATCGGCCGTCTCGTCCACGATTACCGGCACGTTCCCCGGGCCGGCGCCGATCGCCGGCGTGCCGCTCGCATAAGCGCGCCGCACGTCGTCCTGCGTACCGGTCGCCACCACCAGGTCAACGGCCTGCATCAGCGCCTGCGTCATGTCCTGCGAGGCGGGCTGCGGCAGCACCTGCACCAGGTCCTGCGGCGCGCGGATCTTCTTGAGCTCCGCCCGCATATAGTCGACCGCCCGCGCGGCGGTGCTCTCGCCCGCGGGCGAGGCCGCGACGATGATGGCGTTGCGGCCCTTGACCGCCATCATCGCCTTGTTGACCGGCATGGCGCCCGGATCGGTGGCGGGCGTGATCGCCGCGACGACGCCAACGGGCTTGGCATATTTGACGATGCCGCGTGCGGCATCCTCCTCGATCACGCCGACCGATTTCACGCGCATCAGGTCGCGCAACGTGCCCAAGGCCATGCGCTGCTTCTTGGCGATCTTGTCGGGCACGTTGCCGAGCTTGCCGTCTTCCACCGCGCGCTGGGCGAGCTCCTTGGCGTGGTCGGGATTGTAGAGCGACCAGGCGAGCGCGGTGACCGCCAGATCGACGCGCGCCTGGTCGGCGCTGGCGAATTCGGCCATGGCCGCGCGCGCCCGCCGCACCAGCTCGGCGACGGTTGCCCGCGCGTCGGCACCGGGCGCCGCTTCCCCCGCAACCGTCATCGTCACAGCCCGCCCCGAAGGATGAATTGCCCTTCGTTAGAATAGGCAAAACCCCGCGGCACCCGCAATGGTGGGCGGCGTTAAGTCTTGCCGCTGGACGAAATGGAGTTTGGCCGCTGCCCTACCGCGCTATTCGCCGCGATAGAACGCCGCCGCGTCCTTGCTGAAGGCGACGCGCGAGGCCGGCACCAGATAGATCATATGGCCGCCGCGGTAGAGCTTGAGCGAGACGCGCCCCGGCGGCCCGAGCTTCGGCAGGTGGTCGATCACATAGCGGGTGTCGGAAAACGGCGTGACCAGGTCGGAATAACCGTGCGCGATCAAGAGCCGGAACGAGCGGTCGAAGCTGAGCAGCACGCGCAGGTCGCTGTCGACGCCGGCGCCGACACGGCCGCCTTTGCCCCAGTTCCAGTGCCCGGTGACGCCGTCGGCGAGCAGCTTGTAGGTCATCTCGGTCTTGAAGCCGAGCTCGTTGCGCGCGTAGTTGGCAAAGGCGCCGCCATAGGCGCGCACCACGCCGTCGAGGATCGGATCGGGCCCGTGCGCGGAATGCAGCTCGGGGAAGGGATCGTCGACCGCGAAATTGGCGTCGTAAATGCTGACCAGCTTGTCGGGCCGGAGATGCTTGGTGGCGGCGTGGCCGACGAAGCCGCGCTGCTGCTTGACCACGTCGAGCGGCAGGCCGCTCACGTCGGCGACCCGCGCGTAGAAGTCGTCGGCCGCCTTGCCCTGCGGCGCCGGGCCGGCGAGCGTGGTCAGGTAATCGGTCATGGCGAATTTTTCCGCCGCCGCCAGCGCCGCGGGCGTCAGCGCCTTTTTGCGCTCGAGCGCGGCGGCGGCGAGCGAGGGCAGTTCGAGCGCGGCCCGCAACGCGGACGTGTCGTCGCCGAAGGTGAGCCAGCCTTCCAGGAACGGCGACAGCATCACGATGCCGTCGACGCTGATGCCCTGCTCGCGCTGCAGCGCGCGCGCCGTCTTGGCGGCGCGGAAGCCGCCATAGCTCTCGCCCATGAGATATTTCGGCGAAGCGGCCCGGTTGTTCTTGTCGACATAAAGCGCGATCGCCTTGGCCATGGCCTCGGCGTCGCCGCTTGCGCTCCAGAACGCCTTGGCGTCGTCGGATTTCACCGTGCGGCTCCAGCCGGTGCCGATCGGGTCGATCAGCACCAGATCGGTAAAGCGCAGCCAGGTGTCGGGATTGTCGCGCAATTGGGCGTGGGCGAAGTCGCGCGCTTCGGGTCCGAAATCGAGCAGGCGCGGGCCGACCAGGCCGAGATTGAGAAAGGCCGAGGCCGCGCCAGGCCCGCCGTTGAACACGAAGGTCAGCGGGCGGTGGCGGCCGCCGTTCTTGGCGACATAGGCGGTGTAGAACACCGCGGCGGTCTGCTCGCCGGATTCGCCGTAGAAGGCGAGCGTGCCGGCGGTGGCGGTATAGGCGAGCTTGCCCTGCGGCGTGTCGAGCGTGTGCTCGGTGACGGAATCGGCCGGCAGCAGCCGCAGGATGCCCTTGCCGGCGGGCGCGTGTTGCGTCTGCTGTTCGTGTTGAGCTTGCCCAGTCTTGCGCGTGCTCTGCGTGGTGCTGCGCGGCGGCGGTCCCGAGCGTGCCGGCGGCGAGCACTAGCGCGAAGGCAAGAGTGAAGAGGCGCGTTCGTTTCATGAGCAGCCCACTATAGTGCCGAGCTTGAAGGCTTCGCATGCCCGGCCGCAGTCATACCAGCCGAGTCAATGTGGGGTTTATGGGGCAGAATCGACGTGTGATGGACGACGAAGGCAAATCTCATCCGGCCAAATCGCATCTGACCAAGTCCCATCTGGCCAAATCGCACCTGGCGCAGGCTTTCCGCTGGACCGCGGCGGCCGAGACCGACTGGGTCGCCATCCTTGCCTCGGCGCTCGGTATGGCGGTGCCGATCTTGCTCGGCGCAGCGGCCGGCCGCGCGGCGCTCGGGCTGGGCGTGGCCGTCGGCAGCCTGCTGGTCGGCGGCGTCGGCGCTTTCGCCAGCGCGCGCGCGCAAGCTAAGGCGCTGGTTGCCGCGCTGGTGCCCGCGGGAGCCGCCGCGGCACTCGCGGTGGCGATCGCCGGTCATGGGTGGGCAAGCGATGCCGGTGTGGTCGTGCTGGCGGGCGCGGCCGGTCTCATCGCCGCCATGGGCCGGCCGATCGCGCCCATGGCGATCCGCTTCATCCTGCTGCTGGTTATCACCGTCGCGGTTGCCGAAACCAGCGCCGACCGGGGCGGGCTTTTGCTGCCGATCACGGCGGGCGCGCTGTGGACGTCATTGCTGAGCCTGGCGATCGGTGCGCTGGCGCGCGCGGCGGGCTATGCGAGTGCCGGCGGAGAGCGTGCGCCGTCGCTCATGCTGCGCGAGCGCCTGACGCGCTGGCGGCGCGCGCTGACCCGTCTCGCCGGCTGGCAATACGCGCTGCGGCTGACGATCTGCCTGGCTATCGCCGGCTTCATGCGCTGGCTGTGGCCGGGCCATCATCTGCACTGGATCGCGCTCACCGTGGCGCTGCTGGCCGAGTGGCAGATCGACGCCTTCCCGGTGCGCACCACGCAGCGCGCGCTCGGCGCCGCGCTCGGCGTGCTGGCGACCGGCGCGCTGATCCTCGCCCCGCCGCCGGACTGGGCGCTGGTCGCTTGCATGGGCGTATTGGCGGGATTGCGTCCGTTGCTGCGGGCACGCAACTATCTCGCCTACAGCGCGGTGATGACGCCGCTGATCATTCTGGTGCTGGATGCCGGGCGTGCGCCGGAAGTGGGAATCCTGTTCGATCGGCTGGCCGCCACCCTGATCGGTGCGGGCCTGGTGATCGCGGTCAATCTGCTGCTTTTCAGAAAAGTTTTGCCGGCGCAATCGGCCGGCAAATAAGCCGCTCGTCCCCGCGCAAGCGGGGACCCAGGGCGAAACATTCTGATTGTGAATTCGTATCGCTGGATTCCCGCTTGCGCGGGAATGAGCGGAGAATGAAGCGGCGCCGACGCCTAGCGGCGGCGGAATTGCGGCCGGCGCTGCTGCGGCGACGAGGTCGGCGCATCGCCCTTGTGGCGGAAGCTGATGCGTCCGCGGTTCAGGTCATAGGGCGACATTTCCACGATCACGCGGTCGCCGACGCCGGTGCGGATGCGGAATTTGCGCATCTTGCCGGCGGTATAGGCCAGGACCTCGTGTTCGTTGTCGAGCTTGACGCGGAAATTCCCGTCCGGGAGGACCTCGGTGACCGTCCCGTCGAATTCCAGCATTTCCTCTTTCGCCATCCAGTCTTCTCCAGTTGGGTCAGCGCGGCGCGCGGTGGCCGGCGGTCCGGCGGCCGCCTTGCGGACGCTGCAGGAATGTAACATTTCCGAGGCCGCTTGGCTCCCCTTGCGCGCCGTGGTGCTGCACGGGCTGTGGGCGGCCGGCTCCATGCCCGTTGCCGCCGTTATTCCGTCGGGCCTGATGTTTGTTGCGGTGCGGCCGGCCGTCGTTGGACCGGTTGCCGGCGTGATGCGGGGCTGGACGGGCTTCCTGCCGGCCGGTGCGGCGATCGGTGGCCGGAATGCTCATGCGGATCAGCCGCTCGATGTCGCGCAGGAAAGCGCGTTCCTCGTGATCGCAGAACGAGATCGCGACGCCCTCGGCGCCGGCACGCGCGGTGCGGCCGATGCGGTGGACGTAGGATTCCGGGATATTGGGCAGATCGTAGTTGAACACATGGCTGACGCCGTCGACGTCGATGCCGCGGGCGGCGATGTCGGTCGCGATCAAGGTGCGCAAGCGTCCGGTACGGAAGTCCGCGAGCACGCGCTCGCGCTGGTTCTGCGACTTGTTGCCGTGGATCGCTTCCGCCGCGAAGCCGGCCTTTTGCAAGGCGCGCACCACCTTGTCGGCGCCATGCTTGGTGCGGGTGAAGACCAGCACGCGGTCAGTTTGCTCGCTCTTGAGCAACTCGGCGAGCAGCGCCTGTTTCGAGGCCTTCTCGGTGTGGATCACGCGCTGAGCGATGCGCTCGACCGTGGTCGCCTGCGGCGTCACGGCGACCCGCGCCGGGTCGCGCAGCATCTGATCGGCGAGCCGGGTGATCTCCTGCGGCATGGTGGCCGAGAAGAACAGCGTCTGCCGCTCGCGCGGCAGCATGGCGACGATCTTCTTGATGTCGTGGATGAAGCCCATGTCCAGCATGCGGTCGGCTTCGTCGAGCACCAGCACCTCGACCTGGTCGAGACGCAGGGCGCGTTGGTGAACGAGATCGAGCAGACGGCCGGGGGTCGCCACCAGCACCTCGAGCCCGCGCGCCACACCGCGGATCTGCCGGTTGATCGGCACGCCGCCGATGGCGAGCTCGACGGCCAGCGGACGGATGTGCCGGCCATAGGCGCGGAAGCTGTCGGCGATCTGTCCCGACAATTCTCGGGTCGGCGAGAGTACCAGCACGCGTGCCGATTTCTTCTCGGGCCGGCGCCGGTTGTCGTTGAGATGGTTGAGGATCGGCAGCGCGAAGGCTGCGGTCTTGCCGGTTCCGGTCTGGGCGATGCCGATGACATCGCGGCGGGAAAGGGCGAGGGGGATGGTCTGGGCCTGGATCGGGGTGGGGGTCTGGTAGTTCTCTTCCGCGAGCGCGCGAAGAATCGGCTCTGCGAGGCCGAAGTCGTGAAAAGAAGTCAAAAGGTCTCTTTCTTATAGGGCGAAGCGGCCGGCCTGCGTTTGCGGACGGCGGAATCGCGGGTCTTTAAAAGACATCCCGCGTTGCCAGGGTTGTCGTTCGGTTGGAGAAACGGAAGAGGCGGGGCGAAATTCGTTTCAAGGAGTTTCGTGCACGCGGCCCGCAAACCCGTATTCGGGTCTTTCATCCGTTGCGGTGCATATGACAGGTGCTCATGGTCTTTTCAAGGCCGGGATACCCCTTAGCCGCCAAAGGGTGAACAAATTGCCCTTTGTCGCCCTTAGCTGCCGGCATGGAGCGGTCCCGCTCCGGCCGATGGACAAGGCGGCTCGGATCGGGGATGGTCGGGCCGTTTCATGCCGTTCGGAGCGTCAAAATGCCGGTTCCAAGGGCCTCTCAGGCACTTTCCCGCTTCACAGTCCTCGATCTGACGCGCGTGCGCTCGGGACCGACCTGCGTGCGCCAATTGGCCGATTGGGGCGCCAATGTCGTCAAGATCGAGACCCCGCCGCATCTGGAGAAGGGCGAGGGGCCGGGCGGCCCGCGCGAGAACGCCGATTTCCAGAACCTGCACCGCAACAAGCGCAGCATGACCCTCGATTTGAAGTCGCCGCAGGGGCTCGCCGCCTTCAAGCGCATGGTCGAGCAAGCCGACGTGGTGGTGGAGAACTATCGCCCGGACGTGAAGGACCGCCTCGGCATCAATTACGAAGAGCTCCGGAAGATCAACCCGCGCATTATCCTCGGCAGTATTTCCGGCTTCGGCCAGGACGGGCCCTATCGCGGCCGGCCGGGCTTCGACCAGATCGCGCAAGGGATGGGCGGGCTGATGTCGATCACCGGCTTGCCGGGACAGGGACCGGTACGCGTCGGCATCCCGATCGCCGACCTCACCGCCGGGCTGCTGTGCGCGACCGGCATCCTGGTGGCGTTGCTCGAGCGCGAGCAGTCGGGCGAGGGGCAGTGGGTGACCACTTCGCTGTTACAGGCGCAGATTTTCATGCTCGACTTCCAGGCCGCGCGCTGGCTGCAGATGGGCGAAGTCGCCAAGCAGGCCGGCAACAACCACCCCACCACCATCCCCACCGGCGTATTCAAGACCAAGGATGGCCACATCAATATTGGCGGCGGCGGCGACGTGATGTGGCAACGCATCTGCCAGGCGATCGAGGCGCCGGAGCTCGTCAAGCGTCCCGGTTTCGATTCGGGCGCGGCGCGCTCCAAAAACCGCGACGCGGTCAATGCCGAAATCCAGAAACGCATGGCGCACAGGACCAGCGCCGAATGGATCGACATCTTCAACGAGATCGGGGTGCCGTGCGGGCCGATCTATGCGATCGACGAGGTATTCGCCGACCCGCAGGTCAAGCATCTCGGCATCGCCCAGAGCGGGACCCGTCCGGACGGCTCGGAGGAGGTCTTCGTCGGTCAGGGCGTGACGCTGTCGCGCACGCCGAGCGTGATCGACGTTACGCCGCCGGAGCAGGGCCAGCACACCGACGAGGTGCTCAAGGAATTCGGCTTCGCCGCCGACGAGATCGAGGATTTGCACCGCGCCAGGGCGGTTTGAGGCGGGACAGCGAGAGAAGGACCTTTGCAATGAACATAGCTGCCAAGACCGACAAGATGCTCTCCCGCAAGGAAGACGGAGTCGGCTATCTGATCTTCAACAATCCCGAGCGCCACAACGCCGTCTCGCTGGACATGTGGGAGGCGGCAACCGCCATCCTCGAAAACTTCGCCGCCGACAAGGAGGTGCGCGTTGTGGTGCTGACCGGCGCGGGCGGCAAGGCCTTCGTGTCGGGCGCCGACATTTCCAAGTTCGAGAAGGAGCGCTCGAGCAAGGAGGCGATCGATCGCTACAACGAGATCGTCGACCAGGCCAACGCGGCGGTGTTCGAATTCCCGAAACCGACGATCGCCATGATCCGCGGCTATTGCATCGGCGGCGGGGTGGGGCTCGCGCTCTGCTGCGACCTGCGCATCTGCTCGGACAATTCGAAATTCGGCGTGCCGGCCGCCAAGCTCGGCCTCGGCTACGGCTTCAAGGGCATCAAGAAGCTGGTCGATCTGGTCGGGCCCTCTTTCGCCAAGGAAATCTTTTTTACCGCGCGCCAGTTCACCGCGCAGGAAGCGCACGGCATGGGTCTGGTCAACCGCGTGGTGGCGGCGGACGAGCTTGAAAAATACGTGCAGGACTACGCCGCGACCATTGGCGGCAACGCGCCGCTCACGGTAAATTCGGTGAAGGTCATCGTCGGCGAGACAGTGAAGTCGGCGAGCGAGCGCGATCTGAAAAGATGCGACGCGCTGGTGGACCAGTGCTTCGCTTCGCAGGATTACATCGAAGGCCGCAGGGCTTTCATGGAAAAGCGCAAGCCGCAGTTCACCGGTGGCTGATCGGCGCTTCTGGGACTTCGGGCCGAAATAGGCGGTGCGCCCGCCGGCCGAATCTACCCGCCCAGGAACAACCGGGCGACGTCGGGATTGGCGAGCAGGTCGTCGGCCTTGCCGGCAAGCGCGAGACTGCCGCTGACCAGCACGTAGCCGATATCGGCGAATTCCAGGCCCTTCTTGGCGTTCTGCTCGACGATGATGATGGTCTTGTTTTCCTGGTGCTGCAGGTCGCCGAGGATTTCGAATACCATGTCGATAAAGCGGGGCTCCAGGCCGATCGAGGGCTCGTCGACCAGCAGCACCTGCGGATCCATGACCAGCGCGCGGCTGATTTCGAGCAGGCGGCGCTCGCCGCCCGAGAGCACCTTGGCCGAATGCCTGCGCCGCGCCGCCAGCCGCGGATATTTTTCGAACACCTTCTCCGCGGCGCGCTTGGCGTCGGCACGGTCCATCAGATAGGCGCCCATCCACAGGTTTTCTTCCACGGTCATACCGGGGAACACCGACTTGTCCTGCAGGATGTAGGCGATGCCGGCGGTGCGTAGCTTTTCGCTCGACGACAGCCTGGTCACGTCGGTCGGCTTGCCGTTCAGCTTGGTGACGACGGCGCCGGAATAAATGTCGGTGAAGCCGAAGATCGAATGCAGCACGGTCGACTTGCCGGCGCCGTTCGGTCCGATCATGCAGAGCGATTGCCGGCTGGCGACCCGCAGGCTGAAGCCGTGCAGGATTTCCATCTGGCCGTAGCCGGCATGCAGATCGTCGATGCGCAAATGCGGGTCGTGGCCGGCGAGCGCGTCGAGCTCTTCGATCGGTATCTCGCGCGCGATCTCCGCCGCCTGGCGCGCGACTTCTTCGACGGAAATCGCCGGCGCCACGCCGCCGCGATAACCGCCGCCGGCCAATTCGATATTCGCCATCAATGCTCTCCGAGATAGGCGTCGATGACGCGCTGGTCGCGTTGAATCTCGGCGGGCTCGCCTTCCGCCAGCATCTCGCCATGCGCCATGCAGTAGATCTTGCTGGCGATGTTCATGATCACGCGCATGTTGTGCTCGATGATGAACAGCGTAATGCCCAATTCGCTGTTCGCGCGGGTGAGGCGGTCGAGCAGGCCGTTGATCAGCGTCGGGTTGATGCCGGCGGTGGGTTCGTCGAGCAGCAGCACCTCCGGCTCGTTCATCAAGGCCATGGCGAATTCCAACAGCTTCTGCTGGCCGAACGACAGTGAACCCGCGCGCAAGTATCGTTTTTCGTAGAGCCCGACGAAGGCCAAGAGGTGCTCGGCGCGCTCGGCGACTTCGCCCGAGGTGCGCGAGAACATGTCGAATACCCCCGCGTTGCGGTGCGGAACTGAAATCAACATGTTCCGCATGCAGTCCATCTTGCCGTAGATGCGCGTGGTCTGGAACGTGCGCAGCAGGCCGTGCCGCGCAATCTCCTGAACTTTCATCTGCGAGATTTCCCGGCCGTCGAGGCGGATCGAGCCGGAATCGATCGGATGATAGCCGACGATGGAGTTGAACAACGTCGTTTTGCCGGAGCCGTTGGGGCCGATCAGGCCGGTGATGCGTCCGCGCGGCACCGTCAACGACACGGCGTGGTTGGCGACCACGCCGCCGTAGGATTTCGTCACCTTGTCGACCGCGATGATGGCGTCGTTCATTCGGCGCCCTCCGGCTGCGGCGCCGCGCCGCCACCGAGGCTGGGTGCCCCCTCAACCGGTCCCGGCCCGCGCCGTTTGAACCGATCGGGAAACTTCTCCATCACCCATCCGGCTACGCCCTGCTGGAAATAGACGATGGTGATGACGATGAGCGCGCCGAGCGCGATGTACTGCCAGCCTAGGAGGTAGGTCCAGGTCACCTCCTTGACGGTGTGGAAGATCACCGCCCCGATCACCGGTCCCCACAGCGTTCCTTTGCCGCCGAGCAGCACCATCACCACCATGTAGAGGTTGAACGTAGCGATGGGGAAAGCGATGTCGCGCGGATCGATGAAGCCGTTCATGTTGCCGAAGAGCGCGCCGGCGATGCCGAGGAAGATTGCCGAAAGCGCCCATGCCGTCCGCTTATAGCGGCGGGTGTGCAGGCCCATGGCTTCCGCTTTTTCCTCGTCGTCACGGATGGCGTTGAGCGCCAGCCCGAAATTCGTCGAATAAAGCCAGCGCACGAACAGCAGCGTTGCGAAAGCCAGCGCGAAAAACAGGAAATAGAAGAAGCGCCTCTGTACATCCGGGCCGCCCGGAAACACCGGCATCGAAATGCCGCTGGCGGCGCCTACCGAGGTCCAGGAGGCGACGATCTCGCCCGACGCGACGGCAAGGCCGAGCGTGCCGATCGCGAAATAGGGGCCGCGCAGGCCGAACACGATCCAGCCGGCGATGATGGCGATCACGGCGGCGCCGATGCCGGCCACGACCAAGCCGATCGTAAAGCCGGTGAAGTATTGCGAGGTCGTGAAGACGATATGGGTGGTGCGCGCGCCCGAGGTGTACATGGGCACGCTGTAGTAGAGGCCGATCTGGATGACGGCGCAGATATACATGCCGGCGCCGAAGAACACGATATTGCCGAGCGAGTTGTAGCCCATCTGTCCGCCCAGGATGTCCCAGGTCGAGGCGAACACGATCATCATCCAGAGCACGGCGACTTCGTTGGTGTAATCGGGAAACACAAACGGCGTCGCGAGGCCCAACGCAAGGATGAGCAGGAACGGCAGATTCTGTCGGGACACGAGGTTCATTGCACAGCCTGTCGGACGCGAAGATATTGAATTTGCCGATAGGACAACACCGCCAGCAGCAGCAGCACGATCAGCGCCTGCTGGAACTCGGCGCCGAGCAGGAAGCCGCCGAACTGCTCGACCACGCCCATGCCGAACCCGGCGGCGATGACGCCCGGCAGGTTGCCGAACCCGGCCGCCGTCACGATGACGAACAAGCGGATCGAATAGGTGGTTCCGTAGAACGGCTGGATGTTCCACACCAGCGCCACCAGGGCGCCAGCGGCTCCGCAGATCGCCGCGTTCAGGCAGAAGGTGAAGGTATAGACCTTCTCGGTGTTGATGCCGAGCACGCGGGCAGCGCGCGCGTCCTGCGCGGTGGCGCGGATCGCCTGTCCCATGCGGCTGTTTTTCATGAAGAGGATGACGCCAATGGCCAGCAGCACCGCAAGCCCGAAGCCGAGAACGCGGGTAGACGGCACGGTGATCAATCCGCTGGCGAACTGCCAGGTCGGCAAGCCGGAATGCGCCGATTCGGTATCGGACCCGAACGCCAGGTTCAGGCTCTGCTGGATGACGATGGCGATGCCGAAGGTCGCCAGCAGCGAGGTGAACAGGTCGCGCGTGATGACCTTGCAGATCACCAGCCGGTAGATGACCCAGCCGATTCCCCACAGCATCACGAAGGCGACCGGGACGCCGAACAATGGACTGACACCGTGGCGGCCGAGGCTCCAGGTGATGTAGCCACCCAGCATGATGAAGTCGCCCTGCGCCAGGTTCTTCACGTTCATGACGCCCCAGACCAGCGCCAGGCCGTAGGCGGCGAGCGCAAAGATCGCGCCGATCAAAACGCCGTCGATCAGCAGCCCGAGATTGAGCACCGGCGCTGCCGTAAGGATCGAGACATTGCTTAAGATCGTTTCCATCGTGGACGCCCCCAGCCGCGCCGAATGGTCGAAACGGGCAGCCCGGCCGCATAGCGGCCGGACCTTGCCCGGCTAAAGGGAAGAAACGGGCGGCTCAAGCCGCCCGCTTCCACCGACAGTGCTTAGTATTGAGCTTCGCGCGGATATTTGATCTTGGCCGCGGCAACCGCGGTCGGCCACACGAGCTTGTATTTGTCGTTCTGAATCTGGCGCAGGAGGATTTCCTTGCCAGGGTTGCTGCCGTCCGGGGCGAATTTGATTTCGCCGTAGAAGGTCTTGAGGTCGGACTTTTTCAAAGCCGCGCGCAGCTTTTCCTTGTCGAGCGAGTTCGCCCGCCGGAACGCGTCCATCCAAAGGTAGACCGCCGCGGAGGCCTGCGCCGTCTGGTAAGGCACGACCTTATAGTTGCCGAATGCCTTCATCTGCTTGTTGTACTCGGCCCCGGTGCCGAACATCGGGTCGCTCGCCTTCATGGTCTCGTCCCACTGCGTGGGGCAGACGAAGCCTTCGGCGACTTTCGGGAAGTCCTGGGTCACTTTGCCGGCTTCGCAATGCGTCATGCCGACCAGCGGCACCTGGACCTTCAACTCGCCCATCTGGCGGGCGGTCGTGGCCGCGCCCTTGGAATGGCCCGACACGATCAGCACGTCGGCCTTGATCGCCTTCACCTTGGTCAGGAAGCCGGTGATGTCGTTCAGGTCCGGCGGCATGCGGTCGTCGATGGTCGCCTTCATGCCGTATTTCTTCATCGTGTCGACGACGCCCTGGCGCACGTCGAGCGAGAAGGGATCGTCCTGGAAGATCATGGCGACCTTCAGGCTCGAAGGCTTCTTGCCGTTTTGCTTGGCGAGATGGGCGGCGAGGTCGACGACCGGCGAGAGATATTTCTCGGAGGTCGCGATGATGCCGAACTGATACTTGTAGCCTTGCGTGAACAGCGAACGCGAGGCCGCCTCGCTTTGCACCAGCGGAATCTTGTTCTTCTCGACCACCGGGAGGACCGCCTTGGTCATGCCCGAGCTGTACGGCCCTAGCATATACTTGATCTTGTCTTCGTTGATCAGGCGATCGATCAGCTGCGCGCCGCGCGCCGGCGTCGATTCATCGTCGTAGTACTTGATCTTGAAATGATAGCACTTGCCTTGCACTTTCACGCCGCCGGCGTCGTTGATCTTCTTGACTGCGAATTCGTAGCCTTTCTGGGTGTTTTTGCCGTTCGAGGCATATTTGCCGGTCAACGACAGCGAGGCGCCGAGCTCGATGGTGCCGCAATCCGCCGCCCGCGCGCCAATCGGGGCCAAGGCCAAAACCGCCGTCGCCGCGATCGCAGTTAGTCCTGCTCGGTGGAGCATGTCGTAGTCCTCCCTTTCATGTTTCTCCCCTCCACCCCAGGCCTTGGCGTGGAGTGCACGTTGCCGTGCCGCCGTAGCCGTTCTTTGTTGCCCCCACGGTGGGTTAAGCCCAGCATAACACTGGAAATTCCGCGCTTACCACCGCAAATTCAGGGTTGTCGGAAATGCGGGGTGCTATTGATTTTGCAGGCTAAATCCGGCCGTGCCGGCATCTCGTGTGGCCGTGCGCCGGCTAAAGTGCTAAGCCACCGCGCAAGTGTTAATTCCGGTAAATGGCGAGGTTTTCAATGTACAGCGAGCTGGGTCTCTATATCGACGGCAAGTGGCTTAACGGCGAAGGCCGTAAGGGCGAGGACGTCATCAATCCGGCGACCGGCAAGGCGCTTGCCGCGCTGCCGCATGCCAGCAAAGACGATCTCGACGCTGCGCTGGCTGCCGCCGAGAAGGGCTTCGCGCAGTGGAAGGCGACCTCGGCCTATGACCGATCGAAGATCATGCGCAAGGCTGCCGATCTGGTGCGCGAGCGCTACGATCACATCTCCAAGGTGCAGACCCTGGAGCAGGGCAAGGCCTACCCCGAGTCGCGCGCGGAAGTGTTGACCTCCGCCGACATCATCGATTGGTACGCCGAAGAAGGCCGCCGCACCTATGGCCGCATCATCCCGGGTCGCCAAAAGGGCGTGCGCCAACTGGTGGTGCAGGAGCCGGTCGGCGTCGTCGCGGCGTTCACACCGTGGAACTTCCCGACGCTGACGCCGGTGCGCAAGATCGCCGGCGCCTTGGCGGCCGGCTGTTCGATTATCATCAAGGCTTCGGAAGAAACGCCGGGCGGCTGCGTCGAGCTGGTGCGCTGCTTCGCCGACGCCGGCCTGCCGGCGGGCGTGCTCAACCTCGTCTTCGGCGTGCCGGCGGAGGTCTCCGAGCACCTGATCCCGAAGAAGTCGGTGAAGAAGGTTTCCTTCACTGGCTCGGTCCCGGTCGGCAAGCATCTCGCCGGCCTCGCCGCCAAAGGCATGAAGCGGGCGACCATGGAATTGGGCGGCCATTCGCCCGTGGTCGTATTTGAGGACGCCGACCCGGAAAAGGCCGCCGACATTATCGCCGGCTTCAAGTATCGCAACGCCGGCCAAGTGTGCATTTCGCCGACGCGCTTCTACGTGCACGAGAAGAATTACCCGAAATTCCTCGCGCGCTTCACCGAATACGCCAAGGGGCTCACGCTCGGCGACGGGCTGGAGAAGAGCACCAAGATGGGCCCGCTCGCCAATGCGCGCCGGCTCGACGCCATGGATAGCTTCGTCGCCGACGCCAAGAGCCGCGGCGGCAAGGTCGTCACCGGCGGTTCGCGCGAGGGCAACCAGGGATTCTTCTTCCAGCCCACAATCGTCACCGACGTTCCCGACGACTCCAAGATCATGACCGAGGAACCGTTCGGGCCGGTGGCGCCGATCGTGACGTTTAAGACCGTCGACGAGGTGGTCGAGCGCGCGAACTCGCTCGAGTTCGGGCTGGCGGCCTATGCCTTCACCACATCGGACAAGAATGCCGCCATGATCGGCGACGCGCTGCAGTCCGGCATGGTGGGCATCAATTCGGTCGCCATCTCCACGCCGGAGACGCCGTTTGGCGGCGTCAAGGAGTCGGGCTATGGCTCCGAAGGCGGCATCGAGGGCCTGCAGGCCTATATGAACACCAAGTTCATCTCGCAGGCGTGAGGCACTGCCCGCGTCGC
Source organism: uncultured Pseudomonadota bacterium (assembly GCA_963773305.1). Classification (GTDB taxonomy): domain Bacteria; phylum Pseudomonadota; class Alphaproteobacteria; order Rhizobiales; family Xanthobacteraceae; genus Pseudolabrys. Next base: position 399,720 of record CAVZAR010000004.1, read on the forward strand.
GGATGCGGCGCAGCAGGAAGCTAGCGTGGTGATGCGCCGGGCTGATCCCGGCATCCAGCGTATTAAGGAATCGGGGTCCCGGGTCTGCAGCGCATCACTTTGTGCTGCGCTGCGCCCGGGACGACGCAAAGCTCAATCACTTCCCCTCCGCCTTCCGGCACGCCTCCCACACCTTCGCCGGCGTCGCCGGCATGTCCATGGTGTTGGCGGCGCCGTTGGGGACGGCGTTGGCGACGGCGTTCATGACGGCGGCGATGGCGGCGGTGGTGCCGGCCTCGCCGGTGCCCTTGACGCCGAGCGGGTTGGTCCTGGCCGGCACCGGATGCATCGCCTCGCGGAATTCGCGCGGCATGGTGTGGGCGTGCGGCATGCCGTAATCCATGAACGAGCCGGACACGAGCTGACCGCTTTCCGCGTCGTAGATTGCGTCTTCCACGAGCGCCTGGCCTAGGCCCTGCGCGATTGAGCCCTGCACTTGGCCTTCGACGATCATGGGGTCGAGCGCATTGCCGCAGTCGTCCACCGCCGTGTAGGCGACGAGATCGACGAAACCGGTGTCCGGATCGATCTCGACTTCTGCGATGTGGCAGCCGTTCGGGAAGGTGAGCGGCGCCTCGGCCTGGTCCTGGGTGTCGAGGCTCGCACCCGTTTCCTTGGCGCGCTTGGCGACGTCGAACAGCGAGACCTTGCGGTCGGTGCCGACCACCTCGAAATGGCCGGCACGGTACTGGATGTCGCCTTCCGAAGCCTCCAGCATGCCGGCGGCGACCTTCCGGCCCTTCTCCAGCATCACGTCGGCGGTGTGCACGATGGCCGAGCCCGCGCACATGGCCGAGCGCGAGCCGACCGAGGCGTTGCCGGAAAGCTCCATCGCCGAGTCGCCGTGGCGGTGCTCGATTTTCGCAGGATCGATGCCGAGCTTGTCGGCAAGCAGCCGGCCGAACACGGTGGCATGGCTTTGTCCGGTCGATTGCACGTTAAGGCCGAGGATCATCTTGTCGCCGCCGGGAAAGCCGACGAAGGCCTGCTCCATCGGCGTGGCGCCGGCATGTTCGAGCATGCAGGAAATGCCGATGCCGCGATATTTCTTGCGCCGCTTCGCCTCGCGCTGCCGCTTCTTGAAGTTCGCATAGTCCGCAAGCGCGAGCGCCCGGTCGACGATGCCGGGAAAGTCGCCGCTGTCGTAAGTCGTGCCGACCGCGGTCTTGTACGGCATCGACGAAGGCGGGATGAGGTTCTTCTTGCGCAGCCGCACCGGGTCCATGCCGACGATGCGCGCGGCTTCTTCCACCACGCGCTCGAGCGCGTAATTCGCCTCCGGCCGGCCGGCGCCGCGATAGGGCGCGATCGGCACCCGGTTGGTGAAATAGCATTTGGCTCCGACGTCGACCTTGGGAATGCGGTACATGCCGGGAAGGCAGCGGGCGAAATTCGCGGTGTTGATGTTGATGCCGGCATTGGCGACATAGGCGCCGACATTGCAGGTATGGCGCATGCGCACGGCGAGAAACTTGCCCTTGTCGTCGAGCGCCAGTTCCGCATCGGTGACGGTGTCGCGTGCCTGCGCGTCGCTGACGAAGGCCTCCGAACGCGTCGATTGCCAGTGCACCGGCCGCCCGGTCATGCGCGCGGCCACCAGCAGCGCGATGTATTCCGGATAGCAGGTCGTTTTCATGCCGAAGGCGCCGCCGACGTCGCCGGTGGTCACGTGCACCTTCTCGTTGGGCACGCCGAGGATGGAGGCTGCCTGATTGCGCATGCCGGCGGCGCTCTGCGAGCAGACATGCAACGCGTAGCGGTCATTCGCCTTGTCGTATTCCGCGGTGGCGCCGCGCGTTTCCAGCGACGCCACCACCAGCCGCTGATTGGTAACGCGCACGCGCGCCACGTGCGCGGCGCTTTTGATGATCTTGTCGACCTCGGCTTCGTTCTCTTCGCTCGGCACCGTGCCCGGCCAGTCGACGCAGAGGTTGCCGGGCGCGTCGGCATGCAGCTGGATTTTGCCGTTCATCGCCGCCTCGAGCGCGATGACGGGCGTCAGCTCTTCGTAATCGACCGTGACCAGATCGGCGGCGTCTTGCGCGGCGGCGGTGCTTTCCGCCACCACGAGCGCGACCGTATCGCCGACATGCATGGCCGTTTCGGCCAGCGCCGGGCGGAACGGCATCGCCATCTTGGCGCCGCCGCGCCCGGCAACCGGCGGATGGCGCGAAATCCCGCCGATGCCGGCGGCCTTGATATCCGCCGCGGTCAGCACCGCCAGCACGCCCTTGACCTTGCGGGCTTCGTCCGCGTTCACCGCGGCGACGCGGGCGTGCGCGTGCGGCGAGCGCACGAAGGCGCCGTAGGCCTGGTTGGGCAGGCGCGGGTCGTCCATGAATTGGCCCTTGCCGCGGACCAGCGCGTCGTCCTCGACGCGGACATGTTTTGCTTGGATGGGAGCGTTCATGGGGCAATCCGGGAGCGATGAAAACGGGAAGGGCGGTTATATCGCAAACCGCCGCCGGAGACAGGGCTTGCGCCCCGCGCGCGCCTGCGGCACTCAAACGCTCCCCGGCGCATGATCCCGAAAAGTGGGAACCGGTTTTAGGACAAGATCATGCGCAGACAAAAAGCCACGCGCATTCCGCGCGGCGCATTTCAGGTGGCGAAATGAGCAGGCCGCGCACCATCGACACCCACACGCATATCCTGACCGAAGAGACCGCCGCCTTGCTCGGCAAGGAAGGCGTGCCGGTGACCATCACGGCGATCGACGCCGAAGCGGCGCTGCTCGACGTGGCCGGCGTCGCCTACAGGCCGTTTCCGCGCGGCGGCTTCGACATCGAACGCCGCCTGCGCGACATGGATGCCGCGGGTGTCGACGTGCACGTGCTGTCGGCCTCGCCGCAGACCTATCTCTACGACAAGGAGCCCGCGCGCACCGCCGCCACCGCCGCCATCCAGAACGAGCAGATCGCCAAACATATCGCCGCTCATCCCGACCGCTTCATGGGGATAGCCACGCTGCCCATGCAGGATGCAAAACGCGCCGCGGACGAGCTCAGGCGCGCCATGACCAAATTGGGTCTCAAGGGCGCCATGATCGGCTCCAACGTCATGGGCAAGAATCTCGACGACGAAAGCTTCGCGCCGTTGTGGGCGACGGCGGAGGAGCTCGGCGCCTTCCTGTTCGTGCATCCGGCCCATGTCGCCGGCAGCGACCGGCTCGGCTCGTACTATTTGCGCAACCTGATCGGCAATCCGCTCGACACCACGATTGCCGCCGCCTGCCTCTATTTCGGCGGCGTGCTCGACCGCCATCCCAAATTGAAGGTGGTGCTCGCGCATGGCGGCGGCTTCACGCCCTATCAGGCGGCACGCTGGCAGCACGGCTGGCACGTGCGGCCGGAGCCGAAGAAGACCGTCAAGGCCGAGCCGCAGGACATCGCCCGGCGCTTCTACTACGACACCATTTTGCATTCGGCACCGGTGCTGGAATTCATGATCGGCCATGTCGGCGCCGCGCGCGTGCTGCTCGGCAGCGACTATCCTTACGACATGGCCATGCTCGACTGCGTGCCGCATGTGCGCGGGTTGAAGATATCGGACGCCGACAAGGCGGCGATCCTCAACGGCAACGCGGAAAAGCTGCTGCCGGAGCTGGTGTCGTGAACGCGCCCACGAGCGGCCGCATCGCGGCGGACGCGGTGCGCGCGCTGATCGCCGACGCCATGGTCAAGTCCGGCCTGCCGCAAGCCGACGCCGACAAGGTGGCCGAGCTGATGCTGGAGGCCGATCTGACCGGCGCCGACGCGCATGGTGTGTTCCGGCTGCCGCAATACGTGCACCGGCTGAAGATCGGCGGGCTCAATCCGCGCCCCGATATCAAGGTCGACCGCACGGCGCCCGCCACCGCGCTGGTCGACGGCGACAACGGCATGGGCCATCTGGTGGTGGCGCGCGCGGCCGAGACCGCCGTCGAGCTTGCGCGCGAGACGGGTGTTGCCTGGGTGGGGCTGCGCATGTCGAACCACGCGGGCGCTGCCGGCGTCTATGCCGCGCTGCCACTCAAGGCCGACATGATCGGGCTCTATGCGGCGGTCGCCAACGCCAACCACATGCCGCTCGCCGGCGGCGCCGAAAACCTGCTCGGCACCAATCCGATCGCCTTCGCCATTCCCGCCGGCGAGGAGCCGCCGCTGGTGCTCGATATCGCCACCTCGATCGTCTCCTACGGCACCATCAAGAACCACCGGCTGCGCAATGTCCCGCTGCAGCCGACCTGGATGGTGGACCCAGACACCGGCGCCGCCGTCACCGACCCGCACAAGACCGCCGACGCATTGCTTTTGCCCATGGGCGGCTACAAGGGCGCGGGGCTGGCGCTGATGATCGGCATGCTGGCCGGCGTGCTCAACGGCGCCTTCTTCGGTCGCGACTGCGTCGATTTCAACGCCACGCCGGAAAAGATCAACAACACCGGGCAATTCGTGCTGGCCCTCGATCCCGCGCGCTTTCAGAAGCTCGAGACCTTCAAGGCCGAGGTCGACCGCCACATCCGCGAATTGCGCGCCTCCAAGACGCTGCCGGGCGAGAGCGTGCGGCTGCCGGGCGAAGAGCGCGCCAGGCGCCGGGCCGACCGGCTCGCGCATGGCCTCGCGCTGGCGCCGGAACTATTGGCGCAACTGGAAAAGCTCGCCACCGAGCTCGGCATCGAGCCGCTCGCCGCGCGCTGACGGCAAATCGCGCGGCTTGGAGGCCGTGCCGCGACTCGGATAGTAAGGCGGGCCATGAAAGCCGATACCCTGGCTGGCTTCCGCCTCGATCCGGCGCAGACCTTCAACCGCGCCATCGCGGCCTATAAGGCCGGCCGGCTGGCCGAGGCCGAGCAGCTGTGCCGGCAGATCGTCGCCCTGCGGCGCGACCATTTCGATGCCGCGCATGTGTTGGCGGTGGTGCAGGCCGCGCAGGGCAAGCACGAGGCCGCGCTCGCCTCTTACGACCGCGCGCTCGCGTTGCAGCCGCGCAATGCCGACGTGCTCAGCAATCGCGGCAACAGCCTGCTGGCGGCCGGCCGAGCGGAAGAGGCGCTGGCGAGCTACGACCGCGCTCTCGCGGCACGCCCCGATTTCGTCGCGGCGCTGTCCAACCGCGGCAGCGCGCTCGAGCGGCTCGGCCGGCTCGACGAGGCGGTGGCGAGCTATGACGCGGCGCTCAAGCTGCAGCCGGACTTTGCCGACGCGCTCTATAATCGCGGCAATGCCTTGAAGGCCTTGCGGCACTATGAGGAGGCGCTTGCCTCCTACGAGCGGTTGCTGGCGCTGCGCCCGCGCCATGCCGACGCGCTCAACAATCGCGGCCAGGTGCTGAAGGAATTGCAGCGCTACGACGAAGCGCTCAAAAGCTACGACGCGGCCATCGCGCTGCAACCGGACCACGCCATGGCGCATTGCAACGCTGCCGCGGTGCGGCTGCTGACCGGCGATTTTCCGCGTGGCTGGGCGCATTACGAATGGCGCTGGCAAAAACCGTCGGTGCGCAGGCGCGATTTCGCGCAGCCGCTCTGGCGCGGCGAGGACATCGCGGGCAAGACCATCCTGCTTCACGCCGAACAGGGCCTGGGCGACACCATCCAGTTCTGCCGCTATGTGCCGCTGGTTGCCGCGCGCGGGGCGCAAGTGATCTTCGAGGTGCAGCCGGCGCTGCGCGGGCTGATGGCCGATTTCGCCGCCGGCACGCAGGTCGTGGAGAAGGGCGGCCCGCTGCCCGCTTTCGACGTTCACTGTCCCTTGCTTAGTCTGCCCTTGGCCTTCGGCACCGAGCTGGCGACCGTTCCGGCGCAGCCGTCCTATCTGCGCGCGCCGCAGCGCCAGGCGGCGGCATGGCAGGCGCGGCTTGCAGGCCTGTCGCGACCGCGCGTCGGTCTCGTGTGGTCCGGCAATGCCCGTCACGAGCGCGACCGCGAGCGCTCGATCCCGCTACGCGCGCTGCTGCCGCTGCTCGACACCGGCGCCAGCTTCGTCTGCCTGCAGAAGGAGGTGCGCGCGGAGGATGCCGAAGTGCTGCGCGCGCGTGACGATATTGTCGATGCAGGCAATGAGCTGACGGATTTCTCCGACACCGCGGGCCTGGTGGATCAACTCGATCTCGTCATTTCGGTCGACACCAGCGTCGCGCATCTGGCCGGCGCGCTCGGCAAGCCGGTCTGGATCCCGGTCACCCATGTGCCGGATTTCCGCTGGCTGCTCGGGCGCGACGACAGCCCCTGGTATCCGAGCGCACGCCTGTTCCGCCAGGACGCAAGCGGCGCCTGGGACAGCGTCATCGCGCGCATCGCAAGTCGGCTGTAGCCGACTTGCGCACTATTCGTGGCAGACATCGGGTATACCCGATGTCTGCATGCGAGGCGCTCGCCGGTTTCGCCGCCGGAAAATTTTAAGCGTTCACGCCGGCGCGGAATTTCTGCTTGAACTCGGCGATGGCCGAGATCGTCTCGTTGCTGAGCGGCAGATCGACCGGCTCGCCGCGGTCGGCGGAGAGGTCGGCGGCGCTGTAGGTCTCCATGACCGTGCGCGCCAACTCCGGTGTCACCATGACGGCTGTGTCGCGGATGCACGACTCCAGGAAATGGATGGTTTCCGGCCCCATGCCGCCGGCAAACACCTCGCCGACCCATTCGCCCGGCATGGTCGACATCGGAAACTGCTGGCCGTCCTTCATGGTGTTGAGCCAGTTGTCGCGCTGGGTGTCGTCCAAGAACAGCGAGCCCTCGGTGCCGGTGATCTCGATCCAGGTCGCGCAGTAGTTCGGATAGCTCGGCGGCAGGTTCCAGCCGCCGGCGATCATCACCGCCGTGCCGTTGTCCATGGTGACGTTGGTGAACATGACATCGTGCGAGCCGTTGACCGCCTTCATATAGCCGTAGGCGCCCTGGCTGTAGACCTTCACGGGCTTCGCCGGCTCCAGCAGCCAGAACACGAAATCGAGATCGTGCGTCGATTCCATGACGACCGGCGAGAGCCGCACGCGGCTGGCGATCTTCTTGCCGAGCGAGCGCGACAGGTGCCGGCTCACCAGCACCGAGACCACAGTGCCGAGCGTGCCGTCGACGATTTTCTGTTTGGCGTAGGCGATCTTCGGGTTGAAGCGCTGCGAATAGCCGATGGTGAATTTGAGGTTGTTGCGCTTGGCGAGCGTGATCAGCTCGTCGGCTTCCCACAATTCGAGTGCGATCGGCTTTTCCAGCATCACGTTCTTGCCGGAGCGCAGGCAGTCGCGGCAGATCGGGTAGTGGTTCGATTCGGGCGTGGTCGAGATATAGACCACCGAGATGTTGTCGTTCTTGATGATATCGTTGTAATCGAGCGTCGCCGTCGCCGGCTTGTAGAGCTCTTTGACTTCCTTCAGCCGGTCGGGCCGGATCTCGCACAGGTGCAACTTGTCCACCAGCGCGGTCTTGGCGAGCGTCTCCGCCCGCGTGCCGCCCACCCAGCCGACGCCGATCACAGCCGCTTCAACCGTCTTCACCTTGCGTTTCCTCGTTGTTGATTTTCGGGCGGACATTAGCCGCTCGGTTATTCTTTGTCACCGCGCGATGGCCGCCTCGCCCAGCCCCCACACCTTGGCCGCGAATTGCGGATAGAACTGCGCCACCTGCGGCGCCACCACCGCGCGCATCGTCTGCAGCGTCTGCGCCGACGGTGCCGCCGTCTCCGGCACTTGCTCAGGGCGTTCGAAGTCGAAGCCGGTGTTCTCGATCACTTCTTCGACGGTATGCCCGGGATGCACGCTCTCGAGCGTGAAGCGCCCGTCGCGGAAGGAGAACAGGCAGCGGTTGGTGACCAGCGCGATCGGCCCGCCGGTGCGGTAGACGTTCGGATCGCTGGCGCCCGGGGCGCTGACGAAATCCACCTGCGGCACCAGCGTGCGGCGTGAATGTTCGGTGCGGAACAGGATGACCTTCGGTACGACGTAATAGAGATAGGCCGAGCCGAATGAGCCGGGAAAACGCACGTTGGGATGCGCGTAGTCGCCGGTCGACACCAGGTTGATATTGCCGTGGCCGTCGATCTGGCCGCCCGACAGAAAGAACACGTCGATGCGGCCTTGCCCGGCGCAGTCGAACAGTTCGCGCGCGCCGTCGGTGAAGAAGGTGTGCTTGCGGCTTTGCAGCAGCGAAACGTAAGGCCGGCCGCGCCCGCGTTCGCGCGCCAGGATCGCGGCGGTTGCCGGAATTGGAGAGGCGTTGCCGACCGCGACGTGCCGCACGTCGCCGATCAGCCGCGTGATCACGTCGGCGAGCAGCTCTTCGGGCTGGAAGTCAGCCGTCACGCACGCGCCTCGACGGCCTGCTTCTCATACACAAACCTGTCGAGATATTCCGCGAAGCCCTCCGGTGTCGCCGCCATCTTGGCGTACAAAGCAATGTGCTTGTCGTCGGCGCCGTAGACATCCGGCAGCGGCAGCGGCCAAGCGCCGCGCTCGGCCACCGCGATGGCGTCGACATAGAAGCCCGGCAGCACGCCCGCCGCCATCACCGGATCGTCGAGCAGGTTCTCGTCCTGGATCTTCTCCACCGTGACGACGGTCTTCTGCGCCGCGTGCGCCATGGTCGCGAGCTCGCGGTGGCGTCCGATCCAGACATTGCCGAAGCGGTCGGCGAGCCCGGCGTGCAGCAGCGCCACGTCCGGCTTGAGCGCCGGCAGCAGCACGATCGGATCGGAATTGCCGTAAGGCGAATCGATCACTTTCCAATCGTCGCGGTATTTCAAGACGTCCGAGCCGATCAGCCCGCGCAGCGGCATGAACGGCACGCCCTTCTCCGCCGCCTGCAATTGCGACAGCAGCGCCGGACAGGTGGCGTCCTTCATCACGATCTTGCCCTGCGTGACCGCCGCGCAGAAGCGCGGTGCCGGGCCGAACTCGCCGAGGCTGACGGCGCTCGTTTCCAGCGTCTCGACGCAGCCGGCGCCGACCAACAGATCGGTCTGCAGGGTCGAGGTCGGCAGCGTTATGAGATGCAGGTGCTTGACGCCGCGCCGGATCAGCGCCCGCGTCGCCGCCATCGGCGCGCCGGTCACCTCGCGCGGCACCACCAGCAGGCAGCCGTCGGTGATGCAATCGAGCGCTTCGTCGAGAGATTTCGCCGTTTGAAACATGATCCGCCTCTTGATCCCTCTTCGGGGGCTGCGCTCGCTCTGCGAGCGTCCGGAATGACACTAATTTGATCTCTTGCGCTTGCAAGGTCCACAGGATTTTGCCACGTGGTTGCGATGGAAATGACGCTTGAAGACAAGCTGCGCGCCGGCCGTTTCGTCATCACGGCCGAAATTACGCCGCCGGTGTCCGCCGATCCCGCCGATCTGCTCGCCAAGGCTCTCCCGCTCAAGGGCCTGGCCGATGCCGTCAACGTCACCGACGGCGCCGGCGCGCGGGCGCACCTCGGCGCCGTCACCGCCGCCGCCTTGCTGGCGGCGCAAGGCATCGAGCCGGTGCTGCAGCTCACCTGCCGCGACCGCAACCGCATCGCCTTGCAGAGCGACCTGATCAGCGCGGCGGCCTCCGGCGTGAGAAACCTGCTCGTGCTGCGCGGCGATAACCCGGATGCCGGCGATCAGCCCGACGCCAAGCCGGTGTTCGATCTGGATCCGCGCCACCTCCTGGAAACCGCACGCCTGCTGCGTGACAAAGGCGAATTGCCGTCCGGCCGCAAGGTCACGGGCGCTTGCGATTTCTTTCTGGGCGCCGCCGACAATCCGATCGATCCGCCGCCCGGCTGGGAGCCCGAGGCGCTCGCCGCCAAATGCGCCGCCGGCGCGCAATTCGTGCAGACGCAGTTCTGCATGGATGCCGGCATCGTGCGCCGCTACATGACGCGGCTGGCCGAGCATGGTCTCGCCGACAAGCTTTCCGTCATCGTCGGCATCGTGCCGCTGCGCTCGGCCAAATCGGCGCGCTGGATCAAGGACAAGCTGTTCGGCGCCATCATCCCTGACGCGGTCATCGACCGCATGGAGCGGGCAGGCGATCCGGCGGTGGAAGGCCGGCGCATCTGCCTCGACATGGTGGCGGCGCTTGCGGAAATTCCGCATGTCGCCGGTTGCCACATCATGGCGCCGGGCAACGATGCGGCGGTGCCGGACATTATCGCCGCGGCGCGCGAGGGCGTGTCGCGGTTGGCGCCGGCTTAAGTCAGCGCGCGCACGGCCGCGAACAACGCGCGCACTTGGCTCTCCATAACCCCGCGCGTGATGAACACTACGCGGTTGCTGCGGTTGTCGTCCGGCCAGGCGGCGAGCTCGACCGGCGGGTGCGCCAGATGCTGCACGAACTGCACCACCACCGGGCCGGCGCAGCCTTCCACGTTGAGCAGGCCCTTCACGCGCAGCAGGTCTGCCCCGCGCATCGCCATCAGCGTCTCCATCGCGCGCGCGAAGACCGGCCAGGGCAGCGGCCGAGCCTCGCTCAGCACGAAGCTCACAATGCCGTCGCTGTGCGCGGCCTCGGCAACGAAGGCGTTGCGCTGATGCGGTTGGCGGCTCGATCAGCCGCGACGGATCGAGTGCTCCGTTCACCGCCTGCAAGGTTTCAGCGCCCGGATTGAGCGCGCGCAGGCGCGCCGCCAATGTCGCCGCTGCACTTTCTCCGGCAATGTCGGTCTTGGTGATCACCAGCCGGTCGGCGAGGATCGCCTGCTTGCGCGCCTCGGCCGACCATTCAAGCGTCTCGCCGCCGGTGACGGCATCGATGACCGTCACGACCGCCTCCACGGCGAAAGTGTCACCCAGGGCGCGATCGGTGGCGAAGGTTTGCAGGATGGGCGAGGGATCTGCGAGCCCGCTCGTTTCGATCATCACGCGCTTGAAGTCGGGCGTTTGGCCCCGCTCGCGCTCCACCACCATGCGCCGCAAAGCCTGCTGCAGGTCGCTGCGCGCAATGCAGCACAGGCAGCCATTGCCGAGCAGCACGGTCTCGTCGGCGCTCGCGCGCACCAGCGTGTCGTCGATCCCCACCGCGCCGAACTCGTTCACCACCACCGCGCTGCCTTGCCCCTCGGGCGTGTCGAGGAAGTGCTTGAGCAGCGTGGTCTTGCCGGCGCCGAGGAAGCCGGTCAGCACGGTGACCGGCACCTTCGCCCCCCGCGCGCGCTTGAGTCGGCGCCCGAAGCGCCCGGCGGTGGGGGAGGGGAAGATGGAATTCAAAAATCCATCTCCAGCACGTACAGCCCGCCGGTATGCCGGTCGACCGTGTAGACGATCTCGCGCTCGTCGACGAACACGTCGTTGAGTTGCACGGCGCCGGCCGGTGTCCCCTTGGGCGGCGGCGGCACGAAGGCCGCCACTTCCTTCGGCTGGTACGGGTTGGAAATATCGTAGGCGCGCAGACCGCCGTTGAAAAAGGTGCCGAGGATGACTTGGTCCGACTGCCAGGCGGTCGGCACCGGTGGGTTCTCGTGAATATTGTGGGCGCCGAATCGCCCCCCGCGCCCCTTATAGGCGTCGACCGGCGGCAGCGGGCAGGTCGCGATCGAGACGGGGTGCGCCTCGTCGCGCGCATCGAGGATCCACACCAGCTTGGGCCAGTCCTTGCCGGCGTTCTCGGTCGATTCGTCGGTGACGATCAGCAACCCGCGGTCGAACAGCGGCATCGCCGTGTGCATGAAGCCGGTATAGGGCGGCGAATTGGTCCAGTGCGCGATCGGCTTGGGATGCGCCTTGTTGGCGATGTCCATCACGAACATGCCGCCGTCGATGTAGCAGAGATAAAGCCGGTCCGGCCGCTGCTTGTAGACGTTGGTGTTGTGCGCGCGATAGCCCTTGTCGAGCTTATGGCGTGGCGGCCGCGGCGCGTCGTCGCCGGAGCGCGTGCCCGGCATCCACCAGCGTCCCGCCTCCACCGGCTTCGAAGGATTGCGCACGTCGATGCAGCGGTAGAACTGGTCGTCGTTCGGATGGCTGGGCACGAAATCCGCGGCGCCGGCGGCCATGTGCACGTATTCGCCGTCGCAGAACCAGAGTTGATGCACCCCGCGCGAATGCGGTCCGGAGCAGTCGAAAAAAGAAATCGAGCGCGGTTTCTCCGGCACCGACACGTCGAACAGCTCCAGCCCTGCCGGCCGCTGACCCGGTTCGAGCGTCTGATAGGCGACCGCCATGATGTCGCCGGTGAGCTCCAGCGAGTTCGAGCGCATATAGGCCTGCGGCAATTCGGTCTGCACCACCACCTTCGGCTGGCGCGGGTCGGACACGTCGACGCCGGTGAAGTTCTTCGGCGCGCTCTCGTGCGCCAGCCAGATGATGCGCCGCCCGTCCTTGGCGATCTGCACCGACATGCCTTCGCCCATGCCGCCGAAGCCGCCGAGATCGTTCTGCGCCAGCAGCTTGAAATTCCAGCTCACGGGCTCGCCGCTCTTTGCGAGCGGGGACTTGGCGAGCGGATTGTCGGCGGCGGACATTCGCGTCTCCGGGTTGGCCCAGGGGCGGCAGGGAAGCCGGGCCGGGCTTCAGGTCAAGTTTTTTTCTTTGCCGGCGCCCAGCCGGGCGGACGTTTGTCGCGGAAGGCCGCGAGGCCCTCCTGCGCTTCCGCGCTCTGCCGTCTGGCCGCATGGCTGTCGATCAGCGCCGTGAAGGTCTTGGCGTCGAGATCGCTCCAGGCAAAGCGCATGGCGCTTCGCTTGGTCTCGGCCACCGCCTCCGGTGCGCTCGCCAATATGTGGCCGATCATGCGCTCGCCCGCGGCTTCCAGCTCGCTAAGCGGGACCACCTCGTGCACCAGGCCGATGCGGCGCGCTTCATCCGCGTCGAAGCGCTCGCCGGTCAGCGCGTAGCGCCGCACCTGGCGCAGTCCGATGGCGTCGTTGAGTTGCGGGACGATGATGGTGCCGGCTACGCCCACGCGCACTTCGGCGATCGAGAACACCGCATTGTCGGCGGCGATGACGATGTCGCAGGCCGCGATGATGCCGGTGCCGCCGCCGAAGCAGGCGCCTTGCACCAGCGCCACGGTCGGCACCGGCAACAGGTTGAGCCGCTGCACGGCTTCCGCGGTCCTGCGCGAGACGCGCACATTCTCCTCCGGCGAGGAGGTCCGCACCGTGTCGAGCCATTTGAGGTCGGCGCCGGCCTGGAAGTTTTTCCCGGCGCCGGTCAGCAGCACGCCGCGCAACGGCTTGTCCGCCAGGCCCTCATAGGCCTCGAGCAGACCGCCGATCAGCTCGCTGTTATAGGCGTTGTAGACGTCCGGCCGGTTGAGCGTGACATGCGCCACGCCGCGCGCGTCGACGCGCCAAAGCACCGGTCCGCTTTCACCCGCCGCGCTCATCCCACAAATCCCACTTTTGTTCGACCTCGCTCGGACAGGATAATGCGGCGAGTGCACCGGCTACAAGCGCGGGGCGCCATGCGCGCGAAGCGCGGGGCGTTATGCGCGCGCCGCAGGGAAGAGCTTTGGCGCTGGCGCCGCGCGCGCGGAACGGCTAAGTCCGCGCGAGGCGCGCGCTGCGCAGGGTCAACGGGAGTTTCGTTATGTCGAAGAACACGCTGAAGGTCGGCTGGATCGGCACTGGCCGCATGGGATTGCCGATGGCGGAGCGGCTGCTCAAGGCGGGCTACGAGGTCTCGGTTTGGAACCGCACGCGCGCCAAGGCCGAGCCGCTTGCCAAGTCGGGTGGCAAAGTCGTCGACAAGATTGCCGACTTGGCCGCATGCGACGTGGTGTTCTCCATCGTCTCCACCGGCAAGGATCTGGCGGAAGTCTCGCTTGGCGCCAACGGCCTCGCGGCAGCAGGTCATTTGCCCGGCATTCTGGTGGACTGCTCGACCATTTCGGTCGAGGAATCCGCCGACATCCGCAAACGGCTCAAGGAGAGGGGTTGCGATTACATCGCCGCGCCCGTTTCCGGCAACGCCAAGGTGATCAAGGCCGGCAAGCTGTCGGCCATCGTTTCCGGCCCGGAGGCCGCCTGCAAGACCATGATGCCGCTGATGGAGGCGATCGCGCCGCGCGGCGTGGCTTACGCCGGCGAGGGCGAGCTCGCGCGCGTCTGCAAGATCGCGCACAACGTCATGCTCGGCGTGGTGATCGAGAACCTGATCGAGATCATGCTGCTCACCAACAAGATGGGCGTGCCGCGCCACGCCTTCCTCGCCTTCCTCAACAATTCGGTCATGGGTTCGATGTTCACCGCCTACAAGTCGCCGGCGCTGGTCAACCTGGACTGGACCACCACCTTCACGCCGGAGCTGCTGCGCAAGGACATCGATCTCGGGCTCGCGCTCGGCCGTAAGATGGACGTGCCGATGCCGGTGACGGCGGCTACGCGCGAAGTGCTGCAGGGCCATTTCGGTGCCGCGATGCTGCAGAAGAACCCGGAAGAATACATTCAGAAAGACTTCGCCGCGCTGGCCGAAACCATGGCGCTTGCCGCCGGCATGAAGCTCGAGCCGGAGAACAAGAACGTGCCGACGGGGCTGGAGAGTTAAGTACGAGGCGTCGGCATACTCTCTTTCCCTCTCCCCTTGTGGGAAAGGGTGGCTCGCGCGGGAGCGATAGCGGAGCGCGAGCCGGGTGAGGGGTCTGTGATTCAATTGGGCTCCGACCCCTCACCCGGTCCTCGCTTCGCTCGGACCACCCTCTCCCACAAGGGGAGAGGGTGCCGGAGTTTGCCTCGCGGCGTACGGAAATGGGCTCAAGGCTTCGCCGCGTGCCAGGCGCCGTTCAGCTTGCCGTCGCCGGTCACGTCGCCCGGCTTCTTGTCGTGCACCCAGGTGTAGAGCGGCTTGCCCTTGTAGGCCCACATCATCTTGCCGTCGTCGCGCTTGACCTTGCTGTAGCCGTCGCCGCCCGCTTCGCCGGCCTTCACCATGAGCGGCGGCCAGTTGTCCGCGCATTTGCCGTTGCAGGCCGATTTGCTCCCCGAATCCTTGCTGAAGGTATAGAGCGTCATGCCCTTGGAATCCGTCAGCACCTTGCCTTTGGCGCTGTTGCCGACCATGGCCGGTGCGGCGAAGGCGGCGCTGGCGAGCAGCATGGCGGCGACCGCCGCCGGGATAAGCAATTTCTTCATCGGTTGATCCTCCTCTTGAGTGGTGTCGTGCCGTGAGTGCCGATAGGACGAATCCCCGCGCAGGGGCTTCTATTCCGCAGCGACAAGTGGGAAATTTTTTGTCGGCGGAGGGAATTTACACGATTGGCGACATAAAAATGGGGCCGCGCAAGGCGGCCCCGGTGTGCAGGGTGGAGGAGGGGCCGCCCCCTCAACGCGGAGGGGAAGCGACGGCCATGCACGACAGCCGCTCAACGCGGCGCCGCCGCGCGTCACAAGTAAAATGGGCATAAAATCGCCGGTGGATTTGCGGCGCTGAATTGAAGCATCATTGCCGTGGGAAACGCCGGAACGAAAGCGCAAGGAGACGTTATGGCCTACAAGCTCTACAACGCGCCGCAATCGACCTGCAGCCAGCGGGTGCGCTTCGTGTTCAACAGCAAGGGCCTGCCGTTCGACAAGGTCGACCTCAATCTCCTGGCGGGCGACCAGCTCAAGCCGGACTATCTCAAGCTCAATCCGAACGGCGTGGTGCCCACGCTCGACCATGACGGGCGCATCGTCATCGATTCGAGCGCCATCCTCGAATATCTCGACGAGGTCGAGCCGGAGCAAAGCCTCACGCCCGAGGACCCGGTCGAGCGCGCCCATATGCGCGCGCTCATGCACTATATCGACGAAATGGCGGCGGCCGCCGTGCGCGTGCCGACCTTCAACCTCGCCTTCCTGCCGGGCTTCCAGAAGATGAGCGCTGAGGATTTCTCCGCCATGGCCGAGTCGAAGCCGCTGCGCCGCGAATTCATGATGACCATGGGACAGGCCGGCTTTCCCAAGCAGGAGATGGACGCCGCGCTCCAGCGTCTACGGCGCTCCTGGGAACGCATGGACGCCGAGATCGAGAAGAGCGGCGGCCCCTGGCTCATGGGTAAGGATATCACGCTCGCCGACATATCGGTGATGCCCGCTTTGGTGCGGATGGACGACCTCGGCCTGGCCGACTGGCAGGACCTGCCGCGCGTCAAGGCCTGGTACGACGACATCCGCGCGCACCCGTCCTTCGCGCCGACCTATTACCACGGCTCGCTGTTGAGCGAGCGCTTCCCGCATCTGCGGGAGCGCGAGCGCAGCGTCGGATGACGGCGGTCAGGAAGAGGGAAGGATAACGGTCGGCTCCAGCTCGACCATCTTGCGCGACTGCTCGAAGCCATGCATGCCGAGATGCCATTGCAGCGCCACCACCGCACCCTTGACCGGCTGCAGCAGGCTGACGCTCATGGCGGCGGCGAGCGAAAGCCAGAGCGGGATCGACAGCCACATCGTCGGTGCGAAGGCGGTCTCCACTGCCAGCACGATCGGCACCAGGATATGGCCCGTGATGATAATCACCAGGTAGGCGGGAAAATCGTCGGCGCGGTGATGGTGCAGCTCCTCGCCGCAGGCCGGGCAGTTGTCGGCCACCTTCAGGTAGGCGCGGAACATGCGGCCCTGGCCGCAGGCTGGGCAACGCCCACGGAACCCTTGCGACAAGGTCTCGAAGGTCTCGTTGCGCAGGTTCGGCAGCGTGGGGGCGGCCCTGAATTCGAGCGGGTCGGGCTTGAACTTGAGTGCGTCCATCGAACGTTCTTTCGGCAGGCAGCCCTCACATAGCGATCCGAATGTGCTTTCGCCAGCGCGCGCCTGCACGGCTGCCCTGCGGCGCCGTGCCACCCCATTGCCCCGGCCCGGCTTGCCCCTACGATGCGCCTCCGGCATCGCCCTGAGGCGCAAACGGCAACGAGGAGCTGCCCGCCATGCTCAGCGCCGCGCGTAACGACCTGCTCACCCGCGTCGGGCCGGGCACGCCCATGGGCGAATTGCTGCGGCGCTATTGGATGCCGGTCGCCGGCGCCGGCGAATTGACGTCCGAAAAACCGATCAAGCCGCTGCGGCTCCTGGGCGAGGATCTCGCGCTCTACAAGGACCTGTCCGGTCGCTACGGCCTCGTCGCGCGCCACTGCGCGCATCGCGGCGCCGATTTGAGCTGCGGCACGGTGGAAGAAACCGGTATCCGCTGCTTCTATCACGGCTGGAAGTTCGACGAACGCGGCCAATGCGTCGAGCAGCCCTACGAGGACACCGCCAATCCCAATCCGAAATCGCGCGAAGGCTGCGCCGTGGCCGGCTATCCGGTGCGCGAGCGGGCCGGCTTGCTGTGGGCCTATATGGGCCCTGAGCCCGCACCCGAATTGCCGGTGTGGGCGCCGTTCACCTACGCCAACGGCTTCCGCGAGATCGTCACCGCGCAGGTGCCCTGCAACTGGTTTCAGTGCCAGGAGAACTCCATCGATCCCGTGCATTTCGAATGGATGCACGAGAACTGGAGCGCGCAGCTCCGCGGGCTGGACAAAAAGGCCGCGCGCCATCTCAGAATCGCCTACGACGAATTCGAGCACGGCTTCGTCTACCGCCGCGTCCGCGAGGGCCAGGCCGAGGGCGATCCCAACTGGTCGGTCGGCCGCGTGGCGCTGTGGCCGAACGGCTTCTATCTCGGCATGCATTTCGAATGGCGCGTGCCGGTCGACGACGAGAACACGCTCTCCATCGCCTGGTTCTTCATGCGCGTGCCGAAGGGGCGCGAGCCCTATGTGCAGGGCGCCGTGCCGGTGTGGGAGAGCCCCGTGCGCGACGCGAGCGGCCGCTTCATCGACAGCCACGTCATCAACCAGGATATCGTCGGCTGGGTCGGACAGGGCCGCATCGCCGACCGCACGAAAGAGAACCTGCGCTCGAGCGACCTCGGTATCGTGGAAATGCGCAAGCGCTTCTTCGCCGATCTCGACAAAGTCGCCAAAGGCGAGGACCCGTCCGGCCTCATCCGCGACCCCGCCAAGGCCGCGAGCGTCGAGTTGCCCGACGTCATGCGCAAATTCAATGTCGAGGGCGTGCCGCTCGCCGACTACGCTAAACACCCGCTGCTGAAGGAGCGCCTCGCCGGCTTCCGCCATCATTACGGCCAGCCGCCCGCGGTGCGCCGCGCCTTCGAACAGGCGATGGGGATTGGCGGTTAAGCTGCCATCCACGCCACCAGCCGCAGCACCGGATAGCCGAACATCGCATCGACGTTTTCAGTCGCGGCGCGCAGCCAATGCGGGGCCTGGTCGCTGTAGCCGTACAGCATCGCGGTCACCATGAGCGGCACCGCCACCGCCGCCCAATAGAGAAAGCGCAACCGCGCGGCCCGCGCCGCCGCCTTCTCCCTCGGCGTTACATAAGGCGGGGTGATCGGGTTTTGCGGCGGTCTCTTGGGCATCATCGCTTTACCGGCCCGGCGATCACAACAGGCGCCGGCCGGGCGGTCAACACGCCGTTCGGCGCGAGCGCAATGCCGCGCGCGCGCCGGTCATGGCCGGACTAAACACCGGTTCCGGCCATCCCGGTGAGGGACGCAAGTGCCTGAGCAAGATCACCGGGACGCGCGTCTTCGGCGTGGCCCGGCGATGACGCCGTCACATCAATACCGCGCCGAGATCGGCAACTCCTCCGCCGGGAACAGCGAGATCACGGTGTGGCCCTTGTCGGTCACCACGATCTCCTCCTCGATGCGCGCGGCCGAATAGCCGTCTTTCGCCGGGCAATAGGTCTCGAGCGCGAACACCATGCCTTCCTTGATCACGGTCGGGTGGTCCATCGACACGACGCGCGAGATGATCGGCCGCTCGTGCAGATTCAGGCCGAGCCCGTGACCGAACTGCAGGCCGAAGGCCGATAATTCGTCGGGGAAGCCGAAGTCCGGCGCCTTCGGCCACACGCTGCACACCTCGGCGGTGGTGACGCCCGGCCTGATCAGGTCGATCGCCAGGTCGAGCCATTCGCGGCATTTCTTGTAGGCGTCGTGCTGCGCGGGCGTGGCGCGCCCGACATTGAAGGTGCGGTAGTAGCAGGTGCGGTAGCCCATGAAGCTCTGCAGGATGTCGAAGAACACCTGATCGCCGGGGCGGATCATGCGGTCGGTGAAATTATGCGGGTGCGGGTTGCAGCGCTCGCCGGAAATGGCGTTGATCGCCTCCACGTCGTCGGAGCCGTGCCGGTAGAGGAACTCGTTGACCATGCCGACGATGTCGTTCTCGCGCACCCCGGGGCGCAGCTTCTGGTCGATCAGATCGTAGGCGCCGTCCACCATGGCGGCGGCGCGGTTGAGCAGCGCGATCTCGTCGGCCGATTTGATCTCGCGCGCCTCCAGCATGACCTGCTGGCCGTCCTTGACCTTCAGCCCGGCCTTCTCCAATTCGAACATCATCGGCGGCTCGATGATGTCGACGCCGACCGGCATCTTGGCGACGCCGTGCTCGCGCAGGATCGCGGCCATCTCCTCGGCGTGATGCTTCATCAGCCCGAAGGCGGGATCGACCGTGCCGCGCATGCCGACCAGGCCGGCCTTGCAGTTCTCCGGCCGCAGCCACGGCGAATAGAGCCGGTGATGCACGGCAGCCGAACCGAAGTCCCACAGGATCGGGTCGCCGCCACGCGGCAGCAGCACCCAGCGCGAGAGCTTGTCGCGCGCCCATTCGCCGATCTTGGTCGAGGTGGTGTAGCGGACGTTGTTGTCGTCGAACAGAATGAGCGCACCGAGATCGGACGCTTCGAGCGCGGCCTGCGCGCGGGCCAGGCGATAGCGGTGCAGCCGCCGGTAATCGACGCGCTCCTCGAAATCTACGCCCATGGTGCCTAGCACCGGCAGATGGCGGCCCCAGTTGTAGCGCGGGTTGATGTCCTCGGCGGTGATCTTCACCGGCTCGCGCGTTCTCTCGTCCATGGCGTCCTCCTCGATTTTTCCGGTTCTCCGCCCGTTGCGGCTGAGGTTATGCGCCCAATGGCGCTCGGATCGCAAGACTATAGCAGCAAGGCGGATCGTGGCGGCTTCACCCTCCCCTGTAGGGGGAGGGTCGGCCGCCGAGCGCTAGCGAAGGCGGTCGGGGTGGGGTGATCTTTGCGGGACGCCCGCTCATCCCACACCGCTCGCGGAGTTCACCATCGGGCCGGCCTGCGGCCGGACCCGTCGGCTCGCGACCCTCCCCTCCAGGGGAGGGTAAAGAAAAAATCACGCCGCGCTCTTCTTCCCCCATAGCCGGCCCGACGCGATATCCGCGCCCTCGCGCAGCGATTTCAGCTTCAGCCATACTGCCGGCTCGATCACCCATTCCCTGTTTGTAAACGTGCCGAAGCCGCAATCGGTGCCGGCGATCACGCGCTCGCGCTCGCCCACCGCTGCGACGGCGTCCGCGATGCGGCGCGCCACCACTTCCGGATGCTCGACGAAATTGCTGGTGGTCTCGATTACGCCCGGGATCAGCAGCATGTCCTTCGGCAGCGGGTGCTTCTTGAAGGCCGCGTATTCGTGCGCGTGGCGCGGATTGGCGAACTCGATCGACAGCGCGCCGACCTGGGCGCCGTAAAGCGCCGGCAGGATCTTCTCCAGCGCAATGTCGTAGATGTGCGGGCCTTCCCAGTTGCCGTAGCAGACGTGCAGCCGCACCCGCTCGCGCGGGATGCCGTCGATCATCTCGTTGATCGCCTGCACATGCCGCTCCACCGCCTTGACGAAGCCGGCATCGTCGAGATCGCGGTACATCATGGTGCGGTCCATGGCGAGATCGGGCGCGTCGATCTGCACCAGGACCCCCGCTTCGTGGATCGCCTGGCATTCGTTCTTCATCTCGCGCGACAGCGCGCTCAGGTATTTGTCCTGGCTGCCATAGAACGCGTCGAGCATGGTCGACGACACGATGCCGGGCGACGGCACGGTCATGAACTCTTCCTTGAACTTACCCTCGGCGATTTTCTTGAAGCGCGCGATCTCGCCTTTCAGCGGCTTGATGTCGCGATATTCGAGTTCGCCCTGGCATTCCGGCGCGTTCTGCTGCCTGCTGACGTAGGGAAAGCGCCGCATCAGGCTCGCCACCAGCTCGGGGAAATCTTCGAACTCACGCCCGCGCCGGCGCTTGGACACGCCGCCGAACCCGCTCATGCGCTGCGGCACGTAGGTCTGGAAGCCGACGCGTTGCTGCTCGCCGTCATTGCCGATGTCGATGCCGGCTGCCACCTGCTGGCTGACGACGTGGGTGACGGCCTTGTCCATCTCGGCGGCCATCTCGGCCGGGTCGAAGCTTTCGCCCGCTTCTTGGCGCACCAGCAGGTCGGACAGCTTTTCGTTGCGCGGCAGGCTGCCGACATGGGTGGTCAGAATGCGGTCCCGGCTGAAGATCATATAATCCGCTCCCTTTCGGTTATTGTGGCTCCGCCGTCGCCGCGCGGAAATATGCTGCGCTTCTCAGCGCCGCCCCGGATTGGCATAATACGCGCGGTCCCGGGAGGAAACAAAAATGACGCTTGCCGAAGCCGCGGCGGAATCGAACGCGCCGGCGGGGATGGGATCGGTCCCACGCGACTACAATTTCGCCGCCGACGTACTGCAGTCAAATCTAAGCAAGGGCCGCGCCAACAAGCCCGCCTATATCGACGCGCGCGGCACTTGGACCTACGGCCAGCTCGCCGACCGCGTGGCGCGCTTCGGCGCCGCTTTGCGCGGCTTAGGCGTCAGGCGCGAGGAGCGCGTGTTGATGGCGCTGCTCGACACCATCGACTGGCCGACGGCCTTTCTCGGCTGCCTCAAGGCCGGCATCGTCGCGGTGCCGGTCAACACGTTGCTCACCGAGGACGACTACCGCTTCATGCTGGCCGACAGCCGCGCCAAATGCCTGGTGGTGTCGGAGGCGCTGTTTCCGAAATTCGAAAAGCTGATCGATGAAAGCCCGGACCTCGAGCATGTCATCGTATCGGGCGACAATCCGCAAAATCTCGACGCCAAGGGCTACCGGCTGTTCGAAGATGTGATCGGCGCCGACGAGCCGGAGGATGTCACCGCGCCGACGGTCGCCGACGACATCGCATTCTGGCTCTACACGTCGGGCTCGACCGGGAAGCCGAAGGGCGCCGTGCACGTCCACGCCAGCCTGAAGCTCACCGCCGATCTCTACGGCACGCCGATCGCCGGCATCGAGGAAGGCGACGTCTGCTACTCGGTAGCGAAGCTGTTCTTCGCCTACGGCCTCGGCAACGCCATGACTTTTCCGTTGACCGTCGGCGCCACCACCGTGCTCAACGCCGAGCGGCCGACGCCGGACGGGGTGGCGGCGCTTCTCAAGAAACACCCGATCACGGTGTTCTACGCCGTGCCCACTTTCTACGCCGCCTTCCTCAACAGTCCGGCAGCGCCGCAGAAATCCGAGGTGAAGATCCGCCGCTGCATTTCCGCCGGCGAAGCCCTCCCGGAGGAGATCGCGCGCAAATGGAACGAGCGCTACGGCGTCGACATCTACGACGGGCTCGGCACCACCGAGATGCTGCACATCTACCTCACCAACAAGCCGGGCGAGACCAAATACGGCACCACCGGCAAGCCGGTGCCGGGTTACGCCATCAAGCTGATCGGCGATAACGGCGCGCCGGTCGCGCGGGGCGAGCTGGGCGAGCTCCACGTGCGCGGGCCGACCAGCGCGATCATGTATTGGAACAACCGCGAGCGTTCGCGCTCGACCTTCCAGGGCGAATGGACCCGCTCGGGCGACAAGTATTATGAGGACGAGGACGGCTATTACGTCTGCGCCGGTCGCCAGGACGACATGCTGAAAGTCTCCGGCATGTATGTCTCGCCCTTCGAAGTTGAGGCGGCGCTTTCCTCGCACCCGGAGGTGCTGGAGGCCGCGGTGGTCGGCTGGTTCGACGACGAGAAGCTGGTCAAGCCCAAGGCCTTCGTCGTGCTCAAGCTGCCCGATAAGGCGAGCGAGGAGCTTGCCGCGGTGTTGCGCGATCACGTCAAGCAGAAGCTGGCGCCGTTCAAATATCCGCGCTGGATCGAGTTCCGCAGCGAACTGCCCAAAACCGCGACCGGCAAGATCCAGCGTTTCAAGCTGCGGGCGGAGGGGCAGTTGTAGTTTCTTGTCATTCCGGAAGCCGCGCGTAGCGCGGCTATCCGGAATCCATACTCCCAGTATGTATGCTTACCGCTGCCTTTGTGATTATGGATTCCGGGTTCGCCGCTTCGCGGCGCCCCGGAATGACAGCGAAATGGACGCTATATGACTCTTTCCGACTCCGGCTTCCTCGACATCGGCTCCCAGCAGCTCGAATACCGCATGATCGGTCCGCGCCCCGACCGGGCACCGACTATCGTCATGCTGCACGAGGGGCTCGGCTGCGTCGGCTTGTGGGGCGATTTTCCCGACAGGCTGCAACAGGAAGCCGGCTGCGGCGTCTTCGTCTATTCGCGCGCCGGCTACGGCCAGTCGAGCCCGGTCGCCCTGCCGCGCCCGCTCACTTACATGCACGACGAGGCGCGCGACGTACTCCCTAAGCTGCTCGCGACGATCGGCTTCCAGCGCGGCCTGCTGCTCGGTCACAGCGACGGCGCTTCCATCGCGGCGATCTATGCCGGCTCGCGCCAGGACGCTCGCGTCGGCGGGCTCGTGCTGATGGCGCCGCATTTCTTCACGGAGGATCCCGGCATCGAATCGATCCTCAAGGCGCGCACGGCCTACGAAACGGGTGACCTGCGCCAGCGACTGGCGCGCTGGCACAAGGATGTCGACAACGCCTTCAAGGGCTGGAACGGCGCCTGGCTCGATCCCGATTTCCGCAAATGGGACATCACCGAATTCCTCGCCTATATCCGCGTGCCCGTGCTGATCGTGCAGGGCGAGGACGACCAATACGGCACTGTCGCGCAAATCGAGGCGGCCGAGCGGGAATGTTACTGCCCGGTCGAGGTGGCGCTGCTCAAAGGCGCCAAGCACTCGCCGCAGCGCGAGGCGCCGGAAGCGACGCTGACGGCGGTCACGGAATTCGTGCAGCGGGTGCTGGTGGCCAATAATTGGGCCGCGGCGGCGTGACCAAGCTCGTCATCGCCGGGCTTGTCCCGGCGATCTCGCTTGGGTGAGCACGGTGTCTCTATAAGCGAGATGGCCGGCACAAGGCCGGCCATGACAACGCTCTGCGTGCTTCTGCGCCTACTCCGCCGCCTGCTTGGTCTGGCTCGAATGCGCCGAAGTCAGGTAATCGGTCGCCGCCTGCACGCCGCCCTTCTTGATCGGTACGCCGGCCAGCGAAAGCGCCATCTCGGTGATGCCGAGCGCACCGATCATCATGCCGTCATTGACGTCGCCAAGGTGGCCGATGCGGAAATACTTGCCGGCATATTGGCCGAAGCTCGCGCCATAGGAGATGTTGAACGTCTCCAGCGCCAGCGCGCGGAACTTGTCGGCGTCGTGGCCCTCCGGCAGCATCACCGCGGTGATGGTCGGCGAGAGTTGCGCCGCGTTCTTGTTGAGGTTCTCCAACCCCCAGGCCTTGACCGCGCGCCGCGTCGCCTCGGCGAGCCGGTCGTGTCGGGCGAACACGTTGTCGAGGCCTTCCTCGTGCAGCATGTCGATGCCGACGGCGAGGCCGTGCAGCATCTGCGTCGCCGGCGTGTAGGGGAAGAAACCGACCTTGTTCATCGCGATCATGTCGTCCCAGGCGAAGAACGACTTCGGCATCTTGGCGGTCTTGTTGGCGGCCAGCGCCTTGTCGCTGATCGCGTTGAACGACATCCCGGGCGGCAGCATAAGCCCCTTCTGCGCGCCGCCGACCGAGACGTCCACGCCCCATTCGTCGTGGCGATAGTCGGTGGAGGCGAGCGAGGAAATGGTGTCGACCATGAACAGTGCCGGATGGCCGGCGGCGTCGATCGCCTTGCGGATCTCGGCGATCGGCGTCAGCGCGCCGGTCGAGGTCTCGTTGTGCAGAACGCAGACCGCCTTGATCGCCTTGCTCTTGTCCTCGCGCAAATGCGCTTCGATCGCCTTCGGGTCGGCGCCGTGGCGCCAGTCGCTGGCGATGAATTCGGGCGTGAGGCCGATGCGCTCGGCCATCTTCTTCCACAACGCGGCGAACTGGCCGGTCTCCACCATCAGCACCTTGTCGCCGGGGGACAGGGTGTTGGTCAGCGCCGATTCCCAGGCGCCGGTGCCGGTGGCGGTGTAGATGATCACCGGGTTCGTGGTCTTGAAGATGGTCTTGATGCCTTCCAGGCACTTCTTGGCGAGCTTGGCGAACTCCGGCCCGCGGTGATCGATGATGGGGGTGTCCATCGCCCGCAACACGCGGTCGGGCACGGGCGTCGGGCCCGGGATATGCAGGAAATGGCGCCCGACCGGACGCGACGAATTCTTAGCCATAGCGGAACGCTCCTCAGCGAGGCTCTTTATCAAGGGGTTTTGGCGTGGGGGTCCACGGGCCCGTCCCCGGCCAGGGAGCGGTGCTTGCTGGGTTGAACTATGAATGCGACATTGCGGTCAAGCAAAATTCCGCAGAGCAAACCAGCCCTTATGCATAGGCGGGTCGGGGGCCAAAAAGCAAAAAAAGAAGGAAGAATGCCGTGGCGGTAGTCAGGCCCGGCCTGGAAAGGCGGCTGAAGGCCGAGTTGAGTGGGGACGTGCATTTCGACCGCTTCACCCGCGGCCGCTATGCCACCGATGCCTCCCATTACCAGATCGTGCCGGCCGGCGTGGTCGCCCCGCGCACGATAGAAGAAGCCGAACGGGCGATAGGACTTGCCCGGGCGGAAGGCGTGACCGTGCTGGCGCGCGGCGGCGGAACGTCGCAGGCCGGGCAGACGGTCGGCGACTCGCTGGTCGTCGACTGCTCGAAATATCTGACCCGCATTCTCGACCTCGACGTCAAGCGCCAGCGCTGCACGGTCGAGCCCGGCATCGTGCTCGACGATCTGAACCGCCAGCTCAAGCCGCACGGCCTCTGGTTTCCGGTCGACATTTCGACAGCTTCAAGAGCCACGATCGGCGGCATGGTCGGCAACAATTCCTGCGGCGGCAGGTCGGCGCGCTACGGCACCACGCGCGACAATGTCGTGTCGATCGACGCCTTGTTGGCCGACGGCAGCCTCGGCCACTTCGGCAGGATCGGCGGCAATTTGTCCGACGTGCCGGCGCCCTTGCGCCCGCTGGTCAAGGACCTGCTCGCCATCGGCGCGCGCGAAGCGTCCGAGATCGCCGCGCGCTTTCCCAAGGTGCAGCGCCGGGTCGGCGGCTACAATCTCGACGCGCTCACGCCGGGGCGCAACAACATCAACCTCGCGCACATCCTGGTCGGCTCGGAAGGCACGCTCGCCTTCTCCACCCGCATCGAGCTGGCGCTGTCGCCGCTGTTGCCGCGCCGCGCGGTCGGCGCGGTGCATTTCGGCAGCTTCTACGAGGCGATGAACGCCACCCAGCACATCGCCCGCCTCAACCCGATCGCGGTCGAATTGATGGACCGCACCATGATCGCGCTCGGCCGCGGCATCGCCATGTACGAGCCCACGATCGAGAAATTCGTGCGCGGCGCGCCCGAGGCGGTCCTGCTGGTGGAATTCGGCGACGACGACCAGGAAGACAACCTGCATAACCTCGGCCAGCTGAAGGAGCTGATCGGTGACCTCGGCTTCGGCTGGGACATGCAAGGGCCGAAATGGGGCGGCGTGGTCGAGGTGCTGAACCCCGAATTGCAGACGGCCATCGCCGAACTGCGCACCGCCGGCCTCAACATCATGATGTCGATGAAGGAGGAGGGAAAGCCGGTCTCTTTCGTCGAGGACTGCGCGGTGCCGCTCGAGCACCTCGCCGACTACACCAGCCGGCTGTCCGCGCTGTTCGAAAGCCACGGCACGCGCGGCACCTGGTACGCGCATGCCGGCTCCGGCTGCCTGCACGTGCGGCCGATCCTCAACCTGCGGCAGGAAAAAGACGTCCACGCCATGCGCGAGATCGCGGAAGCGGCCTTCGCCATGGTGCGCGAATACAAGGGCTCGCATTCCGGCGAGCACGGCGACGGACTGGTGCGCTCGGAATTCAACGAGGTGATGTTCGGCTCACGCCTGGCGCGCGCCTTCGAGCAGGTCAAGGACCGCTTCGACGCGCAAGGCCTCTTCAATCCCGGCAAGGTGGTGCGGCCGCCCAAGTTCGACGACCGCTCGCTGTTCCGCTACGCGCCCGGCTACCGCGGCGAAAATATCGAAACGCATTTCGACTGGTCGGCTTATCCCGGCGCCGGCAACGGTTTTCAGGGCGCGGTCGAGATGTGCAACAACAACGGCGCCTGCCGCAAGCTTTCCGGCGGCGCCATGTGCCCGAGCTACCGCGTCACCCGCGACGAGCGCGACGCGACGCGCGGCCGCGCCAATACGCTGCGGCTTGCCGTCACCGGCCAACTCGGCCCGGACGCGCTCGCTTCCGACGACATGATGGAGACGCTGTCGCTGTGCGTCTCCTGCAAGGCCTGCCGGCGCGAATGCCCGACCGGCGTCGACATGGCGCGCATGAAGATCGAGGCGCTGGCCGCGCGCGCGAAAAAGCGCGGCGTCACCCTGCACGACCGTCTGATCGGCTGGCTGCCGCGCTACGCGCCGGAGGCGGCGCGGCGACCCTGGCTGTTCAACAAGCGCGACGCGAGCGCCTTCCTGCGCAAGGCCTCGCAAAGCTTCGCCGGCTTCTCGGCGCGCCGCACGCTGCCGAAATGGCGTGAGGACATCTACCGCGACCGCTCCGACTGGTCGCTCAAGCCGGACC
Organism: uncultured Pseudomonadota bacterium; assembly: GCA_963773305.1. GTDB lineage: Bacteria > Pseudomonadota > Alphaproteobacteria > Rhizobiales > Xanthobacteraceae > Pseudolabrys. The sequence goes on from CAVZAR010000004.1 coordinate 427,380, forward strand.
GCGCCGATGTGAGCCGCGACGTGGTGCTGTTCGCCGACACCTTCAACCGCTATTTCGAGCGCGAGAATCTCGAAGCCGCGGTGCGCGTGCTGGTCGCCGGCGGCTACCGCGTGCACGCGCTGTTGCCGGGCGACGGCGAGCAGCGTCCGCTCTGCTGCGGCCGCACTTTTCTCTCGGTCGGCCAGATCGGCGAGGCCAAAGTCGAGATGGCGCGCACGCTTGCCGCGCTCGCGCCTTACATTGCGCGCGGCATGCCGGTGATCGGGCTGGAGCCGAGCTGTCTCTTTACGTTTCGCGACGAATTGCCGGCGCTGATCGAGAGCAAGGCGGCCGATTACCTCGCCGTCAATACGCTGCTGCTGGAGGAATTCCTGGCGCGCGAGCACGCCGCCGGCCGCCTTGCCTTGCCGCTGGCGCCGCTTGCAAAACGCGCGCTGCTGCACGGCCACTGCCACCAGAAGGCCTTCGACACCATGGGCGCGGTGGAAAGCGTGCTGCGCCTGATCCCGGAGCTGAAGGTCGAGCCCATCGAATCGAGCTGCTGCGGCATGGCGGGCTCGTTCGGCTACGACGCCGATACCATCGATATCTCCTTCAAGATGGCCGAACTTTCGTTGCTGCCGGCGGTTCGCAAGGCGCCCGACGCGCTGGTGGTCGCCGACGGCACCTCCTGCCGCCACCAGATCCACGACGGCGCCGAGCGCGAGGCGCTGCATGTCGCAAGGGTGCTGGCGATGAGCCTCGACAATTAGCTCTGATCTCGCCTTGCCACGCGCCGGAACTGCGACCTATCATTTGCGTGCACGCGCCTAAGGAAGACCGCATGCCTCGCTGGCTAAACTTTATTCCCGCGATCCTTTATGTTGTCGGGCTTATCCTGGGTGTTTTCGGCATTGCCTTGCCCGGCGCTGCAGAGGCGCTGTCGCCGCTCGCGCAGTGGATGCTCTTTGCCTCTCTTGGGCTTTTCTGCCTATGGGCTTTCCTGGGACATGTTTTTGTGGCGGAGCCGGTCGCGCGCTCGATCGGCTGGAGCACCAGTCCGTTTCAGTTCGAGGTTGGCGTTGCAAACCTCGGCATCGGTATTAGCGCCATCGCGGCGACATGGCTTGGAGTCCCTGCTGGCTGGGCTGTGTTCTTAACGTCGGCTTGCTTTCTTTGGGGCGCTGCTTTCGGGCACGCACACGACATGATCAAACACCGGAATTTTTCGATCAATAATATCGGCCCGATCTTCTGGTGGGACATCCTGACACCCCTGACACTCTTGATAGGCCTGCTTCAGGCGAAAGCTTGATGTGGAAAGCAGATGGTCAATTCTCCGGTCATTGCCGGGCATGCCCCGGCAATAGCCAAGTCCAGTCATGACGGAAGAAAATTTTGTAGGCCGCCCATGCCATTGCCGCTGCTTCCCACCTCGCTGGTCGGCTCCTATGCGCAGCCGGACTGGCTGATCGACCGAGAGAAGCTGGCGGGGCGCTTTCCGCCGCGCGTGCGCGCGCGCGAACTGTGGCGCGTGGCGCCCGAATGGCTCGAGGAGGCGCAGGACGACGCCACCTTGCTCGCCATCCGCGATCAGGAGCGCGCCGGCCTCGACATCGTCACCGATGGCGAACAGCGGCGCGAGAGCTATTCCAACCGCTTCGCCACCGCGCTGGAGGGCATCGACATCGACAATCCCGGCAGCGCGCTCGACCGCTCCGGCCACCCCAACCCGGTGCCGCGCATCGCCGGCAAAATCCGCCGCAAGCATCCGGTCGAGCTGCGCGACCTCGAATTCCTGCGCGCCAACACCGACCGCGCGATCAAGATGACGGTCCCCGGCCCCTTCACCATGTCGCAGCAGGCGCAGAACGATTTCTACGACGACGAGCAGCAGCTGGTGCTCGACTACGCCGCGGCGGTGAACGCCGAGATCAAGGACCTGTTCGCCGCCGGCGCCGACATCGTGCAGATCGACGAGCCCTATATGCAGGCGCGGCCGGACAAGGCGCGCAAGTACGGCCTGCGCGGGCTTGAGGCCGCGCTCGACGGCGTCAAGGGCGTAACCGCGATCCATCTCTGCTTCGGCTATGCGGCCATCATCCACCAGCGGCCGGAAGGCTATTCCTTCCTGCCGGAGCTCGCTGCCGCGCCGGTGCAGCAGATCTCGATCGAGACCGCGCAGTCCAAGCTTGATTGTGCCGTGCTGGAAAAGCTGCCGGACAAGACCATCATCCTCGGCGTGCTCGATCTCTCCGACATGAACGTAGAAACGCCGGAGACGGTCGCCGCGCGCATCCGCCGCGCGCTGCCGCACGTGCCGGCCGAGCGCATCGTGGTGGCGCCCGACTGCGGGCTGAAATACCTGCCGCGCGATATCGCCTACGGCAAGATGCGCGCCATGGTCGAGGGCGCTAAGATCGTACGCGCCGAGCTGCAATCGTAAAGTGCCGTCGTCGGGCCAAGCATCGAGGAAACGATGAGAATCGCAGCGATCCTATTGGCGCTCGCCACTACGCTTGTCGCCGTCCCAGACGCCCAGGCGCAGAAGCTCGAAAAGGTGCGCTTCGCCACCAACTGGGTGGCGGAGGCCGAGCACGGCGGCTTCTACCAGGCGCTCGCCGACGGCACCTACAAGAAATACGGGCTGGATGTGACGATCGTACCGGGCGGGCCGAACGTGAACAACCGCATCCTCCTGCCGGTCGGCAAGATCGATTTCTTCATGAGCGCCAATTCTCTGCAAAGTCTCGACGCGGTCGAGCACGACATCCCGACCGTGGTGGTGGCGGCGAGCTTCCAGAAGGACCCGCAGGTGCTGATCGCCCATCCGGGCACGGCGGAAAAGTTCACCGACCTGAAGAAGCTCACGCTGTTCGTCTCCAAGGAAGGCATGGCGAGCTACTTCCAGTGGCTGAAGCACGACTATGGCTTCGACGAGCGCAAGGTGAAGCCCTACACCTTCAACCCGCAGCCGTTCCTGGCCGACCAGCATTCCGCCATGCAGGGCTACGTCACCTCCGAGCCCTTCGCCATCGAGCAGCAGGCGCATTTCAAGCCCAAGGTGTTCCTGCTCGCCGACCACGGCTTCAACAGCTATTCGACGCTGATCGAGACCCGCCGCGATCTGGTCGAGAAGCGCCCCGATCTGGTGCAGCGCTTCGTCGATGCTTCCGCCATCGGCTGGTATCACTATCTCTACGGCGACGCCTCCGCCGGCAACGCGGCGATCAAGAAGCAGAACCCGGAGATGACCGACGCGGCTGTCGCCTATTCCATCGCCAAGATGAAGGAATACGGCATCGTCGATTCCGGCGACACGGTGAAGCTCGGCATCGGCGCCATGACCGACGCGCGCATGAAGAGCTTTTACGACAAGATGGTGGCCGCCGGCGTGGTGAAGGGCGGCCTCGACTACCGGCGCGCCTATACGCTGAAGTTCGTCGACAGGGGCGTGGGCGTCGACCTGCGGCCGAAATGACATTCGCGGACGAGCCACGCAATATACCGTTCGTCCCCGCGCAAGCGGGGACCCAGACTGGATTCCCGCTTTCGCGGGAATGAACGGATGTCGTGATGCCGCACGCAAAGACTCATTACGAGACGATTGTCACCCTGCGCAACGTCTCCAAGACCTTCGACAGCGGCGTGACCGCGCTCGAGGGCTTCGATCTCACCGTTAAGGATGGCGAGTTCGTCTCGCTGCTCGGGCCGTCCGGCTGCGGCAAGTCGACGGCGCTGCGCATCGTGGCGGGCTTGAGCGCGCCGTCGGCGGGCGCGGTCGAATGGCCGCAAAGCGGGCAGGGCGCGCGCCTCGGCTTCGTGTTTCAAGAGCCCACATTGATGCCCTGGGCGGATGTCGCTTCCAACGTGGCGCTGCCGCTCAAGCTCGCACGCGACGAGCCGCTGCATAAAGCGAAGGAGGTGGCGCAGGCACTGGCGCGCGTGGGCTTGTCGGATTTCGCGGCGAGCTATCCGCGCGAATTGTCCGGCGGCATGAAGATGCGCGTGTCGCTGGCGCGCGCGCTGGTGACCGAGCCGCAATTGCTGCTGATGGACGAGCCGTTCGCCGCGCTCGACGAGATCACCCGCTTCCGGCTCAACAACGATCTGCTGTCGCTCTGGCAGGAGCTGCGCCGCACCGTGATCTTCGTCACCCATTCGGTGTTCGAGTCGGTTTATCTGTCGCAGCGCATCGTGGTGATGACCCCGCGCCCCGGCCGCGTGTTCGCGGAGGTGGCGATCGACGCGCCCTATCCGCGCGACGAAAGCTTCCGCACCTCGGCGGAATATGCCGGTTATTGCCGGCTGGTGTCGCAGGCATTGGGCAAGGCCATGGCGGAGGAGAGTGTGTGATGGCGAAGCCACAAACTCTCTTACCTCCCCCCTTGTGGGGGAGGTCGACGCCCGCAGGGCGTCGGGAGGGGGGTAATCGTGACATCCGTACACCGCTCCCACCCCCCTCCCTAACCCTCCCCCACAAGGGGGGAGGGAACAGGCCATGCGTGGAGCGACGCCGATGAACGAACGCGTCCTGCGCATCGCGTTGCCCATCCTCGTGCTCGCGCTCGTCGTCGCGCTGTGGCAGGCGCTCGTCTCCGGTCTCGCCATTCCGCCTTATGTGCTGCCGGGGCCCGGCCTGGTCTTCGGCACGCTGATCGCCGATGGCGCGCTGCTCATGCGCTCGCTGTGGGTCACGCTCAGCATCACCTTCGAGGCTTTCGCGTTCGCTGCCGTCGGCGGCATCGTCCTGGCCATTGCCTTCAACCAATGGCGCGCGTTCGAATTCTCCTTCTATCCTTATGCCGTCATTTTGCAGGTGACGCCGGTGGTCGCCGTCGCGCCGCTGCTGCTGATCTATCTGCCGCAGCCGCTCGCCGTGCTCGCCTGCGCCTGGATCGTCGCCTTCTTCCCGGTGCTGGCCAACACCACGCTCGGGCTGAACTCGGTCGACCACAATCTGCTGGCGCTGTTCGAGCTCTACAAGGCTTCGCGCTGGCAGATCCTGTGGAACCTGAAGCTGCCCTCGGCGCTGCCGCAGATGCTGGCCGGCCTGCGCATCGCCGGCGGTCTGTCGCTGATCGGCGCGGTGGTGGCGGAGATCGCCGCCGGTTCCGCCGGCGCCGGCTCCGGGCTCGCCTATCGCATCGCCGAATCCGGCTACCGCCTCAATATCCCGCGCATGTTCGCCGCGCTCCTGCTGCTGTCGCTCGCCGGCGTCGCCATTTTCCTGGCGCTGTCGGCGTTGTCGCACCTCGCTTTGCGCCGCTGGCACGAGAGCGAGATCAGGCGAGAGCGTTAGATCTAAATGGACCAAGCCCCCTGCGGGCATTGCCCACGCATTCCACCTGTGCAAATCCCCCACTCGCCAGCGGCTTGAAGCTTCGCTAGCGTCCGACGTCAGGGAGGCACCATGACCAACAGGATCGATCTTTCCGGGCGCAAGGCGGTTGTCACCGGCGCGGCGCAGGGCATCGGCCGCGCCATCGCCGAGCGCTTTCTCGATTCCGGCGCCGCCGTCGCGCTCTGGGACCGCGACGTTGCGCTTGCGCAGAAAACCGCCGGGGAACTGAAGAGCCGCGGTCAGGTCGCGGCCATCGCCGCCGACGTGACCGACTACGCGTCGGTCGAGCGCGCGCGCGAGGAAACGCTGAAATCGCTCGGCCGCATCGACATCCTGGTCAACAATGCCGGCATTTCCGGGCCGAACGCGCCGACGGTGGACTATCCGCTCGACGCCTGGCGCACCGTCATGGCGATCAATCTCGACGGACCGTTCCATTGCTGCCGCGCCGTCGCGCCGCTGATGGTGGCGCAGAACTACGGCCGCATCGTCAACATCGCCTCCATCGCCGGCAAGGAGGGAAACCCGAACGCGCCGGCCTATTCGGCTTCCAAGGCGGCGGTGATCGCGCTCACCAAATCGCTCGGCAAGGAGCTCGCCTCTCACGACATCTCGGTCAACTGCATCACGCCGGCGGCGGCGCGCACCGCCATCTTCGACCAGATGACGCAGGAGCACATCGACTTCATGCTGTCGAAGATCCCGCGCGGGCGCTTCGTCGCCGTCGAGGAGATCGCCGGCCTTGTCGCCTATTGCGCCTCGGCGGAATGCTCCGCGACCACCGGCGCCGTGTTCGACATTTCGGGCGGGCGGGCGACCTATTGAGCGACGACGCAAGCTTGCAGCGCCGGCAGCGGTTGATCGGCATCGCGCTGATGTGCGCGGCGGTGGCCTCGTTCTCCTGCCTCGACGCCACCGGCAAATACCTCAACCATCACATGGACACGGCGCAGGTCGTCTGGGCGCGCTATTTCTTCGCCTTCGCGCTGACGCTCACTTTCGTCAACCCGTTCAACCGGCCGGGCCTGACGCGCACTGCGCGGCCCTGGGTGCAGATCGGGCGCTCGGCGCTGCTTTTGTTGTCGACGGGGCTCAATCTGTTCGCGCTGCGCTGGCTGCAGCTCGACGAGGCGTTGTCGATCATCTTCTCGACGCCGTTTCTGGTGGCGCTGCTCTGCGTGCCCTTGCTCGGCGAGCACGTCGGCTGGCGGCGTTGGGGCGCCATCGTCGTCGGCTTTTTCGGCGTCCTGGTGGTGGCGCGGCCGGGCATCGGCGGTCTGCACCCGGCGGCCCTGTTGTCGTTCGGCGGCGCGATTTGTTACGCCTTCTACGTGATCTCGACGCGGCTGCTGTCGCGCACCGACAGCAACGACACCACGCAGTTTTACACCAACCTGGTGGGGGCGCTGGCGATGACGGTCGTCGCCCCCTTCGTGTGGACGCCGCCGGACGGCGTGCTGACCGCCGCGCTGATGGTGCTGATCGGCGCGCTTGGTGGTGGAGGACATTACCTGCTCATCCGCGCCCACCGCCTGGCGCCGGCCTCCGCGCTCGCGCCCTTCATCTACACGCAGATGGTATGGACGACGACGCTTGGATTCCTGGTCTTTGGCGATCTGCCGCACCGCTGGACAATTATCGGCGGCTCGATCGTTATTAGCTCCGGCCTTTATCTGCTGCACCGTGAAACCGTCAGGGGCAAGCCGGAGCCTTCCGCGCCGGTTGCATAAGGCTCGGGCGGGAGGCTAAGGTCGGCGCTCATTCGCGTAGGAAATCCTATGGCCAAAATCGATCAGCGCTCGCCCGCGCCCGGCGCCGGCTTGAACGACGATATCGGAGAGGAAAAACGCCTGGCGCTGTACCGCACCCAGGTCGTCATCCGCGAGGCCGAGCAGCGCGCCTACGACCTGTTCCTGCAGAACTTGGTCAAGGGCACCAGCCATCTCTCGCTCGGCCAGGAGGCGGTGGCGGCGGGTTTCGCCGGCGCCATGCAGCCGGGCGATCTCTCCTTCTGCACCTATCGCGGCCACGCCCATACGCTGGCGCGCGGCGTGTCCGTGGAAAAAGTGCTGGGCGAGCTGATGCAGCGCGACAACGGTCTGATGCGCGGCAAAGGCGGCTCGATGCATCTCACTTCCGAGGCGCACGGCGTGATGGGCTCCTACGCCATCATCGGCGCGCATCTTCCCATCGCGTGCGGCGCCGCCTGGCGCGCGCAATACAAGGGCGCCAAGGACGTGGCGGTCTGCTTCTTCGGCGACGGCACCACCAATATCGGCGCCTTCCACGAGGCGCTCAATTTCGCCGCGGTATGGAAGCTGCCGGTGGTGTTCGTGTGCGAGAACAATCTCTACATGGAATACACCCCGATCGCCGACGTGACCGCGGTCGAGCATCCGGCCGCCGACCGCGCCGCGGCCTACGGGCTCGAGCGCATCGTCATCGACGGCAACGACGCCGACGTCGTCTACCGCGCCGCGCAGGTGGCCTACGAGAAGGCGCGCGCGGGCGCGGGGCCCTCGCTGATCGAAGCCATGACCTACCGCTACAGCGGCCATTCGCGCGCCGACCCGGCCAAGTACCGCCCCGAAGGCGAGCTCGAGCGCTGGAAGCAGCGCGATCCGATCAAGATCTACAAGGAGCGGCTGCTGCAGTTCGGCATCAAGGACAAGGTGATCGCCGACATCGACGCCGAAGTGCGCAAAACGGTCGATGATGCCACCGAGGCCTGCAAGGCCGCGCCGCCGCCGCCCGAGGACATCCTCGTCACCGACGTCTACGCCGACGGCGGCTGGGCATGGAGAAACTGAAATGCCGGAAATGACCTATCGCGACGCCGTCATTCGCGGCATCGCGCAGGAGATGGAGCGCGACGAAGACGTCGTGTTCCTGGGCGAGGACGTCGCCAAGGCCGGCGGGGTGTTCAAGGCGACCGTCGGGTTGTTCGAAATGTTCGGGCCCTTGCGCGTGCGCGACACACCGATCTCCGAGCAGGCGATCCTGGGCGCCGCCATGGGCGCGGCCATGACCGGGCTGAAGCCGATCGCCGAGATCATGTTCTCGGATTTCTTCGCGGTCTGCTTCGATTACATCGCCAACGAGTTCCCCAAGAGCCGCTACATGTCGAACGGGCAGACCAAGTGCCCGCTGGTCGTGCGCACCGGCAACGGCGCGGGCTCCCGGTTCGGCGCGCAGCATTCCCAGAGCGTCGAGAACTGGTGCATGATGATCCCGGGGCTGAAGGTGGTGGCGCCGTCCTCGCCCGCCGATGTCATCGGCCTGCTGGCGGCTTCCGTGCGCGATCCCGACCCGGTGATCTTCCTCGAGCACAAGTCGCTTTACGCCACCAAGGGCGAGGTACCGGACGGCGAAATCGTCGACAAGCTCGGCACCGCCAGGATCGTGCGCCCGGGCAAGGACGCCACCATTCTGGCGCTCGCTTTGATGGTGCCGCGCGCGCTTGCAGCGGCCGAAACGCTCAAGGCGGAACACGGCATCGACGCCGAAGTTATCGACGTGCGCTCGCTGGTGCCGCTCGACACCCAGACCATCCTGAGTTCCGTGGCGAAAACGCACCGGCTGTTCACGGTCGAGGAAAACCCGCGGCTGTGCGGCTGGGGCGCCGAGATCGTCTCGATCGCGGCCGACGAAGCGTTCTACGACCTCGACGGCCCGCCGGTGCGCATCACCACGCCGCACATTCCGCTGCCGGCGGCCGACAACCTGGAAGACATCGCGCTGCCGACGCCGGCGCGCGTCGCGGAGACGGTGAGGAAGAGTTTGGGAAGTTGATGGGTCGCCGCGAGCACGGAGCGCTCCCTCTCCCCTCGGGGGAGAGGGTTGGGGTGAGGGGGCAAGTGACTCTCGATAGTCATTTTCCCCCTCACCCGGCTCGCTCCGCTCGCCGACCTCTCCCCCCAGGGGAGAGGTGAACCGAGTTTGCGGCACGCATGCTCGTGCCCTCGCAAGAGAGGTAAGCCATGTACGACAATCTGCTCGCCAACGTCCCGACCGATCTGTGGATCGGCGGCAAGTGGCGCAAGGCTTCCGACGGTGGCCGCTTCGACGTGACCGATCCCGCGACCGAAAACAAGATCGCCTCCGTCGCCAGCGCCACCGTCGACGATGCCATGGCCGCGCTCGACGCGGCGCAAGCGGCCTTCGAAGGCTGGGCCAAGCGCAAGCCGCGCGAGCGCGGCGAGATCCTGCGCAAATGCTACGAACTGATCATGCGCGACGCCGAGCGTTTCGCGAAGCTGATCACGCTGGAAAACGGCAAGGCGCTGTCCGACTCGCGCGGCGAGGTGGCCTACGCCGCCGAGTTCTTCCGCTGGTACGCCGAGGAAGCCGTGCGCAATCTCGGCACGGTGTCGATGGCGCCGGCGTCGGGCGCGCGCATCGTCGCGCAGCACCGCCCCGCCGGCATCGCCGTATTGGTGACGCCGTGGAATTTCCCGGCCGCCATGGCGACCCGCAAGATCGGCCCGGCACTCGCCGCCGGCTGCCCGGTCATCTTGAAGCCAGCGTCCGACACGCCGCTCACCATGCTGGCCTTGATGCCGGCGCTGGAAGAGGCCGGCGTGCCGCCCGGCGTGGTCAACGTCATCCCCTCGCGCTCGTCGGGCAAGGTCGTTTCCGCCATGCTGCACGACAAACGCGTGCGCGTCGTCTCCTTCACCGGCTCGACGGAAGTCGGCCGCAAGCTGCTGCACGAGGCCGCCGACAACATCCTCAAGCCCGCCATGGAGCTCGGCGGCAACGCGCCCTTCATCGTGTTCGACGACGCCGATATCGACGCCGCGATCGACGGCGCCATGGTCGCCAAGATGCGCAACATGGGCGAGGCCTGCACCGCCGCCAACCGCTTCTACGTGCACGAGAAGGTGCACGACGAGTTTGCTAAGAAGCTCACCGCCAAGATGGCCGGCCTCAAGATGGGCAACGGTCTCGACGAGGGCGTCAATCTCGGCCCGCTGGTCAACAAGGACGGCCGCGACAAGGTGATCGAGCTGGTGGACGACGCCGTGAAGAAAGGCGCTAAGGTCTTGACCGGCGGCAAGCTCCCCGACGGGCCGGGTTTCTTCTATCCGGCCACGGTGCTCGCGAACGTGTCGGACGACGCCAAGATGCTGAACGAGGAAATCTTCGGACCGGTCGCCTCGCTGCAGACCTTCAAAAACGAGGATGAGGTGGTCAAGCGCGCCAACGACACCGAATACGGCCTGGTCGCCTATCTCTACACCAAGGACTTGACGCGCGGCATGCGCGTCTCCGAGAAGCTCGACTTCGGCATGATCGGCCTCAACCGCGGCCTGGTGTCGGACCCCGCGGCGCCGTTCGGCGGCATGAAGCAGTCCGGCATCGGCCGCGAAGGCGCGCAGGAGGGCATGAAGGAATTTCTCGAGACGCAGTATGTGTCGGTGAATTGGTGAGAAAGCTGATGAGCGGCAACGAACTCGGGCGCGCTCCCTCCCCCGTAAGGGGGGAGGTGAACCCCAAGCAACGCCGCATATGGGATCGCTAAATGGACGTCCTGATGCCGCAGCTCGGCGAGACCGTCGCCGAAGGCAAGATCGTCAAATGGTTCAAGGCGGCGGGCGACAAGGTCGCGCCGGGCGACAACCTGTTCGAGATCGAGACCGACAAGACCTCGATGGAAGTGCCCTCGACGGTCGCCGGCACGCTCACCGACATCCACTTCCAGGTTGGCGACACCGCCAAGGTCGGCGCCGTCGTGGCGGTGATTACGGGGGCGGGGGAAGTATGCGACGGGCAGTGCCGCGGACATCCCCTCTCCCCGCCGGGGGCGGGACAGGGTGAGGGGGACAAACCTCTCGAAGGCCTGTGACCCCCTCACCTCCGCTCCCCCCCCGAAAGGGCGAGGGAGTCCCCGCGGCCGAGCTGCAAACTGGATTCACCGCTTCGCGGGAATGAGCGGGTGGAGCGCGATCCTTCGCCTATCCGCACATGGACCCCTTCCACGAAGTCCGGACGCCGGACACGCAATTACGGGTCCGCGCGACTGCATTGGCGGCGTCACGGTCACGCCCTGGCCCGCCGGCTGGCCGGCGAGCGCGGCATCGATTTGTCGCGCGTCTCCGGCTCCGGCCCGCACGGCCGCATCGTCGCCGCCGACATCGACAAGGCGGCGCCGGCGGCGCCTTCGCTCGCGCGCGGCGCTACAGCCGCCCAGGTTAAGGCGCTCTATCAGGGCGTCGCCTATGAGGAAGTGCCGCTCGACGCCATGCGCCGCACCATCGCGGCGCGCTTGGCGCAAGCCAAGCAGACCATCCCGCATTTCTATCTGACCGCCGATATCGAGATCGGCCGCCTGATCGCCATGCGCGAGGAAGCGAACGCCGCCGCTCCGGTGACGAATGGCGAGCCCGCTTTCAAGCTCTCGCTCAACGACTTCATCATCAAGGCCTGGGCCGCCGCGCTTGCCCGCGTGCCGGCCGCCAATGCGGTGTTCGCCGAGGACCGTATCCTGCGCTTCCAGCACGCCGACATCGGCGTGGCGGTGGCGCTCGACGGCGGATTGATCACGCCGGTCCTGCGCAACGCCGATCAAAAGTCGCTCACCGTCATCTCGGCCGAAATGCGCGATCTGGCCGAACGCGCGCGTTCGAAAAAACTTGCGCCGCACGAATATCAGGGCGGCGTCAGCGCCATTTCCAATCTCGGCATGTACGGCGTGCGTGAGTTCGCCGCCATCATCAATCCGCCGCACGGCACGCTGCTGGCCGTCGGCGCCGCCCGCCGCGCCCCCGTCGAAGCCGAAGACGGCGCGGTGAAATTCGTCAGCCAGATGACGGTCACGCTTTCCTGCGACCACCGCGTGGTCGACGGCGCGCTCGGCGCGCAGCTGCTGGCGGCATTCAAAGCGCTGGTCGAGAAGCCGGTTACGTTTCTCGTGTAACGCGCATGATCCCGAAAAGGGGGCACCGGTTTTCGGATAAGATCATGCGCAAAGAGTAAAAGGAGTTTCAAAAATGCCTGGCGAAAAGCCGGACGTATTGCTCATCGGCAACAAGAAGCCCGTGATGATGGCGGGACTCGAAGGCAAGGTGAACCTGCACTGCCTGATCGACGCGCAGGACAAGGAGGCCTTCCTCAAATCGATTGCCGGCAAGGTACGCGCCATCGTGGTCACTTATACCAACGAGCGCATCGACGGCGCCTTCATGCAGCGCTTCCCCAAGCTCGAGCAGATTTCGAGCTTCGGCGTCGGTTACGACCACATCGACGCCAAATGGGCGGGCGAGCACGGCATCATCGTCACCCACACGCCCGAAGTGCTCAACGAAGAAGTGGCCGACACCGCGCTCGGCCTCTTGCTCTGCACGATCCGCGAATTCCCGCAGGCCGACCGCTACGTGCGCGCCGGCAAATGGAAGCAGGGGCAATACCCGCTCACCAAGGCCACGCTGCGCAATAGAACCGTCGGCATGGTCGGCATGGGCCGCATCGGCAAGGCGATCGCGCGCCGGCTCGAGGCCTTCGGCGTGCCGGTGGTCTATCACTCGCGCAACCAGCAGGCGGGCGTGGATTACAAATACTATCCCAAGCTGGTCGACATGGCGCACGACGTCGACACGCTGATGGTGATCGTGCCGGGCGGCGCCGGCACGCAGAACCTGATTAATGCCGAGGTGCTCAAGGCGCTCGGCCCCACCGGCATCCTCGTCAACATGGCGCGCGGCTCGGTGGTGGACGAGCCGGCGCTGATCGCGGCCTTGAAGAATCGCACCATCTATTCCGCCGGCCTCGACGTGTTCGCCAAGGAGCCGCACGTGCCGCAGGAACTGCATCGACATGGACCATGTCTGCCTGTTCCCGCATCTCGGCTCTTCCACCGAGGTCACGCGCGCGGCCATGGACCAATTGGTGGTGGACAACATCCTGGCCTGGTCCGCCGGCAAGCCGCCGCTGACGCCGGTGCCGGAGACGCCGTATCGGACCAAGCGGTGATGCGGCTAGGCTGTGGGCACGGCGGGCTCCCTCTCCCCGCCGGGGAGAGGGTTGGGGTGAGGGGGCAAGTGACTCTCTTTAGGCTATAACCCCCTCACCCGGCCCACCATGGCGCGTCGAAGACGCGCGTGGACGCGCTTATGGTGCGCCGACCTCTCGCTATGGGAGAGGTGAAGCGAGCTTGCGGAATGGCCCCATTCAAACCGAAACAATCGTGCCTAGGATGCTCTCTATGAAGCGTCTGCTTTGCATTGCGATCGCCGCAATCGGTTTCGCGGCTTCCGCCCACGCGCAAACGCCCGAGCCGCTCAACGATTCCGCCAAGGCCATGCTCGGCACCTGGGAATTCTCCAACGCCGCGCGCGACAAGAAGTGCGCCGTCACCTTCGAGAACGCGCGCGCCAAGGGCGGCATGGCGCTTCGCTTCGATCCCCAATGCCTTGCGCTGTTTCCGCTGCTGCGCGACGTCACCGCCTGGAAATTCCCGCCCGACGACCTGCTCTACCTGGTGAACGCGCAAGGGCGCGCGCTGGTCGCGTTCAGCGAGGCCGAGGACGGCGTCTACGAGGCGCCGACGCCGGGCTTGGGCGTGCTGCTGCTGCAGGCGCCGGGCGCGGCCGCCGGCCCGCCGCCGCTCAAGCCCGAGCAGATCGCCGGCACCTGGGCGCTCAAGCGCGGCGAGGGCAAGCCGCTGTGCACGTTTGCGCTCGGTACGACGCCCGCGCAGGACGGCTTCGCCTTGACCGTGCAGCCGGGTTGCGACGGCACCGTCGCCAAGGCCGGTCTCGTGCGCTGGCGCATCGACAACGGCCAGCTCGTGCTGGTCGCGGCGCAGGGCGAGCCCTGGCACTTCGAGGAGATCGACGACGTCACCTGGCGCCGGCTGCCCGACCGGCCCGATCAGCTGTCGCTGGTCAAGCAGTAGCGTCATCCCTCCCCCGAAGGGGGAGGGTGGACGCGAGCGAAGCGAGCGGCCGGGTGGGGGCGCTCCCGCTAGATCAACCGCAACCCCTTGAAACTCGCGTGCCCTTCCTTGCCGACGATGATGTGGTCATGCACGGAAATGCCCAAAGGCCGCGCCACGTCGATGATCGCCTGCGTCATCTGGATGTCGGCGCGGCTCGGCGTCGGATCTCCGCTCGGGTGGTTGTGCACCAGGATCAGCGCGGTCGCCGACAGCTCCAAAGCGCGCTTGACCACCTCGCGCGGATAGACCGGCGTGTGGTCGACCGTGCCGGTCTGCTGTAATTCGTCGGCGATGAGCTGGTTGCGCTTGTCGAGGAACAGGATGCGGAACTGCTCCTTGTCGGCGAAGGCCTGCGCCGTGCGGCAATAGTCGAGCACGCTTCCCCACGACGACAGCACCGGCCGTTTCTGCACGTTGCCGCGCGCCAGCCGGCTCGCCGCCGCGTGCACGATCTTCAATTCCGTGATGGCGGCTTCGCCCAGGCCCTTCAGCTCGCGCAGGCGCGTGCGCGGCGCCGCCACCACCTCGGCAAACGAGCCGAACTTGGCGATCAGCGCCTTGGCCAGCGGCTTCACGTCGCGCTGCGGGATGGCGCGGAACAGCACCAGCTCCAGGAGCTCGTAGTCGCTCACCGCGTCGTTGCCGGCCTCGCGGAAGCGCGCGCGCAGCCGCTCGCGGTGGCCGTGGTAATGCGGCGACGCCTCGGAAAGACCGGTTTTCTTGTCGCTTTTGCTGTCCCGTGCCGCCATGAACGCGCCCTTGCCCCGGGCGATTGTAGGCCAGCCGGACGCAATCGGGGAGGGTATTAGGGTGGCCGGCAGGGGCCCCGCCGTCAGCGGGTGTAAGGCGGCTTGTCCAGGCCCGCGGGCGAGAAGGTGAACACCTCCACGCCGTCTTGCGTGACCCCCACGGTGTGCTCGAACTGCGCCGACAGCGAGCGGTCGCGCGTCACCGCGGTCCAGCCGTCCGACAGCACCTTCACGTGCGGGCGGCCGATATTGATCATCGGCTCGACCGTGAAGAACATGCCGGGCTTCAGCACGATGCCTTCGCCCGGGCGGCCGATGTGCACGATATTGGGCTCGTCGTGGAACAGCCGGCCGAGCCCGTGCCCGCAGAAATCGCGCACCACGCTCATATGCTGGGCTTCGACGAAAGTTTGAATTGCGGCGCCGATGTCGCCGGTGGTGGCGCCCGGCCGGATCGCTTCGATGCCGCGCATCATGGCCTCGTGCGTGACCTCGATCAGCCGCTCGGCGCGGCGCGGGATTTCGCCGATCGGGTACATGCGGCTCGAATCGCCGTGCCAGCCGTCGAGGATCAGCGTCACGTCGATATTGATGATGTCGCCTTCCTTCAGCGGCTTGTCGCCCGGGATGCCGTGGCAGACCACGTGGTTGAGCGAGGTGCAGGTCGACTTCTTGTAGCCGCGGTACATCAGCGTCGCCGGCAGGGCGCCGTGGTCCATGGCGTAGTCGAACACCAGCCGGTCGATCCGGTCGGTCGCCACGCCGGGGGCGACCTCGGCGGTCAGCATGTCCAGGCAGCGGGCTACCAGCTGGCCGGCCGCGCGCATGCGCTCGAACGCTTCCGCGCCGTGCAGCTTGATCTGGCCGGTTTTGCGGAGAGGGGCGACGGCGGCGTCGACGTAGGTCATGGGGGCAATTTAAGCCTTGCGGCGCGGGGTGCAAGCATCGCTTCTTTCACCTCTCCCCGCCTGCGGGGAGAGGTCGGCTTGCGAGCGTTAGCGAGCAAGTCGGGTGAGGGGGGCGTGGCCGCAATTCTGAGCCTGTCGAAAGGCCCCCTCACCCGGCTCGCATTTCGCTAACGCTCAATGCTCGCCACCCTCTCCCCGCAAGCGGGGAGAGGGAACTAGGCAACCTTCCCGCCCAGCTCGTCCTCGATATGCGCCCGGACGATATCGTCGAACGAGCTTTCGGCCTTGAAGCCGAGCGCGCCGGCACGCTTGGCCTCGATGCGCTGGGGCCAGCCGGCAACGATGCGCATGACCAGTTCGTCCGGCACCCGCCTGATCCGCGCCGCCACCTGCGGCCCGGCGATGCGGGCGAGCGCTTCGATCTGCTCGGCGACGGTGCAGCAGACGCCCGGCATCGAGAGATTGATGCGCGCGCCCAGCTGCTCGCGCGTCAGCCCGGCGGCGTGGACGAGGAATTCGACCGCCGCGCGCGGGCTGGCATGGGTGTGGCGCACCGTATCGGCGACCGGCAGCATCGCTTCCTGCCCGGCGAGCGGTTCCCGGATGATGCCGGAGAAGAAGCCGGAGGCCGCCTTGTTCGGCGCGCCCGGCCGCACGCAGATGGTCGGCAGCCTGATGCCGACGCCGTCGAGGAAGCCGCGGCGATTGTAGTCGGCCAGCAGCAGTTCGCACATCGCCTTCTGCGTGCCGTAGGAAGTGAGCGGGGTGAGGTGGAAGTCATCCGGGATGGCATGAGGAAACGGCGCGCCGAACACCGCGATCGACGAGGTGAACACGAATTTCGGCTTGTAGTCTTCGAGCGCGCGCACCGCCTCCAGCAGCGCGAGCGTGCCGTCGAGATTGACCCGGTAGCCTTTCACGAAATCGGTCTCGGCCTCGCCCGACACCACGCCGGCCAGATGAAAGATAACGTCCGGTCGCCCCGCCACCGCCTTGGCCGCCTCGCCGCGCGCCGGCAGATCGCTCACGCGCGCATCGACCTTGCCGGCAAAGTCTTTCGGTGCCTGCGGCGCGACCACGTCGGTCAGCGTGAGCTTGTCGATTTGGCGGCCGTTGAGCGCGCCGTCCTTGACGAGCCGCGCGGTCAGCTTGCGGCCGATCATGCCCGCCGCGCCGGTGATCAGGATGTGCATCTACTTCCCCTCGCTTTACGTTTGCGCGTGATCTTATCCGAAAACCGGTTCCCATCCCGGATCAAGTCCGGGACAAGCTTTTTCGGGATCACGCGTGTCGCTCATCCGCCGGCTCGAAACGGTCGACGCGGCGCAGGTCGGGAAACAATAGCATCCACACGCCGGCGACAAGCAGCGATCCCAACCCGCCGATCACCACCGAGGCCACCGCGCCCAGCCAGGCCGCCACCGCGCCGGCCTCGAAATCGCCCAGCGTGTTGGAGGAGCCGACGAACAGATAGTTGATCGCGCTCACCCGTCCGCGCATGGCGTCGGGCGTCTCGATCTGCACCAGCGAGAAGCGGATGACGATGCTGACCGCGTCGGAAGCGCCGAGCGCGGCGAGCGCGACAAGCGACAGCGGAAACCAGGTCGACAGCCCGAAGGTCACGGTGGCAAGCCCATAGATCGCTACCACCGCGAACATTTTGCGCCCGATGGCGCGCTCGATCGGATAGCGCGACAGCGCGACCGCGATGATCAGCGCGCCCACCGCTGGCGCCGAGCGCAGCAGCCCGAGCCCGACCGGCCCAACGCTGAGGATATCGCGCGCATAGACCGGCAGCAGCGCGATCGAGCCGCCCAGCAGCACCACGAACAGGTCGAGCGTGATCACGCCCAGCAGCCGGCGCCGCGTACGGATGTAGTTGAGGCCCGCCAGCACCGACGACAAGGTTGTCGGCTCGCGCGGCGGCGGGACGCGTTCGATGCGGATGAGCGTCACGAAGGTGACGGCCGCCGAAAACGACGCCACGCAGACCAGTGCGACGATCAGCGGGCTCACCACGTAAAGCAGGCCGCCGAGTGCCGGCCCGCAGATCACCGCGGTCTGATTGGCCGAGGTCCAGGCCGCCACCGCGCGCGGGATCAGCGGCGCCGGTACCAGCACCGGCACCAGCGCGCTGCCGGTCGGCACTTCGAAGGCGCGCGCGCAGCCGATCAGGAACACCGCGCCGAACAGGATGTAGCGGTCGAGAACGTGCAGCAGCAGCGCCGCCGCGACCATGAGCGCCGCCAACGCCTCGATCGCTTGCGCGGCGCGGATGATCGAGCGGCGGTCGTAGCGGTCGGCGGCGTGGCCGATCGCCAGCGTCAGCAGCACCTGCGGCACGAACTGGATCAGCCCGACCAGCCCGAGATCGAAGGCGCTGTCGGTGAGCTCGTAGATTTTCCAGCCGATCAGCAGCGCCATCATCTGATAGGCCGCGCTGGAAGCGAGCCGCGTCAGCCAGAACAGCACGAACGGGCGCTGCGCCATCAGGCGGGACGGGGAGGGACTTATTGGCGCGGCGTTCATATCAACCGGTCATTCCGGGACGCGCACGAAGTGCGCGGGCCCGGAATCCAGCGCGGCGGGCACGGCGCGTGTGGCTCTGGATTCCGGGCTCGCCGCTCTGCGGCGCCCCGGAATGACAACTTCATTCGTCGACGCCATTCAACTTGCTCAGGCTTGCCACCTGCGTGCCGTCGGCCCGGAAGTTCTCCGGCGCCAGCCAGCGCTCGAACGTCGCTTTGCGCGCCGGCCATTCGCTATCGAGCATGGCGAACCAGGCGGTGTCGCGGTTGCGGCCCCTGCTCACCATGTGCTGGCGGAAGATACCTTCGTAAGCAAAGCCGTAGCGCAGCGCGGCGCGCCGCGAGCCGGCGTTGAGCGAATCGCATTTCCACTCGTAGCGCCGGTAACCCAGCGTCTCGAACACGTAGCGCGCCAGCAGATACTGCGCTTCGGTCGCAAGCGGCGTGCGCTGCAGCGCCGGCGAATAGACCACATGGCCGACCTCGATCACTTTGTGCTCGGGCCGGATCGCCATCAAGGCGAAGGTGCCGACCGCGCGATTATTCGCGTCGATGATGGTGTAAAAATAGGGGTCGTCGTGCGCGAGGCGCTCGCTCACCCAGCGCGCGTGGCTCGCGGCATCGGAGAACGGCCCGTAACCCGGAATATAAGTCCAGATGCGGTCGTGACCCTCGACCGCCGCCCACAGGTCGGCGGCATGCGCGGGGCTCAGTCGTTCCAGCCGCCCGAAGCGGCCTTGCATGGTCACCGGTCCGGGCCGCGCCGCCGGCGTCGCTTCGACCGGCGCGCCGACCGGCTGTTCGGGTGTCGCAGGCTCGCTCACGTTTTTTGCCGGCGCACACCGTCCTCCCGAAAGAAAGCGTTGAGTTCGGCATTGCCGATCACCCCGCCGAAGCTGTCGAACGAGCCTTCGCCGGCGATGGCCCGCGCCGATTTGATGAAGGCGTCCATGGCGACGCGCGCCAGCGTGCCGCCCACGCTGATGCGCCGCACCCCCATGTCGGCGATCTCGTTGACGCTCAGCCCCGGCCAGGCGATCAGCAGATTGACCGGCTTGGGCGCCACCGCCTGCACGACCTCGACGATCTGCTCGCGCGTCTTGATGCCGGGCGCGTAGAGGCAGTCGGCGCCGGCCTCCGCATAGGCTTTCAGCCGCTTCACCGTCTCCGCCATGTCGGGCCGCCCGACGATGAAGCCTTCGCTGCGTCCGGTGAGCAGCACGCCGCTGTCGCCGATCGCCTGCCGCGCCGCGCGCACGCGTTCGATCGCCAGATCGAAGGGGTAAAGCGGATTCGCGGGGTCGCCGGTATAGTCCTCGACCGACAGGCCGGCGACGCCGGTCGCCGTGCACAGCCTCACATTCGCTGCCACCTCGTCCGGTGCATCGGCATAGCAATTCTCGAAATCGGCGTTGACCGGCACGTCGGCGGCCGCCGCGATCTCGGCGTAATGCGCCAGCGCCTGGTCGCGCGCGATGCCGCCGTCGGGGAAGCCCTGCGAATGGGCATAGCCCGAGCTCGTCGTCGCCAGCGCCTTGAAGCCCAGCCCCTGCAGATAGCGCGCCGTGCCGACGTTCCACGGATTGGGAATGACGAAGCAGCCGGCCTCGTGCAGGCGTTGGAACGTTTGGCGCTTCTCGGCGACGGTCGGCATGGGCGAAACCCGGGGCGGGCGGCAAACCTGCCACGTTTGGCCGGCCCCGGACAATGCCGTTTGCTGATGGGCCCTATCGCCGCCGTTCATGACCGTCCGACAGGTATTTGATTTTCGCCGGCCGATCGGGAAAAGTGCCCGCCAAAATCGCCCGGGAGGCTCCGTCATGCTGAAAACCGTCGCCGGCTTCGACCGCATCGGCGAGGAAAACGCCTTCGCCGTGCTGGCCCGCGCCAACGCGCTGGCGGCGCAGGGGCGCGACATCATCAATCTCGGTATCGGCCAGCCCGATTTCCGCACGCCCGACTTCATCGTCGAGGCCGCGATCAAGGCGCTGCGCGAGGGCGCGCACGGCTATACGCCGGCGGTCGGCATCCCTCCCTTGCGCGAAGCGGTGGCCGCCGACCTCGCCAAGCGGTTCAAGGTCGAAGTCTCGCCCGACGAAGTCATGATCATGCCGGGCGGCAAGCCGACCATGTATATGTCGGTTTTGATGTTCGGCGAGCCGGGTGCGGAAATTCTCTATCCCGATCCCGGTTTTCCGATCTATCGCTCGATGATCGAATATTCCGGCGCCACGCCGGTGCCGGTGCCGATCCGTGAGGAGAACGGCTTCGCCTTCTCGGCGGAAGAGACGCTCAGGCTGATCACGCCGAAGACGCGGCTATTGATCCTCAACTCGCCGGCCAATCCGACCGGCGGCGTCACGCCCAAGAGCGAGGTGGATAAACTGGTCGCCGGTCTTGCGAAGTGGCCGGACGTCTGCGTGATGTCGGACGAGATCTACGACCACATGCTCTACGACGGCGAGACGCATGTCTGCCTGTTGCGCTATCCGGAAATCCGCGACCGGCTGATCCTGCTCAACGGCTGGTCGAAAACCTACGCCATGACCGGCTGGCGGCTCGGCTACGCCATCTGGCCGGGCAAGCTCTACGACTATGCGCGCAAGCTGGCAGTGAACTTGTATTCCTGTGTCAACGCCGCCACGCAATATGCCGGGCTTGCCGCGCTCACCGGCCCGCAGGACGAGGTCGCCAGGATGGTGGCCGAGTTCGACAAGCGCCGCAAAGTCGTGGTCGAAGGCTTGAACAAATTGCCCGGCGTGTCGTGCGCGACGCCCAAGGGCGCATTCTACGCCTTCCCCAACATCAAGCAGACCGGCTGGAAGGCGAAGGAGTTCGCCAACGCGCTGCTCGATGACACCGGCGTCGCCATCATCGGCGGCCCGGATTTCGGCATTCTCGGCGAAGGCTATGTGCGATTGTCTTACGCCAACTCGACCGAAAATATTTTGAAAGCCCTCGATCGCATGGGCAATTTCCTGGCGAGCAGGAAAGCGGCGTAACGATTTGACACAGAGCGAGCCGCGAACTCGGATACCCCTCTCCCCTCCGGGGGAGAGGGTGGTCCGGCCGCAGGCCGGACCGGGTGAGGGGGCATGGTTCAGTACACGCGTCCGCCACTCGCTACCAAACGCGCGCGCGGTATGCGTCGCGAGCCGACCGATGCCGAACGAAAGCTATGGCTGCTGTTGAGAGATCGCCGCTTGGCTAATGCCAAATTCCGCCGCCAAGCGCCCATCGCACGCGACGTTGAGCGCGATCGCTGGCTAGCCAAAGAAGGTTATGCTGTGGTCCGTTACGGCAATCTCGATATTCTGCAAAATCCAGAAGGCGTGCTCACGGACATCTTGCATCGCTTACGCGAGCGTCCGAAAGTTTTCGGCGGTTCCCCTCACCCGGTCGCAGCTCGCTCCGCTCGCCGCGACCACCCTCTCCCCCGGAGGGGAGAGGGTGACGCCGTGCTTGCCCGCACGCTGTACACAAGCGAAAAAGTGATTCCTCGAATTTAATTCTCCCGCGCCGCCTTGAACCTTGTCAGGCTCTCCGCCGGCCAATAATCCGCCGGCTTGTAGAACTCCTTAACCGCCGGCACGCCTTGCGGCAGCACGACCCAGGGCTGCTTGGTCGACGTATAAATGTGGATGTCGGGCGGCGCCCAGGACGGATCGTCGAGCGTGCCGACGCGCACGAAATGGACCTTCGGCCCGGCGCCGGCATAGTTGCTCCACACCGTCACGCCGCAGTCCGCGCAGCGCCACACCGTCTGGCCCTTGCCGCTCAGGCTCGGCAGCGTCTTTGCCGCCGGCTCGCCCTGCAGCAGCTCGACCTGCGCGGCCTCGATGAAGGCGTTGACGGCGAAGGCCGAGCCGGTCTCGCGCTGGCACCACGAGCAATGGCAGCAATGCACGAACAGCGGCCGCGTCTTCAGGCGATAACGCACCGCGCCGCAGGTGCAGCGGCCGGTCATCGCGCCGTGTTGCTCCCCGCTCATCGCCGCCTCCCGAAATTTGCGCTCACGCTTTTCCCGCCCCCGCCTCGCGCTCCACGACCACGTGGAAAGGCCCGCGCGGATTGAGGTCACGCTGCGGGAACGGAATCTCGACTCCCTCGCGCTTCAACACGTCCCATAGCGCCAGCATCACCGCGCCGCGCACATTGGTGAGGCCGTCGATGGGATCGCGAATCCAGAAGCGCAGGACGAAATCGAGCGAGGAATTGCCGAAGGCCTTGAGATAGCAAACCGGGGGCGGCTTCTCCAGCAGTCGCGGGATCGACCGCACCGCCTCCAGCGCCAGCGCGATCACCTTGTGCGGATCGGAGGCGTAGGCGACGCCGAACTCGACGTCGAGCCGCACCTCGTCGTTCGAATAGGACCAGTTGATCACGCGCTGGGTGACGAAGTCCTCGTTCGGGATCAGGTATTCGCGGCCGTCGCGCGTCACCACGGAGGTATAGCGCGCGCCCATCGAGCCGACCCAGCCGAAACTGTCGCCGACCGTGATGACGTCGCCCGGCTTGATCGACTTGTCGGCCAACAGGATGATGCCGCTCACCAGGTTGGACACGATCTTCTGCAAGCCGAAGCCCAGGCCGACGCCGATAGCGCCTGAGAAGAAAGCGAGCGCCGAGAAGTCGATGCCGACCGACGACAGCACGACCAGGATGGCGAACGTGATCAGCAGCAGCCTTATCAGCTTGCCGATCAGCACCTGGATCGACGGCGTCAGATCCGCGACGCCGCGCACGCGCCGCTCCAGGAAATCGCTCGTCGCGTTGGCCGCCCACAGCGTCAGCAGCAGCAGCACCGTCGCCTTGATCACCAACAGCGGCGAGACGCGCAGGCCCCCGATCACGACCGCGAACGAATCGAGCGCGTCGCGCACCGGCCGGATGAGGCCGAGTATATTGAGCGCCGCCACGGTCCAGAAGAATACCGCCACCAGCCGGTAGACGAACGGATTGCGGATGAAGCCGGCGGCCAGCGCGATCACCACCCAGGCGGCGGTGAGGCTGGCGGCGACGCCGATCAGATACGAACGGCTCGGCCAGGTGATGTCGCTCATGATTTCGCGCGCGACGACCAGCAGCAGCACGAATATGATCGCACCGAGATTGTCGAAGAACAGCCGTACGAACAGCCGCGGGTACGCCGGCCAGCCCATGATGTGGGTGGCGGGCTCCGCGCGCCGGCGGACCAGCGCCGCGGCGAGCACGGCGAGCGCCGCGGTCAGCGCGATCACGCCGAGCTGTATCAGCACCCAAAGCGAGGCGATGTCCCGCCCGGCCGCGATGAGGCCGTGCTCGGCCGCGCCGATCGCTTGTTGCAAGCTGTCCATGCGTTCCCCGGCTGGTCCCCCGGTGGAAAGGCCGCAACCCGATCAATAACAAATCGCCGGCTTGCGCGGCACGCGCGCGCCCGCCGGGCGCCGGGTTATGCACATCTACGCAATGCCGCTTTTCGGACGCTCTCAGCGCACCACGAACCTGAACCCCACCACCACGAGCGCAAAGCCGATCAACTGCGGCACGCTCGGCACCACGCCCAGCGCCAGAAATCCGATCAGCAGCCCGAAGCCCGGCACCAGCGCCGGAAAAGTCGCCGCGCGGCCAGCGCCGAGCAGGATCACCGCGCGCGTGAACAGATAGATCGGCAGCACGCCCGCCAGCAGCCCCTGCACCGCCACCTGCACCAGGTTCTCGGCCAGGCTCAGCTGCATCATATTGTGGAAGCCGACGAAAATCACATAAAGCGGCGCGTAGACCACGATCGACAGGAAAGCCACCACCGCGATCGCCCGCTGCCCCGACATGCGATAGGTGCGCAGCAGCGTGCCGAACAGCGCCCAGAAGAAGCCGGCGATGATGAACAGCGCGTCGCCCACCACGCCCTCGTGCCCGATGGTGACGAGCGACTCCCAGCCGAACACCATCAGCCCCGCGATGATGGTGGTGCCGCCGATCATGCGCGGCGGCGTCGCGCGCTCGCCCAGCATGAGCGTGGCGAGGATCAGCCCGAACAGCGCCGCGCAGGCCGGCTGGATGGTGGTGCCGTGGCCGAGCGGCACCAGGATAAAGCCCGAATAGGCGATCAGCGCCTGCGGCGGCCCGGCCAGCACGCTCATGAACAGGCCGCGGCGCCAGCCGATGCCGCCCAGGTTGCCGAGCCCGCCGCGCAGCGCCACCGGCATCAGCGCCAGTCCCGACCAGAAGAAGCGGTGGAAGGCGAGGTCGGCCGGCGTGAAGCCGACGGTGATGCCGTGCTTGGCGACGACGAACCCGGCCGCCCAGCCGACCGCCGCGCCGGTGCCGCACAGGATGCCGATCGGGATGCCGGACGAGCGCGCCTCCGCTTCTCGACCGGTCCCTTCCACGGCTTCTCGCCCCTTCAAACGGGTGACTTCCGCCCGCCTGATACTCTAGGATTGCCCCCCAAGTCCAACAACGAACGCGCATAGCACGCATCACCGGGAAGAAACGCTCATGGCGAAGTCGCGCAAAGTCATCATCACCTGTGCCGTCACCGGCTCCATTCACACGCCCTCGATGTCGCCGCATTTGCCGGTGACCGCCGAGCAGATCGCCGACAACGCCATCGCCGCGGCGGAAGCCGGCGCCGCGGTCGTGCATCTGCACGCGCGCAACCCGCAGGACGGCAAGCCCGACCAGACGCCGGAGGCCTTCGCGCCCTTCCTGCGCGTGATCAAGCAGCGCTCCAACGTGGTGATCAACATCACCACCGGCGGCGCCCCCACCATGACGGTGGAGGAGCGCGTCAAGCCGGCCGCCACCTTCAAGCCGGAGGTTGCGTCGCTCAACATGGGCACGATGAATTTCGGGCTCTATCCGATGATCCCGCGCTACAAGGGCAAGTTCAAATACGACTGGGAGGAGCCCTATCTCGCGGCATCGAAGGCGGGCATGTTCAAGAACACCTTCGCCGACATCGAATACATCCTCACCACCTGCGCCGAGAACAACACGCGCTTCGAGATCGAGTGCTACGACATCGGCCATCTCTATACGCTGCGCCACTTCCTCGACCGCGGCGTGGTCAAGCCGCCGCTGTTCGTGCAGTCGGTGTTCGGCATCTTGGGCGGCATCGGCCCGCACGCCGAGGACATCATGCACATGAAGCGCACCGCCGACCGCCTGCTCGGCGACAATTACCACTGGTCGGTGCTCGGCGCCGGCGCCAACCAGATGCGCGTCGCCGCCACCGCCGCCGCCATGGGCGGCAACGTGCGCGTCGGCATGGAGGACTCGCTGTGGCTCGGCCCCGGCCAGCTCGCCGAGTCGAACGCGCAGCAGGTCACCAAGGTGCGCCAGATTCTCGAAGGGCTCGGCCTGGAGATCGCCTCGCCCGACGAGGCGCGCGAGATCCTCTCGCTCAAGGGCGGCGACAAGGTGAATTTCTGATTTTGCTCTGGAGGCTGCATTTTTTGCGTCATTCCGGGGCGCGAGCGAAGCGAGCGAGCCCGGAATCCAGGGCGACACGGCATAACCTTTGCTTTTGGCCCTGGATTCCGGGCCCGGCGCTTCGCGCCGTCCCGGAATGACGAACTGGTTAGTCGGATGCAGTATTACGTCTACATCCTGGCCAGCGACTGTAACGGAACTCTCTATCTCGGCGTCACCAACGATCTGGTCCGCCGCATTTATGAGCATAAGAATAAAATTAGGCGGGGATTTACCAGCCGCTATGGCGTTGACCGCCTTGTCTGGTTTGAAGTCTACGATGATCCGGAAAATGCCATCGCCCGCGAAAAAGAAATCAAGAAGTGGCGCCGGGCATGGAAACTGCGTCTTATCGAGGAGTCGAATCCACAGTGGATCGACTTGTACGCGCAAATCAGTCAGTAGCTTGGTAACCCTGGATTCCGGGCTCGCCCGCCTGTGCGCTTGCGCGCTTCGGCGGGCGCCCCGGAATGACGAGGAAAAATGCCTGCGCTCGACGCCATCAGCATCGCGATCCTGCTCGGCAGCCTGCTGGTGCTGGCCGGCATCCTGTCGAGCCTGATCGCGCTGCGCTTCGGCGCGCCGCTGCTGCTGGTCTTCCTTATCCTCGGCATGCTGGCGGGCGCCGGCGGGCCGGGCGGCATCGAGTTCACCGACGTCTCCGCCACCTATACCGTCGGCTCGATCGCGCTCGCGCTCATTCTGTTCGACGGCGGCCTGCGCACGCGCTTTGCCAGTTTCCGCAGCGTGCTGGCGCCGGCGCTGGCGCTGGCGACTGTCGGCGTCATGGTCACCGCGCTGTTGACCGCGCCGATCGCCAAATTGGTGCTGGGCCTGAGCTGGATGCAAAGCCTGCTGGTCGGCGCCGTGGTGGCCTCGACCGACGCAGCGGCCGTGTTCTTCCTGATCAACGCGCGCGGCTTGCGGCTGCGGCCGCGCGTGCGCGCCATCCTCGAGATCGAATCCGGCACCAACGATCCCTTCGCCGTGTTCCTCACGCTGCTGCTGGTGCAGGTGCTGACCGCCGGCCATCAGAGCTTCGGCGACGCCGTGCTCACGCTGGTGCGCGACGCCGTGTTCGGCTGCCTGCTCGGCTATGCCGGCGGCTGGATCATCGCCTACGTACTCAACCGGCTCGACCTGCCGCAGGGCCTGCACGCGCCCTTTGCCGCGGTGGCCGCGCTCGTCGTCTTCGCCTTTGCCAACGCCGTGCACGCTTCCGGCTTCCTCGCCGTCTATATCGCCGGCCTGGTGCTCGGCAACCGGCAGACCCGCGCGCATAACTCGGTGGTGGTGTTCCTCGACGCCGCCACCTGGCTCGCGCAGATCGCCATGTTCGTGCTGCTCGGCCTGCTGGTCTGGCCGCAGCGCCTGGCCGAAAGCGTGCTGGAATCGGTGGTGGTCGCGCTGGTGCTGATTCTGATCGCGCGCCCGGCCGCGGTTTTCTTATGCCTCTGGCCGTTCAACTTTCCCTGGCGCGAGAAGCTGTTCATCTCCTGGGTCGGCTTGCGCGGCGCGGTCGCGATCTTTCTCGCCTCGATCCCGCTGCTGGTCGGGCTGCCTTCCGCCTATCTTTATTTCGACGTCGCCTTCGTGGTGGTGCTGTCCTCGCTGCTGATCCAGGGCTGGAGCGTCGCTTACGCCGCGCGCCGGCTCGACATGTCGTTCGCGCGCGCCGACCCGCTGCCGCGCCGCATCGAGCTCGACCTGCCGGGCCAGCTCGCGCGCGAGATCGTCGGCTATCCGGTCACGCCGAACAGCCCGTTCATGCGCCGGGGCCTTATTCCCAACTGGGCGCGCCCGACCATGGTGGTGCGCGACGAGGACATTCTCACGCCCGACGAGGCGCATCCGGTGCGCGAGGGCGACTATGTCTATCTGCTGGCGCCGCCGGAGAAGGCGCGCGCGCTCGACCGCTTCTTCGTCGACATGCCGCCACCGCGCGCGCCCGATCCGCAGTCGCTCGGCGATTTCTTCGTGCCCGGCACGGCGACGCTCGGCGCGCTGGCCGAGATCTACGGTTTGCAGGTGGCGGCCGAGCAGAACGAGGTGGCGCTTGCCGATTACTTCGCGCAAGTGCTCGGGCGCGCGCCGAAGACCGGCGACATCGTCTCGCTCGGGCCGATCGCGTTGCTGGCGCATACGGTCGAAGCCGACCGGGTCGTCACCGTGGGCCTGCGCCTGGCCGAGCCGGAACTGGCGGAGGACCTGGCCGGGCAGGCGAAAGCGTTGTGGGGGAAGGTGAAGAAGCGGTTGGGGTAAGCGCGATATGATCGAAGTGATGGCCGCGAGCACGGCGCGCTCCCTCTCCCCCATAGCCCGTCGAAGACGGGCGTGAACGCCCTGATGGAGGAGAGGGTTGGGGTGAGGGGGATCGTGACTCCCGTTAGGCTGTAACCCCTCACCCGGCGCGCTATCGCGCGCCGACCTCTCCCTATGGGAGAGGTGAAGCGAGCCCGCGGCGCGGTTTCGCTACAATTCACTAAGTCTTCAGTGCGACGTTCGTTTCGCCAGCGCCGGCCCGCGCTGCGCCAGCCAGGCGCCGCCGAACAGCACCGCGGTCCACATCAGGTCGCCCAGCACGGTCTTCTGCAGGAATGGCAGCGCCAGCACGTAGCACTCGGTCAGGCCCTGCACGCTGTGCGCATAGATGCCGCTGAACGCCCAAACCGCGAAATTGGTCGACACGAAAAAGAACAGCGAGCACGACACCATCGTTGCGACGACGGCAAGCGCGCCGCGCCAGCGCCGCGAGAACATGCCGGCGAGCGCCGGCACGGCGATCGCGCCATAGACCACCAGCGTCACGCGCCAGTCGTCGGCCGCGAAGCCGAAGCCGCTGAGCGCCATGGCGGCGAGCGGCACGAGGACGGCGAGCGCCGGGGTGCGCAGCACGCGCGCGGCGAATAGCCCGCTGGCCGCCACCGGCAGGAAGCCGGGCGCATGCGGCAACAGCCGCGCCGTCACGTCGAAAGCGACCAGAAAGGCCACATAGCGAGGTCCATACAAGAGTTCGGCGCGGGTCTTGGCTTGCGGCATCGTCATTTCGTCCTCTTCTTTGCCCGCCTTTTAGCATGGCCGATGCCGTCTCCGAAAGTCGTCTCGGCCGGTCATTCCGGGACGCCGCGAAGCGGCGGACCCGGAATCCATACTCCGCAGCAGGGGTTATGGATTCCGGGTTCGCCCGCCTTGGCCCTGACGGGCTTCGGCGGGCGCCCCGGAATGACGGTTCACCGAGCTTTCCCGCCCATTCCGCCACGATCTGGCATCAAGGCATCGAGCCCGTCGGTGAGCGCCGCCGGCCCCGGCTGCAAGATCAGCGCCGATTTTACCTCGCGCAGCCAGCCGCCGGCGACCGCGGGAACCGCGTCGAAACCCGGCCGCGCCGCCACCTTGGCCGGCGCGAAGCGCTTGCCGCACCAGGAGCCGACAATAATGTCGGGTCTGGCCGCGATCACCGCCTCCGGCGACACGATGCGGTCCTTGGCGCTCTTGTTCGCCGCCAACTCGGGGAATACGTCGACGCCGCCGGCGGTCTCGATCAGTTCCGACACCCAGCCGATGCCGGAAATCATCGGCTGATCCCATTCCTCGAAATAGACGCGCGGCCGGCGCGGCAGCTGCTTGGCGCGCGCGTGCGCGGCGTTGATGCGCGCGGTGAGTGCGGCGGCAAGCTGCTCGGCCTTCTCGGACGCGCCCACCAGCGCACCGAGCGTGCGGATCATGTCGAGAATGCCGGCGACGTCGCGCTGGTTGAAGGCGTGCACGGCGACGTTGGCGCGCACCAGCGCGGCCACGATGTCGGCCTGCAAATCGGAAAACGTCAGCACCAGGTCGGGCTCGAGCGCCAGGATCTTCGGCAGGTCGGCCGAGATGAAGGCCGACACGCGCGGCTTCTCGCGCCGCACCTGCGCCGGGCGCACGGCATAGCCCGACACGCCGGCGATGCGCCGTTCCTCGCCGAGGAGATAGAGCGTCTCCACGGTCTCCTCGGTCAGGCACACGATGCGCTCGGGCGGGAACATGCAAGGCAGTTTACAACGAACGAAAGCGCGGCAGGCGCTCTTCCCCTCTCCCCCAGCGCTGTAGCCCGGATGAGCGAAGCGAAATCCGGGACGGGTGTTTCCCGGGTTTCGCTGACGCTCCACCCGGGCTACGACTTATCCCCGTCGTCGGACGAAAAACCCAGCAAATTCAACGCCGAAAAAATACGAAAAAACTTATCCCCGGTCCGAAAACTGGCCTGATAATGCGCCCGTCCTGCTCAACGAGGGCGCTTCATGAGGCGTCATGACGGTGGAGCAGGGCGCGGCGCCCGCGCGGGGGAGACGAACGCTCCTCCCCCTCCCGGGCGGCGCCGGGGCACGCGCAAACAAGTTTACGCAGTTTGCGCAAACGCAAACTGCTATGCCGGGGGCACTATCCGACCCCCTGCCAGGAGCTGGCTGACGATGAACTGCTCCCGGTTGAGCGGTTCATGGGCAAAGCGCGGCCCGGCGCCGTAAGGAGAGACGCCGCGATGGCGCGCCGAAAGGCGCCACGCACTCGGAAACGGTGCGTGTACATGCAGAGAATGGCTGCGCCGGACGGCGCGCCGTCCCCCTCGCTTCATGCGAGGGGACGGAGAGGAGAAGACGGCGTACCCCGCGCCTCGCAAAGAATAGGGGCGGCGGAGCGTTGGCTAGAACTGACTCCGCAGGCTGTTTGAAAACCGAATGAGTTTGCGCATACGATCCGCCCGCCAAAACCGGGAGGGCAAGCGTGGCAGTCATCAAAGTCATGGCGACCGGCGCCGTCGAATCCATGATCCGCCGGCTCGGGCCGGCTTACGAAAAGCAAAGCGGCGACATGCTCGATCTCGCTTTCGGTACCGCCGGCGCCATCCGCGCCCGCTTCGATGGCGGCGAGCGGCCGGATCTGCTCGTCCTGCCGGCCGCCATGATCGCAGCGCTGGCGAAAACGAACGCGGTCCTCGCCGACAGCATCGTCGATCTCGGCCGCACCGTCACCGGCGTTGCCATCAAGCAGGGCGCGCCCGCGCCCGACATCTCCACCCCGGAAAAATTCGTTGAGGCGCTGATTGCCGCGCGCGGCGTTTCCTATAGCGACCCGGCCGCCGGCGGTTCCTCCGGCAAATATTTCGCCGGCGTGCTGGAGAAGCTCGGCCTCGCCGGCGAGGTCGGCAAGAAATCCGTGCTCGGCAAGCGCGGCTATGAGGTGGCGCAGGCCCTGGTCGACGGTCGCGCCGAGATCGGCATGACCTTCATCAGCGAATTGATGACCGTGCCCGGCGTCACCATCCTCGGGCCGCTGCCGGGCGAGCTCTATTTCGCCAACACTTACACCGCCGCGATTCCCGCCGGCAGCCGGCAGTCGCAAGCCGCGCAGGCCTTGCTCGCCGTGCTGACCGATAAGGCCACCCGTCCCCTGTGGGTCGAGGCCGGCCTGGAGCCGGCTTTCCCGTAGTCATATTCCGTTCGTTCCGGCCAAAGCGGGGACCCCGGGCCATCGCCACACTGTCGGTGAAGCATCTTGCGCCCTTGCGGTGCCCTCCCTACCTTCCTGCGCAGGGAGCGAAAACGCATGTCCGGCGATCCGATCAAATTCGTCGTCCTCGACGAGGAAGACCTCGAAGTCGTTTCCACCCACGTGCAGGACGCCGTGCTGACCGCCGCCGATATCCTGTGGCGGCCGCAGGAAAAGCGGGTGGTGGTGGCGCTCAACCGCTTCGACTGGGAAGGCGCCCAGGTCGGCGATCCCGAATTTCACCGCCGGCGCGCGGCCCTGCGTTTCGAGCGGGTGCTTTCCTGCAAGTGCCGCGAGATGGACCCGGCCGGCAAGAACACCGTACTCAACCTGCTGGCGGTCGAATTCGCCGAGACCGACGTGCCCGCCGGCGTGGTCACGCTCATCTTCTCCGGCGGCAAGGTGCTGCGGCTGGAGGTCGAATGCCTGGAGGCCGAATTGGCCGACCTTGGGCCGGCCTGGGCCGCCGGCCGCTGCCCGGACCACCCGGTCGTCGAGGCCGACGAAGCCGCCCGCGGCCGCAATCCCGCCGCCCGCTGACCCCCGCCGCCGGCGCTCAAGATTTCGGTTCAGAACTCGACCCCCGCCCCCGCCCCCCGCTACCTTTGCTTGAAAAGCCCCGCGCCAAGTGGCGTATTCGATGCCTCACTCAGGGGGATGATTCGATGCGCAAACTGGTCGTCGCCGCGGGGCTTCTCATGGCCGCGGCGCTCGTGCCCGGCGCGCCGGCGCAAGCCGCCGTCGGTTGTCAGTGCGTGAGGCTCGGGGCGCCGTCGGCCTGCCTGCCCAATATCAGTGCCTGCAACAGGCAGATGGGCGGCCTCTGCATCGCCCCTTGTTCCTATTCGCCGCAGAAGGCGGTCAAGCGGCACGCGGTCAAGCGCAAGATGGTGCGGGCGGGCTCGCAGCATCCGGCGAAGAAAAAGGCGGTCGCCAAGAAGACGGTCGCCAAGAAGCCGGCGCCCAAGAAAAAGTCCGAGCAGAAGCCCAAACAAATGTGACGGCACCGGCCGCCCGGAACTGCCAAGGCTCCGTCCGCTCGGGCGGGGCCTTGTTTTTCGATGCGGCGCGGAAGGGTTGACGGCCGGGGGCGCATCACCCATTGACCTGTCATCCGGTCATGAACCGGGTGGGACTTGGATCATGCCGTTGCGTCTGGACAGCCGGAGCGCCGATTTCGCGGAACGTTTCCGCGCCTTCCTTGCCGTCAAGCGCGAGGCGGCGGCCGACGTCGAGCAGGCGGTGCGCGCCATCATTGCCGACGTGCAGGCGCGCGGCGATCGTGCGCTGATCGAGCTCTCCGCCAAGTTCGACCGCGTGGATCTTTCCAAAGTCGGCCTGCGGGTGAGCGCGCAGGAGATCGCCGCGGCGGAGAAGCAGTGCGATGCCGCCGCGCTCGATGCGCTCAAGCTCGCGCGCGAGCGCATCGAGGCCTATCACCGCCGCCAGAAGCCGGCCGACGAACGCTTCACCGACGCGCTCGGCGTCGAGCTCGGCGCCAAATGGACCGCGATCGAAGCCGTCGGCCTTTACGTGCCGGGCGGCACCGCGGCCTATCCCTCCTCGGTGCTGATGAACGCGGTGCCCGCCAAGGTCGCCGGCTGCCCGCGCCTGGTCATGGTGGTGCCGGCCCCCGGCGGCAAGCTGTCACCGCTCGTTCTCGCCGCCGCGAAACTGGCCGGCGTCGACGAAATCTATCGCGTCGGCGGCGCGCAGGCGGTGGCGGCGCTCGCCTACGGCACCGAGACGATCGAGCCCGTCGCCAAGATCGTCGGGCCGGGCAATGCCTATGTGGCCGCGGCCAAACGTTTGGTATTCGGCAAGGTCGGCATCGACATGATCGCCGGGCCTTCCGAAGTTCTCATTCTCGCCGATGCGACCGGCAACGCCGACTGGATCGCCGCCGATCTGCTGGCGCAGGCCGAGCACGACGAAAGCGCGCAATCGATCCTGATCACCGACGACAAGCCGCTCGCCGACCAGGTCGCCAAGGCGGTCGATGCGCAACTGAAGACGCTGTCGCGCGCCAAAGTCGCCGGCGCGTCGTGGAAGGACTTCGGCGCCATCATCGAGGTCGGCAAACTCGCCGACGCGGTCGCTCTGGTCGATCGCCTCGCGCCCGAGCATCTGGAGATCGCCGCGGCCGATGCCGAAGCGCTCGCCGCAAAAATCCGCAATGCCGGCGCCATCTTCATCGGCGCGCACACGCCGGAAGCGATCGGCGACTATGTCGCCGGCTCCAACCACGTGCTGCCGACCGCGCGCTCGGCACGCTTTTCATCGGGCCTCGGCGTGCTCGACTTCATGAAGCGCACGTCGCTTCTCAAATGCGGACCGGAGCAGTTGCGCGCGCTGGCGCCCGCGGCCATCGCGCTCGGCGAGGCTGAAGGCCTCACCGCCCACGCGCGCTCGGTCGCCATCCGGCTCAACCGGCCATGAGCGCCGCCAAGTCACCGCCCGAGAATCCGGATGAGTCTCCGGACAAGCCTCCGGCCAAACCTCCGGTCAAGGTGCCGCCCGGTTCGAAGCAACGCTTGGTCGCCGTCACGCTCGACGAGGAGACCATCGGCCGCTCCAACTCCGACGTGGAGCACGAGCGCCAGGTCGCGATCTACGATCTGCTCGAACAGAATTCCTTCGCGCCGATCGGCCACGAGAGCCAAGGCCCCTTCGCCCTGCATCTGAGCATCACCGGCAACCGGCTGGCGTTCGACATTCGCACGGCGGAAGGCAAGCATGTAATCGCCCATCTGCTCTCGCTCACGCCGCTGCGGCGGATCGTCAAGGATTATTTCACGGTGTGCGACAGCTATTACGAGGCGATCCGCACCGCCACGCCCGACAAGATCGAGGCGCTCGACATGGGAAGGCGCTCGATCCACAACGACGGCTCCCGCGTCCTGATGGAGCGTCTGAAAGACAAGGTGATGCTCGACAACGACACCGCGCGCCGCCTGTTCACGCTGATCTGCGTATTGCACTGGAAGGGCTAAGCTTACGATGCCCGCGTCCGAGCGCCGCGCGCATCCCCAGGCGGTGCTGTTTGCCTGCGGCCTGAATTCGGTGCGCTCGCCCATGGCCGCCGGTTTGCTGAAGCAGATGTTCGGCAAGACCGTCTATGTCGGTTCCGCCGGCGTGCAGAAGGGGGAGCCGGATCCCTTCGCGGTGGCGGTGATGGAGGAGATCGGCATCGACATCTCCCGCCACAAGCCGCACACTTTTGAAGAGCTGGACGAGCTCGAAGGGCTCAACTTCGATCTCATCGTCACGCTGTCGCCGCCGGCCCACCACAAGGCGCTGGAACTCACGCGCACGCTCGCCGCCGATGTTGAATACTGGCCGACCGCCGACCCGACCGCGGCGGAGGGAAATCGCGAGCAGCGCCTGGACGCTTATCGCGAAGTGCGCGACCAGCTCATGAAACGCATGCACGAGCGCTTCGGCAAGGCGGGCAGGGGCAACGAATAGCGCCCGCTTGTCCGCGCGCGAGATCGCGGTAGAGGCCAATCCATCTAGATTGAATCGTAGTGCGTCCCTAGCATTTTGCGGGCGCATGATCTTTTTCCGAAAACCGGTTCCCACTTTTCGGGATCATGCGGTAACATGGCTGAAAAGGCCGGGAGGGAACCATGCCGCAAATGCTGTCGGACGCCGCGGTCGCCGCCTATCGCCGCGACGGTTACTATTTTCCGGTGCCGGTGCTCACCGCGGACGAGGTCGCCTATTTCCGCGAGCGGCTGGAAGCGCACGAGGCCGAGATCGGCGAGCCGCTGCAGGGAAACTTTCGCCACAAGTCGCACCTGCTGTTCACCTGGGTCGACGAGCTGGTGCATCACCCCCGGATTCTCGATGCGGTCGAGCAGATTCTCGGGCCCAATCTTCTGTGCTGGACCACCAATTTCTTCATCAAGGAAGCGAAAAGCCCCGGCTTCGTGTCGTGGCACCAGGACGCCTTCTATTGGGGATTGAGCAAGGACGACGTGTGCACCGCCTGGGTCGCGCTGTCGCCGGCCAATCTCGAAAGCGGCTGCATGAAATTCGTGCCCGGGTCGCAGACGCAGGATCATCTCCAGCACGTCGACACCTTCCACAAGGACAATCTCCTGTCGCGCGGCCAGGAGATCGCCGTGAAGGTCGACACCGAGCGCACGGTCGACTGCATCCTCGATCCGGGCGAGATGTCACTGCACCACGTGAAGGTGGTGCACGGTTCGGAGCCGAACCGCTCGGGCGACCGCCGCATCGGGCTGGCGATCCGCTACATCCCGACCGACGTCAGGCAGATCAAGGTGCGCGACTCGGCGACGCTGGTGCGCGGCGTCGACCGCGACGGCAATTTCGATCCCGAGCCGCGGCCCAGGGCCGATCTCGACCAGGCGGCGCTGGCCGCGCATGCCGACGCCGTCGGCCGGCAGGTCAAGGCCCTTTATTCCGGCACCGACAAGGCGGAATTCCGGGCCTGAAAGCCTGGCCGTAATCGGCGTTGTGGCGGCATAGCTCTTCCGCTAGTTTCCCGCGCGCAATGGAACCCGGACAATGATCGGCCGCCCCAAATTCGTGCTTGCTTCCGGCTCGCCGCGCAGGCTTGCCCTTGTCAATCAGGCCGGTATCGAGCCGGACGCGCTCAAGCCCGCCGACATCGACGAGAGCCCGCGCCGCGGCGAGATTCCGCGCGCGCTCGCCAAGCGGCTCGCCTATGCCAAGGCGGCCGCCGCGCTGGAAAACATCAAGCTCGATGACGAACTGCGCGGGGCCTACATTTTGGCCGCCGACACGGTGGTGGCGGTCGGCCGCCGCATTCTGCCGAAGGCCGAGATGCTCGACGAGGCGGCGCAATGCCTGCGCTTACTGTCGGGCCGTAATCACCGCGTCTACACCGCCATCTGCATCGTGACGCCGAAGGAAGGCTTCCGCCAGCGGCTGGTGGAAACGCGCGTGCGTTTCAAGCGTCTCTCGGACGAGGACATCGAGGCCTATCTCGCGTCCGGTGAATGGCGCGGCAAGGCCGGCGGCTACGCCGCGCAAGGCATCGCCGGCACGTTCATGGTCAAGATCGTCGGCTCCTATTCCAACGTCGTCGGCTTGCCGCTCTACGAAACCATGAGCCTGCTCGACGGCGAAGGTTATCCCATCCGCTTCGGCTGGCTGGCGGCGGGATGATGTCTTGGCGGGAGTGGTGACGTGAACCTCGCTTTGTGGCTGGAGCGCGCTGGGCTAAGCCACCCGGACATGCCAGCGGCGGCGTCGGGCAGGCGCGTGGTCGCCACTTACGGCCAGCTCGCCGAGCGCGCCGCGCGGCTTGCCGGCGCGCTGCGCCACAAGCTCGGCCTCAAACCCGGCGACCGCGTCGCCATCGCGGCCAAGAATACGCCGGACTATCTCGCGCTGTTCTACGGCACCTGGCATGCCGGGCTTGCCGCGGTGCCGGCCAACGCCAAGCTGCACGGTTCGGAACTCGGCTATATTCTCGAGCAGTCCGGCGCGCGCGTGTGCTTTGCCTCGCCCGGCATCGATGCCGACATCGCCCCGCATGCACCGAAGTCTCTGGAACGGTTGATCGCCATCGGCAGCGCCGAATATGCCGCGCTGTTTGCGGAAGATGCGAT
Source organism: uncultured Pseudomonadota bacterium (assembly GCA_963773305.1). Taxonomy (GTDB): domain Bacteria; phylum Pseudomonadota; class Alphaproteobacteria; order Rhizobiales; family Xanthobacteraceae; genus Pseudolabrys. Next base: position 464,413 of record CAVZAR010000004.1, read on the forward strand.
CGCGCTTGCGCCGCGCGCGCCCGACGATCTCGCCTGGCTGTTCTACACCTCCGGCACCACCGGCCGGCCGAAAGGCGCCATGCTGTCGCACGGCGTGCTGGCGCAGGCGAGCTTCGCCTATGCGGCGGAAGTCGATTCCGTGACGCCGGGCGATGCCATCCTGCATGCCGCGCCGATGAGCCACGGCTCCGGCTGTTACATCATGGCGCATGTCGGACGCCTCGGCGTGCAGGTGGTGCCGGAGAGCGGCGCCTTCGAGCCCGACGAGATCGCGGCGCTGTTCAATTATTGGCCGCGCATGTCGATGTTTGCCGCGCCCACCATGATCAAGCGCATGGTCGCTTCGCCGGCGAACCTGAATGCCGAGAACATCCGCACGCTGATCTGGGGCGGCGCGCCCATGTATGTCGAGGACGCGCTCGCCGCGCTCGACCGCTTCGGGCCGCGCCTTGCGCAGATCTACGGGCAGGGCGAGGCGCCCATGACCATCACCACGTTGTCGAAAGAAGACATCGCCGACCGCGACCATCCGCGCTGGCGCGAGCGGCTCGCTTCCGCCGGCAAGCCCTACAATTGCGTGGAGGTCATGCTGGCCGACGCCGAGGACAAGCCGGTCGCGCCCGGCGCGTCCGGCGAAATCCTCTGCCGCGGCGTCGTCATGTCGGGCTATTGGCAAAACGAGCAGGCGACCGCCGCGAGCATGCGCGGCGGCTGGCTGCACACCGGCGACGTCGGCATCGTCGACGAGGAGGGCTACGTCCACCTCAAGGACCGCTCCAAGGATATGATCATCTCCGGCGGTTCCAACATCTATCCGCGCGAGGTCGAGGAAGTGCTGCTCACCCACGATGCGGTGCGCGAGGTCTCGGTCATCGGCCGCCCGGACAGCGACTGGGGCGAGGTGGTGGTGGCCTATGTGGTGGGCGAAGTGAGCCCGCAGGAACTCGACACGCTCTGCCTTTCGCATATTGCGCGTTTCAAGCGGCCGAAGGATTATGTTTTCGTCGACGCCCTGCCGAAGAACAATTACGGCAAGATCCTCAAGACCGAGCTGCGCGTCCTCGATGCCGGCCGCGGGCAACGCGACGTGGAATGAGCATGGCCGACATCGTCCTTGCCATCGGAACCTCGCACAGCCCGCTGCTCAACAGCCCGGCCGAGGACTATCCCAAGCACGCGGCCATCGATGCCTCCGGCCGCAAGCTGGTCGACAAGAACGGCAAGCCGTGCACCTACGGCGATCTGCTCGCGCAGGCCGACCCCTCGATCGAGCGGCAGATCGAACTCGCGGTGCTGGAAGAGCGCTCGGCCCGCTGCACCGGCAATATCGCGCGGCTCGCCAAGGACATGGCCGATGCCGATCTCGACGCGCTGATCGTGGTTGGCGACGACCAGCACGAGCAGTTCTTCGAGGACAACATGCCGGCCATGCTGATCTATTGGGGCGAGACCATCGAAAACAACCCGCTGCACATGGACGACGACGCGCCGGCGTTCTGGCGCAAGGCGCGCTCGCAGTTTCACGCCGGCGGCGAGACGCGGCAATATCCGGTGGATTCCAAGCTCGGTCTGCACCTGATCGAAAGCCTGATCGACCAGGGCTTCGACGTCAGCCACTCCAGGAAACTGGCGAAGGCGCACGGCGAGGGCCACGCCTTCGGCTTCGTGCATGTGCGCATGATGCAGGACAAGGTGATCCCGATCGTGCCGATCGCGCTCAACACTTATTTTCCGCCCAACCAGCCGCGCCCGCGCCGCTGCTACGCGTTGGGCCAAGCGATCCGCAAGGCGGTGCAGAGTGCGCCCCAGGCAAGCGCGCGCGTCGGCATCCTGGCTTCCGGGGGCTTGAGCCACTTCACCGTCGACGAGGAACTCGACCGCGGCGTGCTCGACGCGCTCAAGCGCAACGACGGCGCGGCGCTGTCGTCGCTGCCGCTCGAAAAGCTCAATTCCGGCAATTCGGAAATCCGCAATTGGATTACGGTTGCCGGCGCCGCCGGGCACTTGCAAAACGTCTGGCAAGAATACATCCCGTGCTATCGCTCGGCGGCGGGCACCGGCTGCGGCATGGGCTTCGCGCTGTGGAAGTGAACGACGATGCGCCGATCCAAATTCCGCTCATTCCCGCGCAAGCGGGAATCCAGGGCGGCGCGCACTGAGTTTGCTGCCCTGGGTCCCCGCTGGAGCCTGTGCTCGGGCCAGCCGAAGGCTGGACCCGAGTGCGGGGACGAGCGGATAGATATATGAGCGTTGGAACCATGAACGAAATGGACCGCAAAATCTCCTCGCCGCGCGCCTGCCCGCTCTGCGGCAAGCCGGCCGATCAGGCGTTCCGGCCGTTCTGCTCCAAACGCTGCGCCGACATCGATCTCAACCGCTGGCTTTCCGGCGTCTACGCCGTGCCGGTGAAGGACGAGGAAGACGAGGACGGCGCGCGGCCGCCCGACGGCGAAGCGGGAGAGCCTTCATGAACGCGCCGGCCAAGACCGGCTGGCCCGACCGGCTTTACGAGGCGCTCAAGCGCGCCGGTATCGCGCAGGTCGGCTACGTGCCAGACGCCGGCCATTCCCGGCTGATCGAGCGCTGCGTTGCCGATCCCGACATCCGTGATGTGGTGCTGACCACCGAAGAGGAAGGGGTGGCGATGGCCGCCGGCGCCTGGCTCGGCGGTGAGCGTTGCGCCCTGCTGATGCAATCGAGCGGCACCGGCAATTGCATCAACATGCTGTCGCTGATGCGCAGCTGCCGTTTTCCCATGCTGATGGTCGTCACCATGCGCGGCGAGTGGGAGGAGTTCAATCCCTGGCAGGTGCCGATGGGCTCGATCGTCGACCCCGTGCTCAAGCTGTGCGAGGCGGAAATCTATCGCGCGCGCAAGGCCGACGAGGTCGAGGGGCTGGCCGAGCGCGCCATCCAGCAGGCCTTCGGCGACGAGCGCGTGGTCGCGCTGCTGCTGTCGCAGGAACTGATCGGCAAGAAAGTTTGGACGAAATGAGCCAGGGACGACTCGAACGCCGCGCCGCCATGGCGACGCTGGTCGCCGATCGTGGCGACGATCTCCTGGTGGTGCCCGGCCTCGGCTCCACCACCTACGATCTGGCGGCTGCCGGCGACGATCCGCGCAATTTCTACCTGTGGGGCGCCATGGGCGGCGCGGCCATGATCGGTCTCGGGCTGGCGCTGGCGCAGCCGGATAAGCGCGTTGCGGTGATCACCGGCGACGGCGAGATGCTGATGGGCATGGGCGCGCTTGCGACCATCGGCCAGCAGCGCCCGGCCAATCTCGCCGTCATCGTGTTCGACAACGGCGTCTATGGCGAGACCGGCGGTCAGCCGAGCCACACCCGCAAGGGCACCGATCTGGTGGGGGTGGCGCGCGCCTGCGGCATTCCGCTCTGCCTCGACGTGCGCGACGAGGCCGCGCTGTCGGCGCTTGCCGGCCGCCTCAAGAGCCTGGACGAGACGCTGTTCGCCCGCGTGGCAATTACGGCCGAGGAGCCGCCGCGGGTGCTGCCGGAGAAGGATGGGGTGGCCCTCAAGCGGCGCTTTCGCGCCGCGCTCGGCTTTATAGCCCTGATTTTTGAGGCTGCCGGGGCCGTTCTGGACAGTGCCGGGCCGGGACTTTATAACGCGCCCCGCGCTTCCCGCCCGCCTCGCCCGAGGCGGCCCGGCGCCCAGGTAGCTCAGTTGGTAGAGCACGTGACTGAAAATCACGGTGTCGGTGGTTCGATTCCGCCCCTGGGCACCATTTACCGTTCGCAGATGTTCGCGGTCGTCCGAAACATCTGAAAAAACAAACAAAACGTAGAAGACTCGTTCACGTTTGTTCGCGCATACTCGTGAGCAGCCGAGCGATTTGTTGGTATATTTGTTGGTATCGGATTTGGCGCTTGGCCGGGAACCAACACGCGACGAAGCATGCCACTGACTGACACCGCAATCCGCAATGCGAAGCCAAGTCGGAAGCCGTTCAAGCTTTCGGATGGCGGTGGGCTCCATCTATTGATCGAGCCCCGTGGCACGAAGCTTTGGCGGATGGCATATCGCCACGCCGGTAAGCAGAAGACTCTCGCGTTTGGCGTCTACCCGGCGGTCGCTCTTGCAGACGCCCGGTCGCGTCGTGATGCCGCGAGGAAATTGCTTGGCGAAGGCGTTGATCCGGCGGTGCAGCGCAAGCTCGATAAGCAGGCAAACGCGACCGACTTCAAGCTTGTCGCGGGGGAGCTTCTTGACAAGATGCGCCGCGAAGGACGCGCTGCAGCGACG